>NZ_JBDPLH010000005.1:155901-323061 GCF_040187885.1 Roseateles cavernae
GGCGCGCGGCTCCATCAGCCGCGCCAGCTGCGGGTCCAGGGTGGTGATAGACAGATAGACCGAGGCCAGGCCGCGCGCCGCATGCGGCGCGATCAGGTCCAGATCGCGCTCGACGCCCGATGACTTGGTGACCAGCGAAAACGGGTGCCGGCATTCGCTCAGCAGCGCGATCAGCCCGCGCGTCAGACCCAGGCGCCGCTCCACCGGTTGGTAGGCATCGGTGGCCGTGCCCAGCACCAGGGACAGCGGCCGGTAGCCTGGCTTGCTCAGCTCGGCGCGCAGGCGCTCCACCGCATTGACCTTGGCGATGATCTTGGTCTCGAAGTCCAGGCCCGGCGAGAGGTTCAGATAGCTGTGGGTCGGGCGCGCAAAGCAGTAGATGCAGCCATGCTCACAGCCCCGGTAGGGATTGATCGATCGATCAAAGCTGATGTCGGGCGACTGGTTGCTGGAGATGATGCTGCGCGCGCGCTCCTCGATGATCTCGGTCTGCGGCGCCAGATGCTCTTCTTCGGCGCACTGGTCCAGCGTGCCCCAGCCATCATCGAAGACCTCGCGCTCGGCGCGCTCGAAACGGTGGGCGATCTGCCAGGCGCTGCCACGCCCCTTCTGGACGGTCGCTTGGCTCGGGTCGGGCTGCTTGATTGGCATACTGTTAATTTATACAGCATGCCAGGACTTGTCGAGAGGCCGCTCAGTATTCGTCGCCGCCGGGGCTCACATAGCCGGGCGCCAGGTTCTCGAACTTGGTGTGCTGGCGCGCAAAGGCCAGCTTGACCGTGCCGACCGGGCCGTTACGCTGCTTGGCGATGATGATCTCGGCAACGCCCGGCTCCTTGCATTCATCCTTGGTGTAGTACTCGTCGCGGTAGATGAACATGATGATGTCGGCATCCTGCTCAATGGCGCCGGACTCGCGCAGATCGGACATCATCGGCCGCTTGTCGGGCCGGGTTTCGACCGAGCGGTTCAGCTGCGAGAGCGCGATCACCGGGCACTTCAGCTCCTTGGCCAGCGCCTTCAGGCCGCGCGAGATCTCGCCGATCACGGTGGCACGGTTTTCCTCGTTGCCGCCGTTGCCGCTCATCAGTTGCAGGTAGTCGATGATGATGAGGCCGAGCTGGCCGCTGATGCGGGCCTGGCGACGCGCACGGGCGCGCACCTCGCTGGGCGACAGGCCGGGGCTTTCGTCGATATAGATATGGGCCTTGCCGAGCTTGTCGACCGCCTCGGACAGGCGGCCCCATTCGTCGTCGGCCAGTCGGCCCAGGCGCAGGCGGCTCTGGTCGATGCGCCCGACCGAGCCCACCATACGCAGCGCCAGCTGGGCCGCGCCCATTTCCATCGAGTAGATGACGACCGGCAGGCCTTCGTTGATCGCGACGTTCTCGCCGATATTGACGACGAAGGCGGTCTTGCCCATCGAGGGGCGTGCGGCCAGGATGATCAGGTCGCCGGGCTGCAGGCCGGCGGTCATATTGTCGAGGTCGTAGAAGCCGGTGCGCACGCCGGTCACGTCCTCGGCGCCGTTCTCGGCCAGCTCGTTGACACGGTCGATCAAGGCGACGACCAGGTTGTCCATGCTCTGGAAGCCCTGGCCGCTGCGATTGCCTTCCTCGTTGATGCGGAAGATCTTGCCTTCGGCCTCGTCGACGATGTCCTTGACCGCCCGCCCCTGCGGGTTGAGCGCCGCGCTGGCGATCTCGTCGCTGGCACTGACCAGCTTGCGCAGCACCGCGCGCTCGCGGACGATTTCGGCATAGCGGCGCAGATTGCCGGCGCTCGGCACGCTTTGCGCCAGATCGTTCAGATAGGCCAGGCCGCCGCAGTCCTGGGCCTTGCCAAGCGAGGTCAGCTCCTCGAACACCGTCACCACATCGGCCGGCTTGCCGGCATTGATCAGCTTGCCGATCGAGGCATAGATCTGCTTGTGCTCGTAGCGGTAGAAGTCGGCGTCGGTCAGCATATCGCCGGCGCGGTCCCAGGCGGTGTTGTCGATCAGCAGCCCCCCGAGCACGCTTTGCTCGGCTTCGACCGAATGCGGCGGCACGCGCAGGCGGGCCACTTCATCGTCGTGACCGCTGGGAGTGGGAGCAGAGGAGAAGATCGCAGACATGGCGGTTTCAGGGCTCTGTGGATAAAGCTGTGCAAAAGCGCTGAATAGCGGATGAACAACTCATCCGCCCAGAAGGCAAAAAGCCGACGGCTCGAAAGTCGTCGGCTTTTCTGATGGTGCAGCCCTGTTCAGGTCACACCAATCGGGGTTTGCTCGCGTTGGGCTTATTCTGCCTCGGCAACCACTTGCACGGTCACTTCCGACACCACATCGGTGTGCGGAGCGACGCTGACGGCGAACTCGCCGACGGCCTTCAGCGGGCCCAGCGGCAGACGGATCTGCGACTTGCTCACGGCGAAGCCCAGCTTGCTCAGCGCATCGGCGATGTCGGCATTGGTGACCGAGCCGAACAGACGGCCGTCCACGCCAGCCTTCTGGCTGATGCGCACAGTCTTGCCGTTCATGCTGTCGCCCAGGGCTTGGGCGGCGGCCAGCTTCTCGGCGGCGGCCTTTTCCAGTTCGGCGCGCTTGGCTTCGAATTCCTTGATCGCGGCGGCCGTAGCACGGCGTGCCTGGCGGGTCGGGATCAGGAAGTTGCGGGCGTAGCCGTCCTTGACCTTGACGACGTCGCCGAGGTTGCCGAGGTTCGCGACCTTTTCAAGCAGGATGATTTGCATGTTGGGTGTCTCCTCAGACCTTGTGCTGGTCGCTGTACGGCAGCATGGCCAGGAAGCGCGCGCGCTTGATGGCAACCGTCAGCTGACGCTGGAAGAAAGCGCGCGTGCCGGTCAGACGAGCGGGCGTGATCTTGCCGTTTTCGCCGACAAAGTCGCGCAGGGTGTCGATGTCCTTGTAGTCGATCTGCTCGACACCGGTGACGGTGAAGCGGCAGAAACGCTTGCGGCGGAACAACAGCGATTGTTGGTTGCGCTTGGGCTTCTTGTCTTTGGAGAAGCGACCTTTACCACGTGGCGGGGGCATATTAGACCTCTTTCAATTCAATCCGGATTCGAACAATGTGGCGTGGGACCGGGCGTCAGGGCGGTGATGTGGAAGATCGTTCCACGACCGTTGCGCATGGCGCTGAGGAAACCCGTGAACAGGGCATTGCCTCCGACACCAAGCGCCTGAACGCGCTTGCAGATCTCACCGATGGCCACCGCACGTATCTCCATCGAGACCTTGCGGGGCCTGCCTGCTTCCTGCACCTGGGATTCATGCTTCAAGCTGAAGTCCAGGGCCGTCTGGCCGGCCGGCGTGTATCTGATCAGTCCCAGCTCAAGCAGCTGCGCTTGCAAAACCAGTTGATTCACCGGCGTTTGCGCGTTGGGCTGCGCGAGCGTCACCAGCGCTTAGGCGTGGGCTTCTTGCTGAGGCGCCTTGCGAGCCTCTTCACGCTCGACCGACTTCATCATCACCGACGGGGTGGTCTCAGCCTTGGGCTTGACGACGGTCAGGTGACGCAGCACGGCGTCGTTGAAGCGGAAGCCGGTCTCGAGCTCAACCAAGGTTTCCTTGCTGCACTCGATGTTCAGGCACAGGTAATGGGCCTTGGCCAGCTTCTGGATCAGGTAGGCCAGTTGACGGCGACCCCAATCTTCGACGCGATGCACAGCACCACCGCCAGCGGTGATCAGGCCCTTGTAGCGTTCCAGCATGGCCGGAACTTGTTCGCTTTGATCCGGATGGATCAGCAGAACGATCTCGTAATGACGCATAGATACTCCTTGTGGATTCCAGACCGCTGGGCTCTCGTGAACCCGCCCGGCCTGAGGAAGCCGCCCCACAGCGTCAGCAATCGTGGGTACGGCAAGGGGGAAAGCCCGCGAGTATAACGCGAACTGCGATGCGGCCGCAATGCGCCGTGGGCCAGAGACCTTGAAGCCCTCTTTCTCGACCGCTCAAGGCGGCATGCGCACCGCATCGACGAATTCCTGCTGGGCGCGGCGCGGCGCCGGGCTCAGCAGGCTGACGATGACGATGGCCGCCGCGCCGGCCGGCACGCCGAACACGCCGGCCGAGATCGGCTGTATGCCCCACCACAGCTCGGGCACGCCGGGCAGCTTCAGCGCCGCATGCAGCCAGGGATGGGCGGTGATCATGTAGTAGGCCGTCACGCCCAGGCCCACCAGCATGCCGGCCATTGCGCCCCAGCGATTGGCGCGCTTCCAGAACACGCCCAGCACCAGGGCCGGCACAAAGGCGGCGCCGGCAAAGGAAAACGCCGCCGACACCAGCAGCAGGATGTCGGCCGGCTTTTGTGCCGCTACCGCCGCCGCGGCCAGCGCCGTCAGCAGCAGCAAGGTCTTGGAGATCATCACCCGCTGGGTCGCCGAGGCACGGGGGTTGATGATGCGGTGGTAGACGTCATGCGCCAGCGCGCTCGAGATCGTCAGCAGCAGGCCGTCGGCGGTGGACAGCGCGGCGGCCAGCCCGCCGGCCGCCACCATGCCCGAGACCACATAGGGCAGCCCGGCCAGCTCGGGTGTCACCAGCATCACGATATCGCTGCCGATATACATTTCGCCGAGCTGCAGGACGCCGTCGCGATTGATGTCGCTGACCGAGAGCAGGCCCGGGTCCACCTTGCCCCACTGCGCGATCCAGCCCGGCAACTGGTCGAACGGCGTGCCGACCAGGGTGTTGAAGACCTCGAACTTGACCATCACCGCCAGCGCCGGCGCCGTGAAATACAGCAGGCCGATGAAGAGCAGCGACCAGCCGACCGACTCGCGCGCCTCGCGTACCGAGGGCGTGGTGTAGCAGCGGTTCAGGATGTGCGGCAGGCCGGCGGTGCCCACCATCAGGCAGAACACCAGGGCCAGGAAGTTGCGGCGCGATTCATCGAAGAGCTGCACCTGCTGGGCATCGCCGGCCGGGTCGCCGGCAAAGGCCTGGGCATGCGGCGGCATGCCGGCCAGCGGCCTGGCGCGGGCCTCGTCGGCGGCCATCAGCCGCAGCCACAGCTCGCGCGCCTCGGCCGGCGTCTTGGGCAGGGCCGCCAGACGCTTCTCGGCCGCCTGGATCTGCGCCAGCGGCGCATCCTCGGCCTTCAGGCGGGCGACATGGCGCAAGGCTTCGGCCCGCTCGCGCGCCAGCGCCGCCGGCACATCGCGCAGCTTGCGCTCATAGGCCTGCACCCGCTCGCGCAGCGCCTGGATCACCTGCTGCTCGGCCGGGTCGCTCACCAGCTCGCGCTCGCGCTCGCTGATCTTCTGCACCTGATAGCCATAGACGGCCTGCGGCACCGGCACTCCGGTCTGCTTGACCGAGAGCCAGATCACCGGCACCAAGTAAGCAATGATCAGGATGATGTACTGCGCCACCTGGGTCCAGGTGACCGCCCGCATGCCGCCGAGAAAGGAGCACACCAGCACCCCGCCCAGGCCGACGAAAACGCCGATCTCGAAGGTCAGGCCCGAGAGCCGCGTCGTGATCAGGCCAATGCCATAGATCTGCGCGACCACATAGATGAAGGACACACCGATCGCCGACAGCGCCGCGATCAGCCGCACCGCATTGCTGCCGTAGCGCTCGCCCAGAAAGTCGGGCACGGTGAACTGACCGAAGCGGCGCAGATAGGGCGCCAGGCACAGGGCCACCAGGCAGAAGCCGCCGGTCCAGCCCAGCACAAAGGCCAGGCCGCTGTAGCCGGACAGGTAGAGGGTGCCCGCCATGCCGATGAAGCTGGCCGCGCTCATCCAGTCGGCCCCGGTGGCCATGCCGTTGTAGAAGGCCGGCACGCGCCGGCCGGCCACGTAGTACTCGGTCGCGTCGGTGGTGCGGCTCAGCACGCCGATACCGGCGTAGACGCCGACGGTGGCGAACAGAAAGGAAAAGCCGATCCAGCTCTTGGACAGGCCCAGCCGCTCCAGCAGGGCCAGCAGCAGCACGAACAGCACAAAGCCCAGCGTGTACCAGGCATAGATGCGGTTCAGCCGCGCCTTCAATCCTGTGGCGGGCGTGGCTGTGGCGGACGGGGCGGTGGGGATGCTCACGCGCGGGCTCTTGTTTTCAAGCCGGCATCATGCGGGTGCCCGCACGCCGCGGCTATAGCGGCGAACCCGGGGCGCGCACGCCCCTCGCCCGGATGGTCAGGACTTAGGAGTTCGCGCTGGCCAGGCGGCTGGCGCGCGGGCTGCTGGGCAACGCATGGCGCAGGATGCGCCAGATCACCTGGCCAAACTGCACGGGCAGCGAGCCGGTGTTGTAGTGCACGCCATAGCGCTTGCAGATATCGCGCACCACCGGCGCCATCTCGACATAGCGGTTGGCCGGCACATCGGGGAACAGATGGTGCTCGATCTGGTGGCTCAGATTGCCGGACAGGGTGTTCAGCACAAAACCACCCGCCAGGTTCGACGAGCCGCGGATCTGGCGCCAGTACCAGTGCGCGCGGGTCTCGTTCTTCAGCACGCCCTTCGGGAAGGTCTCGACGTCGGTCGTGAAGTGGCCGCAGAAGATGATGGTGTAGGTCCAGATATTGCGCAGACCGTTGGCCACCAGATTGCCGCTGGCCACCACCAAAAAGCCCGGGCCGGCCAGCAGCGGGAAGATCAGATAGTCCTTGATCAGCTGGCGGCTCATCTTCTTGAGCACCGGCACGCCGGCGCGGCGCAACTCGGCGCGCGCGGCCTTCTTGCGCTTGCCGAACAGCTGGCCCAGGCGCAGGTCCTGGATCGCGACGCCCCACTGGAACAGCGCGGCAAAGACCAGCGCATACAAGGGCTGGAACAGCGCCGCCGGGGTCCAGCGCTGCTCGGGGAACAGGCGCAACACGCCATAGCCGATGTCGTCGTCCAGGCCGTGGATATTGGTGTAGGTGTGGTGGCGGAAGTTGTGGGTCTTGCGCCAGTTGTCACTGGTGCCGATGATGTCCCACTCGAACTGCTTGCCCTTCAGGTGGGGGTCACCCATCCAGTCGTACTGACCATGGATGACGTTGTGGCCCAGCTCCATATTGTCCATGATCTTGGACAGCGCCAGGCTCAGCGTGCCCAGTACCCAGCAGCCGATCAACCAGGGCGTCGGCAGAAAGGCACCGATCATCAGCAGCGCGCGGCCGGCGAACTCGGTCCAGCGCACGGCCTTGAAGATATTGCGGATATAGCGCGCATCGCGCTCGCCCAGATCGGCCACGGTCTTGGCGCGCAGGGCTTCGATCTCGGCGCCGAACTTCTCCAGTTCGTCATTGGCGAGATTGCGGGTCAGGGATTTGCTCATCTTGTTCTCAAAGATCCAGGCTGATGTCGCTGCAGGCACGGCTCACGCACAGGCGCAAGGCGCTGTTCGGCTCGTGATCGCGCTCACCGGTGTCGATGTTCTGGGCCAGGCCCTCGTGCTTGGTGCAGACGCAGCTGTGGCAGATGCCCATGCGGCAACCCGAGGGCGGGCGCAGCCCTTGAGCCTCCAGCGCGCTCAGCAGGTTGTCGCCCGAGCTGATCGTCAGGCTGCGGCCGCTGCGGCGCAGCTGCAAGGTGACTTGATGGGCATTGTCGACATTGAGTGGCGCGGCCGGCGAGAAGGCCTCGGCCTGGAAGCTCTGCACATGCGGGCGCAGCAGCTGGCGCGCCGTCTCGACAAAACCGCCGGGGCCGCAGCCCAGCACCTGCAGCTCGCCGAGCTGGGCCAGCGGGCCGAGCAGCGCCTCCAGCGGGGCCGCAGCGATGCGCGTGGCCGGCGTCGTCGGGTCCTGGGTCAGCTGCAGATGCAGTTTGAAGCGCGGCTCGCGGGCCGCCAGCGCTTGCAGCTCCTCGGCAAAGCACAGCTGCTCGGCCGTCTGGGCCCAGTAGATCATGGTCAGCGAGGCCGGCATGCCATCGGCAGCCAGCGCGCGAGTCAGCCCCATCAGCGGCGTGATGCCGCTGCCGGCGGCCAGGAACAGCCAGTCGCCCTGCGGCTTGGCCGGCAAACCCATCTCGCCATAAGCCTGGTCCAGCGGCAGCACATCGCCGACCCGGACCTCGTCGCACAGATGGTTGGACAGCAGCCCGCCCGCGACCCGCTTGACGGTGATCGCGATGCGGCCGTCACGGCGGGGAATGTCGGTCAGGCTGTAGCTGCGGGTTACCAGCCGACCCTTGATCTCGGCACCGATATTCAGATGCTGGCCGGGCCTGAAGCCACGCCAGTGGCGATTCGGCTTGAGCACCAGCGTGACGGCGTCGGAGGACTCGGCCCGCCGCTCGACCACGCGCGCCAGCGGCCGCTCCCAGGTCCAGGTGCGGTTCAGATGGCCGAGCCAGAAGTCAAAGACAGCGGGGTCGACAAGGGGTTTGGCGAGGCGGCGGAGCAATCCGACGCGCGCTGGAGCAACAGAAGACACGAAAAACACTCCGTTCGGCGCGGCCCCATCAAGGCCGGCAAGATTCGGGAGACAGTATACGGGCATAAACACATTCGTCTATACAGATGTATATCAATCGCCCTTCGGTATGATGCGCACTCTCGCACACCACCATGACAAGCCTTCTACTCAGCCCCGCCGACACCTTGCCGGACCCCCTCGCCCCCGCGGGCCCGGGCCGCAAGGCGGTGATTTCGCGTGAGGACATCGTGCAGGCCGCACTGAAGCTGGTCGGGCCACACCGCAGCGTCTCGACCCTGAGCCTGCGCGAGGTGGCCCGCGAGGCCGGCATTGCGCCGAACAGCTTCTACCGCCAGTTCCGCGATATGGACGAGCTGGCCGTGACCCTGATCGACATGGCCGGCCAGTCGCTGCGCGACATCATCGGCGAGGCACGGCGGCGCGCCAGCGACGGCAGCTCCGTGGTGCGCAGCGCCGTCCAGGCCTTCATGGAACAGCTGCGCTCGGACGACCGGCTGCTGCACATCCTGCTGCGCGAGGGCACCGTCGGCTCGGACGCCTTCAAGCATGCGGTGGACCGGCAGCTGCTGTTCTTCGAGGAAGAGCTGCGCGTCGACCTGATCCGCTTTGCCAGATCCAACAACACCGGCCTCTACGAGCCGGCGCTGACCGCCAAGGCCATCACCCGGCTGGTCTTCGCGATCGGCTCCACCGCGATGGACATGCCCCACGACAAGCTGCCCGAGCTGACCGAGCAACTGGTCATCATGGTGCGCATGATCGTCACCGGCACCCAGACCCTGGCGGTGGTCGGCTCGCCGGACCGCTGAGGCCCGCCCCCAGCAAGAAAAAAGCCCGCTGTCGCGGGCTTTTTTTGCTTTCATTCAAGCGGCTCAGCGCTTGGCCAGGCGCTGCCAGGTCTCGATCACCGAGTCCGGGTTCAGCGAGATCGAGACGATGCCCTCCTGCGCCAACCAGTCGGCGAAGTCCGGATGGTCGCTGGGGCCCTGGCCGCAGATGCCGATGTACTTGCCGGTGGCGCGGCAGGCGGTGATCGCGCGCGAGATCAGCGCCTTGACGGCCGAGTCGCGCTCGTCGAAATCGCCGGCCAGTTGCTCCAGGCCCGAGTCGCGGTCCAGGCCCAAAGTCAGCTGGGTCAGATCGTTGGAGCCGATCGACATGCCGTCGAAATGTTCCAGGAAGGCCTCGGCCAGGATGGCGTTGGACGGCACCTCGCACATCATGATGATGCGCAGCCCGTCCTGGCCGCCCGACGCGGCGCGCTTGAGGCCGCGCTCGGCCAGCATCGCGACGACGCGCTCGGCCTGCTTCACGGTGCGCACGAAGGGCACCATGATCTCGACATTGCTCAGACCCATCTCGTTGCGCACGCGCTTGAGCGCCTCGCACTCCATCGCGAAGGCGTCGGAGAACTCGCCGCTGATATAGCGCGAGGCGCCGCGGAAGCCCAGCATCGGGTTCTCTTCATCGGGCTCATAGCGCGAGCCGCCAATCAGCTTGCGGTACTCATTGCTCTTGAAGTCGGACAGACGCACGATCACCGGGCGCGGGAAGAAGGCGGCCGCGATCGTCGCGACCCCCTCGACCAGCTTGTCCACATAGAAGGCGCGCGGCGAGGCGTGGCCGCGCGCCACCGACTCGACCGCCTTCTTCAGGTCGGCATCGATATTCGGATAGTCGAGGATGGCCTTGGGGTGGACGCCGATATTGTTGTTGATGATGAATTCCAGCCGCGCCAGGCCGACGCCGGCGCTGGGCATCTGGGCGAAGTTGAAGGCCAGCTGCGGGTTGCCGACGTTCATCATGATCTTGATCGGGCAGTACGGCAGCTCGCCGCGATGCACCTCGCTGACCTCGGTCTCCAGCAGGCCGTCGTAGATGAAGCCGGTGTCGCCCTCGGAGCAGACCACGGTCACCAACTGGCCGTCCTTGAGCTTCTCGGTCGCGTCGCCGCAGCCGACCACGGCCGGGATGCCCAGCTCGCGCGCGATGATGGCGGCGTGGCAGGTGCGGCCGCCGCGGTTGGTCACGATGGCGCTGGCGCGCTTCATCACCGGCTCCCAGTTCGGGTCGGTCATGTCGGTGACCAGCACATCGCCGGGCTGGACCCGGCCCATATCGGCAATGCTCTCGACCAGGCGCACCGGGCCGGTGCCGATCTTCTGGCCGATCGCGCGGCCCTCGGCCAGCACCGCACTCTGCCCCTTGAGCTTGTAGCTCAGCTCGGCCTGACCCTCGGCCTGGCTCTTCACCGTCTCGGGCCGGGCCTGCAGGATGTAGATCTGGCCATCGACGCCGTCGCGGCCCCACTCGATGTCCATCGGGCGCTGATAGTGCTGCTCGATGATCATCGCGTACTTGGCCAGCTCGATCACCTCGGTGTCGGTCAGCGAGTAGCGGTTGCGCGCCTCGGGCACGGTGTCCACGGTCTTGACCAGCTTGCCGGAGGCGGCCTTCTCGTCCGGCGTCGCAAACTCCATGCGAATCAGCTTGGAGCCGAGGTTGCGGCGGATGATGGGCAGCTTGCCTGCCTTCAGCGCCGGCTTGTGAACATAGAACTCGTCAGGGTTGACAGCGCCCTGCACCACCGTCTCGCCCAGGCCGTAGCTGGAGGTGATGAAGACCACGTCCTTGAAGCCGCTCTCGGTGTCGATCGTGAACATCACGCCGGCCGAGCCCAGGTCGGAACGCACCATGCGCTGCACGCCGGCCGACAGCGCGACATCGGCATGGGCAAAGCCCTTGTGCACGCGGTAGCTGATCGCGCGGTCGTTGTACAGCGACGCGAACACCTCCTTCATCTTGTGCAGCACCTCCTCGATGCCGATCACGTTCAGGAAGGTCTCCTGCTGGCCGGCGAACGAGGCGTCGGGCAGGTCTTCGGCGGTCGCCGAGGAACGCACGGCGAAGGACACGCCGGGGTTGTCGGCCGTCAGCTGCGCGAAGGAGCTGCGGATGGCCTTTTCCAGCTCGGCCGGGAAGGGCTGCGCCTCCAGCCAGCCGCGGATCTCGGCGCCGGCCTCGGCCAGCGCGCGCACATCGTCGGTATCCAGCGTGGACAGGCGCGCCTCGATGCGCTTGTCCAGGCCCTCGTACTTGAGGAACTCGCGGAAGGCGTGGGCCGTGGTGGCAAAGCCGCCGGGCACACGCACACCGGTGGCGGAGAGCTGCGAGATCATTTCGCCGAGGCTGGCGTTCTTGCCGCCAACGACCTCGACATCGCTCATTCTCAGATGTTCAAACGGGACGACCAGGGCGGTCGACTCAAAACGTGCAGACATGGGAAGGCTCCGTGATGTTGAAAATTCGGGGCTCCCACCGTGAGATTCACGGTCTGGACGCGCACAGCCACGGCTCCACCATTTCTGGATTCTTGTAGGAGGCGGGCGGGCTGCATGGAGAATGGGCGTCGCGGGATGTTGGCGCCGATTCTACGGGCAAGCGCCACTATGATGTCCAGGCACTTAGAAGCAGCACCCTATGCCCAATCGCACCGTGTATTTCGTCTCGGATGGCACCGGCATCACCGCCGAGACCTTCGGCAACTCCATCCTGGCCCAGTTTCCGACCAAGCCGCGCCATGTGCGCCGTCCCTTTGTCGACACGGCCGAGAAGGCCTATGCGGTGGTGCGCGAGATCAATGAGACCGGCGAGCGCGAGGGCAAGCGCGCCATCGTGTTCGCGACCCTGGTCGACCGTGATGTGCTAAAGATCATGCGCGACCACTGCACCGGCCGGGTGCTGGACATGTTCGGCACCTTCATCGAGCCGCTGGAAGACGAGTTCGAGGTCAAGTCCAACCACCGGGTCGGCCGCTTCTCCGACATCGCCCGCAGCCAGGAATATCACGATCGCATCGAGGCCATCAATTTCTCGCTGGCCCATGATGACGGCCAGTCGGCCAAGAACCTCGATGTGGCCGATGTCATCCTGGTCGGCGTGTCGCGCAGCGGCAAGACACCGACCTCGCTGTACCTGGCCATGCAGCACGGCGTCAAGGCCGCCAACTACCCGTTGATCCCCGAGGACTTCGAGCGCGGCAAGCTGCCCGCCTCGCTGGCGCCGCACAAGAGCAAGTGCTTCGGCCTGACCATAGACCCGGAGCGGCTCTCGCAGATCCGCAACGAACGCCGCCCCGGCAGCAAGTACGCCGATATCCTAAACTGCCGCTACGAGATCAACGAGGCCGAGAAGATGATGAAGCGCGACGGCATCGCCTGGCTGTCGTCGACGCACAAGTCCATCGAGGAAATCGCGACGACGATTCTGCGCGACATCCGGCCGGATCGGCTGATCTACTGATGCCCCTGTCCGCCTTGGCGCTGGTGCTGCTGGCGGCGGTCTTGCATGCGCTATGGAACCTGGGTGCCAAGAGGGCCAAGGGCGACCACCATTTCGTCCTGGCCAGCACCCTTGGCATCAGCGTATTGTGGGCGCCGGCTGCGCTCTATATGGGCTGGCAGGAGTTGCCACAATGGTCGCTGGAAGTCTGGCTCTGCGCGCTGGCCAGCGCGGTGCTGCATCTGGCCTACTTCAATAGCTTGTTGAAGGGCTACCGGGTCTCCGACCTGAACATCGTCTACCCGGTGGCGCGCGGCAGCGGACCGCTGCTTTCCAGTCTCGCCGCCGTACTGCTGCTGGGCGAAAGCCTCGGCCTGCATGGCGCGTTGGGCTTGGCCGCCATCGTGGCCGGCATCGTGCTGATCGCGGCCGGTCCGGAGCTGTGGCGCAGCGTCGGCAGTGCCGAGGCCCGCGCGCGCCGACGACTCGGCATTCTCTGGGGAGCGCTGACCGGATTCACGATTGCCGCTTACACCGTGGTGGACGCCTATGCGATCAAGGTGCTGCTGGTTTCTCCGTTGCTGATCTCCTGGGTGGGCAATGTCTTCCGTCTCCCCTTCGCCCTGCCAGCCGTGCTGCGCGACCATGCCGGCTTCATGCCGGCGCTGAAGCGGCAATGGCCCTATGTACTGATGATGGCGGTATTGAGCCCGACGGCCTATCTGCTGGTGCTGTACGCGATGCAACTGGCACCGCTGTCGCGGGTGGCGCCGATGCGCGAGCTGTCGATGCTGGTCGCGGCCCTGCTGGGCGGGCAGTTGCTCAAGGAAGATGAGCGCCACTGGCGACTGCTGGGCGCCGGCTGCATCGCCGGCGGCGTGATCGCGCTAGCCCTGTAGCCGCTGCCTCGCCGATTCGTACAGGCAGATCGCCGCCGCGCTGCCGACATTCAGCGACTCTTCGCCGCCCGGCTGCGGAATGCCCACGGTCAGCGCGCAGCGCTGCATCAGCTCGGGCTGCACGCCCTGCCCTTCATGGCCCATGACCCAGGCGCAAGGACTGGGTAGCTGAAGCTGATGCAGTTGCTGGCCGGCATGCGAGCTGGTCGCGACCAGGGGCACGCCCAGCGTGTCGAGATCGGACGGGGCCAGGCCCTCGATCAGGCGCAGGCCGAAATGCGCGCCCATGCCGGCGCGCAGCACCTTGGGACTCCACAGTGCGGCCGTGCCCTTCAAGGCCAGGATCTGGCGGAAGCCCATCGCCGCCGCATTGCGCAGAATCGTGCCGACATTGCCGGCATCCTGCAGCCGGTCCAGCACCACCGAGTCCAGGCCCGGCGTCAAGATCTGGCCCTCGGCATGGGGAACCTCGAAGCCGATCTGCGCCGGCGACTCCAGGCCGCTGAGTGTCTTGAACAGGGCGTCCGGCACCACCAGCACCTTGGGCGCGGCATCGGCCAAGGCCTGCAGCGCGGGCGATTGGGCATAACCGGTCTCGGTCACCACCGCCAGGTTCACCGCATGGCCGCGCTGCAGGCAGGCGCGCACCAGATGGTCGCCCTCCAGCCAGACCGAACCCAGCTTGCGGTAGGCGCTGCCGTCCTGCGAGAGTTTGCGCAGGCGCTGCAGCACCGGGTTGTCGCGCGAGGTGATGTGCAGAACTTGGCTCATGAGGATTCCAGCAACTGTCGCACCGGGCCGAAGCTGCGCCGGTGCCAGGCGCACGCGCCATGGGCGCGCAGGGCCGCGAGATGGTCGGCGGTCGGATAGCCCTTGTGGCCGGCGAAGCCATATTCGGGATGCAACTCGTGCATGGCCAGGCATTGGCGGTCGCGCGTGACCTTGGCCAGGATGGAGGCGGCCGAGATCGCCTGCACCTTCGAATCGCCCTTGACGATGGCCTCGGCCGGGATCTTCAGCACCGGCAGGCGGTTGCCGTCGACCAGCACCTTGGTGGGCTTGAGCCGCAGGCCCTCGACCGCACGACGCATCGCCAGCATTGTGGCCTGCAAAATGTTGAGCCGGTCGATCTCCTCGACGCTGGCCTCGGCGATGCAGCAGCACAGCGCCTTCGCGCGGATCTCATCGAACAGGCGCTCGCGCTTCTTCTCGGTCAGCACCTTGGAGTCGGCCAGGCCCAGGATTGGGTGCAGCTCGTCGAGGATCACCGCCGCGGCCACCACCGGCCCGGCCAGCGGGCCGCGGCCGGCCTCGTCGACGCCGGCGACCAGGCCGGGCGCGTCCCAGCTCAGGCCCAGCTGTTGCGGCATGGGCTCAGGCATGGCCGATGACCTTCGCGATCGCAGCGGTGGCCAGCTGAGCCGTGTTGCAGCGCAGGGTCTCGTGCTGCTGCTGGAAGCGCGCTTGCGCCCGCGCGTAGCGCGCATCGTCGTTCAGCCAGGCCAGGCCCTCACGCGCCAGCGCCGCCGGCGTGCACTCGTCCTGCAGCAGCTCGGGCACCAGAAACTCATTGGCCAGCACATTGGGCAGGCCCACCCAGGGCTGGTAGCGCCGGCTCTTGATGCGCTGCCAGTTGAGCCAGTGCATGCGGTAGGCAATCACCATCGGGCGCTTGAACAGCGCGGCCTCCAGGGTCGCCGTGCCGCTGGCCACCAGCGTGATGTCGCAGGCGGCCAGCGCCTCATGCGAGCGGCCATCGAGCAGCAGCAGATCCAGCCCCGTTGGCAGCAGCGGCGTGATCAGCTCGCGCAGCCCCGGCGCCACCGGCATCACGAAGCGCAGCCCGGGCCGCGCGCGCTGCATCAGCAGCGCGGCCTGCAGCAGCGGCGCGGCGATGTAGCGGATCTCGCTCTTGCGGCTGCCCGGCAGCAGGGCCACGACGGTATCGCCCTCGCCCAGGCCCAGCGCCGCACGGCTGGCCGCCTTGGGCGGCTCCAGCGGGATCGCATCGGCGAGCGGATGGCCGACATAGCTCGCCGCGATGCCGGCGCGCTGCAGCAGCTCGGGCTCGAAGGGGAACAGGCACAGCACATGGTCGACCGAGCGACGGATCTTGTCGACACGCTCGCCGCGCCAGGCCCAGATCGAGGGGCAGACGAAGTGGATGGACTTGATGCCGGCGGCCTTCAGCTGCGCCTCCAGCGCGAAGTTGAAGTCGGGCGCGTCGATGCCGATGAAGGCCTGCGGCGCATCGGTCAGCAGCCGGGCGGCGAGCTGCCGGCGGATAGACAGGATCTCGCGCAAATGCAGCAAGGCATCGACATAGCCGAAAACCGAGAGCTTGTGGTGCGGCCACCAGGCCTCGAAGCCCTGGGCGGCCATGCGGGGGCCGCCGATGCCCTGGGCGGTGAGGTCCGGCCAGCGCTGGCGCAGCCCCGGCAGCAGCAGGCCGCCGAGCAGATCACCGGAGGCCTCGCCGGCCACCATGCCAAAGCGGGGCGCGGTGTCCTTCATCGTGTCAGCGGATGATGCCGCGCGTGGCGCCGTGCAGGAAGTCCCGCATCAGCTGCACCGTGTCCTTGGCCTCGGGATGCGAGGCCTGCAGGCCGGCCATCTCGATCTCGGCCTGGGCCACGGTCAGACCGCGACGGTAGAGGATGCGGTACATCTGCTTGACCGCATTGATCTGCTCGGGCGTGAAGCCCCGGCGCTTCAGGCCTTCCTGGTTGAAGCTGCGCGCCTCCGCAGTGTTGCCGGCCGCCATGATGAAGGGCGGCAGGTCCTGGAACAGGATGGAGCCCATGGCCGTCATGCTGTGCGCGCCGATATGGACGAACTGATGCACGACGGTGAAGCCGCCGAGGATGGCCCAGTCGCCGACATGCACATGGCCGGCCAGCTGCGCGTTGTTGGCGAAGATGGTCTTGTTGCCGACCTTGCAGTCATGGGCCAGATGCACATAGGCCATGATCCAGTTGTCGTCGCCCAGCGAAGTGATGCCGTCGTCCTGCGTCGTGCCGCGGTTGAAGGTGCAGAACTCGCGCACCACATTGCGGTCGCCGATGATCAGCTGCGTCGGCTCGCCGGCGTACTTCTTGTCCTGCGGCGCCGCGCCGATCGAGCAGAACTGGAAGATCTGGTTGTCGCGGCCGATCGTCGTCGGCCCCTGCAGCACGCAGTGCGCCCCCACCGTCGTGCCGGCGGCTATCTTCACGCCGGCCTCGATGACGGTGTAGGGGCCCACCTGGACCGAGCTGTCCAGCTCGGCCTTGGGGTCGATCAGGGCCGTCGGATGGATCTTGGACATGGCTCGCGACTCCGACGGGTTCAGCAGTCGATGCGGCGCATCGTGCACATCAGCTCGGCCTCGCAGGCCAGCTCCTCGCCGACCCAGACCTTGCCGGTGAACTTGTAGATCGAGGCCTTGGCGCGGTCCAAGGTGACGTCCAGCACCAGTTGGTCGCCCGGCTCGACCGGACGCTTGAAGCGCGCGCCGTCGATGCCGGCGAAATAGCAGACCGTCTTGTCGTCCAGCTCGGCATCCAGGCTGACCAGGGTCAGCACGGTGGCGGCCTGGGCCAGCGCTTCCAGCATCAGCACACCGGGCATCACCGGGCGGTGCGGGAAATGGCCGAGGAAGTGCGGCTCGTTGATGCTGACGTTCTTCAGCGCGCGGATGCGCTTGCCTTTTTCGATCTCCAGCACGCGATCGACCAGCAGCAGCGGATAGCGGTGCGGGATCTTCTTGAGGATCTGATGGATGTCCATGGATGTCGTCATAACTTCTTTTCAAGCGCCCGCAGGCGCTCACGCAGCGCGTGCAATTGTCTCAATGTGGCGGCGTTCTTTTCCCAGCTCGCATTGTCGTCGAAGGGAAACACACCGCTATAGGTGCCGGGCTTGGCGATCGAGCGGGTCACGACGGTGGCAGCCGAGACATGCACGCCATCGGCCAGGCTCAGATGGCCCAGCACGATGGCGCCACCGCCCACCGTGCATTGCCTGCCGATGACGGCACTGCCGGCCACGCCGGCGCAGCCGGCCATCGCCGTGTGGGCGCCGACGCGCACGTTGTGACCGATCTGCACCAGGTTGTCGAGCTTGACGCCATCTTCCAGCACCGTGTCGCCCAGCGCACCGCGGTCGATGCAGCTGTTGGCACCGATCTCGACATCGTCGCCGATGACGACCGCGCCGAGCTGCTCGATCTTTTCCCAGCGGCCCTGCCCGTCATCCGATTTTGTGGGCGCGAAGCCGAAGCCGTCGGCGCCGATCACCGCGCCGCTGTGCACGATGCAGCGCGCGCCGATGCGGCAGTCAAAGCCCAGCGTGACGCGCGGCGCCAATCGGCTGTCGGCGCCGACGCTGGCGCCGCGCTCGAGCACGCAGTGTGCGCCGATGCGCGCGCCGGCAGCAATGCGCACACCGGCCTCGATCACGGCCAGCGGCCCGATGTCCACGCCCTCGCCCAGCTCGGCATCAGGATCGATCACCGCGCTCGGGTGAATGCGGGCCGGCGCGGACGGACGCACCCGCGCGGCCCACCACTGGGTCAGCCGGGCAAAGTAGAGATAGGGATCGGGCGTGACGATGTAGGCGCCGCCGCGCTCGGCAGCGGCCTCGGCCATCGCCGGGCCCACGATCACGCAGCCGGCCTGGCTGGCCGACAGCTGCGAGCGGTAGCGCGGGTTGGCCAGAAAGGCGATGGTGGCGGCGTCCGCGCCCTCCAGCGGCCCGATGCGCGCGAGGCGCAGATCGGAGGCACCAACAAGATCGCCGCCCAGGGCGGCGATCACTTCGTTCAGCGGGGCGCTGAAGCTCACTTCTGCGAGTTGAGCGCGTCGATCACCTTCTTGGTGATGTCGATGCGGTTGCTGGCGTGCAGCGCATCCTGCACGATCAGGTCGTACTTGTCGGCGTCGAAGATCTGCTTGATGACCTTGTTGGCCCGCTCGACCAGCACCGACAGCTCTTCGTTCTTGCGCTGGGTCAGGTCTTCCTGCCACTCGCGGCGCTTGCGCTGCAGGTCGCGGTCGGCCTCGACCAGATCGCGCTGGCGACGGGTCTTCTCGGCCTCGCCCAGCGTCGGGGCATCCTTCTCCAGCTTGTCGGCGGCGCCGCGCAGCTTGGTTTCCAGATCCTTCAGCTCTTTCTCGCGCTTGCCGAACTCGGCCTCCAGCTTGAGCTGTGCTGCCTTGGCCAGATTGGCCTCACGCATCACGCGCTCGCTGTTGACGTAGCCGATCTTCACTTCTTGCGCCTGCGCCGACAGCGTCGATGCACACACCATGGCGGCCAAGGCCACCGATTTCAACAGCTTGCTCTTCATCAGAATGCAGTCCCGATCTGGAATTGGAATTTCTCGATTCTATCCGTGGGCTTCTTGCGCACCGGCGAACCATAGCTCATCTTCAACGGCCCCATGGGAGAAAGCCAGCTCAAACCGATACCGGCCGAGGCCCGTACCGAGTCGCCGGTGATCTTCTCACCATCGCGCCACACATTGCCGGCATCCATGAAGCCGAACAAGCGGAAGGTCTTGTCATTGCCAGCCCCTGGAACGGGCACATAGAGCTCGGCGTTGACATTGATACGGCGGCTGCCGCCCGAATAGGAGCCGGTCACGTCGACTGGGCCGAGCGAATTCGCCTCGAAGACCCGCACCGAACCCAGGCCGCCGGCATAGAAGTTCTTGAAGATCGGGTAGGGGCGACCGCCGATGCCCTTGCCCCAGCCCAGCTCGCTGTTCAGGCCCAGCGTGAACTTGTTGCCCAGCGGGATGTAGTGCTGGTATTGCAGATTGGCACGCGCATAGCGCGAATCGCCGACCGCGCTGAGCTCCAGATTGACGCGCTGGTACTTGCCCGAGGTCGGCGACAGGATGCTGTCGCGGTCGTCGCGCTGCCAGCCGATCGTGAACGGGATCGCCATGCTGGACGAGCCGAACTGATGGCGGAACAGGAAGTAGCTATTGGGCAGGCCGGCCGAGGTGGTGATGCGGGTCAGCTCGTAGCCGAGGCCGAAAAACACCGTGTCGACCTCGGAGAAGGGCACGCCGAAGCGCACGGCGGCGCCATGGCTGACCAGCTCGTACTCCTCGCCCAGCGTGTTGATCGGCTTGGTCGTGCGGTAGAACAGATCGATCGCACGCGACACGCCGTCGACCGTGAAATACGGGTCCACCGTGCTAAGCACCAGCGCACGGCCGGTCTTCGCGGTGTTGACCTCGATGCCCAGGTAGTTGCCCGAGCCGAACACATTGTCCTGCTTGATCGAGCCCGACAGCGACAGGCTGTTGGCGCTGGAGTAGCCGGCGCCGACCATGATGTTGCCGGTCGGGCGCTCTTCGACCGTCAGCGTCACATCGACCTGGTCGGGCGCACCCGGCACCTCGGTGGTGTCGATCTCGACTTCCTTGAAATAGCCCAGGCGCTCGACGCGGTCGCGCGAGGCCTTGATGCGGCGGCCGTCGTACCACGCCGACTCGAACTGGCGGAACTCGCGGCGTATCACCTCGTCGCGGGTGCGCGTGTTGCCGGAGATGATGACGCGGCGCACATAGACGCGGCGCTGCGGCTCGGCCACAAAGGTCACGACCACCTGGCCGGTGGCGCGGTCGATCTCGGGCCGGCTCTCGACGCGCGCAAAGGCGTAGCCATAGGTGCCGTAAAGATCGGTAAAGAGCCGGGTTGTCTGGGCCACGGCCTCGCCGCGATAGGGCTCGCCGGGCTTCAGCGCGATCAGGCTCTTGAAGTCTTCCTCGCGGCCGAGGAACTCGCCTTCGAGCTTGACCTCGGTCACCGTGTAGGGCTGGCCTTCGTTGACGGTGATCGCGATATTGATGCTCTGCTTGTCCGGCGAGATCGTCACCTGGGTCGAGGTGACGGCGAACTCCAGATAGCCGCGATTCAGATAGTAGGAGCGCAGCGTCTCCAGATCGGCATTGAGCTTGGCGCGCGAGTAGCGGTCGGTCTTGGTATACCAAGTCAGCCAGCCGCTGGTGGTCTGCTCCAGCAACCCGGTCAAGGTGCTCTCCGAGAACACCTTGGAGCCGAGGATGCGGATCTCGCCGATCTTGGCCGGTTCGCCCTCGGTCACGGCAAAGCTGACGTTGACACGGTTGCGCTCCAGCGGCGTGATGGTGGTGCTGACCTCGGCGCCATACAGGCTGCGGGTCAGGTATTGCCGCTTCAGCTCCTGCTCGGCGCGGTCGGCCAGGGCCTTGTCGAAGGGCTTGCCTTCGCCGATGCCCACGTCCTTCAGCGACTTGGTCAGCGCCTCGGTGTCGAACTCCTTCAGACCGATGAAGCTGACATTGGCGATGATGGGCCGCTCCTCGATCACGACCACGGCCGAGTCGCCGTCGATCTGGATGCGCACATCCTTGAACAGGCCGGTCGCGAACAGCGCGCGCAGCGCGGCCACGCCCTTCTCGTCGTTGTAGGTGTCACCGATGCGGAAGGGCAGCGATGCGAACACGGTGCCGGGGTCGGTGCGCTGCAGACCCTCGACGCGGATGTCCTTCAGCACAAAAGGATCGACGGCCCAGGCGGCGCCCGACTGCAGCGCGGCGGCCAACGCCAAAGCCAGGATTGACGGGCGCATCAGCGCAGACTTGCAATGAGATGAGGACATGTGAGATCAGTGCAGGCCCAGCAGGCGGGCCATGTCATTGGAAAGGGCCAGAGTCATCATCAGCAGCATGACCAACACGCCAGCGCGTTGCAGCTGCCGGAGCCACCATTCCGAAACGGGGCGGCCGCTCAAACCCTCGAAAAGATAATACATCAGGTGTCCGCCATCGAGCATCGGCAGCGGCAGCAGGTTCAGCACACCCAGGCTGACGCTGACCAGCGCGAGAAAGCTCAGGTACTGGGTCAGGCCCAGCTTGGCGGACTGGCCCGCATAGTCGGCAATCGTGATCGGCCCGCTGAGGTTCTTCAGCGAGGCCTCGCCGATCAGCATGCGGCCGAAGGTTGTCAGGGTCAGCGTCGAGACATCCCAGGTGCGCTTGGCACCCAGCCACAGCGAATCCAGCGGCCCATGGCTGACCGTCACCAACTCGGGCGCCGAACCCAGCATGGCCTCGATGCGGCCCAGGCGCTGGCCGGCGTCGTTGACGATGCGCGGCCTGACCTCCAGCACCAAGACCTGACCCGCGCGCTCGACCTGCCACTGCATCGCGGGCGCGCGCTCACCCTCGACGCCCTGGGCGCTGGCGCGTATCAGTTCGCGCAGCGCGGCCGCATCACCGGCCGGCCGGCCATCGACACTGAGCACCCGGTCGCCGCGCTGCAGCCCGGCCTGCGCCCCAGCGCCACCGGCCACCAGCTCGCCCAGCACCGGCTCGCTGAAAGCACCGCCCAGGCCCACCTCGCGCATCAGCTGCGCATCGAGCTCGCGGCCCCGCAAGGCCTCGGTGTCGAGCACCAACACGCGCCGGCCATGGCCTTGCGCATCGCTGACGCTCAGATGCAGCTTGCCGCCATCGGACAGCACCTGGGTCAGCTGCCAGCGCAGCTCGGGCAGCGACTGCAGCTCGGTCCAGTCCTGGCCATCGCGCGAGGTCGCCTGCACCCAGTCGCCGACGCGCATGCCGGCCCGCTCGGCCAGGCTGCCGGCCAGCGGCGCGCCCAGCACGGGCTTGGGCTCATCGACACCCATCAGATTGACCGCCGCGAACAGGGCGATCGCCAGCAGGAAGTTCGCCACCGGGCCGGCCGCAACGATGGCGGCGCGCTGGCGCAGCGGCTTGTTGTTGAAGGCCTGGGCGCGCTCGTGCGGCGCCACCGGGCCCTCGCGCTCGTCGAGCATGCGCACATAACCGCCCAGCGGCAGGGCCGACAGGGTGAACTCGGTGGCATCGGGCCCGCTCTGGCGCCGCCAGATCACGCGGCCGAAGCCCACCGAAAAGCGCAGCACCTTGACGCCGCAGGCCTTGGCCACGCGGTAGTGCCCCCACTCGTGCACGACGATCAGCACGCCCAGGGTCAGCAGAAAAGCCAGGATCGTGACCATCACGCGGCCAGACCCTGCATCAGCGCCCGGGCATGACGGCGGGCGCGCTGGTCCAGCACCAGCAGGCCCTCGACGCTGGCGCATTCACCGGCCTCGGGATGCAGCTCCTCAAGGCTGCGCTGGTTGATCTGGTGGATCTGATCAAAGCGCAGGCGCCGCTCCAGGAAGGCGGCAACCGCCTCCTCGTTGGCGGCGTTCAGCACCGCGGTCGCGCCCTCGGCGGCGCGCAAGGCCTGCCAGGACAGGTGCAGGCCGGGGAAGCGGATCGCGTCGGCCTCCTCAAAGGTCAGCGAGGGTCCGCCGACCAGGTCCAGGGTCTTGGCGCCGGTCGCGATGCGCTCCGGGAAGGCCAGGCCATAGGCAATCGGCACCCGCATATCGGGCGTGCCGAGCTGGGCCAGCACCGACTGGTCGCGGCACACCACCATCGAATGGATGATGCTCTGCGGATGGATCACGACCTTGATCTGCTCGGGCCTCAGGCCGAACAGCCAGCGTGCCTCGATCACCTCCAGCGCCTTGTTCATCATGGTCGCCGAATCGACCGAGATCTTGCGACCCATCACCCAGTTCGGATGGGCGCAGGCCTCGTCGGGCGTGACGGCCGCGAGGCTGGCCGGATCACGCTGGCGGAAAGGGCCGCCGGACGCGGTCAGCACGATGTGGTCGAGCCGCTGATGCCAGGTCGAGCGGTCCTCGGGCAGGCACTGGAAGATGGCCGAATGCTCGCTGTCGATCGGCAGCAGGCTGGCGCCACCCTGATCGACCGCCTGCATGAACAGCGCGCCGCCCAGCACGATGGCTTCCTTGTTGGCCAGCAGCAGCTTCTTGCCGGCGCGCGCGGCAGCGATGGCCGGCGCCAGGCCGGCCGAGCCGACGATGGCAGCCATCACCGCATCGACCTCAGGGTGGGCGGCGATCTCGGCCAGGCTGTTCGGGCCGTCCAGCACCTCGGTCTTCAAGCCTTGCTCGCGTAGCAGGCGGCGCAGCTGGGCCGCCAGGACCGGATCGGGCAGCACGGCAAAACGGGGCCGATGCTGCAGGCATTGCGCGGCCAACTCGTCGACCCGGCTCATCGCGCTGAGCGCAAACACCTCGTAGCGGTCCGAGTGGCGGGCCAGCACGTCCAAGGTGTTGACGCCGATCGAGCCGGTGGCGCCGAGCACGCAAACACGCTGACGTTGGGACAGATTCATTTCAGATGACTCAGAGAACTCAGGGCCAGGGCCAGCGGAAACACCGGCAGCAAGGCATCGACCCGATCCAGCACGCCGCCATGGCCGGGCAGCAGCTGGCTGCTGTCCTTGGCACCGACGGCCCGCTTGATCAGGGACTCGAACAGATCGCCGACCACACTCATGCAGCTCAGGAACAGCAGGGCCAGCACGCCAACGGGCAAGGTCTGAGCCCGCAGCAGCAGCTGATAGAGACTGGGCGAATCGACCGCCAGTTGGCGATCAATGCCAAAAGCCCAGGCAAAGCCCAGCAGCAGCACGCCCAGCATGCCGGTCCAGACGCCCTCCCAGCTCTTGCCGGGGCTGATCGCTGGCGCCAGCTTGCGACGGCCGAAGGTCCGCCCGCCGAAATAGGCCGCGATATCGGCCATCCAGACCAGACAGAAGATGGACAGCAGGAAATTGATGCCGACGGCCTTGGCCTGGGCCATCGCCAGCCAGGCAGCCCAGAGCGCCAGCGCGCCGAGAATCAGCCGCAAGGGCTTGGAAGCCTGCGGCCAGGCCGCCGGCCCGCCGCGCAGCGCATAGGCCCCGCCCAGCACCCAGATCAGGGCCGCCAGCCACCAGCACCAGGCCGGCGGCGCGCTCAGGCCCATGGCCAGCAAGGTCCCGGCACAAAGGCCGGCAATACCGGCGCCGAACAACAGGGCCGGCAGGCCGGGCAGACCGTTCAGCCGCGACCACTCCCAGCCCGCTGCGGCGATCATCACCAGGGTCAGCAGCGCGAACGGCCAGGGCGAGGCCGCGAACAGGGCCGGCAGCAGAACCGCCAGCAGCACCAGGGCCGTGAGAATGCGCTGTTTGAGCATGCTCAGGCGCCAACCGCAGCCGGCACTTCCTTGACGCCGCCAAAGCGCCGATCACGCGCGCGGAAGGCAGCGATCGCCGCATCCAGCTGGGCCTCGCCGAACTCCGGCCACAGGCAGTCGGAGAACACGAACTCGGTGTAAGCCACCTGCCAGAGCATGAAGTTGCTGATGCGCACCTCGCCACCGGTGCGGATGAACAGGTCCGGATCGGGCGCGTAGCTCATCGCCATGAACTCGCCGAGCTTGGCCTCGGTCATTTCCTCGGCCGGCACGCCGGCCTTGATCGCGGCCTTGGTGGCCTGCACGATGTCCCAGCGGCCGCCGTAGTTGAAGGCGACATTGAGCGTCAGCTTGCTGTTGTGGCGGGTCGAGGCCTCGGCCTCGTTCCAGGCATTGCGCAGCTTGTCGGACACCGCCTCGCGGTCGCCGACGATGCGGATGCGCACCCCCATCGCACCCATGCGCGCCAGATAGCGCGACACCGCCGCCAGCACCAGGCCCATCAGGCCCGAGACCTCGTCGCTGGGTCGCTTCCAGTTCTCGCTGGAGAAGGCAAACACGGTCAGATACTCGATGTCGCGGTCGATGCAGGCCTGCACCACCTTGACCAGGGCATCGACGCCCTGCTTGTGGCCGAAGAAGCGCGGCAGAAAGCGCTTCTTCGCCCAGCGGCCATTGCCATCCATCACGATGGCGACGTGGCGGGGGACCGCCTTGCTCTCGATAGTCACCGCAGCGCTTCCGCTCAAACCGCCATGATCTCGGCTTCTTTGCCGGAGATCAGCTTGTCGATCTCGGCGATCGTGCGGTCGGTCAGCTTCTGCACCTCGTCGGTGCTGCGACGCTCGTCGTCCTCGGTGATCAGCTTGTCCTTCAGCAGCTTCTTGGCCTGCTCGTTGGCGTCGCGGCGCAGATTGCGCACCGCGATCTTGGCGTCCTCACCGGCATTGCGCACCACCTTGGTCAGGTCGCGGCGGCGCTCTTCGGTCAGCGCCGGCATAGGCACGCGGATCAGATCACCCTGGGTGGCGGGGTTCAGGCCCAGATCCGACTCGCGGATCGCCTTCTCGATCTTGGCGCCCATGCCTTTTTCCCAGGGCTGGACGCTGATCGTGCGGGCATCGACCAGGGTGACATTGGCCACCTGGGAGATCGGCACCATGGAGCCGTAATAGTCGACGCTGACCTGGTCGAGGATGCCGGGGTGGGCGCGACCGGTGCGTATCTTCTGCAACTCGCTCTTGAAGGACTCCACCGACTTGGCCATCTTCTGTTCGGCCGTCTTCTTGATATCTGCAGTGCTCATGATTCTTGACCTTGCTCTGTCTTAGTCTCTAACGCGGGGCCCGCCTCACACGTGGACCAGCGTGCCTTCGTCTTCGCCCATCACGACGCGCTTGAGCGCACCCGGCTTGAAGATGCTGAACACCTTGATCGGCAGCTTCTGGTCGCGGCACAGCGCGAAGGCAGTGGCGTCCAGCACCTGCAGGTTCTTGGCGATGGCCTCGTCGAAGCTGATGCGCGAGTAGCGCGTGGCGTTCGGGTCCTTCTTGGGGTCGGCGCTGTAGACACCGTCCACCTTGGTGGCCTTCAGCACGATCTCGGCGCCGATCTCGGCGCCACGCAGCGCGGCGGCGGTATCGGTCGTGAAAAAGGGGTTGCCGGTGCCGGCCGCGAAGATCACCACCTTGCCTTCTTCGAGGTATTGCAAGGCCTTCGGGCGCACATAGGGCTCGACCACCTGTTCGATCGCGATGGCCGACATCACGCGGGCCGTCATGCCTTCCTGGCGCATCGTGTCGGCCAGGGCCAGCGAATTCATCACCGTGGCCAGCATGCCCATGTAGTCGGCGGTGGCGCGATCCATGCCCACCGAGCCGCCGGCGACGCCGCGGAAGATGTTGCCGCCGCCGATCACGACGGCCACCTCGACGCCCATTTGCGTGATCTCCCGCACCTCCTGCACCATGCGCACGATGGTGGCGCGGTTGATGCCGTAGGCGTCGTCGCCCATCAGGGCCTCGCCGGAGAGTTTGAGCAGGATGCGTTTATGCGCGGGCATTCTTACCTCGTCAATGCTGTTGAGTGCCGCGATTCTTCCAGACCTCGTGGGTCCAAAGTCGCGGGCACAAGTGTAAAGGGCGCCACTGGCGCCCTTTATTTCTGCCGGGGCTTACTGCCCCTTGGCGGCGGCCACCTGAGCGGCCACCTCGGCGGCGAAGTCGTCCACCTTCTTCTCGATGCCCTCACCCACCACGTACAGGGTGAAGCCCTTCACCGTGGTGGCCTTGTCCTTGAGCATCGCGCCCACGGTCTGCTTGCCGTCGGCGGCCTTCACGAAGACCTGGTCCAGCAGCGAGACTTCCTTCAGGAACTTCTGCACCGAACCCTCGACCATCTTGGCGACGATGTCGGCCGGCTTGCCGGACTCGGCAGCCTTCTCGGCAGCGATCTTGCGCTCCTTCTCGACCAGCTCGGCCGGCACATCGGCCGACGACAGCGCGGCCGGCTTCATCGCGGCGATATGCATGGCGACGTCCTTGGCGGCGACTTCGTCACCGTCGAACTCGACCACCACGCCGATGCGGGTGCCGTGCAGATAGGAAGCCAGCTTGGCACCCGAGGCGTAGCGCTGGAAGCGGCGGATCGACATGTTCTCGCCGATCTTGCCGATCAGGCCCTTGCGCACATCTTCCACGGTCGGGCCGAAGCCTTCTTGCGACAGCGGCAGGGCCGACAGCGCGGCCACGTCGGCCGGCGCCTGCTCGGCGATCAGGCCGGCACAGGCGTTGACGAAAGCCAGGAAGGCGTCGTTCTTCGAGACGAAGTCGGTCTCGCAGTTGACTTCCAGCAGCGCGCCATTGGCACCGACCACGGCGGTGGCAACCACGCCTTCGGCGGTCACGCGCGACGAAGCCTTGCCGGCCTTGTTGCCCAGCTTGACACGCAGGATTTCCTCGGCACGGACCAGATCGCCTTCGGCTTCGGTCAGGGCCTTCTTGCATTCCATCATCGGTGCATCGGTGCGGGCGCGCAGCTCGCCGACCATGCTTGCGGTAATAGCAGCCATTTTCTTTCTCCGTTTCTTGCGAGCGCCGTGTGCTTTCGCCCCACCGCACCCTTTTGCATTTGCTTTGAAAAAAGGGGGCTGAACTCAGCCCCCTCTCACCTAGGCGCTGAAGGCTTAAGCGCCTTCGCTGACTTCCACGAACTCGTCGCCGGCCGGGGCCACGGCTTGCACCAGCTCGTTGCCGGCGTTGGCACGGCCTTCCAGCACCGCGTCGGCCACGGCCTTGGCGTACAGGGCCACGGCCTTGGCCGAGTCATCGTTGCCGGGGATCACGTAGTCGATACCTTCGGGCGAGTGGTTGGTGTCAACCACGCCGATCACCGGAATGCCCAGCTTCTTGGCTTCGGCCACGGCAATCTTGTGATAGCCGACGTCGATCACGAAGATCGCGTCCGGCAGGGCGCCCATGTCCTGGATGCCGCCGATGTTCTTTTCCAGCTTGGCCAGGTCACGCTGGAACATCAGCGCTTCCTTCTTGATCGCGGGCTGGGTGCCGGCGTCGACCTGGGCTTGCATGTCCTTCAGGTTCTTCAGCGAGCCCTTGACCGTCTTAAAATTGGTCATCATGCCGCCCAGCCAACGCTGGTCGACATAAGGCACGCCGGCGCGCTGGGCTTCCAGGGCGATCACTTCACGGGCTTGGCGCTTGGTGCCGATCATCAGCACGGTGCCGCGCTTGGCGGACAGCTGGCGCACGAACTTCATCGCCTCTTCGAACGCGGGCAGCGTCTTCTCGAGGTTGATGATGTGAATCTTGTTGCGATGGCCGTAGATATACGGGGCCATCTTGGGGTTCCAGAAGCGGGTTTGGTGACCAAAGTGGACGCCGGCTTCCAGCATTTCACGCATCGTAACGGACATGGGTAACTCCGAAGGTTGTGTCTAAAATCCGGCTCGAATTGCCCTGCACACTTCAAGCAGCAGCAACACCTTTCGATAGCCGGTTTGCGATTAGTTTTGCGTTGCCTCCCGCCCGGATGAGCAGACTCGCAAACAGCAAAACCCAAAGAGTATACACGACCCATGCCCCACAACCTGAGCGGCGCCCCGCAAGGCCTGCACAGCGGCCCCGTGCGAGCCGCCGACGCGATGCAAGAACCTGTGGCCGCCGAGCCCGCCGATCAGAAGCGGGGAGGCTGAGATGCGCATCGCAGTCATAGGCGCCGGCATCATCGGCGTCAGCACCGCCTACGAGCTCGGCGCGGACGGCCACGAGGTCACCGTGTTCGAGCGCAGCGGCAGCGTCGCGGCCGAGACCAGCTTTGCCAACGCCGGCATCGTCGCGCCCGGCTATGTCGGCCCCTGGGCCGCACCGGGCATGCCGGGCAAGCTGCTGCGCCAGCTGTTCGCCAGCCATGCCGCGGCGCGGCTGGGCGGCCCGCCCAGCGCCGCCACACTGGCCTGGCTGTGGCGCTGGTGGCGGGCCTGCAAGCCCAAGACCCATGCCACGAACCGGCGCCGCATGCATGGGCTGGCGGCTTACAGCGCCGAGCGCCTGCGCATGCTGCGCCAGCAGCTGCAGCTGGACTACGAGCGCGCCGACGGCTATCTGGTGCTGCTGCGCAGCGCGCGCGAGCTGGCCGCGGCCCAGCCGGGCCTGCAACTGCTGGGCGAGCTCGGTGTGGCCCACAAGCTGCTGGACGCCACTCAATGCCGGGCCGTCGAGCCCGGCCTGAATCCGGACACCGCACTGGCCGGCGGCATTCATCTGGCGCAGGACGAGGTCGGCAACTGCCGCCAGTTCACCCATCTGCTGCGCGGTGAGGCCCAGCGTCTGGGCGTGCGCTTTCGTTTCCACACGACGGTGCGCCGCATCGAGCCGGGCAGCGCGCCGCTGCTGGTGCATGAGTACACGCCACCCGACGAGGGTCAGATCGTGCGCAACGAGGCCGCCAGCCGCGAAGGTCCGTCCACCCTGCCCCAGCCCATCGAGCCGCAGCAGGAGCGCTTCGATGCCATCATCGTCTGCGCCGCGATGGGCTCGGCCACGCTGCTGCGCCCACTGGGCCTGAAGCTGCCGCTGGCCGCCGTGCACGGCTACTCGATCACCGCGCCGCTGCGCCAGCTCGAGGCCCACCCCGATCTGGGGCCGCGCGCCGGCCTGATGGACGAGCGCTACAAGGTCGCGATCAGCCGTATCGGCCAGCGCGTGCGCGTGGCCGGCAGCGCCGAGCTGGGCGGCGATCCGGCCACCTTCAATGCCAAGTCCATCGCCACCCTGCACAAGGTGCTGCACGACTGGTTTCCCGGCGCCACGCACACAACGCAGACGCAGCGCTGGAAGGGTGCTCGCCCGATGCTGCCCGACGGCCCGCCGGTGCTGGGCGCCAGCGGCGCGGCCGGCGTCTGGCTGAACCTCGGCCACGGCAGCAGCGGCTGGGCGCTGGCCTGCGGTTCGGCGCGCGTGCTGGCCGATCAGCTCGCGGGGCTATCACCGGGCGTCGATGTCGAGGGCCTGGACATCGGCCGTTTGCGCTAATCTGCCCTCATGCGCCCCGCCCTGCGATCGCTCGAGCACCTGCCGCTGCATCGCACGGCCAGCAGCCGCACGATCGAGGCCCAGGCCTTGCAGGCGACCCGACCTCACGAGCTGATGCAGCGCGCCGGCGCCGCCATCGCCAAGCTGGCGCTGGCACTGCAACCGCATGCCCGCCAGATCTGGTTGCTGTGCGGGCCCGGCAACAACGGCGGCGACGGCCTGGTGGCCGCCCGGCTGCTGCAGGCCGCCGGCAAGCAGGTGCGCATCAGCCTGTGCAGCACTGCCGGCCGCGCCGCGCCACCCGATGCCGGCTGGGCTTTGCAGCAGGCGCAGGCGGCCGGCCTGGCGATCGAGACGGTGCTGCCGACCAGCCCGCCCAAGGCCGATCTACTGATCGACGCCCTGCTGGGTATGGGACTGAGCCGCACTCCCGACGGCGCCGTCGCCGAAGCGATTCGCCTGATCAACCACCACCCTGCGCCGACGCTGGCGGTGGACCTGCCCAGCGGCATGGATGGCGACAGCGGCCGGGCCTCGCTGAGCGTGCAGGCGCAGCACACGCTGGCGCTGCTGAGCTTGAAGCCCGGCCTGTTCACGGCCGAGGGCCGCAGCCTGTGCGGCGAGATCTGGTGGGACGATTTGGGCCACCTACCGGCCGGCAGCGCCGATGCGCAGCTGCTGGGGCGGCAGGCCTTGCGCGACTGGCGGCGACTCAGCGGACCGCGCGGGCACGCCAGCCACAAGGGCAGCTGGGGCGATGTGCTGGTGGTCGGCGGTGCCGCCGGCATGCGCGGCGCCGCCTGGCTGGCGGCGCGCGCGGCCCTGGCGGCGGGCGCCGGCCGCGTCTACGCCTGCCTGCTGCAGGCCGAGGCCGGGGTCGCCGCGCCGCAGGACCGGCCCGAGCTGATGAACTGGTCGGAATCACTGCTGCAGTTCCCGGACAGCTGGCAGCACCATATCGTGGTGGCAGGCTGCGGCGGCGGCGCGGCGATCGCGGCCCCCTTGCCCGATCTGCTGCGGCACGCCCGCCGCCTGGTGCTGGATGCCGACGCGCTCAATGCCATCGCCGCCGACGCCCATCTGCGCCAGTTGCTGCGCGGGCGCCAGAGCCTGGGTCACCCCAGCCTGCTGACCCCACACCCCTTGGAGGCTGCACGACTTCTGCAGGCCGATACCCCCCAGGTACAGGCCGACCGGCTCGGCGCCGCACAGGCGCTGAGCCTGGAATTCGGCTGCACCGTGCTGCTGAAGGGCTCGGGCACGGTGATCGCCAGCCCGCAGCAAGTGCCGGCCATCAACGGCAGCGGCAGTGCGGCGCTGGCGACAGCCGGCACCGGCGATGTGCTGGCCGGCTGGCTGGGCGGCTTGTGGGCGCAATATCGCGGCGACGACCCGGCCGCCACTCACACCCTCGCCTGCGCCGCCGCCTGCTGGCACGGGCTGGCGGGCGACGCCCAAAAAGGCGGCCCGCTGAGGGCCGCCGATCTGATCGAGGGCATGCACGCGCTGCACGCCAGCGACTGAGGCCGCTCAGCGGCGCTTGCGCGTCTCGGTGCTCTTGACGCCGCCGGCGCGCGCCGTCTTGCGCGCCGCCTTGACCGGGTGGGCCGCCGACTTGGCGCCCTTGCCTCCGCTCTTGCCGCCCGCCTTGCGCCCCGCCCTGAGCTCGGCCTTGAGCTCACGGTCCTGGCGACGCACCTGCTCCAGCGCCTCGCTGGCCGATTCGGGCGCGAGCGCTGCGGCCCGGTCGCTGGCGCCTTTGTCGCGCAGTGCCCGTGCCACCAGGCGCGCCTCGTCCGTGTCCTGCACCAGACGGAAGTCGATCTTGCGGCCGTCCAGGTCGACCCGGCTGACCTGCACGCGTACCTTGGCGCCGGTCGCGTAGCGGATGCCGGTGCGCTCGCCGCGCAGCTCCTGGCGCACCTCGTCGAAGCGGTAGTACTCGCCACCCAGCTCGGTGATGTGGATCAGGCCCTCGACATAGAGGGCATCGAGCTGCACGAACAGACCGAAGCTGGTCACCGCATTGACGGTGCCGCTGAACTCCTCGCCCAGATGCTCTCGCATATAGCGGCATTTGAGCCAGGCCTCGACATCGCGCGAGGCCTCGTCGGCACGACGCTCGTTGGCACTGCAATGCGCACCGACGACCTCCCAGCGCTCCAGATCATTGCTGACCGTGGCCGGATTGACGGGCTTGGCGCGGCCGGGGCGCTGTGCCGGCATCGGCACATTCATCTTGGCCGCATCGAGCAGATAGCGCTTGCCGCCCAGCATGGCCTTGATGACCCGGTGCACCAACAGGTCGGGATAGCGCCGGATCGGGCTGGTGAAGTGGGTGTAGGCCTGGTAAGCCAGACCGAAATGGCCGGCATTGGCCGAGGTGTAGACGGCCTGCTGCATCGAGCGCAGCAGCATGCTGTGGATCTGCTGGGCGTCGGGCCGGTCCTTGGTCGCTGCGGCGATGGCCTGGTACTCGCCGGGCTTGGGGTCGTCGCTGATGCCCAGACCGATGCCCAAGGCGCGCAGATAGGCCTGCAGCGCGATGCGCTTCTCCGGCGTCGGACCTTCGTGGACGCGAAACAGCGAGTGGTGCTTGGCGCCGGCGATGAAATCGGCCGCGCAGACATTGGCGGCCAGCATGGCCTCCTCGATCAGACGGTGGGCCTCGTTGCGGGTGCGCGGCACGATCTTCTCGATGCGGCCGTTGTCGTCGCAGATGATTTGCGTCTCGGTGGTCTCGAAATCCACCGCACCCCGCTTCTTGCGATCCGCCAGCAGCGCGCGATAGACCTCGTGCAGATGCAGCAGATGCGGCACCAACTCCTTGCGCTTGGCGGCTTCCGGGCCATGGGTATTGGCCAGCACCGAGGCCACCTCGGTGTAGGTGAAGCGCGCGTGCGAGCGTATCACCGCCGGGTAGAACTGATAGGCATGCGTGACCCCCTCCTGGGTGACCAGCATGTCGCAGACCATGGACAGGCGGTCCTCATAAGGCACCAGCGAGCACAGGCCGTTGGAGATCTTCTCCGGCAGCATCGGGATCACGCGGCGCGGGAAGTAGACCGAGGTGGCGCGCTCGTAGGCATCGTGGTCCAGCGGCTCGCCGGGCTTGACGTAATGGCTGACGTCGGCGATCGCGACCAGCAGGCGCCAGCCGCTGAAGGCATTCTTGCCACGGCCCTGCTTGTGCGGCTCGCAGTAGACGGCGTCATCGAAGTCTCGCGCATCCTCGCCGTCGATGGTCACCAGCGGCACATCGCGCAGGTCGACACGCTGCTTCAGGTCCACCGCGCGCAAGCGGTCGGGCAGCTTGGCGGCCTGCGCCAGGGTTTCGGCGCTGAAGGCATGCGGCACATCGTATTTGCGCACCGCGATCTCGATCTCCATGCCGGGATCGTCAATCTCGCCCAGCACCTCGACCACGCGACCGACCGGCTGCGAATACAGCGATGGCGGCTCGGTCAACTCGACCGCCACCACCTGACCGGCCACCGCATTGGCGATGCCGTTCTTCGGGATCAGGATGTCCTGGCCCATGCGCCGGTCTTCCGGCGCCACGATCCAGATGCCCGACTCCAGCAGCAAGCGGCCGATGATGGGCCGCTTCTTGCGCTCCAGGATCTCGAGCACCCGGCCCTCGGGTCGGCCGCGCTTGTCCATGCGCACGATGCGCACGCGCAAGCGGTCGCCGTGCATCACCGCATGCATTTCCTGCGAGGACAGGTAGATGTCCGGCGGCCCGTCATCGGGCAGCAGAAAGCCGTGCCCGTCGCGGTGGCCTTGCACCGTGCCTTCGACCTCGCTGAGCAGCGCCGCATTCGTTGCGCCCGCACTCTGCGTGGCGCTTGAGGACTTGATATTTTTGATGATAGAATCCTTGCTTTCCTGAAAGCCCAGGTGGCGGAATTGGTAGACGCACTAGTTTCAGGTACTAGCGGGTAACTCCGTGGAGGTTCGAGTCCTCTCCTGGGCACCAAACATAAAAGGCCAGCACATTGTGCTGGCCTTTTTCATTTCCGAACGAGCCCGAGCCACCGAGTACGGCGCAGCGGCGCGCAGATACAACAAAGCCGACCCGGCATGCTTGCGAGGTCGGCTTGGCTGTCATCGGTATCGTCGGGCCCAGAGTCTCAGACGGCGAATTTCTTGGCCAGCGCGTCCGGCCGCAAATCGTCGTACTCCTCGAAAGGCTGGTGGATCCAGGGGCTGGTCTCCAGCATCTCGACATAGTAGTCCGGCGTGTAGCTGGACACACCCTTGGTCCAGATCACCGCCGAGCGCAGCTCGCTGATCGAGGGCATGCCGCGCAGGCGCTCGACCACGGCGCGCAGGGTCACGCCCGAATCGGCCAGATCATCGACCAGCAGCACGCGGCCGGCCAGCTCGCCCTTGGGCATCGTGATGTATTTTGCGATGTCCAGCCGCCCCTGGATCGTGCCGGCCTCGGCACGGTAGGAGCTGGTCGACATGATGCCCAGCGGCTTGTCGAACACGCGCGACAGCACATCGCCGGGGCGCATGCCGCCACGGGCCAGGCACAGGATCTGGTCGAACTCCCAGCCGGACGCATGGACCTTCAGCGCCAGGCGCTCGATCAGCATGTGGTATTCGTCCCAGGACACGTACAAATGCTTGCCGTCGTCGGTCAACATGGGGTTTTTCTCCTTATGGGGTCAGGTCTTGAGGGTTTCAGGCTCAGGCCTGGTAGGGATGGCGCAGCACGATGGTGTGGTCGCGGTCGGGGCCGGTCGAGACCATCGCGATCGGCGCGCCGATGACCTCCTGCACGCGCTCCAGATAGCGGCGCGCATTCAGCGGCAGCGCATCCCAGTCGGTCATGCCGAAAGTCGTTTCGGTCCAGCCCGGGAAGGTCTCGAACACCGGCTTGCAGGCCAGGATGTCGTCGGCGTCCAGCGGCAGGATGTCGATCATCTGGCCGTTGAGCTCGTAGCCGATGCACATCTTGACCTCGGCCAGGCCGTCCAGCACGTCCAGCTTGGTCATGCACAGGCCGCTGATGCCGTTGATGATGATGGAGCGCTTCAGTGCGGCGGCGTCGAGCCAGCCGCAGCGGCGGGCGCGGCCGGTCACGGTGCCACGCTCCTGGCCGACGGTGGCCAGGTGATAGCCGACCGTGCCTTCCTTCTCCCACTCCAGCTCGGTCGGGAACGGGCCCGAGCCGACGCGCGTCGTGTAGGCCTTGGTGATGCCCAGCATGTAGTGCAGCATCTGCGGTCCGACGCCGGCGCCGGCGGCGGCATTGCCGGCCACGCAGTTGCTCGAGGTCACATAGGGGTAGGTGCCGTGGTCGATGTCCAGCAGGGTACCTTGTGCGCCTTCGAACAGGATGTTGGCGCCGGCCTGGTGGGCCTTGTGGATCAGATAGCCCACGTCGGCCATCATGGGCTTGAGCACCTCGGCCATCTTCATGGCCTGGTCGTAGATCGGCTGGAACTCCAGCGCCGTGCCTTTCAGGTAGCCGGTCAGCGCGAAGTTGTGCAGCTCCAGCAGCTCCTTGAGCTTCTTCGCGAAACGCTCGGGATGCTTCAGGTCCTGCACGCGCAACGCGCGACGCGCGACCTTGTCCTCATAGGCCGGGCCGATGCCCTTGCCGGTGGTGCCGATCTTGCCGCTGCCGCTGCTCTCGCGCAGCGCCTCGCGGGCCTTGTCGACCTCGACATGGAAAGGCAGGATCAGCGGGCAGGACTCTGAGATGTAGAGGCGCGAACGCACCTCGACGCCGGCCTTCTCCAGGCGCTCGATCTCGCCCAGCAGATGGGTCGGGTCCAGCACCACACCGTTGCCGATATAGCAGGCCACGCCGTCGCGCATGATGCCCGAGGGGATCAGTTGCAGCGCGGTCTTCACGCCCTTGATCACCAAGGTATGGCCGGCGTTGTGGCCGCCCTGGAAGCGCACCACGCCCTGGGCGTGCGGGGTCATCCAGTCGACCACCTTGCCCTTGCCTTCGTCACCCCACTGGGTGCCCACAACGACCACATTACGGCCGCGCGCTATTTCGCTGTTCGTCATAAAAAACCCGCTCGCTAAGTTTGTTTCGGCGACACGCGGCTCAGAGCGCGCGCACCACCCACTGAGAGTCGACGCGCACCAGTTCGCGGTCGCAGTCGAATTCGTCGCCTTCGTGCTCATGCCCAGGCAGCATGCACACCACCGTCTCGCCCAGCTCGCGCAGCCGGCGGACCGCCGCGCGCAGACTCGCGTCCTCGCCCCAGGGCGCCCGCACCGCCGCACGCAGCGCACTGGCCGGGCTCAGCGCCACCAGCACCTTCAGATCCAGGCTGAAGCCGACGGCCGGACGGCGCCGGCCGAACACCGCGCCGACCTCGTCATAGCGGCCGCCGCGCAGCACCGCGTCGCTGGAGCCGGCGGCATAGAGCGCGAAGCGCACGCCGCTGTAGTAGGCATAGCCGCTCAGATCGGCCAGATCGAAGCCGAGGCTGACCTCGGGATGGGTCTGCTGCAGATGCGTGGCCAGCCATTGCAGATCGTCCAGCGCCGCCGTGACGGCCGGCGTCCTGGGCAGGCGCTCGCGCGCCTGCGCCAGCACCTCGATGCCGCCATACAGCGACAGCAGGGCTTGCAGGCCCTCCCCGGCCGCAGCCGGCAGCTCGCGCGTCAGCAGGCGCAGCGCGGCCGCGTCCTTGGCCGCCAGCGCCGCGACGATGTCGTTCAGCACCGCCGGTGCCGGCTGCACCTCACCGAGCAGGCCCTGAACCAGACGTGCATCGCCCAGATCGATCGCGATATCGCGCACGCCAGCGCGCTGCAAGGCATCCAGCGCCAACTCCTGCACCTCCAGATCGGCCTCCAGGCCGGCATGGCCATAGATCTCGATGCCAAACTGCAGCGGCTCGCGTGTCGCGTGCAGGCCAGCCGGCCGGGTATGCAGCACCGGACCACAGTAGCACAAGCGGGTCACGCCGGCGCGGTTCAGCAGATGGGCATCGATGCGGGCCACCTGGGGGGTGGTGTCGGCGCGTACGCCGAGGCTGCGACCGGAGAGCTGATCGACCAGCTTGAAGGTCTTCAGATCGAGCTCACGGCCGGTGCCGGACAAGAGCGAATCCAGATGCTCCAGCAAGGGAGGCATCACCAGCTCACAGCCGTAGGTACGCGCCATATCCAGCAACTCGCGGCGCAACTCTTCGATGCGGCGCGCCTGGGAAGGCAGCACGTCGGCGATGTGCTCGGGCAGCAGCCAAGCAGAGGACATGGAGTTCAGGGGGCGGTTAAAAACGGCATTGTACCGGTCCCGTGCGACCGCCCGGCGAAAGCCCGAGCGCGGCAGCGGATCAGCCCCAGAAGGCGTAGAGCAGCAGCAGGCCGGCGATGATGCTGGACAGACCGACGAAGCGGATCTGCCCGTCGCTCATCGCCAGCATGCGGGCGAACACCTGCCGCCAGGCGCCGGGGTTGATGAAGGGCAGCAGCCCTTCGATCACCAGCATCAGGGCCAGCGCGCCCAGCAAGGCGTCGCCCATGAGCTCGGCTTATTTGCCGCTCTTGGCGGGCGCCGCAGGGCCACCACCGCGCATGGCCTTGAAGAAGTCGCTGCTGGGGTCGACCACCATCACATCCGACTTGTTGCGGAAGCTCGAGCGATAGGCCTCCAGCGAGCGATAGAACTGGGCAAACTGCGGATCGCGGCCAAAGGCTTCGGCATACAGGGCCGAGGCCTTGGCGTCGCCCTCACCCTTGATCTTCTGCGCATCGCGGTAGGCCTCGGCCACGATGACCTCACGCTGACGATCTGCGTCGGCGCGGATCTTCTCGCCATCGGCGCCGCCGGTCGAGCGCAGCTCGTTGGCGACGCGCTTGCGCTCGGACTCCATGCGGCGGTAGACCGAGTCGGTGATGTTGGCGGCGAAATCGACGCGCTTGATGCGCACGTCCACCACCTCGATACCGAACTGCTTGGCCTCGTCCTCCAGGCGCTTGAGCACATCGGTCATGACCTTCTCGCGCTCGGTGGCCAGCACGGCCAGCACGGTGCGCTTGGTCACTTCCTCGTTGAAGGCGGCTTGCACGATGGGGCTCAGCCGGGTCTCGACATTGCGCATGTCGGTGCCGCTATTGCGGATGAACTGGCGCGGCTCGGAAACCCGCCACTTGACCAGCCAGTCGATCACCAGGCTCTTCTTCTCGGCCGTGAAGATGGCGCGCGAATCGGGGCTGTCCAGGGTCTGGATGCGGCGATCCAGGAACACCACGTTCTGGAACGGCGGCGGCATCTTGAACTTCAGACCCGGCTCGGTGACCACTTCCTTGATCTCACCCAGCGCATAGACCACGGCGAACTGGCGCTGGTCAACGATGAACAGGGTCGAGCTGGCCAGCATGAAGGCGATCAGGGCGCCGGCAACAATGGAGGCAATGCGATTCATAGTGTTGTCTTCCTTGCCTCAACGACCGTCACGGTCACGGCTGCGCAGACCGTCGCGCGAACGCACATCGGCATTGCCGCTCGGCGTCGTGCTGTCGGGCACGGCGGCCGGCGTCGGCACCGAGGCGGTCACGGTGCCGCCGGCCTGCTGGATCAGCTTGTCCAGCGGCAGATAAAGCAGGTTGGAGCCGTTGCGGCTGTCCACCATCACCTTGCTGACATTGGAGTAGACCTGCTGCATCGTGTCGATGTAGAGGCGGTCGCGGGTCACCGCCGGCGCCTTCTGGTATTCGGTCAGCACGCTCTTGAAGCGCTGTGCATCACCCTCGGCCTGCGCCACCACGCGCGACTTGTAGCCCTCGGCCTCCTCGCGCAAGCGAGCGGCGGTGCCCTGGGCCTTGGGGATCACGTCGTTGGCATAAGCCTGGCCTTCGTTCTTCAGGCGCTCGCGGTCGGCGCCGGCCTTGAAGGCATCGTCGAACGCGGCCTGCACCTGCTCGGGCGCCTGCACGTTCTGGACATTGACATTGGCCACCAGGATGCCGGCCTTGAGCCGGTCCAGCTGGTTCTGCACCGACTTGGCCAGCTCGGCAGCGATCGCATCGCGCTGCTCGTAGAGCACCGAGTCCATCTTGCTCTTGCCGACGATTTCGCGCACGGCCGACTCGGCCGCCTGGATCACCGCCTCGTCGGGGCCACGGTTCTCGAACAGGTACTCGCGCGAATCCTTCAGCCGGTACTGCACGGTGAAGCGGATGTCGACGATGTTCTCATCCAGGGTCAGCATCGAGGAGTCGCGCAGGCCGGTGGCCTGGGCCACCGCATTGCGGCCCACCTCGACCGAGCGCAGCTGGGTCACCGAGACGATTTCATTGGCCTGAAAGGGATAGGGCAGGCGCCAGTTGAAGCCGGCATCGACCGTCTTGCTGTACTTGCCGAAGGAAGTCACGACCGCCTGCTGGCCTTCCTGCACGATGTAGAAGCCGCTGCCCAGCCAGCCCAGCGCGACCACGCCGGCGATCAGGCCGACACCGATGCCGGCGCTCTTCATATCGGGCTGGAAGCCATTGCCACCGCCGCCGCTGGGTGGGGTGTTGTTGCCGCCGCCCTTGCCGCCGAACATGCCGCTGAGCTTGCGATTGAAGTCGCGCCAGAGCTCGTCCAGGTCCGGCGGGCCATCGTTGCGGCCATTGCTCAGATGGCGGCCCTCACGCCAGTCACGGCGCAGCAGACCGCCGATCAAGGCTCGCGTGGCTGCCGCCAGGGCGCTGAGTCGCTGCCCAGGCTGGGCGGCGCTCACGGGCTCAAAGGTATTCATGCTCTTGCCTGTCATTGATGTTGTAGAGCGGTGGCGGCATTTTCCGCACTTTGATCCGCACTTTCGCCTGCTTCAGATGGGGTCAGCTCTTGCGCATTCAAGTCTGCGGCCGGCACGATGCCCATGGCCGCGACGATCTGGGCCCGCAGCACATCCAGGCCCTGGCCGGTCAGCGCACTGACAAACACGCGCGGCACCCGCAGGCCGCCCGGACGCTCGATCCAGTCCAGCGCCGCACGCGGCCGCTGATTCTCGTCCAGCATGTCCTGCTTGTTGTAGACCAGGATCTGCGGGATGTCGGCGGCGCCGATCTCGTCGAGCACCCGCTCGACCTCGACCATCTGCTCGTCCAGCGTCGCGCTGGCGGCATCCACCACATGCAGCAGCAGATCGGCCTCGGCCGCCTCCTGCAAGGTGGCCTTGAAGGCCTCGACCAGCTTGTGCGGCAGATCGCGGATGAAGCCCACCGTGTCGGACAGCGAGACACTGGCGCCGGCCGCCTCCAGGTACAGCGAGCGGGTGGTGGTGTCCAGGGTCGCGAACAGCTGGTTGGCCGCATAGGCGCGCGCCTTGACCAGCGCATTGAACAGCGTGGACTTGCCGGCATTGGTGTAGCCGACCAGCGAGACGCGGAACACGCTGTTGCGCTCGCGCGCACGGCGCTGGGTCGTGCGCTGGCGCTGCACCTTCCTGAGCCGCTCCTTGGTGACCTTGATGCGGTCGTCGATCATGCGGCGGTCCAGCTCGATCTGGGCCTCGCCGGGGCCGCCGCGCATGCCGATGCCGCCGCTCTGCCGCTCCAGGTGGCTCCAGCGCCGCACCAGGCGCGTGGCCAGGTATTGCAGCCGCGCCAGCTCGACCTGCAGCTTGCCCTCATGGCTTTGCGCCCGGGCCGCGAAGATTTCAAGAATCAGCGCGGTGCGATCGGCCACCGGCACGCCGAGCACGCGCTCCAGATTGCGCTGCTGGGCCGGCGAGATCGCCTGGTCGAACAGGACCGTGTGCGCCTGGTGCGCCTGCACCAGCAGCTTGATCTCGTCGGCCTTGCCGGAGCCGACAAACAGCGCCGCATCGGGCGCCTGCCGGCGCGCAATCACCTTGGCCACCGGCGTGTCGCCGGCCGATTCGGCCAGCAAGGCCAGCTCGTCCAGGGTGGGATCAAAGGTCGATGCGTAGCTCGAGGAACGGCCGAAATCGACGCCGACGAGAATGGCGCGCGCCGCCTCAGAGGGCGGCGACGCGAGCGTGGAGGATGGGGAGGAACTCAAGGTTTTGCGATGGGGCTGCTGCCCCGCGCGTTCAAGTGGCTTCGCCGGCGCCGCCATCGGCAGCGTGGAAATTCACCGCGCGACCGGGCACCACGGTGGAAATGGCGTGCTTGTAAACCATCTGCGTCACGGTATTGCGCAGCAAGACCACGTACTGGTCGAAGGACTCGATATGCCCTTGCAATTTGATGCCGTTGACCAGGTAAATGGACACCGGCACATGCTCTTTGCGCAGCAGATTCAGGAAGGGATCTTGCAAGAGTTGGCCTTTGTTGCTCACGATATGCTCCGTGTTGGAAGGGGAGTTGGGTTGGAAGGCTTCCACCTTAACACAGGGAAAGCAGGGTTGCCCCGAATGCCGGAATCGTCTTTATTCTTTATCGGCGAACGGATTCTTTGACGAGCGCATCTCGATGCGCAGCGGCGTACCGGTCAGCTTGTAGTGGGCGCGGATGCGGCCCTCCAGATAGCGCTTGTAGACCTCGGTGATGCCCTCCAGCGAGTTGCCGTGGACGATCACGATGGGCGGATTCATGCCACCCTGGTGGGCGTAGCGCAGCTTGGGCCGGAAATGGCCGCTGCGCTTGGGCGTCTGGTGCTCGACCGCTTCCTGGATCAGGCGGGTCAGCACCGGCGTGGTCATCTTCTTGAAGGCCGAGGCGTAGGCGTCGGCCATCGCGTTCCACAGCGGGCCCAGGCCCTGGCGCTTGAGCGCCGAGATATTGTGGATGGGCGCGAACTTCAGGAAGGCCAGACGCTGCTCGATCGAGCGCTGCAGCTGCTCGCGCTGGTAGCTGTCGATCGCATCCCATTTGTTGACGGCCAGCACCACTGCGCGGCCGCTGTCGAGGATGTAGCCGGCGATATGGGCGTCCTGGTCGGACACACCCTGGGTCGCGTCCAGCAGCAGCAGCACGACATTGGCATCGGCAATCGCCTGCAGGGTCTTGACCACCGAGAACTTCTCGATCGCCTCGAACACCTTGCCCTTGCGGCGCAGGCCGGCGGTGTCGATCAGCTGGAACTTCTGGCCGTTGCGCTCGAAGTCGACCGAGATCGCATCGCGCGTCGTGCCGGGCATGTCGTAGGCCACCAGGCGCTCCTCGCCCAGCCAGGTGTTGATCAGCGTGCTCTTGCCGACATTCGGGCGGCCGGCCACGGCCAGGCGGATCACGCCATCTTCTTCCGGCCCGGCCTCCTCGTCCTCCTCGAACTCGAAGAGCTCCAGCACCGCCTCCAGCAGGCTGCGGATGCCCTGGCCATGGGCCGCCGAAATCGGATGCGGCTCGCCCATGCCCAGCTCATGGAACTCGGCCAGCAGCGGCGACTCGCTCATGCCCTCGGCCTTGTTGACGGCCAGGAAGATGCGCTTATTGGCCTGGCGCAGATAGCGCGCGATGTCCTGATCCTGGCCCGACAGGCCGGTGCGCACATCGACGACGAAGACCACCGCGTCGGCCTCGGCCACCGCCTGGCGGGTCTGCTTGGCCATCTCCTTGACGATGCCGGTCGTGCTGTCGGGCTCGAAGCCGCCGGTGTCGATGACGATGAAGTCGCGCGCGCCCAGGCGGCCATCGCCGTAATGGCGGTCGCGGGTCAGCCCGGCAAAGTCGGCCACGATGGCGTCACGACTCTTGGTCATGCGGTTGAACAGCGTGGACTTGCCCACATTGGGGCGGCCGACCAGGGCGATGACGGGTTTCATGATCTTCTTGTTCTTTTCTCTGACGTTGAGCGGCGCGCTTGCTCGGCCTTATTCAGGCTTGATCGCAAACAAACCGCCATTGCGGGTGGCAACCAGCACGGTGCCACCCAGGGCCACCGGCGCGGCCACGATGGGCGAACCATCGGTGGCCAGGCGCGCGCGGGTCTTGCCGGTGTCGCGCGCGACGATGTGCACATAGCCTTCGAAATCGCCGATCAGCAGGCTGCTGCCCATGCTCAGCGGCGCGCTGAGCTTGCGGTTCAGGAACTGCTCTGCCGTCCAGGCCACATCACCGTTGGCGATCTTCCAGGCGGTCAGGCGGTCCGAACCATCGGCACCGAAGACGAACTGGGCATCACCGCCGACCCCCTGGGTGCCGCCGGTATTGCGGCTCCACAGCGCGCTGCCGCGCTCGGCATTGACGCAGCCCACCGCCGACTGGAAGGCGCGGGCGCACAGGATCTCGCCCTGGCGCAGCAGCGGGCCGACCAGATCGGCCAGACGCTCGACCTCGTTGGTGCCGCGCGGGTTGGCCACGCTGGCCTCCCAGCGCAAGGTGCCGCGCAGCGGATCGACGCCGGCCAGACGGGCGCCCTGCCCGACCACCAGCGTGTCCTTGTAGGCCGCGATCACACCGGGCTGCAGCAAGGTCAGCGGATCGCCGGGGCGGCGCAGGTCCCACAGGCGGCGGCCGTCGAGCGCATCGAAGGCCAGCACCTGGCGATCCACCGTCAGCACGAACACGCGCTCGCCGGCCACCAGCGGCGCGGCGCGCACGGTCGAGGTCATCGTCTTGCGCCAGACCGGCTGGCCGGCGTCCAGCACCACCAGCTCGTTGTTGCGGGTCACGACGGCGGCAAAGCGCCCGTCGCTGCCGACGCCGGCATTGAGCTTGGCACCGGCCTCGCCGCGCCACAGCAGCGCGCCGCTGTCGGCCTGCAGCGACTGCACGACGCCGTCCGAGCTGGCGACGATGAACTGCTGGCCGGCGGTCGCGATCGACAGCGGGAACTGCAGGCCGTCCTGCTTGAGGCTCCAGACCACGCGCTCGGCGCCCGCGGAAGCCACGGCCTCCAGCGGCGCCGGCTTGGGTGCGTTGGAAGGATTGAAGACCGAGCAGGCGCTCAGCGCGACGGCCAGCAGCAGGCCACTCAGCGGTTTGACGGCGGCCCTCATTTCGCGGCTCCGGATGCGGCGGCGGCCACCTCATCGGGCGGGGTCACGCCCAGCGTGGCCAGCTTGGCCTCGATCAGGCGGCGGTAGTCCAGGGTCTTGTCCATCGCGGCATAGGCCTTCAGATACTCGGTCTTGGCCTGATCCGGCTTGGCCTGCAGCACGGCCAGGTCGCCACGGCGATCCGCCACCAGCGCGGCAAAGTCGGCCGACTTGACGCCATCCAGGGTCTTGGCGGCCTCGTCATACTGCTTGGCATCGAGCTGCAAGCCGGCCAGACGCAGACGCGCAATATCGCGGTACTCACCCTCGCCGGCCGACTCGGCGGCCCAGGCCAGGCTGGCCTTGGCGGCATCCAGCTGGCCCTTGTCGGTCTGCACCTTGGCGGCCAGCAGCGCCGCCTGGGCGGTGTAGGCGGTGCGCGGGAAGCGCTCCTTCATATCGGCAAAGACGCGCCCGGCGCGCTCGGCATCGCCGGCCTGCACGCCGCGGTCCAGCTCATCGAACATCGCGGCGGCCTTGACGGCCTGCTCGCGCTGCCAGTAATTCCAGCCATTCCAGCCCGCGAATGCCGTCAGCGCCAGGGTCAGGCCCCAGGTGATCAGGTTGCCGTAGCGCTTCCAAAAGGCCTTCAGCTGGTCCAGCTGTTCCTGTTCTTCCAGATCGAGATGAGACGCCATGAGGGAAAGTGTTCTTGTAAGAGGGGGAAGGAATGAGCCGCGATTATGCGTTGAGCCGCAGCTCGCCGGCCCAGTCGGCCACCTGGGCCAGGCTGCGGGTGAACTGAGCGGCCGCCGCGTCGCGCAGCGGCTTGACCGCCACCAGGCCCTGGGCCAGTTCGTCGGTACCGAACACCAGCGCGAAGGCCGCACCCGAGGCGTCGGCCTTCTTGAACTGCGACTTCATGCTGGACTGGCCCGGATGCAGGACCACCGAGACGCCGGCGGCACGCAGCTGCTCCAGCGCCACCATCACCTGCGGCAGGCCTTCGGCCGAGGGCACGATGGCGTAGGCATCCGGCTGCGGCACCTCGACCGGCGCACCGACCTCTTCCAGCAACAGCAGCATGCGCTCCAGGCCCATGCCGAAGCCCACCGCCGGCGCCGGCTTGCCGCCCAGCTGCTCGATCAGGCCGTCATAGCGGCCGCCGCCACAGACCGTGCCCTGCGAGCCGAGCTTGTCGGTCATCCACTCGAACACGGTCAGGTTGTAATAGTCCAGGCCGCGCACCAGGCGCGGGTTGATCGTGTACTTGACGCCGGCCGCATCGAGGATGGCACGCACGCCGTTGAAATGCGCCAGCGAGGCGTCGCCGAGGAAGTCCAGCAGCCGAGGCGCCGCATTGGCCATCTCCTGCAGCGCCGGGTTCTTGGTATCCAGCACGCGCAGCGGGTTGGTGTAGAGGCGGCGCTGGCTGTCTTCGTCCAGCAATTCCTTGTGCGCCTCCAGGTGCGCAATCAGGGCCTCGCGGTGGGCACGGCGCTCGTCCGGCGAGCCCAGGCAGTTCAGCTCCAGACGCACATGCTCGTCCTCGACCAGGCCCAGCTCGCGCAGCAGGCGGCTGCCCATCAGTATCACCTCGGCATCGACGTCCGGGCCATTGAAGCCCAGCGCCTCGACGCCCATCTGGTGGAACTGCCGGTAGCGGCCCTTCTGCGGCTTCTCGCGGCGGAACATCGGGCCGAAGTAGTACAGGCGCCGGCCGGAGTCGCGCAGATAGCTGTGCTCGATCATCGCCCGCACCACGCCGGCCGTCATCTCGGGACGCAGCGCCAGATGCTCGGCCTGGCCGTGCTTGTCGGCACGGTCCTCGAAGGCGTACATCTCCTTCTCGACGATGTCGGTCACCTCGCCGATGCCGCGCACGAACAGCGCCGTCGGCTCGACGATGGGCGTGCGCACATTCTGATAGCCATAGCGCTGCAAGACGCTGCGCATCTTCGCCTCCAGCCACTCCCAGCGCGCCGATTCCGGCGGCAGGATGTCATTCATGCCCTTCACCGCCTGCAGCGGCTGCATCTTCTTCTGCTCAGTCATGGATTCAAGCCGTGGCGCCGAAGCGCTTCTCGATGTAGTTCTCGACCAGCGCGTGGAACTCGGTGGCGATGTTCTCGCCGCGCAGGGTCAGGGCCTTCTCGCCGTCGATGAAGACGGGCGCAGCCGGGGCCTCGCCGGTGCCGGGCAGGCTGATGCCGATGTCGGCATGCTTGCTCTCGCCGGGGCCGTTGACGATGCAGCCCATCACGGCCACCTTCATGTTCTCGACGCCGGGGTACTTGCTGCGCCAGACAGGCATCTGCGCGCGCAGGAAGTCGTCGATCTGCTTGGCCAGCTCCTGGAAGGTGGTGCTGGTCGTGCGGCCGCAGCCGGGGCAGGCGGTGACGCTGGGATTGAAGGCGCGCAGGCCCAGCGACTGCAGGATCTCGGAGGCGATCACCACCTCCTGAGTGCGCGACTCGCCGGGCTGCGGGGTCAGCGAGACGCGGATGGTGTCGCCAATGCCTTCCTGGGCCAGGATGCCCAAGGCCACGCTGGAAGCCACCGTGCCCTTGGTGCCCATGCCGGCCTCGGTCAGACCCAGGTGCAGCGCATAGTCGCAGCGCGCGGCCAGCGCGCGATAGACGGAGATCAGATCCTGCACACCGCTGACCTTGCAGCTGATGATGATGTTGTCGGGGTTCAGGCCCAGCTCGCGCGCATAGTCGGCCGAGCTCAGGGCCGACTGCACCAGCGCCTGGTACATCACCTGCTTGGCGTCCCAGGGCTCGGCGCGCAGCGCGTTCTCGTCCATCATCTGGGCCAGCAGTTCCTGGTCCAGGCTGCCCCAGTTGACACCGATGCGCACGACCTTGTCATACTTGACCGCCGCCTCGATCATCATCGCGAACTGGCGGTCCTTCTTGTCGCCCTTGCCGACATTGCCGGGGTTGATGCGGTACTTGGACAGCGCCTGCGCCATCGCCGGGTGTTCGGTCAGCAGGCGATGGCCGTTGTAATGGAAGTCGCCGATCAGCGGCACATCGATACCCATGCGGTCGAGCTGCTCGCGGATCGCCGGCACCGCATCGGCGGCCTCGGGCGTGTTGACGGTGATGCGCACCATCTCCGAGCCGGCGATCGCCAGTTCCTTGATCTGGATGGCGGTGCCGATCGCGTCGACCGTGTCGGTATTGGTCATCGACTGCACCCGCACCGGCGCAGCGCCCCCCACCGTCACGAGACGCGAACCCCAGCGCACCGTGGCCTGGCGCGAGCGGCGCGCGGCCGGGTTGGCCGCCTCGATGGCCTGGGCAATCGTGCTTTGCGTGTCAATCATGTTCAGTTCAACTCCAGTCGCGCGACATTGTCCTTGGCCTGCGCCGCCAGATCGACGGCCGCACCGCGCAGCGTGATCTCGGTGCCCGAGACATTGCCCACCCGCAGCCGCAGCGGCGGCTGGGCCGCCAGCGCGGCCGATTCGCCGGGGCGCATCAGCTTGGAAAACAAGACCTGACCCTTGGTATCGACCACCTCGACCCAGGACTCGGCCGAGGTCTTGATGCTCAGCGGCACCTGGCCGACGGCCAGCACCGGCGCGCTGGCGCTGGCGCTGACGGCGACCGGCGCCGCACTCGCCACCGGCGCAGCCAGTGGTGCGGCGGTGATCGTCTGCGCAGCGACGATGGCGGCCGGGGCCGAGCCCGTGGTTTCGGCGGGCACGGGCGCGGCATCCGCGCTGGCGGCCGGCGCCGCGGGCACCGGCTGGGCCGTACCCTGCTCCATCGCGCCCTCACCGAAGGAATCCAGCGAACCCAGCCACTGGGTCGGCAGCAGATAGATCAGCAGCGCGGCCAGCAAGAGGCCGGCCGGCGCCCACACCAGCGGGCGCTTGAGCCAGTCCAGCGACACCGAGTCCTCGCGCCCCGGGCGCTCGCGGAAGGGCTGGTTCAGCCCGCGCGACACGCGGTCCAGGCCCGCCTCATCGCCGCGCGGCAGCAGCGCCAGCACCGGCGCCGCATCGACCTTCAACACCCGGCACATGGCCTTGGCCAGCGCGCGCGCAAAGGTCAGGTCCGGCAGATCCTGGTAGCGGTCGGCCTCCAGGGCCTCCAGCTTGGCCTGCGGCACCTTCAGCTGCGCCGCCAGCGCCGCGATGTGCAGGCCCTGGGCCATGCGTGCCGCACGCAGCCAGGCGCCGGCGCTCTGCGGGCTTGGGACGGCCAGCGGCGGGGCCTCGGCCTCGCTCAGGATCGAAGACATGCGCTCCCCTTCACTCATCAAATCGACCCCGGTCCAGGGCCAGCGCCTCGGGCGACTGCGCATGGCCGCGGCGCAGCTGCTGGCTCAACTCGTCCACCGAGGCGCTGTTGCCCAGGCGTCGCTCGATGCGCAGCGCCAGCCACAGGCTTTGCGCGCTGCTTTGCTCGGGCTGGGCGTTGACGCGGCGCACATAAAAGCGCGCCCGCTCGAACTGCCCGCCGCGATACAGCACATCGGCCAGATTGACGGCGATGGCCGGGTTGCCCGGGTCGATCTCGAAGGCGCGCGCCAGCGTCTTCTCGGCGGCCGGCAACTGGCCGGCCGCCAGTTCGCAGACGCCCTTGGCCAGCAGCGAGCGCGAGGGGCCGCGGTACTGCGGCTGGGCCAGCGCCAGATCGAACTGGGCATAGGACTCGGGCCAGCGGCGCTGCTGGCACAGGAACCAGCCGTAGTTGTGCAGCGTATCGGGGTCGCGCGGATTCAGGCTCAGCGCGCGCGCAAAGCTCTCCTCGGCCAGCGGGATCTCGCCCAGCGCCGCATAGACCAGGCCACGCAAATTCAGGGCCTCGCGCATGTCCGGCTTGGCCTGCAGGGCCTGCTTGAGCTCATCCAGCGCGGTGCTGTACTGGCCGCGCGAGAAGTAGCCGTAGGCCAGCTCAATGCGCACCGCAGCGCGGCGGTCGGCATCGGTCTGATCCGAGGCGGTACGCACCTCGGCCGTCTGACCGCGCGGGCCGCCCGCACAGGCAGCCAGCAGGGCCAGCAACAGCGCCATCGTTGCCGCACGAAAGACCGGAAGCTGCAGAAGCTGGTTCATTGAGGGTGTCGAGGTTGGTGGGAGGGCTAGACGGGGCGGTTCGGGCGGACCACGCTGACCGGCGCCCGCACCATGCGCACATGGGCACGGGTGCGGTCCTGTACCTCGCCCGCCAGCTGACCGCAGGCGGCGTCGATATCGTCGCCACGGGTCTTGCGTATCGTCGTGATCAGGCCGGCTTGTATCAGCACCTCGGCAAAGGCCTTGACGCGCTCGTTCGAGCTGCGCTTCAGGCCCGAGGCCGGGAAGGGATTGAAGGGAATCAGATTGATCTTGCAGGAGACATGGCCGCGCAACAGCGCCACCAACTCCTGCGCCTGCTCCGGCGTGTCGTTGACGCCGTCCAGCATGCAGTACTCGAAGGTGATGAAGTCGCGCGGCGCCTTGTCCAGATAGCGATTGCAGGCCTCCAGCAGCTCGGCAATCGGGTACTTCTTGTTCAGCGGCACCAACTGGTCGCGCAAGGGGTCGGTCGGCGCGTGCAGCGACACGGCCAGCGCCACCGGGCAATCGTCGCGCAGCCGGTCGATCATCGGCACGACGCCCGAGGTCGAGACCGTCACGCGACGGCGCGACAGGCCGTAGCCATGATCGTCCAGCATCATCTTCAGCGCCGGCACCAGGGCGCTGTAGTTCTGCAGCGGTTCGCCCATGCCCATCATCACGACATTGGAGATGACGCGCTCTTCGGTATTCAGGCGTTTGCGCAGGCTGTGCTCGGCAAACCAGAGCTGGGCGATGATCTCGGCCGTGTCCAGATTGCGACTGAAGCCCTGGTGGCCGGTCGAGCAGAAGCGGCAGCCCACCGCACAGCCGGCCTGAGAGGAGATGCACAGGGTGCCACGGTCGTCTTCGGGGATGAACACCGCTTCGACCGCATCACCAGCCCCGACATCGAACAGCCACTTGATCGTGCCGTCGGTCGAGACATGTTCGGAAATCACCGGCAACGCAGCAATGTGCGCCCGGGTGGCCAGCTTGTCGCGCAGCGACTTGGCCAGGTCGGACATCTGAGTGAAGTCAGATGCGCCTTTTTGATGGATCCAACGAAACAGCTGGGTGGCGCGAAAGCGCTTCTCACCCAGCTGCTCGCAGTACGCGGCCAGACCCTCCAGATCGAAACCGAGCAGGTTCGTCAAACCGAGCAGGTTGGCCGCGTCCATTGTTTACCTCTTTGATCCAGCCTCAAGGCCAGAGCACAAGAGGCATTGGGCCGTCTTAACGGCTGTAGACATTCATGCCGGGGAAGAAGAAAGCGATCTCTTGAGCGGCCGTCTCGGCAGCGTCGGAGCCGTGCACGGCGTTGGCATCGATGCTGTCGGCGAAGTCGGCGCGGATCGTGCCCTTCTCGGCCTTCTTCGGATCGGTGGCGCCCATCAGATCGCGATTCTTCAGGATCGCGCCTTCGCCTTCCAGCGCCTGGATCATCACCGGGCCGGAGATCATGAAGGTCACCAGATCGTTGAAGAAGGGGCGTGCCTTGTGCACGGCGTAGAAGGCCTCGGCCTCGCCACGCGACAGATGTGCCATCTTGGCGGCAACCACCTTCAGGCCGGCGCCTTCAAAGCGGGCGTAGATCTGGCCGATGACGTTCTTCGCCACGGCATCGGGCTTGATGATAGAAAGGGTACGTTCGATAGCCATGGTTATTCTCCTGAATATGTCCTGAAATCTTGGGGCTTGGCAAAGCCTTGGATTGTAATGCCTGAAGATGCCGGCCTCATGAAGGCCGGCACCGGGAACTCAACGGTTGCGGCCGCCAAAGCCGCCGCCACGGCCACCGCCGCCGCCGGAGCGACCGCCGCCCCCGCCGCTGCGGCCACCACCACCACCACCACCACCACCACCACCGCCGGAGCGGCCACCGCCGCCGCCACCACGGCGCACAAAGGCATCACCGCCGATATAGCCGACCGAGGTCTGCATCGGATCGGGCTCGCGCGGGCCGCCCTTGTTGCCGCCGCCACGGTTGCCGCCCCGGTCCTGAGCGCTGCCGCCGGCACCGAAGCCCTGCGGAATGCGCTTGCTGCCGGTCGCAAAACGGCGGTCGAAGGTCTGCTCCAGCGGATTGATATTGCGCGGGATGAAATCGTCACCATCCTCGTCGTCGCGGTCCGGGCGCTCGTTGGCACGCGGCTCATTGAAACGCTCGGACGGGCGCTCGGGCGCACGCTCGCGCGGCGCCTCCGGACGGCTCGGGCGCGGACCGACGCCGGCCTGGCGGCCGTCGCTGCGGCGATTGTTCGAGCGCTCGTTGCCACGCTCGCGCTCATTGCGCGGCTGGCCACCGCGCTCGCCACGCGGCGCCTGCCCGTCGCGAGGCTCACGCGGTTCGCGCTGCGCGTCCCGCGGCTGCTGCGGGCCACCGGCCAGTCGGCGGATCACGCGCACATCGTCCTCGCCCAGCTCGACCCAGACGCCGCGCTTGAGGCCGCGCGGCAGCACCACGGTGCCGTAGCGGATGCGGATCAGGCGGCTGACCACCAGACCAACGGCCTCGAACAGCTTGCGCACCTCGCGGTTGCGGCCTTCGGTGATGACCACGCGATACCAGCGATTGACACCCTCGCCGCCGCCGTCCTCGATGCTCTTGAAGCCGGCCTTCTGGCCTTCGATGATCACGCCTTCCAACAGGCGGCTGCGCTGCTCGTCGCTGAGCGTGCCCAGCACGCGCACCGCGTACTCGCGCTCGACGCCGAAGCGCGGGTGCATCAGCTGATTGGCCAGCTCACCCGAGTTGGTGAACAGCAGCAGGCCTTCGGTGTTCAGATCCAGCCGGCCGACCGACTGCCATTTGCCCTGATAGAGCTTGGGCAGGTGGCGGAACACGGTGGGACGGCCTTCCGGGTCATTGAAGCTGACCACTTCGCCGGTCGGCTTGTGATAGGCCAGGATGCGCGGCGGCGGCGGCGAGATGCGCACCTTGATCGGCTTGCCGGCCACATGGACGCGGTCACCGAAGGAGATGCGTTGGCCAATATGGGCCACCTCGCCGTTCACCTCGATCTTGCCCTCGGCAATCATGTCCTCGATATCGCGGCGCGAGCCGATGCCGGCCTGGGCCAGCACCTTCTGCAGCTTGGGGGCATCGGGCTCGGGCGCCAGCACGCGCTTGGTCTCGACCTCCTGCTCCTCGACCTCGGCCACCGGCTCCTCATCGGCCGCATCGAACTCGCCGGCCAGCACCTGGGCAAAGCGTTCGACCGTCTCGGCCTGCAATTGCTCGGGCGCGACGGCGTCCTGACGCGGAGGACGGGGCTCACGGGCTTCGCGAGACTCGGCACCATCGGCAGCCTCATTGCGATCCTTGCGGCCACGACGGCGGTTGCGGTTGCCACGCGGCTCGCGCTCGCCAGCAGACTCGGCACCCTCTGCGCCCTCGGCACTCTCCGCCGACTCCTGGGCCTCGCCGGCATCGACAGCGACCGGCTCGGCGACAGGCGCCGCCTCCAGCGTCAGCTGCACCGGCGCTGCGTCGAGCGATTCGGTCTTGAGCGCCGTCTTGCGAGGTGCGCGGCGTTTGGTCACCACAGCCTCTTCGGCCACGGCAGCCTCGACCGGCGCCGCCGCCTCGATCACCGATTCGGCCACAGCCTCATCGACCTTCTTGGCCGCCGTCTTGCGCGGTGCGCGCGGCTTCACAGGCTTGGCCTCGGCCGCAGCCTCAGGCGCCGCTGCTTCGACCACGGCCTCGGCCTTGGCGCGCGCCGGCGCACGGCGTCGCTTCGGCGCGGCTTCGGGAGCGTCGCTCGGGGCCTCGGCGGCCTTGGGATCGGTGTCGTTGGAATTCATGCGTCGGCTTGCACCTTCTCGGTGGCTTCAGGGTCGGAGTCCGGCAGAGCCGGAACGGGAGCGCCCGCATGGGAAGCCATGGGCGCGGATTCGGATTCAGATGCGGCGGCAGGCGCGCTGGCAGCCTGCGCCTCTTGGCTGCCGTCTTCCAGCAGCGAACTCTGTGCCTGCAGCAGCTGGCCCAACTCGGGGCCCGGCTCGCCACCGGCACTCAACAGGGGCAATTGCTCCAGATTGGACAGCCCGAGGTCATCGAGAAACTGGCGGGTCGTCGCATACAGGGCCGGACGACCCGGCGCCTCGCGATAGCCTATCACCTCGATCCAGCCCCGGTCCTCCAGCTGTTTGACAATTTGTGTGGACACCACGACGCCGCGGATGTCCTCGATATCACCACGCGTCACCGGCTGACGGTAGGCAATGATGGCCAGCGTCTCCATCACGGCCCGCGAATAGCGCTGCGGCTTCTCCGGATGCAGGCGGTCCAGATACTCGCGCAGCTCCGGTCGGCTCTGGAAGCGCCAGCCCGAGGCCACCGCCACCAGTTCGACGCCCCGCCCGTCCCAGTCGCGCACCAGCTCGTCCAGCAGGCTGCGCACGGTATCCGGGCCGACGCCGTCGGCAAACAAGGTACGCAGCTCACGCAAGGTGAGCGGCTGCTGGGCGCAAATCAGCGCGGTCTCGAGGACGCGCTTTGCATCCTGTGTGTTCATCGACTGCTGTCGGCTGGCTCACCGGTACGGGCGGGCATTGATCGAGTCGCTGTTCTCAGCGGGCTGTTCGGGTCAGGGCAACCGGCCCCGGGGCTGACCTGTTCAGCGGCATGGGAGGCGGGGCATATCGGCCGAGCGGTTTCAAACTAGCCCTCACGGGGATGAGCATGGCCTGCACGGCCTCGGTCCAGGCGCCGCTGCGGATTGGTACGACATCCGCCGCGCTCGGCTGAACCAAGTTGCCACGATTGTAGCGCGCTCAATCCGCCAACGGCGGCAGCTCCGGCATCGGCAGCCCGGCCAAAGCCCAACTATTGGCCAAATCCTGTGGCAGCGGCGCATCAAACACCAGCGGCCGACCCTGGATCGGATGGGCAAAACTCAGCCGCGCCGCATGCAGGGCCTGGCGCGCCAGGCCGAAAGCCGGCGCGCCGCCATAGAGCGCATCGGACACCAGAGGGTAGCCCTTGCTGGCCAGATGGACGCGGATCTGGTGGGTGCGGCCGCTGTGCAACACGCAGTGCACGGCGCTGTAGCTGCGGTTCTCGATCTCGGTCTGGGCCAGGCCATAGACGTCGGTGCGGGAGGGCTTGCCGCTGGACAGCACCGCCATCTTGACCCGCGAGGCCGGATCACGCCGCAGCGGCGCATCGACCGTCATCTGCTCCGGCACCCGGCCGTGGGTCAGCGCCAGATACTCGCGATGCACCTCGCGGGCCGCGATCATGCGGGTCAGCGCGGTGACCGCCTCCAGGGTCTTGCCGACCACCATCAGGCCCGAGGTGTCCTTGTCCAGGCGGTGCACGATGCCGGCGCGCGGCAGGGTCGCGGCGGCCGGATGATGGGCCAGAAGGCCGTTCATCACCGTGCCCGACCAGTTGCCGGCGGCCGGATGAACAACCATGGCCGGCGCCTTGTCCAGCACCATCAGATGCTCATCCTCGAAGACGATGTTCAACGCCAGCGGCTCGGCACGGAAGGCACGGCTCTCGGCAGTCGGCTGCAACTCGACCTGCACGCGCTGGCCGGCCTGCAGCTTGCGCGAGGCGCTGGTGGCGACCTGGCCGTTGATCTGCACATGACCGCGCTCGATCAGGCTCTGCAGATGGTTGCGCGAAAACTCCGGCGCCAGAGCCACCAGCCACTTGTCCAGGCGCTGGCCATGGCCGGCCTCATCCACCATGGCCTCGCGCTGTTCCGCCTGTTCGAGTTCTTGTAATTCTTCACTGGCGTCGCTCTCGGACGAGAGCTCCAGGGCAGGCGAGGCCTGAACCATATAATCAATTCTCCAATTTCAGCTGAAGTTCGGTGCCATGGCACCGGCATGGACCATGACAGAAAACTGCGTGCAGCGCCTCCAGGCGCCGGCGAACCCAGCAACCGCCTCGCGGCTCGCCACGTTGGTCGCGGCCGGCGCCCTGGCCTTGCTGGCGGCCTGCTCTTCCACTCCGGCGGATGATCCGAACTCGCAGGCCAATCTGGACAAATTGTACGCAGACGCCAAGGCCGACATCGCCAGCGGCAGCTACGACCGCGGCATCAAGACGCTGGAGCGCATCGAAGGCCGCGCCGCCGGCACGCTGATGGCGCAGCAGGCCGGGCTCGATCTGGCCTGGGCCCAGTACCGCAGCGGCGAGCGCGCCGCCGCCATCGTCACGCTGGACCGCTTCATCAAGAACAACCCGTCAAGCGCGGCGCTGGATTACGCGCTCTACCTGAAGGGCCTGGTCAATTTCAACGAGGACCTGGGCCTGTTCGGCCGCCTGGCCCGCCAGGACATCTCGGAGCGCGACCAGCAGGCCTCGCGCGATGCCTTGCTGGCTTTCAAGCAGGTCGCCGAGCAGTTCCCCGACTCCAAGTACGCCGACGACTCGCGCCTGCGCGTCGACTACATCACCAACACGCTGGCCAGCTACGAGGTCCATGTGGCGCGCTACTACTACACCCGCGGCGCCTATGTCGCGGCGGCCAACCGCGCCCAGCAGGCGGTGACCGAGTTCCAGCGCGCACCGTCGGCCGAGGAGGCGCTCTACATCATGATGCAAAGCTACGAGAAGCTGAACCTGAAGCCGCTGCGCGACGACGCCGAGCGCGTGCTGAAGCAGAACTTTCCGGACAGCGCCTATCTGAGCGCCGGCTTTGCCGGCAAGAAGCGCGCCTGGTGGCAGGTCTGGTAAGCCGCAGCGCTGAAGACCAAGCCCGCAGCAGCGGGCTTTTTTACGCCCGCCCTTACGCCCGCTCGGCGGCCAGCAGACGCAGCCAGTCCAGCGCCTCGTCCTCGCTGGCCAGCCGCGTCATCGGCGGCAAGGCCTCGCGCAGGCGCCGGCCGTAGTTCATGCCGGCCATGCGCGGATCGCAGACGATCAGCAGGCCACGGTCGGTCTCGCTGCGTATCAGCCGGCCGCCGCCCTGCTTCAGCGCGATCGCGGCCTCGGCGATGAAGAACTCGGCAAAGGCATTGCGGCCGGCGGCTTCGAGCCGCTGCACGCGGGCCTCGACCAGCGGGTCGCTGGGCGGCGGGAACGGCAGCTTGTCGATCAGCACGCACTGCAGATCGTCGCCGGGCACATCGATGCCCTCCCAGAAGCTGGCCGAGCCGACCAGCACCGCACAGGGGTCGGCCATGAACTGCTGCAGCAGCAAGCGCTTGGGCGCCGCGCCCTGGACCAGCACCTTGATCGCATCGAAGCCGCGCTCGAACTCTTCGCGCAAGGCGTCGCCGATGCTTTGCAAGGCGCGCAAGGTGGTGGTCAGCACAAAGGTGCGGCCACCCAGCGCGCGGGCACAGCGCGCCGCCATTGCCGCCACCTCCAGCGGGTGATCGGGCTCGCTGGGCTTGGGGAAGCCGCGCGGGACGTAGAGCCGCGCATGCGCGGGATAGTCGAAGGGGCTGCCGACGCGCAGCACCCGCGCGCTGTCCAGGCCGGCCGGCTCGGTGAACCAGGAGAGCCGCTCATCGTCGCCCAGCGTCGCCGAGGTGAAGATCCAGGCTTTCGGTGGCCCCGCCAGCTGCTCCTGCATCGCATCGCGGATGTCCAGCGGCGATTCGACCAGGCGCGCCTGGTGCGGGCTCAGATCGATCCAGCGCACATCGCCGGCCTCGGGCGCCGCCGCGAAATGCCGGGCCTGCTCGGCCAGCTGCTGAGCGCGCTCGTGCAGGCGCACGAAGTCGGGCGAGATCTCGTTGACCGTGGCCAGCATCTCGACCGCCAGATCGGCCATCCGCGCCACCTCGCCCAGTGCCGGGGCGAAACCGGGCTTGCCGGCGCGCTCCTGCCAGCGCAGCTTCAGGATGCCGCGCACCTCCTTCATCGAGCCGGCGCAGGCCAGGCGCAGCTCGCGCGCGGCCCGCTCCAGTCCGGCGTGCAGGCCCTGCCAGTCCTGCAGGCCGCGTGCCTCGCTCAGGCCCTGGGCCAGCACATCGCGGGCGAAGTCCAGCAGCTGGCCCGTGCCCAGCATGGTGCCGAGAAACTGCACGCCGGCCTCGGGCAGCTGGTGGGCCTCGTCGAATACCGCAACATCGACCCCGGGCAGCAGCTCGGCCACGCCGCTGTCGCGCAACGCCATATCGGCAAAGAACAGATGGTGGTTGACCACCACCACATCGGCCTCCATCGCCTCGCGGCGCGCCTTCACCACATGGCAGGCGCGGAACTCGGGGCAGTCGGAACCCAGGCAGTTGTCGCGCGTCGAGCTGACGATGGGGATGATGGGCGAGCGCTCGTCCAGGCCCTCCATCTCGGCCAGATCGCCGCTGACGGTCTGCTGCGCCCATTGCTCGACGCGGGCCAGCAGCATCACCGCGCGCCGGTCCGGCAGCTCGGCGCTGTGGCGCGCATGCTTCATCCGATGCAGGCACAGATAGCTGCTGCGGCCCTTCAGCAAGGCGATGCGGGTGGGCGTCTGCAAGGCCTCGCACAGGCGCGGCAGATCACGCAGAAAAAGCTGATCCTGCAAGCTCTTGGTCGCGGTGCTGATCAGGGCGCGGCCGCCCGACAGCAGGGCCGGCACCAGATAGGCAAAGGTCTTGCCGACGCCGGTGCCCGCCTCCACCACCAGGGCCTCGCGCCGCGCCATCGCCCGGGCGACCGCCTGGCTCATCAGCAGCTGGGGCTCGCGCGGCGAATAGCCGGGATCGGCCCGGGACAGCGGGCCGCCACGGTCGAAGGCGGCGGCCACCCATTGCTCCAGCTCGCTCTTCTCGACCTTCTCGCTGATGTCGTCCTGGTCGCGCAGGAACGCCGCTTCTTGTTCGCTCAACAGGCTGTGCCTCGTTCAGGCCGGTTCGGCCGGGTCATTGGCCTGCTCCAGGCGGGAAATCAGATCGCGCAGCGCCAGGCGGCGCTTCTTCAGCCGCCGCAGCGCCAGCTCGTCGAGCGGTTGCTGCTGGGCCAGCCGATCGATCATCACATCCAGATCGGCGTGTTCCATGCGCAATTCGATCAGGCGGCGCGATAAAGAGTGAAGCTGTTCATCCATGAAAGGGTAAGCTGGCACGGATGGCGCGCTGAGTGCACGCTGGACATCGGTTGACGATTATAGTTTTTGCGAAACCCACAGTTCTTCCCATGACGCGCAGCTCCCCCGGATTTCGACTCAGCGCCGCCACCGGCACCCATCGCGGGGACCGCCTCTATCAGCAGGACCAGGTCGAGGTGTTTACCCACGCGCGCCAGACCGGCTGCCTGCTGGCCGTGCTGGCCGACGGCATGGGCGGCAAGAGCGGCGGGCGCAAGGCGGCCGACCAGGTGGTGCTGACCGCCGGCCAGCTGTTCGAGCGCTATGTGCCCGGCGAGGAGCCGCCGGCCGATTTCCTGGCCCAGATGGCGGCCGAAGCCCATCTGATGATCAAGCTGACCGCCATCGCCACCGAGGAGGAGCCGCACAGCACCTTGGCGGCCTTTCTGGTCAGCCCGGACCGGCGCTGCCACTGGGTGCATGCCGGCGACTCGCGGCTCTACCATTTCCGCGGCGCCGAGATGCTCAAGCGCAGCCTGGACCACTCCTTTGTGCAACGCCTGATCGACGAGGGCCAGATCAGCGAGGCCGAGGCCGCCGTGCATCCGCAGTCGAATCTGCTGACCGGCTGCCTGGGCACGGTGCAGGACCCGACGCCCAGCCTGGACATCACCGAGCAGCTGCAGGTTGGCGACAGCCTGCTGGCCTGCAGCGACGGGCTATGGCACTACTTCAGCCCGCGCGAGCTGGGCACCGTGATGCACGGCCTGCCGCCGCGCGAGGCCGCCGAGCTGCTGATCGAGAAGGCGCGTCAGCGCGCCCACGGTGCCGGCGACAACCTGTCGCTGGCCATCGTACGGGTCGAAGCGCTGGCCTGAGTTCCCTGCGGGGCTAGGGCTTGGCCGGCGGCAGCTTGGCGATCTCGTCCGCCGTCGGCTGCGGCAGGCTGGCCGCCGGCTTGCTGGACTGCGCACGCTGCTGCTGACGCTTTTGTGCCGCCGCGCGCCGCGCCTGGGCCTCCTGCTGGCGCTCGGCCGCCTGCTGGCGACGCCGTTCTGCGGCGCGCTCGCCGCGCGCGATCTCGGCCTGCACCGCGCGACCATGGGCCTGCTCATCGACGACGCGATGCGGCTTGGAAGCGGCCGCAGCCGGCTTTGGCAGGTCGGCCAGCAAGGAGCGCTGCATGCGCTTGCCGTCCTCGCTGGCAAAGGCCTGCTGCTTGGCCTGCACCCGCTCGCGCTGGGCCTGGGCGCGCGCCTGGCGCTGCGCGCTGTCCAGCTCCTGCTCACGCGCCAGCAGCGGCTTGAGCGCCGCCGAACGCTCCAGCCGGGCCTGCTGCTCGCAGGCATTGACATTGAAGCGCGGCGCGCAGGCCTGCTGCGCCTTGGCATGTCGGGCCTCGATGTGCCGGCGCTGCTCGGCCAGCGCCTCGCGCTCGCCGGCCGCACCGGCCGACGCGGCGCTCAGCAGCATCAGGCTCAGCAGCAGGGAGGTCTTGGACATGGCATGGTTCCTCAGGTCAGCGAGGTATCCACCTCGCGGCGGGCCAGCGACAAGTATTCCGAGCTTTGCATTTCCTGCAAGCGCGAGATGGTGCGCGGGAATTCATGGGCCAGCGGCCCCTCGGTATACAGCTGCTCGGGCGGCACGGCCGCCGAGATCAGCAGCTTGACGCGCCGGTCATACAGCACATCGACCAGCCAGGTGAAGCGCCGCGCCTCGCTGGCCAGGCGCGGCGGCATCGCCGGCACATTGGAGAGTATCAGCGTGTGGAACTGGGTGGCCAGCTCCAGATAGTCGTTCTGCGAGCGCGGGCCGCCGCACAGGGTCTGGAAATCGAACCAGACCACGCCGCCGGCGCGGCGCCGCGCACGCAGCTCGCGATGCTCGATATGCAGCAGCGGGTCTTCGTCGCGGGCCTCGGCCAGCGACTCGAAGGCCTGGCTCAGCGAGGCGTCGGCCGCCGCATCCAGCGGCGTGTGATAGAGCTCGACATGGTCCAGGCTGCGGCGCCGGTAGTCGGTGCCGGCATCGACATTGATGACCTCGAGCTTGTCCTTGAGCAGCTCGATGGCCGGCAGGATGCGGTCGCGGTGCAGGCCGTTGGGATAGAGACCGTCCGGGTGGAAGTTCGAGGTCGTGACGATGGAGACGCGGTGCTTGAACAGCGAGTCCAGCAGCCGGTGCAGAATCATCGCGTCGGTGACGTCCGAGACATGGAACTCGTCGAAGCAGATCAGCCGGAAACGCTTGGCGATGCGCTTGCCCAGCTCCTCGAGCGGGTCGGCAATGCCTTTGAGGTCCTGCAGCTCGCGGTGCACCTCGCGCATGAACTCGTGGAAGTGCAGCCGGGTCTTGCGCGTCAGCGGCACGGCCTGGAAGAAGCAGTCCATCAGAAAGCTCTTGCCCCGGCCCACGCCGCCGTACATATAGACGCCGCGTGGCAGCGGCGGGCGCACCAGCAGCTTGGTCACCGCATTGCTGCGGCGTGCCTTGTAGTCGGCCCATTCGTCCTGGCAGCGCTGCAGCGAGGCGATCGCGCGCAGCTGCGCCGCGTCGGCCGTGTAGCCACGCTCGGCAAGGGTCTGCTGATAGAGCTCGGTCACAGAAGTCATCGGGAATCCAGCAAGGCAAAGGGGCGACCGAGGCCGCCCCTTTCACTTTGAAACGCCTGCGGCGATCAGAAGTTGAGGGTGCGCTTGTCGACGGCCAGCGCGGCTTCCTTGGTCGCCTCGCTGAGGCTCGGGTGCGCATGGCAGATGCGGGCGATGTCCTCGGCCGAGGCCTTGAACTCCATCGCGACCACGGCTTCCGAGATCAGCTCGGAGGCGAAGGGGCCGATGATGTGCACGCCCAGGATCTCGTCGGTCTTGGCATCGGCCAGGAACTTGACGAAGCCATTGGTATCGCCCAGCGCACGCGCCCGGCCATTGGCCAGGAAGGGGAACTGGCCGGCCTTGTAGGCCACGCCGTCCGCCTTCAGCTGCTGCTCGGTGCGGCCGACCCAGGCGATTTCCGGGCTGGTGTAGATGACCCAGGGAATCGTGTTGAAGTTGACATGACCATGCTGGCCGGCAATGCGCTCGGCCACGGCCACGCCCTCTTCCTCGGCCTTGTGCGCCAGCATCGGGCCGCGCACCACATCGCCGACCGCCCAGACATTGGGCAGGCTGGTCTTGCAGTCGTCGTCGACGATGATGGCACCGCGCTCGTCGAGCTTCAGACCCACGGCTTCGGCGTTCAGGCCGATGGTGTTCGGGACCCGGCCGATCGAGATGATCAGCTTGTCCACTTCCAGGGTCTGAGCCTCGCCCTTGGCGTCGGTGTAGGCGACAGCCACACCCCTCTTGCCCGACTTGACCTCGCCGATCTTGACGCCCAGCTCGATCTTCAGGCCCTGCTTCTTGAACAGCTTGGCGGCTTCCTTGGCGACCGACTCGTCGACCGCGCCGAGGAAGGTCGGCAGACCTTCCAGCACGGTCACTTCGGAGCCGAGGCGGCGCCACACCGAACCCATTTCCAGGCCGATCACGCCGGAGCCGATCACGCCCAGCTTCTTGGGCACCGCGCCGATGCGCAAGGCACCGTCGTTCGACAGGATGTTCTCCTCGTCGAAGGCGGCACCCGGCAGCGCGCGGGCGTTCGAGCCGGTGGCCAGGATCACATGCTTGGCCTGCAGGGTCTCGTCGCCGGCCTTCAGCTCATAGCCGCCGTCCTTGGCTGCGACAAAGGAGCCGCGGCCGTGGAAGAAGCTCACCTTGTTCTTCTTGAACAGGTAGAGGATGCCGTCGTTGTTCTGCTTGACCACCTGGTCCTTGCGGCCCAGCATCTTGGCGATGTCGATCTTGACGTTGTCGGCCGAGATGCCGTGGTCGGCAAAATGGTGGTTGGCATGGTCGAAGTGCTCGCTGGACTGCAGCAAGGCCTTGGACGGAATGCAGCCGACATTGGTGCAGGTGCCGCCGGGAGCGGGGCCGCCCTTGTCGTTCTTCCACTCGTCCACGCAGGCCACGTTGAAGCCCAGCTGGGCCGCGCGGATGGCGGCGATATAGCCGCCGGGGCCGCCGCCGATCACGACGACATCGAATTGCTTAGCGCTCATTGATCTCGTCTCCGGCTTAGATGTCGAACAGCAGGCGGGCCGGATCTTCCAGCGCTTCCTTCATCGTCACCAGGCCCAGCACGGCTTCGCGGCCGTCGATGATGCGGTGGTCGTAGGACATGGCCAGATAGTTGATCGGGCGCACCACCACCTGGCCGTTCTCGACGACGGCGCGGTCCTTGGTCGCGTGCACGCCCAGGATGGCCGACTGCGGCGGGTTGATGATGGGGGTCGACAGCATCGAGCCGAAGGTACCGCCGTTGGAGATCGAGAAGGTGCCGCCGGTCAGCTCTTCGATCGACAGCTTGCCGTCCTTGGCCTTCTGGCCGAAGGACGCGATGGTCTTCTCGATGTCGGCAAAGCTCAGCTGGTCGGCATTGCGGATGATGGGCACGACCAGGCCGCGCGGCGAGCCGACGGCGATGCCGATGTCGAAGAAGCCGTGGTAGACGATGTCGTTGCCGTCGACCGAGGCGTTCAGCACCGGGTACTTCTTCAGCGCGGCCACGGCGGCCTTGACGAAGAAGCTCATGAAGCCCAGCTTGACACCGTGTTCCTTCTCGAACTTCTCCTGGAACTTCTTGCGCATCTCCATCACCGGCGCCATGTTCACCTCGTTGAAGGTGGTCAGGATGGCGTTGGTCGATTGCGATTGCAGCAGACGCTCGGCGACGCGGGCGCGCAGGCGAGTCATCGGAACGCGCTGCTCGGGGCGGTCACCCAGGTTCGGGGCCACCGGCGCGGCCACGGCCGGCAGCGGCTTGGCGACGGCCGGCGCAGCGGCCACGGCGATGGCCGGGGCGGCAGCAGGCTTGGCCGAGGCGGCCAGCGCATCACCCTTGGTGACGCGGCCGTCCTTGCCGGAGCCGGCCACATCGGTGGCGGCCAGGCCCTTCTCGGCCAGGATCTTGGCGGCGGCGGGCATCGCCACATCGCCCTTGTTGCCGCCGGTGGCCGCCGGCGCGGCCGGTGCGGTGGCCACGACGGCCTTGACTTCCAGCGGGCTGACCTGGGCCTGGCCGTCGGTGTCGATGCGGGCGATGACTTCCTCGCTGACCACGCTCTCGCCGTCGTTCTTGACGATCTGGGCCATCACGCCGGCGCTGGGGGCCGGCACTTCCAGCACCACCTTGTCGGTCTCGATCTCGACCAGGATCTCATCGATGGCCACGGCTTCGCCGGGCTTCTTCTTCCAGGAGATCAGCGTGCCTTCGGCGACGGACTCGGACAGCTGGGGAACTTTGACTTCTACGATTGCCATGATGTCTATTGCTTTCTGTTCTTGAAGCGTCGCGCCCCGGCTGGGCACCTGTTGCGGTGGGCCGGGGCGGTCACAAACTTACTTCGTCAGGATGAAGCCCTTGAGCTTGCCGAAGGCCTGATCCAGCAGCGCCTTCTGCTGCTCCTGGTGCAGATGGGCATAACCCACCGCCGGCGAGGCCGAGGCCGGACGACCGGCGTAGCCGAGCTTCTGGCCTTCCACCATGTTCTCGTGGATGTAGTGCTGCACGAAGAACCAGGCGCCCTGGTTCTGCGGCTCGTCCTGGCACCAGACGATGTCGGTGACGTTCGGGTACTTCTTGATCTCGGCCGAGAAGGCCTTGTGCGGGAAGGGATAGAGCTGCTCGACGCGGATGATGGCCACGTCCTTCTTGTCGCCACGCGCCTTGACCAGGTCGTAGTAGACCTTGCCCGAGCAAGCCACGATGCGCTTGACCTTGGCGGCGTCGATCTCGGCGTTCTGCTCGCTGATCACGGTCTTGAACTCACCCTTGGTGAATTCGCTGACCGGCGAGGTGGCGTCCTTGTTACGCAGCAGCGACTTCGGCGTCATGATGATCAGCGGCTTGCGGAACATGCGCAGCTGCTGACGACGCAGCAGGTGGAAGATCTGCGAGGCCGAGGTCGGCTGCACCACCTGCATATTGTTGTCGGCGGCCAGCTGCATGAAACGCTCCAGGCGTGCCGAGCTGTGCTCCGGGCCCTGGCCTTCGTAGCCGTGCGGCAGCATCAGGGTCAGGCCATTGGAGCGGCCCCACTTGACTTCGCCGGAGGCGATGAACTGGTCGATCACGACCTGGGCGCCGTTGACGAAGTCGCCGAACTGGGCTTCCCAGATCGTCAGGGTCACCGGATCGGCGCTGGCATAGCCGTACTCGAAGCCCAGCACCGCCTCTTCGGACAGGATGGAGTCGATCACGACGAAGGGGGCCTGGCCCTCGGCAACGTTTTGCAGCGGGATGTAAGTGCCTTCGTCGAACTTCTCGCGGTTCTGGTCGTGCAGCACCGCGTGGCGGTGCACAAAGGTGCCGCGGCCGCAATCCTCACCGGACAGGCGCACCGGATAGCCGGAGGCCACCAGCGACGCATAGGCCATGTGCTCGCCCATGCCCCAGTCGATATTGATCTCGCCACGGCCCATGGCCGCACGGTCGGCGATCACCTTCTCGACCAGCGGATGCACCTTGAAGTTCGCGGGGATGGTCGTGATCTTCTCGGCCAGGCGCTTGAACTCGGCCACCGGCAGCGCGGTGTCGCAGCTGTCGGTCCACTTCTTGCCCAGGTACGGCGACCAGTCGGTCGCGTACTTGCTCTTGAAGTTGGTCAGCACCGGGTCCACCGTGTGGCGGCCCTCGTCCATCGCGGCGCGGAAGGCCTTGAACATCGCGTCCGGGCCATCGGCACCCAGCACGCCCTGGGCCACCAGACGGTCGCCATAGAGCTTGCGGGTGCCGGGGTGGGCGGCGATCTTCTTGTACATCAGCGGCTGGGTCAGCGCCGGCGTGTCCTGCTCGTTGTGGCCGAGCTTGCGGAAGCAGACGATGTCGACGACCACGTCCTTCTTGAACTGCTGGCGGTACTCCAGCGCCCATTGCGTGCACAGCACGACGGCTTCCGGATCGTCGCCGTTGACGTGCAGCACCGGGGCTTCGATCATCTTGACGACGTCGGAGCAGTACAGCGTCGAGCGGCTGTCGCGCGGGTCGCTGGTCGTGAAGCCGATCTGGTTGTTGATGACGATGTGCACCGTGCCGCCGGTGTAGTAGCCGCGGGTCTGGGCCAGCGCCAGCGTCTCCATCACGACACCCTGGCCGGCAAAGGCGGCGTCGCCGTGCACCAGCACCGGCAGCACCTGCGCGCCGCTGGCATCGCCACGGCGGTCCATGCGGGCCTTGACCGAGCCTTCGACGACCGGGTTGACGATTTCCAGGTGCGAGGGGTTGAAGGCCAGGCTCAGGTGGACCGGGCCGCCGGGGCTGGTCACATCGCTGGAGAAGCCCTGGTGGTACTTGACGTCACCGGCCGGCAGGTCCTCGGGCGCGGTGTGCTCGAACTCGGCGAACAGATCCTTGGGCATCTTGCCCAGGGTGTTGACCAGCACGTTCAGGCGGCCGCGGTGGGCCATGCCGATGACGATTTCCTGCACGCCCATCTCGCCGCCGCGCTGCACCAGCTCGTCCATCGACGCGATGAAGCTTTCGCCGCCTTCCAGCGAGAAACGCTTCTGGCCGACGTACTTGGTGTGGAGATAGCGCTCCAGGCCTTCGGCGGCGGTCAGGCGGCCGAGGATGTGCTGCTTCTTCTCGGCCGAGAAGGCGGGCTTGGCGCGCACCGACTCCAGGCGCTCCTGCCACCAGCGCTTCTCCACCTGGTCGGTGATGTGCATGTACTCCGCGCCGATGGAGCTGCAATAGGTCTCACGCAAGGCCTGCACGATCTCGCGCAGGGTCATGGTCTCGGCCTTGGAGAAATAGGTGTTCGTGGCGCTGAACGAGATGTCCATATCGGACTCGCTCAGGTCATAGAACGCCGGCTCCAACTCGGGAATCTTGGGGCGCTCGGTGCGCTTGAGCGGGTCCAGGTCGGCCCAGCGCGAACCGACATTGCGGTAGGCGGCGATCAGCGACTGCACATGGACCTGCTTGCGGGCCACGGCCAGTTCGGCGCCGGAGGCCTTGTTGCCGAAGGCATTGGCCTTGGCGCGCTGCGCGAAGGATTCGATCACCGGCGCATGGGCCACATCGCGGCCATCGCTGCCATCGGTGGCAGGCACATGCTGCAGGGCGTCGAAATACGCCCGCCAGTTGTCGGGCACGGAGCCCGGGTTGTCGAGGTAGGCCTCGTACATCTCTTCGACGTAGGGCGCATTGCCCCCGAACAGGTACGAATTCGACCTGTATTGCTGCATCATTTCGCTCACCTCTTACCCCGGCTTCCAGGGATTTGGCTGGTAAATAAACCTTCCGCGACACGGCTCGACCGGTTGGCGGATTGCGACCCGCCTTCACTGTTGCCAGAAAAGGGGACGGGAAGGACCTCAAGTCTCAAGGGGCGGACTGTAGCACTCCTGGCTAACCCTAGGAGCCCGGCGGCGCTTTTGCATCGTGAGACTTTCACGCCGGGAGTTTCGGCCATGTGGTCCTCGAACTGAAGTCTCTTTTGGCGCAGTGCCCTCGCTTCATCTTTGTCGGCAAACGTTTGCGAACCTGGCGAGCTTGGCCTAGACTTCAGCTCGCGCGCCACAGCCCCGCGATTGAATGGCTTGGCGTCGGGACACTATCGAGGAGATCCCATGCAAGTCAAAGTCGTCGACTACCGCGCCGCCGACGCGGCCGAGCAGTTCACCCGCTCGCTGCACGAAACCGGCTTCGGCGTGCTCGTCAACCATCCGATCCAGCAGGCCCTGGTCGAGAAGATCTATGCCGACTGGCTGGGCTTCTTCAACGGCGACGAGAAGCACCAGTACGACTTCTCGAAGGAGAAGCAGGACGGCTACTTCTCCACCGAGATCTCGGAGACCGCCAAGGGCTTCACCCAGAAGGACATCAAGGAGTACTTCCACATCTACCCCTGGGGCCGCATTCCGGCGCCGCTCAAGGAAGATGCGATGCAGTACTACAGCCAGGCCAACGGCCTCGCGCAGGAACTGCTGTCCTGGGTCGAGCGCTACACGCCGGCCGAGATCGCCAGGCATTACCGCGAACCGCTGTCCCAGATGATCCAGGACAGCCAGCTGACCCTGCTGCGCGTGCTGCGCTATCCGCCGCTGACCGGCAACGAGCCGGCCGGCTCGCTGCGCGCCGCCCCGCATGGCGATATCAATCTCTTGACCATCCTGCCGGCCGCCAACGAGCCGGGCCTGCAGGTGCAGGGCAAGGACGGCGAATGGTTCGACGTGCCCTGCGACTTCGGCATGCTGATCATCAATATCGGCGACATGCTGCAGGAAGCCTCACAGGGCTATTACCCGTCGACCCAGCACCGCGTCGTCAACCCGACGGGCGACGGCGCCAAGAAGAGCCGGGTCTCGCTGCCGCTGTTCCTGCACCCGCGCGACGAGGTCGTGCTGTCGGACCGCTACACCGCCCACGCCTATCTGGAAGAGCGGCTGCGCGAGCTGGGCGTCAAGAAGTAAGCCGGCCGCACACCACAGCCGACCCCAAGGTCGGCTTTTTGCGACGCGCTGCTCTACAGTGGCCCATGCCCCAGCTCATCCACATCCACCCCGAGGCGCCGCCCAAGCCGGCCTTGGGCGCGACATGCAATGGCTGCGGCGTCTGCTGCCTGGCCGAGCCCTGCCCCGTGGGCGTGCTGGCGAGCCGACGTCGGCACGGCGCCTGCGCGGCCCTGCGCTGGTCGGACGAGGGCGGGCGCTATGTCTGCGGCATGCTGATCGAGCCGCTGACGGCCCTGGGCTGGGCCCGCCCGGGGCCACGCTGGCTGAACCGCCTGATCGGCGCCTGGGCGCGCCGCATGATCGCCGCCGGCAAGGGTTGTGATGCCGATCTGCTGGTGCAGCCAGCGCCGGGCGAACAGCGCCCGCACTGAGACCCGGGCAAGCCACTAGAGCAGCGCACAGACCCAAGGGCTAGGATCAATCTTCCTAACAGTTGTGGAGTGCGCAGACTATGAATCATCAGCTCAAGCTGGCTTCGATTTCGCTGGCCCTGGGCCTGTTGGCCGCGACCTCGGCCCATGCCGTACCGCTGCGTTGGGCAGCGCAAAACGACATCCTGACGACGGACCCGCACTCGCAGAACCATGCGACCACCAATGCGATCCTGATGCACGCCTATGAGGGTCTGACTCGCTACAGCAACAAATACGATGTCGAGCCGGCCCTGGCCACCAAATGGACCTTCATCAGCCCGACCCAGGTGCGCTTCGAGCTGCGCAAGGGTGTCAAGTTCCATGACGGCACGCCCTTCACCGCCGACGACGTGGTGTTCTCCTTCGGCCGCATCAAGCAGCCCCAGGGCACGATGCAGATCTATGTGACCGGCATCAAGGAGGTCAAGAAGATCGACAGCCACACCGTCGATCTGATCCTGGAAGCGCCCAACCCCATCCTGCTGCGCAACATCATCGACTTCCGCATCATGAGCAAGGCCTGGGCGGAGAAGAACAACACCGTCAACACCCAGGACTACAAGGCCAAGGAAGACAACTTCGCCTCACGCAATGTGATGGGTACCGGCGCCTACAAGATCACCGGCTGGCAGCCCGACCAGAAGATCGCGATGGTGCAGAACCCCGACTGGTGGGACAAGGCCCGCGCCAGCAACATTACCGAGGTCAGCTACCTGCCGATCAAGTCGGACCCGACCCGCGTGGCCGCCCTGCTGTCCGGCGACGTCGACCTGCTGACCGACCTGCCGACGCAGGACGTCGCCAAGCTCAAGTCCGACCCCAAGCTCAAGGTCGTCGAAGGCCCCGAGGTGCGCACCATCTTCCTGGCGCTGGACCAGGGCAGTGACGAACTCAAGGGCTCCAATGTCAAGGGCAAGAACCCCTTCAAGGACAAGCGCGTGCGCGAGGCGCTGAACCTGACCGTGGACCGCGAGGCGATCAAGCGCACCATCATGCGCGGCCTGTCGATCCCGGCCGGCATCATGGTGGCGCCGGGCGTCAACGGCAACACGCCGGACATCGACCAGCCGCTCAAGGTCGATGTCGACAAGGCCAAGAAGCTGATGACCGAGGCCGGCTACCCCGAGGGCTTCGAGATCCAGATGAACTGCCCGAACAACCGCTACGTCAACGACGAAGAGGTCTGCCAGGCCGTCGTCGCGATGTGGGCCAAGATCGGCGTCAAGGGCCGCCTGGTGGCCACGCCGATGGCCCAGCACAGCGTGACCTTCCAGAAGTTCGACACCTCGTTGTACATGCTGGGCTGGGGCGTGGCCACCTATGACGCGCAGTACGCGCTGCAGTCGCTGGTGCGCACCAAGACCACCGGTGCCGACGGCAACTTCAACTACTCCAAGGTCAGCGACGCCAAGATCGACCAGCTGGTCGATGCGATGAAGACCGAGGTCGACATCCCCAAGCGCAACGCGATGATCCGGGAGGCCTTGCTGCGCACCCGCGACGAGTACCTGTTCGTGCCCCTGCACCACCAGGTCCGCCCCTGGGCGATGCGCGCCAATGTGACGACCGAGCACCGCTCGGATGACCGTCCGGAAGCGCGCTTCACCAACATCAAGTAAGCCGTGGCCGCCCGGGGCATCTGCCCCGGGCAAGTCAGTAGAGCTGCTCCGTGGATGCCGGGCTAGGATGCCCGCTTTTCAGTATTCCACGGAGGAAGAAGATGCCGAATCGCAAGTTCAAGCTGGCCGCGCTGTGCCTGTCGCTGGGCCTCTCGCTTGGCATGATGGCCGCCAGCGGTGTGCAGGCCGTGCCGCTGCACTGGGCCGCGCAGAACGATGTGCTGACCCTGGATCCGCATTCGCAGAACCATGGCACCACCAGCGCCATCCTGGCCCATGCCTATGAAGGCCTGACCCGCTACAGCAAGACCTACCAGATCGAGCCCGCACTGGCCACCAAGTGGACCCAGATCAGCCCGACCCAGGTGCGCTTCGAGCTGCGCAAGGGTGTCAAGTTCCATGACGGCACCCCCTTCACCGCCGACGACGTGGTGTTCTCGCTGGCCCGCATCAAGCAGCCCCAGGGCACCCTGCAGGCCTTCGTGAACGGCATCGCCGAGATCAAGAAGATCGACAGCCACACAGTGGACTTCATCCTGTCGGCCCCGAACCCCATCCTGCTGCGCAACATCGTCGACTTCCGCATGGTCAGCAAGAGCTGGGCGGAGAAGAACAAGTCGGTCAACCTGCCGGACGTGAAGGTCAAGGAAGAGACCTTCGCGACCCGCAACACCAACGGCACCGGCCCCTACAAGATCACCGGCTGGCAGCCCGACCAGAAGATCAGCATGGTGGCCAACAAGGACTGGTGGGATGCCGCCAACGCCAGCAATGTCGACAGCGTCACCTACTCGCCGATCAAGTCCGACGCCACCCGCGTCGCGGCCCTGCTGTCCGGCGAGGTGGACTTGCTGACCGACCTGCCGACCCAGGACGTGCAGAAGCTGCGCAACGACGCCAAGCTGGCGGTGCTGGAAGGCACCGAGATCCGCACCATCTTCATCGCGATGGACCAGGGCAGCGACGAGATCCGCGGCTCCAACATCAAGGGCAAGAACCCGCTGAAGGACAAGCGCGTGCGCGAGGCCCTGTCGGTGGCGATCGACCGCGAGGCGATCAAGCGCGCCATCATGCGCGGCCTGTCGGTGCCGGCCGGCCTCATGGTCGCCCCGGGCGTCAACGGCAACACACCGGACATCGACACGCCGCTGAAGGTCGATGCCGACAAGGCCAAGAAGCTGCTGGCCGAGGCCGGCTATGCGGACGGCTTCGAGGTGCCGCTGAACTGCCCGAACAACCGCTACGTCAACGACGAGGAGATCTGCCAGGCGGTGGTCTCGATGTGGGCCAGGATAGGCATCAAGGCCAGGCTGCAGACCGAGCCGATGTCGACCTTCAGCCCCAAGATCCAGGGCTTCGAGCACCAGCTCTTCCTGTTCGGCTGGGGCGTGCCGACCTATGACGCGCTCTACACCATCCAGTCCCTGGTGCGCACCAAGACCACCGGTGCCGATGGCAACTGGAACTACTTCCGCATCAGCGACGCCAAGATCGACCAGCTGACCGATGCGATGAAGATCGAGTCCGACGTCAGCAAGCGCAACGGTCTGATCCGCGAGGCCCTGCTGCGCATGCGCGACGAGCATCTGTTCATCCCCATCCACCACCAGATGCGCCCCTGGGCGATGAAGAAGGGCGTCTCGACCGTGCACCGCTCGGACGACCGCCCGGAAGCGCGCTTCACCAACATCAAGTAGGCAGCGCAGCGCCTCAACGCCAAGGGCCACCCGAGGGTGGCCCTTTTCAATGCAGGCGCCGTATCAGGCCAGGGCGAGACGCTCGCGGGCCGCCCGGTACTCGCGCGCCAGACGATCGACCAGCGCTCGTGCTGGCACGATCTCGCGCACCGCACCGATGCCCTGGCCGCTGCCCCAGATGTCCTTCCAGGCCTTCTTCGAGTCGCCGCCGAAGTTCATCGCGCTGGGGTCGCTCTCGGGCAGCTTGTCGGGGTCCATGCCGGCATTGACGATGGAGCCGCGCAGATAGTTGCCGTGCACGCCGGTGAACAGATTGCTGTAGACGATGTCATCGCTGTTGGAGGCGACGATCATCTGCTTGTAGGCCTCGGTGGCGCGCGCCTCCTCGGTCGCGATGAAGGCCGAGCCGATATAGGCGAAGTCCGCGCCCATCGCCTGGGCGGCCAGCACCGCATCGCCGCTGGCGATCGCACCCGACAGCGCGATCGGGCCATCGAACCACTCGCGGATTTCCTGGATCAGCGCAAACGGGCTCTTGACGCCCGCATGGCCGCCGGCCCCGGCCGCCACCGCGATCAGGCCGTCGGCGCCCTTCTCGATCGCCTTCTTCGCGAACTTGTTGTTGATGATGTCGTGCAGCACGACACCACCCCAGGCATGCACGGCGGCATTGACATCCTCGCGCGCGCCCAGCGAGGTGATGATGATGGGCACCTTGTACTTGGCGCACAGCGCCATATCGTGCTCCAAGCGGTCATTGCTCTTGTGCACGATCTGGTTGATCGCAAACGGCGCGGCCGGCTTGTCGGGGTGCGCCTTGTTATAGGCCGCCAGCTCGGTGGTGATCTCGTTGAGCCACTCGTCCAGCAACTCGGCCGGACGGGCATTGAGTGCGGGCATCGAGCCGACGACGCCGGCCTTGCACTGCTCGATCACCAGCTTGGGATTGCTGATGATGAACAGCGGCGAGCCGATGATGGGCAGGGGCAGGTTTTGCAGGGCGGGAGGCAGGGCCACAAAGGTCTCCGTTCGTTGTGTCAGTGGGATCAGAAGGCGTCCAGCGCCAGCGCGGTGACGCTGTCGGCGCCTTCGACGATGGCGTCGCGCAGGCCCGAACTGCGGCTCAGGATGTGCTCGGCATAAAAGCGCGCCGTCGCGATCTTGGCGCTCATGAAGGGGAGCTCCTCGCCGGCGGCGACCTTGTCCTCGGCCACGATCAGCGCGCGCGCCAGCTGCCAGCCGGCCACCAGATTGCCGGCCAGCATCAGATAGGGCACCGAGCCGGCATAGGCCGCGTTCGGATTGCCCTTGCCCTGGGCGGCGATGAAGTCCACCACATCGAGATAGGCCTGGCGGGCCGCGCCCAGGCGCTTGGCCACGGCCTTGGATGCCGCGCTGCTGCGCTGCTTCAGCAGTCCTTCGGTGGCCTCGATCTGGCCGGCAATGGCGCGGGCGAGCTGTCCACCGTCGCGCGTGGTCTTGCGGCCGACCAGGTCATTGGCCTGGATCGCGGTCGTGCCTTCGTAAATCGTCAGGATCTTGGCGTCGCGGTAGTGCTGGGCCGCACCGGTCTCCTCGATGAAGCCCATGCCGCCATGCACCTGCACGCCGAGGTCGGTGACCTCCAGGCTCATCTCGGTGCTGTAGCCCTTGACCAGCGGCACCATGAATTCGTAGAAGGCCTGGTTCTGCTTGCGCGTGTCGGCGTCGGGATGGTGGTGGGCCGCGTCATAGGCTGCGGCTGCCACGCTGGACATCGCACGGCAGCCCTCGGTCAGCGCGCGCATCGTCATCAGCATGCGGCGCACATCGGGGTGATGGATGATGGCGGCGCTGCCGGCCACCGAGCCGTCGACCGGTCGCGACTGGACGCGGTCGCGCGCGTAGCCGACCGCCTTCTGATAGGCCCGCTCGGCCACCGCGATGCCCTGCACGCCGACGCCGAAGCGGGCGGCGTTCATCATGATGAACATGTACTCGAGGCCGCGGTTCTCCTGGCCGACCAGGGTGCCGATCGCGCCGCCATGGTCGCCGAACTGCAGCACCGCCGTCGGGCTGGCCTTGATGCCCATCTTGTGCTCGATCGAGACGCAGTGCGCGTCATTGCGCGCACCCAGCGAGCCGTCGGCATTGACCAGGAACTTGGGCACGATGAAGAGGCTGATGCCCTTGACGCCCTCGGGCGCTCCGACCACGCGGGCCAGCACCAGATGGACGATGTTCTCGGCCATATCGTGCTCGCCATAGGTGATGAAGATCTTGGTGCCGAAGATCTTGTAGCTGCCATCGGGCTGCGGTTCGGCGCGGGTGCGCACCTGGGCAAGATCTGACCCCGCCTGCGGCTCGGTCAGATTCATCGTGCCGGTCCACTTGCCGGCCACCAGATTGGGCAAGTAGATGGCCTTCTGCTCATCGCTGCCCGCCGTCAGCAGGGCCTCGATGGCGCCATCGCTGAGCAGCGGACACAAGGCGAAGCTGACATTGGCGCTGTTGATCATTTCGCCGCAGGCCGCGCCTATGGTCTTGGGCAGGCCCTGGCCGCCGAATTCGGTCGGGTGCTGCAAGCCCTGCCAGCCGCCGTCGGCGAACTGGCGGAAGGCCTCCTTGAAACCCGGGGTCGTGAAGACCTGACCGTCCTTGAAGTAGGAGGGGTTCTTGTCGCCCTCGAAGTTCAGCGGCGCGATCACATCCTCATTGAGCTTGGCACATTCCTCCAGCACGGCCTGGGCCGTATCGATGCCGAAGTCGGCAAAGGCCGGGATCTCGGTCAGCGCCTGCAGGCCGGCAAGCTCCTGCATATTGAACAGCATGTCTTTGACGGGGGCACGGTAGCTCATGGTGTCTTCTCTCCAGATACAACAAGGGCGCCGCGACCAGACAGTCGGGCGCCCTTCATCGGTTTCGAGCGGGCGCTCAGAGGGCGTTGATCAGCTCGGGCACGGCGGTGAACAGATCGGCTTCCAGGCCGTAGTCGGCCACCGAGAAGATCGGCGCTTCCGGATCCTTGTTGATCGCGACGATCACCTTGGAGTCCTTCATGCCGGCCAGGTGCTGGATCGCGCCGGAGATGCCGGCGGCGATATAGAGCTGGGGCGCCACGATCTTGCCGGTCTGGCCGACCTGCCAGTCATTGGGCGCGTAGCCGGCATCCACGGCGGCGCGCGAGGCGCCCAGCGCTGCGCCGAGCTTGTCGGCCAGCGGGGTCAGCACTTCGTTGAACTTGTCGCTGCTGCCCAGGGCGCGGCCACCGGAGACGATGATCTTGGCGGCGGTCAGCTCGGGGCGGTCGCTCTTGGTCACTTCACGGCCGGCGAAGCTGCTCTTGCCGGAATCGGCGGGGGCGGCCAGCGTTTCGACGGCGGCCGAACCGCCCGCGGCGGCGGCGTCAAAGCCGGTCGTGCGCACGGTCAGCACCTTGGTGGCGTCGCTCGACTGCACGGTGGCGATCGCGTTGCCGGCGTAGATCGGGCGCTCGAAGGTGTCGGCGCTGATGACCTTGGTGACATCGCTCAGCTGGGCCACGTCCAGCAGGGCCGCGACGCGCGGCGCGACGTTCTTGCCCGAGGCGGTGGCCGGGAACAGGATGTGGCTGTAGCCACCGGCGATGGCGACCACTTGCGCGGCCAGGTTCTCGGCCAGGCCATCGGCCAGCTGGGCAGCGTCGGCGTGCAGCACCTTGCTGACGCCGGCGATCTGCGCGGCGGCAGCGGCAGCGGCGGCGGCATTGGAGCCGGCCACCAGCACATGGACATCACCACCGCAGGCGGCGGCAGCGGTGACGGTGTTCAGCGTCGCGCCCTTGATGGAGGCGTTGTCGTGTTCAGCAATTACCAGAGCAGTCATCTCAGATCACCTTCGCTTCATTCTTCAACTTGTTCACCAGCGTGGCCACATCCGGCACCTTGATGCCGGCGCTGCGCTTGGGCGGCTCCTCGACCTTGAGAGTCTTGATGCGCGGCGCCACGTCCACGCCCAGATCGGCCGGCTTGACCATGTCGAGCTGCTTCTTCTTGGCCTTCATGATGTTGGGCAGGGTCACGTAGCGCGGCTCGTTCAGGCGCAGATCGGTCGTGATCACCGCCGGCAGGTTCAGCTTGACGGTTTCCAGGCCGCCGTCGACCTCGCGGGTCACGGAGACCTTGCCGTCGGCGACTTCGACCTTGGAGGCGAAGGTGCCCTGCGGCAGGCCAGCCAGCGCGGCCAGCATCTGGCCGGTCTGGTTGCAATCGTCGTCGATGGCCTGCTTGCCGAGGATCACCAGCTGCGGCTGTTCCTTGTCGACCAGGGCCTTGAGGATCTTGGCCACGGCCAGCGGCTGCAACTCGGCGTCGGTCTCGACCAGGATGGCGCGGTCGGCGCCGATGGCCATCGCGGTGCGCAGGGTTTCCTGGCACTGGGTCACGCCGCAGGAGACGGCGATCACCTCGGTAACCACGCCTTTTTCCTTCAGGCGCACGGCCTCTTCGACGGCAATCTCGTCAAAGGGGTTCATGGACATCTTCACATTGGCGATGTCCACACCGGTGCCGTCGCTCTTGACGCGCACCTTGACGTTGTAATCGACCACTCGTTTGACAGGAACCAAGACCTTCATCGAAGTACTCCAAGGCTAATTGACGTTAACGTTAATCGGATTCTACGGGCCAGCCCCGGCAACGCTGAGTCATCCAGGCGTCAAATGTCCGAAAAAATAGCACGACCGTTCTATTCTAGCGACGTCTTGGGCGCGAGGGGTCCGACAAACTAGACTGCGCAACCTGATGACAAGCACCTCCAGCCTCACTTCCCCCTGCCTGGGCGTTTTCGATTCCGGCGTCGGCGGCCTGACCGTGCTGCGCGAATTGCGCGAGGCCCTGCCGGGCGCGCCGCTGCACTATCTGGCCGATACCGCTTATGCACCCTATGGCGAGAAAAGCAGCGACTTCATCGCCGCCCGCAGCCTGGTGATCGGCGAGTACCTGCTGAACCGAGGCGCGGTGATGCTGGTCGTCGCCTGCAATACGGCCACCGCCCACGCGGTCAACGCCTTGCGCGAGCGCTGGCCCGAGCTGCCCATCATCGGCATCGAACCCGGCATCAAGCCGGCCGTGGCGGCCAGCCGCAATGGCCGCATCGGCGTGCTGGCCACACCCGCCACCATCACCAGTGCGCGCTACCAAACCTTGATTGAGGCCCATGCCCGAGGCGTCCAAGTCTTCAGCCAGCCTTGCCCCGGACTGGCCGACCTGATCGAGACCGGTGAATTGGGCAGTCCGGCCCTGCGGGACCTGATCGAGCGCTGCTGCGCACCGCTGCGCGAGGCCGGTGTCGACACCGTGCTGATGGGCTGCACCCACTACCCGCTGGTCCAGCCCCTGTTCCAGCAAGCACTGGGCCCAGAGGTCCAGTTGCTGAAGATCGAGGCGGCCGTTGCCAAGCAGGCCCAGCGCTATTGGGCCGGTGATGGCCAACCGAGCCTGATCCTGGAAAGCACCGGCGACCCCGCCGTACTCAAGCGCCTAGCCTGTAGCGCGCTGGGCGGGACCGCGCCATCAACGCGCCAGGTCCATATCTAGGCGCGCGCGGCCGCCGTGCCGCGCTGCACATTGACACCGGCCAACACCCACCAGCCCAGCAGGAAGAAGACGCCGGTGCTGAGGATGGCCAGGCGGTGATTGCCGGCCGTCAACCAGGTCACCAGGCCATAAGTCAGCGGCCCGACGACGGCCGCCAGCCGGGTCGCAAAAGCCCACAGGCCGAAGAACTCGGCCAGGCTGGCCGGCGGCGCCAGCGCACCGACCATCGCTCGGCCGCAGGACTGGCTCGAGCCCATGCACAGGCCCGCCAACACGGCAGCCACCCAGAACAACGCCGGACCTTGGGCGACAAAGGCCAGCAGGATCATCGCCACCCAGCCCAGCAGGGTGAACTTCAAGGCCCGGCTGTGGCCGACACGATCCTCGAAATAGCCGAAAACAAAGGCCCCGACCGCCGACGCGATATTGACCAGGAACACCAAAGCCATGGTCTCGGCCTGCTTGAAGCCCAGGGTCTGCTCGGCATAGACCGCTGCCAAGGCGATCACCACGGCAATGCCCGCCTGATAGCTGACACCACAGGCCAGAAAGCGCATGAAATCGGGGTAGCGACGCGCCCGCTGCCAGGATGCCTTCAGGCGACTCAGCGCCGATTGCGTCGCTGACTGCTGCGGCTGGGCCCGTTCGCGCAGCAGCAGAAAGGTCGGCAGCGCGGCCAGCGCGTAGACACCGGCCGTGATGTACATGGTCACCGGCACGAACTCGCTGGCGCTCAGCCCCGCCGCCTGCGCATGCAGCACATAGGCCAGGCTCAGGCCCAGCGCGAGCATGCCGCCGAAGTAGCCGAAGGCCCAACCCCAGCCGGACACCCGCCCCAGCGAATCGCGCCGCGCCAGTTCGGGCAGGAAGGCGCCGATCAAAGCCTCGCCGCAGGCATAGCAGGTATTGGAGACGACGACCGCCAGCGCGGCCCAGGCCAGCTGCCCTTGGCCGGCCAAGCCCAGCCCTATCGTCGAGATGACGCAGCCGGCCGTCATCAGCATCAGCAGCCGCTTCTTGGCCGCGCGCGCATCGGCATATGCCCCCAACGCCGGCATGATCAGCATCACCAGAAAGCTGGACAGCGCGATCAGCGCGGTCCACAGCAGGGTAGCCGAAGCGCTGGACTGCGCGATGACGCCGACGAAGTAGGCGTTGTAGACGGCCGTCAGCACCACCGTGGTGTAGCCCGAGTTGGCGAAGTCATACATCGACCAGCCGAACACCTCACGTTTCTTGACGCCCGGATTCAGCAACTCTTGCGCAAACAGTCCCACAGCCACCCCTCGTTGGTCTTTATGGCCCTCGAAGGGCATGGTGCCCAGGACGGGAATCGAACCCGTACGACCGCAAGGTCGGCGGATTTTAAGTCCGCTGCGTCTACCAATTTCACCACCCGGGCGTGGGCTGCATTATCACTGCGGCACAAATGAGAAAGGGAAGCCATCAGGCTTCCCTTTTCATTTTGGAGCGGGTAACGAGGCTCGAACTCGTGACCTCGACCTTGGCAAGGTCGCGCTCTACCACCTGAGCTACACCCGCATTTCAGTTGCCGCATTTTATCCGGCCTGGGGGCCGAACCCGGCGCGAACCGGTATTCTGGAGCGGGTAACGAGGCTCGAACTCGTGACCTCGACCTTGGCAAGGTCGCGCTCTACCAACTGAGCTACACCCGCATTTCATTTGCCGCATTTTATCCGGCCTGGTGGCCGAACCCGGCGCGAACCGGTTTTCTGGAGCGGGTAACGAGGCTCGAACTCGTGACCTCGACCTTGGCAAGGTCGCGCTCTACCAACTGAGCTACACCCGCATTGAATTCTTGGAGGCGCGGTCCGGAGTCGAACCGGACTAACCGGATTTGCAATCCGGGGCATAACCGCTTTGCTACCGCGCCTTAGAAATCAGATTTTCTTACCGCCATCACTGCTTTTGGTGAAGCACTGATGGAAATGGGAAGCCGGGGCTTCCCATTTATATGCCTGGAGCGGGTAACGAGGCTCGAACTCGTGACCTCGACCTTGGCAAGGTCGCGCTCTACCAACTGAGCTACACCCGCATTGTTTCAACACACTGCTCGCTGGATGTTTGAATTTCTTCAATCGTCCTGCGCCGTTTGCGCTGAAGCAGCTATTCTATACCGGATTTTAGAACTCATGCAAGGCCTCGAGGCCTTGCATGACTCAAATCTCAGTGCGTCGCCGCCGGAGGCGCCGCCACGGCCGCTTCGGCCTTGGCCGCCACGGCCGGCTCTTCATCAGGCAGCGCAACCGGCATCGACTCCAGCGCCACCTCCAGCACCCGATCGATCCAGCGCACCGGCACGATCTCGAGCTGGTTCTTGACGTTCTCCGGAATGTCCTGCAGGTCCTTGACGTTCTCTTCCGGGATCATCACGGTCTTGATGCCACCACGATGCGCAGCCAGCAGCTTTTCCTTCAGGCCGCCGATCGCGGTGACCTCGCCACGCAGCGTGATTTCGCCGGTCATCGCCACATCGGCACGCACCGGGATACCGGTCAGCGCCGAGACAAAGGCCGTCGTCATCGCCGCGCCGGCGCTAGGGCCGTCCTTGGGCGTCGCGCCATCGGGCACATGGATGTGCACGTCGCGCTTCTCGAAGGCCTCGTCCTTGATGCCCAGGCGGCGGGCGCGCGAACGCACCACGGTGCGGGCCGCCTCGACCGATTCCTTCATCACATCGCCCAGCGAACCGGTGCGGATGATGTTGCCCTTGCCCGGCATCGCCGTGGCCTCGATGGTCAGCAGATCGCCGCCCACCTCGGTCCAGGCCAGACCGACCACCTGGCCGACCTGGTTCTTCTTCTCGGCACGGCCGAAGTCGTACTTGCGCACGCCCAGGAAGTCGTTGAGGTTGTCCTCGGTGACGACGGCCTGGCCCTCGACGGTCTTCAGCGCCAGATTCTTCACCACCTTGCGGCAGATCTTGGAGATCTCGCGTTCCAGCGAGCGCACGCCAGCCTCGCGGGTGTAGTAGCGGATGATGCCGCGGATGGCCGACTCGGTGACGTCCATCTCCTCGTCCTTGACGCCATTGTTCTTGCGCTGTTTGGGCAGCAAGTAGCGCTGGGCGATATTGACCTTTTCGTCCTCGGTGTAGCCGGACAGGCGAATGACCTCCATCCGGTCCAGCAGGGCCGGCGGGATGTTCATCGAGTTCGAGGTCGCCACGAACATCACATCGCTGAGGTCGAAATCGACCTCGACGTAATGGTCGCCGAAAGTGTGGTTCTGCTCGGGGTCGAGCACCTCCAGCAGCGCCGATGACGGATCACCGCGGAAGTCCATGCCCAGCTTGTCGATCTCGTCGAGCAGGAACAGCGGATTGCGCGTGCCGACCTTGGACAGCGACTGCAGCACCTTGCCCGGCATCGAGCCGATATAGGTGCGGCGGTGGCCGCGGATCTCGGCTTCGTCGCGCACACCGCCCAAGGCCATGCGCACGAACTTGCGGCCGGTGGCGCGCGCCACCGACTGACCCAGCGAGGTCTTGCCGACACCCGGGGGGCCGACCAGGCACAGGATGGGCGCCTTGACCTTGTCGACGCGCTGCTGCACCGCGAGATATTCGAGGATGCGGTCCTTGACCTTGTCCAGACCGTAATGGTCTTCGTTCAGCACGCCTTCGGCATTGCTGAGGTCGTACTTGATCTTGGTCTTCTTGCTCCAGGGCAGGTTGACCAGGGTCTCGATGTAGTTGCGCACCACGGTGGCTTCGGCCGACATCGGCGACATCAGCTTGAGCTTCTTCAGCTCGCTGTCGGCCTTCTTGCGGGCTTCCTTGGGCATGCGGGCGGCCTGGATCTTCTTGTCCAGGTCTTCGAGGTCCGCGCCCTCTTCGCCGTCGCCCAATTCCTTCTGGATCGCCTTGACCTGCTCGTTCAGGTAGTACTCGCGCTGGCTCTTCTCCATCTGGCGCTTGACGCGGCCACGGATGCGCTTCTCGACCTGCAGGATATCGACCTCGTGCTCGAGCAGATCGAGCAGTTTCTCCAGGCGCTTGCCGACCTCGGACAGGTCCAGCACCGATTGCTTGGCGTCGAGCTTGAGCGGCAGATGCGCGGCGATGGTGTCGGCCAGGCGACCGGCATCGTCGATGCCGGCGATCGAGGTCAGGATCTCGGGCGGGATCTTCTTGTTGAGCTTGACGTACTGGTCAAACTGCTGGGTCACCGCACGGCGCAGCGCCTCGGCCTCGGGCTTGGTATCGGCCTCCGGCGGGATCGGCACGACCTCGGCAACAAAGTGCTCCTCGGTCTCGGTGATGCTGCTGGTGCTGGCGCGCTGCAGGCCCTCGACCAGCACCTTGACCGTGCCGTCGGGCAACTTGAGCATCTGCAGAATGCTGGAGACGCAGCCGACCTCGAACATATCGTCGGGCTTGGGTTCGTCCTTGCCGGCGGCTTTCTGGGCCACCAGCATGATTTGACGACCGGCTTCCATCGCGGCTTCCAAAGCCTTGATGGACTTGGGGCGCCCCACGAACAGCGGGATCACCATATGCGGGAACACCACCACATCGCGCAGCGGCAGCAGCGGCAGGGTGATGGGTTCGGCGGGCAGAACGGGATGACCGGACATGAAAACCTCTCTTTCTCAGGCCCATCTGCGGCCTGAGGGGGTAAATGCAAGACGCCGAAGGGGAAGGATAGATCAGGCGCTGGCCTTGGCCTGCTCGCGATACACCAGCAGGGGTTTGGCCTCTTCCTCGATGTTGTGCTCGTCCAGCACCACCTTGGCCACACCATCCAGGGCGGGCAGTTCGAACATGGTGTCGATCAGCGACTGCTCCATGATGGAGCGCAGGCCGCGGGCACCGGTCTTGCGAGCCAGGGCCTTGCGGGCGATCGCCGCCAGACCGGAGGGTCGCACTTCCAGCTCCACACCGTCCATCGCGAACAACTGCTGGTACTGCTTCAGCAAGGCGTTCTTGGGCTCGGTCAGGATCTGCACCAGCGCGTCCTCGGTCAGCTCGCCCAGGGTGGCCACGACCGGCAGACGGCCGACCAGTTCGGGAATCAGACCGAACTTGATCAGATCCTCGGGCTCGACCTCGCGGAAGACCTCGGAGACGCGGCGCTCGGTCTTGGTCTTGACCGTCGCGCCAAAGCCGATGCCCGACTTCTCGGAACGGTTCTGGATGACCTTCTCCAGGCCATCGAAAGCACCGCCGCAGATGAACAGGATGTTGGTCGTGTCGATCTGCAGGAAGTCCTGGTTCGGATGCTTGCGCCCGCCCTGCGGCGGCACCGAAGCCATCGTGCCTTCGACCAGCTTCAGCAAGGCCTGCTGCACACCCTCGCCCGAGACATCACGGGTGATCGAGGGGTTGTCGGCCTTGCGGCTGATCTTGTCGATCTCGTCGATGTAGACGATGCCGCGCTGGGCACGCTCGACGTCGTAATTGCAGTTCTGCAGCAGCTTCTGGATGATGTTCTCGACATCCTCGCCGACATAGCCGGCCTCGGTCAGCGTGGTCGCATCGGCGATCACGAAGGGCACATTCAGCAGGCGCGCCAGGGTCTGGGCCAGCAAGGTCTTGCCGGAGCCGGTGGGGCCGATCAGGAGGATGTTGCTCTTGGACAGCTCGACCGAATCCTTGTTGCCGGCCATATGGCGCAGGCGCTTGTAGTGGTTGTAGACCGCCACCGCCAGGGTGCGCTTGGCGACGTCCTGGCCAATCACATAGTTGTCGAGGCTGGCCTTGATCTCGCTGGGCACGGGCAGATCGGACTTGCTGGCGCGCGCCGGCGTGCTGTCGGTCGGCACTTCATCGCGAATGATGTCGTTGCACAGCTCGATGCACTCGTCGCAGATGAATACCGACGGGCCGGCGATAAGCTTCTTCACCTCATGCTGGCTCTTGCCGCAGAAGGAGCAGTACAAGACTTTTTCGCTGGAGTTGCCTTTTTTCTCGGCCATGGATCTGCTTCAAATTCAGGCGTGAGTGCCTGATGGGATGATAGTTCAAACGCCGAAGGGGCCCTTGCGTCGATAAGGGCCCCGATCCAGCACCAGTTGAGTCCGGCCCCGAGCTCAGGGGCGCTTTTCGAGCACCTGATCGATCAGGCCGTAGCTCTGCGCCTCGGGAGCGGACATGAAATAGTCGCGCTCGGTGTCCAGCTGGATCTTCTCCAGGCTTTGACCGGTGCGCTCGGCCAGGATGCGGTTGAGCTGCTCGCGGGTCTTCAGGATCTCGCGGGCATGGATCTCGATATCGGTGGCCTGACCCTGGGCGCCGCCCAGCGGCTGGTGGATCATGATCTTGGCATTGGGCAGCGACATGCGCTTGCCCTTGGCGCCGGCCGCCAGCAGGAAGGCGCCCATGCTGGCCGCCATGCCCATGCACAGGGTCGCCACCTGGGGCTTGATGAAATTCATCGTGTCGAAGATCGACATGCCGGCCGAGACGCTACCGCCGGGGGAGTTGATATAGAGGGAAATGTCCTTGTCCGGATTTTCGCTTTCCAGAAACAGCAGCTGGGCCACCACCAGATTGGCCACCGCGTCATTGACCGGGCCGACCAGGAAGACGATGCGCTCACGCAGCAGGCGGCTGTAGATGTCATAGGCGCGCTCGCCGCGGCCCGATTGTTCGATGACGATGGGCACCATGCCCAGATTGCTTGTTTCCAGCGCGCTCATGAATTTCCTCGCAAGTGATGCTTTGTTATTGGGGCTGATTATGTCGCTTCAAGACGGGAGGCCGCAGAAAGGGCAAAGGCGCCGGCCTTGCGGCGCGGCGCCCTTGCGCTCAGCTCAGACCAACGCTCAGTTGGCGGTCGCCATCAGCTCGTCGAACGGCAGGGCCTTGTCGGTGACCTTGACCTTGGACAGCACAAAGTCCGTCACATTGTTCTCGATCACGACGGCCTCGACCTCGGCCAGACGCTCGCGGTCGCTCAGGTACCAGCGCACCACCTCGGCCGGCTTCTCGTAGCTCTGCGCCAGCTCTTCAATATGGGCTTGCAGCTGCTCGGGCTTGGCCTGCAGGCTGTTGGCGCGCACCAGCTCGGCCACCACCAAGCCCAGGCGCACGCGGCGCTCGGCCTGGGGCTTGAACAGCTCCTCGGGGATCGGCGCCTTGTCGGCGTCCTTGATGCCGCGCTTCTTCAGATCCTCGCGGGCATTGGCGACCAGGCGCTCGGTCTCGCTGGCGATCAGCGCGTTCGGCACATCCAGCTCGGCAGAAGCCACCAGGGCGTCCATCACGGCGCCCTTGTTGCGGGCCAGCACGCGGAACTTGACCTCGCGCTCGAGGTTCTTCTTGATGTCAGCGCGCAGCGCCTCGACCGTGGCTTCCTTGATGCCCAGCGACTTGGCAAAGGCCTCGTTCACTTCGGGCAGATGCTGGGCCTCGATCTTCTTCAAGGTCACCAGGAAGTCAGCTTCCTTGCCGGCCACGTCCTTGCCGTGGTAGTCCTCAGGGAAGGCCAGCGGGAAGGTCTTGGACTCGCCCGACTTCATGCCACGCACGGCCTTCTCGAAGGCTTCCAGCATCTGGCCTTCGCCGATGATGAACTGGAAGGCCTCGGCCTTGCCGCCGGCGAAGGGCTCGCCGTCGATCTTGCCTTCGAAGTCGATCGTGACGCGGTCCTCGTCGCTGGCAGCCTCGGCGGCGGCGCGCTGAGCGAAGGTGCGACGCTGCTTGCGCAGGATCTCGACGGTCTTGTCGATCGCGGCATCGGTCACTTCGCTGCCGATGCGCTCGACTTCGGCGGCCGACAGGTCGCCGATCTTGACCTCGGGATAGACCTCGAAGGTGGCGTCAAACGCCATCTGGCCTTCGCCGGCCTCGTCCTTTTGGGCGATGCGGGGCATGCCGGCCACGCGCAGCTTGGCTTCGTTGGCGGCGCTGGAGAAGGCCTCGCCCAGCTTGTCGTTCATGACCTCGTACTGGACCGAGTAGCCATAACGCTGGGTGACCACGCTCATCGGCACCTTGCCGGGGCGGAAGCCGTCGGCCTTGACCGTGCGGGCCAGCTTCTTCAAACGGGTTTCGACTTCGCTGTTGATGTCAGCGGCCGCCAGCGTGAGCGTGATGCGGCGTTCGAGCTTTTCGAGGGTTTCGACGGTGACAGCCATAGTTGACTCAATACAAAGTTATCTGGTGCGCGGGGCCGGACTCGAACCGGCACGCCCGTGAAGGCGTCAGGACCTAAACCTGGTGCGTCTACCAATTTCGCCACCCGCGCGAGTGGATCCAGGATTGTGTTGACGCCGAAGAAGATCCCCGGCGCCGCCTCAACCCTGTGGCAATTCGGCAAACCGGAGATTGTAGCCTCTCGCCGGCATGAAAATTTGGCCCAGGTAAACCCGGACCGTCAGAAGCGCGACGCCGCCTCGCTGGGGCGCTGGATGCGGAACCAGGCCGCATACATCGCCGGCAGCGCCAGCAGGGTCAGCGCGGTCGCGACGATCAGGCCACCCATGATGGCCACCGCCATCGGCCCCCAGAACACCGAGCGCGACAGGGGCACCATGGCCAGCACGGCGGCCGCGGCCGTCAGCACGATAGGCCGGAAGCGCCGCACGGCCGACTCGACAATCGCCTGCCAGGCCGGCACGCCGCGCTCGCGGTCCTGCTCGATCTGGTCGATCAGGATCACCGAGTTGCGCATGATCATGCCCATCAGCGCGATCACGCCCAGCAGCGCGACAAAGCCGAAGGGCCGGTCCAGCAGCAGCAGCGCCGCCGCCACGCCGGCGATGCCCAGCGGCCCGGTCAGGAACACCAGCATCGAGCGCGAGAAGCTCTGCAGCTGCAGCATCAGCAAGGTGAAGGTGATGAACAGCATGATGGGCACACCGGCCGCGATCGAGCCCTGGCCCTTGCTGCTCTCCTCCACCGCCCCGGCCACATCGATCGAATAGCCCAGCGGCATCTTGGCCTGCAGCTCCTTGAGCTGCGGCCAGATCTGGGCCGAGACCGTGGCCCCTTGCAGGCCCTCGGCCACATCGCCCTGCACCGTGATCGCGTAGTTGCGGCCCTCGCGCTGCAGCAGACCCGGCTCCCATTCGAAGCTGACCTTGGCGATCTGGGTCAGCGGAATGCTGCGCCCGCTGGCGGTCGGCACATAGGCATTGCCCAGATCGGTGATGGCCTCGCGCTCGGCCAGCGGCTGGCGCAGCACGATGTCGATCAGCTTGTCGCCCTCGCGGTACTGACCTATCGTGCTGCCGGACAGCAGGGTGCGCGAGGCCTGCGCCAGGCTCTGGCTGCTGACACCCAGCGCACGCGCCTTGTCCTGATCAACCTCCAGGCGCAGGGACTTGACCGACTCGTTCCAGTTGTCGTTGACGCCGCGCATATTCGGGTTGGCGCGCAGAATCGCCTTGGCCTGGTCGGCCCACAGCCGCACGGTCGCGACATCGCTGCCGGCGACGCGGAACTGCACCGGATACGACACCGGCGGCCCATTGGGCAGCAGCTTGACGCGGCTGCGCACCTCGGGGAACTCGGCCGCCACCAGCGCCGGCAGGCGCTTGCGCAAGGCCTCGCGCTCGCGCAGGTTCTTCGGCAGTACGATGGCCTGGCTGACGTTGGGCGCCGGGAAGATCTGGTCCAGCGGCAGATAAAAGCGCGGCACGCCGCTGCCTATCCAGGTGCTGACCGAATCGACGCCCGGCTCGCTCATCATGCGTGCCTCGAAGCGCTGCGCGATCGCGCGGCTCTGCTCTATCGTCGCGCCCTCGGGCAGCGTGAAGTCGACCAGGATCTCTGGGCGGCTGGAGTCCGGGAAGAACTGCTGCTGCACCCGCCCCATGCCGACCAGACCCAGCGCGAAGATCAGCACCGTCATGCCGATGGTCTTCCAGCGGTTCTGCACGCACCACAGCACCAGGCGGCGGAAGCGGTTGTAGAACGGCGTGTCGAACAGCTCATGCGCCCCACCCTCGCCGGCCACATGGCTGCGCAGCAGCAGCGAGCCCAGATAGGGCACGAAATAGATAGACACCACCCAGGAGATCACCAGCGCGGCCGCCGTCACCGCGAAGATCGCGAAGGTGTATTCACCGGTGGCCGACTGGGCCATGCCGATGGGCAGGAAGCCCACCGCCGTGATCAGGGTGCCGGTCAGCATGGGCATTGCCGTCGCGTCATAGGCAAAGGTCGCGGCGTGCATCTTGTCGTAGCCCTCTTCGAGCTTGCGCACCATCATCTCGACCGCAATGATGGCGTCGTCGACCAGCAGGCCCAGCGCGATGATCAGCGAGCCCAGCGAGATCTTGTGCAGGCCCACACTCCAGTAAAACATCGTCACAAAGGTGATCGCCAGCACCAGCGGGATCGTGATCGCCACCACCAGGCCGGGCCAGATGTCGATGCGCAGCGGCTTGGTGTGCAGACCCAGCGCGATGAAGCTGACCGCCAGCACGATCACCACCGCCTCGATCAGCACCTGCACGAACTCGTTGACCGAGCGCGTCACCGCCTGCGGCTGATCCTGGATCTGCGCCAGCTCGATGCCGGCCGGCAGCTCCTTGCGGATCTTGGCGCTGGCTGCCTGCAGTGCCTTGCCCAGCGCGATGATGTCGCCACCCTTGGACATCGAGATGCCCAGCGCCACCACATCCTTGCCCTGGTGGCGCACCATGATGGACGGCGGGTCGGCGTAGGCACGCTTGATCTCGGCGATGTCGGACAGGCGGATGCTGCTGGCGATGCCGGTGGCCGGATTGATCGCGCGGATCGGAAAGTCCTTCAGCGCCTGCACCGAATTGAGCTGGCCGCCGATACGGACCTGCAGATTGCCGCTGCCGGCATTCAGCACGCCGGCGCCCTCGACCGCGTTCTGCGCCCCGAGCTGATTGATCACCTGGCCGAAGTCCAGGCCCAGCTCGGCCAGGCGCTTCTGCGAGATCTCGATGAAGAGTTTTTCCGCCTGGGCGCCAAAGGTTTCGACCTTGGCGACATCGGGCAGTTTCAGCAGCTGGGCCCGCACCCGGTCGGCATGCTCGCGCAATTCCTCGCGGCTGAAGCCATCGGCCGACAGCGCCAGGATGGAGCCGTAGACATCGCCGAATTCGTCATTGAACAGCGGCCCGAGCACCCCCTGGGGCAGGGTGTGGCGCATATCGCCGACCTTTTTGCGCACCAGATACCAGGTGCCCGCGACCTCCTTGGCCGGCGTGCTGTCCTTCAGCTGGAACAGGGTCAGCGACTCGCCCGGCTTCGTGAAGCTGCGGATCTTGTCGGCATGCGGCACCTCCTGCAGCGTCTTCTCGATCTTGTCGGTCACCTGCTCGGCCACCTGCTGCGCGGTCGCGCCGGGCCAGAAGGCCTGGACCACCATGATGCGGAAGGTGAACGGCGGATCCTCGTCCTGGCCCAGCTGGAAATAGGCGGCAAAGCCCATCACCATCAGCACCACCATCAGATAGCGGGTCAGGGCCGGATGCTCCAAGGCCCAGCGGGACACATTGAAGCGTGAGCCCACATAGGGCTTGGTCGAAGTGCTCATGCGCGCCTGGCCTTGTTCTTAACGGGAAGCGGCCGCGGCTGCGGGCTCGGCATAACGCTTGACCTTCAGGCCCGCCGTCAGCACATGGACACCGGCGGTCACGACTTCCTGGCCGGGCGCCAGCCCGCCGGACACCACCACCTCATTGCCGTCGGCACCGGCCACCTGGATAGGCTGCAGCTTGATCGTCATGGTCTTGCCGTCGAGCAGCCAGACCGAGGTCTTGCCCTGCTGCTCCAGCACCGCCGTCAGCGGCAGCTTGATCACATGGGCCTGCTTGGGCAGCTCCAGCAGCACGGTCGCCGTCTGGCCGAGCCGCGCATCGAGCTTGCCGGCATCGGCCTTGACCAGGAAGGTGCGCGTGGTCGGATCGGCCGCCGCCGACACCTCGCGCAGCTGCACCGGCTGCGCCGCCTGCTCGCTGCCCCAGAGCTTGACGGTCAGCGCGCCGGGCCGGCTGGCCGCCGCGCGCAGGCTGGCGATCATCTGCTCGGGCACCGAGAACACCACGTCTTTCGGCCCCGCATGGGCCAGTTGCAGCACCGGCGTGCCGGCCGCCACCACCATGCCCGGCTCGGCATACACCGCCGTCACCACACCGCCGGCATCGGCCGTCAGCTGCGCATAGGCCGACTGATTGCTCTGCGCGCTGGACTGCGCCTTGGCCTGGTCCAGCTGGGCCTGAGCGGCCTTGAAGGCGGCGTCGCGCCGCTCCAACTCGGCCGCGCTGATGAAGCCCTGCTGGTGCAGCTCGATGAAACGCTTGTAGTCGGCACCGGCCTGATCGCGGTTGACGCGGGCGGCCTGCATGCCGGCGCGCGCCGCGTCCTGGGCCAGCAGCAGGTCCTGCGCATCGATGCGGGCCAGCAGCTGACCCGGCTTGACGGCATCGCCCAGATTGACGCGGCGCTCCAGCAGCTTGCCGCTGACCCGGAAGGACAGGCGCGACTCGGTGCGGGCGCGCAGCTCGGCCGCGTACTCATGGGTCAGCCCGGCGCTGTCACTGGCCACCACCAGGGTGCGCACGGCCCGCTCGGGCTCGGGCGCGGGAGCGGGCTTGCTGCAGGCGGACAGCAGCAGGGCCGACGCCAGCAGCAGACCCAGGGATTGGACTTGGGACATGGGTAACCTCATCAAAGCCGGCAGCGCCGCAGTAACTGACTAATTGGTCAGTAATGTATTTGTCGCTTTGAGGCCTGTCAAACCCGGCTGTGCCTTGTTTTGGCGACCTCGCGCATCGGCACACCCTCCGGCTGCGCACACAATGCCGGCCGTGAGCATAGAACACTACGAAAATTTTCCCGTCGCTTCCTGGCTCTGTCCGCCGGCCCTGCGCCCGGCCATTGCCGCGATCTACCACTTCGCCCGCACCGCCGACGACATCGCCGACGAAGGCGAGGCCTCGGCCGAGCAGCGCCTGGCCGAGCTGCGCGCATACCGCGCCGATCTGCAGGCGGTCTCGCGGGGCCAGCCGCCCTCGCCGCGCTGGGCCGCCCGCGTCTTCACGCCACTGGGCCCGGTGCTGCAGCGCCACCGGCTGCCATTGCCCCTGCTCGAAGCGCTGCTGGACGCCTTCGAGCAGGACCTGGTCAAGACCCGCTATGCCGACCGCGCCGAGCTGCTCGATTACTGCCGCCGCTCGGCCGACCCGGTCGGCCGGCTGCTGCTGCATCTGTATGGCGTCGGCGACGCACAGGCGCTGCGCCAGTCGGACGCGATCTGCTCCAGCCTGCAGCTGATCAATTTCTGGCAGGACATGAGCCGCGACGGCCCGCGCGGCCGCGCCTACGCGCCCCAGCAAGACCTGGCACGCCACGGCCTGAGCGCCGAGGCCCTGCAGCGCTGCGAAGACAGCCCCGCCGCCCGCGCCCTGCTGCGCGACTTGTGCGACTGGGCCGAGCGCCTGATGCACGAGGGCGCGCCGCTGGTACACCGCCTGCCCGGCCGGGCCGGCTGGGAGCTGCGCCTGGTGGTACAAGGCGGCCTGCGCATTCTTGCGAAAATCAAGGCCATGGATCACGCCACCCTGCTCACCCGCCCCCGTCTGCATGCGATAGACCTGCCCACGATGCTGTGGCGGGCCCTGCGTATGAAGGCGGGCCAGAACGCTCGCGTGGAGGCCCAGTGACACCCGAGCAATACGTTCAGGACAAGGCGGCCAAGAGCGGGTCGAGCTTCTACTACGCCTTCCTCTTTCTGCCGCCGCCGCGCCGCGCCGCGATCACCGCCTTCTACGCCTTCTGCCGCGAGATCGACGATGTGGTCGACGAGATCCAGGACCCCGGCATCGCCGCCACCAAGCTGGCCTGGTGGCGCAAGGAAGCGGCCGGCGCTTTTGCCGGCTCGCCCCAGCATCCGGCGATGAAGGCGCTGATGCCCCATGTGGCCGACTACGACATCCGGCTCGAGCATCTGATGGCGGTCATCGAGGGCTGCCAGATGGACCTGGAGCAGACCCGCTATCTGGACTACCCGGGCCTGCAGCGCTACTGCCATCTGGTGGCCGGCGTGGTCGGCGAGGTGGCCTCCGGCATCTTCGGCCGCAGCGAGCCGGCCACCATCGCCTACGCCCACAAGCTGGGCCAGGCCCTGCAGCTGACCAATATCATCCGCGACGTCGGCGACGATGCGCGGCGCGGCCGCATCTATCTGCCGATCTCGGAGCTGCAGCAGTTCGACGTCAAGGCCCACGAGATCCTCAAGCGCGAGAAGCCCTGGGGCTATAGCGAGCGCTTCAGCGCGCTGATGCAGTTCCAGGCCCGGCGTGCCCATGCGCTCTACGACGAAGCCTTCGCGCTGCTGCCCGAGACCGACCGCCGCACGCAAAAGCCCGGGCTGATGATGGCCCATATCTACCGCGCGCTGCTGCGGGAGATCGAGGCCGAGCAGTTCCAGGTGCTGCATCAGCGCATCTCGCTGACGCCGCTGCGCAAGCTCTGGATCGCGATGAAGACCAATTGGCGCGGCCGGTGAAGCGCGTCGCCGTCATCGGCGGCGGCTGGGCCGGCCTGGCGGCGGCGGTGCGGGCCACCGACGCCGGGCGCCGCGTCACGCTGATCGAGATGGCGCCGCAGCTGGGCGGCCGCGCACGCAGCCTGGCGCAGCCGCCACGGCTGGACAACGGCCAGCACATCCTGATCGGCGCCTATGTGGAGAGCCTGGCGCTGATGCGCCGGGTCGGCGTGGACCCCGAGGTGGCGCTGTGGCGCGCGCCGCTGCGGCTGCGCTATCCCGAGCATGAGGGCCTGCGCCTGCCGCCGGGGCCGCCGCTGATCGCCTTCACCCGCGCGGTGCTGGCTTGCCGGGCCTGGCCGCTTGCTGCCCGGCTGGCGCTGCTGCGCGCCAGCCTGGGCTGGGCGCTGGCGGGGTTTCGCTGCGATGAGGAGCTCAGCGTTGACACACTGTGCCGCGGCCTGCCCGCGCCGGTGCGGCAGGAGCTGATCGACCCGCTGTGCGTGGCCGCGCTGAACACGCCGGCGACCGAGGCCAGCGCGGCGGTGTTTCTGCGCGTGCTGCGCGATGCGTTGTTCAGCGGCCGCGGCTCGGCTGACCTGCTGCTGCCGCGCCTGCCCTTGAGCGAGCTGCTGGCCGAGCCGGCGGCGCAATGGCTGCGCGCGCGCGGCGTTGAGCTGCGGCTGGGCCGGCGCGTCGATCATGTCGATGCCCATGGCCGGGTCGATGGCGAAGGCTTTGACGCCGTGATCCTGGCCTGCAGCGCCACCGAGGCCGCGCGCCTGGCCGAGCCGCTTGCGCCCGGCTGGGCCGCGCTGGCCCGCGGGCTGCGCTTTGAGCCCATCGTGACCGTCTATCTGGAAAGCCCCGGCTCGGCGCTGCCTGCACCGATGCTGGCCTTGCACGAAGGCCCTGAGGCGCCGGCCCAGTTCGTCTTCGACCTCGGCCAGCTCGGCCATGCCAGCGGCCGCTTCGCTTTTGTGATCAGCGGCGCCGCGCCCTGGATCGAGCGCGGCCTGGAGGCCGCCGGCAGCGCGGTGCTGGCCCAGGCGCTGGCGGTGCTGCGCTGGCACAGCCCGCCGAGCGTGCTGCGGGTACTGGCCGAGAAGCGCGCCACCTTTGCCTGCACGCCGGGGCTGCGGCGCCCGCCGGCGGTGATCGCGCCGGGGTTATGGGCGGCCGGCGACTATATCGACGGCCCCTACCCGGCCACGCTGGAGGGCGCGGTGCGCGCGGGTCAGGCGGCTGCGGCCGCCATCCAGCAAGGCTGATCAGGGCTGATCCGGCTGGCGCGCAAACGGTGCCGCCAGCGGCTCGCCGACGAACACACTCTGCGCCGGCCAGAGCACGCTGCGCCAATAGGCCTCGAGCGCACTGACGCCCTGCAGATAGTTCAGCAACAGCAGCTGCGGATGCGGGAACTTCTGCAGATGGTTGCAGGGCTCGCTGACCGCGCCGTGGCTGGCTGTGGCCCCCGCCGCTAGCCAGTCCAGCGCGCTCATCTGCGGGCCGCTGGTGCGCTCCAACTGCCCGCCCAGCGAGGTCAGATGATCGGCCAGCGCGCCGGGCAGGAAAGGGATCTGGTCCAGGCCCTCGACCCGCGCCAGCCCGGTCTGGTAGAGCACCACCTCGGCCAGCGGCGGCAACTGGTCCTGATCGAGCTGGCGCACCTCGACGCCCCAGGCCCACAGCCGACCCGGCGGCGGAAACAGCGGCGCACGCACATTGCGGGCCTTGTCGGCCGTGCTGGCGAACACCGCCTGCACCGGCGGCGTGCCGCGCTGCGCCAGGCTGTGGTCGGCGGCCACGCCGCGGTCGATCAGCGCCCGGGCCTGCTCGACCGAGCGCGCGGCCAGCAGCATGGCCGGCCGCCAGCCGAGATCGCTGAAGGGCTTGTGGCCGGTATAGGCCACATAGGGCGAGGGCTTGGAAGGCGCGCAGCTCTGCTTGCAGAGCTCGGCCTGAAAGCCCAGCGCCAGCGCGCCGGTGATGGAGTTGCAGGCCACCGCATAGGGCTGGCTCCAGGCCAGCGCCAGTGCCTGTACCCGACCCGGCAGGCGGCGCTGCAACTGTGCCTGCAGTTCATCGAACTCGGCCGGGCTCAAGCTCGGCCGCAGCGGCAGCTCGACCCGCAGGACCTGCTCGGCGGCCAAGCCGCGCCGCCGGGCGTAATGTTCGCCCACCGCCACCGAATAGGGATCGGCCGTGTTGATCACGACGGCAATATCGGCGGCCGTCAGCCGGCCTGCGGTCGGTGGCACCCGCAGCCATTGCGGCGAGGCTGGGGACTGGGCCTGGGCGGTGGCCACCAGCATCAGCCCGGCCAGCAGCGCGGCCGCTGTCTTCATTTCGCCATGTAGAAAATTCACAAAATCCCGCACAATGAAAGCATGAAAAACAAAGAGGGGCAGACGCCCGCAGTTCAAGTCCTGGAACGCGCCTTTACCTTGCTGGACGTTCTGGCCAGCCATCAAGACCCCGTTTCACTGAAGCAGATCAGCGAAACCACCGGTCTCCACCCCTCGACGGCGCACCGCATTCTCAACGACCTGGCGATCGGCCGTTTCGTCGACCGGCCCGAGGCCGGTAGTTATCGGCTGGGCATGCGCTTGCTGGAGCTGGGCAATCTGGTCAAGGCGCGGCTGGATGTGCGCGATGCGGCGCTGGGGCCTATGCGCGAGCTGCACAAATTCACCCATCAGCCGGTCAATCTGTCGGTGCGCCAGGGTGACGAGATCGTCTATATCGAGCGCACTTACAGCGAACGCTCGGGCATGCAGGTGGTGCGGGCCGTCGGTGGCCGAGCGCCGCTGCACCTGACCTCGGTGGGCAAGCTCTTCCTGGCCAGCGACGACGCCCAGCGGGTGCGCGCCTACGCGACCCGCACCGGCCTGGCCGGCCACACCCGGAATAGCCTGACCGAGATCAGCGCACTGGAGCGCGAAATGGCCCTGGTGCGCCAGCGCGGCGTGGCGCGCGACGACGAAGAGCTGGAGCTGGGCGTGCGCTGCATGGCCGCCGGCATCTATGACGACCAGGGCAAGCTGATCGCCGGCCTGTCGATCTCGGCGCCGGCGGACCGGCTGGAGGAGAGCTGGCTGGCGCGGCTGCGCGAGACCGCCGCCCAGATCTCGCAGGCGCTCGGCTACCGCGGCTGACACCCAGCGCTCCATAAGAAAAGCGCGCCAGTGGCGCGCTTTCTGTTGAATGGCTGGGCTAGGAACTCAGCCCGAGATGCCCGGCAGCACGGCGCTGGCTTCGGGATTGGCGCTGATCCATTTGCGCACCCGCTCGGCATCGCCGATACGCGAGTACTTGCCGGCCGAGTCCAGGAACACCAGGATCAGCTTGCGGCCGGCCATCTGCACCTGCATCACCAGGCAGCGGCCGGCCTCGTTGATGAAGCCGGTCTTCTGCAGGCCGATATCCCAGGAACCGCTGCGCACCAGGCCGTTGGTGCTGTGGAAAGCCACCTGGCGACGGCCCAGGGTCACCAGATGCTCCTTGGAAGTCGACAGCTCGCGCAGCAGCGGAAACTCATGCGCCACCCGCACCAGCGCGGCCAGATCCTTGGCGCTGCTCTGATTGCGGCTGGACAGGCCGGTGGGCTCGACATAATGGGTGTCGCTCATGCCCAGGGTCTGCGCCTTCTGGTTCATCGCCGCGACAAAGGCCTTCAGGCCGCCGGGATAGTGGCGACCCAGCGCATTGGCGGCGCGGTTCTCGGACGACATCAGCGCCAGATGCAGCATCTCGCTGCGGCTCAAGGTGGTGCCGATCGCCAGACGCGAGCGGGTGCCCTTCTCGGTATCGATGTCTTCGTCGGTGACGGTCAGCATCTCGTCGAGCGGCTGCTTGGCCTCGACAACGACCAGGGCCGTCATCAGCTTGGTGATGGACGCGATCGGCAACACCGCCTGGGAATTCTTGGACAGCAGCACCTCGTTGGTCTCCTGGTCCATCACCAGGGCCACGCTGGACTTCAGATCGAGCGGGTCTTCGACCGCGTGCAGGCCGTAGATCTGGCCAAACGAGGGCCGGGCCGGGGCGGCGGCCATCACGGCCTTGCGCGGCGCGCGCAACGTGCGGGAGGCGGGCTTGGCCTTGCGCACCGTCTTGCCGGCCTTGCCGCTGCTCTTGCTGGCGCTGGCCGCATGGGCTTGCTGGGTCGGCAGCAGCGCTCCGCCGGCCATGAGGGCGCAGCTCATCACCGCGCTCGACAACAAAGTCACAAAAGTCTTCAATCCAGCCCCCAATGCTTGCGTCGCAAGTGTAGGTCAAAGGAAAAAGTCGGGCAAGATCAAAAACTTATGCACGCCTCCTAAAGTGAAGCATCGCGTAACTTAGTTCCCAACCGGCCCCGGTTCAGCCCTGCGCCGCGACTCTTTCGGTCTTGCTTTGCAGCTTGTTCAGTGCGCTCAAATATGCCTTGGCCGAGGCCACGACGATATCGGGGTCGGCACCAACGCCGTTCACCACGCGCCCGGCGTGCTGCAAACGCACCGTGACTTCGCCCTGAGATTCTGTGCTGCCGCTGGTGATGGCATTGACCGAATAGAGCAGCAACTCGGCGCCACTTTGGACCTTGGACTCGATGGCGCGCAGGCTGGCGTCGACCGGGCCGTTGCCGTCGCTCTCGGCATGGTGCTCGACGCCGCCGGCCGCAAAAGCGACCTTGGCATGGGGGCGTTCGCCGGTTTCCGAGTGCTGGGACAGGGCCAGCAGGCGGTAATGCTCCTGCTCGGCGGTGACCGACTCGTCCATCACCAGCGCGATGATGTCCTCATCGAAGATCTCGTTCTTGCGGTCGGCCAGATCCTTGAAGCGCACGAAAGCGGCATTGATCTCGGCCTCGGACTCCAGCGCGATACCCAGTTCCTGCAGGCGCTGCTTGAAGGCATTGCGGCCGCTGAGCTTGCCCAGCACGATCTTGTTGGCACTCCAACCCACATCCTCGGCCCGCATGATCTCGTAGGTGTCGCGCGCCTTCAGCACGCCGTCCTGGTGGATGCCGGAGGCATGGGCGAAGGCATTGGCGCCGACCACGGCCTTGTTGGGCTGGACCACGAAGCCGGTGGTCTGCGAGACCAGGCGCGAGGCCGCGACGATCTGGGTCGCGTCGATGCCGACGTCCAGGCCGAAGTAGTCGCGGCGGGTCTTGACCGCCATCACCACCTCTTCCAGCGAGCAGTTGCCGGCGCGCTCGCCCAGGCCGTTGATCGTGCATTCGATCTGACGCGCGCCGCCTATCATCACGCCGGCCAGCGAGTTGGCCACCGCCATGCCCAGGTCGTTGTGGCAGTGCACGCTCCAGATCGCCTGGTCGGCGTTGGGCACGCGCTCGCGCAGGGTCTTGATGAAATTGCCGTAGAGCTCGGGGATCGCATAGCCGACCGTGTCGGGGATGTTGATCGTGCGCGCCCCCTCCTTGATCACCGCCTCGACGACGCGGGCCAGGAACTCTGGATCGGAGCGGTAGCCATCCTCGGGCGAAAACTCGACATCGTCGGTCAGATTGCGGGCGAAGCGCACCGCCTGGATGGCCTGCTCCAGCACCTGCTCGCGCGTCATGCGCAGTTTCTTCTCCATATGGAGCTCGCTGGTGGCGATGAAGGTGTGGATGCGCGAGCGCGCCGCGCCCTTCAGCGCCTCGGCCGCGCGCGCGATGTCACGGTCATTGGCGCGCGCCAGCGAGCAGATCGTGCTGTCGCGCACCGCGTCGGCAATCGCCTTGACAGCCTCGAAGTCGCCATTGCTGGAGGCCGCGAAGCCGGCCTCGATCACATCGACCTTGAGCCGTTCCAGCTGGCGCGCGATGCGCAGCTTCTCGTCCTTGGTCATCGAGGCGCCGGGCGATTGCTCGCCGTCGCGCAAGGTGGTGTCGAAAATGATCAGCTGCTGGCTCATGAGCGGGCTCCCGGTGGATTTGTTCAGGCGGTGATGGAGGTGGCGAACTGCAACTGGCCGCGCTCGGCGGCGCGGCGCAGGCCGGCGCTGATGGCCTTCAAGGAGGCCGAGACGATATTGGCGTCGATGCCGACACCGAAGAGTGTCAGGGCGTCCCCGATGCGCAGCTCCAGATAGGCCACGGCCTTGGCGTCGGCGCCGCTGCCTATCGAATGCTCGTGATAGTCGAGCACGCGCACGGCGGTGCTCAGCTGGGCGTTCAAGCCGTTGATGAAGGCGTCGATCGGGCCGCTGCCCTCGCCCTGCACCTGCAGCTGGCGCTCGCGCAGATCGGCGCTGGCGCGCAGGCTGACCCGGCCCTCGGCCGACTCGCTGATCGCCGGATGCAGGGCCGCACCGGCGCTGATGCCGTACTCGCGGTCGAAGATGCCCCAGATGTCGGCGGCACTGAGTTCCTTGCCGCTGTCGTCCATCACGGCCTGCACGACCTGGCTGAACTCGATCTGCAGGCGGCGCGGCAGCTCGACGCCGTACTCGGCCTCCAGCAGATAGGCGATGCCGCCCTTGCCCGACTGGCTGTTGACGCGTATCACCGCGTCATAGCTGCGACCCAGGTCCTTGGGATCGACCGGCAGATAGGGCATGTCCCAGATGTCGCCGTCCTTGCGGGCGGCGAAGGCCTTCTTGATCGCGTCCTGGTGCGAGCCCGAGAACGAGGTGTAGACCAGATCGCCGGCATAGGGATGGCGCGGATGCACCGGCAGCTGGGTGCAATGCTCGGCGCAGCGGCGCACCTCGTCGATGTCGGAGAAGTCCAGCTCGGGCGAGACGCCCTGCGTGTAGAGGTTCAGCGCGATATTGACGATGTCGACATTGCCGGTGCGCTCGCCGCTGCCGAACAGGCAGCCCTCGATGCGGTCGCCGCCGGCCATCAGCGCGAACTCGGCCGCGGCCGTGCCGGTGCCGCGGTCGTTGTGCGGATGGATGGACAGCACGACGCTATCGCGGCGCTCGATATGGCGGTGCATCCACTCGACCATGTCGGCAAAGATATTGGGCGTCGAGTGCTCGACGGTGGCCGGCAGATTGATGATGACCTTGCGCTGGGGCGTTGCGCCCCAGGCTTCGGTCACCGCATCGACGACGCGCTTGGAGAAGGCCAGCTCGGTGCCGGAGAACATCTCGGGCGAGTACTGGAACCGGAACTCGGTCTCTGGCTGCTCCTCTGCCATGCGGCGGATCATCTGCGTGTGCGTGACGGCCAGCGCGACGATCTGGTCCTCGTCCATGCCCAAGACGACCTGGCGCATCACCGGCGCCACCGCGTTGTAGAGATGGACGATGACGCGGCGCGCACCGCGCAGCGACTCGAAGGTGCGCGCTATCAGCGGCTGGCGCGCCTGGGTCAGCACCTGGATGGTCACGTCATCAGGGATCAGGTTCTGCTCGATCAGCAGGCGCACGAAGTCGAAATCGGTCTGCGAGGCCGAGGGGAAACCGACCTCGATCTCCTTGAAGCCGATGCGCACCAGCATCTCGAACATGCGCAGCTTGCGCTCGGCATCCATCGGCTCGATCAAGGCCTGGTTGCCATCGCGCAGATCGGTGCTCAGCCAGATCGGTGCGCGGCTCAGCTGGGCGTCCGGCCAGGTCCGGTCGCGCAGACCGATGGCAGGGAAGGCGCGGTACTTGACGTTGGGTTGCTTCAACATGGATCTTGCTTCCTGGTGAGTCTGGATCGCAACCTGCAGACTCGAAAAGACCAACGGCCCGCTGCAGGGTGCATACGGGCCGTTGAGATCAAAAACGCTTGGACGTGCGCGATCAGCGAACCCGAGGTTCACCTAGTAGTAGCAGCGCGAACGCGAACAAGGTCTTCATGGGCGATGAATATAGCACGTGAGTTCAGCGATGCAGGCCCTGCTCATCGGGCTCGTCGGTCGATGTGGCAATCATGCTGACCTGCTTGCCCTTGGCCTTGCGCCAGAAATAGATCACATAGCCCGACAGGCCATAGGCGCAGAAGATCGCGAACAGGCCCAGCGGCGGGTTCTGGCTGATCAGCACGATGGCCAGCGCGATCGCGACCAGCACCACGAAGGGCACGGTGCGCCGGGCGCCAACGACCTTGAAACTGTAGAAGGGCGCGTTGGTCACCATCGACAAGCCGGCGAACAAGGTCATGCCGAAGGCGGTCCAGACCACCCAGGGCAGATGGGTGACCTGCTTGAAGCCATAGTCATCGAAGGCCCAGATCATGCCGATCACGATGGCCGCGGCGGCCGGGCTGGGCAGGCCCTGGAAGAAACGTTTGTCGACCACGCCGATATTGACGTTGAAGCGCGCCAGGCGCAGCGCCGCACCCGAGATATAGACAAAGGACGGAATCCAGCCGAGCTTGCCCATGTCCTTGAAGGCCCAGACATAGACGATCAGCGCCGGCGCCGCGCCGAAGCTGACCATGTCCGACAGGCTGTCCATCTGCTCGCCGAAGGCGCTCTGTGCATTGGTCATGCGCGCAACGCGGCCGTCCAGGCTGTCCAGCACGGCGGCGCAGAAGATTGCGATGCAGGCCAGCTCGAAGCGGCCATTCATCGACATCACGATGGCGTAGAAGCCGGAGAACAGTGCCGCCAGCGTGATGGCATTGGGCAGCACATAAATGCCCTTGCGACGCGGGCGCACCGGCGCCGGCACGGTGTCCTCGTCCTCGTACAGCAGCTCGGTCGGGCTCTTCTTGTTCGGTTCGGTCATGGGGCGGGAGGATACAACAGGCACTCCATAGAAAAAGCCGCGAGGCCTGAGGGCTTCGCGGCTTTCGAATCCGGCTTGACGGATCAGTTCTTGCTCTGGTCGACCAGGCGGTTCTTCTTGATCCAGGGCATCATCGCGCGCAGCTTCTCGCCGACCTGCTCGATCTGGTGCTCCGAGGTCAGGCGGCGGCGGCTCAGCAGCGTCGGTGCGCCGGCCTTGTTCTCGAGGATGAAGCTCTTCGCGTATTCGCCGGTCTGGATGTCCTTCAGGCACTGGCGCATCGCTTCCTTGGTGGCTTCGGTGACGACCTTGGGACCGGTCACGTACTCGCCGTACTCGGCATTGTTCGAGATCGAGTAGTTCATGTTGGCGATACCGCCTTCATAGATCAGGTCGACGATCAGCTTCAACTCGTGCAGGCACTCGAAGTAGGCCATCTCGGGCGCGTAGCCGGCTTCCACCAGGGTCTCGAAGCCGGCCTTGATCAGCTCGACGGCACCACCGCACAGCACGGCCTGCTCGCCGAACAGATCGGTTTCGGTCTCTTCGCGGAAGTTGGTCTCGATGATGCCGGCCTTGCCGCCGCCGTTGGCCGAGGCGTAGCTCAGCGCCAAGTCACGGGCCTTGCCGGTCTTGTCGGCATAGACGGCGATCAGGTGGGGCACGCCGCCGCCTTGGGTGTAGGTGCCGCGCACCGTGTGGCCCGGGGCCTTGGGGGCGACCATCCAGACGTCCAGATCAGCACGCGGCGTGACCTGGCCGTAGTGGACATTGAAACCGTGGGCGAAGGCCAGCGAGGCGCCTTGCTTGATATGGGGCTCGACTTCGCGCTTGTAGACCTCGGCGATCTGCTCGTCGGGCAGCAGAATCATCACGACGTCGGCAGCCTTGACCGCATCGGCGATCTCGGCGACCTTCAGGCCGGCGTTCTCGGCCTTGGCCCAGGACGCGCCGCCGCGGCGCAGACCGACGGTGACCTTGACGCCGCTGTCGTTCAGGTTTTGCGCGTGGGCATGGCCTTGTGAGCCGTAGCCGATGATGGTGACGTTCTTGCCCTTGATCAGGCTCAGGTCGGCGTCCTTGTCGTAATAAACGTTCATGTCGTGCTCCAGGAAAAAACGGGTCGGGTGTTGTTGGGTGGGGAAAATCTAGAAACTCAGACGCGCAGGATGCGCTCGCCGCGGCCGATGCCGCTGGTGCCGGTGCGCACCGTCTCCAGGATGGAGCCGCGGTCCAGCGCACCGATGAAGGCGTCGAGCTTGGAGGCCGTGCCGGTCAGCTCTATCGTGTAGGTCTTCTCGGTGACGTCGATGACGCGGCCACGGAAGATGTCGGCGGTGCGCTTCATCTCCTCGCGCTCCTTGCCGACCGCGCGCACCTTGATCAGCATCAGCTCGCGTTCGGTGAAGTTGCCTTCGGTCAGGTCGACCACCTTGACCACCTCGATCAGCCGGTTCAGGTGCTTGGTGATCTGCTCGATCACCTCGTCCGAGCCGGTCGTGACGATGGTCATGCGCGACAGCGAGGGATCCTCGGTGGGCGCCACCGTCAGGCTCTCGATGTTGTAGCCGCGGGCCGAGAACAGCGCGACGACGCGCGACAGCGCGCCCGGCTCGTTCTCGATGAGCAGTGCAATGATGTGTTTCATAGAGTCTCGTCCTTCGCGCTCTTCAAGCCGGCGGCGGTAACCGACGGCTCTTGGCCACGCTCTTCGATTGAAAGGGAGTCGGTCCGGGCCCTGGGATTCGTCGACCAGGCTTTCGGCCCTACGCGGTAACGCAGCGGCCCCGGCCTGGCTTGTCGAAACTCAGAGGTCTTCGGACCCCAGCAGCATTTCCGAGATGCCCTTGCCCGCCTTGACCATGGGCCAGACGTTCTCGGTCGGATCGGTGCGGATGTCCAGGAACACGGTGCGATCCTTCAGGCGCATCGCCTCGCGCAGCGCGCCCTCGACATCGCCGGGCTTCTCGACCAGCAGGCCGACATGGCCATAGGCCTCGGCCAGCTTGACGAAGTCAGGCAGCGCTTCCATATAGCTGTGCGAATAGCGCTTGCCGTAGTCCAGCTCCTGCCACTGCCGCACCATGCCCAGGTAGCGGTTGTTCAGCGAGACGACCTTGACCGGCGTGTTGTACTGCTTGCAGGTCGACAGCTCCTGGATGCACATCTGGATCGAGCCTTCGCCGGTGATGCAAAACACATCCGACTCCGGCTTGGCCAGCTTGATGCCCATCGCATAGGGCAGGCCCACGCCCATCGTGCCCAGGCCGCCGGAGTTGATCCAGCGGCGCGGCTCTTCGAAGCCGTAGAACTGCGCGGCCCACATCTGGTGCTGGCCGACGTCCGAGGTCACATAGGTGTCGCGGTTGCGGGTCAGGTTCCACAGCGTCTCGACCACCATCTGCGGCTTGATGACGGCGCTGTCCTTGTCATAGGCCAGACAGTCGCGCCCACGCCACTCGTTGATCTGGCTCCACCAGCTGTTCAGCGCCTGGCTGTCGGGCCTGGCCTGGGCTTCCTTGAGCTGATGGATCAGCTCCTGCAGCACGTCCTTGACGTCGCCGACGATGGGAATGTCCACCCTCACCCGCTTGGAGATCGACGAGGGGTCGATGTCCACATGGATGATCTTGCGCTCGACCGAGCCGAAGTGCTGCGGGTTGCCGATCACGCGGTCATCGAAGCGGGCGCCGACGGCCAGCAGAACATCGCAGTTCTGCATCGTCATATTCGCTTCGTAAGTGCCGTGCATGCCCAGCATGCCCAGGAAGCGCGGGTCGCTCGCCGGCATCGCACCCAGACCCATCAGGGTATTGGTGCAGGGATAGCCCAGCAGGTTCACCAGCTCGCGCAGCTCGGCCGAGGCCTCGCCCAGCACCACGCCGCCGCCGGTGTAGATATAGGGGCGCTTGGCCTGCAACAGTAGCTGCACCGCCTTGCGGATCTGGCCGGAATGACCCTTGCGCACCGGGTTGTAGCTGCGCATCTCCACATGCTGCGGATAGGCGAAGTGCGTCTTGTACAGCGACACATCCTTGGGGATGTCCACCACCACCGGGCCGGGCCGGCCGGTGCGGGCGATGTGGAAGGCCTTTTTCATCGTCATCGCCAGATCGCGCACATCCTTGACCAGGAAGTTGTGCTTGACGATGGGGCGGGTGATGCCGACGGTGTCGCATTCCTGGAAGGCATCCAGGCCGATGGCCGGTGTCGGCACCTGGCCGGTCACGATCACCATCGGGATCGAGTCCATATAGGCGGTCGCGATGCCGGTGATCGCATTGGTGACGCCGGGGCCCGAGGTCACCAGGGCCACGCCGACATCGCCGGTGGCGCGGGCATAGCCGTCGGCCGCATGGACCGCTGCCTGCTCATGGCGCACCAGCACATGCTGGATGGTGTCTTGTTTGTACAGTGCGTCGTAGATGTACAGCACTGCGCCGCCCGGGTAGCCCCAAAGGTATTTGACACCTTCGGCCTGCAGGCAGCGAACGAGGATCTCCGAGCCGTTCAGCTCCGAAGACGCGGGGGAAGATGGGGGGGAATGCAGTTGTGCCGCGGTGGCACGCTTGACTTCCGCGCTAGACATGTCCATTTCGAACCTCTGTGAATTTCTCTGACGAAAAACCATTGGTGCTCCTTCTCGCGCCCTCGTGAGGCGGATGTGGAGCCTGCGCGATCAAAAAGGTGGCGCCCCAGTCGGGCGGCCAGCTAAAGACCAAATTCAGCTCTTGTGCGAAGCAGCATTATGCACGGACTTGCCGCTTATTCGCCATTTCGACGGAGACTGACGGGCCTAATGCAATAATTCGCGGCGTTTTCGCCAGCTCAGGGCTCGCCCGCCAAACTTTTGGCCACCGACAAAGAACTCAACGAATTCCTCCGCAGCGTCGAAAAAAGGGCGTTCAAACGCAGCGCCTATATGGTGCGCGATGACGATGCCGCCCTGGACATCGTGCAGGACGCCATGATCCGCCTGGCCGAAAAATACTTCGACCGCCCGGCGGCGGAGCTGCCGCTGTTGTTCCAGCGCATCTTGTCGAATGCGACGATGGACTGGTTCCGCCGGCAAAAGGTGCGACGCGCCGTGATGCAGAACATGTCAGACTTCGAGTCTGCAGATGCCGATGGCGACTTCGACCTGCTGGAATCGCTCGAAACCCGCGACGGTGCCCTCGGGGCGCTGAGCGCAGCAGATGAGGTGTCGAGACAGCAAATCCTGCAGGCGATCGACAAGGAAGTCTCGGAGTTGCCAACGCGTCAACGCGAAGCCTTTCTGCTGCGTTACTGGGAAGAGCTGGATGTGGCGGAGACCGCATCCGTGATGGGATGTTCGGAGGGCAGTGTCAAGACGCATTGCTCCCGGGCCGTCCATTCGCTTGCAAAATCATTGAAGGCCAAGGGAATCACACTATGAACAAGCCTCAGCGTTCGCATCTCGCACAGGAGCAGGACACCCTCGTGTCACGCTTTGGCCTGCGCGTCGCCGCAGGCTTGACCGAACAGGGTGAGCAGCTGTCGCAAGACGTCAGCGAGCGCCTGCGCTTCGCCCGCGAGCAGGCCCTGCTGAAGGCGCGCAGCGCCCGCGCCGCGCAGCCGCAGCTCGCCACCGAGGCGGTGCAGCAAGGTGGCGCGAGCCTGGCTTTGCGCGGCCCCGGCGGCGGTCGCTGGCTCAAGCTGGCCTCCTTGCTGCCGCTGCTGCTGCTGGTCCTGGGCCTGCTGCTGATCCAGCACAGCCAGTGGTACCAGCAGATCACCGCAGCCGCCGAAGTGGATGCCGCCCTGCTCTCCGACCAGTTGCCGCCGGCCGCCTATGGCGATCCGGGCTTCCGGGAGTACCTCAGCGACGAGGAGCAGGCCCAGCAGCCGCCCGAGCAGCAGCAACAGCAAGCGCGCGAGCAGAAGTAACGAGCCGGCCGCATGACATGTCCTGCCCCGACGCTGCGCTCAGCCCTTTCCGTCGCTCCTCCTCTCGCCCGTTCCATGCTGCGGGCCCTCGGCACCGCCGTGCTGATCGCCTCGGCCCAGGCCCAGGCCCAATCTCCAATGCCGCCGCCGACCGGTACGGAGACGGCGCCGCCGTCTGAGCCGGCGGTCGGAGCCTCCGCAGCGCTGCCGGTCAGAAAACCAGCCGCCATCGATTCCGGCGCCCAGTGGCAGACACTGAAGCCGAGCCAGCAGCATCTGCTCGCGGCGCTGGAGGGCGAGTGGAGCGAGATGGACCCGTCCCGCAAGGGTAAATGGCTGGAACTGGCGGCCCGCTATCCCAGCCTGCCGGCCGATGAGCAGCTGCGCGTGCAGGAGCGCATCAGCAGCTGGGCCAAGCTGAGCCCGGCCGAGCGCCAGCAGGCCCGCCTCGGTTTTCGCGCCGCGCGCGAACTCAAGGCCGACGAGCGGCAGGCCAAATGGGAGGCTTACCAGGCCCTGCCCACCGAGCGTCGCCAGGAGCTGGCCGACAAGGCCGCCCAGAAGCTGAGCCAGCCGACCAGCGGCAGCAAGCCGGGCGCGCGCCCCGCCACCAAGGCGCCGGCGCCGCCCACCGCACAGCCGCTGATGGTCCCTGTGCTGCCCAAGAACCAGCCCGAGCTGCCGCTGGGCCCGACGCTGCTGCAGGCCAAGCCCGGCGCCAGCACGGTGCTCATCAATCAGGGCAAGGGTGCTCAGCGCCCGACAGGCCGGGTCAAGCCCGGCTTCGATGCCAGCCTGGTCGACAGCGCCACCTTGCTGCCCAAGCCGGCCCGGCCACGCGCCTCAGACAACAATTGATCCACCGATGACTGAATCTTCTCGCGGCGCAGCCGGCGACGCCGCCCCCGGCGTGGCCCGCCGCCTGGCCTGCTTCATTTACGAAGGCGTGCTGCTGTTCGGCGTGGTCTTCATCTCGGGCTATCTGTATTCGACCCTGACTCAGCAGCGCCATGCGATGCAGGGCCAGCATGGGCTGCAGGCCTTTTTGTTCATCGTGCTGGGCATCTACTTCATCTGGTTCTGGTCGCACGGCGGCCAGACGGTGGCGATGAAGGCCTGGCATATCCGTGTCGTCGACAGCCAGCAGCGCCCGCTGGGTCAATGGCGCGCGCTGGCGCGCTATCTGCTCAGCTGGCTGTGGTTTCTGCCGGCGCTGCTGAGCGTCTGGCTCCTGGGCCTGCATGGCCTGGGTGCGATCTTCGGCAGTCTGTTCGCCGGTGTGCTCGCCTACGCGGCGCTGGCCTGGCTGCATCCGCAGCGCCAGTTCCTGCATGATGCGATCTGCGGCACCCGGCTGATCACCCAGCGCCCGGTCAAGCGCTGAGCTGACCGGGCGAGGCCGCAGCGCTCAGACCGCCGCTTCGTCGGTCTCGCCGGTGCGAATGCGCACCACCTGCTCGACCGGAGTCACAAAGATCTTGCCGTCGCCGATCTTGCCGGTCTTTGCGGCCTTCAGGATGGCGTCGATGCAGCGCTCGACATCCTCGTCCTTGACCACCACCTCGACCTTGACCTTGGGCAGGAAGTCGACCACGTACTCGGCGCCGCGGTACAGCTCGGTATGACCTTTCTGACGACCGAAACCCTTGACCTCGGTGACGGTCAGGCCCGAGGCGCCGACCTCGGCCAGCGACTCACGGACTTCGTCCAGCTTGAAGGGCTTGATGATGGCGGTGATTTGCTTCATGGCGGGGGCTCCGAGGGGATTTGAACTGTTTGTGATTTAAGCACGAACCCGGGGCCTAATCGGGGATGCGATCGAGATCGGCCAGCCAGATCGCCGACTCCGAATCACTGGGCGCACGCCAATCGCCCCGCGGCGACAGCGAACCGCCGCTGCCCACCTTGGGCGCGTTGGGCACACAGCTGCGCTTGAACTGGCTGCCCTTGAAGAAACGCTGCACAAAGATGCGCAACACCCGCTTGATCTCGGCCAGCGTGTACTCGTTGCGCTGCACATGGGCCTCGTCCGGCCAGGCGCCGCGCTCGCGCGAGCCCCAGGCATGGCGCGCCAGGAAAGCGATCTTGCTCGGCGCATAGCCGTGCCGCAGCGTGTAGAACAGGTGGAAGTCCTGCAGCTCGTAGGGCCCGATCATGGCCTCGGTGCTTTGCAAGACCTGACCCTCGCTGCCCGAACCGGGTGTGATGGGGACCAACTCGGGGCTGATCTCGGTATCCAGAATGTCCAGCAAGACCTGGTGGTCGGCCTCGCCCAGCTGACCGGTCTCGGCCACCCAGCGCACCAGGTACTTGATCAGGGTCTTGGGCACGCTGGCGTTGACGTTGTAGTGCGACATATGGTCGCCCACGCCATAGGTGCACCAACCCAAGGCAAGCTCGCTCAGATCGCCAGTGCCCAGCACCAGCGCGCCCTGGTGGTTGGCCAGGCGAAACAGGTGGTTGGTTCGCTCGCCGGCCTGCACGTTCTCGAAGGTGATGTCGTAGACCGGCTTGCCGTCCGCGTAGGGATGGCCCAGGTCCTTCAGCATCTGCTCGCAGCTGGGTCGGATGTCGATCTCGGACGCGCTGCAGCCGATCGCCCGCATCAGCCGCCAGGCCTGGTCGCGGGTGCGCTCGCCGGTGGCATAGCCGGGCATGGTGTAGGCCAGGATATGGCTGCGCGGCAGGCCCAGCTGGTCCATCGCCCGCGCGGCCACCAGCAAGGCATGGGTGGAATCGAGCCCGCCGGACACGCCGATGACCAGCTTGGCGATGCCGCTGGACGCCAGCCGCTGCACCAGGGCCTGCACCTGGATGTTGTAGACCTCCTCGCAGCGCTCGTCGCGGCGGCCGCGATCGGCCGGAACATACGGGAAACGCTCGACCCTGCGCTGCAAGGCCAGCGGCGCCTCGCGCTCGATGTCCAGGTCGAACTCGATCGTGCGATGCGCCTTGACGGCGGCGGCGTGGCTGCGCACCGACTGGCCGAAGCTGGTCTGGCGCATGCGCTCGCGCGCCAGCCGCTCCAGGTCGACATCGGCCGTGATCAGCTGCGAGCGGCGCTGGAAGCGTGCCGACTCGGCCAGCGCCTCGCCGTTCTCGTAGATCAGGGCCTGGCCGTCCCAGGCCAGATCGGTGCTCGATTCGCCGGCCCCGGCCGAGCTGTAGACATAGGCCGCCAGGCAGCGCGCCGACTGCTGCGCGACCAGTTGCCGGCGGTAGTTGGCCTTGCCGACGATGACGTTGGAGGCCGACAGATTGACCAGCACGGTCGCGCCGGCCAGCGCCGCGAAGGAGGACGGCGGGATCGGCGTCCAGACGTCCTCGCAGATCTCCACATGCACGCGCAGCAGTGGCAGATCGGCGGCCGCGAACAGCTGCTGGCTGCCGAAAGGCACACGCTGGCCCAGCAGTGTGATCTCGCCGACGGTGGCCTCCTCGGCCGCGCTGAACTGGCGCGCTTCGTAGAACTCGCCGTAGTTGGGCAGATAGGTCTTGGGCACGACACCCAGCAGCCGGCCGCGCTGCAGCACGACGGCGCAGTTGAACAGGCGCTGCTCGACCCGCAGCGGCATGCCGACGATGGCCAGCGTCGGCAGCGCTTCCGAGGCCCGCAGCACCGCAGCCAGCGCGGCCTCGCAGCCGTCCAGCAGCGCGCGTTGGTGGAACAGATCGTCGCAGCTATAGCTGGAGAGGCCCAGCTCGGGGAAGGCCGCCACGGCCGCACCGCTGGCCGCCGCCTCGATCAAGAGCGCGGCGGTCTGCTGGCCGTTATAGGCCGGGTCGGCGACCCGGCACAGCGGCACGCCGACGGCGACGCGGGCGAAATCGTGGTTGTAGAGGTTGTCGAAACGCATGGACGAATCCTGCCATCAAAGCGAAGGAATTGCGCTTGCCCCTAAGATTTGTTGATCCATGAAACCCTCCCCTGCGACGCTGCGCGTTGATGACAACCCCCTAGCCCTGGCGCCCGAAGCCTGGAACGCCTTGCTGGCGGCATCGGCCCGGCCGACGCCCTTCATGCGCCACGAGTACCTGCAGGCCCTGCACGATTCCGGCTCGGCCGTCGAGGCCACCGGCTGGCAGCCGCTCTACCTCAGCGCCTGGCAAGACGAGCAGACCCTGATCGCCGCCTGCCCGGCCTATCTGAAAAGCCACTCCTACGGCGAGTATGTGTTCGACTGGGCCTGGGCCGATGCCTACCGCCGCCATGGCCTGGACTACTACCCCAAGCTGCTGGTGGCCGTGCCCTTCACGCCGGTGCCAGGCAGCCGGCTGCTGGCGCGCGATGACGAGGCCCGCGCGCTGCTGATGCGAGGACTGCAGGCGCTGGCCGAGCAGCAGGGCCTGTCCTCGGCCCATCTGCTGTTCGGCGACGCGCCGGACCAGGCCGCCGCGCAGCAGCAGGACTGGATGGCGCGCAGCGGCGTGCAGTTCCATTGGCGCAACCGCGAACCCCCGCCCTATGGCTCGTTCGAGGAATTCCTGGCCACGATGCAGCGCGACAAGCGCAAGAAGATCCAGCAGGAACAGCGCAAGGTACGCGAGGCCGGCATCGTCTTCGAGGCCCGGCGCGGTGCGCAGATCCGGGCCGAGGACTGGGACTTCTTCTACCACTGCTACCGGCTGACCTACCGCGCCCACCACAGCACGCCCTATCTGACGCGGGCCTTCTTCCAGGCCATGGCCGAGACCATGGCCGAGCACTGGCTGCTCTTCATCGCCCGGCGGGGTGAGGAGCGCGTGGCGGCATCGCTGCTCGCGCTGGACCCCGAGCGCGGCCATGCCTATGGTCGCTACTGGGGCGCCACCGAGACCATCTCCTGCCTGCACTTCGACGCCTGCTACTACCAGCCGCTGACTTGGTGCATAGAGAACGGTTTCCACAGCTTCGAGGGCGGAGCCCAGGGCGAGCACAAGATGGCCCGCGGGCTGATGCCGGTGGCCACCGGTTCCAGCCACTGGCTGGCCCACCCCGACTTTCGCGATGCGGTCGGCGACTTCCTCGCCAGGGAGGGGCAGGCCATGCGTGGCTACGTCAACGAACTGGAAGAGCACCGCCCGTTCAAGGCGTAAAAAAGCCCCGGCCTTGCGGGCGGGGCTTTCTTCAACCGGGGGGGCAGGTCTTGCTTACTTCTGCTCAGCCTTGGCATAGTTGGCCAGACCGGACACGATCTCGGCCTTGGCAGCCTCCGGGCCTTCCCAGCCCTTGACCTTGACCCACTTGCCGGCTTCCAGGTCCTTGTAGTGCTCGAAGAAATGCTGGATGGCCTTCAGGCGCATCTGGTTGATGTCCTCGGGCTTTTGCCAGTGCGAGTAGATCGGCAGCACCTTGTCGATCGGCACGGCCAGCAGCTTGGCGTCGCCGCCGGCTTCGTCGTCCATCTGCAGCACGCCGATGGCGCGGCAGGTCACGACCACGCCCGGGGTCAGCGCGAAGGGCGTGATCACCAGCACGTCAACCGGATCGCCGTCATCGGCCAGCGTGCGCGGGATATAACCGTAGTTGCAGGGATAGTGCATCGCCGTCGTCATGAAACGGTCGACGAACAGCGCGCCGCTTTCCTTGTCGACCTCGTACTTGATCGGGTCGGCGTTCATCGGGATTTCGATGACGACATTGAATTGCTCGGGCGCCTTGGCGCCGGGGGTCACGTTGTGCAGGCTCATGATTTTTGAAACGCCAGGGGAAACCCGAATTCTAGCGGCAGGCCTTGCCAGCGCCTGACACCCGTGTCGGCGACCGATCCACTGGTAAACGCTCAATCGCCGGGGCGGGCCGCTCCCTTAGCATGCGCCGACCGACCTGTTCAAGCGTGCGGGACTGGCGTTGTGTGCGGGCGTTCATCCAAAACGGCAGATACAACAGAGGAGACATCTACATGTCGACGAGTTTGGCGCTGTACTTCGCGCTGGCCTGCGGCCTCGCCGCAGTCTTGTATGGGTTTATTCAACGCAGCTGGATCCTGAGTCAGGACGCGGGCAACGCCCGCATGCAAGAAATCGCCTCCGCCATCCAGCAGGGTGCGGCCGCCTATCTGGCCCGTCAGTACAAGACGATCGCCGTCGTCGGCATCGTGCTGGCCGTGTTGATCGCGGTCTTCCTGGACCTGACCTCGGCCATCGGCTTCGTGATCGGCGCCGTGCTGTCGGGCGCCTGCGGCTTCATCGGCATGAACGTCTCGGTGCGCGCCAATGTGCGCACCGCCCAGGCCGCCACCCAGGGCATAGGCCCAGCGCTGAATGTCGCGTTCAAGGGCGGCGCGATCACCGGCATGCTGGTCGTCGGTCTGGGCCTGCTGGGCGTGGGCCTGTTCTTCTGGTACCTGAGCGGCGGCGAGAAGGTCGATCCGGCCACCTTGAAGCCGCTGCTGGGCTTTGCCTTCGGCTCCTCGCTGATCTCGATCTTCGCGCGCCTGGGCGGTGGCATCTTCACCAAGGGCGCCGATGTCGGCGCCGATCTGGTCGGCAAGGTCGAGGCCGGCATCCCCGAGGATGACCCGCGCAACCCGGCCGTGATCGCCGACAACGTCGGCGACAACGTCGGCGACTGCGCCGGCATGGCGGCCGATCTGTTCGAAACCTACGCGGTCACCCTGATCGCGACGATGGCGCTGGGCGCGCTGGTCGTGACTGCGGCGCCGATGGCGGCCGTGCTCTACCCGCTGCTGCTGGGCGGCGTCTCCATCATCGCCTCCATCATCGGCTGCGGCTTCGTCAAGGCCTCGCCGGGCATGAAGAACGTGATGCCGGCGCTCTACAAAGGCCTGGCGGTGGCCGGTGTGCTGTCGCTGATCGCCTTCTACTTCGTCACCAAGGCGGCGGTGCCCGATGACGCGCTCGGGGCCGGCACACAGCTGCGCCTGTTCGGCGCCTGCGCCGTGGGCCTGGTGCTGACCGCCGCCCTGGTCTGGATCACCGAGTTCTACACCGGCACCCAGTACTCGCCGGTCAAGCACATCGCCCAGGCCTCGACCACCGGCCACGGCACCAACATCATCGCCGGCCTCGGCGTGTCGATGCGCTCGACCGCCTGGCCGGTGCTGTTCGTCTGCCTGGCCATCATCGCCGCCTACCAGCTGGCCGGCCTCTACGGCATCGCGGTGGCCGCCACCGCGATGCTGAGCATGGCCGGCATCGTCGTTGCACTCGACGCCTACGGCCCGATCACCGACAACGCCGGCGGCATCGCCGAGATGGCCGAGCTGCCCAAGAGCGTGCGCGATGTGACCGACCCGCTGGACGCAGTGGGCAACACCACCAAGGCCGTCACCAAGGGCTATGCGATCGGCTCGGCCGGCCTGGCCGCGCTGGTGCTGTTTGCCGACTACACCCACTCGCTGGAAGCGCGCGGCATGAGCATCGCCTTCGACCTGAGCGATCCCAAGGTCATCGTCGGCCTCTTCATCGGCGGCCTGATCCCCTATCTGTTCGGTGCGATGGCGATGGAGGCGGTGGGCCGTGCGGCCGGATCGGTGGTGGTCGAGGTGCGGCGCCAGTTCCAGGACGGCCAGATCATGGCCGGCCAGCGCAAGCCCGACTACAGCGCGGCGGTCGACATGCTGACCTCGGCCGCGATCAAGGAGATGGTCGTGCCTTCGCTGCTGCCGGTGGTCGTGCCTATCCTGGTCGGCCTGCTGCTGGGTCCGGCCGCGCTGGGCGGGCTCTTGATGGGCACCATCGTCACCGGCCTGTTCGTCGCGATCTCGATGTGCACCGGCGGCGGCGCCTGGGACAACGCGAAGAAATACATCGAGGACGGCCACCACGGCGGCAAGGGCAGCGAGGCCCACAAGGCCGCGGTGACCGGCGATACCGTCGGCGATCCCTACAAGGACACCGCCGGCCCGGCCGTCAACCCGCTGATCAAGATCATCAACATCGTCGCGCTGCTGATCGTGCCGCTGCTGCCGATGACGGCCGCCAGCACCAAGCCGGCGGTGCCGGTCGTGGCCCCGGCAGCCGAAGCGTCAGCCCCGGCGCTCGCGGCCTCCGAACCAGCGGCGCTGCCACCCAGCGCACCGGCCTCCCAGCCCTGAGCACCAAGCCCCAAAAAAACAGCCCGCATGCGGGCTGTTTCTACTTTGAAGCCGGCCCGCCAGGCCCCACAATCAGCCGCACAGGGACACAGGGATTTCTATCGCCATGATGAGCAGCCGGGCCATCACGCCACACGAGCTTTCGCGCCGCCGCGCCCAGCTGGGCGATCTGCAGCGCTACCTGCTGACGCAGGAGCAGGAGTTCGGCGCGCTGCGCGATCAGGTGCAGGCCTTTGTCGGTCGCTATATCGAGGCCCTGGGGCCGCTCTATCTGGAGCTGGACGCGCTGGAATCGCAGCTCTTCTGTGCCACCCAATACCTCTACGAGGCGCTGCGCCGCAACGGCGTCGATGCCCGCGAACCGCGCGCACCGCAGGCCACCGCGCTGCCGCAGATCCCGCAGCTGCCGATGGGCGCGCCGCCGCCGGCCGAGCCCGAGGGCGGCCTGGTCGAGCTGGCCCCGCCCTCGCTGAAGCAGCTGTACCGGCGTGCTGCCATGCGCCTGCACCCCGACCTGGCGCCCAGCGATGCCGAGCGCCGCCACCGCGAGCAGGCGATGATGACGGTCAACGAGGCCTATGCAGCCAATGACCGTAGCCGGCTCGAAACCCTGCTGCTGGCCGCCGGCGAGCATCCGGTCAAAGTCACCGGCGGCAATGCCGATGCGGTGCTCGAATGGCTGCGCCGCAGCGAGCTCGCGGTGCAGGGCCGGCTGCGCGTCGTGCAAGCCCATCTGGTGGCGCTGGCCGCGCACCCCATGCACCAGCTCTGCAAGGCCATCGTCCAGGCCGAGGCCAAGGGCCTGGACCCCTTGGCCGTGATGGCCAGCCGGCTGCGCACCCAGATCGCCGAGCGCCGCCAGGAGCTCTATATCGGCCAGCGCCTGCAGCCCGAGTCGGGCATGGCGCAAGCCTTTCTGCACCGGCGCCAGGAGCGGCTGGGCGCCGGCCTCTGAGCGCGGCGCCTGAGTGCGTCTTAGCGCGCTTCAGTGCGCCTCATCCCAGTTCGACCCGACCCCCACCTCGGCCAGCAGCGGCACCTTCAGCGCGGCCACGCCGGCCATCAGCCTCGGCACCTCGGTCTTGATCCAGTCCAGCTCGGCCTCGGGCACCTCGAACACCAGTTCGTCGTGCACCTGCATGATGATGCGGGTGGCCTTGCCCTGTTCGTCAAGCGCCTTCTGCACCGCGATCATCGCCAGCTTGATCAGGTCGGCGGCCGTGCCCTGCATCGGCGCATTGATGGCCTGGCGCTCGGCGCCGGCCTTGCGCGGCCCGTTGCCGCCCTTGATCTCGGGCAGATAGATGCGGCGGCCGAACAGGGTCTGCACATAGCCCAGCTCGCGCGCCGAATCGCGCGTAGCGTCCATGTACTGCTTGACGCCGGCGAAGCGGGTGAAGTAGCGGTCGATATAGTCCTTGGCCGCTTTCGTCTCGATGCCCAGGCTGCTCGCCAGGCCGAAGGCCCCCATGCCGTAGATCAGGCCGAAATTGATGGTCTTGGCATAGCGGCGCTGCTCGCTCGTGACCTCGGCCACCGGCACGCCGAACACCTCGCTGGCTGTCGCCTTGTGCACGTCGATGCCTTCGCCGAAGGCGCGCAAGAGGCCCGGGTCCTCGCTGATGTGGGCCATGATGCGCAGCTCGATCTGCGAGTAGTCGGCGCTGACCAGCACATGGCCCGGCGGCGCGACAAAGGCCTCGCGCACGCGCCGGCCCTCGGCGGTGCGGATCGGGATGTTCTGCAGATTCGGATCGTTGCTGGACAGCCGGCCGGTCACCGCCACCGCCTGCGCGTAATTGGTGTGGACCCGGCCGGTGCTCGCATTGATCTGCAGCGGCAGCTTGTCCGTGTAGGTGCTCTTCAGCTTGGCCAGGCCGCGGTACTCGAGGATCTTGGCCGGCAGCGGGTAGTCGGCCGACAGCTTCTCCAGCACCTCCTCGTCGGTCGAGGCCGCGCCGGTGGCGGTCTTCTTGACGACCGGCAGGCCCAGCTTGTTGAACAGGATTTCGCCGATCTGCTTCGGCGAGCCCATATTGAAAGGCTGGCCGGCGATGTTGTAAGCCTCCTGCTCGATCGCCACCAGGCGCTGCGCCAGCTCATGGCTTTGCGCCTGCAAGCGAGCCGCGTCGATCAGCACGCCGGTGCGCTCGATGCGACCCAGCAAGGCGCTGCTGGGCATCTCGATGCGCTCGTAGACGAAACGCAGGCCGGCATCGGCCTGCAGCTCGGGCCACAGCCGCTCGTGCACCTGCAAGCACATCTCCGAGTCCTCGCTGGAGTACTCGGCGGCCTTGGCCACGTCGACCTGCGCGAACGGGATCTGGTGCGCGCCCTTGCCGCACAGATCCTCGTAGCTCAGGCCGCTGCGGCCCAGATAGCGCTCGCCCAGGGCGCCCAGGCCATGGGTCTTGTGGGCCTCCAGCACATAGCTCTGCAGCATGGTGTCGTGCTGCACGCCGCGCAAGGCGATGCCGTGGTTGGCGAACACATGGGTGTCGTACTTCAGGTTCTGGCCCAGCTTGGCGGCGGCCTCGTCCTCCAGCCAGGGCTTGAGCCTGGCCAGCACCTCGTCCAGCGGCAGCTGCTCGGGCGCGTCCGGGCCGGCATGGCGCAGCGGGACATAGGCGGCCTCGCCGGGCTTGACGCTGAAGGAGATGCCGACGATGCGGGCCAGCAGCGGCTCCAGCGAATCGGTCTCGGTGTCCAGCGCGGCCAGCGGCGCGGCCCGCAGCTTGGCCAGCCAGGCGTCCAGTTGCTCCCAGCTCAAGACCGTCTCGTAATGGCGATCGGACGCGACAGCCGAGGGCGGCGGCGGCGCCTCACCGAACAGATCGCCGCTGGCCGCTGGTTTGGTCTTGGCGGGTTTCGCCGCCTCACCGGCCAGCTCCTTCAGCCAGGTCTTGAAGCCATAACGGGTGTAGAAGTCCTGCAGCCCGGACTCGTCAACAGGCTTGAGCGCCAGCGTTTCCAGCGCCGGCCAGCCTTCGACATGGCCGGCCAGGTCGCAGTCCTGCACCACCGTCACCAGCTTGCGCCCCATCGGCAGCCAGTCCAGCGCCTTGCGCAGGTTCTCGCCGGCCACGCCCTTGATCTTGTCGGCCTGGGCGATCACGCCGTCCAGCGAGCCGTACTCGGCAATCCATTTGGCCGCCGTCTTCGGGCCGACCTTGTCGACGCCGGGCACATTGTCGACCGCGTCGCCCATCAGGGTCAGGTAGTCGATGATGCGATCCGGCGGCACGCCGAACTTGGCCTGCACGCCGGCCACGTCCAGGGTCTCATTGCTCATCGTGTTGATCAGGGTCACGTCTTGCGTGACCAACTGGGCCAGATCCTTGTCGCCGGTCGAGACGATGACGCTGTGGCCCGACTCGGCCGCCACCCGCGCCAGCGTGCCGATCGCGTCGTCCGCCTCGATGCCCGGCACCTCCAGAATGGGCCAACCCAGCAGCCTGACCACCTCGTGGATGGGCGCGATCTGCTCGCGCAAGGCGTCGGGCATCGGCGAACGCTGGGCCTTGTACTCGGGATACCACTCATCGCGGAAGGTCGGGCCCTTGGCGTCGAACACGCAGACCGCATGCTCGGCACCGATCTGCTCGCGCAGCTTCTTCATCATCGCCACCATGCCGTGGACGGCACCGGTGGGCACACCCTCGGGCCCGCGCAGATCGGGCATCGCATGGTAGGCGCGGTACAAATAGCTGGAGCCGTCGACCAGCAGTAGAATGGGTTTGCTCATGGTCAGCGATTGTCGTTCAAGCCACAAGAGCGGGCCGCCTTAGAATGGCAGCATGCACCGAATCCCCGCCCTCCTCGCCCTGCTGCTGGCCGCCGGCGCCCCGCTCGCTCATGCTGCGGACGCGCCCGATGCGCGCGTCCAGCAGATCGTCGTGGAGGACGACCATACCCGTGTCGAGGAACTGCGTGTGCGCGGCCAGGCCCAAAAGGTCACGGTCCAGAACAAGAACAGCAGGCTGCCGGCCTATGAGATCGTCACCGGCGACGGCAGCCGCGACCTCTCCGCCGGCGCCAACACCTCCCGTGGCGCCGCCGGCCAGCGCGTCTGGCGCCTGCTGGATTTCTGACCACCGCGCCCGCGCCAGCGGCGCGGCCGGCCACCTCTTCCGACATGGCAGTTTTTACCGAAGTCACGCACGAGCAGGCCCAGGCCCTCGTTGATCGTCTGAGCCTGGGCCAGGTCCAGGCCCTGCGCGGCATCACCGCCGGCATCGAGAACACCAACTACTTCCTCAGCACCGACCGCGGCGAGTTCGTGCTGACGGTGTTCGAGCGCCTGTCCTTCGAGCAGCTGCCCTTCTATCTGCAGCTGATGAAGCACCTGGCCACCCATGGCCTGGCCGTGCCCGATCCGCAGGCCGATGGCGGTGGCGCCATCCTGCACGAGATCGGCGGCAAGCCGGTGGCCGTGGTGAACCGCCTGCGCGGCGGCCACCAGCTGGCACCCGACGTCTTCCATTGCGAGCAGGTCGGCGCGGCGCTGGCCCGCATGCATCTGGCCGGCCAGGACTTCCCGCTGCACCAGCCGAATCTGCGCGGCCTGCCCTGGTGGGCCGAGACCGTGCCGGTGGTGCTGCCGCATCTGATGCCGGCTCAGGCCGAGCTGATACAGGCCGAGTTGAGCTACCAGCAGCAGCTCGCCGCCTCGCAAAGCTATGGCGAGTTGCCGCGCGGCCCCATCCATGCCGATCTGTTTCGCGACAACGTGATGTTCGAGGGCCTGCCCGGCCGCGAGCGGCTGACCGGCTTCTTCGACTTCTATTTCGCCGGTGTCGACACCTGGCTGTTCGACCTGGCCGTCTGCATCAACGACTGGTGCATCGATCTGGCCAGCGGCCGTCTCGATGAGCTGCGCGCCCAGGCCTTTGTCGACGCCTACGAATCGGTGCGGCCGCTCAGCGGCACCGAGCACCGCCTGCTACCGGCGCTGCTGCGCGCGGCGGCCCTGCGTTTCTGGATCTCGCGCCTGTGGGACTTCCATCTGCCGCGCGACGCCGCCCTGCTCAAACCCCATGACCCCGGTCATTTCGAGCGCGTGCTGCGCGAGCGCATCGCCGCGCCCTGGCACGCGATCAAGGCCTAGAAAAGATGTCCATGCTTTTGCATTTGCAAACCGTACCGGCCCGCAACGGCCTACTGTGGGTGCGCCACGGCTTCAAGGTGTTCCAGCGCAAGCCGCTGGCCATCAGCGGCCTGTTTGCGATGTTTCTGTTCGCGGGCTTTGCCTTGCTGCTGCTGCCGGTGCTGGGCTCGATGCTGCTGCTGATGGCGCTGCCGCTGCTGAGCCTGGGCTTCATGCTGGCCACCCATCTGGTGCTGCAGAACCAGACCCCCACCGCCGCCGTCTTCATCGCGCCGCTGAAACTGACACCGCAGCGCCGCAACACCCAGCTGGCGCTGTGCGGCGCCTATGCGCTGGCCACCGTGCTGATCATGCTGCTCAGCAACTGGGTGGACGGCGGCGCGTTCGAAGCCTTGCAGCAGCTGCTGGCCAAGCCCGAAGCCAACGATCCGGCCTATGAGAAGGCGGTCGAGGCCGCGCTGGCCGAGCCGAGCTTGATGTGGGGCATGATGACGCGGCTGGGCCTGGCTGCCCTGCTCTCGGTGCCCTTCTGGCATGCACCGGCCCTGGTGCACTGGGGCGGTCAGGGCGCGCTGCAGGCACTGTTCTCCAGCACCCTGGGCATCTGGCGCAACAAGGCCGCCTTCGCGCTGAACGCGCTGGTCTGGGCCGCACTGGTCGTCGGCCTGGCCCTGCTGGTCAGCCTGGTCGTCAGCCTGCTGGGCATGGGTCAGCTGCTGCCGATGCTGGCCCTGCCGCTGGGCCTGTTCCTGTCCAGCGTGTTCTACGCCTCGCTGTACTTCACCTTCGTCGACTGCTTCATGTTCGGCGCACCGCGCGAGCTGCCGGGCGAGAAGGCCTGACCGGGCCTCGTCAGGCCGCCAGGCGGCTGCCCATCAGGCGCCGGTACCACTGGTGGAAGTGCTGCATACCGTCCTCCAGCGGCGACTGATAGGGGCCGGTTTCCGAGACCCCGCGCGCCAGCAGCGCCCGCCGCCCGGCGTCCATGCGCTCGCCGATCTCGTCGTCCTCGCGGGCCGTCTCCATATAGGCGGCGCGATGCGCTTGGACGAACTCGGGCTCGAAGGCGGCGATCTCCTCGGGATAGTAGAACTCCACCACATTGAGCGTGTCCTGCGGACCTTGGGGATACAGCGTCGACAGCACCAGCACATGGGGGTAGAGCTCGATCATATGGGTCGGGAAATAGGTCACCCAGATCGCGCCGAAGTCCGGCGCACTGCCGCCTCGATAGCCGAGCAGGCGCTCGTGCCAGTCGCGGTAGATCTCCGACCCGGGCACGCCCAGCGCCTGGTGCACACCGACCCGCTGCATGCTGTACCAGTCGGCGAACTCCCACTGCAGATCGGCGCAGCTGACGAAGCCGCCCAGGCCCGGGTGGAAGGGCGCGACATGGTAGTCCTCCAGATAGACCTCGATGAAGGTCTTCCAGTTGTAGCGGCAGGCATGGACCTCGACATGGGCCAGCACGTAGTCGGAGAAGTCGAACTCGGGCCGCGCGAACAGCGCCGCCATGTCCTGGGCCGGCTCGCGCAGCCCCTCGAACAGCAGGCCATGGCAATGGCGCAGCGGGAAACGCTGCAGGTTCTTGCAGGGCTTGGCGTCGAACTGCGGCGCGCCCAGCAGCGCGCCGCGTTCGTCATAGGTCCAGCGATGCAGCGGGCAGACGATGTGGCCGCCCGAGGCGCCCAGATTCCCGCTGCCATGCGCCGGGCCCGCCACGTCTGCGGCGCTGCCGCCCAGCATCAGGGCCTGGCGATGCCGGCAGACATTGGACAGCAGCTCGACGCCCTGACCATGGCGCAGCAGTACACGGCCACCACCCTCCTGTGCCAGGCGACGCCAGTCGCCGATTTCTGGCACCGCCTTCTCGTGCCCGATATAGCGGGCAGACTGGCCGAAGATCAGCTCCTGCTCGCGCGCGAACAGCGCGGCATCGAAGTAGGCGTTGACAGGGAGTTGAGGGCCGCTGACCCGCTGCAAGTTCGCCAGACGGGCGACAACATTGTTCATCGGATTCTCCAGGCATGGGCCGCGCGCCGGCGCGTGCCGGCGCTGGTGTTGCGCGACAGAAATGCGCCCGGTCTAGGCGGGTTCGGCCTGCAGGCGGCCGATGCGCGCGTCGCGCGAGAGCTTGGGGCAGGTGCTGCAGTACTCGCCGTCGCGGCGGCGGAAGTAGTGGCAGCAGACCTTGCGATCCAGCGCCAGCGCGGCGGTGCCGTCGCGCGCGCGGTAGGCGAAGAAGCCGCAGCCGCCGGCAATGCCTAGCTGGGCCAGCCACTGCGCGCCCAGCGCTTCGAGATCGGCCAGCGCCGGCCGGGCGCGTTGAAGGCACAGCAAGGCGCCCAGCACGCATTCCGCCTGCAGACGCTCAGCGGCGCGCGCATGCAGGCTCACCGAGGCCGCCAGCGCGGCACGCGTGGCCTGGCAGAGCGCGCGCAGCTCCTCGGCCGCCAGGCCGATGCGCTGAGCCAGCGTGGGCGCGGCTCGCGGCGCATGCGGCGGCAGCAGCAACGCGTTCGGAAAGCCCTGTGCTACCGGCTGGGCCAGGCCGCCCAGGCATGGCACGGCGCTGCCCAGGTGCGCGGCGATCACGCTCAGATAGACGGGCTGCCAGATCGCCAGCCCCCAGCAGCGCAGCGCCAGGTAGTGCGGGCCGGCCTCGGGATAGGCCAGCGCCCAGTGGCGGCACAGGGCTTCGAAGGACTCAGCGTCCTCCAGGCGCAGCGCCCCGGCGGGCGCGAGCTCACCCTGGGCAGCACGCAAGCCCGGCACCAGCTGCTCCGCCAGCCCCAGCAAGCGGCCGAGCTCGGGATTGCTCACACCAGACTTTCCGCCACGACCGGTGCCGCGGCCGCCGCTGCACGACGGAACGGAGCGATCGGATTGCGCAGATGGCCGGCCATCTTGAGGCTGGAGGCCGGATCGGCCAGATTCACCATCTGCACGTTGTTACCCAGCTGCAGGCGATTCAGGCAGGAATGCAGGAACTCCGGCATGAACATGTCGTAGCACGCGAACTGGGCGGCCAGCTGGGGCTGCGAGTCCTGGTAGTCGGACACGCAATCGGCCACCGCGCGCCAGAAGTCGTCCTCCTCGCAGCAGCCGTACTCGACCAGCAACTGGTTGACGTGGCGCAGCACGCCGTCGAACACATCGATGAAGATGCCGAGCAGCTTGAAGTCATCCGGCACCTCGACCGCCAGGCGTTCGACGCGCTCGGGCAGGCTGGCCTTGACCGAGATGTCGAGAATGGCGCACTCCTCGGCGATGTCCTTCATGATGGCGCGCACCGGCACATGGCCGTCCAGCACCAGGATCAGGTTCTCGCCGTGCGGCATGAAGCTCAGCTCATACCTGTAGAAGCAATGCAGCAGCGGCGTCAGATAGGCGCGCAGATAGCGGCGCAGCCAGGTCGCCGTATCCAGGCCCGAGCGCTCGATCAGCAGCGGCAGCAAGGCCTGCCCCTCCTTGTCGACATGCAGCAGCGCGGCCATCGTCATCAAACGCTCGCCCGGCTGCAGCAAGGGCAGCGGGCTCTCGCGCCAGAGCGCCGAGAACATCTTCTTGTAGGGCGTGTCCGCCGGGATCGCGGCCTCGTAGTAGAAGTTGCGAAAACCGATCGACGCAACCTCGCGCAGCAGGGTGAAGCCGTTGGCGCGCAGCACCGGGTCGTCGTCGACCAACTGCTTCAGGTATTCGTTGATGGCCGGTGTGCCCGACATGTAGTACGGCGACAACCCGCGCATAAAGCCCATGTTCAGAATGGACAGCGAGGTCTTCACATAGCGCTTGCTGCGGTCCGAGGCATTGAAGAAGGTGCGGATCGACTGCTGGGCCGTGTAGCGGTCGGCGCTGTAGTCCAGGCAGACGATCTTGCGCTGCGCCACATAGCCGGCAAAGGCGATCGACAGCTTGTTGAACCATTGCCAGGGGTGGGCCGGCATGAACCAGTAGTCCTGCGGTGCCAGGCCCAGCTCGCGCAGCTGGCGACGGAAGCCCTCGACCGTCGCCTCACCCAGCTCCTCGGCCAGCAGCTGCTCGTAGCTGAGCGAGGAAATGCTGGCGAAGGCCGCATGGCTTTTGTGCACCGCCAGCCAGATCACGCGGATCGCCGCGCCGGCCTCGGGCGCATAGGCGCGGTAGTCGATCGCATTGAAACCCAGCCGGCCGTTGTTGGCGACGAAGCCGGGATGGCCTTCGATCATCGCCGCCTCGATCAGCTGGAAGTCCTCGGTCTCGGCCAGCACAGCACTGTCGGGGGCATCGGCCTTGCTGCGCTTGTAAGCGCTGCCGAACAAGGTGCTGCTGATCTCATCCAGATAGATCGGCAGCAGCTCCTCGCGGATACCCAGGCGCTGGCGGCACTCGATGATGAACTGCAGCGCATCGAGCGGCCGCTCGACGCCGTCGACCAGCCGATGGATCGAGACCGGATCGATGTACCAATGGCGCAGCGCCAGGCGCCGGGCCTGGAACTGGTAGCTGACGCTGCCGTCGTCGGACCGTACGCGGTAGGCCGCGAACAGGCCCGGTTGCGCCTGCAGCGGCTCCAGCGGCTCGGGTTCGATGATCAGCTCGTGGGCATACTCGGCCAGCGCCTTGCGCAGCAGCAATCGATTGGCCTGGGCCCAGACCTCCGGCGTCAGATGGGCGGCAACCGCAGCCGGTCGCTCGCTGAGAGTGGCGATGTCGAGATTCATGGGGGGACTTGCTCCTGGATGGTGGCCGTGGCCTGTTCAAAATCCCGCCTGGTGCAGAAGGCGAGGCTGGCGATCTTTTCGGTGAAGACGACATCGCGCTCGTAGACGAAGCCGGCCGAGCGGTTCAGCGCATGGATCTTGTGGTTGCCGGCATCGGGCTCGACGGCGATGCGCCGCGCGCCCAGATGCACGAACATGAAGCGCATCAGCGCATGGAAGGCGGCGCGCGAGAAGCCGGCAATGCGCCGCTGCGCGGGCGGGCCGACGAAGATGTGCATGCCCAGGTCGCCCGGCTGCACCGGATAGAACTCGCGGATGCGGTCGTGCGCCGGGTCGTAGCATTCGGCCAAGAAGGCCGGCAGCCCGTGATGCCGGACCAGGTAGGCGCTGGCATGGCCCGAGTCCATCAGCGCCCGGTAGATCCGCTCCACCTCGTCCGCGCTCTTGTCCTGCATCAGCCAGAACGCGGCCCGCGGCTCGGTGAACCAGCGGTGCAGCAGCGCGATGTCCTCGGGCAGGCGCAGCAACTCGAAGACGAAGCCGTCAGCATCGCGATAGGGCCGCCGGACCGCGTCGGCGCGGCGGTGCTGGGCATCAGCCGGCATGGGCGGGCACCTCCGCGCCGGGGCTGGCACTGGGCACGCGCAGGATGCAGCGGTCCAGCAGCGCGGTCAGCACGAAACCGCCGGCCGCCAGCATGAACGGCAGGGCCAGGCCGTGTCGCTCGACGATGGCGCCGGCCGCGAACGAGGACAGCAGCACGCCCAGGTTCTGGAAGAAATTGGTGATGCTGTAGTCCTGCGCATAGCGCCGCGGCGTCGACAGGCGGAACAGGTTCACCTCCAGCTTGACGATGATCTGGAACAGCGACCAGCCGTACAGCACCCGTCCCAGCACGATCAACAACGGCTCCGGTGCGGCCTGCAGCAGCAGGCCGGCAGCGCCCAGCAGCAGATTGCCCAGCGTGTGATCGGGCTGCCTGCCGCCGCGCGCGCGGATGCGGGCCTGCAGCCACAGCGCCAGCAGTGCGACAGCACCGGGAATTGCGAAGGCCGCGCCCGACAGCAGCTCGCTGGGATTGCCGCTGGCGCGTTGCCAGTACAGCGCGAAGAACGGGCGTATCAGGTAGGCGCTGAAGTCGAACATCAGCATCACCAGGGCCAGCCGCAGGACGGGCAGGCGGGCGCGCCAGTCCCAGCGCGCTTGCGCCGTGGGCGGCGCCGCTGCGTCGACGCTGCCGTTGACCGGCACGATCTTGCCACTGCGTATCAGGTGGATGCAGACCGCCATCTGAAAGAAGTCGCCGGCCGCCATCGCATAGATGCCGGCACGCGGCCCCCAGCTTTGCAGCACGAAGCCGCCGACCACGGCACCGAAGATGGCACCGAAATGCACGATCACCGACAGCATGCCTATCGTCGCCGCATGCTGGTCCTTGGGCGTCAGCCGCATCAGATAGGGGTACATCAGCAGATAGCTGCTCTTGCACATGAACATCAGCATCGACAGCAGCCAGAAGCTGGGCACGTCGGGCGCCCGGTCGCACAGCAGGCTGAAGCAGCCGGCCGCGCACTGCGTGTAGACCAGCAGGCGCAGCGGCTCGATACGGCGCGCGACGCGCGCCCACAGCGGCAAGGTCGCCATCACCGCGACCGAGATCGCCGCCACATAGGCACCGGCATGGACCGGGTCGTCCAGCCCGTAGCGGGCGCTGAAGAACTGCGGGTAGAACGGAATCAGGATGGCATCGCTGATGACGGCCAACAGCGTCATCGTCAGGATGTGCAGGCGCAGGCTCATGGCGGGGTCCTGGCTTACAGCCGCACGAAATCGGCGCCGACCGGCACCGCGAAATCCTGGATCGCGACGCGTCGCTCGATCTTGTAATGCTCGACACCGGTCAGCTCGCGCAGGATGTAGGAATTGCGGTAGCAGCTCATGCCCAGGTCCTGATTGGTCATGCCATGGGTGTGCTGGCCGGCGTTCTGCACAAAGATCTCGTTGCCGTTCAGATCGGCGGCGTAGTTGCGCGCCAGGCGGTAGCGGCCCTGCTCGTCCCAGCGCAGGCGTGCGCGAATGCCGTCGACGAAGGGCGGGATGTTCTCGCGGTAGCCGGTCGCGAACACCAGGCCTTCGCAGCGATGCGCATAACGCGTCTCGCAGTCAAGCTGGCGGAACTCCAGCGCGTAGCTGTCGGCCTCGTAGCGGCAGCCCTGCAGCTCGCAGTTGGCGATCAGATGGCTGCGCAGCGGCACGCCGCGCTTGCGCCGGTCGTCGAGCAGGTCGTAGATCTGGTTGATCAGGCTGGCGTTGACGCCCTTGTAGAGGCTGTCCTGGGTGCGCACGATGCGCTCCTTCTTGCGCTCGTCGAGCTGGTAGAAGTAGTCGATGTAGTCGGGCGAGAACATCTCCAAGGTCAGCTTGGTGGTCTCCATCTGGAAGAAGCGCGGCGAGCGCGTGATCCAGGTCAACCGGTACTCGTGCGCATCGGCCTCCTTCAGCAGATCGTGATAGACCTCGGCCGCGCTCTGGCCGCTGCCGACGATGGTGATGGAGCGCTTGCGCTGCAGCCAGTCCTTGTGGGCGATGTAGTCAGCGCTGTGCAGCCAGCGGTGCTCGCGCGGTTCGCAGAATGCCGGCAGCAAGGGCTTGGAGCCGACGCCCAGCACCAGCTTGCGAGCCCGCAGCACAAAAGGCTCGCGCCGCTCGCCCTGCACGCCGGTGATCACATAGCAGCCGGCCTGGCTGTCATAGACCAGCTCCTGCACCTCATGACCGAAGCGCACCTTGCTCAGCCGCGCCGCGGCCCAGCGGCAGTAGTCGTTGTACTCGGCACGCGTCAGGTAAAAGTTCTCGCGGAAGTAGTAGGCATAGAGCTTGCCCTCCTCCTTGCAATAGTTCAGAAAGCTGAACGGGCTCTTCGGGTCCGCCAGGCTGACCAGATCGGCCAGAAAGGGGTTCTGCAAGGTACAGCTGTCGATCAGCATGCCGGGGTGCCAGCTGAACTCGGTATTGCGCTCCAGGAACAGGCCGTCGAGCTCGGCGATGGGCTCGGCCAGACAGGCCAGGCTCAGGTTGAAGGGCCCGAGCCCGATCGCGACGAAGGCATGGACATTGGTGTTCTTCATGGCACTCCCACTCCCGCTTAGCAAAACAGCCGCCGGTGCCTTACCAGCGATAAGCCAACGTCGCGACCAGGCTGCGCGCATCGCCCCAGTAGCAATAGGCCTGGCCGTAGCAGGAGGCCACATAGCTCTTGTCGAACAGGTTGTTGGCGGCCACGCGCAGGCTGCTGCCCTTCAGCGCCGGGCTGAGCTGCTGCAGGTCGACGCGCAGCATCAGATCGACCAGGGTGTAGGGCTGGGCCTTGAAGCTGTTGTCGTCGTCGCCCCAGCTGCTGCCGACATGGCGCAGGCCCGCCCCCAGCGCATAGCCGGGCGCGAAGCGCCAGTCGGCCCAGACCGAGGCCATATGGCGCGGTGCCTGGTAAGGCGTGTTGCCGGTGTGGCCCGAGGCCGACTTCACATAGCTCATGTCGGTGAAGGTGTAGCTGGCCTGCAGCGACAGCTGCGCGCTCAGCGCGGCGCGCGCCTCCAGTTCCACGCCGCGCGAGCGCACCTTGCCGGCCGGCACGTCGTAGTACTTGCCGACCGGCCGCGTTGCCACCTTGTCCTGGCTCAGCTCGTAGACCGCCGCCGACAGCAGCGTGGCAGAGTTCGCCGGCTGGTAGCGCAGGCCCAGCTCGACCTGCCGCGACTCGGCCGGCGGCAGGATCTGGCCGGCCTCGTCATTGCGCACGCCCGGGTTGAAGCCGTCCGAGTAGCTCATGTACGGCGCCAGGCCGTTGTCGAACAGATAGACGGCGCCGGCCCGCTTGGTGAATTTGGAGCCCCGCCATTGCGCCGGACTGCCGGTGCCCATCAGGTTAGCGGCGCTGGCGCGGTCGTGGCGCCCGCCCAGGGTCAGGCGCCAGGCGCCCAGCGCCATCTGGTCCTGCAGGTAGACGCCGGTCTGCTCCAGGCGTCGATCGATGTCCGCGCCGCCCAGATCGCTGAGGCCCGGGTTGCCATAGCTGGGCGTGAAGACATTGATCGGGGTGGCATTGCCCCAGGACCAGCGGCCGTCGACGCGGCGCTTCTGGTAGTCCAGCCCGGCCACCACGGTGTGCTTGACCCGGCCGGTCTCGAGCTGCCCTTCGAGCTGGTTGTCGACCGTGTGGCCGCGGGTCGACTCGTCGGCGCCGGAGTAGTAGCGGGTCAGCGTGTCGGGGCCGGCCCAGCCATAGCCATAGACCTGGCGCAAGGTCGTGTCGGCCGTCACATGGCGCAGATGCTGGCGGAACTTCCATTGCGGGTTGAAGTGATGCTCCAGCTGGTAACCGAGGAAGCGCTGGGTGCGGCGGTACTGCTCGACGCTGGGATCGCCATCGAAGAAGTGGCGCGAGATGCGCCGGCCGTTGTGCGCCGTCGTCAGGCTGGCATCGACCGGCACGCCGCTGTGATAGCTGCCCTGCGGGTCGTGCTGGAAATAGGCCTGCAGCAGCAGCACCGTGTCCTTGGAGAGATTGAGGGCCAGCGAGGGTGCAATGGCCTGGCGCTGCTCCTTGACATGCTGGAACTGCGAATCCAGGCCGCGCGCCAGCCCCATCAGGCGGTAGGCGGCCACGCCCTGCGCGTCGAGCGGCCCGGTCAGATTGAAACCGGCCTCGACGCGGCCGCGGTTGCCCAGCGTGATCTCCAGCTCGCGCTGGGGCTGGAACTGCGGCGTCATGCTGGTCAGCGCGACGACCCCGCCCGGCGAGGCCCGGCCGTAGAGCACCGAGGCCGGGCCGCGCACGACGTCGATGCGCTCCAGGAAGAAGGGGTCGACCTGCATCGAGGTGTAGCTGCCCTGGTCGCTGAGCAGGCGCAGCCCGTCCAGCAGCGTGCTGTCGACGCTGCTGTCCTTGAAGCCGCGCAGCGCCACATAGTCGTAGCGGTTCGACGCGCCGACCAGGCCGGTGAAGGTGCCGGGTGTGTAGTTCAGCGCCTCCGGCACCGCACGCGGTTTCTGGTCCTCAAGCTGCTGCCTGGCGACGACCGAGATCGATTGCGGCATCTCCAGCAACAGCGTGTCGGTCTTGCTGCCCGCGGGACTTCGCTCGACGAGAGGGCCGCCCTCGCCCCCCGCAGCGGCCGCCCGCTCGGCCCGCGCACGCACGAGCGGCAAGGCCGGCGAGACCGCAGCCCTGACGATGACCGCCCGGCCATCGATGACGGCGCTCAGCCCGCTGCCGGCCAGCAAGCGATCCAGCGCCTGCTGCGGTGTCAGCCGTCCGGATACGGCCGGCGCCGATTTGCCCGCCACCAGCTCGGCCTGCACCATCAACTCCAGTCCGGTCTGACGGGCCAGCTCGTTGAGCGCGCTCGCCAGCGGCTGAGCCGCCATGCGGATCTGCGCCGTGCCAGACGCCTCGGCGGCCGGCTGAGCATGCACCCCGGCGGTGGCCAGCAGCAAGGCCAGCGAGGCGGAAGGGAGTGGGAGTCGTCGAAGGAATGTCGTTGCCATGAGATTGAATAAGAATTCTTCTCATGTAGACGCAGCAAGCGCCCGGCACCCCAGGTCGATCCGCAACTTTCTTTTTTCAGCGTGCGACGATCTCGACGACGCCACCCTGCTCGCGCAGGCGCACCGCCAGCACCTGGGGCAGGACGCGGCCGAAGGTCTCGAAGCGCCGCAGATCGAAGCTGCCGCTGACGCGCAGCGCCGCAACGGCCGGGTCGCGCAGCACCCAGGGCACCGGGCCGTAGCGCTCGAACTCGGCCAGCACGGCGGACAGCGGCATGTCGACAACGCTCAGCCGGTGCTCGCGCCAGGGCGCGATGCCGGCCGCCGCGACGACGCTGACCGGCCCGAGCCGGCCGGTGGCATCGCTGGCAATCTGCTGACCGGCCCTCAGCTCCAGCGTCGGCCCCTGCCGCGCGCTCAGTTGCACGCGCCCCTCCTCGACCGCGACGCTCGCGCCGCCATGGCCCGGCAGGCCCGGTGTGTGGCGCACCGCGAAGCGGGTACCGACCACGGTGATGCGCAGTGGCCCGGCCAGCACCTCGAACGGCCGCGCCGCATCGCCCTTGACCTCGAAAACCGTCTGCCCCTCGGGCAGGCGCACCTCGCGGCGCGATCGGTACAGGGCCACCTCGGCCCGTGAGCCACTGTCCAGGCGCAGCTGGCTGCCGTCGGGCAGGCTGACCTCGAGCTGCTGGCCGCGCGCGGTGACGAACTGCTGGGCAAACACCGGCGCCTGCCACCAGGCCCAGCCCAGCCAGCTGCCGGCCATCAGCAGGCCGGCCAACAAGGCCCCCGCCCATCGCTGCCGCTGCTCATGCCTGCGCGTGCCGCACTCGCCGGCCAGCTGGCGACGCAGGCGCTGCACCCCGGCGCTCGGCAGGGCATCGAGCGAGCGCCATTCGCCCTGCCAGCGCGCCAGCGCCGCCGCATGGGCGGCATCGGCCGCCAGCCAGGCCTGCAAGGCGGCCCGCTCGGCCGCGTCCAGCGGCGTGCCGCCGGCGCAGCGCACGAACCAGTGCAGGGCAAGACGCTCGATCTCGGCCAGCGGCGGATCGGCTGGCGAGTAGGCTGGCAGCTCGGTGCTCATCACGTTCTCATCGACTTTTCTTCGGCGGCGCCTTGGTACGCAAGTCCTGGCCCTCGCGGCAGCGCCGGCAGGCCTGCAGGGCCAGTGCAATATGCTGCTCCACCATCTTGCGCGAGATGCCCATGCGCTGCGCCACCTCGGCGTGAGGCAGGCCGTCGAACTTGTGCAGCACAAAGGCCTCGCGGCAGCGCAGCGGCAGGCCCTCGATGGTGGCCAGCAAGGCCTCGACCGCCTGGCCCGAGGCCAGCACCGTCTCGGGCTCGCAGGCCGTCGGCGCGGCGAACTCCCTCATCGGTTCGTCGGCCTCGTCCACGGCCTGCCCTGTGCTGCTCAGCTCGGCGCGCACCGCGCCGCGCCGGTGCTGGTCAATCTGCAGATTGCGCGCCGTGCGGTAGAGCAAGGCACGCGGCTCGGGCACCGGCTGGCCGGACTGCTGGAGGGCCAGCACCCGGGCATAGCTTTCCTGCACCAGATCGGCTGCGGCCTCGCGGTCGCGCAAGGCACGGGTGCAGAAATTCAACAGTTCTTGGTAGTAGCGCTCGAACACGGCTCGACCATGGATTGACGGATGCCCTGGCAGACGGGCGTCAAGGTATGGCGGCGGCGAACCCGGTGCAATTAACAATAATTCTCATTATTAATCAAGCGAGCGACAGAAATAAGAAAGCCCTCGGGTCCCGACCCGAGGGCTTGTCAGTTCAGTCGATGTCTGCGGCTCAGCTGCCGATCACCCCGCCGTCGTTCTTGGTGATCACGATGGTGGCCGAGCGCGGACGGGCATTCGGGCCGCCGGCGCCGTAGCCGGCATTGCCGGGCCAGTGGCTCAGGTACTTGCTCGTATCGCTCACCGTGGCCGATGTGATGGTCTCACCGGGGTGCTGGATGTTGATGAACAAGGCCTTGCCATCGGGCGTCTCGGCGCAGCCGGTGATCTCGCAGTCGACGGGGCCGACCAGGAAGCGCTTCAGCGTATCGGCCGTCGGCGCCTTGCCGACATAGGTGTCGACGCTCTTGCCGGTGTAGGCCAGGGTCTTCTTGGCACCGTCGCCGACGCTGCCGGGGATGCCGGCCAGCATCATGCAGTTGCTCTTGTCGGTGAAGGCGCCGTCGTCGGTCTGGATCCAGCACAGGCCGGTGGCGCGGCTGAACCACAGGCCGTCGGGGCTGGACATGTCCTGGTCTTCGGTCAGCGAGGACAGGTTGACCAGGCCCTTGTCGGCACCGGCCTCGGCACCGAACAGATAGACGTCCCACTTGAAGGCGGTGGCGGTCGCGTCGCCGGCCACCTCGGCCACACGGATGATGTGGCCGTTGACATTGCCGCTCTGCTTGGTGCTCGCGCCCTTGGTGTCGTCATAGGCGCGCGGGTTGGCGGCGTCGGTCGTCGCGACGGTGCGATTGCTGTTGTTGGTCAGCGTGAAGTAGACCTCGCCGGTGACCGGGTGGCTGGCGCACCACTCGGGGCGGTCCATCTTGGTGGCACCCACCGCGTCGGCGGCCAGGCGGGCATTGACCACCACATCGGCCTGGTCGGCGAAGGCGTAGTTGGTCGCGGCCTTGATCACGGCGTTGCCGATAGCCAGTTCGATCCACGTGCCCGTGCCGTCGGCGTTGAACTTGGCGACGTACAGCTTGCCTGCGTCCAGGTACTTGTCGCCGGTGGCGATGCGGTCGGCCGGGTTGGCATCGGCGGCGGCCCAGTTGGCGGCCGACACCCATTTGTAGATGTACTCGCCGCGCGAGTCGTCACCCATATAGACGGCCAGGGGCTTGCCCTCGACCAGCTTGCTGAAGGCCGCGCTCTCGTGCGCGAAGCGGCCCAGGCTGGTGCGCTTCTTGATGGCGCTGGTCTTGCTGTAGGGGTCGATCTCGACCAGGTAGCCGAAGGTGTTCAGCTCGTTGCGGTAGTCGTCGCTGCCGTCGGCGGAGGCGCCCTTCTTCGAGATGTCCCAGCGCGCGTACTTGTCGTCGGCGCCGCCGGTCTCCCAGCCATGGCGGCTCGCGGCGCCCTGGTTGCGGCCATAGCGCTTCAGCGAGGCAACGCTCTTGTCATTGCCGCGCGCCGCATCGTCCGCTGCACCACGGGTGAAGTAGCCGGCCCAGTTCTCTTCGCCGGTCAGCGTCGTGCCCCAGGGGGTGGAGCCGGTGCCGCAGTTGTTCAAGGTGCCGCGTGCGGTCTTGCCGTCGGCCGAGAACTTGCTCTTCATCAGGCCCGAACCGGCAGCCAGGCCGGACAGCGTGACCGGGGTCAGCGGCGTGATGCGACGGTTGAAGGACGAGTCCTTCACATAGGCGAAGGCGGCGCCGTTCTTCTTGACCTCGACGACCGAGACGCCGTGCAGCGGCACTTCGCGGTCCACCTCGGCGGCCGGGCGCGGCAGCGTGTTGGTGCCGCCGTTGATATGCACAAAGGCCGAGGCGCGCTCGTTGCTGCTGTGGCTGGTCGCTTCATGGTTCATCACCAGCAGGCCGCGGGCCGAAGCCTTGGCATCGGGCTTGCCGTCGGCGGACAGGCCGTAGTACTCCATGCCGTCGTGGTGGTCGCCGGCGCGGTTCTCGAAGTCGGCATCGCTGCCGTCGTTCTTGTAGGCGGTGGCGGTGGCGGTGAGCGGATCGCCCAGCGCATAGATCACGCTGGCGGTATAGCCGGCGGGCACGACCACCTGGTCGGCCAGGCTCTTGGCCACGGCGGTGAAGCCCAGCTTCTCCAGCGGCTTCAGCGGTGCTGGTTCATCATCGTCGCCGCCGCCACAGGCCGACAGCGTGATGCCGCCGAACACCGCCGTTGCCGCGCTGCCGATGGCGCCGCGCAGGATGGAGCGGCGCGCCAGGCGTGCCTGCAGCACGCTCTGGAAGCTCTCATTGGCGCTGTTGTTGTGGTCGATCTCGTCGGGGTCGACGTAGCGGGTGTCTTGGGACATGGGGGACTGCCTCTAGTGCTTGCTTGAAGCCGCGCAGTCTGATCATGGCCGGTGAAAATTCCGTGACATATCAAAGACTCGACTGTGACAGCACGACGCGGCGCGGGCCCCAATCCGGACTTGGCCGGCAAAGGCGGGGCTCAGACCAAGCAGCGCGCGTGCGCCCAGCGCCCAGCCCTCAATCGATAGGCGTCAGCTTGGCCACGCTCAAGGCCAACCACTTCATGCCATGCCGCCCGAAGTTGACCTGGGCGCGCGCATCCTGGCCGCTGCCCTCCAGGGTCACCAGCACACCCTCGCCGAACTTGGTATGGAACACGCCCTTGCCGACCTTCAGGCCCCCGTGCTCTTTGTCTTCCTTCTTCTGCATCGAGGGCGGCACCGGCGGCTGGGCCCAGGCGGCCTTCTCGTGGTTGACACGGCCGGCGCCGACCATGGACTTCAGCCCCGAGCCGCGCGACCAGGCGTCCTGGTACTCCTTCGCAAAGCCCGAGCCAAAGCCCTGGTTGCGCGGCGTCAGCCATTTCAGCGCGGCCTCGGGCAGCTCGTCGAGGAAGCGGCTCTTGACGTTGTAGCGGGTCTGGCCGTGCAGCATGCGGGTCTGGCTGAAGCACAGATACAGGCGCTGGCGCGCCCGCGTGATCGCCACATACATCAGGCGCCGCTCTTCCTCCAGGCCGTCGCTGTCCGACAGCGAGTTCTCATGCGGGAACAGGCCCTCTTCCAGCCCGGTGATGAAGACCGCATCGAACTCCAGGCCCTTGGCCGAGTGCACGGTCATCAGCTGCACCGCGTCCTGGCCGGCCTGAGCCTGGTTGTCGCCGGCCTCCAGCGAGGCATGGGTCAGGAAGGCCGCCAGCGGCGACATGATCTCGCCGGTCTCGGCATCGGGCGTGAAATTGGCCGGGGCCACCGCTGCGGGCAGGCCTTGCGCGATCGCTCCGGGCGCCAGTTCGTCGACCGGCAGCGCCACCGCATCCTTGCCAAAGCCCTCCTGCGTCACGAAGGCCTCGGCCGCGTTGATCAGTTCGCCCAGATTCTCCAGCCGCTCGGCGCCGTCCTTGTCGTTGCGATAGAACTCGTTGAGCCCGGAGACTTCCAGGATCTGCTCGATGATCTCGCGCAGGGTCAGGCCTTGCGTCAGATTGCGGGTCGAGTCGATCAAGGCCGTGAAGCCCTGCAGATTGCTGCCGGCCTTGCCCGCCACCGCGCTGACGCTCTGGTAGAGGCTGCGGCCCGAGGCCCGCGCCGCGTCCTGCAAGAGCTCGATCGCCCGGGCGCCGATGCCGCGGGTCGGGAAATTGACGACGCGCAGAAAGCTGGTGTCGTCGTTCGGGTTCTCCAACAGGCGCAGATAGCTCAACGCATGCTTCACCTCGGCCCGCTCGAAGAATCGCAGGCCGCCGTAGACGCGGTACGGAATGCCGGCATTGAACAGCGCCGACTCGATCACCCGCGACTGCGCATTGCTGCGGTAGAGCACGGCGATTTCCTTGCGGGCGATGCCGCCGCGATGCATGGCCTGGGCCTCCTCGATCAGCCACTGGGCCTCGGCGAAATCGCTGGCCGCCTCATAGACCCGCACCGGCTCGCCGGGGCCGGCATCGGTACGCAGGTCCTTGCCCAGACGCTTGGTGTTGCGGCTGATCAGCTCGTTGGCCGAGTCCAGGATGTTGCCGAAGCTGCGGTAGTTCTGCTCCAGCTTGATGACGCGCTTGACCCGGTACTCGCGTTCGAAGTCGGCCATATTGCCGACCCGGGCGCCGCGGAAGGCGTAGATGCTCTGGTCGTCATCGCCGACCGCCAGCACGCTCTGGCCGCGACCGGGCGGCGCGAACATCTTCAGCCAGGCGTACTGCAGCTTGTTGGTGTCCTGGAACTCGTCGACCAGGATGTGCTGGAAACGGCGCTGGTAGTGCTCGCGCACCGCCTGGTTGTCGCGCATCAGCTCATAGGAGCGCAGCATCAGCTCGGCGAAATCGACCACGCCCTCGCGCGCGCACTGGTCCTCGAAGGCCTGGTAGATCAGGACCTGGGTCTTCATCTGCTCGTCATAGGCTTCGATGTCCTTGGGTCGCAGCCCGTCCTCCTTGGCGCCGGCGATGAACCAGCTGACCTGCTTGGGCACGTAGCGCTCCTCGTCCAGCTTCATCGCCTTGATGACCCGCTTGATCGCCGAGACCGTGTCGCTGGAATCGAGGATCTGGAAGCCCTGCGGCAGGCCGGCCAGCTTCCAGTGCGCGCGCAGGAAACGGTTGCACAGGCCGTGGAAGGTGCCTATCCACATGCCGCGCACATTGACCGGCAGCATCGCCGACAAGCGCGTCTGCATTTCCTTCGAGGCCTTGTTCGTGAAGGTCACCGCCATCACGCCGCCGGGCGAGACCTGGCCGGTCTGCATCAGCCAGGCGATGCGGGTGGTCAGCACCCGGGTCTTGCCCGAACCGGCGCCGGCCAGTATCAGGGCCGGCTCGGCCGGCGCGGTGACGGCCGCGTACTGCTCGGGGTTGAGGTTCTTCAACAGTCCGCCGGCGGCCTCGGGCGGCGGCGCGAACAACTCGTCTTGGGGATGCTGACTCATCGCGGCATTCTAGTTGGCCGGCCAGATACTTGCCAAAAGCAAGTATCTGGCCGATGATAGCCGCCATGGATACAAGCCCGACCGAGCCCGCCGGCGCCGTACGCGCCTTCAACCGTTTCTACACCCGCCGCATCGGCGTGCTGGACGAGGGCCTGGCCCATAGCGAGTTCTCGCTGACCGAGGCCCGCGTGCTGTGGGAGCTGGCGCATCAGCCCCAGCTCAGCGCCGTCGAGCTGAGTCGCGAGCTGCGCCTGGACGGCGGTTATCTGAGCCGCCTACTGCGCGGCCTGCGCGAGCGTGGTCTGGTCAAGGCCCGCGCCAACCCGGCCGATGCGCGCCAGAGCCTGCTGAGCCTGACGGCGGCCGGCCGGCGCGCTTTCGCGCCCTTGGACCAGGGCTCGCAGGCGCAGACGGCCGAGATGCTGGGCAAACTCAACAGCGCCCAGCAGGCGCGGCTGCTGCGGGCCATGGGCGAGGTGCAGCACCTGCTAGAGGGCGGTCCCAGCACCAGCCCCCGGCTGCGTGCGCTGGTGCCCGGCGATCTGGGCTGGGTGGTGTCGCGCCACGGCGCCCTCTATGCGCAGGAATTCGGCTGGGATCTGAGCTTCGAGGCCATGGTGGCTCGCATCGCCGCGCAATTTGTCGAGCAATGGCAGCCGCCGCGCGAGCGCGGCTGGATTGCCGAGCGCGAGGGCGGCGGTGGTCAGCGCCTGGGCTGCGTCTTCCTGGTCCAGGCCCGCGACGAGCAGGGTGCCGAGCGGCCCGGCGTGGCCCAGCTGCGCCTGCTGCTGGTCGAGCCGGAGGCGCGCGGCCTGGGCCTGGGCAAGCAGCTGGCGCAGGCCTGCACGAGCTTTGCTCGCGAAGCCGGCTACCGGCGCATCACACTGTGGACCAATCAGCGGCTCAGCGCCGCGCGCGGCATCTACCAGGCCGAGGGCTACCGGCTGACGCACAGCGAAACCCACCGCAGCTTCGGGCATGATCAGGTCGGAGAAACCTGGGAGCTGGATCTGGAATGACGAGCATGGCCGCTGATGACCGCTGCCCTTGCGGCAAGAACTCGAACTATCAAGACTGCTGCGGCCGCTGGCACGCCGCTTTTGCCGCCGGCCAGGGCCTGCAGGCAAGCGATGCCGAAGCCTTGATGCGCTCGCGCTACAGCGCCTATGTGCGCGGCCTGAGCGCCTATCTGCTGGCCAGCTGGCATGCCGACAGCCGGCCGGCGGCGCTGGCGCCCGATGAGCCGGGGCTCACATGGCTGGGTCTGGAAGTGAAAAAGCATCTGCGGCAGGACGCCGACCATGCGACGGTGGAGTTCGTCGCCCGCAGCAAGCTGGGCGGCCGCGCCCATCGCCTGCATGAAACCAGCCGCTTCGTGCGCGAGCACGGCGCCTGGTACTACCTGGACGGTGAGCTCAGCTGAGCAGGGAGCGGGTCACGCGCTGCCGCGGCGGCCAGGCCTCCGGCTCGCGACCCAGTTTTTGCAGCAGCCAGGCCCGGGCCGAGGCAAGCAGCGAGCGGTGTCCGACGGGCAGGATTTGCGGCATGGTGAACTCCAGGAGGCGGGCGGTAGAACAATGATGAACACAAGCAATGACAGAATTCTTTCGAGGACCCTCCTCGCTGTCATTCCCCCCTTTTGGGGTTAATCCTAGTAAGCGACTGTTTATCGCCCGAATCAATGCCTTGTGCCCCGCAAGCCGGGGACAAGCGCGAACTCCATCACGCCGCTTGATGTTGCAGATCCTCCACATCGACGAACACCTCGTCGCCATCGACAAACCGGCCGGTCTGCTGGTGCATCGCACCGCGCTCGATGCGCAGGAGCAGCGCTTTGCGCTGCAGATGCTGCGCGACCAGCTGGGCCGGCCTGTCTGGCCCGCGCACCGGCTGGACAAGGGCACCTCGGGCCTGCTGCTGTTCGCGCTCTCCGGCGAGATGGCCTCGCTGCTGGGCCAGGCCTTCGAGAGCGGTGCGATGAAGAAACGCTATCTGGCCCTGGTGCGGGGCTGGCCGGCCGAGGAAGGGCTGATCGATCACGCGCTGGCGCGCGACCCCGAGCGCGCCTCGGCCGGCCAGGAGCTGCTGGCGGCCCGCACCGGCTGGCGGCGGCTGGCCCGGGTGGAATGGCCGCTGGCCGTCGACGATCGCTTCCCGAGCAGCCGCTATGCGCTGCTCGAGGCCCATCCCGAGAGCGGCCGGCGCCACCAGATCCGCCGCCACCTGAAGCACATCGCCCACCCCATCGTCGGCGACGCCACCCATGGCAAGGGCCCGTTGAACCGCGCGGTGGCCGGCTTCCTCGGTCTGCAGCGGCTCTGGCTGCACGGGCTGGAGCTGCGCTTGACCCACCCCATCAGCGGCGAGGCGCTGTGTCTGCAGGCGCCGCCGGGGCCGGAGTGGCAGACACTGCGCGAACGCGGCGACTGGCTCGTTGATCAGCCGAAGCGCAGCGCGTAGATAGGCGGCAACCCGCGCGACACCTCGGCCCAGCGCTCGCCGGCGTCATCGCTGGCCCACAGCCCGCCGGTGGTGCTGCCCATCAGCAGGCGGCTGCCGCTGTCATCCACCGCCAGCCCATGGCGGTAGATCAGCTCGTAGCAGTGGGTTTGCGGCAGGCCCTCGCGCAAGACCTCGAAGCTCTTGCCGCCGTCGCGGGTGCGGGTCACGCACAGCGCGGCGTCGACCGGTACTCGCTGCTCGTCCTTGACGGCCGGCACGAACCAGGCCGTGCCCGGGTCCTGCGGATGGGCCGCGACCGCGAAGCCGAAGCTGGAGGGCCGGGCCTTGAGTTCCTGCCAGGAGGCGCCGTTGTCGGTCGAGCGCCAGATGCCGCAGTGATGCTGGCACCACAGCACCTCGGGCGCGCCGGCGCAGCGCTGGATGCGGTGCGGGTCCTGGATGTTCTGCTCGTCCAGGCGCTCGGGCGGCATGAAGTCCGCCCGCATGCCGGCGGCGCGCAGATCCCAGTTCGCGGCGCCGTCCGTCGTACGCCAGGCGCCGCCACAGGAGATGCCCAGCAGCAGCTCCTCGGGCCGGCCGGGATAGGGGCAGATCGAGTGGATGCCCGGCGAGTCGTAACCGCCGCCGAACCATTCCAGGCGCTCGGGCCGGCTCCACAGCGACTCGACCAGATGCCAGCTTGCGCCCTCGTCATCGCTGCGGAACAAGCCACCGGGGTTGGTGCCGGCCCACAGGGTGCTGCCGGCCCGCTCCAGTGACCAGATCTGTTGCAGCTTCCAGGCCGGACCCTCGGCCCCCTCGGGCTGAGGCGGGTAGCTCGGCACGGCCAGCTCGGTCCAGGTCTTGCCGCCATCGTCCGAGCCCTGCAGCTTGCTGCCGAAATGGCCCAGATTCAGCGCCGCGAACATGCGCCCGCCGCCCGAACCTGTCGTAGCAGGCGGCGGCAGCACCATGCTGACCGGCTCGGCCAGAAAGCTGATCTGGGCGATCTCCCATTGACGGCCGCGGTGGCGCAGCTCGAACAGGCCTTTGCGGGTGGCGACCCAGGCACGATCGCTGATGGCATGACTCATGGCGACTAACCTCCGGACAGGGCTTGAAACACATGGACCTGGCTGGCCGGCCCCAGCGGGTCGCTGAGGGCCTGCAGATCACGCAGCCGCCGGCCATCGATAAAGATCGTGACATTGGCGCGCAGATGGCCCTGCTCGTCCAGCACATAGCCGCGCAGCCGCGGGTTCAGCACAAACGCCGCCTCCAGCCCCTCGCGCAGGCTGGCGGCATCGGTCTCGACCTCGGGCGCGTCGACAAAGCGGCGCAGCTGGGGGGTGAAATGAACACGGGCCATGGGCCGCATGGTGCAGCCCATGGCCCGGTCCGGGCAACAGGGAAGATCGCTAGAAGAAAGCGCGGCGCGGCGGTCGAAACGGGCGCGGCTCAAACGTCGTGAGCACCGCGCCTCGCCGGACCGGTCGGGGCCTGATCAGCTGCGCATCAGGTGGTCAAAAGCCCCCAGCGCGGCCTTCGCGCCATCGCCGGCGGCGATGATGATCTGCTTGAAGGGCACGGTGGTCGCATCGCCGGCGGCGAACACACCCGGCACCGAGGTCTGACCCTTGGCGTCGACGATGATCTCGCCGTGCTTGCTGAGCTCGATCACGCCCTTGAGCCACTCGGTATTGGGCACCAGGCCGATCTGCACGAACACGCCTTCGAGCTCGATGCGCTTGGCCTCGCCGCTGGCGCGATCGATGTAGTTCAGGCCGTTGAGCTTGCCGGCCGAGCCGGTGAACTCGCTGGTCTGGGCCTGCTTGACGATGGTGACATTGGCCAGGCTCTCCAGCTTCCTGACCAGCACCGCATCGGCACGCAGCTGATCGCCGAATTCCAGCAGCGTGACATGGGCGACGATGCCAGCCAGGTCAATCGCGGCCTCGACACCGGAATTGCCGCCGCCGATCACCGCGACGCGCTTGCCCTTGAACAGCGGACCGTCGCAATGGGGGCAGTAGGCCACGCCCTTGTTCTTGTATTCCTGCTCACCGGGCACATTGACGTTTCTCCAGCGCGCACCGGTCGACAGGATCACGGTCTTGCTTTTCAGCGTGCCGCCATTGGCCAGTTGCACCTCAATGAGACCGCCGGGCACGCTGGCCGGTATCAGCTTGTCGCCGCGCTGCAGATTCATCACATCGACGCCATAGGCCTTCACATGGGCCTCCAGGCTCATCGCGAACTTCGGGCCATCGGTCTCCAGCACCGAGATGTAGTTCTCGATCGCCAGCGTGTCATTGACCTGACCGCCGAAACGCTCGGCCGCGATGCCGGTGCGTATGCCCTTGCGCGCCGCATAGACGGCCGCCGCCGCACCGGCCGGGCCACCGCCGACCACCAGCACATCGAAGGCCTCCTTGGCCGACAGCTTGGCCGCATCCTTGTCCGCCGCACCGGTGTCGAGCTTGGCGACGATCTCCTCGACCGTCATGCGGCCCGAACCGAAGGGCGCGCCGTTCAGCCAGACGCTGGGCACGGCCATGATCTCGCGGCCATTGACCTCGCCCTGGAACAGGCCGCCATCGATGACCACCGTCTTGACCCGGGGGTTCAGCACCGACATCAGCGACAACGCCTGCACCACGTCCGGGCAGTTGTGGCAGGTCAGCGACATATAGACCTCGAAGGCGTAGTCGCCGTCCAGGGCCTTGATCTGGGCGATCACGTCGGGTTCGACCTTGGGCGGATGGCCGCCGGTCCACAGCAGGGCCAGCACCAGCGAGGTGAACTCGTGGCCCAGCGGGATCGCGGCAAAGCGAAGGCTTTGCTCCGTACCTGCACTTTGATTCAGGCGCTTGAGGCTGAACGACGGCTTGCGGGCATCCTGGCCATCGGTCTTCAGCGTGATCTTGTCGGACATCGCGTCGATGTCCTGCAGCAGGATCAGCAGCTCCTGCGCGCTGGCGGAATCGTCCAGCGAGGCTTCGATCTCGAAGGGCTGGGTGACGCGCTCCAGATAGCTCTTGAGCTGGGTCTTCAGGCTGTCGTCCAACATGATGGTCATCCTTTGCTGTTTTCAGGCGTGGCGGGGCATGCCACTCTGAAAACGCCCGAGGAGACCGAGGACGTTTTCAGCGGGGCTGTCTGAGCCTTGGGGGTACCGCAAGCCCGTTCGGGCCTGCGGTTTTCTTGCCGATCAAGTCAGCGCAAGCGCTTTAGATCTTGCCGACCAGGTCCAGCGACGGAGCGATGGTCTTGGCGCCTTCGTTCCACTTGGCCGGGCAGACCTGGCCGGGGTTCTTGGCCGTGTACTGGGCAGCCTTGAGCTTGCGCAGGGTTTCCTTGACGTCGCGGGCGATCTCGTTGGAGTGGATCTCGGCGGTCTTGATCACGCCGTCCGGGTTGATCACGAAGGTGCCGCGCAGGGCCAGGCCTTCTTCGGGGATGTGCACGCCGAAGGCATTGGTCAGCGCATGGGTCGGGTCGCCGACCAGGGGGAACTTGGCCTTGCCGACGGCCGGCGAGGTCTCGTGCCAGACCTTGTGCGAGAAGTGGGTGTCGGTCGTGACGATGTAGACCTCGGTCTCGGCCTTCTGGAACTCGGCGTAGTGCTCGGCCGCGTCTTCCACTTCGGTCGGGCAATTGAAGGTGAAGGCGGCCGGCATGAAGATCAGGACCGACCACTTGCCCTTCAGCGACGCTTCGGTCACTTCAACAAACTTGCCGTTGTGGAAAGCCTGGGCCTTGAACGGTTGAACTTGGGTGTTGATCAAAGACATGGGAAAACTCCGCTAAGGGTGGATGGGAATGAGCTGAATCATATCGGCCCCTATCGACCCTTAGTTTTGATTAATCAAATCGGAGTCATTGCCTGAACCTATTGATAAAGGCTATTGCACTGAAAATGTGCGATAGCAACATCAACTTTCCAGTGCCAGCAGTTCCTCGACCGTCTGGCGGCGCCGGATCAGCCGGGCCGAGGCCGGCTCGTCGCCGTCCACCAGCACCTCGGCGATCAGCGGCCGGCTGTTGTAGTTGCTGGACATCGAGGCGCCGTAAGCCCCGGTGTCATGGATCACCAGCAGGTCGCCGACCTGGGCCTGCGGCAGCTCGCGCGGCACGACCACGCCACCATCCTCCTGGGTGAACACATCGCCCGACTCGCACAGCGGGCCGGCCACCACGGTGGGCCGGCCGGGGCGCGGCCGCCCGTCCTTGGCCAGCAGGCTCATCGCGTGATAGCTGCCATACATGGCCGGGCGCATCAGCTCATTGAAGCCGGCGTCGACCAGCACAAAGTGATTGCTGCCGGCATTCTTGGTGGCCCGCACCTCGCTGAGCAGCAGGCCGGATTCGGCCACCAGGAAGCGGCCCGGCTCGATCTCCAACCCCAAAGCGTGACCCACAATGCCCTCGGCCTGCTGGCGCGCGGCATCCCAGAGGCCGAAGTAGTGGGCGGTGTCGATCACCGCCTCGCCGTCCCGGTAGGGAATGGACAGGCCGCCGCCGGCGGAGATGGCCTGCAGATCATGGCCGGCCGCACTGGCCTGGCGCACCAGCTCAACCATCGCGCCGCAAACCTGGCTCAGGTGGCTGTAGTCGACGCCCGAGCCGATATGCATATGCAGGCCCACCAGCTTCAGGCCATGGGTCTTGATGGCCGCCAGTGCCGCGCCCAGCTCGGTATGCCAGATGCCATGCTTGCTGTGCTCGCCGCCGGTATTGGTCTTGTTGCTGTGGCCGTGGCCGAAACCGGGGTTGATGCGCAGCCAGACCGGATGGCCGGGCGATGCGGCGCCCAGCTGACCCAGCATGTCGATCGAGCCGGCATTGACCGGCACGCGGTGCTCGACCACGGTGGCCAGCGTCTCGCGGTCCAAGAGGTCGGCGGTGAAGACGATCTCGTCGCCGCCTGCGGTATAGCCGGCCTTCAGCGCCCGCAGGATCTCGCCGCGCGACACCGCGTCGACCTTGACGCCCTGCTCCCGCATCAGGCGCAGCACATGGGTGTTGGAGCAGGCCTTCTGGGCGAAACGCACGGTGTCGAAGGCCTTCAGCGCGGCGATGCGCTGGCGGATCACGGCCGCGTCATACACCCACAAAGGCGTGCCGAAGCGCTCGGCCAGCGACCAGAGCAAGGGGGCGGAATGGGGACGGGGCATGGCGTGCTCGCAGGCATTCGGGAGATGGCGGCCAGCATGCCTGCATCCACCCATTCATTCAAATGCTTTCATTTCCAATATTCATTCAATCCTGATATGGTTTAGTGATGTTGACCCATCGCCATATCGAGGTGTTCCGTGCCGTGATGACGGCCGGCAGCGTCACCGGCGCGGCCGGCCTGCTGCACAGCTCCCAGCCTACCGTCAGCCGCGAGCTGGCCCGGATGGAGCAGTTGCTGGGCTATGAGCTGTTCGAACGCCAGCAGGGCCGGCTGCGCGCCACCGCCCGGGCGCTGGCCCTGTTCGACGAGGTCGAACGCAGCTACCAGGGCCTGCAACGGGTCACCGAGCGCGCGGCCCAGCTGGGCCGGGCCGAGCAGACCCGGCTCACGGTGCTGTGCCTGCCGGCCTTGAGCCATGCGCTGCTGCCCGGCGCCTGCGCCGCCTTTCTGCAGCGCCATCCAGCAGCCGAGCTGTCGATCACGCCGCAGGAGTCACCGCTGCTGGAGGAATGGATGACGGCCCAGCGCTTCGATCTGGGCCTCAGCGAGCAGGCCCAGGCGGCGGCCGGCACACGGCTGGAGCCGCTGTGGCAGGGCGACGAGGTCTGTGTGCTGCCGGCTGGTCACGGCTTGCTGGCCAAGACCGTGCTCACGCCGGCCGATTTCGAGGGCCAGGCCTTCGTCAGCCTGTCGGCACAGGATCCGTACCGGCTTCAGTTCGATGCGATCTTTGCGGCCGCCGGCGTGCGGCGCCGGCTGGCCATCGAGACCCACAGCGCGGCAGCCGTCTGCGCGATGGTGCAGGCCGGCCTGGGCCTGGCCATCGTCAATCCGCTGACGGCCCTGGCCTGCGCCGGACCAGGGCTGCAGCTGCGGCGGTTCGCGGTCTCGGTGCCGTTCCGGGTCAGCGCGCTGCTGCCCCAGCACCGCCCGGCCCAGCCGCTGGTACAGGCGCTGCTGGACTGTCTGCGCAGCCATGCGGCCGCGCTGCGCTTGCCCGTCTAGCTGTTGGCGGCCCGGGCCAGCGTGGGCCGGGCACCGAAGCGCTTCAGGATGCTCTGCTCGATGCCGGCGGCATCCAGCCCGCACAAGGCCATCAGCTTGGCCGGGTCGCCATGCTCGACAAACTCGTCGGGCAGACCCAGCTGCAACACCGGTACCGCCAGCCCGGCGGCTTGCAGCGACTCCAGCACGGCCGAGCCGGCACCGCCCATCAGGCAGCCATCCTCCACCGTCACCAGCGCGTCGTGGTTGCGCGCCAGCTCGGCGACCAGCTCATGATCGAGCGGCTTGGCAAAGCGCATATTCGCCACCGTCGCGTCCAGCGACTCGGCCGCCTTCAGCGCCGGATATAGCAGGGTTCCGAAGCTCAGGATCGCGATGCGCGAGCCGTGCCGGCGCAGCTCGCCCTTGCCCCATGGCAGGGCCGACATGGCCTTCTCGGGCACGACGCCCGCCCCGGCACCGCGCGGGTAACGCACCGTCACCGGACCGTTGTGCTGGAAGGCGGTGAACAAGGCCTGGCGACACTCGTTCTCATCGGCCGGCGTCAGCACGGCCATATTCGGGATGCAGCGGGTGAAGGCGATGTCGTAGTTGCCGGCGTGGGTGGCGCCATCGGCGCCGACCAGGCCGGCGCGGTCCAGCGCGAACACGACCGGCAGATTCTGGATCGCCACATCGTGCACCATCTGGTCATAGGCACGCTGCAAAAAGGTCGAGTAGATCGCCACCACCGGCTTCAGACCCTCGCAGGCCAGGCCGGCCGCGAAGGTGACCGAATGCTGCTCGGCAATGCCGACATCGTGATAGCGGGTCGGGAAGCGCTTGTGGAAGTCCACCATGCCCGAGCCCTCGCGCATCGCCGGCGTGATGCCGACCAGGCGCTTGTCCAGCTCGGCCATATCGCACAGCCAATCGCCAAACACCTGGGTGAAGGTGGTCTTGGGCGGCGTCACCGGCTTGACGAAGCCGACGGCGGGATCGAACTTGCCCGAGGCGGCGTGGTACTTGACCGGATCGGCCTCGGCCAGCTTGTAGCCCTGGCCCTTCTTGGTCACCACATGCAGGAATTGCGGGCCCTTCTTGCCACGCAGATTCTCCAGCGTCGGAATCAGCGAATCGAGGTCATGGCCGTCGATGGGCCCGACATAGTTGAAGCCGAACTCCTCGAAGATCGTGCCCGGCACGACCATGCCCTTGGTGTGCTCCTCGAAACGCCGTGCGAACTCGTACAGCGGCGTGTTCTTCAGCACCGACTTGGCACCCTCGCGCGCGGTCGCATAGAACTTGCCGCTCATCAGCCGCGCCAGATACTTGTTCAGCGCGCCGACCGGCGGGCTGATCGACATATCGTTGTCGTTCAGGATCACCAGCACATCGCCCAGCAGGCCACCATGGGCGACGCCGGCATTGTTCAGCGCCTCGAAGGCCATGCCGGCCGTCATCGAGCCGTCGCCGATGATGGCAACGACCTTGCGGTCCTCACCCTTGAGCTTGGCCGCCATGGCCATGCCGTGCGCTGCCGAGATCGAGGTGCTCGAGTGGCCGGTGCCGAAGGTGTCGTACTCGCTCTCGTCGCGGCGCGGGAAGCCGCTGATGCCGTCGAGCTGGCGCAGCGTGCCCATGCGCTCGCGCCGGCCGGTCAGGATCTTGTGCGGGTAGGTCTGGTGGCCCACATCCCAGACCAGGCGATCCTGCGGGGTGTTGAAGACATAGTGCAGGGCCACGGTCAGCTCGACCGTGCCCAGATTCGAGCCCAGATGGCCGCCGGTCTTGGACACCGAGTCCAGCACAAAGGCACGCAACTCATCGGCCACGCGCGCCAGATCGGTGCGCGGCAGGCGGCGCAGATCGGCGGGGCTGTTGATTTGGTTCAGCAGGGTCTTGTTCATGGTGTTCCCCAGCTCTCAGTGGTGGCGCAACTGACTCTCAAGTCAGTTATCCCGCTCGACGACCTTGTCGGCCAGCAGGCTCAACCAGGCCGTGTTGGGCAAGCCGCTGGCGATCAGCGCCTGATGCGCCTCGTCGCGCAACTTGTCCGCATAGCGACGCGCGGCGTCCAGGCCCAGCACCGACACATAGGTCGGCTTGTTCGCATCCTGGTCCTTGCCGGCCGTCTTGCCCAGCACTTCGGAATCTTGCGTCACATCCAGGATGTCGTCCACCACCTGGAAGGCCAGACCGATGGCGGCACCATACTTGGACAGTCCGTCCCAGGCCGCCGGCGTGGTCGCGCCGCAGGCCGCGCCCATCAGCACGCTGGCCTGCAGCAGCACGCCGGTCTTGCGGCGGTGCATATCGCGCAGCTCGGCCTCGTCCAGCGCCTTGCCTATGCTGGCCAGATCGATCGCCTGACCGCCGGCCATGCCGGCATGGCCCGAAGCGCGGGCCAGCAGCGAGCACAGCCGCGCCTGCAGCGCCGGTGCCACACCGCTGTCGGGCGTCAGCACCTCGAAGGCCAGGGCCTGCATCGCATCGCCGGCCAGCATGGCCTGAGCCTCGCCGAAAGCCACATGAACGGTCGGCTTGCCGCGGCGCAGCACGTCGTTGTCCATGCAGGGCATATCGTCGTGCACCAGCGAATAGGCATGGATCAGCTCGACCGCACAGGCCGCGCGCATCGCCGCCTCGGACTCGCCCTGCACCGCATCGCAGGCGGCCAGCACCAGCAGGGGGCGCAGGCGCTTGCCGCCTTCGAGCACCGCATAGCGCATGGCCACGCCAAGACCGGCCGGGGCCGATTCCGGCACCCAGGCATCCAACGACTCTTCATAAGAGCACAGCGAGCGCTGCACCCATTGTTCAAAAACTCCGGCATCCACGCTTAAGAGTCCTCCCATGGCTTCAATTCCCCACCCTCCAGAACCTTGACTTGTTGTTCTACGGCCTGCAGTCGAGTGCGGCAGAAACCAAGCAACTCCGCGCCGCGCCGGTAGCTGTCCAGCAACTGATCGAGCGGCAACTGACCCGCTTCCATCGTCGCCACCAAACGCTCCAGTTCACCGAGCGCCTGCTCGTAACTGGCTGAAACCGCGTCCGTGGTGGACGCTTTCTTGGCGGCGGCAGAGGTCTTGGTCATTGCAAAACGCGAAACCGCCATTGTATGGGGTCAACCCTCGGTGCCCATTCACCCCCAAGAGGGCTGTCAGCTGCCCGCCACAACGGGCCGCTCTGAGCTTGCCTTTACCCGCTCTTTACCTTCATTGCGCAGGCTCAAGGCGGGCATGCACCGAGCTGGGTACAATGCGCCCCTCGCTCCCGGCCAGCATGGCGTGGCAGCGTGCCCCTCCCGAGCCCGGCACCACCGGGCTTTTTTGACACAAACCCGGTCTCACGCTCGCAGCCCTGTGCTGCGCACGGCAACGAGCCGGGGGGTTGACATTGGTTTCTTGGAGACCCTCTTGGATCATGTCCGACCTGAGCCTCACTCTCTCGGTTCTTGAACGCAGCGCCAAAACCCAGCTGCCTGTTACGTCCTACTTCGATGAGGGCCTGTTCCGCAGGGAGCAGGAACTGATCTTCCAGCACGGTCCGCGCTATCTCGGACACGCGCTGGCCGTGCCCGAGATCGGCGACCACTACGCCCTGCCCCAGGAGGGCGAGGGCCGCGCGCTGGTGCGCACGCCGCAAGGCATCGAGCTGCTGTCCAATGTCTGCCGGCATCGCCAGGCGGTGATGCTGCGCGGGCGCGGCAACACCCGCAGCAATATCGTCTGCCCGCTGCACCGCTGGACCTATGACCTGAAGGGCGAGCTGATCGGCGCACCGCATTTCGAGCAGGACCCCTGCCTGAACCTGAACCGCTACAAGATCCGCGAGTGGAATGGCCTGCTGTTCGAGGACAACGGCCATGATGTGGCCGCCTCGCTGGCCAAGCTGGGCACGGCCGGCCAACTGGACTTCAGCGGCTATGTGCTGGACAAGGTTCATGTCCATGAGTGCGACTACAACTGGAAGACCTTTATCGAGGTCTATCTGGAGGACTACCATGTCGGCCCTTTCCACCCGGGCCTGGGTCAGTTCGTCAGCTGCGAGGACCTGGCCTGGGAGTTCGGCCGCCACCACTCGGTGCAGACCGTGGGCATCAAGCAGGCCCTCGGCAAGCCCGGCTCCAGCACCTATGCCAAATGGCATGAGCAGGTGCTGCAGTTCGGCAATGGCGAGCCGCCCGAGCAGGGCGCGATCTGGCTGACCTACTACCCCCACATCATGGTGGAGTGGTATCCGCACGTGCTGGTGGTCTCGACCCTGCACCCCAAGGGCCCGCAGAAGACCACCAATATCGTCGAGTTCTACTACCCCGAGGAGATCGCCGCCTTCGAGCGCGACTTCGTCGAGGCTCAGCAGGCTGCCTATATGGAAACCTGCGTCGAGGACGACGAGATCGCGCTGCGCATGGACCAGGGCCGGCGCGCGCTGATGGAGCGCGGCGACAACGAGGTCGGTCCCTACCAGAGCCCGATGGAAGACGGCATGAAGCACTTCCATGAGTGGTACCGCCGCGAAATGAAGTTCGCCGGCTGAGGGAGTTTTCTCCTGCATGCGCCAAACGCCCCGTGCAGCCTGCTGCCGGGGCGTTTTTTCTGCATCTGCCATGACAATCGCCAGATGTCTGCCCCCTTGTTGATGATTTGCGCCACCTTCCTGTTCGCCACGATGGGGGTCTGCGTCAAGCTCGCTTCCGCGCACTATGACGCCAGCGAGATCGTCATGTACCGCGGCCTGATCGGCGTGCTGATGATGGCCGCGCTGTGCCGCTGGCAGGGTCAGACCTTGCGCACCCGGGTGCCGGCGATGCATTTCTGGCGCAGCCTGTCGGGCGTGCTGGCGCTGTCGCTGTGGTTCTACTCGATCGGCAAGCTGCCGCTGGCCACCGCGATGACGCTGAACTACATGTCCTCGGTCTGGATGGCGCTGTTCCTGATCGGCGGCGCGGTGATGCTGGGCAGCGCCCGGGTCGACGGCCGCCTGGTCGGCGCGGTGCTGCTGGGCTTTGTCGGCGTGGCCCTGGTGCTGCGGCCGACGCTGGACCAGCAACAGCTCTGGCACGGCCTGGCCGGCCTGCTCTCGGGCATGCTGTCGGCGCTGGCCTATCTGCAGGTCACCTCGTTGGGCCGGGCCGGCGAGCCGGAAGACCGCATCGTGTTCTATTTCTCGCTGGGCGGCGTGCTGGCCGGCGCGCTGGGCACCCTGGGTTTCGGCGAGCTGCACGCCCACAGCCTCGAAGGCGCGGCCCTGCTGCTGGCGGTGGGCCTGCTGGCCACCGCCGCCCAGCTGATGATGACGCGCGCCTACGGCCGCGGCAGCACCCTGGTCAATGCCAGCCTGCAGTACCTGGGCATCGTGTTCTCCTTCATCTACGGCGCGCTGCTGTTCCGCGACGCGATCACCTGGACGGCACTGGCCGGCATGACGCTGATCATCGCGGCCGGCCTGGCCGCCACCCTGCTGCGGGCCCGCAGCACCCCCAAGGACAGCCAACACTCGGTCACAGAATCATGAGTCATCACACCCTGGTTTCCGCGCTGCAACTGCAAGCCTTGCTGGCCCGGACAGAGCGCCCCGTGCTGCTGCTGGATCTGAGCTTCGATCTGGCCGACACCGGCGCCGGCGAGCGCGCCTATGCGCAAGGCCATCTGCCCGGTGCCCACTATCTGCATCTGGACCGCGATCTCAGCGCCCCCAAGACAGGAAGCAATGGCCGCCACCCGCTGCCCGAGCGCCAGGCCTTCGCCGAGCGGCTGGCGGCCCTGGGTCTGACCCACGACAGCCAGGTGGTCTGCTACGACGCCCAGGGCGGCATGTATGCGGCACGCGCCTGGTGGATGCTGCAATGGCTGGGCCATGCCAATGTGGCCGTGCTGGACGGCGGCCTGCAGGCCTGGCTGGCCTCGGCCGGTGCGCTGAGCACGGAGCTGCCGCCGCAGCGGGCCGGCGATTTCAGGCTCGCCGCGCCGCTGGTGCAGGCGCTGGATGCCGATCGCCTGCAGGCCAGCCTGGGGCGGGTGCGCCTGATCGATGCCCGTGCCGGCGAGCGCTTCCGTGGCGAGGTCGAGCCGCTGGATGCCAAGGCCGGTCACATCCCCGGCGCCAGCAACCGCCTGTTCAAGAGCAATCTGGGGCCCGATGGCCTGTTCCTGCCGGCCGAGCAGCTCAGGCAGGAATTCAGCGCCCTGCTGGCGCCCTATGCGCCGGCCCAGACCGTGCACCAGTGCGGCTCAGGCGTCACCGCCTGCCACAACCTGCTGGCGATGACGCATGCGGGCCTGGTCGGGTCCGCACTCTACCCAGGTTCGTGGAGCGAATGGTCGTCCGACCCGCGGCGCCCGGTGGCCCTGGGATGAGGCGAGCTTGAGATAGCGCAAGACAAGCACGGCGCGGCAAGGCAAGATCAGCCCAACCCCGAACCCCGGGGTGCCAGGCACAAGGAGGATCGCCATGTTCAAGCGCATCATTGTCCCGACCGACGGCTCCGAGATCACGGCCAAGGCCGTCGGCACCGCCGTCCAGCTGGCCAAGCTCCACGGCGCCCGCCTCTATGCGGTCAGCGTCAAGGAGCCCTTCCCCTACAGCGCCGTCTCCGAGATGCAGCCGACCCCGCCGCAGGAGTTCTTCGATGCCCAGGAGCGCATCGCCAGCGCCCGGGTCAAGGAGGTCGTGGCCGCGGCCGAAGCCGCCGGCGTGCCCTGCGAGGGCCACACGGTCGAGGCCCTGCACGCCTGGGAAGCGGTGATCGAGCACGCCAAGACGCATGAGGCCGATCTGGTCGTGATGGCCTCGCATGGCCGGCGCGGTTTTCAGGCCATGCTGCTGGGCAGCGAGACCCAGAAGTTGCTGACCCACTGCACGATCCCGGTGCTGGTGGTGCGCTGAGGTCCCGTGCAGCCGCCGCTCAATGCGCGTGGCTGCCGCCGACCAGCACCAAGACCAAGCCCAGACCCGCCGCCAGCCAGGCCAGCTGGGCGGCGGTTTCGCGCCAGGGCAGGCGGCGCTGCAGCTGCGGGATCAGATCGGCCACCGCCACGTAGATGAAGCTGCTGGAGGCCGCCACCAGCAGATAGGGAAACAGGTCCTGCCAGGGGCCGACAACAAAGTAGCCCAGCACCCCGCCGACCACCGCCGCCAGGCCCGAGATCGCGTTGTAGAGCAGGGCCTTGGCGCGCGAGAAGCCGGCGTTCAGCAGCACGATGTAGTCGCCCACCTCCTGCGGGATCTCGTGGGCGATGATGGCCATCGCGGTGACGAAGCCCAGATGGGTGTCGGCCAGAAAGGCCGCGGCGATGATGATGCCGTCGCAGAAATTGTGGATCGAGTCGCCTACCAGCACGGCCAGCCCGCCGCGCCCCGCCTGCTCCGAATCGAAGTGGTGGTGATGGTGGTGGCCGTCGCCCTCGTGGTGATGGGTATGGCGGTACAGCTCTGCCTTCTCCAGCAGGAAGAAGAACATCAGCCCGCCCAGCAGCACCAGAAACAGCTCATGCGGGCTGGCCTGGCCCTCGAAGGCCTCGGGCAGCACATGCAGCAAGGCCGTGCCCAGCAGCACGCCGGTCGACAGGCTGACCAGGTGCTTGACCACGCGCCCCAGCAGCCCGACGGTCAGGCTGGCCGCGATCAGCACCGACAGCAGCCCGCCCACCAGGGTGGCGAGCACGATGTAGAAAAGAGTCATGAAAATCCAGTGAACAAAAACAAACCGCGCCCGATCGAGTCTCGGACGCGGTTCGCCGCCAGGCCGGCGCGGCTCAGCCCGCGCCGTTCGCCTTCAGCCAGCGCAGACAGCGCTTCCAGCCATCCTCGGCCGCTTCCTTGCGGTAGCTGGGGCGGTAGTCGGCATGGAAAGCATGCGGCGCCTCGGCATAGAGATGGAACTCGCTGCGCTTGGCGGCCGCCGAGCCTTGGGCCAGGGCAGACCTCATCTTATCAACCGTGTCAAGAGGGATGCCAGCATCCTGGCCGCCATACAGGCCCAGCACCGGCGCATGCAGCTGGCCGGTGACGTCGACAGGAAACCTGGGCTGCAGCGGCACCGACTGCCCCACCAGACGCCCGTACCAGGCCACGCCGGCCTTCACGCCCGGGTTGTGGGCCGTGTAGAGCCAGGTGATGCGGCCGCCCCAGCAAAAGCCGGTGATGGCCAGGCGCGAGGTATCGCCGCCCTGGGCCTTGGCCCAGGCCACGGTGGCATCCAGATCGGCCATCACCTGCGCGTCCGGCACCTGGTTGATCACCTCGGCGATCAGCTTGGCGGTCTCGCCGTAGCTGCCGGCATCGCCCTGGCGCACGAACAGCTCGGGCGCGATCGCCAGATAACCCTGCTTCGCGAAACGCCGTGCCACATCGGCAATGTGCTCGTGCACGCCGAAGATCTCGCTGATCACCAGGATCACCGGCGGATTCTTGGCGCCGGCGGGCTGGGCGCGGTAGGCCGGCAGCTTGAAGTCGCCGGCCGCGATCATCACCTCGCCAACCTCCAGGCCCTGGCTGTCGGTCTTGATCACGGTCTGGGCCATCACCGGCAGCACGGCGGCGGCAAAGCCGCTGCCGACCGCGGTGTGGACGAAGTCGCGGCGGTTGAAGTCGCGTCCCGGATGCAGGCTCTCCACATCTTCCTTCAGCATTTCAGGCTCTCCTGTGACAGGTGTTGCGTTGCAGGGACAGCGGATTCTAGGTGGCTGCCATCGGCGCGCCTTGGTTTGCCGCGACAATCCCCCGCCATGAGTTTGCCCGCCACCCTGAACGCGCCGTCCACGCTTGCCGCCATCGACATGGGCTCCAACAGCTTTCGCTTGGAGATCGCCCAGCTGCACCGAGAGCAGTACAAGCGGCTGGAGTATCTGAAGGAGACCGTGCGCCTGGGGGCAGGTCTTGATGCCGAGGGCCGGCTGACCGAGGCGGCCATGCAGCGCGGCCTCGATTGCCTGGCCCGCTTCGCACAGCGGCTGCAGGGATTCGCGCCGCAGCAGGTGCGCGCGGTCGCCACCCAGACCCTTCGCGAGGCACGCAACCGCGACGAGTTCCTGCGCCGTGCCGAGCAGCTGCTGGGTTTCGCTATCGAGGTGATCTCGGGCCGCGAAGAGGCGCGCCTGATCTATGCCGGCGTGGCGCGGCTGCAGGCCTCGGACAAGCCGCGCCTGGTGATCGACATCGGCGGCCGCTCCACCGAGATGATTCTGGGCCAGGGCCGCACACCCATCACGGCCGAAAGCTTCCAGGTCGGCAGCGTCAGCCTGTCGATGCGCTTCTTCCCCGAGGGCCTGTTCACGGCCGAGGCCTTCCGCGCCGCCCAGGTGGCGGCCGGAGCCGAGCTGGAGGAGGCGCTGAGCCTGTTCGACCGCACGCTGTGGCGCGAGGCGCTGGGCTCCTCCGGCACGGTGGGCGCGGTCTCGCAGCTGCTGGCCGGCAGCGGCATCACCGACGGCCGCATCACGCCCGAGGCCTTGCGCTGGTGCATCGCCCAATGCCTGGAGATGGGCCATGTCGACAAGCTCAAGCTGCCCGGCCTGAAGGAGGACCGCCGCGCGGTGGTCGGCGGCGGGCTGTGCATCCTCTACACCTTGCTGACCCAGTTCGGCATCGAGGAGCTGCTGCCCACCAAGGGCGCGCTGCGCCAGGGCGTGATCTTCGACCTGGCCGAGCGACTGGAGGCCGAGCGCCATGCGACGCTGGGCGATATGCGCGACCATTCGGTCACGGCGCTGCAACAGCGCTTCGGCGTCGACACCGTGCAGGCCCAGCGCGTGCGGCAGCTGGCCCTGGGCCTGTACAAGCAGCTGCAGCCGCAGGCGCCGCGCGAGCTGCAGCGCGAGCTGGGCTGGGCCGCCGCGCTGCATGAGATCGGCATGATGGTGTCGCACCACGACCATCACCGCCACAGCGCCTATCTGCTGTCCCATGTCGACGCGGCCGGCTTCTCGCAAAGCCAGCTGCGCCGCCTGGCCGATCTGGCACTGGGCCAGCGCGGCGGCCTGCGCAAGCTGGAGGCCAAGCTGCCCGATGCCGACTTTGTCTGGCAGCTGCTGGCCCTGCGTCTGGCCGTGCTGGCCTGCCATGGGCGCAGCGCCGTCAGCCCGCAGGCGCTGAAGCTGGTGCGCGACAAGCAAGGCGTGCTGCTGAGCCTGACCCAGCGCTGGGCGGCGCAGCAGCCGCGCGCGGTCTACCTGCTGCGCGAAGAGGCCGAGGCCTGGACGCGCAACGGGGCCCTGAGCCTGCGGCTGCAGGCGTGACTAAGGGCCGCCTGCGGCTGCAGGCGTGATCAAGGGCGGCCTGCGCTTGCAGGCCTGAGTGCCACGGGGCCGGCTCAGTCCGGCCCGAAATGCCGCATCAGCACCTGCTGGGCGCTGACGCCGTTGTCGGAGATGCGGTTGGAATGGCCGTCGGGGCCCAGCTGCCAGGCGTCCAGGCTGTCGTGCAGATAGGGCTGCAGCGCCTCGTCGATGACGCGCTGGCGCAGCTTGGGGTCCAGCACCGGCCAGGCCACCTCGATGCGGCGGAACATATTGCGGCTCATCCAGTCGGCGCTGGACAGGTACAGCGCCTCCTGCTCCTCGCCATCGCCCCAGCGGAAATAGCTGACCCGCGAGTGCTCGAGAAAACGGCCCACCACCGAGCGCACGAGGATGTTCTCGCTGACCCCCGGCAGCCCCGGCGGCAGCATGCAGGCGCCACGCACGATCAGATCGACCCGCGCGCCGGCTTGGCCGGCCGCGAGCAGACCGCCGATCAGCTCGGCATCGGTCAGCGCATTGATCTTCAGCACCACCCGCGCCGGGTAGCCGGCGCGCGCGGCCTCGGTGACCTGCTGCAGGAACTCCATCATGCGGCTGTGCATATTGAAGGGCGCCAGCAGCAAGCGCTTGGGCGCCTTGATCTTGCCCAGCGAGGCGAGCTGACGGAACACCGTGTCGGCATCGGCGGTGATGTCGGGGTCGGCGGTCAGATAGCCCAGATCGGTGTAGAGCCGCGCGGTCTTGGGGTTGTAATTGCCGGTCGACAGATGGGCGTAGCGGCGCAGCACCGGCTTGCCGCCCTGCATCTCGCGGCGCATCACCATCAGCAGCTTGGCATGGGTCTTATAGCCGACGATGCCGTACACCACCTGGGCGCCGACCGCCTCCAGCCGCTCGGCCCAGTTGATATTGGCCTCTTCGTCGAAGCGCGCCTTCAGCTCGACGACCACCATCACCTCCTTGCCGCGCCGCGCCGCCTCGATCAGCAGGTCCATCAGCTCGGACTTGCTGCCGGTGCGGTAGACCGTCTGCTTGATCGCCAGCACATCGGGGTCGTGCACCGCCTCGCGCAGGAACTCCAGCACCGGCTCGAAGCTCTCGAAGGGGTGGTGCAGCAGCACATCGCCCTTCTTGATACGGTCGATGATGGACTTGCCGCGCGGCAGCCGACCCTCGGGCCAGACCGGCTCATGGGGGGCAAAGCGCAGCGCGGGCGCGTCGGTCTGGTCGATCAGCTCGTTCAGCCGCACCAGATTGACCGGGCCGTTGACACGGTAGAGCGCCGCCGGCGGCAGCACGAACTGCTCCAGCAGAAACTGCGACAGCTCCTCGGGGCAGGTATTGACCACCTCCAGCCGCACCGCGCGGCCGAAGTGCCGGGTCGTCAGGCCCGAGCGCAGCGCATGGCGCAGGTTGGCGATCTCCTCCTCGTCGACCTCCAGGTCGGAATCGCGGGTGACGCGGAACTGCGAGAAGGCCTCGACCTGGCGCCCCGGGAACAGCTCCTCCAGATGGGCGCGGATCACGCTGGTCAGCAGCACAAAAGCCTGCTGGCCGCCGCTGATCGCTTCGGGCAGCTTGATCACGCGCGGCAGCACGCGCGGCACCTTGACGATGGCGATGCGGTTGTCGCGGCCGAAGGCGTCCTTGCCCGACAGGCGCGCGATGAAGTGCAGCGACTTGTTGGCCACCTGCGGGAAGGGGTGAGCCGGATCGAGGCCCACCGGCATCAAGAGCGGCCGCACCTCGCGCTCAAAGAACTTGCCGACCCAGCGGCGCTGCTCCTCGTTGCGGTCGGCGTGATTGAGGATGCAGATGTGCTCCTTCAACAGCACCGGCATCACCTGCTCGTTGAAGATCGCGTACTGCTGGTCGATCAGCACATGGGCGGCACGGCCGACCCGCTCGACATCGCGGCTGCTGACCTGGCTGGCCGGGTCCCGGGCCGCCTCCAGCATGTCGGCGAAACGCACCTCGAAGAACTCGTCGAGGTTGGACGACACGATGCAGATATAGCGCAGCCGCTCCAGCAGCGGCACATCGTCGCGCTGGGCCTGGGCCAGCACACGCCGATTGAATTCTAGGATGGCCTGCTCGCGATTGAGCAGGGCGAGCGAAGGCGTAACCGGCAGTGTCATTGAATGATTTTATGAACGGTGGATGACATTTTCATGACGGACACCAGCCGCTTTGTGACGGGTTCCGGAGCGGCCGCGCGCAGCGCGCTCCAGTCCAGGATCTCGAGCCGGCCATCGGCATGTTCGACCAGCGCGGTCAGGCTCTCGACCCAGTCGCCATCGTTGGCGTAGAGGATGCCGTCGATATCGCGCAGCTCGGCATGGTGGATATGGCCGCAGACCACGCCCTGCACACCACGCTTGCGCGCCTCGCGCGCCAGTGCCTCCTCGAAGTCGGACACATAGCTGACGGCGCGCTTGACCTTGAGCTTCAGGTATTTGGACAGGCTCCAGTAGGGCAGGCCCAGACGCGCACGCAGCGAGTTCAGATAGCGGTTGAGCTTGAGCGTGAACTCGTAGGCCGTGTCGCCGACATGGGCCAGCCATTTGGCGCACTGGATCACGCCGTCGAACAGATCGCCGTGCGTGACCCAGAGCTTGCGGCCGTCGGCCGTCTCATGGATCCACTCCTCGGCCACCTCGATGCCGCCGAAGCTGTGCTGCAGATACTTGCGGGCGAACTCGTCGTGGTTGCCGGGGATGAAGACCACGCGGCAGCCCTTGCGTGCCTTGCGCAGCAGCTTCTGCACCACATCGTTGTGCGCCTGCGGCCAGTACCAGCTGCGCCGCAGCTGCCAGCCGTCGATGATGTCGCCGACCAGGAAGAGCTGCTCGCATTCGACTTCGCGCAGGAAGTCGAGCAAGGCCTCGGCCTGGCAGCCCGGCGTACCCAGATGCAGGTCCGAAATCCAGACGGTGCGAAAGCGCAGGCTGCCGCGCTCGTCGGGGGCATCGCTCGGGTCCATGTCGTGGGCTCGCTTCATGGTCCTTCAGCATGGGCACCGCCGATGTCGGTGCCGTGGCGAGGCCGTGAAGAATGGGTGACAGCGGCCGGCCTCGATAATCGCACCCATGCATCTGATGATTCCCCACGCCAGCGCCCTGGGCGAGGCCGGCCGCCACGCCGCCCAGACCCTGGCCCTGCCCCGCCTGGCCGCCCTGCTGGGCCGGCTGGCCCCCGACAGCAGCCTGGGCAGCGACGAGTACAGCCCCCACACCCCGCTGGAGCTGGCCCTGGCCGCCCACTGGGGCTGGACCGACGCGCCAGCGCTGCCCTTCGCAGCGGCCCAGGCCGCCGATGACGGCATCGCGGTCGAGGCCAAGGCCTGGGCCCTGCTGACACCGCTGCATCTGTCGGTCGGCAGCGACCAGATCACCGCCTTCAACCCGCAGGCCTTGAAGCTCGACGAGGCCGAATCGCGCGCCTTCTTCGAATCGCTGGCCTGGCTGTTCCCTGCTGATGAGGGCTGGACCCTGGCCTGGGGCGCGCCGACCCGCTGGTATGTCGCGCACGAGAGCCTGGCCGACTTGCAGAGCGCCAGCCTGGAGCGCGTCATCAACCGCAATGTCGACCCCTGGATGCCCGAGGCGCGGCGTCTGCGCAGCCTGCAGAACGAGTTGCAGATGCTGCTGCACCGCCACGCGCTGAACGAGGCCCGCGAGGCGCGCGGTGCGTTGATGCTGAACTCGGTCTGGATCTCCGGCTGCGGCCGCGCCCGGCCGCGCGCGCCGCAGCCCGATCTGCTCATCGACGCCCGGCTGCGCGAGCCGCTGATCAACGAGGACTGGGCCGCCTGGGCCGAGGCCTGGGCCCAGCTGGACGCCGGGCCTGTGCTGGAGCTGCTTCAGCGCGCCGAGGCGGGCCAGCCGGTCGGGCTGACGCTTTGCGGCGAGCGCTTCGCGCGCCGCTACCGCCCCCAGGCCAGGAGCGGCCTGGGCCAGCTCTGGCACCGTTTCGCCGCGCCCAAGGGCGATGTGCTGGCCACCCTGGAGGCCCTGTGAGCGCGCCGCAGCTGCTGACCCGCGAGGTCTCGCCGCGCGCCAGCTGGGCGCTGGAGCAGGCCGGCCTCTCGCCGCTGCTGGCCCGGCTGTTCGCGGCCCGCGGCGTGCGCACGGCCGATGAGCTGGACGACGGTCTGGCCCGGCTGCTGCCGCCCGAGGGCATGAAGGGCATGGCCGCGGCCGCCGCACTGCTGGCCGACACGATAGAGGCCGGTGCGCGCATCTGCATCGTCGCCGACTACGACTGCGACGGCGCCACCGCCTGCAGCGTCGCGCTGCGCGGCCTCACGATGCTGGGCGCAAGACCTGACACCGTCACGTATGTGGTGCCGGACCGCGCCGTGCACGGCTACGGGCTGACGCCCACCATCGTCGAACTGGCCATGCAGGGCCCTGAAGGTCAGCGCCCCGCCCTGCTGATGACGGTGGACAACGGCATCGCCAGCCTGGCCGGCGTCGCCCATGCCCAGGCCCTGGGCCTGAAGGTGCTGGTGACCGATCACCATCTGCCGGCGCTGGTCGATGGCGCCACCGTCGTGCCCGAGGCTGAGGCCCTGGTGAACCCGAACCAGCCGGGTTGCGGCTTCGAGAGCAAGAACCTGGCCGGCGTCGGCGTGGCCTTCTATGTGCTGCTGGCGCTGCGCAGCGAGCTGCGCCGGCGCGGCCGTTTCGACGCCGCGAGCCAGCCGCGGCTGGACGGCCTGCTGGACCTGGTGGCGCTGGGCACGGTGGCCGATGTCGTCAGGCTCGACGCCAACAACCGCCGCCTGGTGGCCCAGGGTCTACGCCGCATGCGCGCCGGCCGCATGCAGCCCGGCGTCGCGGCCCTGTTCAGCGCCGCCGGCCGCGATGCCTCGCGCGCCAATTCCTTCGACCTGGGCTTCGCCCTGGGGCCGCGCATCAATGCGGCGGGCCGCCTGTCCGATATGACCTTGGGCATCGAATGCCTGTGCACCGATGACCCGGCGCGCGCGCTGGAGCTGGCCCGCCAGCTCGACGCGATCAACCGCGAGCGCCGAGAAATCGAGGCCGGCATGCGCGAGCAGGCTGAAGGCCGTCTCGATGAGCTGATGCCCAGCGGAGACGCCCCGCCGGCCCTGTGCATCTACGAGCCCGAGTTCCATGAGGGCGTGATCGGCATCGTTGCCGGCCGGCTGAAAGACAGGCTGCACCGGCCCACCTTTGTGTTCGCCACCGGCGCCGACGGCCAGCTGAAGGGCTCGGGCCGCTCGATCCCCGGCTTTCATCTGCGCGATGCACTGGACCTGGTGTCCAAGCGCCACCCCGAGCTGCTGAAGAAGTTCGGCGGCCATGCCATGGCGGCCGGCTGCACCCTGGTCGAGACCGGCTTCGAGGCCTTCAACGCGGCAATGCAGCAGGTCGCCCGCGAGTGGCTGGACGCCGCCGCGCTGACCCGCACCCTGCGCACCGATGGCCCCCTGCCCGCCGAGGCCTTCACGCCCGAGACCGTGCGCGAGCTCGACGCTCAGGTCTGGGGCCAGGCCTTCGAGGCGCCGCTGTTCTGCGACGAGGTGCAGGTGATCTCGCAGCGCATCGTCGGCGAGCGCCATCTGAAGCTGCGCCTGCGCCAGGGCGGTGTGCTGCGTGACGCGATCTGGTTCGGCCACATCGACCCGGTGCCCGAGCGCGGCCTGCTGGCCTACCGGCTCAGCCTGGACGAGTACCAGGGGCAGCAGCGGGTGCAGATGATTGTGGAAGCGATGGCCTAGCCGCTTGCCATTCGCTGAGCTATCGCACGATCCACCAATTGGCGGACAGTCTGCTCAATGTTTCGAAGCTCGAACCGTTGCATGAACGTGAGCGGCCCCAACTCAGCGAACAGCTTCCCGACTACCTCGTCTGCAAAGCTGCTTGAGACCAAAGGAACGCCATTGAAGTCCAGCGCAATCTTTCGGCCCGGGCACATATTTGCCAGATTCAAGAGCCTCTTTCGAACTGGCGCCCCCGCGACACGGCTTCCGAATGACGGGCTCTCCTCGAGGAGTTTGAACACCAGCTCTTCGGTCCCGTGCTGTTCGTAGCGTAGTTCCACATAGTCCGTGCGCTGATAGGCTTTGCCCCCGAAACTCAGCGCCTCCTCAAGTAGTCGCGGCACGGAAAAGTCAATCTGCGCTGCTACGAGGGTGCCCTCATAAGGGACACGCTCGGTTCCGATTCGTAGGCCATCGCGGTCGGTAAACATTAGCTTCCCATAGCCACTCTCAAGTTGAAAGAAGCCGTTGCTATGGCTGCAAATTTGATAGCTGCCAAACAACCCATTGCCTTGACCAACGTTCTTATCGCGAGTGACCCCTTCACGAATTGCCTGCTCTAAGGCTGCGGCGTCGGACGAGAGCAGCGGGTGAGTTGCACGAAGAGTAGAGGGAATGCCAACGCCGGCATCGGCGACGATGTACTCGACGCGCTTACGCGACCGCTGAAACGTGGAAACTTGAACCAGCCCGCCAATCGCAGACTGGGAGTGGTTGAGCACGTTGTCTGTAACCTCGTTTACCGACCATTCGAGGGCGGACAATTCTCTTCGATCAAGGTCTGGAATTGCGCCAAGTATCGCGTTGATAATCTTGTTCACTGCCCGCTGCTGCTCATCGGCGTTACTAAAGTGGGTGGCAGGGACTTGTGTGTGGCCTCTGAACTCTGAGGGCGCGTAGTTCCGTGGCTCAATGAAGTATGCCCAGTTCGCATTCCGGAACAGCCTTGCCAATTTTTCGTCGGTTGGAAGAATCAGTTCAGTGTCAACGCGGGCAGCACGTAAGCGCATGATCTGTGCGCAAAGGGCAAGCATCGGGCCAGCGAACGCCGCTGTGCACTTTGAAAAGTCGATGATTAGGTCGGAGTAGCCTGCGTCCTGCACCGCTTGGTGTAGACCAACCAGAGGACGCAACAGATCACTCAGAAGGAACTGGCCATCAAAAACCAAGCGGTTACCGATTCGATAGATTTGCGCATCAGACATGGAGTTGTGTAGCGAGGTCTAACAGTCAGCGTGTACCTTCCGCCGCACGTCGGTCGCCATGCAGGCGAGCGCGGCTGGTGAAGAGTTGGCCTGGCACAGGACACCAATTATGGTCGGCGCCCCAGGCACTGACGTAGGGGCAAGCCCGCGCATGCAGCCCAGTTGACTGAAGGGAAAGTTTGCCGCCCGCGCGCTCCTGCTTGGGCCACTGTCGGCACGTCGTGGCGCCTCGCCGCCGCACTGGCGGGGTCACGCGCTGGCGGGCTCAGCCGCTGAATGAACTTCAAACTCAAGCCCTGCCCCTGCTCGCGCCGAGCGGACTGCGCTACTGCAGCAACGTGGTGGCCTTGCACACCTCCGAAGCGATCTGGCAGGAAGTCTGGTATTGGGTCGGGAAGTGCTGGCGCGCTGCCCTGGTCCGGTGGGCACGGACGCCTTTCAGCCCAGCGGCCTGCCCGGCCGCTGGGCTGCGTGCCGCCTCATCCAGCCGCGCTAGCTGGCTTTGCCGGGGCCATCATCGTCTTGGGCGGCACGTTTGCCGGCGCCTTGGTTGAGAGCTTTTTCTGCGCGGCCTTGTCCGCTGATTCCTTCTCCGCCGCTGCCGTCGCCACGTCCGCATCGACCTTCGCCTTATCGGCCTGGGCCTTGGTCAGCTCCTTCTCTGCTTTGAGCTTCTTGGTCGCGGCCTTGTCCGCGTAGCGCTGGGCATATTTCTTAATCAAATCTCCGCAGATGCCGCCCATGGTCTTGTCGTCGGCTGACGATTTCCAGAGCGATTGCACCTGCTGGGCATTCGCGTCGCTCCTGCTTTTGGTTTGCTCCTCGACAGGCTTGTTCGCCAGCTTGGATTCGCGATCCAGTGCGGAGAAGCAGGCCTCCCGGGCATAGCTGAAATTGATCTCCTCGACGATGTCCTCGACACCGTCGACGAGTTCCCTGGTCATCGCGGCCATGCCCGAGGCATTGCCCTCCAGCGTGGTGCTTCCCGAGGCGCTGGCCGAGCTGCCGCTACGGGCCTTCAACAGCTGGATCTCGGCGTCGTTGTAGCTGCGCTGGGCGGTGACGAGTTCCCGCTGTGCGGCCTCATTGGCGCGTGAAGCTTCCTTCTTGGCCTCCCGGCTGGTGATCAACGCTTCCTGGGCCGCCGTCCGGGCCTCCGCGTCCTTGGCCTTTTGAAGCGCCAGCTCCTTCTGGCGGAGGTCGACCGTGGCGTCGCGCAGCGTGTCCTCCTGCTTCTTGGCTTCGGTTTTTGCCTTGTCGAGGCTGGCCGCCTTCTCATCGAAGCGCGTTTCGGCCTTGTCCACGGCAGCATCGCCCGCAGAGACTCCAGTGGACGCACCGGCTTGCGCCGCGATGGCCACCTGGCCCGCCACCACGGGCCGGGTCAGTTGCTCAATGGCAATCAAGCCCATCATGGTGCTCTGGTAACGGCGCTGCATGCCAATGAAATCCTGCCCGTCCACGGCCTGGCCGGCATAGCCTTCGCACAGACGGTACATGGCGTCGCGCAACAACTGGATGGACTGCGTGCGCAGCCCGATGAAGGCGCCCGACTCGGCAAAGGCTGCGCTGGCGCCGAGCGCCTGCTGCTTACCGCCGTTCGACAGATCGAGGCCACCTGAAATGCCGAGCACGGTCAGGGCATCGGGGCTGGGTTCGGCGCAGACCACGACAGGCGCCAACTGCTTGTCGGTATCCAAGCCCAGCTTTTGGGAGAACACAACCCGCTGCTTCACGTCCATGGCAATCGAATTCTTGCCCTCGAGATCGATATTGCGCGTGTAGGTGGTCAGGTAGGCGCAGCCCGTCAGGGCCGTGGATCCTGCCAGGAGCCCGGCACGCAGCAGGAGTGTGGGCAGGGTGCTTGGAAGCTTGTTGTCGAGCATGTGGTGACTCCCTTTGTTGGCCGAAGGGCTGCGCCCGAAGCGCAATGGCGATGGCAGGCCTCAGTGTGTCCGGAGCTGCACTGCGGCGCCTCCGCAACTCTGGGGAGCTCCCCCCGCAGCCGACTGGTCGAGAATCTGCCGCCCTGACGACAAACAATTGCGCGGGAAAATCGAGAAACGGCGAGGAATCCGATGCGAACATTTGCGGCGGCGCTGCTGCCCATGTCACTGCTGCTTGGTGCCCCCAAAGCCCCGCCACCCCGCCCAATCTCCCCGCCCACCTAAAATACCGGGGTGAACACCACCACCCCCCTGACCAACGCCGACCTGCATTGCCATTCCAAGGTCTCGGACGGCACGCTGGAGCCCGAGGCCCTGGCCGCACGTGCCCAGGCCAATGGGGTGGAACTGTGGGCGCTGACCGACCATGACGAGATCGGCGGCCAGCAGCGTGCGCTGGATGCGGCGCTGGCGCTGGGGATGAGCTATCTGACCGGCACCGAGATCTCGGTCAGCTTTGCCGGCCGGGTCGTGCACATCGTCGGCCTGGGTTTCGATCACCACAACGAGGCCCTGATAGCCGGCCTGCGCGCCACCCGGGGCGGGCGCGAGCAGCGCGCCCGCGAGATGGCGGCCGGCCTGGCCCAGGTGGGCATCAAGGGCGCTTACGAAGGCGCGCTGACCTATGTGGGCAATCCGGAGCTGATCTCGCGCACCCATTTCGCGCGCTTCCTGGTCGAGGCCGGCCATTGCGGCGATGTCAGCGAGGTGTTCCGCCGCTACCTGACCGAGGGCAAACCCGGCTATGTCGAGCACCGCTGGGCCGGCCTGGGCGAGGCGGTGCGCTGGGTGCGTGAGGCCGGCGGCATCGCGGTGATCGCCCATCCGGCCCGCTACGGCTTCACGCCGACCGAGGAATACGCGCTGTTCACCGAATTCATCGCCCATGGCGGCCGCGGCGTCGAGGTCGTGACCGGCAGCCACTCGGCCGCCGATGCGGCCAAGTACACCGAGACCGCGCTGGAATTCGAGCTGCTGGCCTCGCGCGGCTCCGATTTCCACTCGCCCGAAGAGAGCCACACCGATCTGGGCCGACTGGCCGATCTGTCGGGCCGGCTGAGCCCCGTCTGGCAGGCGCTTGAGCACCGCATCCACCGACCCGCCATCCCATCTTGAGCGCCGCCCACCACCGCCCGCTGCTGGGCATTGCGCTGATCGTGCTGATGGCCGCGTGCTTCGCGTCCATGGACAGCACGATCCGCTATCTGGGCGCCTTCCTGCCGGTGCTGCTGATCCTGTGGGCGCGCTACAGCTTCCAGGCCCTGACGATGGCTATCTGGCTGGGCCTGCAGCGCGCGCGCGGCGATGCCGCTGCCTTCAGCTCGGCCCATCCGAAGTTCCAGGCGGTGCGCGGCCTGCTGCTGCTGGCCACCAGCGCGATGAGCTTTTACGGCGTGCAGTACATGCCGGTGGCCGAGTTCACCGCGATCAATATGCTGACCCCGGTGGTCGTGACCCTGCTGGCGGCCCTGGTGCTGCACGAGCGCGTCTCGCGCCTGCGCTGGGCCCTGGTGATCGGCGGCTTTGCCGGCGCGCTGATCGTGATCAGGCCTGGCAGCGGCATGTTCGGCTGGGCCGTGCTGTTTCCGCTGGCCGGCGCGCTGACCTATGCGAGCTTCCAGGTGCTGACCGCCAAGCTCTCGGCGCTGGAAAGCCCCTACACCACCCATTTCTACACCGGCCTGACCGGCATGCTGCTGCTGAGCCTGCTGCTGGCGCTGGGGCCCTTCCCGGTGCTGGAGCCGCTGCGCGCCGCCACCGGCGGGCAGCTCGCGCTGATGGCCTTCATCGGGCTGCTGGGCACCCTGGGCCATCTGCTGCTGATCCTGGCGCTGGGCCTGGCGCCGACCGGCACCCTGATGCCTTTCGTCTATGTGCAGATCGCGGTCGCGGCGGCGATCGGCTGGCTGTTCTTCGACCATGTGCCGGACGGCTATGCCTGGCTGGGCATGGGCGTGCTGTCGGCCTGCGGCGCGGCCTCGGCCTGGCTCAATGTCAGGCGATCGCAACGCCCTCCCCCATCGGCGGTGGCCATGGACACCATTGCCGACTGAGAATGGGCCATGGCCCAACTTTTCGAAGTCCACCCCGACAACCCGCAGGTCCGCTTCCTGAAGCAGGCGGCGCAGATCCTGCACAGCGGTGGCATCGCCGCGATCCCGACCGACTCCAGCTACGCCCTGGTCTGCCATCTGGACGACAAGGCTGCGGCCGAGACCCTGCGCCGCATCCGCGGGGTCGATGACAAGCATCACCTGACCCTCTTGTGCCGCGACCTCAGCGAGCTGGCCAGCTATGCGCGGGTCGACAACAAGCAGTACCGCCTGCTGAAGTCCGCCACACCGGGCGCCTTCACCTTCATCCTGGAGGCCACCAAGGAAGTGCCGCGCCGCGTCTCGCACCCCTCGCGCCGCACCATAGGCCTGCGCGTGCCCGACCACCGCGTCACGCAGGAACTGCTGGCCATCTTCGGCCAGCCGCTGCTGGCCACCACCTTGATCCCGCCCGGCGAGAGCGAGCCGCTGAACGACGCGCAGGAGATCTCGGCGCGCTACGACAAGCTGCTGCAAGTCATCATCGACGCCGGCGCCTGCACGATGGAGCCCACCACCGTGGTCGACATGACCGGCGATGAGCCGGTGCTGGTGCGGCGTGGCTGCGGCGACCCGGCCTGCGTGGGGCTGGACTGACTAGAGTCCGCCCTGGCAGAGGTATTTCATCTGCAGATAGTCGTCCAGCCCGTGGCGTGAGCCCTCGCGGCCGTAGCCCGATTCCTTGACGCCGCCAAAGGGCGCGGCCTCGGCCGCCAGCGCGCCCTCGTTGATGCCGACGATGCCGGTCTCCAGCGCATCGGCCACGCGCCAGATGCGCGCGACATCGCGCGAGTAGAAGTAGCCGGCCAGGCCGAAGGGCGTGTCGTTCGCGGCGGCCAGCACCTCGGCCTCGGTCTCGAAACGGGTGATCGGAACCACCGGGCCGAAGGTCTCCTCGCAGGAGCAGGCCATGGCCGCATCGGCACCGATCAGCACGGTCGGCACATAGTAGTTCGGGCCCAGCGCCGAGCGCTGGCCGCCGACCACGACGCGGGCGCCCCGCTGCACCGCATCGGCCACATGGCGGGCGATCTTGTCGACCGCGCGAGCATTGATCATCGGCCCGATCTGCGAGTCCGGCGCGCTGGCCGGCCCCAATTTCAACGCACCGACACGCGCCGCCAGCTTCTCGACAAAGGCGTCATGCACGGCCGCCTGCACGAACACGCGATTCGGGCAGACGCAGGTCTGGCCGCCATTGCGGAACTTGGCCACCATCAATCCGGCCACCGCCGCGTCCAGATCGGCATCGTCAAAGACGATGAAAGGCGCGTTGCCGCCCAGCTCCAGCGAGAGCTTCTTCAAGGTGGCGGCCGACTCGCGCGCCAGATGCTTGCCCACCGGCGTCGAGCCGGTGAAGGTGATCTTGCGCACCCGCGCATCGGCCAGCCAGACATCGACCACCTCGGGCGTGCGCTCGCGCGAGGCGCTGACGATATTCAGCACCCCCGCCGGCAGGCCTGCCTGCTCGGCCAGCGCCACCAGGGCCAGCGCAGTCAGCGGCGTGTCCTCGGCCGGCTTGGCGATCACGGTGCAGCCGGCCGCCAGCGCCGGCGCGATCTTGCGGGCGATCATCGCGGCCGGGAAGTTCCAGGGCGTGATCGCGGCGACCACGCCGACCGGCTCCTTCAGCACCAGCATGCGCCGCCCCGCCACCGGCGGCGCGATCACATCGCCGCAGATGCGCGTGGCCTCCTCGGCAAACCACTCGACATAGCTGGCCGCATACAGCACCTCGCCCAGGCCCTCGGCCAGCGGCTTGCCCTGCTCGCGCGAGATCAGCCGGCCCAGGTCCTGCTGGTGCTCGATGATCAGCGCGTGCCAGCGCTTGAGCAGCTGGGCACGCTGCCGGGCCGGGGTCGCGCGCCAGGCCGGCAAGGCGGCATGGGCGGCATCGACCGCGGCCCGCGCATCGGCGGCGCCGCTGTCGGGCACCTCGGTGAAGACCGCATCGCTGGCCGGGTCGCTGACCGGCAGGCGACGGCCGTCCAGCGCCTCGCACCAGCGGGCATTGATGAAGTTCTGCGTGCGCTGCAGCTCGGGGCGGTTCAGGGTCAGGGCTTGACTCATCACATGCTCCTCAGGCCCGGCCCAGCAGACCGGCCAGCGCCTCACCCATCTCGGTCGTCGAAGCCCGGCCCCCCAGATCGCGCGTGCGCGGCCCCTCGACCAGCACCGTCTCGATGGCCTTCAGGATCGCGTCATGCGCGGCCCGCTCGCCCAGAAAGTCCAGCATCAAGGCCGCCGACCAGATCATCGCCACCGGGTTGGCGATGTTCTGCCCATAGATATCTGGCGCCGAGCCATGCACCGGCTCGAACAGCGAGGGAAACTGGCGCTCCGGGTTCAGATTGGCCGAGGGTGCCAGGCCGATG
>NZ_JBDPLH010000037.1:0-1075 GCF_040187885.1 Roseateles cavernae
AACGATGCTAGGCATAAGACAGGGCCGGTGTGTGACGCCTAACGTTCGCGCTCAGCGGGCGGCGCAGCCGTCCGCTGGAGCAAAAGGTTGAGCCGCATTTCGACGCGAAATGGCACGCTGCGTCTGGAGGCACACGGCGGTTGCCAAGATGATCGGCCCAGCTACCGCCGCCGCTGCCCCGAGAGGGAGCGCATCAAAGACGGCAACGATGGCGAATAACGCGGCGGCACAAGCTGCCCAGAATGGCCAACCGCGCTTGAACGTCCTGCCTTTTATGGTTTTAGCGGCAAGTAGCCAGTAGCTTCCCAATGCGTAGGGCGCCGCTATGACTAGCAGCAGATTGAACGTCGTGAGCATTGGCTGCGTTGGCATGCCAGCAATGGCAGCGACGATGGCCCAGGGCAACATGACGACCGCGACGATCGTTGCAGGCGCTCCGCAACATATAGCTGCCAGAGTCAGGAACACCGGGTGTTTAAACATGCTGCTCAACGTTGAAGACGAGCGGCGCCGAAGGCGTCCGCCTCGGTTGACCAGTTAGTCATCACAGCCGCCACCACTCCATTCGACTAGTGTCGCTGTTCCAGTAAAGATGGATTGAATCGCAGTTGCCACCGCTAAGGTTGAGCGAGTTGGCGATCTTTGAAGGGCGACATCCCGGCAGTGCTTCGTCCATCGGACTGCAAAACTGTTCGTCCACTTGTAGCTTCGCCGGAGCCTCGCATATTGCTGCCTGAATCGATGCGCCAATGCCGAAGGCAAGAAACTGCGTTCGTGTCTTTCGGCCTTTGACGCCAGCAATCCGTATCGCGAGTTCGAGTCCTGCGCCCTTGTAGCCGACCATTGCCCAGTCGCGGCGACCGTCGCCGTTGAAGTCGCCGCTCACCAGAGTTGCCCGGTCCCATTTGGTGAGAGGCTTCGCGGCAGCGATTGAAGCTGCGGCAGCGTGGCCCTCACTCGCCGACGAAGCATGGGCGGATGCAATCAGAGCAGTCGACACGGCGCAAAAGGCGAGTCCTCGCATGATGGCTAACGTTCGACGTGAGCGGCGGCTGGAGGCAGGCGAAGCCTGCCG
>NZ_JBDPLH010000006.1:0-267578 GCF_040187885.1 Roseateles cavernae
CCCAGCGCGCCGGCGAGGCCGCGCGCGAGATCAAGACCCTGATCAGCGACACCACCGAGCGCACCGAGGCCGGCTCGCGCCAGGTGCGCGAGACCGGCCAGACCCTGCAGCAGATGGTGGCCGAGATCCAGCAGCTGAGCGGCCTGATGCTGCGCCTGGACCAGAGCTCGGGCCAGGACGGCCAGGACATCAGCGAGCTGCAGCTCCAGGTGCAGGAACTCGACCGGGTGGCGCAGCAGAACGCGGCCCTGGTCGAGGAGATGGCGGCATCCAGCGAGCAGCTGAAGGACCAGGCCGGCCGGCTCGCGCAGGCGGTGCAGGTCTTCAGCGTCTGAGCGCGCTCAGTCGGCCGGCGTCGTCGCTGCCGGCGTTGCGGTCGCAGCGCCGGCCTTGGCCGGCAGCACGCTGTCGATCAGCGCATCCTTGTCGCTCCACTGGCCCTTGATCCAGTTGGAGATGCGCACCAGCTGGCGCTTGTCCTCCATCGGATTGCCGCCCACCAGCTCGGCCGGTATCGCGCGCTGCTGCACCCGCACGATCACCGGGCCGCAGCGGCCGCTGAGCAGCTGCCAGAAGCTGGGCGCGCCCTCGGGGTAGATCAGGGTCACGTCGAGCATGGCCTCGAACTGCTCGCCCATGGTCGCCAGCGCCATTGCCAGCGCGCCGACGCGGGGCTTGAGCAGATGGCGATAGGAGCCGTTCTGCTCGGCATGCTTGGCGGCGGTGAAGCGCGTGCCCTCGACGAAGTTGATCACCGTCGTCGGCATGGTCTTGAACTTCTCGCAGGCCTTGCGCGTGGTGGCCAGGTCGGCCGCCTGCGAGGCGGCGTTGCGGCCGCGCTTCATGAAGGGGAAGTCCAGCGCCCACCAGGCCAGGCCGATCACTGGCACCCACATCAGCTCGCGCTTCAGGAAGAATTTCAGGAAGGGAATCCGCCCGTGGAAGATGCGCTGCAGCACCAGGATGTCGACCCAGGTCTGGTGATTCGGCGACACCAGGTACCAGCCGCGCCGGTTCAGGCCGTCCAGCCCCTGCACATCCCAGCGCTGCGGGTTGACCAGGGCGATCCAGCCGTTGTTGACCGCCACCCAGCCGGCCGCGATGCCGTTGAGCAGCTCATTGCACAGCCGGCGCACGGCCGGCAGCGGCAGCAAGAGCTTGAGCAGGGCCGGCGGCATCATCAAGGCCACGCCGGTGACGGTGTTGAGGGCGAGCAGCAGGCCGGTCAGGGCGCCAAGCAAGGGAGCGGGTATCAGCTTCAGCATGGCCCGCAATGTAGCGCAAGCCCGGGCCGAGGTTCTTTGGCATCATGTCGTGATGTCTGATTCATGTCCGGATGATGAAGCCCTGCAACGCCCTCAGCTGCTGGCCCAGCACCTGGCCCGGCTGCGCGCCGGGGGCCGACCCCAGGACCTCTGGCTGTTTGCCTACGGCTCGCTGATCTGGCGGCCCGAGATCGAGGTGGCCGAGCAGCAGCTGGCGCGGGTGCGCGGCTATCACCGAGCGCTGCGCATGCAGTCACGGCTTTATCGCGGCACGCCCGAGCAGCCCGGCCTGGTGCTGGCCCTGCTGTCGGGCGGCAGCTGCCAGGGTCTGCTGTACCGGGTGGCGGCCGCGCAGGCCGAGACCGCGCTGCGCCAGCTGTGGGCGCGCGAGATGGTGACCGGGGTGTATGAGCCGCGCTGGCTGCGCTGCCATGGCGCGCTCGGCGAGCAGCGCGCGCTGGCCTTCACGCTGTCGCGCCGCAGCAGCCATCTGACCGACCCGCTCGACGAGGGCCAGCTCCTGCAGGTGTTCCGCCATGCCCAGGGCCGCTACGGCAGCACGCTGGACTATCTGCAACGCACCGTGCACAGCTTGCGCGGCCACGGCATCCGCGACCGCGAGCTGGAGCGCCAGTACCATCTGGCCGCCAGCCATGGGCTGTGCGAGCCGCTGCGCGAGTCAGTCGGGCAAGGCGGAGGATGAGGCGGCTGAGGACGCGCGCAGCCGCGCCAGGTCCTCGGTCGTGTCGATGTCCAGCAGCACGCCGGGATCGTCCACCTCCAGGCCTTGCGAGGGGTAGCGCGCGATCAGCCGGCGTGCGCCCTCGTCGCCCTGCAGCCCGACCAGCTCGGAGAACAGCTCGGCGTTGAAGCCCACCGGATGGCCGCGCCGGCCCTTGTACTGGGCAAAGCTGATCGGGTACTGCTCCAGCCCCTCGGCCACCCTGAGGATGCTGCTGGCGCGCAGCATCGGCATATCGGCCGGCACGATCAGCCAGCCCTCGGCGTCGCCGGTCGCGGCCACACCGGCCGCGATCGAATGCCCCATGCCGACCGGGCTGGGGCGGCCCTTCTCGTCGAGCTCAGGCATCACGATGATGTCGCGCACGGCCACCGTGTCGCGCACCGCGCCGGCCAGGTTTTCGCTGGTCACCACCACCACCCGCAAGCCGGTCTGAACCGCATTCTTCAGGGTTTGAGACAACAAGGTCTCCGGCCCCAGCGCCTGCTCGAGCTTGTGCCCTTGGCCACGAAAGCGCATGCCCCGTCCTGCCGCCAGCACGACGACTACCGGCCGTCGTTTCATCATTCGCCCTGATCCTTCACAAAGTCCCCCGAGGCGCTGACCGGTCTGTGCCGGCTCGCCCGTTACTACCGTTGACAGCATGCCCACCGCCCCGGGGCCCTGCCAGTGGGGCGTTTACCTAAGGCTTTCTACGCGCTCGGGGCATACTGCCCCCATGAGCAAACTCTCTGATCTACGCAAAAGCTATGAGCTCGGCGAGCTCGACGAGACCCAGGTGGCGGACCGGCCGCTGGCCCAGTTCAAGCTGTGGCTGGAGCAGGCGCTGGCGGCCGAGCTGCCCGAGCCGAACGCGATGACGCTGGCCACGGTGGGCGCCGATGGCCGGCCGTCGACCCGCATCGTGCTGATCAAGGACTGCGACGAGCGCGGCATCGTCTGGTACACCAATTACGACAGCCGCAAGGGCCGCGAACTGGCCACCCATCCCTTCGCCGCGCTGCAGTTCCACTGGGTGGAGCTGGAGCGGGTGGTGCGCATCGAGGGCCGGGTCGAGCGGGTCGACGCGGCCCAGTCCGACGCCTACTACCGCTCGCGCCCGCTCGACTCGCGCCTGGGCGCCTGGGCCTCGCCGCAAAGCCAGGTGATCAGCTCGCGGGCGGTGCTGGTGGCCAATGCAGCCAAGGCCGCCGTCCAGCATGGCCTGAACCCGGAACGCCCGCCGCACTGGGGCGGTTATCGCCTGGTGCCGGAGCGCTGGGAGTTCTGGCAGGGCCGCAAGTCGCGCCTGCATGACCGCATCAGCTACCGGCTCGGCGACACCGGCCAGTGGCTGCGCGAGCGGCTGGCGCCCTGAACGCGGCCCCTAACCAGCCTATCCGGCCTACTCGGCCGGCTGCGCGTCCAGCACCCGGTAGAACAGGCCGTAGGGATCGTTGCTGAGCACGGCCATCTGGCCTTCGACCGTGACCGGCTCCAGCGTGTAGCGCACCGGGGTCTTGCTGCGCACCTCGATCAGGCCTTCTGGGCCGGCCGGCACGCAAAACGAGCAGCTGGTCGGCACCGAGGACAGCAGGAAATGGCGCTGCTTGTCGCCCGGCTCCAGCGGCATCATGAAGCCCTGCACCTTGACCTTCTGCTTGTCCAGCGCCTGCACGCCGGCCGGGAAGCTGGGCACCAGCCGCTTTTTCTCGGCCTTGACGGTGACCGAGGACAGCAACGGCCAGGACACCACGCCCTCGCGTTCCTGCAAGGGCTTGATCGGGCTGCGCGGGTCGTGATAGCCGGGGCCCTGGCCCAGCGCGGTGGCGGCATTGCTCGATGGTTGTTGCTGAGCCTGCGCGCCCAGGCTCAGGCAGGCCGCCAGCAGCAAGGGGACATGGCGCGACAGTCGTTCAATGTTCATGTTTCAACCCACAGTACTTGCCGATGGCCAGGCCGCGGCAGGCGGCCAGCAGCGTCTTCTGGCAGCGTTCCTCGGTCTCGCCCGATTCCAGGCAGCGCGCCGCGTCCTCATGGGCCTTGGACATCGCGCGGTGGCGTTCGATGTCCTTCTTCGCGTGCTCGCTGAGCGCGGGCTTGGCCGGCGCCGGCTTCGATTGTGCCTGGGCCGCGCCGCTGAGGCCGGCCGCCAGCCAGAAGGCCGCCAGCACGAGGTGCTTGTTATTCATCGCATTCCTTTGTTGCTCGGTTCAATGAGGGGCTTGCAGCAGCTCGGTGACATCCAGCTTGTAGGCCCGCCAGGCCGGCCAGGCCGCGCTGGCCAGGGCCAGCAGCAGGGCCAGCGCCGGCACCAGGGCCTCCCAGGCCGACCACCCACTGCCGCTGATGCGCAGCGACTGCTGCGACGCCAGCACCCAGCCTAGCAAAGCCGTCAAGCCATGGCCCAGGGCCAGACCCAGCAGGCTGGCCAGCAGCGCCAGCCACAGCCCCTCCAGGCTGACCAGGGCCGCGACCCGCCAGGCCGGCGCGCCCAGCATACGCAGCATCGCCAGATCGCCCTGGCGCTCGCGCACCGCATGCAGCAGGGCGACAAAGACCGACAGCGCCGCCGCCAGCAGCAGCACCGCGCCAAAACCGCGCAACACCTCGGTGCCGACGCCCACCATGCGCAGCAGCCTGGCGGTCTCCAGCGCCGGCGCGGCCGCCTGCAGGCCGTCCTGGGCATTGACCCAGCGCGGCAACGCGATCGCGGCCAGCGGGCTGCGGTAGCTGAGCAGGGCCATCGTGATCTCGCGCTCGGCCTCCAGCGCCGCGCGGTCCTCGGCATCGACCGCATGCATATCCTCATGCACCTGCCAGACCGAGGCTAGATCGGTCAGCACCAGCCGGTCCAGCACGCCACCGGTCTCGGCCAGCAGACCGACGACGGTGTAGCGGTGCTCGCCGTGCTCATGGCCCTGCTCGCCCAGGCCATGGCTGCCGGCAAAGCGGTCGCCCAGCTTCAGCCCGGTGCGGCGCGCCGCCTCGGCGCCCAGCACCGCCTGCAGCGGCTGCTGCCAGAGCTGGCCCACAGCCAGCCGGGTCTGGTAGAGATCGAGATAGTCGGGCGTGGTGCCAACGATGCGAAAGCCGCGCAGGCTGTCGCCCAGCGAGATCGGCACCGCGCGCGCCACCAGCGGCTGGGCACGCAGCGCGTCGAGCGTGGCCAGCGGGATATTGCCGGTCGGCACATCGAGGTGGAACACGCCGGCCAGCATGATCTGCATCGGACTGCCCTTGGCGCCGACCACCAGATCGATGCCGGCCAGATCGCGCCGCACCCCGCCCTCGATCTGCTCGCTGACCAGCAGCACAAAGGTGATCGCCGCCAAGCCCAGGCTCAAGAGCAGCAGATTCAGCGCCGACACCAGCGGCCGCGCCCACAGATAGCGCCAGGCCAGGCTTGCCAGACTGGTCATCGTGCGGCCTCGCTCGTGTTCACCAACTTGGGCAACCGCATGTCTTGCAGCTCGCCGCCCAGGGCCTGGGCCACCCGGCTGTCGTGGGTGGCCAGCACCAGGGTCGCGCCCTGCTCCCGCGCGGCCTGGCTCAGCAGGTTCAAAGCGGCGCCAGCGCTCTCGTCGTCAAGATTGGCGGTCGGCTCGTCGGCCAGCAGCAGCTTGGGCCGGCGCAGCAGCGCGCGCGCCAGCGCCACCCGCTGGGCCTGGCCCAGGCTGAGCTGATGCGGCCGGCGCTGCGCCAGGGACTGCAGTTCCAGGCGCTGCAGCAGCTCGTCGACGCGGGCATGATCAAGAGGCAGGCCGGCACTCAGATACGGCAAGGCCAGGTTGTCGCGCACCGTCAGCGCCGCGCTCAGGTGCAGGCGCTGCGGCACAAAACCGAGGCAGGCACCGCGCCAGGCGTCGCGCTGGCTCGGGCTCAAGCGTCCCAACTCGGCGCCGGCCATCTGCAGCCGGCCGGCGCTGGCGCTGAGCAGGCCGGCCATCAAGGCCAGCAGGGTCGATTTGCCGCTGCCCGAGGCGCCGCGCAGCAGCAGACCCTGGCCGGGCGGCAGACTGAGGTCGGCAAAGGCAATCTCCGGTCCCTGCGCATAGCGGTAGCGCAGGCCCTGCAGCACTATCATGGTCGCTCAGTCACTCACGCACATGGCGCGCGAAGCTCGCCAGAAACTTGTCCACCTTGCCGGCGACGACGAAAGCGCAATAGCCCTGCTCGGGGTTGCGGGCGTAGTAGTGCTGGTGATAGGCCTCGGCGGTGCTGTAGTTGCGCTCGGGCAGCAGCTCGGTGACGACCCGGCCCTGGTGGAAGGCCTGGATCTCGTCCAGCACCTCGCGCGCCACGGCCAGCTGCTCGGGACTGCGGTAATAGATGCCCGAGCGGTACTGGGTGCCGACATCGGCCCCCTGCGCGTTCAAGGTGGTCGGGTCGTGGATGGTGAAGAAGATCTCGAGAATCTCGCGCAGCGAGATCAGCCGCGCATCGAAGCTGACACGCACCACCTCGGCATGGCCGGTCCGGCCCGAGCAGACCTGCTCGTAGCTGGGGCGGTCGACATGGCCATTGCAATAACCCGACTCCACCGCAGTGACGCCGCGCACACGCTCATACACCGCCTCCAGGCACCAGAAGCAGCCTCCGCCAAGGGTGATGGTGTCTGTGTGGCTCATGCTGTCATCGAAGGTCGGGCTGGGCTGGGGCCGCCAGCATAGCCCAGAGTCGCTCACTGCGTCGCCAGCGCCAGCTCCACATGCGGGGTCCAGGTCTTGCCCGCCTCGGCCGCGTGCAGCTTGGGCGAGGCCAGGAACAGCCGGGCGTTCGGCACGCCCTTGGCGATCAGCGCGTCGCGCACCACGACGGCGCGCTCCAGCGCCAGCTGGCGCAGCGCCTCCTCGCTGACCTCGTGGCTGGCCGCCAGCATGGCCTGCATCTCAGCCGCCGGCACCTCCTTGAGCATGCCGACCAGATTGCGCGGCCGGTTCGGCAGGCTGCTGGCCTTGTAGACCACGCGCAGCAGGCGCTGGCGCTCGGCTTCGCTGAGCTGGAGCGCGCCGGCCTCGGCAGCCGCCTGGCCGCTGGCGTTCTGCTGGCGGCGCAGCTCGCGGCGGTGCTCGGCCAGCAGCGATTGCTCGACCTTGACCGCCTGCACCGCCGCACGCTCGGCCGCCGGGTCGGCCCAGCCGGTCAGCGTCAGGTTGAGACTGGGCCGGTCGGCCAGCGCCTTGGCCAGCTTCTCAAGATTGGCCGGCGCGCTGTCGGCCAGGCCGGTGCTGCCGGGCCGGAACTCGGCCTGGCTCAGGTCGGTCGAGCCACCACCGGCCAGCAGCGAGAACGGCGAGGTCAGCGCCTTGCCCAGCAGATTGACGATGAGCCGGAAGATCAGCCCGCCGATGCTGAACTCGGGGTCATCCAGCGAGCCGCTGACCGGCAGGTTCAGATCGATCACGCCATTGCCGTCCTTCAGCAAGGCCACGGCCAGCAACACCGGCAGCTTGGTGGCATCGGGGCTGTCGATGCGCTCGCCAAAGGTCAGCTGGTTCAGCACCAGCTGGTTGTCGGCCTGCAAGGCGCCACCCGGCGCGATGCGGTAGTGCACGCGGGTCGAGAGTTTGCCGCGATCGATCGCATAGCCGGCGTATTTGCCGGCATAGGGCGACAGCGGCGCCAGCTCGATGTCGGTGGCGCTGGCCTGGATGTCCATCAGCAGCGGTGCGCCGGCCGGGTTCAGCTCGCCCTTGATCTCCAGCAGCCCGGTGCCGGCCACCTTGCCGCTCAGGTTCAGCGGTGCCATCTGCGTCTGGCCGCTGGCGAAGGCGCCGAGGCTGCCGCGCAGCTCGCTGAGCTTGGCGCTGTAGTTGGGCTTGACAAAGCGGTCGCTGAAATCCACGCTGCCGCCGGCCAGGCGGGTCTGGCCGATCTGCAGCTGCAGACCCGGCCCGGGCGAGGCGGCAGCAGCAGGCTTGGGCGCACGTTCGCCCAGATTGAAACGCCCCTGCTCATCGATGATCAGCCGGGCGTAGAAGTCGCTGAGGCTGGCCTCGCCGATATCGAGCTTCAGCGGGGTGGCGGGCCGCAGGTCCAGCTTGAGGCCGGCCAGATTCAAGGCCTGCCAGCTCAGCAGCTCTTCATCGATGCGGCGCGCACCGTCGGCCTCGGCCCGGGTATGCAGCAGCCGCAGATCGGCCAACAGCAGATCGCCCTGCACCTGCGCCGCCAGACCCTGAGGGCCTTGCGCCAGCGCCAGCGTGCCGCGAAAACCCGCCTCGGCGCGGCGCAGATGCAGGCCCAGCGCCGGGTCCAGATAGGGATCGAGCAGCTGCAGCGGCAATCGCTCGGCGCGCAGGCTGCCGCGCGCCGAGGGCTGCGGCGACAGTGCCAGCTCGCCCTCCCATTGCAGCTTGCCCAGCATGGCGGCCGCCGCGCCCCCGCTGCGGCGCTGGCCGCCGGCAGGCCGGCCCAGCTGCGCAGACAGCTGCAGCGGCGCACGCGCCTGCCCCAGCTTCTGCGCCCGCAGCCGCAGCTGCTCCAGCACCAGCAGATGGGGCTGACCGGGCACGCCGGCCAGCGGCTGCACGGCCGCATCGGTAAAACGCAGCGCGCCGCCATCGATCGCCAACGCCGCCAGCTGGGCCGACCAGGGCGCCCCCGGCTCTGCGGCCTTGTCCGGCATCAAAGCCAGCGCGCTCAGCACACCATCGGCCGAGCGCTGCAGGGCCAGGCGCGGTTCGCGCAGGCTCAGCTGGCCGAGCATCAGGCGCCGCGCCGCCGGCTCCAGCACCAGCTCATCCAGGCTCAGCTCCGCCATGCTGAGCAGTTCCTGCCGGCCGCTGCCGGCCAGCAGTTGCTGGGCCCGCAGCGCGTCGAGCTTGATGCCCGTGATCGTCAGCTTGGCGCGCTGCCCGGCGTTGGCCGCCAGGGGCTGGGCAAGATCGAGCCGCAGCTGGCCCGCCAAGCGCCCCTGCATGGCCAGCGGCAGCTCGGCCTGCAGATAGGGCGACAACCATTCGAGGGCCAGGTCTTGCCATTGGCCCGTCAGGCTCAGTGCCTCGGCCGTCAGCTCGCCGCTGCCGGACAGGGTGGCGGGCTTGCCACCCTTGAGCTTGTCCAACTTGGCCTCGAAGCTCAGGCCGGTCTTGTCACGCAGCGGCCAGCTCAGCGCACTGAGCTTCAGCCCCAGCTCGCTGAAACCCAGTTCGGCGGCCGGCCGCAAGGAGTCGTCGCGCCAAGCCAGGCCAGCCTGGCGCAGCTCGAACTGCTTCAGCGCGAAACGCCATGCGGACGGCGCATCGGGCCCCGGCCCGGGCTTGGCCGGCGGCGCAGCAGCGAACTGCGGCAGCAGCAGACGGCCGGCGGCATCGCGCTGCAAGGCCAGCTTCGGTCCCGTCCAGACCAGCGTGTCGAGCAGCAGCTGCTTCTTCAGCGGCTGCACATCGCCTAGCCCCAGCTGCAGCCTGTCCCACACCAGCCAGGACTTGTGTTCGCCCAGGGCCAGACCCACCTCGTCGACATCGACGCGGCCACCGAGCTTGAGTTCGGGCACCTGGCCCGGCGGCTGCGAGAACAGCAGCTGCAGCTCGGCGCTGAGCCGGCCGCGCTCGGGCCGCAGCGGCAGCTGCTGGGGCCAGTACGCCAGATAAGGCGCCAGATCGAAGCCCTTCAGGCTGAAGTCCAGCCGTGCCTGCCGCGTCTGCGCAAACGGCAGGGCCTGGGCCTTGGAGCCGAAGGCCACACCATTGAGCCGGCCCGAGAGCTGCGGCTCGACACGAACCTCGACATGGGCATCGAGCAGGGACACAAAGGGCAGATCGATGCGCAGATCGCTCAGCTCGTGGCGCCGCCCCATCGGCTGGTCGTCCAGCAAGACCTGGCCCCCGGCGAGGCTGAGGTTGTAGAGCGCCAGGCTCGCCCCGCCCTCGGGCTCCGCCTTCGCCGCAGGCTGGCTCCAGCGCTTGAGCAGATCGTCGATGTCGTAGCGACCGTCGGCCACGCGGCTCAGGCGCAGCAGCGGGCGCTCGATGTGCAGCGAGTCCAGCACCGGGCTGCGATGCCAGAGCGAGCGCAGCGACAGCGTCGCCTCGGTGCTGGCAATCTCCAGCAAGGCCGCATCGCCGGGCGCAGCGCCGGCCACCTTGACCCCATCAAGCGCCAGACCCAGGCGCCAGGGCTGGAATCGCGCCTTCTCCACGCTGACTTCGCGGCCGAGCGCCTGGCTGGCCAGGCGCATGCCGGCGCCTTCGACCCACCAGGGCACGGCCCACCAGGCCAGGCCGCACAGGACAAGAATGACGAGGGCCGAGCCGGCCAGACGCCGCAACCAGGGACGAGCGATGAGGGATGACATGCGCGTCGATTATCGGGGCAGGCGCGACAGGACATCAGCCGGTTTGCGGCATCATGCGCGACCATGAATGCCTTGCTCCAAGCCCTGCAGGATCTCAAGCCCCTCGTCCAGGTCCTGCTGCTACCACCGGTGCCGCTGATGCTGGTGCTGGTGCTGGCTGCGGTGCTGCTGCGCCGGCACCGGCGGCTGGGCCGCGGCGTGTTCGTGTTGGGGCTGCTGGGGCTGTGGTTCTCGTTCACCGAGGTCGCGGCCGATCAGTTGCAGCAATGGCTGTTGGGCGTGCCGGCAGCGCTGACAACGGCCCAAGTCGATGGCCTGCGTCACGGGGCGCCGCAGCACAGCGCCATCCTGGTGCTGGGTGCCGGCGTGCTGCAGATCGCGCCCGAGTACGACGGGCCGACCCTGAAGCCACTGACCCTGGAGCGCCTGCGCTACGGCGCCTGGCTGGCGCGGCGCAGCGGCCTGCCGCTGGCCTTCAGCGGCGGTGTGGGCTGGGGCGGCCGGCCGGGCGATGTCGGCGAAGCGCCGGTGGTACAAGCCGTTGCCAGGGACGAGTTCGGGATCGCGCTGCGCTGGGCCGAAGGGCGCGCACGCGATACCCGCGAGAACGCCGCGTTCAGCCTGCCGCTGCTGCTTCAGGCCGGCATCACCCGCGTGGTGCTGGTCACCCATGGTCACCACATGCCGCGTGCCGAGCGGGCTTTCCGCGAGGCGGCGGCCGGGCGCATCGAGCTGCTGCTCGCGCCGGTGGACGTGCGCGCCGACACCGCCTACCTGCCCAGCGAGTGGGTGCCGTCCAGCGAGGGCTTCAGGCGGCTGCGCTATGTGGTCTACGAATGGCTGGGCCTGCTGGCCGGCAAATGAGCGCATGGCGCCCGATATCTTGCGGACCTCGAAATTCTGCGGCCCCAAAAGACGGACCCCTCCCAAGCACGAGGCCGGGAGGGGTGGATGGCTGACGCCATCTTTGGGGCTCTGCAGCTATCTGCCGCAGGGCTCCTGGCGCGCAGAGACTGCGCCAGAGGGTGTACCTGTTAGACAGGCCTCACAACAGTAGGCGAGCAATAGCGGGGCTTCAAGCCTGGGACGAACCCTAGGCTGTAAACAAACGTTGGTAGAGCTCGCTCATGCGGCGATCCACCTCGGGTGTCATCGTGATGCTGCGGCCCCATTCGCGATTGGTCTCGCCGGGCCACTTGTTGGTGGCGTCCAGCCCCATCTTGCCGCCCAGGCCGCTGACCGGCGAGGCGAAGTCTAGATAGTCGATCGGCGTCTGCTCGACCAGCGTGGTGTCGCGCACCGGGTCCATGCGGGTGGTGATGGCCCAGATCACTTCCTTCCAGTCGCGGATGTCGACATCGTCATCGACCACGACGATGAACTTCGTGTACATGAACTGGCGCAGAAAGCTCCACAGGCCGAACATCAGGCGCTTGGCATGGCCCGGATAGGCCTTCTTGATCGAGATCACGGCCATGCGGTAGCTGCAGCCCTCGGGCGGCAGATAGAAGTCGACGATCTCGCTGAACTGCTTTTGCAGGATGGGCACGAAGACCTCGTTGAGCGCCACGCCGAGGATGGCCGGCTCGTCCGGCGGCTTGCCGGTATAGGTCGAGTGGTAGATCGGTTCAGGCCGCTGGGTCAGGCGCTGAACCTCGAAGACCGGGAACCAGTCCTGCTCGTTGTAATAGCCGGTGTGGTCGCCGAACGGGCCCTCCAGCGCGTGCAGATAGCCGCCCTTCTCCTTCAGCGGGATGCCGTCCTCGCTGAAGCCGGTGTAGCCGGCGGCGGCCACCGGGATATGGCCTTCCAGCACGATCTCGGCGCTGGCCGGCACCTGCAGCATGCGCCCCGCCTCGCCGACACCGCTGTCCACCACCTCGGTGCGCGAGCCGCGCAGCAGGCCGGCGAACTGGTACTCGGACAGCGAATCGGGCACCGGCGTCACCGCGCCCAGGATGGTGGCCGGATCGGCCCCCAAGGCCACCGCGATCGGAAAGGGCTGACCCGGGTTGGCCAGCGCGAAGTCGCGGAAATCCAGCGCGCCGCCGCGATGGGCCAGCCAGCGCATGATCAGCTGGCGCCGGCCGATCAGTTGCTGGCGGTAGATGCCCAGGTTTTGGCGCAGGCGCGGATTGGCAATGCTCTGCGGCCCGCGGGTCACGACCAGCCCCCAGGTGATCAACGGCCCGATATCGCCGGGCCAGCAGGTCTGGATCGGCAGCGACTTCAGATTGACGTCCCCACCTAAAAATTCCTGCTCCTGGCACGGTGCGCGGCGCACGGTGCTGGGCTTCATGTCCCACAAGGACTTCAGCATCTGCAGCATGCGGCCGGCATCCTTCAGCCCCTTGGGCGGCTCCGGCTCCTTCAGGCTGGCCAGGACGTGGCCAACATCGCGCAGCTCCTGCAGGCTTTGCGCACCCATGCCCAGCGCCACCCGGCGGGTCGTGCCAAACAGATTGGTCAGCGCCGGGGTCTGGTAGCCGGCGGGCTTTTCGAACAGCAGCGCGGGCCCCTCGGCACGTAAAACTTTGTCACTGAGGGCCGTCACCTCAAGTAGGGGGGATACCGGCTCGCTGATGCGGCACAGCTCGCCCATCCCCTCTAAACCGTGCAGAAAGTCGCGAAGATCTCGGTACTTCATAACCAATAGTAATTTAGCAAGAGGCCCATAAGCTTGACGGGTTATTTTTGATCCTTAGAATCCGCCTACCCTGATGACTTCAGGGTTAACCCGTGTCTTCGCCTTGGGACGGAGAAGACACCCCGCTGCCGATGGACCCGGCCCCGGAGTTCTGCCACCTCGAGCGGCAGGGCTTCATGGGATGCCGGCCCATTATCACTGCCATGCGAGGCTGACCTGCCCCTAGCGGACCGGTCGGCCATATGTGGCGGAGAAGAAAAGGAGTCGCATGACAGCGCGTCGTGATTTGTTATCCCTCGCCCGCAGCGCCACTGCGGCCACATCCTTGTTCATCAAGGACATTGGCCACGGCCTGCTGGTGGTCAGCCACAACACCCTGGCCCTGGTCGGCCTGGCCGTGGTGGCTGTTTTGCTGATGTTCAGCAGCCAGGCGGATTTGCGCCACAAGCTCGAGACCGAGGCATTTGGCTGGCTCAATGCCCGCCAGGAAGCCCGTGCCGAGGCCTCCGGAGACACCCTGACCGGCTTCAGCGAGCCCGATGCGCTGAGCCGCGCCACGGCCGCCGATCCCAAGGACCTGTCGCGCCAGCAGGCGGCGGTCGCCATGTGGCTGTCGCGCCGCTACCGCGTCGCGCCCGAGCCGATCAGTCGTCTGGTGCAGGAGGCCTGGACCGTGGGGCAACGCGCCCGCGTCGAACCGACCCTGATCCTGGCCATCATGGCCATCGAGTCGGGCTTCAACCCTTTTGCCCAGAGCTCGGTCGGGGCCCAGGGCCTGATGCAGGTGCTGACCCGCGTGCATGACGACAAGTACGAGGCCTTTGGCGGCAATCTGGCCGCCTTCGACCCGATCACCAATCTGCGCGTCGGCGTGCAGGTACTCAAGGAGTGCATCCAGCGCGCCGGCGGCATCGAGGAAGGGCTGCGCTACTACGTCGGTGCCGCCAATCTGCCCGACGACGCCGGCTACGCCAACAAGGTGCTGGCCGAGCACGAGCAGATGAAGTCGGTGATCGCCGGCCGCCCTTATGTGCCCGCACCCAAGCCGATCCGCGAGGTCAATAGCACGCCCGCAACGACACCTGCGGCGCCCGCTGCGGCCGACCAGATCGCGCTGCTGAACTGAAACAGCTTTTGCTCGACGCCGGGCCTGCAGCCTCCGCTACACTGCAGGCTTCGCGCGACTGGCGATCAAGGTCACAGCCGTGACCCGAGGTGGTGGACCACCGGGGAGCGCGAACGGTCAAGGGTGAGCAGCCCGGCCGCCATCAGCCGTTCGCCTGGGCAGCCACGCCGCGCCGTCGCTCAAGCGTCGGCGTGCGCCGTGACTCCAACCCTAGACCGCCACCATCCATCATGTTTGATCGCAACACCTCGACCCTCGCCCAAGTGGACCCCGATCTGTGGGCCGCCGTCCAGCAAGAGAACCAGCGCCAGGAAGATCACATCGAGCTGATCGCTTCCGAGAACTACACCTCGCCGGCCGTGATGCAGGCGCAGGGCAGCCAGCTGACCAACAAGTACGCCGAGGGCTATCCCGGCAAGCGCTACTACGGTGGCTGCGAGTATGTGGACGTGGTCGAGCAACTGGCCATCGACCGCCTGAAGCAGCTGTTCGGCGCCAACTTCGCCAATGTCCAGCCCAACTCCGGTTCGCAGGCCAACCAGGGCGTGTTCTTCGCGCTGCTGCAGCCCGGTGACACCATCATGGGCATGAGCCTGTCCGAGGGCGGCCACCTGACCCATGGCATGCCGCTGAACATGAGCGGCAAATGGTTCAACGTGATCTCCTACGGCCTGAACGCCAAGGAAGAGATCGACTACGAGGCGATGGAAGCGCTGGCCCGCGAGAAGAAGCCCAAGCTGATCATCGCCGGCGCCTCGGCCTACAGCCTGCGCATCGACTTCGAGCGCTTCGGCAAGATCGCCAAGGAAATCGGCGCCTATTTCATGGTGGACATGGCCCACTATGCGGGCCTGATCGCCGCCGGCGTCTACCCGAACCCGGTGCCGCATGCCGATGTGGTGACCTCGACCACGCACAAGAGCCTGCGCGGCCCGCGCGGCGGCATCATCCTGATGAACGACGAGGCGATCGCCAAGAAGATCAACTCGGCGATCTTCCCCGGCATCCAGGGCGGCCCGCTGATGCATGTGATTGCCGGCAAGGCCGTGGCTTTCAAGGAAGCGCTGACGCCCGAGTTCAAGAGCTACCAGGAACAGGTGGTCAAGAACGCCAAGGTGCTGGCCGACACGCTGATCGAGCGCGGCCTGCGCATCGTCTCCGGCGGCACCGAGAGCCATGTGATGCTGGTGGATCTGCGCCCCAAGGGCCTGACCGGCAAGGAGGCCGAGGCCATCCTGGGCGCCGCCCACATGACCTGCAACAAGAACGGCATCCCGAACGACCCGCAGAAGCCGATGGTCACCAGCGGCATCCGCCTGGGCACGCCGGCGATGACCACGCGCGGCTTCAAGGAAGAACAGGTGCGCATCACCGCCCACCTGATCGCCGATGTGCTGGACAAGCCGCATGACGAGGCCAATCTGGCCGCCGTGCGCGAGAAGGTCGCGGCGCTGACGCGCGACTTCCCGGTCTACCGCTAAGCCGCCGCCCGCCGATGCGCTGCCCCTTCTGCTCCCATGCCGAAACCCAGGTGGTCGAAACCCGGGAGTCGGATGAAGGCGATGTGGTGCGGCGCCGGCGGCGCTGCCTGGGCTGTGACAAGCGCTTCACCACCTACGAACGGGCGGAGATCGCGATGCCCGTGGTGGTCAAGAAAGACGGCACCCGGGCCGACTTCGACCCGGCCAAGCTGCGCGCCTCGATGCAGCTGGCGTTGCGCAAGCGACCGGTCAGCATCGAGCAGGTCGATGCCGCGCTGGCCCGCATCGAGGAAAAGCTGCTGACCAGCGGCGCCCGCGAACTGCCGTCGACCAAGATGGGCGAGCTGGTGATGCGCGAACTCAAGCGCATCGACAAGGTCGCCTATGTGCGCTTTGCCTCGGTCTACCGCAGCTTCGAGGATGTGGATGAATTCCGGCAGCTGATCCGCGATATTTGAATCTTCCCTCCAAGGGGGTGCCAGGCTCCCCCCTTTGGCAGGACAGAAAGCGCCGGCCCGGCCCTCTAGATTGGATTCATGCCCGATGAATCCAGTCCGGAGCCGACCATGCCGCAAGCCCCTCACCCCCCGCATCACCTCCGTGGTCTCAGCCTGATCGAGGTTTGCGTCGTCTGCCTGATCCTGGCGGTACTGCTGAGCCAGGCGATTCCGTCGATGCAAAGACTCAGGCTCGGCCAGCATGTCCGGGGCACCGCCCAGACCCTGATGACCGATCTGCAGCAGGCGCGCAGCGTCGCCGTGATTCAGGGCAAGGCCGTGCATATGCGCTTCAATGCGGGTGATGGCGGCAGTTGCTACATCGTCTACAGCGGCCCGAGCGACGGCTGCCACTGCGACAACGCGGGCCAGACCCGCTGCACCGATGCGGCTGCCCTGGCCAAGGTCGAATGGCTGCCCGCCACGCAGGCCACGACGATACGCGCCAATGTCGAAAAACTCAGCTTCCAGGCCAGGCAAGGCGCGGTGACCAGCACCGGCAGCATCGATATTGCCGCGCCTGGCGGCCCCTCGATTCGCCATATCGTCGCGATCACCGGCCGCGTGCGCTCGTGCTCACCCGATGGCAGCGCGGGGCGCCTGCCGCGCTGCGCCGGCTGAACTGCCCCCTAACCCAAGGAAGCGTGGATCAACGGTCAGATATTGCCGACGAGCGGCCGACCCTGTTCGAGAGTCGCTGCGCACCGCGTCCACATAATTTTCCATGTCCATGCTACCGCCCTCTGCGCCCCAGGCTGCCGTCGGCCCGACAGGCAGTCATGGCTTCACGTTGGTCGAGCTGATGCTGGCGGTGGTGATCGCCGGCATCCTGGCTGCTGTCGCCCTGCCCTCCTTCCAGCACATGGTGCAAAAAGGCCGGCGTGCCGACGCCGTGGCCACCTTGTCGGCGGTGCAGCAGGCACAGGAGCGCTGGCGCGCCAACCGGGCGACCTACACCGAAAAGCTGAGCGATCTGCAGTTCAGCAGCGATCAGTCGCTCGACAAGCATTACGTGATCAAGATCGTGCTGACGAACGACGGCGCCACCGGCTACACCATCGAGGCGAATGCGCTGGAAAGCAGCCCCCAGGCCAAGGACAGCGCCTGCGCCAAGATGTCCATCACGATGAGTGGTGGCCAGATGCAATACCTGCCCACCACCGGCGGATGCTGGTCCAGATGACTTCCGCAAGCATCAAGGGCCTGAGCCTGATCGAGATGATGGTCGGCTTGACGGTAGGCATGATTGTCGTCGCCGGCGCCTCGCTGATGATGGTGGGCCAGTTGGAGGACCATCGCCGCCTGATGCTGGAAACCCAGGTGCAGCAGGACTTGCGGGCGGCGGCCGATCTGGTGCTGCGCGATATGCGCCGCGCCGGTTTCAACAGGCGTGCGGAAGACGGCGTCTCGGCGCCCGGCATGGCGACCCAGGCCAATCTCTATGCGATGGCGCGCCTGGACAAGGACGGCCAGCTGCTCTACAGCTACAGCCGGGCCAAGGGCGAGGCCGACGAGGACGGCAAGGTCGCCAACAACGAGGAGTTCGGCTACCGCGTTCGGTCCAAGGAGTTGCAGTTCCGCCATGGCGGCAACTGGCAGCCGCTGACGGACCCCAAGACCCTGGAGATCACCAGCTTCGAGCCGGAGCTGCTGGTGCAGCGCGTCAAGCTGGATGAGTTCTGCCAGCGCCCCTGCCCGATCGGTGCCACCGACTGCCCGCCTAGCATGGAGGTCCGGGAACTGCGGCTGACGCTGAGTGGCAAGGCCGCGCATGACGCGCGGGTGGTGCGCAGCGTCACGGTCAGCACCCGGCTGCGCAATGACGCCATCGAGGGAGGCTGCTGATCATGCGCTGCGCCGCCAATCAGCGTGCCATGGGGCAACAGGGTGCGGCCACCCTGGTGGTCGTGATGGTGCTGTTCTTCATCATGGCGATGATGGCCGCCTTCGCGAACCGCAATCTCGTTTTCGAGCAGCGCATCGCGAGCAACTACTACCGGGCCGGCCTCGCGCTGGAAACCGCCGAAGCCGGCGGCGAATGGGTGCTGAACGCGCTGAACGGCGTTTTCATCGATGCCAGCTGCAAGAACAGCGGTGCCATGGGCTCGAGCTTCCGTGAGCGCTATCTGGATATCGGCGCCGATCGCGCCATCAGCACCGACGCTGACGAGGACGCCAGCTTCAATCCGCTGAATCCCGCGTCCGGCGACCCCTATGTGGCCGCCGGCATCAGCACGGAGGCTGCGGGCTGGGCCTACCAGTGTCCGGCCGATGGCGTGCTGGTGTCGCCGGCGCCGGCCGCCGCCCATCGCTTGCAGCCGATGTTCGTGGTACGTTTTCGGCCCCGCGACCGCGCCGGTGTCGTGAATGTGGAGGTGAGCAGCTGCACCGACATCATCAAGAACTGCAACCGCCAGGCCTTTGCCGCCCAGGCCGATCTGGCCAAGAGCGTGCTCTTCTTTGATGCGGCCCTGGTCAGCGCCTTGAAAGTGCCACCCGCCAGCCCGCTGACGGTGCGCGGCGCGGTCGACCTGGGGGCCACGGGGCTGGGGCTGCACAACACCGATCCGGCACTCAGCGGCTTGCTGATGCAGGCCGGGCTGGGCTACCAAGGCAGCATCAGCCGGCTCAGCAGCGTGCCTGGCACGCCGACACGCGATGCCTTGATCAGCGGCGACGAGACGCTGCGAAGCCGCGATGGCAAACCGGTCGATATGTTTCAGCTGTTTTTTGGCATGTCACCGATGACTTATCGCCAGCAACCGGCGATGCGGGAGCTGATCTGTGCGGACGATTGCAGCGCCAAGCTGCAAGAGGCCTATGCCAGCGGCCAGCGCATGCTCTGGGTCGAGGGTCCGGCCGAGATCCGCAGCAATATCACGCTGGGCACCGCGGCGGACCCCTTCTTGCTGGTGGTCAACGGTGCCCTGCGCTTGGATGGCCCGATGCTGCTGAACGGGCTGATCTATGCCCGTGGCAACACGTCCTGGAACAACACCGTCGGGGCCCAGCCGGCCGTGCTGACCGGCGCCCTGCTCAGCGACGGCGACCTGGTCGCCAGCGGCACGGCCGACATCGTCTATCACGCGGACCTGATCAACACGCTGAGCAACCGGCGCGGTAGCTTTGTCCGCGTGCCGGGCAGCTGGTCGGATGGCACGGAATGAAACGCAGCCGCCGCCTCTTCGGTCGATACGCTGATGCTCAAGCGGGCGTGACCCTGATCGAAGCGCTGGTGACCCTGCTGATCATGTCCTTCGGCATGCTGGCCCTGGTCGGGCTGCAGGGCCATATGCGGCGCAGTGCCGATCTGGCCAAGCAGCGCAGCGAGGCGGTGCGCCTGGTTCAGCAAGACCTTGAAACCATACGGTCCTTCTCCGAACTGGCGCTTCCAGCGGATGCGCAAGCGCATGTACGCGCGTTCGCGCAGATCGCCGATCTCAAGCGCGTCGGCGCCGGCGACCCAGAAAGCAATGCGAGTTTCACATTGAACCGGGTGTTGGCGCAGCGCCCCGGCGAGCCACTGTCGGTGCAGGTCACGGTGAGCTGGGAGGATAGGACGGGCACCGTGCAGCAAGTGATCATGGGCAGCTTCATCACGCCGACCGATCCGCGGCTCAGCGGCTCGCTGGCCATTGCCCCCGAGGGCGACCCGACTCGCCGTCCGCAGGGCCGTCACCTCACGATACCGCCGACAGCCAAGGACTTGGGCGATGGTCACAGCGTCTTCAAGCCGCCGGCCACCAGCAGCGGCGTGGCCTGGGTGTTCAACAATCAGACCGGCCGCATCGTCAAGCTGTGCCAATTGCCGGACCACACGGTCGGCACGGCCCAGATCACGCGGGACGACGTCGCGGCCTACTGCAGCACGGTCTCGAACAGCTATCTGCTCAGCGGCGCGGTGCGCTTTTCGACCGACGCGACCGCCGACTCGGAGCTGGCACTCAGCCCCGCCCTGCCCCTGAGTCCGGCCATCATCACGGCAGGCACGAGCAAGCCGCCCGCCCCGCCGCCGCACGATTGCTTCAGCAACGCCCCGCTGGCCGGGCCTGTCGCGAGGCCCGAGGGGGTGGTTTTCTACTGTGCGGTCTACCCCAATCTCGACGGCGTCGCATGGACCGGCCGGCTGATCCTGAACGGCATCGAACTCGGCCATGCCGGCTACCGCATCTGCCGCTATAGCGCCGACTACAACGGCGACAAGACCATCAGCAATGTCGAACACCCGCTGGACTATGTTGACGTCAAGGGCGCGCTGACCCGGCAGAACTTCCTGGTCGTCGCCGGCAGCCAGTCCTGCCCGGTAGGTCGTACGCCCAACCCGGCCGATGGCCTGTTCTACGACAGCAAGACCATCGTGCACCAGGAGAAGCTCTGAGCTCCGGGATGAACACCGGGACCCTGGCCGGCTAGACTGCCGCCATGCACAGCACCGCCCCGCACCGCAGCGACGAATCGGCCATGCGCCATGCCCTGGTCCTGGCCGAGCAGGCCATCGGCCTGAGCGACCCCAATCCGCGTGTCGGCTGCGTGATCACCGATGCCGAAGGCCGGGTGCTGGGCAGCGGTCATACCCAGGCCGCCGGCCAGGCTCATGCCGAGGTGATGGCGCTGCGCGACGCCCAGGCGCGCGGCGCCGACCTGCGCGGCGCCACCGCCTACGTGACGCTGGAGCCCTGCTCCCACCACGGCCGCACGCCGCCCTGCTGCGATGCCTTGATGGCCGCCGGGCTGAAGCGGGTGGTGGCGGCCATCGGCGACCCGAATCCGCTGGTGGCGGGTCAGGGCATGGCCCGCCTGCAGGCCGCCGGCATCGCGACCGAGACCGGCCTGCTGGCCGAGGCCTCGCGCGAGCTCAATATCGGCTTCTTCTCGCGCATGCAGCGGGGCCGGCCGTTCGTGCGACTGAAGGCCGCCGCCTCGCTGGACGGCCGCACCGCCCTGCCCGACGGCCAGAGCCAATGGATCACCGGCGAGGCGGCGCGCCGTGACGGCCACGCCTGGCGGCGCCGTGCCAACGCGCTGCTGACCGGCATCGGCACGGTGCGCGACGATGACCCGCGGCTTGATGTGCGCCTGGTCGAGACCGCGCTGCAGCCGCTGCGCGTGGTGGTCGACTCAAGGCTGGAAATCTCGCCGGCGGCGCGCCTGCTGCCGCCCCCCGGGCCGGTGTTGATCTACGCGGCCCAGGCCCATGACAAGCGCGAAGCGGCCTTGCGGGCGGCCGGAGCCGAGATCGTCTTCATGCCCGATGCCCAGGGCAAGGTCGATCTGACGGCGCTGCTCGATGATCTGGGCCAGCGCGGCATCAACGAGCTGCATATCGAGGCCGGCCACAAGCTCAATGGCTCGCTGGTCCGGGCCGGCCTGGTCGACGAGCTCCTGATCTATCTGGCGCCCAAGCTGCTGGGCCAGGGCCGCGAGATCGCGGCCTTCGGCCCGCTGGCCAGCCTGGAGCAGGCGCTGCAGCTGGAATGGCGCGGGGTGTCCCAGATCGGCTCCGACCTGCGCTTGCTGGCCCGCCCCAAAATCCTGTAGAGCCCCGACTCGGGCAAAACCCTGCCCCGCCCGCCTACAATGCCGGCCATGCCGATATCTCCTGTTCCCGAGCTGGTCGCCGAGCTGGCGGCCGGCCGTATGGTCATTCTGGTCGATGAAGAAGACCGCGAAAACGAGGGCGACCTCGTGCTGGCGGCCGACCATGTGAGCCCCGAGGCGATCAACTTCATGGCCAAGTTCGGCCGTGGCCTGATCTGCCTGACCCTGACCAAGGAGCGCTGCGAACGACTGCAGCTGCCGCCGATGGCCACCCGCAACGGCACCAAGCACGGCACGGCCTTCACCGTCTCGATCGAGGCCGCCACCGGTGTCACCACCGGCATCTCGGCCGCCGACCGGGCCCGCACCGTGCAGGCCGCCGTGGCGCGTCATGCCAGGGCCGAAGACCTGGTCCAGCCCGGCCATATCTTTCCGCTGCAAGCCCAGGACGGCGGCGTGCTGATGCGCGCCGGCCATACCGAGGCCGGCTGCGATCTGTCGCAGATGGCCGGCCTGAGCCCCAGCGCCGTGATCTGCGAGATCATGAAGGATGACGGCACGATGGCGCGCCTGCCCGACCTGGAGCTGTTCGCCCAGGAGCACGGCCTGAAGATCGGCACCATTGCCGACCTGATCGAATACCGCAGCCGCAATGAGTCGCTGGTCCAGCGCGTCACCGAACGCCGGCTGCAGACCGCCCAAGGCGAGTTCGCCTGCCATGTGTTCAGCGACCGCACCGGCGCCGTGCACATGGCCCTGGCCCATGGCGGCTGGACCCCCGACGACGAGGTGCTGGTGCGCGTGCACGAGCCGCTGTCGGTGCTGGACCTGCTGGAAGCCGGCCCCTGCAGCCACTCCTGGCCCCTGCCCGCCGCGCTGGCCGAGATCCAGCGCACCGGCCAGGGCGTGGCCGTGCTGCTGAACTGCGGCGAGGACAGCGAAGCCCTGCTGCAGCGCCTGCAGGACGCTCCCAGCACGCCGCCGCGCCGCATGATGGACCTGCGCACCTATGGTGTCGGCGCGCAAATTCTGCGCGAGCTCGGCATCCATAAGATGAAGCTGCTCGGCAGCCCGCGCCGCATGCCCAGCATGACCGGCTACGGGCTGGAAGTGACCGGCTTCGTCGGCCCCAACACATAACAACAAGAGAGAGAAGAACCAGATGCAAGCATCCGACAAGGGCCAGGCGGCCTCGCTCGACGGCCGCGACCTGCGCATCGGCCTGGTACAGGCCCGTTTCAACGATGCCATCACGAGCAAGCTGGCCCAGACCTGTGTGGCCGAGCTGCTGGCCCTGGGCGTGGCCCAGGACCATATCCGTCACGTCACCGTGCCCGGCGCGCTGGAGGTGCCGGTGGCCCTGCATGCGATGGCCGAAAGCGAGGATTACGACGCGCTGATCGCGATCGGCTGCATCATCCGCGGCGAGACCTACCACTTCGAGCTGGTCGCCAACGAGAGCGGTGCCGGCGTGACCCGGGTCTCGCTGGACTACCAGGTGCCGGTGGCCAATGCCATCCTGACGGTCGAGAACGAAGCCCAGGCCTGGGTCCGCGCCGAGGAAAAAGGCAGCGATGCCGCCCGCGTCGCGGTCGAGATGGCCAATTTGATGGAAGCACTGCGCTGATGTCCGACGACAAGAAGACCCCGACGGCCCCCCCTCCCGCGGTGAAGAAGAAGGCGCCTGCCAAGTCGGCCCGCCGCCGCTCGCGCGAGGCCGCTTTGCAAGGCCTCTACCAATGGCTGGTGTCCGGCGAGGACGGTGCGGTGATCGAGGCCCATCTGCGCGAGCAGGACGGTTTCGGCAAGCTCGACAAGCCGCATTTCGAGGCCCTGCTGCATGGCTGCATCCAGGAGGCCGCCGATCTGGACGCCGTGCTGGCCAGGCATGTGGACCGCAAGACCACCGAGCTGTCGCCGATCGAGCATGGCGTGCTGATGATCGGTGCCTACGAGCTCAAGCACTGCGTCGACATCCCCTACAAGGTGGCGATCAATGAGGCGGTCGAGCTGGCCAAGTCCTTTGGTGGCACCGACGGCCACAAGTATGTGAACGGCGTGCTCGACCGCGCCGCCGGCGATCTGCGGCCCACCGAGGTGCAGGCCGGTCGCGGCGGTCGCTGAACCCGGCTTGACGCGCCCATGAAGCTGGCCGGCCGGCTCGACCATATCGAGCCTTTCTACGTGATGGAATGCGCCAAGGCGGCTGCCGAGATCGCGCGCAGCCCGGCCTGCGACCCGGCCCGGGGCGGCCGGCCGATGATCTATCTGAACATCGGCGAGCCCGACTTCACCGCGCCGCCGGCCGTGCAGGCCGCAGCGAGCGCCTGTATCGACGGCGGCCGCACCCAGTACACGCCGGCCACCGGCCTGCCGGCGCTGCGTGAGGCACTGAGCCGCTGGTATCGCGAGCGCTTCGCGCTGGACATCGCGCCCGAGCGCATCGTCATCACCGCCGGCGCCTCGGCCGCGCTGCAGCTGGCCTGCCTGGCGCTGTTCGAGCGCGGCGACCAGGTGTTGATGCCCGACCCCTGCTACCCCTGCAATCGCCATTTCGTCGCGGCCGCGGATGCCGAGGCCGTGCTGCTGGCCGCCGGTCCCGAGCAGCGCTTCCAGCTCAGCGCCGCGCAGATCGAGCAGGCCTGGACCGCGCACACCCGCGGCGTGCTGCTGGCCTCGCCCAGCAACCCGACCGGCACCTCGATAGCGCCCGAGGAGATGCAGGCCATCGTGCAGGCGGTGCGTGCGCGCGGCGGCGTCAGCATCGTCGACGAGATCTATCTGGGCCTTAGCTACGACGAGCGCTTCGGCCACAGCGTGCTGGCCTATGGCGACGACCTCATCTCGGTCAACAGCTTCTCGAAGTACTTCGGCATGACCGGCTGGCGCCTGGGCTGGCTGGTGCTGCCACCGGCCCTGGTGACACCGATCGAGAAGCTCGCGCAAAACCTCTTCATCTGCGCCTCCAGTGTGGCCCAGCATGCGGCGCTGGCTTGCTTCGAGCCGGCCGTGATCGCCGAGTTCGAGCGCCGCCGTGCCGAGTTCCGCGCCCGTCGCGATTTCATCGTGCCGGCCCTGCAGCAACTCGGCTTCAAGGTGCCGGTGCTGCCCGATGGCGCCTTCTATGTCTGGATGGACTGCTCGGCCTTCTCCGACAGCAGCTGGGACTTCTGCTTCGAGATGATGGCCAAGGCCCATGTGGCCCTGACCCCGGGCCGTGACTTCGGCAAGCTCGGCGCCGAGCGCTGGGTGCGGCTGTCCTTTGCCAGCAGCCTCGACGATCTGCAGCAGGCCGTCACCCGGCTGGCCCAAGTCTTGAAGGCATGATGAGCGATTTCGAGCACGGGCTGCGGGTCTACTGGGAAGACACCGATGCCGGCGGCGTGGTGTTCTATGCCAACTATCTGAAGTTCTTCGAGCGCGCCCGCACCGAGTGGCTGCGCGCGCTGGGCTTCGAGCAGGAGCGCATGCGCCATGAAGAAGGCGTGATGTTCATCGTCAGCGCCACCTCGCTGCGCTATCTGAGCCCGGCGCGGCTGGACGATTTTTTACATGTCTCGGTGGCCTTGCGCGAGCGCGGCCGTGTCAGCATGACGCTTTATCAGCAGGCCCGGCGCGGTGAGCTGCTGCTGGCCGAGGGCGAGATCCGCATCGGCTGCGTCGGCGCCCGAGACTTCAAACCGAGCCGCATCCCGGCCTCCATCCAACAAGCGCTGGATTCCCTGAACCCACCATGAATCAAGACCTGTCCATTGTTGCCCTGATCATGCACGCCAGCCTGCCCGTGCAGCTGGTGATCGTCGGCCTGCTGGCGATGTCGCTGGCCAGCTGGAGCGTGATCTTCAACAAGTTCTTCGCGCTCTCGCGCATCAAGGCCGGCAACGAGGGCTTCGAGTCCGAGTTCTGGTCCGGCAAGAACCTCAACGAGCTCTACAACAGCGTCAACGGCCGTCAGGGCGGCGCACCGCTGGAGCGCATCTTCGCGGCCGGCATGCGCGAGTTCCTGAAGCTGCGCGAACGCCGTGTCGCCGAACCGACCGCCCTGCTCGACGGCGCGCGCCGCGCGATGCGCGCGAGCTACCAGCGCGAGCTCGATGCGATGGAGAGCCATCTGTCCTTCCTCGCCTCGGTCGGCTCGGTCTCGCCCTATATCGGCCTGTTCGGCACCATCTGGGGCATCATGCACGCCTTCGTCGGCCTGTCGAACCTGCAGCAGGTGACGCTGGCGACCGTGGCGCCGGGCATTGCCGAGGCCCTGGTGGCCACCGCGATCGGCCTGTTCGCCGCCATCCCTGCGGTACTGGCCTACAACCGATTCGCCCGCCAGATCGACCGCAGCGCGATCACCTTGGAGACCTTCATCGAGGAGTTCTCCAACATCCTGCAGCGCAATGCCGGCACCCCTGCCGGCCACCACGGAGCCGATTGAGATGGCAGCCATCGGCCAGCGCAGCGGCTCGCGCCGCCGCACCATCAACGAGATCAATATGGTGCCCTTCATCGATGTGATGCTGGTGCTGCTGATCATCTTCATGGTCAGCGCGCCGCTGATCACGACCGGCCTCGTGGATCTGCCCAGCGTCGGCAAGAGCCGTCAGCAACCCGATCAGGTGATCCATGTGATCGTCGGCGCCGACGAAAAGCTCAAGCTCAAGATCGACAAGGACGAGCCGCAGGACATCGTTCTCAACCGTCTGGCCGAGCGCGTCAAGCAGGCCCAGGCCGGCAAGGAGAACAGCCCGGTCGTGATCTCGGCCGACAAGGCCGTCAAGTACGAGGCCGTCGTCAAGGTGATGGATGTGCTGCAAAGCGCCGGCATCCAGAAGGTCGGCCTGGCCGTCAAGAGCGGCGCAGCCAGCAACTGAGACAGCGTCCCGCATGAGCAGCAGCACCTTCGCGCCCACCGGCTTCGACGCGAGCCGCCCGCCGCCCTCGGCCGGCCTGGGCCGCGGCTTCGCGCTGGCCCTGCTGGCCCATGGCCTGCTGATCATCGCGCTGACCGCCGGCGTGCAATGGCGCTCCAAGACCGAGCCGGCCTTCGAGGCCGAGCTGTGGGCCGCTGTGCCGGTGGCAGCGGCGCCGCGCGAGGAGGCCCCGCCGCCCGAGCCCGAGCCGGTCGTCAAGCCCGCGCCAGCCAAACCCGAGCCCCCGCCGCCCGATCTGCAGGCCCAGCGCGATGCCGAGATCGCGATTGCCAAGGCGCGGGAGAAGAAGCGCGAAGAGCTGGAAGCCAAGCGCCTGGCCGAGCTGGAAGAACAGCGCAAGCAAAAACTGCGCGAGCTGCAGGAACAGAAAGACAAGGCGGCCAAAGACGCCAAGACCCTGAAGGAGCAACAGGCCAAGGAGCAAAAGCTCAAGGACGACAAGGCCCGCCAGGACAGCAAGAAGGCGGAGGCCCTGGCCGACAAGCGTGCCGAGGCGCAGCGCCAGGAAAACCTGCGCCGCATCCAGGGCATGGCCGGCGCCAGCGGCGGCCCGCAGGCCACCGGCACGGCGCTGCAGAGCGCCGGCCCGTCGCCGAGCTATGGCGGCCGCATCAAGGCGCGCATCCGGCCCAACATCATCTACAGCGAGTCCGGCGCCGGCAATCCGGTCGCCGAGGTCGAGGTGCGCGCCGCCGCCGATGGCCACATCATCGGCCGCAAGCTGCTGAAGTCCAGCGGCGATGCCGAGTGGGACAAGGCCGTGCTGCGCGCGATCGACAAGACCGAGATCCTGCCGCGCGATGTCGATGGCCGCGTGCCCTCGGTGCTGGTGATCAGCTTCCAACCGAAGGACTGAAGCGGCAGATCAAGGCGTCGGCCGACCAGCGGCCCGCGCCCCAAAGCAGGACCGTCAGCAGCAAGGCGCCCCAGAGCTGATGGCCCAGCAGTGCCGCTGGCGCAATCTCGCTGAGGCTCAGCACAGCGACGATATTGACCGCGCTCAGCCCCAGCGCGGCAAAGCGACCGCCCAGGCCCAGCGCCAGCAGCACCGGCAGCAGCAACTCGCCGCCGGTGCCCAGCCAGGCCGCCAGCTCGGGTGACAGCAGGGGCACGCGGTACTCGTCCTCGAACAGCAAGAGCGTCGTCGACCAGTCGCGGATCTTGGTCAGGCCGGACAGAAAGAAGACCTGGGCCACATGGAGCCGCGCCGCCAGCAGCGCCAGCGAGCGCAGCTGGTGGGTCAACGCGGCCAGCGGCGCGGCCATGGCCAGTGGCCGCTCCAGGCCGGGATCGCTGACTGCGCGCAGCAGCAAAGCGGGAATGCTCATCATGAGGGCTCCGTGACTGGGATGACCGCCTGCAGCCAGGCCTCGGACAAGGCGGCCTGCAGCCAGGCGGCGAAGTCGAAGCCGGCATGGGCGGCCAGGGTTTGATCGAGGGCCTGCTGCAGGCTCCGGCCCTGCTGCAGCGCCTTCATGAACAGCGCCTCGTCGGCGGCAAGCAGACGGGCCTCGGCCCGCCAGCCCTGCCGCCACACCAGCACGATGAGGTGTTCGTCGGCGCTGCCAGCCAGGTCCAGCGGCCACCGCGCCGCCGCCGAACCGAGCAGCGACAGCAGCTGCAAGCCGGGCCGCAGCCGCAGGCAAAACCGGTCCGCTTCCTGCTCGGCGAGCAGTTGCAGCGAGATGGCATCGAGTTCAGCGTCCAAGGCCCGCTCGGCCTGATGTGCGGCCCATTCCAGCCGCGCCAGATCAGGCAGCCAGGCCGGCATGCCGGGCTGATCGCGCAAAAACTCGGGCAAGGCCTGACCCCAGCAGCCCAGATCGCCCCGCTGCGGTGGGCAGGCACGCCAGAAGGCCCAGGCCATCGCGGCGAACTCGGTCTCGCCGAGTGCTGCTTGCATTCGAGCGAACACCGAGGCCAGGGTCTGGGCGGCCAGCGCCTTGGCATGGCCGCGATAGGCTTGCAGACCCCGGGGCAGTGATACGGCGCCCAGGGCCCGGGCCCCAGGCGGCGGCGCTGCGGGAGGAGGTGTTTGCAGCAGCGCCTGCAGCAGTGCCTGCTGGCGGCGCAGTTCGGCCGCGCGGCTCATCGCGGCGCCGCCGCGCGCAGGCAGTCCTGCATCAGCGAGGCTTCGTCCAGCAGCACGGCGAGCTCGGGCAGGTCGGTGTCCCACTCGATCAGGCTGGGCACGGCGCCCAGGCGCTGCAGCGCGTGGCGGTAGACCTGCCACACCGGCGCGTGAACCCGGCTGCCATGGTCGTCGATGACGATACCGTCCAGCCGCGCATAGCCGGCCAGATGGATCTCGCCGACCACGCCCGGGTCCAAGGCATCGATCCAGGCGCAGGCCGCGCGCACCGCCGCCTCGTCATCGGCGCCCCGGTTCAGCGCATTGACCACCAGATTGTTGACATCCAGCAGCAGGCCGCAGCCGCTGCGCCGCACCAGCGCATTGAAGAACTCGGGCTCGGCGATCCGGTCATCCTCCCAGGCCAGGTAGGCGCTGAGGTTCTCGACCAGCAACGGACGGCGCAGCCGCTCCTGCACCGTCTGCACATTGGCCACCATGACGTCCAGGCTGCTTTCGCTGAAGGCGATCGGCAGCAAGTCATTGGCATGCAGCACCGGCCCGGCATCCATGCCGGGCACACGGGCAAAGCTCGCGTGGTCGGAGACGCGCAGCGGCTGCACTGCCTCGACCAGGCGGGCCAGCTGATCCAGATGCCAGGGATCGAGCCCGGCCGCCGAGCCCAGCGAAAGCCCGACACCATGCAGGCTGATCTCGTAATGCTCGCGTGCCCGCAGCAAGACCTGGCGCGCCGCCCCCCCGGGCGCGAAGAAGTTCTCCGAGTGCAGCTGCAGAAAGCCCAGATCGGGCCGCTGCTGCATCAGCGCCTGGTAGTGCGGCTGGCGCCAGCCGATACCGACGCTTGCGATGGCGGGAGCTTCATGCATGGGGGACGGACCCTGGCGCTTACTTCTTGGCCTTGGCTTCCTCGGCCGTCATGCCCTTCATCGCCTTGCATTCGCCCTTGGCCACATACTTCCATTCCTCCGGCGCGTTGTCGACCTTGGACTGACCGGCGCAGGAGTGGGTGCCGCTGAGATTGGCACAGTCGTTCTGGCCGGCCTTGGCCACGCCATAGCATTTCTCCTTGGCAGCCTTGTCCTGGGCCACGGCCTGGCCGACCGCGCCCATCGAGAGGGCGGCGGCGAGTGCGGAGGAAACGAGGTGGGATGTCTTCATGAGAGCTCCTTGAGGTGTCAGGGTTGAGATCGAGGCCGACGCATCATGCGTTGGACACCTGTGTGTCGCAAGTGCCGGCCAAGTCCTTACACTGCGCCCATCGAAAATTCCGAGCCCTGTTGATGAGCGACCACGCCAAGGCCATCGAAGCGCTGCGTCCGCAGCTGCTGAAGTACGCGCGCCTGCAGCTGCGCAACGCCGCCTGGGCCGAGGACGCGGTGTCCGAGACCATCCTCGCGGCGCTGGAGAAGCCGCAGGCTTTCGGCGGGCAGTCGCAGCTCAAGACCTGGCTGGTGGGCATCCTCAAGCACAAGCTGATCGACCAGATCCGCCGCAACTGCCGCGAGCTGTCGACCACCGCCGAGGACGGCGTCGATCTCGACGACGAGCTCTTCCATCCCGACGGCCACTGGCGCGAGACCCCGCAGGATTGGGGCGACCCCGAGCAGGCCTTGCGCCAGCTCGAATTCATGAAGGTGCTCGAGGCCTGCGTCGAGCTGCTGCCCGGTCAGCAGGGCCGCCTGTTCATGATGAGGGAGTGGCTGGAACTGGACAGCGACGAGATCTGTAAGGCTTTGGCCATCACGCCGACCAATCTCTGGGTCATGCTGCACCGCGCCCGGCTGCGGCTGCGTGATTGCCTTCAACTCAACTGGTTCGCGGGCCCATCGGCGCCCGCCCGATGATCATGCTGCTGCGCCGTTCCTGCAAACAGGTCACCCATCTCGTGCTGCAGGCCGAGGACCGCGCGCTGCCGCTGCGCGAACGCCTGGCCGTGCGCCTGCATATGCTGGTCTGCCAGGCCTGCCCGCGCTTTGCCGACCAAGTGGCCCTGATGCGCAGCGCCAGCAAGCGCTGGCGGACCTATTCGGAATCGGAGTGAGCGACAGCGACGCTGGCTAGGCAATCGCCCCGCCCGTCTCGCGCAGATCACGCTCGTTCTGCAAGGCCAGCGCCAAGCTGATGCGCACGCCCTCGATCATGCTGGCCAGCGCCATGCTGGGCTGGCCGTTGCTGCGGGCGGCCTGCTCGGGCAGATAGGGAATGTGCAGAAAGCCGCTGCGCACGCCGCTGCCGGCGAGCCGGTGCTGCAGGCCGTAGAACAGATGGTTGCAGACAAAGGTGCCGGCGCTCTGCGACACCGAGGCCGGCAGGCCCGCCGCGCGCAGGCCGTGGACGATGGCCTTGATCGGCAGGGTCGAGAAATAGGCCGCCGGCCCGCTCTCCAGCACCGGCATATCGATGGGCTGGGCCCCGGCGTTGTCGGCGATGCGGGCGTCGTCGACATTGATCGCGACCCGCTCCAGCGACAGATCGCTGCGCCCGCCCGCCTGGCCCAGGGCCAGCACCAGGCCCGGCCGCAGCTCGGCCAATGCCTGGTCCAGCACGCGCAGCGACTGCCCGAACACGCAGGGCAGCTGGCGCGCCACGATGCGCGCCGGGCCCAGCATCTCGCCGTCCAGCGCACGGGCGATTTCCCAGGCGGGGTTGATGGCCTCGCCCCCGAAGGGCTCGAAACCGGTCAGCAGAATATTCATGGCTTCATGGCTGGCTGTCGAATCGGCCCGATGCTAACCCGCCGACTCGGGGTGACTACCAATCGGCAAGCGCGCCGGTACGCCCCATGCTCGCACTGTTGCCCCGCTGAAGGAGTGTTCGCATGATGACGACTCGATCGATGCTGGCCGCCGGCCTGCTGGCCCTGGCGACTGCGGCCTCGGCCCAGACCAAGTGGGACCTGCCCTCGGCCTACCCGGCGAGCAACTTCCACACCGAGAACCTGATGCAGTTCGCCACCGATGTCGACAAGGCCACGGCCGGCAAGCTCAAGATCACCGTGCACGCCAATGCCTCGCTGTTCAAGGCCAATGAGATCAAGCGCGCGGTGCAGGGCGGCCAGGCCCAGATGGGCGAGATCCTCCTGGGCATCTTCGAGAACGAGAACCCGATCTTCGGCGCCGATGGCGTGCCGATGCTGGCCACCGGCTATGCCCAGTCGCGCAAGCTGGCCGAGGCCCAGAAACCGCATCTGAACAGGGTGCTCGGTGCCCAGGGCATGCAACTGCTCTACACGGTGGCCTGGCCGCCGCAAGGCATCTACGTCAAGAAGGAGATCGGCTCGGTAGCCGATATGCGCGGCATCAAATGGCGCGCCTACAGCCCGGCCACCGCCAAGATCGCCGAGCTGATCGGCGCCCAGCCGGTCACGATACAGGCCGCCGAGCTGAGCCAGGCCCTGGCCACCGGCGTGGTCGAGTCCTATATGTCCTCCGGTGCCACCGGCTACGACAGCAAGACCTACGAGAGCATCAAGTACTTCTACGACACCCAGGCCTGGTTGCCCAAGAATGCGCTGATCGTCAATAAAAAGGCCTTCGATGCGCTGGACAAGCCCAGCCAGGAGGCGCTGCTGAAGGCCGCCGCCGAGGCCGAGGTGCGCGGCTGGAAGATCAGCCAGGAGAAGAATGACTGGTACAAGAAGGCGCTGACCGAGAAAGGCATGAAGATCATGCCGCCCTCGCCCAAGCTGATGCAGGACATGAGCCAGGTCGGCGCCAGCATGCTGGCCGACTGGGAGAAGAAGGCCGGCGCCGAGGGTCAGGCCTTGCTGGCCGCTTTCCGCAAGCCCTGAGCCCACCGGCAGCCGCCTCTTGCGACGCCTGCTCGACGCCCTCTACGACGCTGCGGCCGCGCTGGCCGCGCTGTGCATGGTGGGCCTGCTGCTGATCGTGCTGGGCGGCGTCGCCGGGCGGCAGCTGGGCTTTTATCTGCCCGGCAGCGATGCCTATGCCGGCTATCTGATGGCGGCCTGCGGCTTCCTGGCCCTGGCCCACACGCTCAAGCGCGGCGAGCACATCCGCGTGACCCTGCTGATCAACGCGCTGCAGGGCGGCCCGCGCCGCGCGCTGGAGCGGTTCGCGCTGATGGTGGCCAGCCTGCTGGCGCTGATCGCGGCCTTCTACAGCGTCCGCCTGGTCTGGCAGTCCTGGAGCTTCCAGGACATCTCCACACTCAACGACGCCACGCCGCTGTGGCTGCCGCAGCTGTCGATGGCGATCGGCAACGCGGTGCTGGCCGTCGCCCTGCTCGACGAGCTGCAGCTCGAATGGCGCGGCCGGCGCAGCAGCCCCGCGGACGCCGGCGAAGCGCTGCACAACGAATGAGCCGATGAATGATCTCGCCATCACCGCAGTGCTGATACTGGCCCTGTTCGCCATCCTGGCCAGCGGAGTCTGGATCGGGCTGGCGCTGTCGGGCGCGGCCTGGCTGGCGATGCAGCTCTTCGGCAGCCGACCGGCCGGCGACGCGATGGCCGTGACGATCTGGGGCTCGGCCTCCAGCTGGACCCTGACCGCGCTGCCGCTGTTCATCTGGATGGGCGAGATCCTGTTCCGAACCCGGCTGTCCAGCGATATGTTCAAGGGCCTGTCGCCCTGGGTGCAGGCCCTGCCCGGCCGACTGCTGCACACCAATGTGGTCGGCTGCGCGATCTTCGCGGCCGTCTCCGGCTCCAGCGCCGCCACCTGCGCCACCATCGGCAAGATGACCCTGCCCGAGCTGCAGCGCCGCGGCTACCCGGACGATATCGCGATCGGTTCGCTGGCCGGGGCCGGCACCCTGGGCCTCTTGATCCCGCCGTCCATCATCATGATCGTCTACGGTGTCAGCGCCGATGTCTCGATCGCCGAGCTCTTCATCGCCGGTGTGCTGCCGGGGGTGATGCTGGCGCTGCTGTTTTCCGGCTATCTGGTGTTCTGGGCCTGGCGCCACCCGGCCCTGGTGCCGCCGGCCGATGCGCCCATGAGTCTGGCCGCCAAGTTCAAGGCCTCGGGCAGCCTGATCCCGGTGCTGCTGCTGATCGGCGCGGTGCTGGGCTCCATTTATGCCGGCATCGCCACGGCCACCGAGGCGGCCGCCGTGGGCGTGCTGGGCGCGCTGATACTGTCGGCCGCCCAGGGTTCACTGAGCTGGGCCAGCTTCATGGATGCACTGCTGGGCGGCACCCGGCTGTACTGCATGATCGCCTTGATACTCGCCGGCGCCTCCTTCCTGACCCTGGCGATGGGCTATCTGGGCCTGCCGCGCCATCTGGCCGAGTGGATCGCCGGCCTGGGCCTGCCGGCCTGGGGGCTGCTGATGGCGCTGACCCTGTTCTACATCGTGCTGGGCTGCTTCCTGGACGGCATCTCGATGGTGGTGCTGACCATGGGCGTGATCCTGCCCACCGTACTGAAGGCCGGCATCGACCCGCTGTGGTTCGGCATCTTCATCGTGCTGGTGGTCGAGATGGCCCAGATCACGCCGCCTGTGGGTTTCAATCTCTTCGTGCTGCAGGGCATGACAAGGCGCGAGATCGGCTATATCGCCCGGGTCGCACTGCCCTTCTTCTTCCTGATGCTGGCCGCGCTGGCGCTGATCTACTTCGTGCCGGACATCGTCACCTACCTGCCCCGACGCATGCGTGGCGGCTGAGGAACTGGCCGGCGCTGAGCGCCCTGTTCCGCCGGCAAGCGCGTTCACAATCGCATATGCTGCTCGGGCACCAGCCCCCTGAACATCCAACCCGGAGACCCCGATGCCCGATCCGTCCGCGCCGCTCGACTGGCCTTATGCCAAGGCCCAGGACATCGCGCGTGAGCCCGCCGATGAGCAGCACTTCCAGTGGCCGACGCCGCCCTATGCGGCCTACCCGCAGCCGCAGCCGCAAAGCGCACCCGAGCCCTGCGAGATCCTGGGCCTCAACAACAGCCGCACCACCGGCCATGTGATCCTGATCGCCGCGCAGGAGCGGGTCGCCCAGGTCACGGTGCCGCCGGCGCGCAGCGCGATGCCGCTGAAGTTCGCTCAGTTCCGCGCGCTCAAGCTCCTGCGCCCGATCCCGGCCGCGCCGCGCGAGGCGATCGCGATCGACGACCCGCTGGCGATGGACCAGCGACCGCGCAGCGAGTTCAAGCTGGCCTTCCATGGCGGCGGCGAGCTCAAGGGCACGACCATCGGCCACTACCAGGACGATCTGGGCCTCTATCTGTTCCCGCCGGTTTCGGCCGGCGACGATTCGGTGCTGCGCGTCTTCGTGCCGCGCGAGGTGCTGGCCGGTTTCGAGATCGGCGAGCGCATCGGCGCCCTGCTGCTGCGCGACCAGAGCGTCAGTCCGGAGCAGGTCGAGGCGGTGGTCCAGGAGCAGAACGATCTGCGTTCGCGCCGCGTCGGCGACATCCTGGTGGCCAAACAGGTGGTCTCGGCCGAGCAGCTGATGCAAGCCATCGAGCAGCAGGCCAAGATGCCTATGGTGCGCATCGGCGAGGCCTTGCTGGCACTCGAATTGATCACGCAGGAGCAGCTCGACCAGGCGCTGGAGCAGCAGCGCTCCGACCGCTCGGTGCCGCTGGGCCAGCTGCTGGTGCGCAAGGGCGTGGTGACACGCCAGCAGCTGCAGTCGGCGCTGGCCCGCAAGATGGGCTATCCGCTGGTCGATGTGGAGAACTTCCCGATCGAGGCCGACGCGGTGCGCAAGCTGCCGCACTCGGTGGCCAAGCGCCTGGAGGTGCTGCCGCTGGTGCTGCGCGACGGCAAGCTGATCGTCGCGATGGAAGACCCGACCCGGCGCGACGCGATCGACGAGGTCGAGTTCATCTCGCAGCTCAAGGTCGTGCCGACCCTGACCAAGGTCGGCACGCTGGTGTTCGCGCTGCCCACCGTCTACGAGCGCTTCGGCAAGGACAGCGGGGCCTCGACCAGCGAGCTGCGCATGCCCTCACTGAACCTCGATTTCGAGCCCGACACCGCCGGCAAGCTGATCGAAACCCTGGAGCGCGACAGCCAGGAAAAATCCATCCGCGAGGACGATACGCCGATCGAGCAGTCGGACAACTCGCTGGTGCGCCTGATCAACAGCATGATTATCGAGGCCCACAGCCAGGGCGTCTCCGACATCCATATCGAGACCTACCCCGGGCGCGAGAAGCTGAAGATCCGCTTCCGCCGCGACGGCTCGCTGCAACCTTATCTGGAACTGCCCTACACCTATCGCAATGCGATGATCGCGCGCATCAAGATCATGTGCGATCTGGACATCTCCGAGCGCCGCAAGCCGCAGGACGGCAAGATCAACTTCTCGCGCTTCTCGCCCCAGCACAGGCTGGAGCTGCGGGTCGCGACGATCCCAACCAATAACGGCCTGGAGGATGTGGTGATGCGCATCCTGTCCTCGGCCAAGCCCATCCCGCTGGAGAAGCTGGGCCTGTCGGCCCACAATCTGAGCGAGCTGAAGGCGGCGGTCAGCCGGCCCTACGGCATGGTACTGTGCGTCGGCCCGACCGGTTCTGGCAAGACCACCACGCTGCACTCGGCGCTCAGCCATATCAACCAGCCCGAGCGCAAGATCTGGACCGCCGAGGACCCGATCGAAATCACCCAGAACGGCCTGCGCCAGGTCCAGGTCAACCCCAAGATCGACTGGACCTTTGCCAAGGCCTTGCGCGCCTTTTTGCGCGCCGATCCGGACGTCATCATGGTGGGCGAGATCCGCGACGAGGAGACCGCCCAGATCGCGGTCGAGGCCTCGCTGACCGGCCACCTGGTGCTCTCCACCCTGCATACCAACAGCGCGCCCGAGACCGTGACCCGGCTGCTGGACATGGGCATGGACCCGTTCAACTTTGCCGATTCGCTCTTGGCCGTGCTGGCCCAGCGCCTGGTCAAGCGCCTGTGCCCGCATTGCCGCAAGAGCGAGCCCCTGCCCGAGGCCGAGCGGCAGGAATGGCTGGACGACTATCTGCACAGCTTCCCCGCCGACCAGCGCCCCGACCGCCAGGCCTTGCTGGGCGAGTGGCAGACCAGCTATGGCGAGAACGGCCGGCTGCTGCGTTACAGCAGCCCCGGCTGCGCCAAATGCGAGAACACCGGCTTCAAGGGCCGTGCCGGCCTGCATGAGTTGCTGACGGTGAGCAAGACGGTGCGCCGCCTGATACAGACCGGGGCCCGGGCCGAGGAGATCCAGCATTGCGCGCTGGCCGAGGGCATGCGCACCTTGCGCCAGGACGGCATCGTCAAGGTGCTGGCCGGTGTCACGACCCTGGCTGAGGTGCGGGCCACCAGCAATACCTGACCCCCGGCAGCGGCGTCGACCCCAGACAAGCCCGCTTGTCAGCGGCAGGCAAAGTGATTCATATTGGGGCACCCCAGGTCCGGAGTCCCGTCATGGCCCAGCCGCCGCTCAGCCCCAGCCTCGCGAGCCCCGCGTTCGCCAGCCATCCGCGCATGCTGGTCGATGCCCGCCATTCGCAGGCCATCGCCAGCTCGCACGAGCGTTGCCTCGCGTTCGGCCTGAGCCAGGACAGCGCCCCCGATCTGAAGCGCATCGCCCCGGCCGGCCTGCAGGAGCTGCAGCAGCGCAATGCGCGGCTGTGTGCCCAGGCCCTGCCGGTGATGGACATGCTTTACGAGCAGCTGATGCATGCGCAAAGCATGGTGCTGCTGACCGATGCCAGCGGCTGCGTGCTGCATGCGCTGGGCGACCCGGGCTTTCTGGAGCGTGCCAACCAGGTGGCACTGGCGCCGGGCGCGCTCTGGGCCGAGGCCGACAAGGGCACCAATGCGGTCGGCACGGCGCTGATGACCGAGGGCGCGACCCTGGTCCACGGCCAGGAGCACTTCCTGCGCGCGATGCAGTTTCTGACCTGCTCGGCCGCGCCGATCTTCGACCACAAGGGTGCGTTGCTGGGCGTCATCGATGTCTCGGGCGAGCGCCGCTCCTACCATCCGCACACGCTGGCCCTGGCCAGCATGTCGGCCCGGCTGATCGAGGGCCAGTGGTTTGCCGATCGCTTCCGCCACAGCACGCGGCTGCATTTTCACGCCAGTGCGATGGGCCTGGGCACCCTGCACGAGGGCCAGCTGGCGCTGGACGAGGACGGCCGGGTGCTGGGCGCGAACCGGCGCGCGCTGGAGCTGCTGGGTCTGGGCGCGATGGCGCTGCGGCGCGAGAACCTGGCCAGCCTGTTCGGCTGCAGCCTGGGTCAGCTGTCCCAGCAGGCCCGGCAGCAGGCCGAGCTGCGCCTGCCCCTGCAGCGAGGCGGCGAAGCGCTGTACGCCAAGCTGAGCCTGGCCCAGGCCGAGCTGGGCCAGCAGCGCCGCGAAACCAGGGAGGAGCTCGGGCTGCTGGACAGCGCACCGTTGCCGCTGTCTGCGGCCCCGGCACCGCTGCCCGTGCAGGCCGGCCACAATCTGCGCCAGACCGAGATGCAGGCCATCGCCGCGGCCGTGCAGGCCGCCGGCGGCAATCTCTCGGAGGCCGCCCGCCAGCTGGGCATAGGCCGCAGCACCCTGTACCGCAAGCTCCGGGAGATGAGCTGAACTCGTATCATGGCGGCCGACCCCACCCGCATCGGCGCCCATGAACGACATCCCCTCCCAACCCCGCCTCAGCAGCCTCTCGCACGGGGGCGGCTGCGGCTGCAAGATCGCGCCGGGCCTGCTGTCCGAGATCCTGAAGAACAGCGGCGCCAGCGCCATCGTGCCGCCGCAGCTGCTGGTGGGCATAGAGACCGCCGATGACGCCGCCGTCTACCAGCTCAATGAGGAGCAGGCCCTGGTCGCGACCACCGATTTCTTCATGCCCATCGTCGACGACCCCTTCGACTTCGGCCGCATCGCCGCCACCAATGCGATCAGCGATGTCTATGCGATGGGCGGCCGGCCGATCTTGGCGCTGGCCCTGGTCGGCATGCCGATCAAGGTGCTGTCCAGCGAGACCATAGGCCGCATCCTGGCCGGCGGCCAGGCGGTCTGCGCGGCGGCCGGCATCCCGATCGCCGGCGGCCACACCATCGATTCGGTCGAACCGATCTATGGCCTGGTCGCGCTGGGCCTGGTCCACCCGAAGCGCATCAAGCGCAATGCCGACGCCCGCGCCGGCGATCTGCTGGTGCTGGGCAAGCCGCTGGGCGTGGGCGTGCTGTCGGCGGCGCTGAAGAAGGAAGGGCTCGACGCCGCCGGCTATGCGCAGATGATCGCGTTCACGACCCAGCTCAACACCCCCGGCCCCGACCTGGCCGCGCTTGACGGCGTCCACGCGATGACCGACGTGACCGGCTTCGGCCTGGCCGGCCATGGACTGGAACTGGCGCGCGGCGCCCAGGCCCGGGTCGTGATCGACTGGCCGGCGGTGCCCTTGATCGCGGGCGCGCGTGCGCTGGCCGCCCAGGGCTTCGTCACCGGGGCTTCGGGCCGCAACTGGGACAGCTATGGCGCGCAGATCGAGCTGCCCACGGGCTTTGCGGCCGAGGACCGGGCCCTGCTGAGCGATCCGCAGACCAGCGGCGGGCTGCTGGTGTCCTGTGCGCCCGAGGCGCTGGACGCCGTGCTGGCGCGCTTTGCCGCCCATGGCTTCGGCCATGCGGCGGTGGTCGGCCGGGTCGAGGCCGGAGCGCCGGGCCTGAGCGTCCGGGCCTGAATGACAAAGCGGCCCGCAGGCCGCTTTGTCGCCATCACCGTGCCGGCTCAGAACTTGGATTCGCCGGCGCTTTCCGGGTTTTCCTCGACCGGCCAGTCGCGGATATAGGCCTTCAGCATGCGGTTCTCGAAGTCCTGGCCATCGACCACCGCCTTGGCCACGTCGTAGAACGAGATCACGCCCATCAGCGTGCGGCCGTTGAGCACCGGCATATAGCGGGCATGGCGGCCCAGCATCATGCGGCGCACCTCGTCGATCTCGGTCTCGGGCGTGCAGGTCAGCGGATGGTCGTCCATCACGCTGCGCACCAGCGAGTTGCCGACGCTGCCGCCGTTCTTGACGATGGCGGAAATCACTTCGCGAAAGGTCAGCATGCCGACCAGATCGCCATGCTCCATCACGACCAGCGAGCCGACATCCATCTCGGCCATCGTCGTGACGGCCTGGGCCATCGGCTGGTCGGGCGTGATGGTGAACAGGGTGCCGCCCTTGACGCGGAGTATGTCGACGACTTTCATGGCTGCCTCCTCTTGTGCCGGGCCTCACCCGACAGCTGCTAAAACTGGTCCCCAACATAGCACACAATCCGCGCATCACACATCTCGGAGACACCATGTCCGGCTACTCAGACCCCGGCTTTGACACCCTGGCGCTACACGCCGGCGCCGCGCCCGACCCGAGCACCGGCGCACGCGTGACGCCGCTGCATCTGAGCACCTCCTTCGTGTTCGAGAACTCCGAGCACGCGGCGGCGCTGTTCAATATGGAGCGCGCCGGCCATGTCTACTCGCGCATCTCGAACCCGACCACGGCCGTGTTCGAGGAGCGGGTCGCGGCACTCGAAGGCGGGGTCGGCGCGATCGCCACCGCCAGCGGCCAGGCGGCCCTGCATCTGGCCATCGCGACCTTGGCCGGCGCGGGCTCGCACATCGTCGCCTCCGCCGCGCTCTACGGCGGCTCGCACAATCTGCTGCACTACACGCTGGCGCGCTTCGGCATAGCCACCAGCTTCGTCAAGCCCGGCGACATCGACGCCTGGCGCGCCGCGATCCGGCCGAACACCAAGCTGCTGTTCGGCGAGACCCTGGGCAACCCCGGCATGGATGTGCTGGACATTCCGACCGTCGCGGCCATCGCCCACGAGGCCGGTCTGCCGCTCTTGGTCGACTCGACGCTGACCACGCCCTATCTGCTCAAGCCCTTCGAGCATGGTGCCGATCTGGTCTACCACTCGGCCACCAAATTCCTGTCGGGCCACGGCACGGTGGTTGGCGGCGTGCTGGTCGACGGCGGCAATTTCGACTGGGACGCCGCGCATGCCAAACATGGCCGCTTCCCTGAGCTGTGCGAGCCCTATGCCGGTTTCCACGGCATGGTGTTCGCCGAGGAAAGCACGGTCGGTGCCTTTCTGCTGCGGGCGCGCCGCGAGGGCCTGCGCGACTTCGGCGCCTGCATGAGCCCGCACACCGCCTGGCTGATCCTGCAAGGCATCGAGACCCTGTCCTTGCGCATGCAGCGCCATGTGCAGAACGCGCAGCGGGTGGCCGAGTTCCTGGCCGGCCATGAACTGGTGGCGCGGGTCGGCTATCCGGGCTTGAGCAGCCACCCCGACCATGAGCTGGCACAGAAGCTATTGCCGCGCGGCTGCGGCTCGGTGTTCAGCTTCGATCTGAAGGGCAGCCGCGAGCAGGGCAAGCGCTTCATCGAGGCGCTGAAGATCTTCTCCCACCTGGCCAATGTCGGCGACTGCCGCTCGCTGGTCATCCACCCGGCCTCGACCACCCATTTCCGCATGGACGATGCAGCGCTGGCCCAGGCCGGCATCACGCCCGGCACGATACGGCTGTCCATAGGCCTGGAAGATGCCGACGACCTGATCGACGACCTCAAGCGCGCGCTCAAGGCCGCCAGCAAAGCATGAAGCTCACCGTCAACACCCACGAGGCCTATGCCTATGCCGGCGGCAAGCCTTTTGATGCCACCCTGCCCTGCGTCGTCTTCATCCATGGCGCGCTGAACGACCACAGCGTCTGGACCCTGCTGGCGCGCTGGTTCGCCCACCATGGCCACAGCGTGCTGGCGGTGGACCTGCCCGGCCACGGGCGCAGCGCCGGGCCGGCGCTGGCCGATGTCGAGGCGATGGCCGACTGGATCTGGGATCTGCTTGATGCCGCCGGCGTGCAGCGGGCCGCCCTGGTCGGCCACAGCATGGGCTCGCTGATCGCGCTGGAAGCGGCCGCGCGCCAGCCCGAACGCGCCAGCCATCTGGTGATGATGGCAACCGCCTATCCGATGAAGGTCTCCGAGCTCTTGCTGACGACCGCGCGCGCGGCCCCGCTGAAAGCCATCCAGATGGTCAACAGCTTCTCCTTCGCCGGCCTGGCGGCCAAGCCCTCCTACCCCGGCCCCGGCGCCTGGCTGCAGGGCGGCGAGATCGCGCTGAAGCGGCGCATACAGGGGCGGCAAACGGGGGTCAATCTGTTCGCCCATGACTTCGGCGTCTGCGACCGCTATGCCGGTGGCCTGGAGGCGGCGGCACGGGTGAGCTGCCCGGCCAGCTTGCTGCTGGGCGAGCGCGACCAGATGACCTCGCCGAAGCAGACGGTCGGCCTGATCGAGGCGCTCAAGGCCAGCGTCCATCGCCTGCCGGCCGGTCATAGCCTGATGGCAGAAACGCCGGACCAGACCCTGGCGGCTTTGCGACAGGCGCTTGGGGTGGATTGACGGGTATCTTTTCACTCGGCACCCGGCGACACTCGCCGGGCTGAGCCAACTCGACAGGAGAGCACCGTGCCGAACGAGATCAAGCAAACCAGCTTGCGAAGCGAGCGCCTGGACGAGGTCTTCAAGCTGGTGCGTGCCAAGCTGCCACCCGAGCAGCGCGAGACGCTGGTGGATTTCGTGCGGAGCTATTTCGGCCAGGTCGACCCCGAGGAACTGGCCGAACGGCAGGTGGCCGATCTGTATGGCGCGGCGCTGTCGCACTGGAGCTTCGCCGGCAAGCGTGAAGCCGGCCGGGCGCGGGTGCGGGTGTTCAACCCGACGCTCGCCGAGCATGGCTGGCAGTCGACGCACACCATCATCGAGATCGTCAACGACGACATGCCTTTTCTGGTCGACTCGGTGACGATGGAGGTCAACCGCAACGGCCTCACCCTCCACCTGATCATCCATCCGCTGCTGGCCGTCGAGCGCACCGCCGACGGCCTGCTGCGCGGCCTGGCGGACGGCGGAGGCACGCGGGAGTCCTTCATCCATGTCGAGGTCGACCGCATCCCCGAGCCGGCGCGACTGGAGGCCCTGGCTGCGGACATCGGCCGCGTGCTCGGCGATGTGCGCCTGGCGGTGAGCGACTGGCGGGCGACACGCCAGCGCATGCTCGACATCATCGAGGCGCAAAGCACGCAAGCCTCGCCGCTGGCGGCCGAGGAACTGGCCGAGGGCCAGGCCTTTCTGCACTGGCTGGCCGACAACCATTTCACCTTCCTCGGCTACCGCCGGCATGAGCTGTGCGTGGTCGACGGGCAGGACCGCCTGAACGTGGTGAGCGATTCCGCGCTGGGCATCCTGCGCGATGTGAACGCGCTCGATGCGGTGGCCTCTTTTGCGGCCCTGCCTCCCGAGGTGCGCGCCCATGTGCGCCGGCCCGAGCTGCTGGTGGTGACGAAATCGACCGCTCGCTCCACCGTGCACCGGCCCGGCTATCTCGACTATGTGGCGGTCAAGCGTTTCGCCGCCGACGGCACGGTCTGCGGCGAGGACCGCTTTCTGGGCCTGTTCACCTCGACCGCCTACAGCGCCAATCCGGCCGATATCCCGCTGCTGCGGCGCAAGGTCGCCGATGTCGTGACCCGGGCCGGTCTGGCGCCCGGCAGCCACGCCGGCAAGGCGCTGATCAACATCCTCGAAACCTATCCGCGCGACGAGCTGTTCCAGATCGGCGCCGACGACTTGCTGCAGACGGCCATGGGCATCCTGCACCTGGGCGAGCGTCAGCGCTTCCGCCTGTTCGTGCGGCGCGACCCCTTCGAGCGCTTTCTGTCCTGCCTGATCTACGCGCCGCGCGAGCACTACACGACCGAGTTGCGCCAGAAGTGGCAGGCCATCCTGGTGCAGGCCTTCCAGGGCGGCGGCTCCGAGTTCAATGTGCATCTGTCCGAGTCGGTGCTGGCGCGCATCCAGATCACGGTGCGCACCCAGCCCGGCCAGATCCCCGCCTTCGATGTGCGCGAGCTGGAGGCCCGTCTGGTCGCGGCCGCGCGGCGCTGGGATGACGATTTGCAGGCCGCGCTGATCGAGGCCTTTGGCGAGGCCCGCGGCGTGCAGCTGCTGCGCCAGTTTGGCGGCGCCTTTCCGGCCGGCTACCGCGAGGAGTTCGCGGCCCGGGCCGCCGTGCCCGATGTCGAGCTGATGAGCCGGCTCAGCGAGGCCGAGCCGCTGGGTATGAGCTTGTACCGCCGGCTCGAGGCCGCGCCGGGCAGCCTGCGCTTCAAGCTGATGCGCCAGGGCGAGCCGCTGATCCTGTCGGCCAGCCTGCCGATGCTGGAGCATATGGGCATGACGGTGCTGGACGAACACCCCTACCGCATCACGCCGCAGGGTTCGGAGGCGGTCTGGATCCACGACTTCGGCCTGGTGAGCAGCGTTGCCGGCGGCGAACCCGAGGTCGACAGCCTGCGCAAGGTGTTCGAGCCGGCCTTCGCCGCCGTGCTGCGCGGCGAGGTCGAGAACGACGACTTCAACCGCCTGGTCGTCGCGGCGCAGCTGCCGGCCGAACAGATCGTCGTGCTGCGCGCCTATGCCAAGTACATGCGGCAGATCGGTTTCGTGCTGTCGCAGAGCTTTATCGAGAGCAGCCTGGTGGCCCATGCCGAGATCGCCCGCCAGCTGGTCCGGCTGTTCCTGCTGCGCTTCGATCCCGATGGGGAGGCCGATGCCGATGCGCTCGCGAGCCAGGCTGCGGCGATCGAGACCGCGCTGGAGCGGGTCGACAATCTGTCGGAGGACCGGGTGCTGCGCCAGTACCTGGCGCTGATACAGGCCACCACCCGCACGAACTTCTGGCGCCGGGATGCTGCCGGACGGCCGCGCGGCTTTGTCTCGTTCAAGTTCGATTCGTCCAAGGTGCCGGGTCTGCCGGCGCCCAAGCCGATGTTCGAGATCTTTGTCTATTCGCCACGCTTCGAGGGCGTGCATCTGCGCGGCGGCCGGGTCGCGCGCGGCGGGCTGCGCTGGTCCGATCGACCGGAGGACTTCCGCACCGAGGTGCTGGGCCTGGTGAAGGCGCAGATGGTGAAGAACACCGTCATCGTGCCGGTCGGCTCGAAAGGCGGCTTCGTGCTGAAGAAGGCACCGCCGGCCAGCGACCGCGAGGCCTTCATGAAGGAAGGCGTGGCCAGCTACCAGGACTATCTGCGCGGCCTGCTCGACATCACCGACAACCGCGTCGGCGACGCGATCGTGCCGCCGCCCCGGGTGCGCCGCCACGACGCGGACGATCCCTATCTGGTGGTCGCCGCCGACAAGGGCACGGCCACCTTCTCCGACTACGCCAACGGCATCAGCAAGGAGTACGGCTTCTGGCTCGGCGACGCCTTTGCGTCCGGCGGCTCGGTCGGCTATGACCACAAGGCCATGGGCATCACGGCACGCGGTGCCTGGGAGTCGGTCAAGCGCCATTTCCGCGAGATGGGGCGGGACACGCAGAACAGCGCACTGACGGTGGTCGGCATCGGCGACATGTCCGGCGATGTGTTCGGCAACGGCATGCTGCTGTCGCGCCATATCCGGCTGCTGGCAGCCTTCGACCATCGCCACATCTTTCTCGACCCGCAGCCCGATGCCGAGGCTTCTTTTGTCGAGCGGGAGCGGCTGTTTCAGCTGCCGCGTTCCTCCTGGGCCGACTACGACGCCCGCCTGATCTCGGCCGGCGGCGGCGTGCATGCGCGCTCGGCCAAGTCCATCGCGCTGACGCCCGAGGTCAAGCAGGTGCTGGGCCTCGGTGTCGATACGCTGACGCCGACCGAGCTGGTCCACGCGATCCTGAAGGCACCGGTCGACCTGATCTACAACGGCGGCATCGGCACCTATGTGAAGGCCGCGCGCGAAAACCACGCCCAGGTCGGTGACCGCGCCAACGACGGCCTGCGCGTCAACGGCGGCGAGCTGCGCTGCAAGGTCTTTGCCGAGGGTGGCAATCTGGGCTGCACCCAGCTGGGCCGCATCGAGTACGCCTTGGCCGGCGGGCGCATCAATACCGACGCCATCGACAACTCGGCCGGCGTCGACACCTCGGACCACGAGGTCAATATCAAGATCCTGCTGGGCCTGGCCGGCAGCGACGGCGAGCTGACCGAGAAGCAGCGCAACAGCCTGCTGCCCGAGATGACCGGCGACGTGGCCGCGCTGGTCTTGCGCGACAACATCTTCCAGACCCAGGTGCTGTCGGTGACCGGCCGCATTGCGCCGCAGCTGATGGATGCGCAGACCCGCTTCATGCAGTTTCTCGAGAAGAGCGGGCGGCTGGATCGCGGGATCGAGTTCCTGCCGAGCGACGAAGAGATCGCCGAGCGGCGCGGCAAGGGCCAGGGCTTGACCAACCCCGAGCGCGCGGTGCTCCTGGCCTATAGCAAGATCTGGCTGTTCGACGAGTTGCTGGACTCGAGCCTGCCGGACGACCCCTGGGTGTCGACCGCGCTGGTGCGCTACTTCCCGGCGCTCTTGCAGCAGCGCTTCAGCGCCTATATGCAGCGCCATCCGCTCAAGCGCGAGATCATCGCCACCCATGTGACCAACAGCATGATCAACCGCGTCGGCAGCACCTTTGTGCACCGCCTGCTCGAAACCACCGGCGCGCGAGCCTTCGAGATCGTGCGCGCCTATCTGCTGAGCCGCGAGATTTTCGGCATGGTGAGTCTGTGGCAGAGCATCGAGTCGCTCGACAACCAGGTGGCCGACGAGCTGCAGTCGCAGATGCTGATCGACACCAGCCGCCAGCTCGAGCACGGCACCAAGTGGTTTCTGCGCTCTCGCCGCCTGGTCGACGATATGGACGCCACGATCGAACATTTCAGCGCCAACGTCGAGAAGCTCGGCGCCCGCCTGCCGCAGCTGCTGGATGCCGAGGAGCGGGCCCGGGTCGATGCCGCGGCGGCCCACTATGTGGCCGGTGGCGTGCCGGCCGAGCTGGCCGAGCGTGTCGTCAGCTTCGGCACGCTGTATTCGACGCTGGACATTGCCGAGATTGCCGGCAACGCACGCTGGCCGGTGGAACTGGTGGCCGCCATCTATTTCGATCTGGCCAACCGTCTGGGCCTGCCCTGGCTGCGCGACAAGATCGCCGCCCTGCCCGGCGATCAGCATTGGCAGATGCTGGCCAAGGGTGCGATGCTGGACGATCTGTGGGGCCTGCAGCGTGCCATCACCGCCACGGTGCTGGCCGGCGGCGAGGTCGAATCGCCGGAAGCCTTGCTCGAGACCTGGCAGGCCGGCAATGGCCGGGCGATCGAGCGCGCCGAGCAACTGCTTGACGAACTGCGCACGGTGCCGGCGCCCGACGCGGCAATGCTGGCGGTGGCCCTGCGGGAGCTGCGCAGCCTGGGCTAGGCCAGGAGACCCGATGGATGGGCTTTCACCAATGGCGACGATACGCCCCCAGGCATTGAATGCAGGCATCCGATGAACAAGCGCCAACCGCCATGAGCAGCACCGACAGCGTCAAGAGCATCCGCAGCTTCGCCGAGTTCTACCCCTTCTACCTGGGCGAACACAGCAACCGGACCTGCCGGCGCCTGCACTTCGTCGGCTCGACGCTGAGCCTGCTGTGCCTGGCCGCCGCGCTCTACACCGGCCAGTGGCGCTTTGCGCTGCTCGCGCTGCTGTGCGGCTATGGCTTCGCCTGGATCGGCCACTTCGGTTTCGAGAAGAACCGCCCGGCGTCGTTCAAGCGCCCGCTCTACAGCTTGATGGGCGACTGGGTGATGTACAAGGACATCTGGACCGGGCGCATCAAGTTCTGATCAGGCGGCCAGCAGCGGCCGCAGATTGCTCAGCATGTCCTGCGCCATCTGGCTCAGCTCGTAGTCGAGCTGCCAGCCCCAGTCGGCCCGCGCCGCGCTGTCGTCGATGCGCTGCGGCCAGCTGGCGGCGATCGCCTGGCGGAAGTCCGGTGCGTAACTGATCTCGAAGCCGGGGATGTGCTTGCGGATCTCGGCGGCGATCTCGCGCGGCGTGAAGCTGACGCCGGCCAGGTTGTAGCTGCCACGCTGCTTGATCTGCTCGGCCGGCGCCTCCATCAGCTCGATGGTGGCGCGCAGCGCGTCGGGCATATACATCATCGGCAAGGCCTGGGCCTCTTCGAGGAAGCAGCTGTAGCGGCCGGTCTTCAGCGCGGCGTGGAAGATGTCGATCGCATAGTCGGTGGTGCCGCCGCCGGGCGGGGTCTTCCAGCTGATCAGGCCCGGATAGCGCAGGCTGCGCACATCGACGCCGTGCTTGGCGTGGTACCAGGCGCACCAGCGCTCGCCGGCCAGCTTGGAGATGCCGTAGATGGTGGTCGGGTCCATCACGCAAGTCTGCGGTGTGTCCAGGGCCGGCGTGTTCGGGCCGAAGGCGGCGATCGAGCTGGGCCAGAAGATCTTGTCGAGCTTCTGCACCCGCGCCAGCTCCAGCACATTCAGCAGGCCCTTCATATTCAGGTCCCAGGCCCACATCGGGTGCTGCTCGCCGGTGGCCGACAGCGCGGCGGCCAGGTGGTAGATCTGGCTCACGCCATGGCGCTTGACCACGGCCGCCAGCGCGGCGGCGTCGGTGACGTCCAGCATCTCGTGGGTCAGCGCCGGCACCCGGCCCTCGGGCGCCAGATCACTGGTGATGACGGCGGTGTTGCCATGGCGCAGCGCCAGTTCCTGGGCCAGCTCGGTGCCGATCTGGCCGTTGGCGCCGATGATCAGAATCTTTGTTGTCATGCTCATCAGCCCTTGATCAGACCCAGCTCGCGACCGGCTTGTGTGAAGGCGGCCACCGCTTTTTCCAGATGCTCGCGCTCGTGCACGGCCGAGATCTGCACGCGGATGCGGGCCTGGCCCTTGGGCACGACCGGGAAGAAGAAGCCCACCGCGTAGATGCCCAGCTCCAGGATGCGGGCGCTGAGTTTTTGCGCCAGCACCGCGTCGTGGACCATGATGGGCACGATGGGGTGGCTGCCGGGCTTGATTTCGAAGCCGGCCGCCTGGATCGCCTCGCGGAAGTAGGCGGTATTGGCCTCCAGCTTGTCGCGCAGCGCGGTCGAGCCCTCCAGCAGATCCAGCACCGCCAGCGAGGCGCCGACGATGGACGGCGCCACGGTGTTGGAGAACAGATAGGGGCGCGAGCGCTGGCGCAAGAGTTCGATCACCTCCTTGCGGCCGGTCGTGAAACCGCCCGAGGCGCCGCCCAGGGCCTTGCCCAGCGTGCCGGTGATGATGTCGACCTGGCCGAAGACATCGCGATACTCATGCGTGCCGCGGCCGGTCTTGCCGAGAAAGCCGCTGGCATGGCACTCGTCGATGCCCAGCAGCGCGCCGAAACGGTCGGTGATCGCGCGGATCTTGTCGAGCTGGGCGATGGTGCCGTCCATCGAGAACACGCCGTCGGTGAACACCAGCGTGAAGCGCGCGCCGGCCGCCTTGGCCTCTTCGAGCTTGGCCTCCAGATCGGCCATATCGTTGTGCTTGTAGCGATAGCGCCTGGCCTTGCACAGGCGGATGCCGTCGATGATGGAGGCGTGGTTCAGCTCGTCGCTGATGATGGCGTCCTGCTCGCCCAGCAGCGGCTCGAACAGACCGCCGTTGGCGTCGAACGCGGCCGCGTAGAGGATGGTGTCCTCGGTGCCGAGGAACTTGGCCAGCCGGGCTTCGAGGGTCTTGTGGATGTCCTGCGTGCCGCAGATGAAACGCACCGAGGACAGGCCGTAGCCGTGGGTTCGCAGCGCCTCATGCGCGGACTCGATGACGGCCGGATGCGAGGACAGGCCCAGATAGTTGTTGGCGCAGAGATTGATCACCTTGCGGCCATCGGCGGTCTGCACCACCGCGCCCTGCGGCGTCGTGATGATGCGCTCGCTCTTGTAGAGCCCGGCCTCGCGGATGCCGGCCAGCTCGGCCCGCAGATGGGCGTAGAAATCGTCGCGTGTGCTCATCAAAGCTCTCCTGGTGCACAATCCACTAAACAGAACACAGTTCGATATATCGAATTGTTGTGCAGTATCTGAGATTAGCTTTTCAAGGTCAAGCCATGTCCGCCAACCTGTCCGAGTCTTTGGAGCCGCCCCGCGTCGGCGCCACCCTGCAGTCGCTGCGCCAGGCGCAGGGCCTGTCGCTGGACGAGTTGTCGCGCCGCGCCGGTGTCTCGAAGTCCATGCTGTCGCAGATCGAACGCAACCAGGCGAATCCGACCGTGGCCGTGGTCTGGCGCCTGGCGAACGCCTTGCGGGTGGAGCTGTCCGAGCTGCTCAGCGGCGAAAAGCCGGCCGCGCCGGCGATCGAGACCGTGGCCTCGCATGCGACGCCCAGCCTGGCCAGCCCGGACGGGCTGTGCGTGCTGCGCATCCTCGGGCCCATCGATCTGGCCGGACAGTTCGAGTGGTACGAGCTGACGGTGCAGCCCGGCGGCGCGCTCGAATCGGCCGCCCACGAGCCCGGCTCGCGCGAGCATCTGTCGGTGCTGGGCGGCGAACTGGAGGTCAGCGCCGGCGTGATCAGCCAGGCGCTGAAGGCCGGCGAGACGGCACGCTACGCCGTCGACGGCCCGCACGCGATACGCAATCGCGGCAGCGAGCCGGCCACCGCCTTACTGGTGGTGCTGCACCCCTAGCAACTCGGCCAGCGTGCAATCGGCCCAGTCGCCACGCGCCCACAGCGGCGCCAGGCTGCCGCCGGCACCGGCCAGCAGGGCCTGCAGCAGCGGCGCGGCGGGCGTCTCTTCGGGCGTGCGCAGCAGCACCAGGCGCGGTGCGCCCTCCTCCTCCAGCCGACCCAGCCAGTCCAAGCCCAGCAAGGCCTCCAGCGCCGGCTCCAGCTGCAGCGGATCGATGCGCAGGCGCCGCGCCAGCTCCTGGGCGGCAATGCCCGGCTCGCCGGCCTGGCGCGCCCGCCACAGCTCGCGCAAGGCCTCCAGCGCCAGCTCCAGCTGCAGGCCCGGCACCTCGGGCCGGTGCAGCATGCGCCCGCCCAGCGCCGGGATATTGGCGGCCAGCAAGGCGCCCAGCAGCATCACGACCCAGCCCAGATACATCCAGATCAGGAAGATCGGCACGGTGGCGAAGGCACCGTACAGCGTCGAGTAGGTCGGCACCTGCTTGACATACCAGGCCAGCAGGCTTTTGGTCAGGTCGAAGGCCAGCGCGACGAAGATGCCGCCGGCCAGCGCGTGGCGCCAGCGCACCTCGGTATTGGGCACATAGCGGAACAGCCCGGCAACGGCCAGGCTCAGCACCACCAGTTCGACGCCGTTGAGCAGCGCCGCCAGCCCGCCCGGCATGCCGCCCACAATGCCCTTGCCGGCGGTGATCGCATAGCCGGTCAGCGTCAGGCTGGCGCCCAGCAGCAGCGGCCCCAGGGTCAGCGCGGCCCAGTAGACCAGCATGCGCTGCATCATCGGCCGCGGCCGCTTGACGCGCCAGATGGTGTTGAGCGTGCGGTCTATCGTGAACATCAGCGCCAGCGCGGTGGCGCCAAGCACGACCAGGCCTACCAGGCCCAGGCGATTGGCCTTGGCGGCGAACTGGGTCAGCGCGGCCAGCACCGGCTTGGCGATATTGGGTGGGATCAGGCTTTGCAGGAAGTAGGTTTCCAGCGAGCGCTGGAAGCTGGCGAAGATCGGAAAGGCGGTGAACAGCGCCAGCATCACCGTCAGCAGCGGCACCAACGAGATCAGCGTCGTGAAGGTCAGGCTGCCGGCCGTCTGGCCCAGCCGCGCCTCGGCAAAGCGCAGGCGCAGGGTCTGCAGGGTGGCCAGCCAGGGCCAGCTCATCAGCGTGTTCAGAAAGCCGGCGGCGCTGTCCTCGGACGGCACGGCGGCAGGGGTTCTTGTCGTCATGCTGGCTATGATGCCAGCCATGTCCTCCCGCTCCGACAAACCACCGATCAAAACCTCCTCGCGCACCCAGGCCACGGCCCAGGAAGCGCTGTCCCGCAATCTGGCCCTGGGCGCGCTGGCCGCGCTCTTCCTGCTGTGCCTGGCCTGGGAGCTGTGGCTGGCACCGACCGGCCGCGGCACACTGGCCGTCAAGGCCTTGCCGCTGCTGATTCCCTTTGTCGGCCTGTGGCGCTACCGGCTCTACACCTTCCGCTGGCTGAGCCTGATGGTCTGGCTCTATTTTGCCGAGGGCGCGGTGCGCGCCACCAGCGATGTCGGTCCCTCGGTGCCGCTGGCCTGGGCCGAGCTGCTGCTCTCCAGCCTGATCTTCGTCGCCTGCGCAATGCATGTCCGTCAACGTCTGAACGCGGCCAAGCAGGCCGCCACACCATGAATCTGCTGAACGAATTGCGGGAGGCCCTAGGCGCCTCCCAGGTCCTGGTCGAGGGCGATCTGTCGGCCTACGAGATGGATTGGCGCCGCCGCTTTCCCGGCCGGGCCCTGGCCGTGGTCCGGCCCGGCAGCACGGCCGAGGTGGCCGCCGTCGTGCGCCTGTGCGCCACCTACGGCGTCAGCCTGGTACCGCAGGGCGGCAATACCGGCTTGGTCGGCGGCTCGACGCCCGACGCCAGCGGCACGCAGCTGCTGCTGAGCCTGGCCCGGCTCAACAAGGTGCGCGCCATCGATGCGGCCAATCTGACGATGACGGTGGAGGCCGGCTGCGTGCTGCAGACGGTGCAGGAGGCGGCGGCCGGCGCCGGCTTGCTGTTCCCGCTGAGCCTGGCGGCCGAGGGCAGCTGCACGATTGGCGGCAATCTGGCCAGCAATGCCGGCGGCACCCAGGTGCTGCGCTACGGCAATGCGCGCGATCTGTGCCTGGGCCTGGAGGTCGTGACGGCCGCCGGCGAGGTCTGGGAAGGCCTGTCGGGCCTGCGCAAGGACAACACCGGCTACGACCTGCGCGATCTCTTCATCGGCAGCGAGGGCACCTTGGGCGTGATCACCGCCGCGACCCTGAAGCTCTACCCCCGGCCGGCTGCGCGCATGACGGCGCTGGCCGCCTGCGACACGCTGGAAGCGGCCGTGGCGCTGCTGAGCCTGGCGCAGGCGCGGCTCGGCGCGGGCCTGACCGGCTTCGAGGTGATGAACCAGTTCTCGCTGGACCTGGTGCGCAAGCATTTCCCGCAGCTGCGCCAGCCGCTGCCGCCCAGCCCCTGGACCGTGCTGCTGGAGCTGTCCGACACCGAGAGCGAGGCCCACGCCCGCACGATGTTCGAAGGCCTGCTGGAGCGGGCGCTGGAGTCCGAACTCATCAGCGACGCGGCGGTGGCCGAGAGCCTGGAGCAGTCGCACGGGCTCTGGCATCTGCGCGAATCGATACCGCTGGCCCAGGTCGAGGAAGGCCTGAACATCAAGCACGATATCGCGCTGCCGGTGTCTCGCATCCCCGCCTTCGTGGCCGCCACCGATGCGGCGCTGGCGGCAGCCTTCCCCGGCGTGCGCATGGTGGACTTCGGTCATCTGGGCGACGGCAATCTGCACTACAACGTGCAGGCCCCCGAGGGCGTGGCCGCCGCCGACTTCCTGCGCGAGCACGAGGCGGCGATCAACCACATCGTCTATGACGCGGTGCTGGCCCAGGGCGGCTCGATCTCGGCCGAGCACGGCATCGGCCAGCTCAAGCGCGAGGAACTGGCCGAGCGCAAGAGCCCGGTCGCGCTGGGTCTGATGCGGGCAATAAAAAAGGCCCTGGATCCCCAGGGCCTGATGAATCCGGGCCGCGTGCTGTAGGCCCCAGCCGTCCTCAGTCGGCTCCCTGAGGCTGCGTGACCGCCGGGCGGCGGCCGCGCAGCCGGTCGACCAGCTTCATCACCATGCGGAAGATGAAGCGCAGCATCAGCAGGGTCAGGACGGCCTCGACAAAGGTCAGCGTGAAGGCCACGGCGGTGTTCCAGCGCGCCTCGCGGCGGCCGAACTTGGCGATCATGCGGTCCTTGGCGATCTCGATGCTGTCGTAGAAGCTCGGCACCATCAGCAGCGTCAGAAAGGTCGAGGTGATGGTGCCGCCGATGATGGCCACCGCCATCGGCCGATAGAACTCACCGCCCTCGCCCACGCCGATGGCCACCGGCAACATGCCGGCCACCAGGGCAAAGGTGGTCATCAGAATGGGCCGGAAACGCATGCGGCCGGCATGCATCAGCGCTTCCTCGCGGGGCACGCCCTTGGCCTCCTCCTGGCGTGCGGCGTCCAGCAGCAGGATCGCGTTCTTCGCCACCAGGCCGGCCAGCATGATGATGCCGATGAAGCTCATCAGGTTCAGCGTGCCGCCGGTCAGCAGCAGCGCCACGACGACGCCGATCAGCGACAGCGGCTGCGACAGCATCACGCCCAGCGGCGCGGTGAAGGAGCCGAACTGCATCACCAGGATCAGATACATCAGGCCTATGCCGGAGGCCAGGGCCACGGCCATCGCACCGAACACTTCTTCCTGGTCGGCCGAGGCGCCGGCCAGCTCGATGCCATAGCCGGGCGGGAACTGGATGGACTTGGCCAGCTTGACCGCATCGGCCGTCACCTCGCCGGCCGAGCGGCCCTGGGCATTGGCCGAGACCGCGATCATGCGCTTGCCGTCCGCATGCTGGATCTTGGACGGGCCCTTGCCCATGGTCACGGTGGCGATCTGCTCCAGCGGCACCATCATGCCGCTGCCGGCCACGGTGATCGGCAGGCGCTCGATATTGCTGGCGTCGACCCGGTCCTCCGGTGCCAGGCGCACCGCCACATCGCGGGTCTCGCCGCTGGGGTCGACCCAGTCGCCGACCTCGACGCCGGCAAAGGCCACGCGCAGGGCATTGGCGGCATCGCCGACCGAGATGCCCAGCGAGTTGGCCAGGCCGCGGTTGAGCTCGATCTGCAACTCGTCCTGCGGGTCCTGCTCGGACAGGCCCACATCCACCGCGCCGGGCACCTGGCGCAGCTTGGCCATGTAGTCGTTGGTGATCGCTAGCAGCTTGCGCGAGTCCTCGCCGGAGAAGCGGATCTGCACAGGCTTCTGCGCGCCATTGTTCAGATCGTCCAGCACCACATACTCGGCGCCGACCAGCCGGGAGACACGCGCGCGCAGGTCCGTCGCAATCTCGGCGGCCGAGCGCTTGCGCTCGGTGCTCTTGCCCAGGTCCACATAGATGCGGCCGCCGCTGACATTGACCTGGCTGTTGGTGGCCTTGGTCTCGGGAATCTCGCGTGCCAGCTTGGCGGCAGCCTCCATCTTCAGCTTCGAGTACTCGAGGCTGGAGCTGGCCGGGGTGCGCACCTCGACGGCAATGGTGCCGGCATCCGACGCCGGCAGGAAGCTGGAGCCGCCGAACTTGGCCTGCAGCGCGATCGCCAGCACAAAGCTCAGCACCGCGAACGCGGCCATCCAGCGCCGGTGATGCAGGGCCCAGGCGATCACCTGGCCATAGCGGTCGGCCTGGCGGTCGAACCAGTCATTGAAGCGCTGCAGATAGAGCGACAAGCCCTTCTTCGGCGCCTCATGATGGCCCGGAGGGTCGCCCCAGAAGGCCGACAGCATCGGATCCAGCGTGAAGGAGATGAACAGGCTGACCAGCACCGAGGCGACGACGGTGAGGCCGAAGGGGCGGAACCACTCGCCCGAGACACCGGGCATGAAGGCCACCGGCACAAAGACCGCGACGATGGAGAAGGTGGTGGCGGCCACGGCCATGCCGATCTCGGCCGTGCCGTTGAGCGCCGCGCTGCGCCGGTCGGCACCGCGCTCCATATGGCGCACGATGTTCTCGCGCACCACGATGGCGTCATCGATCAGCACGCCGATCGCCAGCGACAGACCCAGCAAGCTCATGAAGTTCAGCGTGAAGCCGCACAGCCAGACCGCGATGAAGGCGGCCACCACCGAGGTCGGCAGCGACAAGGCGGTGATCAGCGTCGAGCGCCAGGAGTTCAGGAACACATAGACGACCAGAATCGTCAGGCCGGCGCCGAACACCAGCGCATGGATCACATTGTTGAGGCTGTTCTCGGCGTCCTCGCCACCGTCCTGCGTGACCTCCAGCGTGGTGCCGGCCGGCAGGGTCTTGGCCGTCGCCGCGACCAGCTTGCGGATCTCGTTGGCCACCGCCACGGTCGAGGCATCCCGGGAGCGCGTCACCGACAGGCCCACATTCGGGTGGCCGTTGCGCACGCTGATGCTCTGGCGCTCGGCAAAGCCGTCGCGGATGCTGGCCACCTGGCCCAGACGCACCAGCTGCTCGCCCTGGCGCTTGACGACGATCTGCTCGAACTCGGCCGGCGATTCGATGCGCCCCAGCAGCCGGATGCTCTGATCCTGCATGCTGCCGCGCACCTTGCCAACCGGCGCGGTGGTGTTCTGGCTGCGCAGCGCGTTGACCACCTCGGTGACCGAGACGTTGAACTCGCGCAGCTTCTGCGCATGCAGCAGCACCGACAGCTCGCGGCTCAGCGCGCCGTTGACATTGACCGTGGCCACGCCGTTGATGGCGCGGAACTTGTCGGCCAGGTCATCCTCGGCCAGGCGCGAGATCTCGGCATGGCTCTGGCTGTTGGACGACAGCGCCAGCTGCATGATGGGCTGGGACGAAGGGTCGAAGCGCTGCAGCACCGGCTCGCGCATTTCCAGCGGCAGCTTGTGCCGCACTGCGCCGATGGCGTTGCGCACCTCGTCGGCCGCCTCGATCATGTTCTTGTCGAAGTTGAAGATCAGCACCATCTGGGCGCTGCCCTCATTGGCGGTGGCACGCACCTCCTTGACACCGGCGATGCTCTGAAACGATTTCTCGATGCGGTTGACGATCTCGCGCTCGGCCGTCTCGGGCGAGGCGCCCGGATAGTTGATGCTGACCACCAGCACCGGTTCCTCGACATCGGGAATCTGGTTGACGCGCAGCTTGTTGAGCGCCAGCAGCCCCAGGGCCATCAGGCTGATGATGATGACGATGGTCGCGACCGGCTTCTTGACACTGAAGTTGGAGAGAAACATCTCAACCTCCCCGGCTCGCGGAGGCCGATGCGGCGGCGGCAGCCGGCTTGGCAAACTCCACCGCACGACCTTCGCTCAGAGCATTGTTCGGATGGCGCAGCACCTGGTCGCCCGGCTTGAGGCCGACACTGACCTGGTAGAGGCCCTGGCGCTCGTCGCGCTCGCCCAGCTTGACGGCCACCCGGACCAGCTTGCCGTCCTGCACGCGCCAGACATAGGCCTGGTCGCCCTCGCGCTGGATCGCGCCATCGGCCAGCATCAGCGCGCTGGTGCTCTGGCTCTGTACCCGGCCCTCGGCGTAGAGGCCGGCCACGCCGGGCTGCTGCTCGCCGGCGAAATCAACCAGCACCTCGACCTGGCGCGTGGTGGGGTTGGCGGCCGCCGCGATGCGCCGCACCTTGCCCTCGAAATCGGACTGGGTATAGCCGTTGACCTTGAAGAAGACCGTCTGCTCCACCTTCAGCTCGCTCATGCGGTCGGCCGAGACCAGGCCTTCGAAACGCATGCTGCTCGGGTCTATCACCTTGACCAGCTCCTTGCCGACCTGGGCGGTATCGCCGGCCGAGACCTTGCGGTCGGAGACGATGCCGTCAAACGGCGCGCGGGCCTCGGTGCGCTGCAGCTGCTGGCGGGCAGTGGCCGCGCGTGCCTTGGCTTCCACCAGCTCGCTTTGCGCGTTGTTGCGGCGGATCTCGGCGTCTTCCATCGCCTGCATCGAACTCATGCCCTGGGCCTGCAGGGTCTTCATGCGCTGGAACTGGCGCTCGGCCTGCTCGAAGCTCTGCGCGGCGGCACGCGCCGCCTGCTCGGCCGAGGACAGGGTTTCGCGGATCGCGCTGTCGTCCAGCCGCACCAGCAGATCGCCGCGCCGGACCTTCTCGCCGTTTTCCTTGAACACCTGCAGCACCATGGCCTGCACCTCGGCGCGCAGATCGGCGCGCTTTTCCGGCTGGACCGAACCGGTGATCACCGGGCCGCTGGCATAGGTCGACAAGCCCATGGACTGCAGGTCTTCGGTGGACAGCAGCAGCGGCTTGGCGGCGGCCGGTGCCTTGGCCGCCTGGGCGGTGCCCGCGCCGTCGGCGCCGGGCTTGCCGCAGGCGCCCAGCAGGAGTATCAAAGAGCTGACGAGGACAAGGGCGGGCAGGCGATGGCGCATCATCTAGGGGGCTCCGGTATTGTTTTGCGAGCGCCTCCCATGAAGCGCACCAGCCGGGAATCTTGCCACGCGGGACGCGGCCGGCCCAGCCCGCTGCGACAAACGCAAGCTTTGCACCGCTGAACAGCGAAAACAGCGGACAGGCGGCGACCGAGGCGGCCGAGCCGCGTGCTACTGCAGCGTGCCCTTGAGCGCCTCGGGCACGGCCAGCGCCATCACCGCGATGCCCTCGTCGGCCAGGGCCACCGCTTCCTCGCGGCTGGCGCGGCCACGGATGCCGCGCTGCTCGACCTCGCCGTAGTGGATGCGGCGGGCCTCTTCGGCAAAGCGCTCGCCGACATCCTCGGTGCGGGCCAGCAGTTGCTGGACCGCCTGCAGGGCGGCCTGCTGGACCTGCTGCTGCGGATCGGCGGGCGGCGTGGGCTTGGGCTCGGCGGCAGGCCCGCGCAGATGCGAGACGTTCAGGCGCGGCGCGCTGGGCAGGCGCTGCACCTCGGTGGACGCGCAGACCGGGCAGCCGACCAGGCCACGGCCCAGCTGCGATTCGAAATCATTGGCTGAGCCGAACCAGCCCTCGAAGCGGTGCTCCCGCTTGCATGACAGATTCAAGACAAGCATGGTCGCGATGATAGGCAGGCCGGCCTCAGCCCGCCGGCTGCCAGTCCAATACCCATGCACCGGCCTGCCAGCGCTGCAGCCACAGCAGGCCGATCAGGGTCTTGGCATCGGTCATGGCGCCGCTGGCGGCCAGCGCGTCGAGCTCGGCCGGCGTGTGGGTGACCAGATCAAGGAATTCGCCCTCGTCGAGGCGACGCTCGCCGGCCGTCAGACCGCGTGCGAAGAAGATCTGAATGCCCTCGTCGGAATAGGCGATTGCGTTGTGCAGCACGCCGGCATGGGCCCATTCACGCGCGGTGTAGCCGGTTTCCTCGAGCAGCTCGCGCTGCGCGCAGCGCAGCGGCGCCTCGCCTGCATCGAGCTTGCCGGCCGGGAACTCCAGCATCACCCGGCCCATCGGGTAGCGGTACTGACGCTCCATCAGCAGCCGGCCGTCATCGAGCAGGGGCACGACCATCACCGCACCGGGATGGACGATGTACTCGCGGGCAGCCTCGGCGCCGTCCGGCAGGCGGATGCGGTCCCGGCGCACATCGAGAAAATGGCCGCGGTAGACCTGGGTCGAATCGAGCTGCAGCTCGCGCAGCGCCTCGTCCTTGTGGTTGCGCTTGTCCTCAGCCGCCATGTCGACCCCGCCGCAGATAGCACCAGACAAAGCCGGGGAAACCCAGCGTGATGAACAGGCACAGCGCGGCCGCATAGAACTCCCAGCCCTGCGGCTGGCGCTGGCCCTGGTAGGACTCCAGCGCGAAACCCAGAGCCAGGGTCAGCAGGGCCAGCAGCAAGAGCTCCAGCGCGCGCCAGCCAAAGGGCTTGGCGACGCGCTTGGGGCCCAGCAGCAGCACGCGGCTGCTGAAGTACGGCGCATTGGCCGCGATCACCGCGACAAGCAGCACCAGCCAGACGGCAGCGGACTGATCCATTCAGCGCGGCGCGTCAGGGAGCCAGCAGCTTGACGATGGCGGTGCCGCACATGGCCATCAGGCCGCCGGGCAGCAGACCGAACACCAGCACGGCGGCGCCATTGAGCGACATCACGGCGCGCACATCGGCCGGCGCGCTCAGCGGCGCGCTGTCGGTGGGCTCGTCGAAGAACATCACCTTGATGACGCGCAGGTAGTAAAAAGCCCCCACCAGCGACAGCACGACGGCAAACACCGCCAGCGCCAGATAGAGCTGGGAACCGGTGGTGACCATGGCTTGCAGCACGGCCAGCTTGGCGTAGAAGCCCGCAGTCGGCGGGATGCCGGCCAGCGAGAACATGAAGATGGTCATCACCAGCGCGAACCAGGGGCTGCGCTTGGCCAGGCCGGCCAGGTCCTTGATCTCCTCGGCCTCATGGCCCTGGCGCGACAGCAGCAGGATCATGCCGAAGGTGCCCAGCGTCGTCAGCACATAGGTGACCGAGTAGAACAGCGCCGAGCTGTAGGCATTGGCCATGCCGGCGTGGTTGTCGCCGATCACGCCCGAGGCCATCGCCAGCAGCATGAAGCCCATCTGCGCAATCGTCGAGTAGGCCAGCATGCGCTTGAGATTGCTCTGCGCGATGGCCGCCAGATTGCCGATCACCAACGACACCACGGCCAGCACGATCAGCATCTGCTGCCAATCGAAGGCCAGGCCCAGCATGCCCTCCACCAGCAGGCGGATCGTGATCGCGAATGCCGCCAGCTTGGGTGCGGCGCCGATCAGCAGGGTCACCGCCGTCGGCGCGCCCTGGTAGACGTCGGGCACCCACATATGGAAGGGGGCTGCACCCAGCTTGAAGGCAAGACCTGCCACCACGAAGACCACGCCGAACACCAGCACCGACTTGTTCGGGGCGCCGGTGGCGATCACATCGAACACCTGCGGGATGTGCAGCGAGCCGGTGGCGCCGTACATCATCGACAGGCCGTAGAGCAGGAAGCCGCTGGCCAGCGCGCCCAGCACAAAGTACTTCATCGCCGCTTCGGTCGAGACCGCGTGGTCACGGCGCAGCGCCACCAGCGCATACAGCGACAGGCTCATCAATTCCAGGCCGAGATAGAGCACCAGGAAGTTGTGGGCCTGCAGCATCACCATGATGCCCAGCAGGGAGAACAGGCTCAGCGTGAACAGCTCGCCCTTCAGGATCTCGCGCTCGGCCGCATAGGGGCGCGCATAGACCAGGGTCACGAAGGTCGCAATGCAGGCGAAGAAGCCCAGCAGATGGCCCATCGGGTCGGACACCACCATGCCCTGCATCGCCGATTCGGTGACGCCGCCATTGAAGGCATTCAGATGCATGGCGCCGACAACCACCAGGGTCAGCTGGGTCAGCCAGTAGGTCGGGCGGCGTGCCGGGTCGGTGACCCACAGGTCCACCATGGCCACGACGCAGGCCATGGCCAGCAGGATGATTTCGGGATAAACCGCGAGCCAGTTCATAGTCGTCATTGTTGCTTGGCCCATCTCAGACTCCACCCAGCTTGCTGGTGGCCACATGCTTGAGCAGCTCGGTCACCGAAACCTGCATCACGTCGGTGAAGGGTTTGGGGTAGAGGCCCATGAACAGCGTAGCCAGGGCCAGCACGGCCAGCATCAGGAATTCACGCGCATTGATGTCGGTCAGCGCGCGCACATTGTCATTGGTCATCGGGCCGAAGTAGACGCGCTTGTACATCCACAGCGTGTAGGCGGCGCCGAAGATCAGCGCGGTGGCGGCGATCGCGCCAAGCCAGAAGTCGTACTGCACCGTGCCGATGATCACCATCCACTCGCCGACGAAACCGGCGGTGGCGGGCAGGCCGCAATTGGCCATCGCGAAGAACAGCGCGAAGGCGGCGAACTTGGGCATGGTGTTGACCACGCCACCATAGGCCGCGATCTCACGCGAATGCACGCGGTCGTAGAGCACGCCGATGCACAGGAACATCGCGCCGGAGACAAAGCCGTGCGAGATCATCTGCACCAGGCCGCCGGCCACGCCCAGCTCGTTGAAGATGAAGAAGCCCAGCGTCACGAAGCCCATGTGGGCGATCGAGGAATAGGCCACCAGCTTCTTCATGTCCTTCTGCACCAGGGCCACCAGGCCGATGTAGACCACCGCGATCAGCGACATCGCGATGATGACCCAGGACCAGTGGTGGGCCGCATCGGGCGCGATCGGCATCGAGAAGCGCAGGAAGCCGTAGGCGCCGAGCTTCAGCATGATGGCGGCCAGCACCACCGAGCCGCCGGTGGGCGCCTCGACGTGGGCATCGGGCAGCCAGGTGTGCACCGGCCACATCGGCACCTTGACCGCGAAGGCCGCCAGGAAGGCGAAGAACAGCAGCGTCTGCGCCGTCATCGGCAGCGGCAGCTTGTGCCAGGTCTGGATGTCGAAGGAACCGCCGGACTGGAAGTACAGATACAGCAGCGCGATCAGCATCAACAGCGAACCGGCCAGCGTGTAGAGGAAGAACTTGAAGGCCGCGTAGACGCGGTTGGCGCCGCCCCAGACGCCGATGATGATGTACATCGGGATCAGCGTGGCCTCGAAGAACACATAGAACAGCAAGCCGTCCAGCGCCGAGAACACGCCGACCATCAGACCCGACAGGATCAGGAAGGCGCCCATGTACTGATTGACGCGCTCCTCGATCACCTCCCAGGCGGCGATCACGACGATCACCGTGATGAAGGCCGTCAGCGGCACGAACCACATCGAGATGCCGTCGACACCCAGGTGGTACATCACATTGAAGCGCTCGATCCAGGCCAGCTTCTCGCTGAACTGCATCGCGGCGGTCGAGGTATCGAAGCCGGTGATCAGCGGCACGGTCACCGCGAAGCTCGCCAGCGCGGCGATCAGCGCCATCCAGCGTGCGTTGGTGGCCTGGCTGTCACGCCCCAGGGCCAGCAGCGCAAGGCCGCTGAAGATGGGCAACCAGATGGCAAGACTCAACAATCCCATTATTTTTCTCCGCCCTTGCTCACAGGCCCGCCAGGGCTCTGAATTGAGGGCCTATATAGGGCCACAGCTGCCAGCTCATCAGGCCGATCACGCCCAGAATCATCACCAGGGCATACCAGTACAGATGGCCGGTCTGAACACGGCGCACCAGGCCGGCGATACCGCCGATGCCACGGGCCGAGCCATTGATCAAGAGGCCGTCGATGAGGCCTTGATCGCCGCCCTTCCAGGCGGCCAGACCGAGACCGCGCGCGGCGCGGGCCAGCACGTTCTCGTTGAACCAGTCCATGAAGTACTTGTTCTCGAGCACGATGACCAGCGGACGCAGGATCTTGCCCAGCGCCACCGGGACCGCCGGCCAGACCATATAGAACAGATAGGCGGTCACGACACCGGCCACAGCCAGCCAGAACGGCAGGGTCATGAAGCCGTGCGTGGCCATCGCCACCGCGCCATGGAAGTGCTCGGCCAGCGAGGCCATGGCCGGATGCGCCGCCGTGTTGATGATGATGGCGTCCTTGAAGAAGTCGCCGAACAGCATCGGCTGGATCGCCAGGAAACCGATCACCACCGAGGGGATGGCCAGCAGCACCAGCGGCGCGGTCACCACCCAGGGCGACTCGTGCGGGGTGTGCGGCTCGTGATGACCGTGGTCATCATGATGGTCGTGCTCGCCAGGGAAGGGCTTGTGGTGGAAGTTTTCCTTGCCGTGGAAGACCAGGAAATACATGCGGAAGCTGTAGAAGGCCGTCACGAAGACGCCGGCCACCACCGCGAAATAGGCAAAGCTCGCACCCGGCAGCGTGCTGGCCTGGACCGCCAGGATGATGCTGTCCTTCGAGTAGAAACCGGCAAAGAAGGGCGTGCCGATCAGGGCCAGCGAGCCCAGCAAGGCGGTGATCCAGGTGATGGGCATGTACTTGCGCAGGCCGCCCATATTGCGGATGTCCTGGTCATGGTGCATGCCGATGATGACCGAGCCGGCGCCGAGGAACAGCAGGGCCTTGAAGAAGGCGTGCGTCATCAGGTGGAAGACCGCGACCGAGTAGGCCGAGGCACCCAGCGCCACCGTCATATAGCCGAGCTGCGACAGCGTCGAGTAGGCGACGACACGCTTGATGTCGTTCTGGATGATACCCAGAAAGCCCATGAACAGCGCGGTGATCGCGCCGATCACCAGCACGAAGTTCAGTGCGGTGTCGCTCAGCTCGAACAGCGGCGACATGCGGGCCACCATGAAGATGCCGGCCGTCACCATGGTGGCGGCGTGGATCAGCGCGGAGATCGGGGTCGGGCCTTCCATCGAGTCGGGCAGCCAGACATGCAGCGGGAACTGCGCGCTCTTGCCCATCGCGCCGATGAACAGGCAGATGCAGGCGACGCTGAGCATCATCCAGTCCGAGCCCCACAGCGGGGCGTTGAACTTGATCTGCGCCAGCTCATTGGCCTTGGCAAAGGTCTCGCCGTAGTTCAGCGAGCCGCCGTAGGCCACCAGCAGGCCGATGCCCAGGATGAAGCCGAAGTCACCGACCCGGTTGACCAGGAAGGCCTTCATGTTCGCGAAGATCGCGGTCGGCTTGGTGTACCAGAAGCCGATCAGCAGATACGACACCAGGCCCACCGCCTCCCAGCCGAAGAACAGCTGCAGCATGTTGTTGCTCATCACGAGCATCAGCATCGAGAAGGTGAACAGCGAGATGTAGCTGAAAAAGCGCTGGTAGCCCGGATCCTCTTCCATATAGCCGATGGTGTAGATGTGCACCATCAGCGACACAAAGGTCACAACGCACATCATCATCGCGGTCAGGCCGTCGACCAGGAAGCCGACCTCCATCTTCAGGCCGCCGATGACCATCCATTCGTAGATGGTCTGGTTGAAGCGGGCACCGTCGATGGCGACCGACTTCAGCACCATCGCCGAGATGATGAAGGAGATCAGCACGCCCAGGATGGTGATGCTGTGAGCGCCACGACGGCCGATCTGCTTGCCGAAGAAGCCGGCCGCGATCGCGCCGACCAGGGGTGCCAGCGGCACCGCCAGCAGCATGTTTTGTGAAAGTGTTGCGGACATAGTCATCAGCCCTTCAAGGCGTCCAGTTCTTCCACATTGATGCTGGCGCGGTTGCGGAACAGCACGACCAGGATCGCCAGGCCGATGGCCGACTCGGCGGCCGCCACGGTCAGGATGAAGAACACAAAGACCTGGCCGGCCATATCACCCAGATAGTGGGAGAAGGCGACGAAGTTCAGGTTGACCGCCAAGAGCATCAGCTCGATCGCCATCAGCAGCACGATCAGGTTCTTGCGGTTCAGGAAGATGCCGATCACCGACAGCGCGAACAGGATCGCGCCCAGGGTCAGGAAATGGCCAAGCGTGAGCGCCAGCATCATGCGCCTCCTTGCGTGTTGTCGGCGGCCGGGGTGGCGGCTTGCTCCACCGTCGGTGCCATCTTGACGATGCGCAGGCGCTGCGCCTTGGTGACCTTGACCTGCTCCGAGGCGTCCTGGCTGCGCGAGTCCTTGCGGCGACGCAGGGTCAGCGCGATCGCCGCGATGATGGCCACCAGCAGCAGCACGGCCGCGATCTGCAGCGGATACAGGTACTGCGTGTAGATCGCAATGCCCAGCAGCTTGGTATTGCCGAGCTTGACCGCGGCCTCGCTCAGCGGTGCGGCCTCGGTCAGGCGGAAACCGCCCATCAGCACGGCCGCCATCTCCAGCGCGATCAGCGCGCCGACCAGGCCGGCCAGCGGCAGATGCTTCCAGAAGCCCTCGCGAATCGCGCTAGCCCCTTCATCGGAGTTGATGTCCAGCATCATCACGACGAAGAGGAACAGCACCATCACGGCGCCGATATAGACCAGCACCAGGGTGATGGCCAGGAACTCGGCCTTCAGCAGCATCCAGATGCAGGAGGCATTGAAGAAGGCCAGGATCAGGAACAGGGCCGAGTGCACGGTGGATCGCGCCGTGATGACGCGAAACGCCGCGCCCAGAAGGACGGCCGAGAAGACATAGAACAGCGCGGTGATGGTATCCATGGGGTTCCAGCAGGCACAGCTTCAGACCGACACCCGCTTGAGCAGCGGGTGCAAGGCCTCAGCGGTACTTGGCGTCGGCCTCCTTTTGGGCTGCGATTTCTTTTTCGTAGCGGTCGCCGACGGCCAGGAGCATGTCCTTGGTGAAGTACAGATCGCCACGCTTTTCGCCGTGGTATTCGAAGATCGAGGTCTCGACGATGGAGTCCACCGGGCAGCTTTCCTCGCAGAAGCCGCAGAAGATGCACTTGGTCAGATCGATGTCGTAGCGCGTGGTGCGGCGCGAGCCGTCCTCACGCACATCGCTCTCGATCGTGATGGCCATCGCCGGGCAGACGGCCTCGCAGAGCTTGCAGGCGATGCAGCGCTCTTCGCCGTTCTCATAACGGCGCAGCGCATGCAGGCCGCGGAAGCGCGGCGACAGCGGTGTCTTCTCTTCCGGGAACTGCACCGTGATATTGCGCGACAGGAAATGCCGGCCGGTCAGGGCCATGCCCTTGAACAGCTCGGTGAGCATGAAGCTCTTGACGAAATGGCTGAAGGAGCTCATTGCTGCAGACTCACTTCCAGATATTGAACGGAGACTGGATCCACAGGCCAACGACGACCAGCCAGATCAGAGTCACGGGAATGAAGATCTTCCAGCCCAGACGCATGATCTGGTCGTAGCGGAAGCGCGGGAAAGTGGCACGGACCCACAGGAACATGGTCACGACAACAAAGGTCTTGCCGAACAGCCAGGCCCAGTTCCAGAGCGCCATCGTGTTCTGGATGAAGCTCGGCGTTTCCATGCCCAGGAGGCTGAAGGAAATCGGTGCCGACCAGCCGCCCAGGAACAGGATCACGGCCAGGGCCGAGACCAGGATCATATTGGCGTACTCGGCCAGGAAGAACATCGCGAAGGACATGCCCGAGTACTCGATCATGTGGCCGGCGACGATCTCCGATTCACCCTCGACCACGTCAAAGGGGTGACGGTTGGTCTCGGCCAGGCCGGAGATGAAGTAGACGACGAAGATAGGCAGCAGCGGCAGCCAGTTCCAGGACAGGAAGGTCAGGCCCATGTCGGCGAACATGCCCTTGGTCTGCAGCACAACGATGTCCGTCATGTACATGCTGCCCGACACCATCAGCACGACCACCAGGCAGAAGCCCATCGCGATCTCGTAGGACACCATCTGGGCCGAGGCGCGCAGCGCGCCCAGGAAGGCGTACTTCGAGTTCGAGGCCCAGCCGGCGATGATCACGCCGTAGACCTCCAGCGAGGTGATGGCCATCAGGAACAGCAGGCCGGCGTTGACATTGGCCACGGCCGCGTCGGGGCCGAAGGGGATGACCGCCCAGGCCGCCAGCGCCGGCATGATGGTCATGATGGGACCGAGGAAGAACAGGCCCTTGTTGGCCGCCGTCGGGACGATGATCTCCTTGAAGATCAGCTTCACCGCATCGGCGATCGGGGTCAGCAGGCCGTAGGGGCCGACGCGGTTCGGGCCCGGGCGGATCTGCGACCAGCCGATGGCCTTGCGCTCCCAGAGCGTCAGATAGGCCACGCAAATCATCAGCGGTGCGACCACCGCGATGATCTTGATCAGGCTCCAGAGCACCGGCCAGATCAGCGGAGAGATGCCGCCCAGCAGCGCAGCGCCACCTTGGTAGAGGGATTCAATCATTATTGTCCTCGTCGCCTCAGGCCTTGCTGACCGTCAGGGTGCCGAACATCGCACCCAGGGCCGCTGTTTCCACCAGACCGGCCGGCACCCGCAGCGTGTTGGCCGCCAGGCCGGCTTCCAGTCGGGCCGGCAGTTCGGCCGCGCCGGCGCCCTCCTGCGTGATGCGCACACGCGCACCCTCCGCCAGGCCCAGTTGTTCCCAGAGCTGCTTGGGCAGACCGGCCACCGCGGCGCCGCGCGCATCGGCCGTCAGCTGCAGCGAGGTCGAGTGGCGCACCAGCGCGTCGGCCGCATAGATGGGCACCGGCGCCAGGCGCTCGATGCCGGCGGGCGCAGCGGCCGTCTGCACGCTGGCCGTCGAGGCATTGCTCAGGCGCGCGCCCAGATCGGCACCAGCCCCCAGCACCTCGTTGCGCACCTGCTCCGAGCTCTCGTAGCCGAAGCCCTCGAGCGCCAGCAGATTGCCCAGCACGCGCAGGATCTTCCAGCCCGGACGGGTCTCGGCCAGCGGCGGCACGACGCCGACAAAGCTCTGCGCCCTGCCCTCGGCGTTGACGAAAGTGCCCGAGGTCTCGGTAAAGGGCGCGGTCGGCAGCAGCACATCGGCATACTCCAGACCACTCTTGAACGGGCTCATCACGACGACCATCTCGGCCGCAGCCAGGGCCTTGGCGGCGGCGGCGGCGTTGGCGCTGTCCAGCACCGGATCGGTGTTCAGCACCAGCACGGCCTTCAGTGCCTCGCCGCCCAGCATCTGGCCGGCATTCAGGCCGCCTTGCTGCGGCAGCGCGCGGGCCAGCTGGGCGCCGACCGTGTTGGCGGCTTCGCTCAGATAGCCGACGCTGGCGCCGGTCTGTGCGGCGATCCAATTGGCCAGCACCAGCAGGCTGGAAGCCTGCGGATGCTGGGCGGCCGCATTGCCCAGCAGCACGGCCTTGCGGGCGCCGGACAGCAGCGCGGCCGCAACGGCCTTGGCCGCTTCGGTCGCTTCGCCGGTGGCCGGAGCGGCAGCGCCGGTGCTGGCGGAGATCGCAGCGGCGATGTCGGCCAGCGACTGCAGCCAGGCGCTCGGTGCCACCGTGATGCGGGCCGCGACGGGCATCAGCCAGTCCTCTTCGCTGGCGTTCAGGCTCAGCACCTGGGCGCCGCGGCGGGTCGCCTGGCGCAGGCGCTGGGCAAACAGCGGATGGTCCTTGCGCAGCGAGGAACCGATCACCAGCGCACGGTCCAGCTCGGACAGCGCGGCAATCGGGCTGCCCAGCCAGCGCGCCTGGCCCGACTCGGCCACATTGGCGAAGTCGGCATGGCGCAGGCGGTGGTCGACGTTGTCGCTGCCCAGGCCGCGCACCAGCGCGGCCAGCAGGTGCAGCTCTTCGATCGTGCTGTGGGCCGAGCCCAGTGCACCGATGGCAGCGGCGCCGTGTTCGGCGCGCACCAGCTTCAGGCCGTTGGCCACGTACTCGAGCGCCGTGCTCCAGTCGACCGTCTTCCAGGCGCCGCCCTGCTTGATCATCGGCGCGCTCAGGCGCTGGTCGCTGTTCAGCGACTCATAGGAGAAGCGGTCGCGGTCGGCGATCCAGCATTCGTTGACGGCCTCGTTTTCCAGCGGCACGACGCGCATCACCTGCTTGCCCTTGACCTGGACGATCAGGTTGGCACCGGTGCTGTCATGCGGAGACACGCTCTTGCGGCGCGACAGCTCCCAGGTGCGGGCGCTGTAGCGGAAGGGCTTGCTGGTCAGCGCGCCGACCGGGCAGATATCGATCATATTGCCCGACAGCTCGGAGTCCACCGAGCGGCCGACAAAGGTCTGGATCTCGGCATGCTCGCCGCGATGCGCCATGCCCAGTTCCATCACGCCGGCGATTTCCTGGCCGAAGCGCACGCAGCGGGTGCAATGGATGCAACGGCTCATCTCTTCCATCGAGATCAGCGGGCCGACATTCTTGTGGAAGACCACGCGCTTCTCTTCCGAGTAGCGCGATTTGCTGCCGCCATAGCCGACCGCCAGATCCTGCAGCTGGCACTCGCCGCCTTGATCGCAGATTGGGCAGTCCAGCGGGTGGTTGATCAGCAGGAACTCCATCACGCCCTGCTGGGCCTTGACCGCCTTCTCGCTCTTGGTGCGGACGATCATGCCCTGGGTCACCGGCGTCGCGCAGGCGGGCATGGGCTTGGGCGCCTTCTCGACGTCGACCAGGCACATGCGGCAGTTGGCGGCGATCGAGAGCTTCTTGTGATAGCAGAAATGCGGGATGTAGGTGCCGGCCTTCTCGGCGGCATGCATCACCATGCTGCCCTCCAAGACCTCCACCTTCTGGCCGTCGAGTTCGATTTCAATCATGTCGTGTCCTGTCCTGCCTCAGACCGAGGCCGGCACCAGAGCCGTTTTGTGTTCGATCAGATGAACGAACTCGTTTTTGAAATTCTTGATCATCGCGCGCACCGGCATCGCGGCGGCATCGCCCAGCGCGCAGATGGTGCGGCCCTGGATGTTGTCGGCCACCGAGTTCAGCAAGTCGATGTCTTCCGCCCTGCCCTGGCCGTTGGCGATGCGCTCGACCACGCGGTGCATCCAGCCCGTGCCTTCGCGGCAGGGCGTGCACTGGCCGCAGCTCTCATGCGCATAGAAGTAGGACAGGCGCAGCAGGCTCTTGACCATGCAGCGCGAATCGTCCATCACGATGACCGCACCCGAGCCCAGCATCGAGCCGGCCTTGGCGATGGAGTCATAGTCCATCGTGCAGTTCATCATCACCTCGGCGGTCAGCACCGGCGACGAGGAGCCGCCAGGAATCACCGCCTTCAGCTGGCGACCCTTGCGCACGCCACCGGCCAGTTCCAGCAACTTGGCAAACGGCGTGCCCAGCGGGATCTCGTAGTTGCCGGGGCGCTCGACATCGCCCGAGACCGAGAAGATCTTGGTGCCGCCGTTGTTCGGCTTGCCGATCTCCAGATAGGGCTGGCCGCCGTTGCGGATGATCCAGGGCACCGCGGCGAAGGTCTCGGTGTTGTTGATCGTCGTGGGCTTGCCGTACAGGCCGAAGCTGGCCGGGAACGGCGGCTTGAAGCGCGGCTGGCCCTTCTTGCCTTCGAGCGACTCCAGCAGCGCCGTTTCCTCGCCGCAGATGTAGGCGCCGAAGCCATGGAAGGCATGCAGCTGGAAGCTGAAATCCGAACCCAGGATGTGCTCACCGAGGAAGCCGGCGGCGCGGGCTTCTTCCAGCGCCGCTTCAAAGCGCTCGTAGACCTCGAAGATCTCGCCGTGGATGTAGTTGTAGCCCACCTTGATGCCCATCGCGAAGGCGGCAATGGCCATGCCCTCGATGACGATGTGCGGGTTGTACATCAGGATGTCGCGGTCCTTGCAGGTGCCCGGCTCGCCCTCGTCCGAGTTGCAGACCAGGTACTTGGCACCGGGGAACTGGCGCGGCATGAAGCTCCACTTCAGGCCGGTCGGGAAGCCCGCGCCGCCGCGGCCGCGCAGGCCCGAGGCCTTGACCTCGGCGATCACCTGATCGGAGCTCATCGGCGCGCCGTCGGCCGTGCCCTCGCCCTTCAGGATCTTGCGCAGCGCCTGATAGCCGCCGCGCGCGACATAGTCCTTCAGACCCCAGTTGCTGCCGTCCAAATCGGCATAGATCTGGGCGCCGATATGGCGGTCGTGGAAACAGGTCTCGTCGCCCTTGGCTTGAAACTTGGAGAGATCCAGCATGCTTTCCCTCAGTTCTTCGCAGCGTTGGCCTTGAGCACGTCGACGAGTTCGTCGAGGCGCTGGTGGCTCATGAAGCTGCACATCTGGCGGTCATTGACCAGCATCACCGGTGCGTCGGCACAGGCGCCCAGGCATTCGCTCTTCTGCACGGTGAACAAGCCATCGGCCGTCGTGCCACCCTCGTCCACGCCGAGCTTCTTGCACAGATGCTCGAGCGCCTGCTGGCCGTCGCGCAGCTGGCAGGGCAGATTGGTGCAGACGTTCAGCTTGAACTGGCCCAGCGGACGCTGGTTGTACATGTTGTAGAAGGTCGTGACCTCGTACACGGCGATGGCGGGCATGCCCAGGTAAGCGGCAATGGCGTCCTCGCTGGCGCGCGACACATGGCCCTGCTCCTGCTGGACGATAGCCAGGCAGGCCATCACGGCCGACTGCTTCTGATCGCTCGGGTACTTCGCCACTTCGCGCGCGAAACGCGCGGCCGTGGCCTCGCTCAGGATGTATTCAGTGCTCATCGCTTCACTCACCGATCAATCTCGCCGAACACGATGTCCATCGTGCCGATGATGGCCACGGCATCGGCCAGCATATGGCCGCGCGCCATCTCATCCAGCGCCGCCAGATGCGAGAAGCCCGGTGCACGGATCTTCAGGCGGTAAGGCTTGTTGGCGCCATCGCTGACGATATAGATGCCGAACTCGCCCTTCGGGTGCTCGACCGCCGCATAGGCTTCGCCCTCGGGCACCTTGAAGCCCTCGGTAAAGAGCTTGAAGTGGTGGATCAGCTCCTCCATATTCGACTTCATGCCCACACGGGCCGGCGGCGCCACCTTGTGGTTGTCGGTGATGACCGGGCCGGGGTTCTTGCGCAGCCACTCGACGCACTGCTGGATGATGCGGTTGGACTGGCGCATCTCCTCGACGCGTACCACATAGCGGTCGTAGGTGTCGCCGTTGGTGCCGACCGGCACATCGAAATCGACGTGGGCATAGGCATCGTAGGGCTGGGTCTTGCGCAGGTCCCAGGGGATGCCGCAGCCGCGCAGCATCGGGCCGGTCAGGCCCAGGTTCAGCGCGCGCTCGGGCGTCAGCACACCGATGCCGACAGTGCGCTGCTTCCAGATGCGGTTGTCGGTCAGCAGGGTTTCGTAGTCGTCGACGTTCTTCGGGAAGCGCTTGCAGAAGTCCTCGATGAAGTCCAGCAAGGAGCCCGAGCGATTCTCATTGAGCATCGCAATGGTCTTGGCGTTCTTGATCTTGCTGACCTGGTATTGTGGCATCACGTCCGGCAGATCGCGGTAGACGCCGCCCGGACGGAAGTAGGCCGCATGCATGCGCGCGCCCGACACCGCCTCGTACATATCGAACAGGTCTTCGCGCTCGCGGAAGGCGTAGATCAGCACATTCATCGCGCCGCAGTCCAGCCCGTGCGCGCCCAGCCACATCAGGTGGTTCAGCAGCCGGGTGATCTCGGCAAACATCACGCGGATGTACTGCGCACGGATCGGCACCGCGATGCCCAGCATCTTCTCGATCGCCAGGCAGTAGGCCTGCTCATTGGCCATCATCGACACATAGTCGAGACGGTCCATATAGGGCAGCGACTGGATATAGGTCTTGCTCTCGGCCAGCTTCTCGGTGGCGCGGTGCAGCAGGCCGATATGCGGATCGGCGCGCTGGATCACTTCGCCGTCGAGCTCCAGCACCAGGCGCAACACGCCGTGGGCGGCCGGATGCTGAGGACCGAAATTGAGGGTGTAGTTCTTGATCTCGGCCATGGTTCAGAGTCCGCCGTAGTTTTCTTCGCGGATGATGCGCGGCGTGATCTCACGCGGCTCTATCGTCACCGGCTGGTAGATCACGCGCTTTTGCTCGGCGTCGTAGCGCATTTCGACATGGCCCGAGGTCGGGAAGTCCTTGCGCATCGGGTGGCCGATGAAACCGTAGTCGGTCAGGATGCGGCGCAGGTCTTCATGACCTTCGAAGATGATGCCGTAGAGATCGAACGCTTCGCGCTCAAACCAGTTGGCCGCGTTCCAGACAGGCGTCAGCGCCGCCACGAGGGGCAGGTCATCGTCCGGGCAGAACACCTTCAGCCGCACACGCCAGTTCTTGCTGACCGACAGCAGATGGGTCGCGACGGCAAAGCGCGGGCCTTCGTAGCCACCGTTGCCATAGTCGCTGTAGTCCAGGCCGCAAAGATCGATCAGCTGCTCGAACTTCAGCTCGGCGTGATCACGCAAGGTGGTCGCCACCGCCAGATAGTCGGCCGCCGCCACCTGGATGGTGATCTCGCCGAACTCGCGCTTGAGGCTCTGGATCTGGCCGCCCAGCGCTGCTTCCAGCGCGGCTTGCAGGGTGTCAAGTTTGCTCATGAATGCCTAACCTTCAGCGCGCGATGGTGTTTTCGCGGCGGATCTTGGCCTGCAGCTGCAAGATGCCGTACAGCAGGGCCTCGGCCGTCGGCGGACAGCCCGGCACATAGACATCGACCGGCACGATGCGGTCGCAGCCGCGCACCACCGAGTAGCTGTAGTGATAGTAGCCGCCGCCATTGGCGCAGGAGCCCATCGACAGCACCCAGCGCGGCTCGGCCATCTGGTCGTAGACCTTGCGCAGCGCCGGCGCCATCTTGTTGCACAGGGTGCCGGCCACGATCATCAGATCGGACTGCCGCGGGCTGGGCCGGAACAGCATGCCGAAGCGATCGATGTCATAACGGGCCGCGCCCGCATGCATCATCTCGACCGCACAGCAGGCCAGACCAAAGGTCATCGGCCACAACGACCCGGTCTTGGACCAGTTGATCAACTTGTCGACCGAGGTGGTGACAAAGCCCTCTTTCAAAACGCCTTCGATGCCCATGGGGTGTGCCTTCGGGTCAAGCCTTGTTTATTCCCAGTCCAGGGCGCCTTTTTTCCACTCGTAGGCAAAACCCACGACCAGAATGCCGAGGAAAATCATCATGGCCCAGAAACCCGCCGCACCAATCTCGCGCAAGGACACAGCCCAGGGAAACAGGAAGGCGATTTCCAGGTCAAACAAAATGAACAGAATGGCCACGAGGTAATAGCGCACATCGAATTTCATGCGCGCGTCTTCAAAAGCCTCGAAGCCGCATTCGTAAGGGGAGTTCTTGGCCTGATCCGGCCGGTTCGGTCCGAGCAGAAAGCCCAGCACCTGGGGCGCCACGCCGACGCCTGCGCCGACCAGGATGAAGAGGATGACGGGTAGGTACTGATCCAAGTTCATGGTTGACGCTCTAGTGATCCACCGCAGCACCTCCAGGCACCGCAGCCGAATTTCGAAAAAAAGCAACGGGCGCGCCGCCAGCGAAATCATTCGCTTACGGACCGCGCCCGCCTTGTCCCCTACAGCAAGCCTCCTCGGAGATACCCGCTGCGACAGGGCGCTTCGATCAGCAGATTCAGGGCTCCAGCCCGAAGAATGCTAACCGATTGATCTGGTGCCGTCGGCGAGACTCGAACTCGCACAGCTTTCGCCACTACCCCCTCAAGATAGCGTGTCTACCAATTTCACCACGACGGCTGTCAATTACTTTCGCTACTGCCTGGTGGCTTGAGGTTTGCTCCCAGACAGCCTCGAATTCTATACCGAAAATCCCTAGCTTCTGAAGAGCTGATGAAGGATTTTGCCAAGCTCATGCAGGTCTTGTGCGCCCTGCATGACGAGGCTCAAGGTGCTCAGTTCGAGGCAGCGGAGGCGGCCGGCAGCGCCGCAGGCACGGCGCCCGGAATCGCCGCAGCGCCCGAAGCCGGCGCGCTCGCCGGCGCCGCGCGGTCCAGCACGCTCTCACCACCAGCGGCCGCGCCGGCGCGCTGGTTGCCCATATAGGCCAGCGCCAGCGTGCAGGCAAAAAACACCGTGGCGCAGATCGCCGTGCTGCGCGACAGGAAGTTGGCGCTGCCGGTCGCCCCGAACAGACTGCCCGAGGCACCACTGCCGAAGGAGGCGCCCATATCGGCGCCCTTGCCATGCTGCACCAGCACCAGACCGATCATCGTCAACGCACTCAGCAGCTGAACGATCAGCACCAGATTCATGAAAACTTGCATCTCAATTCACTCCAAAGATTCTTCTTGATGCCGCGCACCGGCGCGGCATGTCTGTTTATTCGTCAATGCGCCGCGCGGCAGATGGCGGCAAAATCCGCTGCCTTCAAGGCCGCGCCGCCGATCAGGCCGCCATCGATATCGGGCTGGGCAAACAGCTGCGCGGCATTGTCGGCCTTGACGCTGCCGCCATAGAGAATGCGCATCGAATCGGACTTCTGCGTGGCCGCATGCAGCTGCGTGCGCAGCACCGCATGCACCGCCTGCGCCTGTTCGGGCGAGGCCGTCAGCCCGGTACCGATGGCCCAGACCGGCTCATAGGCCAGCACGATCTCGCCGATGCAATGCGTCAGCGTGTGGATCACCGCCGCCAGCTGGCGCTTGACGACCAGCTCGGTCTGACCCGCCTCGCGTTCGGCCAGCGTTTCGCCGACGCAGACGATGGGCGTCACGCCATGCGCCAACGCTGCCTTGGCCTTGTCGGCCACCAGTTGATCGCTCTCCTGGTGGTAGGCACGGCGCTCGGAATGACCGACGATCACATAGCGGCAGCCGATATCGGCCAGCATCGCCGACGAGACTTCGCCGGTGTAAGCGCCCTGCTCGTGTGCCGAGCAATCCTGGGCACCGAAAGCGATGGCCGCGCCGGTCAGCGCCAGCGCGGTTTCGCTGATGTAGGGAAACGGCACGCAGACCGCCACATCGGCACTCCACGGCCCCGCTTCTTTCAGACCGGCCAGCAAAAGCGCATTGGCAGCGCGGCTGCCATGCATCTTCCAGTTGCCCACGACCAGTTTCTTGCGCATCGAATACTCCAGACTTACCAGCTCAGCACGATCTTGCCGACATGCTCGCCCGACTCCATCAAGCCGTGGGCGGCCGCGGCCTGATCGGCAGCAAAAGTGCGATAGATGACGGGAACAACTGCTCGCGACACCAGCAGCGGCCAGACGCGCTCACGCAGCGCGCTGGCGATGCCGGCCTTGAACGCCAGCGAGCGCGGCCGCAGGGTCGAGCCGCTGATCGTCAGCCGACGACGCAGCACGGCACCGGCATCGAACCTGGCGTCCACCCCACCCTGCACCGCGATGATGACCATGCGGCCATCGTCGGCCAGGCATTGCACACCGCGCTCCACATAAGCCCCGGCCACCATGTCCAGGATCACATCGACGCCACGCCCTTCGGTCGCCGCCTTGACCTCGGCGACGAAGTCCTGGGTCTTGTAGTTGATCACGACATCCGCACCCAGCTTCAGGCAGGCTTCGGCCTTGTCGGCAGTGCCGACCGTGACCAGCACCCGCGAGCCCAGCGCCTTGGCGATCTGGATCGCCGTGACGCCGATGCCGCTGCTGCCGCCATGCACCAACAGGCTTTCGCCCGGCTGCAGGCGCGCCCGCTCGAACACATTCGACCAGACGGTAAAAAAGGTCTCCGGCAGGCTGGCGGCCTCGGCCATGCTCCAGCCCGCCGGCACCGGCAGACATTGCGCGATCGGCGCCACGCACAGCTGCGCATAGCCACCGCCAGCCACCAAGGCGCAGACGGCATCGCCCAGCTTGAGGCCGGCGGCAGCCAGCTCGGCCGCATCGCCAGCCACAATCCGGCCGGCCACCTCCAGGCCCGGCAGATCGCTGGCACCCGCCGGCGGCGGATACGCCCCCTTGCGCTGCAGCACATCGGGGCGGTTGATGCCATAGGCCTCGACCGCGATCAAGAGCTCCCCAAGCCCGGCAACGGGATCGGGCCGCTCGATGAGCTGCAACACTTCGGGGCCGCCGGGGCGGCTGATGGCAATGGCCTTCATGCGTCCTTGCTTACTCTTGCGGCGCAGCGTCTTCCTGAGGAGCCGCCACCGGCGCCGCATCGCGGTCCAGCAGCGCCTTCATCGACAGCTTGATGCGACCCTTCTCATCGGTCTCCAGCACCTTGACCTTGACGATCTGGCCTTCCTTCAGGAAGTCGGTGACCTTCTCGACACGCTGATGGGCGATCTGGCTGATGTGCAGCAGACCATCCTTGCCGGGCAGCAGGTTCACCAGGGCACCGAAGTCCAGAATCTTGGTGATCGGGCCTTCGTAGATCTTGCCGATCTCGACTTCGGCGGTGATCTCCTGGATGCGACGCTTGGCGTGCTCGGCCTTGTCGGCATCGGTCGATGCGATCGTGATCGTGCCGTCTTCACCGATGTCGATGGTCGTGCCGGTTTCCTCGGTCAGCGCGCGGATGGTGGCGCCGCCCTTGCCGATCACGTCACGGATCTTTTCCGGATTGATCTTGATGGTGTACAGACGCGGCGCGAACTGCGACACCTCGGTATTGGCCACGCCCATCGCCTCGACCATCTTGCCCAGGATGTGCAGACGCGCTTCCTTGGCCTGAGCCAGTGCGACCTGCATGATTTCCTTGGTGATGCCCTGGATCTTGATGTCCATCTGCAGCGCGGTGATGCCGCCGGTGGTGCCGGCCACCTTGAAGTCCATATCGCCCAGATGATCTTCATCGCCCAGGATGTCGGTCAGCACGGCGAAGCGGTTGCCGTCCTTGATCAGGCCCATCGCGATGCCGGCCACATGGGCCTTCATCGGCACGCCGGCATCCATCAGCGCCAGGCAGCCGCCGCAGACCGAAGCCATCGACGAAGAGCCGTTGGACTCGGTGATCTCCGACACCAGACGCATCGTGTAGGGGAAGTCTTCCTTGCTCGGCAGTGCGGCAATCAGCGCGCGCTTGGCCAGGCGGCCGTGACCGATTTCGCGACGCTTGGGCGTGCCGAAACGGCCTGCCTCGCCGGTGGCGAAGGGAGGCATGTTGTAGTGCAGCATGAAGCGGTCTTCGAACTCGCCGGCCAGCGCGTCGATGCGCTGCGCGTCACGGTCGGTGCCCAGCGTGGCGACCACCAGGGCCTGGGTCTCGCCGCGGGTGAACAGCGAGGAGCCGTGGGTACGCGGCAGCAGGCTGTTGCGGATTTCGATGGCGCGCACGGTGCGGGTGTCACGGCCGTCGATGCGCGGCTCGCCGGCCAGGATCTGGCCACGCACGATCTTGGCTTCGATCTCGAACAGCAGGGCTTCGATGGCGACGCTGTCGAAGGCCACGCCTTCGGCCTTCAGGGCGGCCATCACATCGGCGTAGGCCGCGCGGCAGGCCTGGGTGCGGGCCTGCTTGTTGCGGATCTGGTAGGCGGCTTCGAGCTTGGCCTTGGCCAGGCCGTCGATCTTGGCGATCAGGGCCTCGTCCTTGGCAGGCGGCTGCCAGTCCCAGGCCGGCTTGCCGGCGTCACGCACCAGCTCATTGATCGCGGCGATCGCGACATTACCCTGCTCGTGGCCGAACACCACGGCGCCCAGCATCACTTCTTCGCTCAGGCCGGCGGCTTCGGACTCGACCATCAGCACGGCGGACTGCGTGCCGGCGACCACCAGGTCCAGCTGGCTGTCCTTCAGCGCGGTCTGACCCGGGTTCAACACGTACTCGCCATTGACATAGCCGACACGGGCCGCACCGATGGGGCCGTTGAACGGGATGCCGCTGACGGCCAGCGCGGCGCTGGTGGCGATCATCGCGGCGATGTCGGCCTGCACCTCGGGGTTCAGGCTGACGACATGGACGATGACCTGGACTTCGTTGTAGAAGCCTTCAGGGAACAGCGGGCGGATCGGACGGTCGATCAGGCGGCAGGTCAGCGTCTCCAGCTCGCTGGGGCGACCTTCGCGCTTGAAGAAGCTGCCGGGGATCTTGCCGGCGGCATAGGACTTCTCGGTGTAGTCGACGGTCAGCGGGAAGAAGTCCTGGCCGGCCTTGGCCTCGGTCTTGGCCACCACGGTGGCCAGCACCACGGTGTCATCGATATTCACCAGCACGGCGCCGGTGGCCTGGCGAGCGATCTCGCCGGTTTCCATCGTGACGGTGTGGGCACCCCACTGAAAGGTCTTCGTGACTTTATTGAACATGCTCATGCTCATCTCCTCTTGATGTCATGCCGCTTGCGGTGCGGCTCAGGACCGGGAGTGAGACTGGGTTTGGCGGGATGCCATTCCAGAGAATCTGCTTCACATCGAACGATGCAGAGGCCTTGGAATGACACAGCAGCGCCACGTCAGCTCAACTCCAACTGAAAGCGTAAAAGACAAAGAGCCTGTGCTGGACGTTGACCCAGACAGGCTCCTTGATCTCACACGCGAATTACTTGCGCAGGCCCAGCTTCTGGATCAGCGCGACGTAACGGGCGGCGTCCTTGCTCTTCAGATAGGCCAGCAGGCTCTTGCGCGTGTTGACCATCTTCAGCAGACCACGACGACCATGGTGGTCCTTCATGTTTGCCTTGAAGTGGGGGGTCAACGAGTTGATGCGCGCGGTCAGCAGAGCCACCTGGACTTCCGGCGAGCCGGTGTCGTTGGCGCTGCGGGCGTTCGACTGAACGATTTCTGCTTTATTGATGGTCATATGCGTTTCCAGCATTCGGATTCCGCTGGAACGACAACAAGGCCAATGCCCTGCCACGCACACAGACGGTTTCCATGGTTTTACTTGCGGTCACGGGTGAAACCGACCCGAGCCGTGCCTTGATTTCACTCACCCGGGCTCCCCTACGGGCTAGCTCGGCGAGCAAAACCTGCGGATTATAGACCAAGTCGGCAGCATGCTTCAGTGAGCCGGTCTGGGCATCTGGCATCGGTGCGGCTGCTCGGCCCGGGCCTCGTCCACAAAGCGCACAGTACGGAAGCCATAGCCTGAGCCCTCGTTGTCGTGGCGCGCGCCGGGCGAGCCGGCGCGCTTCATCACGCTGACGTAGAGCGGCTGGATGAACTGGTGGTCGGCCGCGCGCATCCGGCCCTGCCCGACGCCGCCCAGCGTCTTGCCGTCGTACGTCAGGCCCTCCATCGCCCGGGCCACGGCCGTCACATCCAGCGACTTCGCCCGCTCGATGCCGGCCACCAGCACCTCGACCATGGCCTGCATGCGCGCGTGAACATAATCATCCTCGGGCTTGGGAAAGCGCGCGCGGAATGCGGCGTAAAAGCGATCCGAGCTGGGCGTGCCGACATTCGGATGCCATTCAGCCACGGCCACCACCCTGTCGATGCCCGCATCACCCAAGGCGGCCGGCACACCGAGCGCATTGCCATAGAAGGTGTAGAAGCGCGCGTTCAGACCCACATCCTTGGCCGCCTTGATCAGCAGCGTCAGATCATTGCCCCAGTTGCCGGTCAGCACCGCCTGCGCACCACTGGCCTTGATCTTGGTGACATAGGGCATGAAGTCCTTGACCCGGCCGACCGGGTGCAACTCGTCGCCGACGATCTCGATATCGGGCCGCTTGGCCGCCAGCATCTCGCGGCCCTGCTTCAGCACATGCTGGCCGAAGCTGTAGTCCTGGCCGATCAGGTAAAGCTTCTTGATCGAGGCCTCCTCGCGCAACTCGTCCGTCAGCGCGGCCAGGCGCATATCGGCATGGGCATCGAAGCGGAAATGCCAGAAGCTGCATTTCTCGTTGGTCAGCGCCGGATCGACCGCCGAGTAATTCAGGAACAGCGCACGCCGCTGGGGTTCGCGCTCGTTGTGCTTGTTCAAGGCATCGATCAAGGCGGCGGCCGTGGCCGAGCTATTGCCCTGCAGCACGAACGAGGCCTTCTGATCGACGGCCGAGCGCAGCATGGACAGCGCTTCCTCGGTCGCCCCCTTGCTGTCCAGCCGCAGCAACTGCAAGGGCCGCGCACCGCCCGGCAGCTTGACACCGCCTCTTGCGTTGACACGCTCGGTGGCCCAGACCAGGTTGCGGTGGACCGCCTCGCCGGCATTGCCGAAGGGACCGGACAGGCCCTCGACCAAGGCCAGCTTGATCGGCTCGGCCGCGCCGGCAAGCAGCGGCGCGGCCAGCAAAAGGGCGGCCAGATGGTGACGAGAAGGGAAGTTCCAAGCCATGAGGAAGTGAATTTTTGAGGGCTATTGAATTGAGAAAAGCCGCGCCAAGCTTGGTTGGCATGGGGGCTGCGCCCTGAAAGATCCAGCAGCGATTTCTAGCCAACTCATTGTAGGAGCTGCCATGTTTGTGATTCCCGTCTCCCGTCATTCCGCCGATCTGTCGCGCCACATCGAGCGCCTGTTCAACACCGACGCCGTCGCCTTGCGCAGCCCGGCGCTGGACGTCAGCGAGACCGATACCGCCTACACCTTGCAGCTCGATCTGCCGGGCGTGGCCAAGGAGGCCGTCAAGATCAAGATCGAAGGTCGCCGCGTCAGCATCGATGCCGAGCAGACCCGCGCCGCCGAAAAGGCCGAGGGCGAGCGGGTGCTGTACCGCGAGCGTTCGGTGACGCGCTTCTCGCGCACGCTGGCTCTGCCGCAGGAACTCAACAAGAACGACTCGAGCGCCAAGCTGGACAACGGCGTGCTGACCCTGACCCTGGTCAAGCGCCAGCCGGACAATGCCGGCGAACTCAGCGTCAGCTGAGCCGAGTCAGGGCGAGCCGAGCGCCCAGCGCGGGCGCACCTCGAAACCGCCGCCCTGCGGCTGCAGCGTCGCCATGCCGCGCTGCAGCCGCATCGCGGCGGCCATCGCAATCATCGCGCCGTTGTCGGTGCACAGGCTCAGCTCCGGGTAGTGCACGCGCACGCCGCGCTTGGCGCAGGCGGTGTTCAGCTGCTGGCGCAGCAGGCTGTTGGCACCGACACCGCCGGCCACCACCAGGCGCTTGAGCCCGGTGTTCTTCAACGCCAGCAGCGACTTCTTCACCAGCACCTCGACGATGGCAGCCTGGGTCGAGGCTGCCAGATCGGCGCGCTGCTGATCGCTGGGCGCCTCACCGAGCTTCTTCACCTGCGTCAGCACCGCCGTCTTCAAGCCCGCAAAGCTGAAGTCGGGCTTGCCGCTGTGCAGCAGCGGGCGCGGCAGCGCAAACGCCGCAGGGTCGCCCTGCTCGGCCAGCCGGGCCAGGTGCGGGCCGCCGGGATAAGGCAGGCCCAGCAGCTTGGCGCTCTTGTCGAAGGCCTCGCCGGCCGCGTCATCGATGGTCTCGCCAAGGATCTCGTACTGGCCGACATCATCGACCCGCATCAGCTGCGTATGGCCACCGGACACCAGCAGTGCGACGAAGGGGAACTCGGGCGCATCGACCGACAGAAAGGGCGACAGCAAATGGCCTTCCAGATGGTGCACCCCCAGGGTCGGCTTGCCCAGCGCCGCCGCCAGCGACACCGCGACACCGGCGCCCACCAGCAGGGCCCCGGCAAGACCCGGCCCCTGGGTATAGGCGATCACATCGATATCGGCCAGCTCGACGCCGGCCGCAGCCAGCACCTCGCGCGTCAGCGGCAGCACACGGCGGATATGGTCGCGCGAGGCCAATTCGGGCACGACACCGCCATAGGCCTGATGCATGCTGATCTGGCTGTGCAGGGCCTGGGCCAGCAAGCTGGGCACGCCCTGGGCACCCGGCTCGGGCACGTCGACCAAGGCCACGCCGGTCTCGTCGCAGGACGACTCGAAGCCCAGGACCTTCATGTTCAGTGATTCTCTTTGGCGTGATTGATCGAGTACTTCGGGATCTCGATGGTCACGTCTACTTGCCCCAGGATGGCCTGGCAGCTCAGCCGCGAATCGGGCTCCAGGCCCCAGGCGCGGTCCAGCATGTCTTCCTCGCCCTCCTCCATCTCGGACAGCGTGCGGCCACCTTCGCGCACGATCACATGGCAGGTGGTGCAGGCGCAGACCTGGTCGCAGGCATGCTCGATCTCGATATGGTTGTCCAGCAGCGCCTCGCAGATCGAGGTACCGGCCGGCGCCGTCACGGTCTTGCCCTGCGGGCAGTACTCGGCATGGGGAAGGATTCTGATGATGGGCATGGAGCGTCCCCTGTTCACATCTGTTCGATATTGCGGCCGGTCAGCGCCTGCTGAATGCCACGATTCATGCGTTCGGCAGCGAAGGCTTCGGTGCCCTTGGCCAAGGTCTCGACGGCCGCGTTGATCGCATCCGCCTCCTCGCCCTCGGCGGCCAGGGCCAGCTGCTTCAGCAGCTCGGCCACGGCAGCACGCTGCGCCTCGTCCAGCAGATCGCCATCGGCAGCCAGCGCCGACTGCGTGGCCAGCGACATGCGCTCGGCCTCGACACGGGCCTCACGCAGCTTGCGCGCCTGCATATCCGATTCGGCGCTGGCAAAACCGTCCTTCAGCATGCCGGCGATCCGATCGTCACTCAGGCCGTAGCTCGGCTTGACCTGAACCGCCGCCTCGACACCCGAGCCCAGCTCCTTGGCCGAGACGCTCAGCAAGCCGTCGGCATCGACCTGGAAGGTGACGCGGATGCGCGCGGCGCCGGCCACCATGGCCGGGATGCCGCGCAGCTCGAAGCGCGCCAGCGAACGGCATTCGCTCACCAGCTCGCGCTCACCCTGCAAGACATGAACAGCCATCGCGGTCTGCCCGTCCTTGAAGGTCGTGAAGTCCTGCGCCTTGGCCACCGGAATCGTCGCATTGCGCTCGATGATGCGCTCGACCAGGCCGCCCATGGTCTCGAGGCCCAGCGACAGCGGGATCACGTCCAGCAGCAGGATCTCGCCATCGGCCGCATTGCCGGCCAGCTGATTGGCCTGGATCGCCGCGCCGAGCGCGACGACCTCGTCGGGATTCAGATTGGTCAGCACCTCGCGGCCGAACAGCTGACCGACTGCGGTGCGCACGCCGGGCATGCGGGTCGAACCGCCAACCATCACCGTGCCCTGCACCTCCTCGGCCTTCAGCCTGGCGTCGCGCAGCACCCGCTTGACGGCGGCCAGCGTCTTGTCGACCAAGGGTTTGGTCAGCGCATCGAACTGCTCGCGGCTGAGCGCGACATCGAGCGCGCCCGCATCCAGCGCACACTGCAGCCGGGTCTGCGGCACATCGGACAGCGCCTCCTTGGCCAGGCGTGCGGCCATCAGCACCGCACGCTTGTCATGCGCGCTGACGGCCTCCAGCCGGGCCTCGGCCAACGCCCAGTCGGCCAGCAGGCGGTCGAAGTCATCGCCGCCCAGGGCCGCATCGCCACCGGTCGCCACCACCTCGAAGACGCCGCGCGTCAGGCGCAGCAGCGAGATGTCGAAGGTGCCGCCGCCGAGGTCATAGACCGCATACAAGCCCTCGCTGGCATTGTCCAGTCCGTAGGCAATGGCCGCAGCGGTGGGCTCGTTGATCAGGCGCAGCACATTCAGGCCGGCCAGTTGCGCGGCATCCTTGGTGGCCTGGCGCTGAGCATCGTCAAAATAGGCCGGCACCGTGATCACGGCACCGAAAATGTCGTCGGCAAAGCTGTCCTCGGCACGGAAGCGCAAGGTCGCCAGGATCTCGGCCGAGACCTCGACCGGTGACTTCAGGCCGTCGCGTGTCGCGATCGACAGCATGCCCGGCGTGTCCTCGAAGCAGTAAGGCAGCTTGTCGCGGTTGCTCACATCAGCCAGCGAGCGGCCCATGAAGCGCTTGACCGAGACGATGGTGTTCTCCGGATCGTCGGCCTGGGTCTCGAAGGCCGCCGCGCCGATCTGGCGCCGGCCGTCTTCCAGATAGCGCACGGCCGAGGGCAGGATGACGCGCCCTTGCTCATCCGGCAGGCATTCGGCCACGCCATGGCGCACCGAGGCCACCAGCGAGTGGGTCGTGCCCAGGTCGATGCCCACCGCGATGCGGCGCTCATGCGGGTTGGGCGACTGCCCGGGTTCGGAAATCTGCAACAAAGCCATTTTTACTGTCCTAGGGCGTCCAGCCTCTTGTCGATATCGGCACGGAATCGGGCAATGAACATCAGGGCCCGGACCTGCTCGGCCGCCGCCGGCGCGTCGTCCGCCTCATCGAGCAGGTGCTGCACATCGGCCAGCAAGCCGCGCTCGCGCTGCTCGACCTCGGCATCCAGGGTCTCGACCGCAGCCAGGCCGTCGGCCTCGTCCAGGGCCTCGCGCCAACTCATCTGTTCCATCAGAAAAGCCGTCGGCATGCGGGTGTTCTCGTTGACTCGCAGCGGCACGCCGCGCAACTCGCACAGATAGGCGGCGCGCTGGAGCGGGTCGCGCAGGCGCTGGTAGGCCTCATTGACGCGCACGGCCCACTGCATCGCCAGCCGCTGCGACGATGCGCCCTCGGCGGCGAACTTGTCGGGGTGAACCTGGGCCTGCAAGGCCTTCCAGCGCGCATCGATCTCGACACGCTCTTGGGCCTGGCGCTCGGGCAGGCCAAACAGCTTGAAGTCGTTGTCGTCGAGTCGCATGCGATGAAGCTTGTTTACAAAGCAGCCAAGAAAAAAGCGCGGCTGATGGCCGCGCCCTGCGATGGAGCCGCGATTTTAGACGCGGAAGGATTCACCGCAGCCGCAGCGGTCTTTCTCGCGCGGGTTGCGAAACTTGAAACCCTCATTGAGGCCTTCGCGCACGAAATCCAGCTCGGTGCCTTCCAGATAGGGCAGGCTTTTGGGGTCGATCAGGATCTTGACGCCATGACCCTCGAAGACCACATCCTCAGGCGTCACATCGTCGGCGTACTCGAGCTTGTAGGCCAGGCCCGAGCAGCCGGTGGTCTTGACGCCCAGACGCACGCCCACGCCGCGTCCGCGTTTGGCGATATAGCGCGTCACATGGCGCGCGGCCGCCTCGGTCAGAGTCACAGACATGCCGCTGATCCCTTACTGCGTGTGCTTGGCGCGGTAGTCATCGACCGCGGCCTTGATCGCGTCTTCGGCCAGGATGGAGCAGTGGATCTTCACCGGCGGCAGGGCCAGCTCTTCGGCGATCAAGGTGTTCTTGATCTCCAGTGCCTGGTCCAGCGTCTTGCCCTTGACCCACTCGGTCACCAGCGAGCTCGACGCGATCGCCGAGCCGCAGCCATAGGTCTTGAACTTGGCATCCTCGATCAGTCCGGTGGCCGGATTGACCTTGATCTGCAGCTTCATCACATCGCCGCAGGCCGGTGCGCCGACCATGCCGGTGCCGACCGAATCGTCGCCCTTTTCGAAGGCGCCGACATTGCGGGGGTTTTCGTAGTGATCAACGACTTTTTCACTGTAGGCCATGATGTTTCTCCAACGTTGTTCTTGAATCAGTGGGCAGTCCACTGGATGGTCGAGATGTCGATGCCATCCTTGTACATATCCCACAGCGGCGATAGCTCACGCAGCTTGGCGACACGGTCCTTCAAGACCGTCACCGCATAGTCGATCTCTTCGACCGTCGTGAAGCGGCCGATGGTCATGCGCAGCGAAGAGTGCGCCAGCTCATCGCTGCGGCCCAGCGCGCGCAAGACATAGCTGGGCTCCAGGCTGGCCGAGGTACAGGCCGAGCCGGACGACACCGCCAGCCCCTTGACGCCCATGATCAGCGACTCGCCTTCCACATAGTTGAAGGAGATGTTCAGGTTGTGCGGCACGCGCTGCACCAGATCGCCGTTGACGAAGACCTGCTCGATGCCGCTGAGGCCGTCCAGCAGACGCTGGTGCAGCATGCGGATGCGTGCGCCCTCCTCGGCCATCTCGTTCTTGGCGATCTCGAAGGCCAGGCCCATGCCGACGATCTGGTGGGTGGCCAGAGTGCCCGAACGCATACCGCGCTCATGGCCGCCACCGTGCATCTGGGCTTCCAGGCGCACGCGCGGCTTGCGGCGCACGAACAGCGCGCCGATGCCCTTGGGGCCATAGGTCTTGTGCGAGGCCAGGCTCATCAGATCGATGGGCAGCTGGGTCACATCGATCGCGATCTTGCCGGTGGCCTGGGCCGCATCGACATGGAAGATGATGCCCTTCTCGCGGCAGATATTGCCGATCGCGACCACATCCTGGATCACGCCGATCTCGTTGTTCACAAACAGCACCGAGGCCAGGATGGTGTCGGGGCGCAGTGCGGCCTTGAACTTGTCCAGATCCAGCAGGCCGTTTTCCTGCACATCCAGATAGGTGACCTCAAAGCCCTGGCGCTCCAGCTCGCGGCAGGTGTCCAGCGTAGCCTTGTGCTCGGTCTTCAAGGTGATGATGTGCTTGCCGCGCGTCTTGTAGAACTGCGCCGCACCCTTGACCGCCAGATTGATCGACTCGGTTGCGCCAGATGTCCAGACGATTTCGCGCGGGTCGGCATTGATCAGCGAGGCAACCTGCTCGCGCGCCTTCTCGACCGCCGCTTCCGCTTCCCAGCCCCAGGCATGGCTGCGCGAGGCCGGATTGCCGAAATGCTCGCGCAACCAGGGGATCATCGCTTCGACCACACGCGGGTCCACCGGCGTCGTCGCGCCGTAATCCAGATAGATGGGGAAGTGGGGCGTCATGTCCATGAGATGCGACTGCTCTTTGATTTGTTGGATTACTTGTTGAAGGCGTTGCCGAGGGCAAACACCGAATTCGGCGCGGTGATGCGGATGGGCTTGACCACCGGCGTCGTCGAGATCGCCCGCTTGATCGGCGCTTCCTCTATCGTCACGCCCTTAGCCAACTGGTCCTCGACCAGCTTGCGCAGCGACACCGAGTCGAGATACTCGATCATCTTGGCGTTCAGACTGGTCCAGAGTTCATGCGTGATGCATTTGCCGGTGTCCTCACCCATGCAGTTTTCCTTGCCGCCGCAACCGGTCGCATCGATCGGTTCATCGACCGCGACGATGATGTCGGCCACCGTGATCTCGTCGGACTTGCGGCCCAGCGAGTAGCCGCCACCGGGTCCGCGCGTGCTCTCGACCAATTCGTGCCGACGCAGCTTGCCGAACAGCTGTTCCAGATAGGACAGCGAGATCTGCTGGCGCTGGCTGATCGCCGCCAGCGCGACCGGGCCGCCGTTTTCACGCAGCGCCAAATCGATCATCGCGGTGACAGCGAAACGACCTTTGGTTGTGAGACGCATGAGACTCTCCTTCGGTCCAACAGACCATGGGGCGGTACAACAACAAAACCAGCAAGCTGAGCGACCCGGCACCCGCCCGGCGCGAAGGGGTAAACCCTTGGGTATGCCTGAGCATTTTACTCAATTATTAAGAAGCTTGCTGGGCGCGCTCCCGGGCACCCAGCACTGGCGCGCCGAAACGGCGCAATCTGACAGTCAGGCGCGACCGCGCGGCACCGGTTTCGCGCTGTCCGGCGGCACCAGATTGTCGTGCACGACGGCACCGAAGGCCTGCTCGCGCAGCTGCGCCAGCTGATCGCGCACCCGCGCGGCCTTCTCGAACTCCAGATTGCGGGCATGCTCCAGCATCTGGCGCTCCAGTTGGGCAATGCGCTTGCCCAGGTCCTTCTCGGACAGCTCCTCGACGGCGGCCGCCTGCACCAGCTTGTCATCGTCGCGTCCGGGCTTGTCGGAGTAGACGCCTTCGATCAGCTCCTTGATGCGCTTGTTCAGCCCGCGCGGCGTGATGCCATTGGCCTCGTTGAAGGCGATCTGTTTGGCGCGCCGGCGCTCGGTCTCATCGATGGCCTTGCGCATCGAGTCGGTGATGCGGTCGCCGTAGAGGATGGCCTTGCCATTGAGGTTGCGCGCGGCCCGGCCTATGGTCTGGATCAGGCTGCGCTCGGCACGCAGAAAGCCTTCCTTGTCGGCGTCCAGAATGGCCACCAGCGACACCTCGGGAATGTCCAGGCCCTCGCGCAGCAGGTTGATGCCCACCAGCACATCGAAGGCGCCCAGGCGCAGATCGCGCAGGATCTCGACTCGCTCCACCGTGTCCACATCCGAGTGCAGATAGCGCACCTTGACGCCGTTGTCGCTCAGATAGTCGGTCAGCTGTTCGGCCATGCGCTTGGTCAGCGTGGTGATCAGCACCCGCTCATTGACATCGACGCGCAGCCGGATCTCGCCCAGCACATCGTCGACCTGGTGGGTGGCCGGCCTCACCTCGATGATCGGATCAACCAGACCGGTAGGCCGCACCAACTGCTCGACGACCTGGCCGGCATTCTCCTTTTCGTAAGCGGCCGGCGTGGCCGAGACGAACACCGCCTGGCGCATCTTGCGCTCGAACTCGTCGAACTTCAGCGGCCGGTTGTCCATCGCCGAGGGCAGCCGGAAGCCGTACTCGACCAAGGTGGTCTTGCGCGCCCGGTCGCCGTTGTACATGCCGCCGAACTGGCCGATCAGCACATGGCTCTCGTCCAGGAACATCAGCGCATCGGGCGGCAGGTAGTCGACCAGGGTCGGTGGCGGCGAGCCAGGCTCGGCACCGGACAGATGGCGGGTGTAGTTCTCGATGCCCTTGCAGTGGCCCACCTCCTGCAGCATCTCCAGGTCGAAACGGGTGCGCTGCTCGATGCGCTGCGCCTCGACCAGCTTGCCGTCCTTGACGAAATGGGCGACACGGTCGCGCAACTCCTGCTTGATGCCGCCCATCGCCGCCAGCACGCGTTCGCGCGGCGTCACATAGTGACTGCTCGGGTAGACGGTGAAGCGCGGGATCTTCTGGCGGATCTTGCCGGTCAGAGGGTCGAAGAGCTGCAGGGTCTCGACCTCGTCGTCGAAGAGCTCGATGCGCAGCGCCAGCTCCGAGTGCTCGGCCGGAAACACATCGATGGTGTCACCGCGCACGCGGAAGTGCCCGCGCGTGAACTCCATCTCGTTGCGCGTGTACTGCATCCGTATCAGCTGGGCGATCACATCGCGCTGGTCCATCTTGTCGCCGCTGCGCAGCGTCATCACCATCTGGTGGTAGTCGGCCGGATTGCCGATGCCGTAGATGGCCGAGACCGAGGCGACGATCACGACATCGCGGCGCTCCAGCAGGCTCTTGGTGCAGGACAGGCGCAGCTGCTCGATGTGCTCGTTGATCGCGCTGTCCTTCTCGATGAAGAGATCGCGCTGCGGCACATAGGCCTCGGGCTGGTAGTAGTCGTAGTAGCTGACGAAATACTCGACCGCGTTCTTCGGGAAGAACTCGCGAAACTCGCTGTAGAGCTGGGCCGCCAGCGTCTTGTTGGGCGCGAAGATGATGGCCGGCCGGCCCAGCCGGGCGATCACATTGGCCATCGTGAAGGTCTTGCCCGAGCCGGTCACGCCCAGCAGGGTCTGAAAGCTCAGGCCGTCGTTGATGCCCTCGCAGAGCTGGGCGATGGCCGTGGGCTGATCACCGGCCGGCGCAAAGGGCTGGAAGAGCTGGAAGGGCGAGCCTTCGAAAGACACGAATTCGCCCTTCGGCTCCTCGCTAGGGCTTTCGGGGTTCTCAATGGCGACGGGGGCAGATTGCATCGGGGTTTCCCAGGACTCGGGCCGCAAGCCCTCTAGAATTCGCAGGCTTGCGCATCATCAACAGCCCGACAGGGTAGCGCAGGCGCCGTTCGATTGTTCGAACGCTCTTGCCACCGTCATGTCAGGAAAGCCGTCCATGTCCTTGTTTGCCGCCGTCGAAATGGCCCCCCGCGACCCCATCCTGGGTCTGAACGAGCAGTTCAACGCCGATACCAACCCCGCCAAGGTGAATCTGGGGGTCGGCGTCTACTACGACGAGAACGGCAAGCTGCCCCTGCTGAAGTGCGTGGCACAGGCCGAGGCCACGATGCAGGCCGACCCGAAGGCGCGCGGTTATCTGCCGATCGACGGCATCGCCGCCTATGACAAGGCCGTTCAGGGCCTGGTGTTCGGTTCTGAGAGCGCCATCCTGGCGGCCAAGCGTGTGGCCACCGTGCAGGCCATCGGCGGCACCGGCGGACTGAAGATAGGTGCCGACTTCCTGAAGCGCCTGAACCCCGGCGCCACCGTGCTGATCTCCGACCCCAGCTGGGAGAACCACCGCGCGCTGTTCACCAACGCCGGCTTCCCGGTTCAGACCTACCCTTATTACGATGCCGCCAAGCTGGGCATCAACTTTGACGGCATGCTGGCCGCGCTGAACGGCGCTAGCGCCGGCACCGTGGTCGTGCTGCACGCCTGCTGCCACAACCCGACCGGCTATGACCTGAGCCCCGCCCAATGGGAGCAGGTCGTCGCCACCGTCAAGGCGCGTGGCCTGGTCGCCTTTCTGGACATGGCCTACCAGGGCTTCGGCGAAGGCATCGCCGAAGACGGCGCGGTGGTCCAGCAATTCCTCGCCGCCAATCTGGACTTCTTCGTCTCGACCAGCTTCTCGAAGAGCTTTTCGCTCTATGGTGAGCGCGTCGGTGCGCTGAGCGTGGTCTGCGCCTCGGCCGAGGAGACCAGCAAGGTGCTGAGCCAGCTGAAGATCGTGATCCGCACCAACTATTCCAACCCGCCAACCCATGGCGCCCAGGTGGTTGCGAACGTGTTGTCGACCCCGGCACTGCGCGCGCTCTGGGAAGAGGAGCTGGCCGGCATGCGCCTGCGCATCCGCGCAATGCGATCGGCGCTGGTGGCTGCATTGCAGGCGGCCGGCATCACCCAGGACCTGAGCTTCGTGACCCGCCAGAAGGGCATGTTCAGCTACTCCGGCCTGAATGCCGCGCAAATGCAGCGACTGCGCAGCGAGTTCGGCATTTATGGTGTCGATTCGGGCCGTATCTGCGTGGCCGCGCTGAACGAGAAAAACCTGCCGGCTGTCGCGCAGGCGATGGCGGCGGTGCTGCGCGGCTGACAATCTGCCCGCTGGATTGAGTGGTCATGCGCAGTTTTAACGGCTTTGCCACCCGGCAAGCCGCATAATGCTGCACCGCACCATTTCTTTTGCAGTACTGTCACCCCACAAAGCTACCGAGGTCCTCCATGCTGTATCAGCTCTACGAAACCCAGCGCGCGCTGATGAGTCCTTTTGCGGAGTTCGCAGGCGCCTCGGCCAAGCTTTACAGCCATCCGCTCTCGCCCTTCGCCCATGGCCCGATGGCCCATCGGGTCTCGGCCGGGCTGGATCTGATGCACCGGCTGGCCAAGGACTACGAGAAGCCCGAGTTCGGGATTCGCGGCGTCGAGGTCGACGGGATCGAGGTGGCGGTGCAGGAGCTGGTGCCGGTCGAGCTGCCCTTTTGCCGGCTGCTGCGCTTCAAGCGCTACACCGATGATCTGGCGGTGCTGGCCAAGATGAAGGACCAGCCCACCGTGCTGGTGGTGGCGCCGCTGTCGGGCCACCACAGCACCCTGCTGCGCGACACCGTGCGCCAGCTGCTGAAGGACCACAAGGTCTTCATCACCGACTGGACCGATGCGCGCATGGTGCCGTTGGACCAGGGCGCCTTCCATCTGGACGACTACATCGCCTATGTGCAGCAGTTCATCCGTCATATCGGCGCGGCCGAGTGCCATGTGATCTCGGTCTGCCAGCCCACCGTGCCGGTGCTGGCCGCGATCTCGCTGATGGCGTCGAATGGCGAGACCACGCCGCGCAGCATGACGATGATGGGCGGCCCGATCGACGCCCGCAAGAGCCCCACGGCCGTCAACAATCTGGCGATGAACCGCAGCTTCAGCTGGTTCGAGACCAATGTGATCTACCGGGTGCCGACCAATTTCCCGGGTGCGCAGCGCGCGGTCTACCCCGGTTTTCTGCAGCACACCGGCTTTGTCGCGATGAATCCGGACCGGCATCTGAGCTCGCATTACGACTATTTCCTCGACCTGGTGCGCGGCGACGACGACAGCGCCGAGTCGCACCGCCAGTTCTACGACGAGTACAACGCGGTGCTGGACATGCCGGCCGAGTACTACCTGGACACCATCAAGACCGTGTTCCAGGACTTCGCCCTGGTCAACGGCACCTGGGAGGTCAAGGGCCAGCCGGTGCGCCCGCAGGACATCCAGGGCACGGCCCTGCTGACCATCGAAGGCGAACTCGATGACATCTCGGGCGCCGGCCAGACCCGTGCCGCGCATGAGCTGTGCTCGGGCATCGCCCCCGAGCACCAGTACCACTATGACGCGATCGGCGCCGGCCACTATGGCATCTTCTCGGGTCGCCGCTGGCGCGAGAAGGTCTACCCCGAGGTGCGCGACTTCATCCTCAAGTACGAGCACCCGGTGACCGCGCCTGCACGCAAGACAGCACGGAGCAAGAAGTCCGCTTGAGCGTCTTGGCCCCGACCGCCGATCTGGTCGCCCGCATCGATGCGGCGCTGCCGCAGACCCAGTGCACGCGCTGCGGCTATCCGGACTGCCTGAGCTATGCGCAGGCCGTCGCGTCCGGCGCGGCCGGCATCAACCAGTGCCCGCCCGGCGGGGCCGAGGGCGTCGCGCGCCTGGCCGCCCTCACCGGCCAGCCCGCGCTGCCGCTGAGTGCCGAGCATGGCGTCGAGGGCCCCCGTCAACTGGCGGTAATCGACGAGGACTGGTGCATAGGCTGCACGCTGTGCATCAAGGCCTGTCCGGTCGATTGCATCGTCGGCGCCCCCAAGGCCATGCATCTGATCGTCAACGAGCAATGCACCGGCTGCGAGCTGTGCATCCCTGCCTGCCCGGTCGACTGCATCTCGCTGCTCAATGTCAGCGGCGAGCGGACCGGCTGGCAGGCCTGGAGCGCGGCCCAAGCCGACGAGGCCCTGCAGCGCTACCGCTTCCATCAGCAGCGCCTGCCCCGCGCCCGGCAGGAGAACGAGGCCCGGCTGCAGGCCAAGGCCGAGGCCAAGCTCGCCAATCTGGCCGAGGCCAGCAAGCTCACGGACCCGGCCGCGCTGGACCGCAAGCGCAGCATGATAGAAGCCGCGCTGGCGCGTGCCCGGGCCCAGCGCGATTGAGACCCAGGCCCTCGGGCATACGCCATGAACAAGCAAGACATCGCCGCCTTCTTCGCCACCCTGAAGGCGGCCAACCCTTCGCCGCAGACCGAGCTGGAATACAGCAGTGTGTTCGAGCTGCTGGCCGCCGTGCTGCTGTCGGCCCAGGCCACCGATGTCGGCGTCAACAAGGCCACGCGCCGGCTCTATCCGGTCGCCAACACGCCGGCCAAGATCCTGGCGCTGGGCGAGGACGGCCTGGCCGGCTACATCCGCACCATCGGCCTGTACCGCACCAAGGCCAAGAATCTCTACAAGACCTGCCAGATCTTGATCGAGCAGCATGGCGGCCAGGTGCCGCGCTCGCGCGAGGCGCTTGAAGCCCTGCCCGGCGTCGGCCGCAAGACCGCCAATGTGGTGCTCAATGTCGCCTTCGGCGAGCCGACGATGGCGGTGGACACGCATATCTTCCGGCTCGGCAACCGCACCGGCCTGGCGCCGGGCAAGAACGTGCTGGAGGTCGAGCACGGTCTGCTCAAACGCATTCCGGCCGAGTACCTGGTCGACGCCCATCACTGGCTGATCCTGCATGGCCGCTATGTCTGCCAGGCCCGCAAGCCCTTGTGCGGCCAATGCCAGGTGCGGCCCTTCTGCGATCTGGGCCGCGCGCTGGGGCCCTCTACAATCGGCGCCAATCCCGCCCCATGATTCACTTAGGAAGCCATGCCTAGCATCACCGATCTTCTCGACCGGGTAGAGCGCCTGCTGCTGCGCCATGAGGAGTTGAAGCGCACCAACGCCCTGCTGCAGGAGCAGGTGCAAAGCCTGGGCCAGGAGCGCGACAGCCTGCGCTCCCGCCTTGGCGCGGCGCGGCTGCGCATTGATGCGCTGCTGGAGCGGCTGCCTGTCGAGAGTGAGTCCGGAAAGAACAAGTCATGAAGCAAATGGAAGTCACCATCATGGGCCAGAGCTATTTGCTCGGCTGCCCCGAGGGTGGAGAAGCGACGCTGAGCCGTGCGGTCAGCCAGGTGGACCGCGAGATGAGCGCGATCCGCGATGCCGGCAAGGTCAAGGCGCGCGAGCGCATCGCCGTGCTGGCCGCGCTTAACCTGGCCTACCAGCTCGCCGATGGCCCGGCCGCCGCCACGCCGGCACGCGCCGACGAGAGCCAGACCGCCCCCGAACTCGAAGCGCTGATTCGCCGTCTCGATGAAGCCCTTGGCCACGACGGCCAATTGCTTTGAGCGCATAGAATGCGAGGGTCCATCGCGTTCGCGTGAGTCTTATATTTCCTTGACCGATGCTCTATGAGCAAGGGCTTGGAACATCGCCCGGTTGGTGTGATCGTCTCGCGTCAGATGAACCCGAAGCTTGGCTGACCTCGCCCACCTGAATCCCCGGGTTCAGGAATGCGGCTCACGGCTCGCGGTGGACACCTTACACAAGCACGGGCCCGCTCCACACCTTGAACTACTGGTTGATGAAGTCCGAGCCCGACGAGTGCTCGATCGACGATCTCGCTGCCGCACCGGACCACACCGTTCCCTGGATCGGCGTGCGCAACTACCAGGCCCGCAACTTCATGCGCGATGCCTTTGCGCTCGGTGACGGCGTGCTGTTCTATCACTCGTCCTGCCCGCAGCCCGGCATTGCCGGCATCGCCGAGGTCGCCAGCACGGCCTATCCGGATGCCAGCCAGTTCGACCCCGCCGGCCCCTACTTCGATCCCAGATCCACGCCCGAGGCGCCGCGCTGGCTGCATGTCGATGTGCGCTTCGTGCGCAAGACGCGGCTGCTGAGCCTGGCCGAGATGCGCGCCGAGCCCGCCCTGACCCAGATGCGCACGCTGCAAAGCGGCAACCGTCTTTCCATCACCCCGGTCACGGCCGCGGAATGGACCCTGATCCTGAAACTGCTGGCCTGAGTACCGATGACCTTCGACCCCGTTTTGCTGATCGAGTTGCTGATACTGGGCCTGTGCTCGGGCTTTCTGGCTGGCCTGCTGGGCATCGGCGGCGGCATGCTGATGGTGCCCATCCTGACCTGGATGCTGTCCAAGCAAGGCGTCGGCGCCGATATGGCAGTCAAGATGGCGATCGCCACCTCGATGGCCACCATCATGTTCACCTCGATCTCCAGCGTGCGCGCCCATCACAAGCGCGGCGCGGTACGCTGGGATCTGGTGCGCGGCCTGGCGCCCGGCATCCTGATCGGCGGCCTGGTCGCCGGCGCCGGCATCTTCGCGCTGCTCAAGGGTGCCTGGCTGGCGCTGTTCTTTGCCGGCTTCGTCAGTTTCTCGGCCTTTCAGATGCTGCTGAACAAGAAGCCGGCACCGAGCCGCCAGATGCCGGGTACCGCCGGCCAGATTGCTGCCGGCGCCGGCATCGGCATGCTGTCGGGCCTGGTGGGAGCGGGCGGCGGCTTTGTCTCGGTGCCCTTCATGACCTGGTGCAATGTGGCGATGCACAACGCCGTCGCCACCAGCGCCGCCTTGGGCTTCCCGATCGCGCTGGCCAACACGCTGGGCTATGTGGTCGGCGGCTGGCATCTGGCGCCGGCACTGCCGGGCGCGGTCGGCTATCTCTTCATGCCGGCCCTGCTCGTGATCGCCGCGGCCAGCGTGACGATGGCGCCGCTCGGTGCACGCGCCGCCCATGCGATGAATGTGGCCCAGCTGAAGCGGGCCTTCGCGATGCTGCTCTTCGTGCTGGCCGCTTATATGCTCTACAAGGGCCTAAGCTAAGGCGCCAAAGGGGATAGGCGCCAGCACCACCTGGTTGCCGCCGCGGCGCAGCGCTTCCTGCACCGCGGTCTCGCTGGCCGCGACCAGCTCTTCCTGCTTGGACGCGGTATGCGGGAAGCTCGCCACCCCCATGGACAGCGACAGTCCCAGGTCCTGGCCATTGAGCACCACGATCTGGGCGGTGCACTGGCGCCGCAGCTGCTCCATGCGGGCATGGGCCGTGGCCAGACCGACGCCGGACAAGAGCACCGCGAAAGTCTGTTCGCCGACGCGGCAGGCCGCATCCATCGCCCGGGTATTGGCCCGCAGCATGCGACCCAGCCCCTCGAGCATGCGCTGATGCGCCTCGTCGCCGAGCGCCTGCACGGCGGCCGGCGCCGGATCCAGTGCGATCAGCACCAGCGCGAACTCGCGGTGCTCCCGGGTCGACAAATCGATCTCGCGCAGCAGCTGATCATCGAACTGGGCCCGCAGATAGAGGCCCGAAACCTCGTCGCGGCCGCTGCCGGCCTGCATCTCGCGGCGGATCTGCTCCAGCGCTTTCTGCTGCTGCTCGATCTGGTTCAGCGCACGCTGCAAATGGGTCTCGCGATGGCGCTCCTCGGTACGCTCCGACCACATCGAGATCAGGTACTCGGCGCCCAGCGGCATGCGGGTGACGGCAAACTCGCGCCGCCGCCCACCCAGCTCCAGCCGATGCTCGCTGACCACCACCGAGCGTTGAGCCATCACGGTCTGCTCGACCCGGCGCATCGCCACCACCTCGTCGGCCCGCATCAGATCGCTGTCGCCGCTGCCGACGATGCTGCTGTCATGCCGTTCGAACAGCGCATTGATACCGAGGCTGGCGTAGACATAGCGCCCGGTGGCCAGCGACTTGACGGCCATGAAAGCACCCAGCGGCTCGACCAGACCCAGCAGGCCGGCCGCGACTTCGGTATCGGCCAGTTGCAGGCTGGCAAGCCATTGACCGAAGCCGCTGACTTGTGGCGAAGCACCGGGGTGCGGGGCGGCTGAGGTGTCCATGAAATCCTGGCAAATCTGGCAATAGGCGCGCTGTCCGGCGGGGACATGGCACCGAGGCTGATGGGGCAATGTAGAGGGCCACAGCAGCTGCGGGCAAGTGCGGGACACCCCCCTGTTTGCTGAGCCCCCCCTAGCTTGAAGGGAGTGATGGTAGCGAAGAACCTCAGCCCTCGAATGAAGAGCGGCGCTTTTCATGCCGGCTCACTCGGGCAATGGCCCCAAAAGAGCAATGGCCCGGCAAATACAATCCGCAGCTTGCGGCCATCGCGGCCGAACCGCCCTTCCCTGCCTCAGTGCTCGCATGCAAACTTTTGATCTCGTCGTGGTCGGCGCCGGTGCGGCCGGCCTTTTTTGTGCAGGCATTGCCGGCCAGCGCGGGCTGAAGGTCCTGCTGATCGACCACGCACCACGCCTGGCCGAAAAGATCCGCATCTCGGGAGGCGGTCGCTGCAACTTCACCAACCGGGAGGCGACGCCGGCCAACTTCCTGTCGGAGAATCCAGCCTTCTGCCGTTCGGCGCTGGCCCGCTACACGCCGCAGGACTTCATCGCCCTGGTCAACAAGCACGGCATCGCCTTCCATGAGAAGCACAAGGGCCAGCTGTTCTGCGACCAGTCCAGCGAGCAGATCATCCAGATGCTGGTGCGGGAGTGCGAGGCCGGCGGCGTCGAGCGCCGCCAACCCTGCACGGTGGCCGATGTCAGAACGGTCGATGGCGGCGGCTTCGAGCTCGACACCAGTGCCGGAACGCTGCGCAGCGCCAAGCTGGTCGTGGCCAGCGGCGGCTTGTCCATTCCCAAGATCGGCGCCAGCGACTGGGGCCTGCGCCTGGCCAAGAAGCTGGGTCATGCCATCGTCGAGCCCCGCCCCGCCCTCGTGCCGCTGACCTTCGATGCCCAGGAGTGGGCGCCGTTTGCCGATCTGTCCGGCCTGTCGCTGCCGGTGGTGGTGTCGACCGGCGCCGGCAAGCAGCGCGGCCGCTTCGTCGAGGACCTGCTGTTTACCCACCGCGGCCTCAGCGGCCCGGCCATTCTGCAGATATCCAGCTACTGGCTGGAGGGCCAGGCCTTGCAGATCGATCTGGCGCCCGAACGCGATCTGGCCGAGGCCCTGCGCAGCGCCAAGAGCGGTTCACGCCGCCAGCTGGGCAATGAGCTGACCGAGCTGTTTCCGGCCCGGCTGGCCCAAGCCTGGCTGGCGCGCCTCGGGATGGAGGCAAGCCGGCCGATCGCCGAATGCAAGGACAAGGACTTGCAGCAGCTCGCCAGCCAGTTGCAGGCCTGGCAGCTCAAGCCCGACGGCAGCGAGGGCTGGCGCAAGGCCGAGGTGATGCGCGGCGGCGTCGACACCCGCGAGCTGAGCTCGCAGACCCTGGAGAGCAAGCGCGTGCCGGGCCTGTTCTTCATCGGCGAGGTGGTCGATGTGACCGGCTGGCTGGGAGGCTACAACTTCCAGTGGGCCTGGGCCAGTGCGGCGGCCTGTGCCCGCTCGCTCGAGCCCTCGGCGGCGGCCCCGGCAGTGATTTCCGCCTGAACTCTCGCCAAGTCTTGAAATCCTGGCTATAATCGCGGTCTTTGCTAGCAAACCCTGCGCGTCGATTCGGAAGCAGAATCCGGATTCTTCTGCTTCAGGCTCTGCATTCAGTGCCGCCTACGGGCAGCACCAATAACGAGTCTGGCGAACACCGAGCGCATATTAAGGAACCATAGTTTCATGACCACCATTCGCGTCAAAGAGAACGAGCCTTTCGATGTGGCACTGCGCCGCTTCAAGCGCACCATCGAAAAACTGGGCCTGCTGACCGACTTGCGCGCCCGCGAGTTCTACGAGAAGCCCACCGCCGAGCGCAAGCGCAAGAAGGCTGCCGCCGTCAAGCGCCACTACAAGCGCGTGCGCAGCATGCAGCTGCCCAAGAAGCTGTACTGAGCATCCCCGTGCTCCGTCGTGGGCCGCCCCGAACCTAGTGTTCATGGCCGACCCTCGGAACAAAGCCCGCACAGGACGCTGCTGCGGGCTTTTTCTATTTCTGCGACGCTTATGCCCGTCACACCAAAGGAATTGATATGAGCTTGAAAGACCGCATCACCGAAGACATGAAGGCCGCGATGCGCGCCAAGGAAGCCGACAAGCTGACGACCATCCGCATGCTGCTGGCGGCGGTCAAGCAAAAAGAGGTCGACGAGCGCGTGGTGGTCGACGATGTGGCCCTGGTGGCCATCGTCGACAAGCTGATCAAGCAGCGCAAGGACTCGCTGAGCCAGTTCACCGCCGCCGGTCGCATGGACCTGGCCGACAAGGAAGCCGCCGAGCTGACCGTGCTGGAGGCCTATCTGCCGCAGCGCCTGTCGGCCGAAGAGATCCAGGCCGCCGTCAACGCCATCGTCGCCGAGCTGGGCGCCAAGGGCCCCGGTGACATGGGCAAGGTGATGGGCGCGGTCAAGGCCCAGCTGACCGGCAAGGCCGATATGGGCCTGGTGTCGGCCGCGGTCAAGCAGGCACTGAGCCAGTAAGGAGTCGCACCATGAGTCTGCCGACCCAAGCCCTGACGCCTGAATTCTGCGTGGCCCCGCAACTGGAGCCGGCCGCGATGGCCGAGGCCGCCGCCGCGGGCTTTCGCAGCGTGATCAACAACCGCCCCGACTTCGAAGGCGGCCCCGATCAGCCGACCAGCGCCGCGGTCGAAGCCGCCGCACGGGCCGCGGGACTCGAGTACCGCCACCTGCCGGTCAACGGCGCCTACCAGTCGCCGGAAGAGATTGCAGCCTTCAAGCTGCTGGTCGACAGCCTGCCCAAGCCCATCCTGGCTTTCTGCCGCTCGGGCGCGCGCTCGACCCGCCTGTTCGCTGCGGCCAGCCAGCTCTGAGCAGCACAGGCGGCTGACGCATGGCTTGCGCCACGCCTCCTGTGTGCTCAGGGTGATTCCCTAGCCAACTTCGGCCGCGCCTAACGCCGCGCTTGCTATGCTCTTCGGTTTGCTCAGGCGCCACGACAGCGCCCGATGCACGCAGTCTTGAAGATCGGTTTGCTGCTGGCAAAGCCGGCAAGGAGTGGGAATGAAAGCCTTATTGGCCCTGGCCAAATGGATAGACAGGTTCAACGATGGCTTTGGCGCCATTGCCAAATGGGCGGTGCTGGCGGCCTGCCTGATCAGCGCCGCCAACGCCGGCGTGCGCTACGCGCTGAACTACAGCTCCAACGCCTTCCTGGAAATCCAGTGGTATCTGTTCGCGGCCGTCGTGATGCTGGGCGCCTCCCAGGTCCTGCGCCTGAACGAGCATGTACGGGTTGACGTCCTGTACGGCCGCTATCCGACACGGATGAAGGTCTGGGTCGACCTGCTGGGCCTGCTGATCTTCATGATTCCGGTGATGGGCGTGATGCTCTATCTGTCCTGGCCGATGTTCGAGCGCATGTATGAGAGCGGCGAGATGTCCAGCAACGCCGGCGGCCTGATCCGCTGGCCGGTGATGCTGCTGATCCCGCTGGGCTTCGGCCTGCTGATCCTGCAAGGCCTGTCCGAGGCGATCAAGCGCATCGGCTGGCTGACCCACAAGTACGAGATGGACACGCACTACGAGAGGCCGCTGCAATGAGCATGGAGAACTTCGCCCCGCTGATGTTCGCGGGCCTCATCTTCGTGATGCTCATCGGTTTTCCGGTCGCTTTCTCGCTGTCGGCCCTGGGCCTGCTGTGCGGCTTCATTGCCATCGAGATGGGCTGGTTTCCGGCCGCCTTCATGTCGAACCTGCCGCTGAACGTGCTGGGCATCCTGTCCAATGAGTTGCTGCTGGCGATCCCCTTCTTCACGCTGATGGGCGCCATCCTGGAGAAGTGCGGGCTGGCCGAGGACCTGCTGGACTCGATGGGCCAGCTGTTCGGCCCGATGCGCGGCGGCCTGGGCTATGCGGTCATCGTGGTCGGCTTCATCCTCGGCGCGATCACCGGCACCGTCGCCGGCCAGGTCATTGCCATGGCCATGATCGCACTGCCCGTGATGATGCGCTACGGCTACAACATGCGCTACGCCACCGGCGTGCTGGCCGCCTCCGGCACGATCACGCAGCTGGTGCCGCCCTCGCTGGTCTTGGTGGTGATGGCCGACCAGCTCGGCCGCTCGGTCGGCGATATGTACAAGGGCGCCTGGGGACCGTCGATTCTGCAGGTGCTGATCTTCGCGATCTACACCTTCATACTGACCCGCGTGCGCCCCAGCTATCTGCCGGGCCTGCCGCCCGAAGCCCGCACCCTGCAAGGCTGGGCGCTCTGGAAGAAGTGCCTGCGCGGCATCATCCCCTCGGCCATCCTGATCTTCGCGGTGCTGGGAAGCATGGGCGGCCTGCCGGGCATCACGACGGCGATCTGCACCCCCACCGAGGCCGGCGCCATGGGCGCGGTCGGTGCCTTTGTGCTGGCCGCCCTGCACCGTCGCCTGAGCTGGCCGCTGATCAGCGCCAGCGTCGCCGGCACGATGCGCATCACCGCGATGGTGGTCTTCATCCTGATCGGCTCGCGCGTGTTCTCGCTGGTGTTCCAGGGCGTCGACGGTGCCAAGTGGATCGAGCATCTGCTGAGCAATCTGCCGGGCGGCCAGACCGGCTTCCTGATCGTCGTCAACATCTTCATCTTCTTCCTGGCCTTCTTCCTCGACTTCTTCGAGATCGCCTTCATCATCCTGCCGCTGCTCGGCCCGGTGGCCGACAAGATGGGCATCGACATGATCTGGTTCGGCGTGCTGCTGTGCGTCAATATGCAGACCAGCTTCATGCACCCGCCCTTCGGCTTCGCCCTGTTCTATCTGCGCGGCATCTCGGACAGCCTGTTCAAGAATGGCGCCCTGCCCGCCAAGGTGCAGTCCAAGGACATCTACCTCGGTGCGATTCCCTTCGTGCTGCTGCAGGTGCTGCTGGTCGTGATCGTGATCTTCGTGCCGCAAACCGTCACGGTCTTCCTCGACAAGGCCGAGGTCATCGACCTCGACAAGGTCGTGATGCCCGATGCCGAGCCGCTGGCGCCGAATCAGGATCAGGCGCCATCGATGGAGGAGCTGTTCGCCGATCCGGCGGCCAGCGCCGCCAGCGCAACACAGTGAGACGTCGATGAGCGATGAGCTGAGCGCCGAAGGGCCGTCTTTCCCGAAGACGACCAAGCTGCTGGCCAGCGCGATGATGCTGGCCCTGCTGGTCTGGGGCTGGCGCGCCGCCGACGAGATCGCCGGGGCAGAGATGGGCATCGGCGGCTTCGGCTTCCTGCTGGCCACCTTCGGCGTGCTGGCGTGCTGCTACGCCGGCATGCTGCGCGGCCGCACCTCGATCAGCATGACCCATATCAGCCAGCGCTGGCTGTGGACCAAGCGGGTGGCGCTGGCCGAGGTCAGCCAGGCCAAGCTGATCCATGTGCCCGGCCTGAACTGGCTGATCGCACCGCGCCTGATGGTCAAGGTGCGCGGGCGCGGGCTCTATACCTTCCATATCGCCGACCCTGCGGTGCTGGCGCTGGCGCAGCGACTCGGCCTGGGCTGCGTCAATCCTTACTGAAAGACGCACTCCTCGCTCCCAAAGCAAAAAGAGCGGCCCGTGGGCCGCTCTTTCCATTCAGACGGGGCGCAAGCCACCGTCCTTGCAAATCACAGCTTCTGACCGGCCATGAAGGAGTCGAAGCGGCCTTCCGCGAACTTGAACCACAGCACCTGGTCGCGCTGGAAGGCGCGCAGGTCGGCGTAGATCTTCTTCCACTCGGGGCTCTTGGCGTTGTTGGCCTCGAACACTTCCATCGAGGCCTTGAACGAGGCGTCCAGCACCGCTTGCGAGAAGGGCATCAGCTTGGTCTTGGCACCCACCAGCTGCTTCAGCGCGGTCGGGTTCAGCGCATCGTACTTGGCCAGCATATCGGTGCTGGCCAGCGCCGAGGCGGCGTCAATGATGGCCTTGTACTCGCTCGAGAGCGCGTCATAGGCCTTCTGGTTGACGAAGAAGTCGACCTCGGGGCCGCCTTCCCACCAGCCGGGGTAGTAGTAGAACGGCGCGACCTTGTTGAAGCCCAGCTTCTGGTCGTCATAGGGGCCGACCCACTCGGCCGCATCGATGGTGCCCTTCTCCAGCGCCTGATAGATCTCGCCGCCAGGAATGCTCTGCGGCACGGCGCCGAGCTTCTGCATCACCTCGCCGATCAGGCCGCCGCCCAGGCGCATCTTCATGCCCTTGAAGTCGGCCACCGACTTGATCTCCTTGCGGTACCAACCGCCCATCTGGCAGCCGGTGTTGCCGCCGGCGAAGCTGAGCATGCCGTAGTTGGCATAGAACTCATTCATCAGCTTGCGGCCGTTGCCGTGCATCATCCAGGCGTTCATCTGGCGCGAGTTCAGCCCGAAGGGAATCGCCGAACCCAGCGCGAAGGCCGGGTTCTTGCCATAGAAGTAATAGGGCACGGTATGGGCCATCTCGACCGTGCCGTTCTGCACACCGTCGACCACGCCGAACGGGGGCATCAGCTCGCCGCCGCTGTGCACCGAGATCTCGAACTTGCCGCCCGACATGGCCTTGACGGCCTTGGAGAACACCTCGGCACCGCCGTAAATGGTGTCAAGCGATTTCGGGAAGCTGGAGGCCAGGCGCCAGCGCACATTGGCCTGAGCCTGCACAAAGGCCGGTGCCGTACCGGCCGCCAGCACGCCGGCCAGACCGGCCTGTTTAACAAAGGAACGACGCTCCATCTTTTATCTCCTCGGTAATAGATACATGGTCAGCGGCCCGATTCTAGGAGGCCGCCTCTAGCGTCTTACCGGGAGAAACCCGTGAAAACCAGGGTGACAAAGCGCAAATTCAGGCGTAGCAAAAAACCGCCGCAAGCAGGCTTTCACCACACTGACAGAGGCCCGAAAAACATCATCGGACGCGCAGAAAATCCGCGCTCAGCTGCCCGCCAGCTTCATGCGCGCGATCAGCACCGAGCCTATGGTCTTGCTGCCGACCGTGTAGGCATCGGTGCCGACGCCGACGATCTGCCGGAACATCTCGGGCAGGTGGCCGGCAATCGTCACCTCGTGCACCGGGTAGGCGATCTCACCGTTCTCGACCCAGTAGCCGCTGGCGCCGCGCGAGTAGTCGCCGGTCACATAGTTGACGCCCTGCCCCATCAACTCGGTGACGAAGAGGCCACGGCCCATGCGGCGCAACATGGTCCGCAGGTCGTCGCCCGGCGCGGTCCAGCGACTGGTCAGGCGCAGATTGTGCGAGCCGCCGGCATGGCCGGTGGTGCGCAGGCCCAGCTTGCGCGCCGAATAGGTGGACAGGAAATAGCCCTGCAGCACGCCGGCCTCGACGACCTGGCGCGGCCGCGTGATCACGCCCTCGTCGTCGAACGGCGAGCTGCCCTTGCCCTTCAGCTCATGCGGATCCTCGCTGACATCCAGGTGCTCAGCCAGCACCGGCTTGCCCAGGCTGTCGAGCAGGAAGCTGGCCTTGCGGTACAGCGCGCCGCCGCTGGTGGCCTGCACCAGCGCGCCCAGCAGACCGGCCGCCACCGTGCTCTCGAACAGCACCGGCACCTCGGCCGTCTTGACCTTGCGCGACTTCAGGCGCGACAGCGCGCGCTCGGCAGCATAGCGGCCGACAGCCTCCGGCGCGGCCAGTTCGGCGGCATCGCGCATCGAGCTGTACCAGGAGTCGCGCTGCATGCCGGCGCCGCGACCGGCGATCGGCGCCACCGAGAGCGAGTGCCGCGAGCTGGCATAGCCGCCGCGAAAGCCGCGGCTGTTGCCGGAGAAGAAGTGCGACTGCTGGGCCGACACGGCCGCGCCCTCGGAATTGGTAATGCGCTTGTCGGTGCCCAGCGCGGCGGCCTCGCAGCGCATCGCCAGCGCGGCCGCGCCCTCGGCATCGATGGCCCAGGGGTGGAACAGGTCCAGCTCGGGGCGGGCCGTGGCGTCGAGGGACAGGTCTTGCTCGTCGGGCAGGCCGGCCACCGGATCTTCGGCGGTGAAGCGGGCAATGTCGAAGGCCGCGCGCACCGTGTCCTGCAAGGCCTTGGCCGAGAAGTCCGAGGTGCTGGCATTGCCGCGGCGCTGGCCCACATAGACCGAGATGCCCAGCGACTTGTCGCGGTTGCGCTCGACATTCTCCAGCTCGCCCTTGCGCACCGAGACCGACAGGCCGCAGCCCTCGGAAACCTCGGCGCCGGCGTCGCTGGCGCCCAGGCGCTTGGCCTCGGCCAGCACCTCGTCGACCAGCTCGCGGAAACGTTCCTGGCTGTAAGCGAAGCCGGCTTCGGCGGTGGGGACGGGGGCGTGGGTGGGCTTGGGCATGGAGGGGCGGGACGCGGGAGATCGGTTGTGGGCGACAATCATACGGGCGCCGGCGCTGCCCGCCTGATCAGAGAGCCTTATGACCTACCCGCAAGAAGAGAACATTCCGGACGACGACGACTTCTACGATCGTCCCAGCAAGACCCAGAAGAAGAAGGACTCCCATGAGCTCCAGTCGCTGGGCGAAGATTTGCTGACCCTGCCGGCCGACCGCGTCGCGCCGCTGGGCCTGCCGGAAATCCTGCTCGACGCCGTCAAGGCCGCCAAGAAGATCACGGCCCATGAAGCCCGGCGCCGCCAGATGCAGTACATCGGCAAGCTGATGCGCAAGGTCGACCCCGAGCCGATCAAGGAGGCCGTGGCCGCCTTCAAGCTGGGCCATGCCAAGGACAGCCTGGCCCTGCACCAGAGCGAGCGCTGGCGCGAGCGCCTCTTGGCCAGCGACGAGGAGTTGCAGGCCTTCGTCAGCGCGCATCCCGAGGTCGATGTGCAGCAGCTGCGCAGCCTGGTGCGCGCGGCCCGCAAGGATGCCGCTGCGGCGCCCGAACAGCGCAGCGGCCGCGCCTTCCGCGAGCTGTTCCAGCTGATCAAGACCGAGCAGCTGCGCGTGGAGCCGACCGATGAGTGAGCAGGCGGTCCGCATCGGCATCGTTTCGATCAGCGACCGAGCCTCCAGCGGCGTCTACGAGGACAAGGGCCTGCCGGCGCTGCAGGACTGGCTCACGGCCGCGCTGCTGAACCCCATCGAATTCGAACCGCGCCTGATCCCCGACGAGCGGCCGCTGATCGCCGCGACGCTGCGCGAGCTGGTCGATGAGGCGAAGTGCGACCTCGTGCTGACCACCGGCGGCACCGGCCCGGCCCTGCGCGACGTGACCCCGGAAGCCACGCTGGATGTCGCCGACCGCGAGATGCCGGGTTTCGGCGAGCAGATGCGCCAGATCTCGCTGCATTTCGTGCCCACCGCCATCCTGTCGCGCCAGGTCGCGGTGATACGCGGCCAGAGCCTGATCATCAATCTGCCGGGCCAGCCCAAGGCCATCGCCGAAACCCTGGCCGGCCATGAAAAGGCCAGCGGCATCTTCGCCGCCGTGCCCTATTGCATCGACCTGATCGGTGGCCCCTATCTCGAAACCCGCGACGAGGTCTGCCAGGCCTTCCGTCCGAAATCCGCGCTCAAGAAGCCAGCAAACCCATGAAGATCCAGAAAGACACCATCGCCATCGTCAAGCTCAAGGTCGCCGACCATCTGGGCCGCCTGATCGAAGAATCGAAGGAGCCGATGGCCGTGCTGATCGGCGGCTACGGCAACACCCTGCCGGCCGTCGAAGCAGCCTTGCTGGAACAGGAGGCCGGCTTCCAGACCACGCTGAACCTGACGCCCGAGACCGCCTTCGGCGTACGCGACGAGAGCCTGCTGCGCAGCATCGCGAAGAAGGACTTCCCGCCCGGCGTCAAGGTCGGGGGCCAGCTGGAAATCCGCGAGCAGGACGGCCACACCCATGTCTACAACGTCGCCAAGATCAAGGGCGATACCGTGATCCTGGACGGCAATCACCCGCTGGCCGGCATGGGACTGAAGGTGACGGTCAAGGTCGTGTCGGTACGCGCCGCCAGCGCCGAGGAAGTGGCCCATGGTCACGCTCACGGCGACCATGGACACCATCATTGATCGCTACTTGCCGATCAGCTGATTGAGTTTGGCGGCCTCGAAACACTCGGTACGGGCCGCATCCGAGGGCACGCAGTCCTTGTCGGAGCTGCGCGCCTTGGCCAGGGTCTCGATGGCCTGCCACAGCAGCGCGATCTGGTGGTCCTGGCCCGAGGCGTTGTCGATCAGGCCGCGCAGGGCCTGGGACAAGGGATCGTCGCTCTGCGTCACGCCATAGGCCGAGAAACCCATGCGAGCCGCCTGGGCCTCGCGCTCGGCATCAAGCTTGGCCTCGATGATGCGCGCCGGATTGCCCACCGCAGTCGCGCCCGGCGGCACCGGCTTGGTCACCACGGCCAGCGAGCCGATGCGCGCACCGGCACCGACGGTGAAGCCGCCCAGCACACAGGCATTGGCACCGACGATGACGCCGGCCTCCAGGGTCGGGTGGCGCTTGGCCCCCTTGATCAGCGCCGTGCCGCCCAGGGTCACGCCCTGGTAGATCGTGCAGCCCTCGCCAATCTCGGCCATCTCGCCGATCACGACGCCCATGCCATGGTCGATGAAGACCTTGCGGCCTATGGTCGCGCCGGGATGGATCTCAATGCCCGTGAGGAAGCGGCCGCAGTGCGAGATGAAGCGCCCCAGCCATTTCAGGCCATGGGTCCAGCACCAATGGGCACGGCGATGCAGCACCAGCGCATGCAGACCCGGATAACAGGTCAGCGCCTCCCAGGCAGAACGGGCGGCGGGGTCTCGCTCAAGAATGCAGGCGATGTCTTCGCGAAGGCGCTGGAACATGGGGAATCGAGGCAAAGTGGCCAGCCAGTTTAGTTGCGACTACACATCCCTGCGGGATATGCGTCTTCTCTGAAGCGCAAGTGCTTGAGCGGCCGCGCTCAATCCTCGCTGGCGTGGGGCTTGACCATCTGGCGCGCGATGCCGCGCAGGATATGGACCTCCTCGCGGGTCAGTTGGGCACGGTTGAAGAGCTGATTGAGCCGGGGCATCAGCTTGCGCGGCGCGGCCGGGTCCAGAAAGCCGATCGTTTCCAGCGAGGCCTGCAGATGGCTCAGCAGGCCTTGCACCGCCTGGGCATCGGCCAGCTCGGGGTCGGGCGTGCGTGCCTGCACCGAGAAGCCGCCCAGCGCCTGGCGCAGGTCGTAGGCCAGCAGCTGCACGGCCTGGGCCAGATTCAGCGAGCCATAGTCGGGATGGGTCGGGATCGACAGCACCGCGTGGCAGCGGTAGACATCCTCGTTGCTCATGCCGTAGCGCTCGGAACCGAATACCAGGCCGATCTTGTGCTGCGCCTGTGCCAGCTCGGCGAACAGCGGGCGGGGCTCACGCGTCGGCGGGCCGAAGTCGCGCGGCGTCATCGCGGTGGCGCAGGCGAAGGTGACGCCGTCCAGCGCCTCCTCCAGACTCGCGACGATGCGGGCCCGAGCCAGGATATCGGCCGCACCGCTGGCCATCGCCACCGTGTCCTCGTGGCACAGGACATCGGCAAAACGCGGCCGCACCAGCACCAGCTCGGCAAAACCCATCACCTTCATCGCCCGCGCGGCGGCCCCCACATTGCCGGGGTGGCTGGTCTCAATCAGGATGAAGCGTGTGGAATCCACGGTGGCCCTTGCCGGTCTCGGCTAAAATACGCGATTATCTGCGGCCAGGGCCTCGCGCCTCGTTTCGCAACGCTCTTTCCTTTCGCCAGTCCACCCCATTCGTTTGCAGGTTCACCACGCATGACGCAAGTTGCTCTCCATCCCATGCTCAATGTCGCCATCAAGGCGGCCCGCGCAGCAGGTTCCATCATCAACCGCGCGTCCCTGGACCTCGACATCCTGAAGATCAACACCAAGTCGCCCAATGACTTCGTGACCGAGGTGGACCAGGCGGCGGAAAACGCCATCATCGAGATCCTGCTGCAGGCCTATCCCGACCACGGCATCCTGGCCGAGGAGTCGGGCCGCGAGCATGGCGCCAAGCATTCCGAGTTCGTCTGGATCATCGATCCGCTGGACGGCACGACCAACTTCATCCACGGCCTGCCGATGTACTGCGTGTCGATCGCGCTGGCGCACCGCGGCGTGGTGCAGCAGGCCGTCGTCTACGACCCGACCCGCAACGATCTGTTCTACGCGACCAAGGGTCGCGGCGCCTTCCTGAACGACCGCCGCCTGCGCGTCTCCAAGCGCACCCGCATGAGCGACGCGCTGATCGGCACCGGCTTCCCCTTCCGCCGCGGCGACAACTTCAAGCGCTATCTGAAGATGTTCGAGGAGATCATGCCGCTGTGCGCCGGCCTGCGCCGCCCGGGTGCCGCCGCGCTGGACCTCTGCTATGTGGCCGCCGGCTACTACGACGCCTTCTTCGAGACCGGCCTGAACCCCTGGGACGTGGCCGCCGGCTCGCTGATCATCACCGAAGCCGGTGGCCTGATCGGCAACTTCACCGGCGAGTCCGATTTCATGAACCAGCGCGAAGTGCTGGCCGGCAGCCCCAAGATCTACGGCCAGCTGGTGCCCATCCTGGCGCCCTATAGCCGCGTGATCAAGGCCGAAGAAGAGGCTGCCGAGGCCAAGCCCAGCGCCGCCGATGTCGTGGCCGCCGAGGTGGCTGCCGAACCGAAGAAGCGCGCCTCGGTGCGCATCAAGAAGGGCAGCGACGCCGCCTGAGCGGGCGACGCCCTGCCCCGACAGACAGAGCCCTCGCAAGAGGGCTCTGTCTTTTCAGGCCTCCGTCTGGAAGCCAAAGGCCCGCTCGTGCACATAGACCAGCTTGCAGTCCTGCAGATACTGGGCATCGTGGATGCGTCCGGCCGCCACATAGCCGGTCTCGCCGGCATTCAGCAGCAGCGGCGCGCCGTCGGGCAGCAGCGCCCCGCCCTCGCGCCTGAAGAACTGGATGCGCATCCGGCCCTCCACCACCACGGTCATGTCGCTGCCGGGATGGCTGTGCGGCGGCTCGCTGCTGCCGGCCTCCCAGCGCTCCAGCATCACCTCGACCCCGTCGGGGTTGGCCGGCACGCAGGTCCGCACGGTAAAGCCCGGCGGCGCATCGGGCACCGCCACATGATGGTCCCAGATCGCGTTTGTCATGGGTTTGCCAGTTTGTGACTGCATGAAGTGTCTCCTCAGAAGCTCATGGTCGCCGACAGCTGGGCGTTGCGGCCCAGGATCGGACGAGCATAGTAGTAGTCGCTGCCAGCCGGCGCCTGCACAAAGCCCGAGCGCGGATTGCCCTCGGTCAGGCCGACGGTGTTGGTCAGATTGCGTACCGCCGCATTCAAGGTGATGGTGGGTGTCAGCTCGTAGCGCAGGCTCAGATTGATGGTCTTGTAGGCCGGCAGGCGCACCGAGTTGGACACATCGGCGAAACGGTCACCGACGTAGTGCCAGGCCACGGTGAATTCGCCCTTGCCATCGTTGAAGAACAGGGTCGGCGCGAGCGTGAAGTTGCGGTCGGGCGTGCGCTCCGGGCGGTTGCCCGACCAGCTGGTGGCCTCCTTCAGCAAGGCTTCCAGATCGGTGCCGCTGCCGCGCAGCACCCGCAGGTTGTTGACGCTGAAGCGCGAGCGCTGCAGCACGCCGGTGGCCGCGAACTCGAACCAGCGCAGCGGCCGCCAGCTCACTTCGAACTCCAGGCCTTGCGACTTCACGCCCTGCAGCATCTCGACCTGGGCGTTGTCCACCTCGGCGCTGTTCGGATCGCCCTTGAAATTGGCCTTGTAGAAGGTCAGCGTGGCGGCGACGTTCCTGGCCTGCATGCGCGCCCCCAGCTCACCGAACTCGATCTTGGTCACCGGCAGATCACCGGTGCTCTGGTAGCTCTTGGCGAATCGACCGTAGAGAGCGATATTGTTGTTCAGCAGATAGTTGCCGCCAACAGTCCAGGAGGGTTCGGTCCAGCGGTTGCGCACCGTCTCGTACTGACCGTTGTTCGGGTAGGCCCAGTAGTTGTTGGCGATGACGTTGTCCACATCGCAGGCCGCATCGCCCAGCGCGTCGCGATCACAGCCCGGCTTGAAGGCGCCGGGGATGGGTTCGTACTCGCCATAGCCGCCGCGTTCCTGCCGATAGCGGAATCGCTCGATGCGCAGGCCGGCGTCCAGGCGCAGGGTGTCGCTGAGCTTGTACTCGTCGTTCAGGTAGACGGACATCGATTTGTTGCGGTTGCGGTCATTGCTGTCGCCCCAGGTGGAGTGCTCGCGCACACCGTTCTCGGTGTAGGAACCCACCACCTTGCCGGACGGGTCGAGCGCCACCAGATCGACCCGCCTGGCGTGGTTGCGCACATCGCTGACAAAGCGCGCCGACACCGGGCTGCCCCCCTCGCTGCGCGTGTTGAAGGTCAGCAGGCCCAGGCCGAGGCTGTTGCGCTCGGTGTTCCAGCTCAGGCGCATATCGTTGACGAACTCCCGTATCACCTGCTTGTCGGCCTGCAGCACGTTGTCGGACAGCAGGCCGTTGCCGTTCAGCGCATTGAGCTGCTCGGGGGTGGAGAGCACCTCCCCGGTCGAGACGATGCGGACCGCCGGCTTGCAGCTGCCGCCGCAGGCCGGGCCGAAACGGTCCAGCATCTCCTTGATGTAGCCGAACTTGGTCGGATCCAGCCGGTCGACGGCCGGGCGCAGGCTGTTGTTGCTGGACGAGAACACCACGCTGGCGGTCACGTCGGAATCGGTATAGCGGCCCTTGGATGAGAACTTCCAGGCCGGCGCCAGGGCTTTCTCGAAGTGGTAGCCCAGCGCGAAGGCCTTGTGGTCATAGCCATCGCGCGAGTCCACCCTCTGCGTGAAGGTTCCGGGCACCAGCGATGTGCGCACCGTCTGTATGCCCGAGTCGAGGCCTATCATGGTGCCGTAGTTGGCGTTCATGCCGGGCAGGCTGCGCGGCTTGTCCTTGCCGATCACGGGAATGGGCAGATAGAACATGGTGTGGTCGCGCATGACTTTGAGGTTCACGCCCCACTCGCCGTCATCGATCTTGCGGCCGATGTGCGCACGCAGCGTGCCGCCCTTGTTGCCGGTGAACTCGGGATGGCGCACGCCGTCGTCGACGCGGTAGTAGCCCGACACGCCACCAAACCAGCCCTCGCCCAGGCCACCGGCATAGCGCAGGTCCACGCGGCGCTGCTGGTAGTCGGAGGTGGTCAGGCGCAGCGCGCCCTCGGGCTTGCCCTTGTTGCGGAAGGTCAGGAAGTTGATGGTGGCGCCGGCACCGTTGGCGGTCAGGATGGCCGAGGTGCCGCCGCGCACCGCCTCCATGCGGTCGATGCCGAGTTCCGACTTGACCAGGCCATCGGCCGACCAGCTCGGATAGTAGAAGATGGGCAGGCCGTCCTCCTGCACCTGCACCCAGCGCTGGTTGCCGCCGGACATGCCGCGCACCGAGTAGTTGTTGGACATCTCGCCGGCCGAGGCCTCGATATACATGCCCGGCACCAGCTCCATGGCCTCGGCCGCCGAGTACGGCGCCTTGCGATCCAAGGCCTCGCGGTCGGCCACGGTCACGGCCACCGAGCTCTCGCGCACCGTGCGGTTCAGCCCGGTGCTGCCGGTCACGACGACGCGGTCCAGCTGATTGGTCGACTCGTCCTTGCCCTTCTCATCCGGCTTGGCCGCCGCCGGCTGGGCCAGCGCCGGCAGGGCCGCGAGCTGCAGCAGGGCCGCAGCCAGCCAGGCCGCGCGCAGCTTGAAACGATTCGATTCCTGGCCGCAAAGCAGGGGCTGCGGCTGATGTCCAACTCTCTTCTTCATGCTTTTGTCTCCGTGGGTCGCTTGCTTGTTGAATGGACTGCATCAATGAAAACAGCGGGCAAAGAGAAGCCCCTGCAGGGCCGCGGACGGCCTCGCATCGGTACTTCGGGAAGGAACACGGTCGCGCCCAGCCCCGGGCGCACCGCGTGGTGCTTAGTGCGGCGGGCTCATAGCGCTCGACTCGCTCCGAGCAGGGCCGGCGGCTCCTGGCTCGCGATCACATAGGCGGGCACCTCGTGCATATAGCCGGCCAGGCGCCCCTTGGCCTCGAAACGTTGGCGAAATTCCGACCCGATGAAGCGCTCAGGCCCCAGGCGCGGCACGATGCCGCCGCCGATGTAGAGGCCGCCACGGGCACCCAGCGACAGCACCAGATCGCCGGCCACATCGCCCAGCAAGGCGCAGAACAGGGCCAGCGCCTCGGCGCTTGGCGGCTGGCCGGCCAGGGCCTGCTGCAAGACCTCGGCCGGGCTGGGCTCGGCCGGCAAGGGCTGGCCATCAAGCTCGGCGATGGCCCGGCGCAGATTAGCAAGACCTGGCCCCGACAGCACCCGCTCGGCCGAGACGCGCCCGAAGCGCCGGCGCAGCCGGTCCAGCAGCGCCGCCTCGCGTTCGGTCTGCGGCGCCAGGCCGACATGGCCACCCTCGGTTTGCAGGGCCGTCCACTGCCCGTCGCCTTGGGGGATCAGGCCAGAGACGCCCAGGCCGGTGCCCGGCCCTATCACCGCCAGCGGCCCCGGCGCGCCGCGGCTCGGCCCGCCCATATGCCAGAAGTCAGGCTCGGGCAGCGCCGGGATCGCCAGCGCCAGCGCGGTGAAGTCGTTCAGCACCACCAGGCGCTGCAAGTCCAGCTGCCGGGCCAGAGCCTGGGCCGAGAAGGCCCAGTCGCGGTTGGTCAGGCGCACCCGGTCGTCCAGCACCGCGCTGGCCACGCCCAGCGCCGCCTGGGTCGGCCGCGCAGCGCCGGCCGCGTCCAGGCCTTGCAGATAGCGCCCCAGGCAATCTCCCAGATCGCGGTGCGCATCGCAGGCCAGGGTCTGCACATGCTCGATGGCCGCGTCGGCGCCGTTCTGCCAACCCAGGCGCACATGGGTGCCGCCCACATCGGCCAGCAGCCTGGCCGCACGGGGGTTGCGGATGCCGATCTCGATCATGGGAGCACTCCTTCGGTGTCCAGTGCTGTCCAGGCGCTGCCGGCGCGATCGCTGGCCAGCATGGCATCGATGAAAGCCAGGCCGGCGACGCCGTCCTCGGCCGTCGTCAGCCAGCGGCTGCCGATGTCCGGTGCCCGGCCCTCGCGTCGCGCCCGTATCTGCTCGGCCGCATCGCGGTAGAGCTGGGCAAAAGCCTCCAGATAGCCCTCGGGATGGCCTGCCGGCAGCCGAGTGGCGGCCCCGGCCTCGGCGCTGCTCGCACGCCCACGGCTCAGGCGCCGGCTCGCGCCGCCCAGTGGGGTGATCAGCAACTCGTCGGGCCGCTCCTGCGCGAACTCCAGGCCGGCGCGGCTGCCCCAGATGCGCAGGCACAGCGCGTTCTCGCAGCCGGCCGCCACCTGGCTGGCCCAGAGCATGCCGCGCACACCGCCGGGAAAGCGCAGCATGGCCTGGGCATGGTCGTCGAGCCGACGGCCCGGCACCAGGCGGCTCAGCTCGGCACAGACCGCCTCGGCGCGCAGGCCGCTGACAAAGCAGGCCAGGTGGTAGGCATGGCTGCCGATATCGGCCAGCGCGCCGGCCGGCCCGGCCAGCGCCGGGTCGCAGCGCCAGGCCGCCTGTTTGTGGCCCTGCGCTTCGATCGCTTCGGTCAGCCAGTCCTGCGCATACTCGACCTGGATCAGGCGCAGCGTGCCGAGCTCGCCGGCCGCCACCAGGGCGCGGGCCTCGCGCACCATCGCATAGCCGCTATAGGTCTGGGTCAGGCACAGCAGGCGCTCGCGCCGCCGCGCCAGCGCGGCCAGCGCGCGGGCCTCGGCCAGCGAGGTGGCCAGCGGCTTGTCGCAGATCACGTCAATGCCCGCCTCCAGGAAAGCCGTGGCCACCGGCGCATGCAGATGATTCGGCGTGACGATGGCCACCGCATCGATGCCGTCGGGCCGCTCGGCCTCGCGCCGTGCCATCTGCTGCCAGCTGGCGTAGCTGCGCGCCGGATCGAGCCCCAGCTCGCGGGCGCTGGCGGCGGCGCGCTCGGGCTCGCTGGACAGGGCGCCGGCCACCAGCTGCCACTGCCCATCGAGCCGTGCCGCGATGCGGTGCACGCCGCCGATGAAAGCGCCCTGCCCGCCGCCGACCATGCCCAGCTTCAGGGGCTTGTTCATGCCTCGCTCCCCAGGCCCAGCATCTGGCGCAGCTCGGCGCGCGGCGTCTGCGCATCGGCGAAATCGTCGAAGGCCCGGTCCGCCACGCGGATGAGGTGGCGGCGGATGAAGTCAGCCCCCTCGCGTGCACCGTCTTCCGGGTGTTTCAGGCAGCACTCCCACTCCAGCACCGCCCAGCCCGGATAGTCGTGCCGGGCCAGCTTGGAGAAGATCGCGCCGAAGTCGATCTGCCCGTCGCCCAGCGAGCGGAAGCGCCCGGCCCGCTCCAGCCAGGGCGCATAGCCGCCGTAGACGCCCTGCCGACCGTCCGGGCGAAACTCGGCATCCTTGACATGGAAGGCGCGGATGCGGGCGTGGTAGATGTCGATGAAGGCCAGGTAGTCGAGCTGCTGCAGCAGCAGATGGCTGGGGTCGTAGAGGATATGGGCGCGCGGGTGCTGGCCGACGGCATCGAGAAAGCGCTCGAACGTCAGACCGTCGAACAGGTCTTCGCCGGGATGCAGCTCGTAGCAGACATCGACGCCGGCCTCGTCGAAGGCATCGAGCACCGGCCGCCAGCGCCGCGCCAGCTCGGCAAACGCCTCCTCGATCAGGCCGGCCGGCCGCTGCGGCCAGGGATAGAGATAGGGCCAGGCCAGCGCACCGGAGAAGGTGGCGTGGGCTTGCAGGCCCAGGCGCGCCGAGGCGCGCGCCGCGAGCCTGAGCTGCTGCTGCGCCCAGGCGCTGCGCTGGGCCGGGTCGCCACGCACCGCCGGCGCGGCAAAGCCGTCGAACTGGCGCTCATAGGCCGGATGCACGGCCATCAGCTGGCCCTGCAGATGGGTGGACAGCTCGCTGATCTGCAAGCCCTGCTCGGCCAGCCGGCCGCGCAGCTCGTCGCAGTAGGTCTGACTCTCGGCCGCCAGCGCCAGATCGAAGAGGCGCGCATCCCAGCTGGGGATCTGCAGCGCCGCGAAGCCGAGGCCGGCCGCCCAGCGGGACAGATGGTCGAGCGTGTCGAACGGCGGTTCGTCGCCGGCGAACTGGGCCAGGAACAGGCCCGGGCCTTGCAGCGTTTTCATGCCTGGCCCTCCTGCAAGGCATCGCTCTGGCGCTCGATCAGCTCGGCCTGTTCCAGCAGCCGCAGCTGCTCCAGCGGCTCGCCGTCCAGCCGGCGCAGCAGCAGCTGGCCCAGCTGGCGGCCGGCGCCATGCAGCGAGGCGTAATAGGTCGACAGCGGCGGCACGAAGAAGGCGCTGACATTGCTGTCGTCGGTGGCCACGACCACGGCCTCGCGGCCGGCCTGCCAGCCCAGCTCGGCAAAGGCCGACAGGGCGCCCAGCGCGCCGTATTCATTGGCACAGACAAAGGCGGTCGGCCGGGACTCGAGCCGGGCCAGCTCCAGCACCAGGCGGCGGCCGTCACTGGCCGACAAGCCCGAATGCCGGGTCAGTGCCGGGTCTTGCGCCAGCCCGGCCTCCTGCAAGGCGCGATGGTGGCCGCGGTCGCGGTGCTGGCTGTACATCAGCTCGGCCGGCGGGTTCAGCATCGCGATGCGGCGATGGCCGCGCGCGATCAGGCGCCGGGTCGCGCGGTAGGCCATGTCCTCATGGTCGGTGTCGTACCAGGGATGGGCCTGCGCCAGCTCGCTGCGGCCATAGCTGACGAAGGGGAAGTCCTGCGCCAGCAGATAGCGGATGCGCTCGTCCTGCGGCCGGGTCTGGGTCAGCACCAGGCCGTCGACGCGGCGTGTCTCGACCAGCTTGCGCAGGCCGGCCACCGGGTCGTCGTCGGGCAGCTCGGGCTGGACCACCAGGCTGTAGAAAGTGCCGGCCAGCGCGGCATGCAGGCCCGAGACCAGGGCCATGAAGCCGCTGTCGCTGAAGTCCTGCTCGGCGTTCTCGACCGGCAGCACGATGGACAGCGTGTAGGTCTTGCCGGTGCGCAGCTTGACGCCGGCCAGATTGGGCGTGTAGCCCAGCTCGCGCGCGGCGGCCTTGACCAGCTCGCGGGTTTCGCGCCGGACCTCGGGGCCGTCCTGCAGCGCCCGCGAGACCGTGCCCAACGACAGACCGGTGTGGCGCATCAGGGTTTTCAAAGTGACTTTGCTATCGCTCATGAGGAGGTGCCATTCAACAAGCGCTGGCCCAGCAGCAGAGCCACGCTGGAGGTCCAGGTGAACGCGGGGTCGCGCAGCGGCGCGCCGCTTTGCGCATCGAAGTTCTCGGCCAGGCCCTTGCTCGCGCACAGCGCGGTGAAGCGCCGCGTCAGCTCGTCGCCCAGGTCGGGCCGGCCGCAGCGGTCCATCGCGTCGACGAAGAGCAGCGTCGTCGGCGCCCAGATCGGGCCGCGCCAGTAGCCGTCGGCGCGGTAATGCGGGCTGCGCTGCGATTCGGTGGCCAGGCCATGGGGGCTCAGGAAGCGGCCCGGCTCGAAGAGCTCGGCCAGCAGACGCTCGCGCACGGCCGGCGGCAGGCGCGGGCCGAGCAGCAGCGGCATGTAGGCGATCAGGCTGTCGCCCTGCTCGACCACGCGGCCATCGGCCAGCCGGGCGACGAAGCGCTCGCCGGTCCAGAGCCGGGCCATCAGGCGCTCGAACAAGGCATCGGCCCGGGCACGCCAGTCCTGCGCCTGCGCCGGCCGGCCCAGCAGCTCGGCCAGCGCGGCCAGTTCCTCCAGCTGCAGCACCAGAAAACTCGCCAGATCGGGGCTTTGCAGCGGCGTGCCGGCAAGAAACACCGTCGCGTTGTCCCAGCCGGCGTCGTTGCCATGGTCGTAGGCGGGCAGACCATCCTCCGCTGCGGTGTCCAGCCAGCTGCGCGCCTGCGCCGCCAGCCAGTCGTGCATCTGCGCGCAGCGCTGCGGCGACCAGGGTGCCAGGCGACGCAGCCGGGCCACGGTCCAGCCATGGACCGGCGGTTTGGTGAAGCGCCAGTAGGCTTGCAGATCGTTGGCGAAGTCCGGCAGGCGGCCGCTCGGGTGCTGCAGCTCGAACATCAGCGCCAGCTGCTGCCAGGCCAGCTCGGGCTGGCGCGCGCCCAGCGCCAATGCGTTGAAGCAATGGTCCCAGCTCCAGATATTGGTCATCCAGTTCTTGGACATATACATGGCCGGGTAGTGCAGCCGGCCTTCGGCGGGCACGATGCAGGACCAGGTGATGTAGGCGGCCAGCCGGCGCAGCGGGGCCAGGTCTTGCGGCAGGGCCGGGGTCAGGGCCAGCCAGGCCTCGAAATCGGCTTCGGTATCGGCACGCGCGGCGGCGAAGTCCGCGACGTCGCGGCGCGCCGGCAGCACGCGGTAGAGATGGACGGCGGCCGCCAGCGCGCCGGCCTCGTCCGGCAGCAGGTCCAGCGCGATGTGTTCGGCGCGCTGGCCCTGCCAGGGGGCGTCCAGCCGCAGCCGCCCTTCGGCCAGCGCGACCCGGGCCGACAGGTCCTGGCCGGCACAGCTGATGTGCACGGCCCGGTCGTCCAGGCGCTGGGCATAGTCGTAGCGCTTGCTCTGCAGGCTCAGATGCAGGCCCAGGCCACGGCCTTGCAGCGCCAGCGTGTCGGCATCGGCAAGGGCCAGATGGAGCGCGCCGGCCTCGGCCTGGAAGCTCAGCGAATCGGCTTGCAGGCACCACTCCCCCTGGACCTCCCTGCCTTCAGCGTCCACGGGCAGCAGCCGGAACAGCCGGCCCAGATCGGTGTGCTCGTCGCCACCGCGCAGCTGGCGCAGCCAGAAGGCCGAGTCCTCCGCTATCCAGGAGACGCAATACCAGCTGCCGCGCCGCGACAGCGGCACGGAGCGTGGGTCGAACAGGGTCGAGAGCATCATCCCTTCACGGCGCCGGCGCTGGCGCCCTCCATGATGTGGCGCTGGGCCAGGAAGAACAGCAGCAGCGGCGGCAGGCAAAGCAGCACGGTCATCGCGGCGATCGCGGTCAGGTTGTTGGCATGCAGGCCACGGAACTGGGCCAGGCCCAGCGGCAGGGTGTAGAGGCTCTGGTCGTTCAGGAAGATCAGCGGGCCCAGATAGTCGTTCCAGCTGCCGAGGAACTGGAAGGTGCCGACCAGCACCAGGGCCGGCGCCATCAGCGGCAGATGGATGCGCCAGTAGATCTGCCAGGCATTGGCACCGTCCATGCGTGCGGCCTCGTCGAGCTCGCGCGGGATGCTCATGATGAATTGGCGCAGCAGGAAGATGTAGAAGGCCGCGCCGAAGAAGTTGGGCACGATCAAGGGCTTGAGCGTGTTGATCCAGCCTAGCCAGTTGAATTGCATATAGAGGGGGATCATCGTGACGTCCCAGGGAATCATCATCGAGCCCAGCACCACCATGAACAGCGTGTCGCGGCCACGAAACTCGAAGCGCGCAAAACCATAGGCCACCAGGCTGGACGAGAACAGCTGGCCCAGCGTCGACAGCGTGCCCACCAGCAGCGAATTCCACAGGAACAGGCCGAAGGGCTGGGCGGCCCAGGCCTCGGCGAAGTTGTGCCAGCGCGGCAGCGCCGGCCACCACACCGGCGGCCAGGTGTAGAGCTCGCTCCTGGCCTTCAGCGCGGTCACCAGGGTCCAGTACAGCGGCAGCACGAACAGCAGGGCCAGGCCCAGCATCAGCGTGTAGTAGGCCAGGCGGCGGGCATGGCGGGCAGAGTTGAACGGGGTCATGCCTGGCCCTCCCCCGACTCGCGCTTGACCTCGTTTTCGTAGAACACCCACAGGCTGGAGAAGCGCATCACGCTCAGGGCCAGCAGCAGGATGATCAGGAACAGCAACCAGGACAGCGCCGAGGCATAGCCCATGTCAAAGTACTTGAAAGCGGTGTCGTAGATGTACATGGCCAGCATATAGGTGGACTTCAGCGGCCCGCCCTCGGTCAGCAACAGGGCCAGGGTCAGCTGCTGGAAGGCGGCGATCAGGGTCGTGACCAGGTTGAACAGCAGCACCGGCGACAGCAGCGGCAAGGTGATGTGCGTGAACTGCTTGAGCCGCGACACGCCCGACAGCGCGGCCGCTTCGTAGAGATCGACCGGTATCGCCTTCAGCCCGGCCAGGAACACCAGCATCGTGCCGCCCAGGCTCCACAGGCTGGCGATCACCACCGACCAGATGGCCCAGCGCGGGCTGCCCAGCCAGTTCAGCGGCGCGATGCCGATCAGGCCCAGCAGATAGTTCAAGAGCCCGTACTCCTGGCTGTAGATCCAGGTCCAGATCGTCACCAGGGCCACGCCCGACAGCATGCTGGGCAGATAGAACAGGGTGCGGAACAGGCCCTGGCCCCAGCCGCGCCGGTTCAGCAGCAGGGCCAGGCCCAGCGCGGCCACCAGATGGATGGGCACATAGAGGCCGGCAAAGCGGCAGGTGACCCAGAGCGCATCGCGGAAGTCGTCGTCCACCGTCAGGATGCGGCGGTAGTTCTCCAGCCCGACGAAGCGTTCGCCGCCCATCAGCGGCCAGTCGAACAGGCTGGTGTAGAGCGAGTACAGCAGGGGCCCCAGCGTGAAGGCCACAAAGCCCAGTAGCCAGGGTGCGACGAAAAGCCAGGGCGTCAGGCCGCGCGGCCAGCGCCGACGGCTCGGCGGGACCAGGTCTTGCGCGGGGGCGGTGGCGCCGGACAGCATCACGCGGGCGCTCATTGCAGCTTCCTCTCGGCCTTCAGCGCGGCCTTGCTGAGGATGGGGCCGACCTCGCCCTGCTTCAGGAACACTGCCTGGATCGCATCGCGCACCACGGCCGAGGCCCGGGTCCAGCGCGGGTTCAGCAGAAAGGCCGGCACCTCCTGCATGCTCAGCGCCATCGCATAAAAGGGCTGGACCTGCGGATCCTCCTGCAGCCGCAGCTCGCGCGCCACGCTCATCAGCACCGGCAGATCGCCCTGGCGCAGGCGCACCGCCTCGGCGCTGCTGTAGAACCTGATGAACTGCCAGGCCAGGGCCTTCTGTGTCGAGTCGCGGGCGATGGCCAGCGAGGAGACGCTGACGACGCTTTGCGCCGGCCGGCCCTGGAAGCTGGGCAGCGGCGCCACGCCGTAGCGCTTGCCGTCCTGGGCCAGTTCGAGCCGGAAGGCCGCGCCGTCCATCAGCATCGCAACGCGATCGGCAACGAAGAGCTGGCGCTGGTTCCTGCCGTCGCCCACGCCCAGCGTCGCCGCCAGCCCCTGGTCCAGCAGGCCCAGCAGCATCGTGAACATCGCCTGCGAGCCGGCGCTGTCGAGCTCGCCCTGCACCCGCCGCCCATCGGCGCCCAGCATGCGGGCACCGGCGCTCCACAAATAGCCCTGGAAGTCGTAGGGATCGGGGGCCACGTCCAGGCCATAGCCATAGACCTTGGCGGCCGGGCGGCTGAGCTTGCGCGACAGCGCGGCCAGATCCTCCCAGCTCCAGCCCGGCTGCGGATAGGCCAGGCCGGCGCGGTCGAACATGTCCTTGTTGTAGTAGATGACCTGGCTGGTGAAGCCGGCCGGCACACCGTAGAGCCGGCCCTCGGCGCTGGCAAAGCGCAAGAGGCCCGGCACCAGATCGGCGCTGGCGAAGGCCGGCTCGCGGGCCTGCCAGGCATCCAGCGGCTCCAGCACGCGGTGGTAGAGCGGGAAGTTCCACATCATCATCACATCGGGCGGGTTGCGCGCACCGAAGGCGGCCGACAGCTTCTGGTTGAAACCCCCGCCATAAGCCTCCAGCTGCACCCGCACACCGGGATGGCGCTGCTCGAAGGCGGCGGCGATGCGGCGCTGGATGCCCAGGTTCTCGCTACCGTCCCAGGTCGCGAAGCGCAGCACCTGGGCGGCGGCCGACAGCGGCAGCAGCGCGAGCGCAAGGAGGATCAGGCGCTTGTTCATGCCAGCGCCAGTGCGTCTTGCACCGCCTCGCTCGGGACTCGCGGCAGCGCGCGGCCATCGGTACCGAAGGCATGGACATGCTCGGCCGCCACCGTCAGACCCAACTGATCGCCGATCTGCACCGCACGCGCACCCTCGACGCTGGCCGTCATCGCATGGCCATCGGCCAGGCGCAGATGGACCAGGCTTTGCGCGCCCAGGCACTCGACCATCTGCACCTGGGCGCGCAGGCCGCCCCCGCTCCCGGCATCGCCCAGGCGCAGATGCTCGGGCCGTATGCCCAGAGTCATGGCCCCGGGCCTGGCGGCAATAGCCCCCAGCACCTCGGCCGGCAGCAGATTCATGCGCGGCGAGCCGATGAAGCCGGCCACAAACAGATCGGCCGGCGCGTGATACAGCTCCAGCGGCTTGCCGACCTGGGCGATGCGGCCCTGGTTCAGCACCACCACCTTGCTGGCCAGGGTCATGGCCTCGATCTGGTCGTGGGTCACATAGATCATCGTCGCCTGCAGGCTCTGGTGCAGCCGGGCCAGCTCCATGCGGGTGTTCTCGCGCAGCGCCGCGTCCAGATTGGACAGCGGCTCATCGAACAGAAAGATGCGCGGCTGGCGCACGATGGCGCGGCCGATGGCCACACGCTGGCGCTGGCCACCGCTGAGCTGGCGCGGCTTGCGCTCCAGCAGCTCCTCCAGCTGCAGCATGCGCGCCGCTTCCTGGATGCGGGCCTCGATCTCGCCCTTGGGCCGGCCCCGCAGGCTCAGGCCGAAGGCCAGGTTCTTGCGCACCGACATATGGGGATAGAGCGCATAGCTCTGGAACACCATGGCCAGATCGCGCTCGGCCGGCGGCAGCTCGTTGATGCGCCGGCCGGCGATGCGCAGCTCGCCGCCCTGCACCTCCTCCAGCCCGGCGATGCAGCGCAAGAGCGTGGACTTGCCACAGCCCGAGGGGCCCAGGAAACAGACGAACTCGCGATCGGCGATCTCGAGGTTGATGTCCTTCAGCACCTCGACGGGCCCGAAGGTCTTGCGCAGATGCTGGATGCTGAGGTCGGCCATATGTCGTCAGCCCAGGCGTTTTGAAAGATATTGATGACCGAGCCGCGCGCTGCGCGCCGGCTGGCTGGGATGGTCGTGCTCGACGATGAAGGTCTGCAGCCGGCCCGCCAGGCCCGGCAGCCACTGGGCCCAGGGCAGCCTCCCTTCGCCCAGCGTGGCCCAGCCCTGCTCGGCCGCGTCGGCACCCTCGCCGGCCAGGTCCTTCACATGCACCGACTGCAGGCGCGCCGCATAGCGCGCCAGCCAGACGGCCGGGTCCTCGCCGGCGCGCGCCACCCAGGCCACATCGGGCTGCCAGCGCAGGCTCTGCGCGGCCTCGAACAGCGTCTCCAGCACGGTCCGGCCATCGGTCAGACGCTCGAACTCGAAGGCATGGTTATGATAAGCAAGGCCTATGTCCAGCGGGGCCAGGTCTTGCGCATGGGCCTGCAGCCGCGCGGCCAGCGCCAGCCAGCCGGCCTGGTCGGCGGGGCGCTCGGCCTCGTCCAGCCAGGGCATCACGAGCTGGCGGCAGTCCAGCGCCGCCAGGGCCTGCAGGATCTCGGCCCGGCCGGCGTCCAGCTCGCTCATCTCCACATGCATGGAGGCCAGGCCCAGGCCCGAGGCCCGCAGCGTGGCGATGAAGTCGGCCGGGGCCAGGCCGTGCAGGCCCTCGGTCTCAACCCAGGCATAGCCGGCCTCGCGGGCCAGCGCCAGCCGCGCCGCCAGCGCGCCGGCGCTGCGCACCGTGTAGAGCTGCAAGGCGATCTTGTGATGTTTCGTCATGCGCCCACCTCGCAGGCGATCTGCCGGGCAAAGGCCGGCGGCAGCGGCGCGGGCCGCTCGCAGCCCGTGCTCAGCGCCACCGGGCCGCCCTGGGCGGCGGCGCGCAGGGTCGCGTCCATCACCTCCAGCACATGCAGGGCCAGCTCGCCGCTGGCGCGGTGCGGCTGGCCCGCGGCGATGGCCCAGGCCATCTCGGCCACGCCCAGGCCGCGCAGCCGGCCGGTGAAGGCACGGGGGGCCAGGTCTTGCCAGGCGCCGTCCTGCTCGCAGAACTGCAGGCCGCCGCCGAACTCGTTCGGATCGGGCAGCAGCAGCGAGCCCTGCTCGCCGTAGAGCTCGATGGGGCTGGACTTGTGCTTCCAGACATCGAAGCTGGTGCTCAGCGTGACGAAGGCGCCGCCCACGAACTCCAGGCCGGCGACCACATGGCTGGGCGTCTCGACGGCGATGCGCTGGCCCTGGCGCGGGCCGCGCGGCACCTGGCGCGGCGACCAGCTGGTATGGGCCATGCCGCTGACCCGGCGCACCGGGCCCAGCAGCTGCACCAGCTGGGTCAGGTAGTAGACGCCCATGTCCATCAGCGGGCCGGCACCGGGGCGGTAGAAGAACTCGGGGTTGGGGTGCCAGTCGTCCGGGCCGCGCTCCATCATGCAGGCCTGGCCGGCAACGATGCGGCCCAGCCGGCCGCTGTCCAGCAGCGCGCGCGCGGCCTGGCCGGCGCCGCCCAGAAAGGTGTCGGGCGCGCAGCCGATGCGGCGGCCGGCGCGCGCGGCGGCCGCCATCAAGACCTGGCCCTCGGCGAAGCTGGCGGCCAGCGGCTTCTCGGTATAGAGATGCTTGCCGGCCTCCAGCACCTGGCGGCCCACCGCCAGATGGACGGCCGGCGGGGTCAGGTTGATGACGATGTCCGCCTCGCCGGCCAGCAGCTCGGCAGGCGTCAGCGCGCGGATGCCGAAGGCCTCGGCACGCGCGCGGGCCGCGTCGGCGCGCGCATCGGCCACCGCGATCAGCTCGAGATGGCCGAAGGCCCGCAGGCCCTTGGCATAGGCCGGGAAGATGTCGCCGGCGCCGATGATGGCGACCCGGGTCGTGGCGCCGCTGATGCCGCTCATGCCGGACTCCCCAGATCGGCCAGGTCCAGCCAGGCCAGTTCCTCGGCGCTGAGATTGACATCGAGGCCGCGCATCGAGCTGGCGGTCTCGGCGATGCTGCGCGGGCCGATCAGGCTGAAAGCGGGGAAGTCCTGGGCCAGCACCCAGGCCAGCGCGATATTGATCGCGGCACAGCCCTTCTTGGCGGCCAGCTCGCGGGCCCGCGCCAGGCGCAGGAAGTTGGCCTCGCTATACCAGCAGCGCACCAGCTCCTCGTCCTCCTGATGGCCCGGCGCGGCGCGGCCGTCGACGAAGAAGCCGCGCGCCTGCGAGGACCAGGCAAACAGCGCCAGGCCCTGCTCGGCCAGCCAGCGCCGCGAGTCCGGTGTGCCGGCCGAGACACAGCCGCGCCAGATCGGCGACTGCATGCGTGCCAGGCTCAGCTGGTTGTTGACCAGGGCGAAGCCCTGCTGGCCGGTCCGGGCCGCATAGGCATTCGCCTCGGCCACCCGCGTCAGCGACCAGTTGCTGCCGCCAAAGGCCTGGAAGCGGCCCTGGTTGCGCTGCTCGTTGAGCGCGTCGATGAACTCGCCGACCGGCACCTCGGGGTTGTCGCGGTGCAGGATGTAGAGGTCGGCCGACTCGGTGCGCAGGCGCTCCAGGCTTTCGGCCAGCTCGCGGGCCATCCCCTCGGGCGTGCAGTGGGGCGTGTGTGCGCCCTTGGCGATCAGCACGATCTCGTCGCGGATGCCGCGCGCGCTCAGCCAGTCGCCGAAGATGGACTCGCAGTGCCCGCCCTCGAAGTCATAGACCCAGGCGGTGTCGAAGGCATTGCCGCCGCGCTCCAGATAGTCATCGAACAGCGCTGCCGCATAAGGCAGGGTTTCCTGGTGGTCCACCCCCATGACCAGGCGTGACACCGGCTTGGCAAGACCCGGCACCTGGCCGTAGCGCATGTTCGCATCGGGGCGGCGCGTGATCGGCAGGCCGGCCAGGGTCTTGCGGCCGACCAGCGCGGGCACCTGCTCCTTCGGGTAGCTCAGGCCGATGGCGCGGCGCCAGCGGTCCAGCGCGGCCAGGTTGGCGATCGAGTCGGCCGGGCTCATCGCCGGATGCGGCACGGCACCGGTGCTGACCGCCCGGGCGAAGACATCGGCCTCGTGGGCATAGAGGCCGCGATCGGTGGCGACGGTCCAGCTCTGGGCCAGGGCCTCGTCCACCCACAGCTCGATGCGGCTCTCGCCGGCCTGCGCACCGGCGCCGTACCAGGGATTGGCCACGACCAGGGCGCCCTTGCTGCCGCCCAGGCGCAGCGATTCCTCCTGCTCCAGGCTGATCGCGGTGGCGATCTGCGCCGTGATGTCGCCGGGAAAACGCAGCGTGGCCAGGGCCCAGGCATCGACACCCATCGTCTCGTGCAGCCGCCCCATGGCCTGCAGCTCCAGCGGCTCGGCAAAGTCCTGGCCCTGGGCCACACCGGCCAGCAGGCGCGCCATCGACATCGGATAGCAGCCCACATCGAGGATGCCGCCGCCGGCGAGGCCCGGCTCCCAGCTGCGCGAGCCGGCGCGCGGCGTCGAGGCGTAGCAGAAGGAGGCCTGGATATGGCGCAGCTCGCCGATCACGCCGCGCTTCAGCAAGTCCAGCAGCTGGGCGGTCTGCGGCAGGCAGCGGTACATGAAGGCTTCCATCAGCACGCGGCCGGCGCGCTCGGCCGCCTCGAACGCGATCATCGCCTCGGCCTGGTTCAGCCCCAGCGGCTTCTCGCACAGCACATGCTTGCCGGCGCGCAGCGCCCGCACCGTCCAGTGCAGATGCTCGGTGTGCGGCAGGCCGATATAGACGGCGTCCACGGTCGGGTTGGCCAGCAAGGACTCATAGCTGGCATGGGCGATGACCGCCGTGCCTGGCGCCGCATGGGCATCGGCAAAGGCGCGGGCCCTGGCCTCGTCGCGGCTGGCCACCGCCACCAGGCCGCCGCTGTCGGTCTGTTGCAGGCCCTTGGCAAAAGCGCCCGAGATGTTCCCGGCGCCGATGATTCCCCAGTTCAGCATGGTTGGTTTTGAAACGTTTTGAATTGTGAATGCCAGAAATATATTTACTGCATTTCGGGCTTGAATCGAGGCTTACCCTAGGAGCGGCAGCGTGCAGACCCTAGGCCGAGCCGGCCAGGCCGCCGCCGTCGACGACATAGGCCGAACCAGTGACAAAGGAGGCGCGGTCGCTGGCCAGGAAGAGCACGACCTGGGCGATCTCCTCGGCCTGGCCCACCCGCATCAGCGGCCGGGCATTGCCGGCCTCGACCAGGGCCGTCTCGGCCAGGCCCAGCTGGGCCGCTTCATCGCGCAGCATGGCCGTGTCGGTATCGCCGGGGCAGACGCTGTTGACCCGGATCCTCTGCGGCCCGTGATCCACCGCCATCGCCCGCGTCATATTGACCACCGCGCCCTTGGCCGCGCAGTAGGACACCGCGTCCTTGCCGCCGACCAGGCCCCAGCCGGAGCCGGCGTTGATGATGCTGCCGCCCCCCTGCTCCGCCATCACCGGCACCGCGTACTTGCTCATCAGAAAGATCGACTTGACGTTGACCGCCATCACCGCGTCCCAGTCGGCCTCGCTGGTGTCCACCACATTGGCGCGCCGGGTGATGCCGGCGTTGTTGAACAGCACATCGAGCCGGCCGAAGGCGGCCAGGGTCTGGTGCACTGCCCGCTCGCAGTCGGCAGCGCGAGCCACATCGGCCTCCACAAACACGGCTTCGCCGCCGGCTCCGCGGACCGCCGCCACCGTGGCCGCGCCGCCGGCGGGGTTCAGATCGCAGACCGCGACCCGGGCACCTTCACGGGCGAACAGCAGGGCCGTGGCCCGGCCGATGCCGGAGCCGGCGCCGGTGATCAGGGCCACTTTGCCGGCCAGTTCGCCGCCGCTTCCTGTCTTGTCCTTCATCTTGTCGCTCATCTTGTCGTCCTTCTTGGTGTTTTATTCAGTCGGCCACCAGGTGCAACATGGCCTGCTCGCGCGGGCCGGTCAGCGCGCGCACCGGGCCGGCATAGAGCGCATCGACGGCAGCCGAGCCGCTGTCCACCCGCAGCTGCGCGCCGCCCAGGGCCTGCAGCTTGCGCGGCGTGATCAGCACCGTCAGCGCCTGCGGGCCCAGGGCCTGCAGCACACGCGGGCTCAGCGGCGCATTGCCGCGGCCCAGCACATGGCCCTGGCCACCGATCGCGGTCAGCCACAGCCGCGCCGGCGCTTGTTGTCCTTGCAATAGTTCCCACAGCCGGGCCTCGTCGGCATCGCGCAGCCCCAGCTGCCCGTCCACCACCACGTCCACACCGATCAGGCTGCCGTCCAGACCCAGGGCCTGTTTCAGCGCCCAGGTGGTGGAGCCGGGGCCGATCAGGTGCAGGCCCTGGCGCAGCTGCGGCGCCAGGCTCTGGGCCAGCAGCTCGGCATCCACCGCATCGCCGGCCTCGCTGCGCGATTTGCGGCCCTGCAGCCAGCGCGCATCGACCGGCGTGCGCAGCTGGCCATAGAGCCGGGCCTGCACCCGGCCCTGGCCCAGCACGGCCTCGTCCAGGTCCAGCACCTCGCGGGCCTCGCTCAGGCGGCGCTGGCCGGACAGAAAAGCCGCCGCCAGCCGCCCGGCCGCCCGCGGGCTGACGCCGAAGCAGGCCGATTGCAGCTTGACCCCGGCCGGGACGCCCAGCACCGGCAGCGCCTCGCCCACCGCATCCAGCACATCGCGGGCCGTGCCGTCGCCACCGACGAAAAGCAGGAGAGCCAGGTCTTGCGTCAGCATCTGTGCCGCCAGCCGGCGCGTGTCCTGCGCCGTGCTGGGCCAGCACCGCTCGCCCAGCACCTCGGGTACCTGGCCCAGCGCCCGCAGCAGGTCCTCCCCCATGGCCCCGGCCCCGCAGACCCACAGCGGCGCACAGCCGGCCAGCAGCACGCGCAGGGCTTCTTCGGCGCGGCCCGCGGCCCAGTCCGGCGGCGCGGCGCCCGGGCGCAAGGCATCGCTGCCATGCAGGGCCAAGGGCCCGCCGGCACCGGCGATGGGATTGATCAGGAGGCCGACGCGCATGCTCTCTTCTCGCTCGCTTCAGGCCTTGGCGCCATGTTCGGCCAGCTTGCGCTGCCAGGCCCGCCTGGTGATGGCCCAGAGCCTGGGGTCTTCCAGATACTCGTCCTTGACCCGGGTGGTCGGGCAGTTGTGCGGCGCACCCAGCACCAGCGCGGGATCCGTGCGCGCCTCGTCCGCGACCCGGGCCATGATCTGCACAAACTCGTCCAGGTCGGCGCGTGAGTAGGCCTCGGTGGGCTCTATCGTCGCGGGCTCGGGCACCACATAGGGATGGTGGCTGGTCCAGTAATGCGTGCCGTAGTCGGCGGCGCGCAGGCCGATATCGCCCGAGCCGACGCCGGTCTCTTCGCTGAGCTGCGCCCAGCTGTAGCGCACCTGCTCGATGCGGCGTTTGCCGGCAGCATAGGGCGCGCTCAGACCGGGGATCTGCAGCAGCCGGCTCATCATGTAGTTGTTGTTCAGCACCGCGACCTCGGCCACCTCGCGCAGCCCTTCGGCGCCCAGATTCATCACCCAGGCATAGGCCCGCAGCACCACGCTGGCCGTACCCATGAAGGCCGCCACCTTGCCGATCGATTGCGCCTCGCCCTGATCGATGCGGTACTGCGCGCCGTCCTTGACGATGCGCGGACGGGGCAGAAAGGGCGCCAGCGCCGCCGTCACCGCGCAGGCGCCGACGGCGGGGCCGCCGCAGGCATGGGGCGTCGCGAAGGTCTTGTGCAGATTGAAGTGACACAGATCGAAGCCGGCCTCGCGCGCCCGGGTGATGCCCAGCAGGCCGTTGGCATTGGCCTGGTCATAGCAGGCCAGCGCACCCACCGCATGGGCGGCGGCGACAAACTCGGCGATCCGGGGGTTGAAGATGCCGGTGTCCTCGGGATTGGTGATGATCAGGGCCGCGGTGCGCGGGCCGACCGCCGCCTGCATCGCGGCCAGATCGGGGTAGCCGTCGGCATCGGGGTATAGCGTGACGACCTTGTAGCCCAGCACCTTGGCGCAGGCGGCATCCGAGGGGTGGGAGAAGATCGTCGTGATGATCTCGTCCCTGCAAACCTTTGAGCCCCCAGAGCTGTCGCTTTGCGCCAGCCCCCCCGAGGGGGTCGAGTTGTCTTGGGAACGGCCCGGCGACAACTCGCCGGCTTCGCCACGCGACTCGAACCAGGCGCGCATCATCGCGATATTGGCGTAGATCGCCTGCGAGCCCGAGCGCGGCTGCAGGCTCACCGCGTCCATGCCCGAGACCTCGCAGATCACCTGCTCCATCTGGTGCATCACCTGCAGAATGCCCTGCACGGTGGACTCGTGCTGCAAGGGATGCAGCTCGCTCATCCGGGCATCGCGGGCCAGCTGCTCGTTGATCTTGGGGTTGTACTTCATCGTGCAGGTGCCCTGCCCGACATCGACATTCAGATCCGCGCCCAGGTTCTCCTGCGACAGGCGCAGATAGTGGCGCAGCACCCGGTTCTGGCTCAGCTCCGGCAGGGCCGGGGCCTTGGCGCGGCGCATGCCGCTGGGCAGCCGGTCCAGCGCCTGCGCGGTGGCAGCCGCGATGCCGGGTTCCAGCTCGGGCACCAGGATGGCCCGCTCGCCGGCCTGGCTCAGCTCGAAGATCAGCGGCTCGTCCCAGCGCGCCTGCTGGTAGCGGCGCAGATTGGGCTTGCCGTCGCTGAAGCGATGGGCGGAGATGTTTTCCATGGTGCTGGGGTTTGTCGCAGTCATTGGCTCAGCAGTTCGCGCAGGGCCGCCACCAGACGGTCGATATCGGCCTGGCTGTGCAGCTCGGTGAAGGCATAGAGGGCACTCTGGCCCAGGGCGGGGAAGGCGGCCGACAGGTCATGGCCGCCGAAGATGCCGTGCCGCTCGCGCAGCGCCGCGTTGATCTGGGCCACCGTGAAGCCGCTGGCGCCGAAGTCCAGCGCGAACTCCTTGAAATGGGCCGTGTCCGCATGGGCCAGGCGCAGACCCGGCAGCTCGGCCAGGCGCTGGCGGGCATAGGCAACGCGGCGCGCAATGCCCTCGCCCAGCTCCACCATGCCCTGCGGGCCCAGGCTGGCCAGATAGACGCCGGCCGTGATGCCCCACAGCGCGGCGGCGGTGCCGACGAACTCATTGCCCTGCTCGCGCTTGTCGAAGGAGGTGCGGTGATAGGCCACATCGCCGAAGCCGTACTGGCCCGGCACCGAGGTCGGCGCGATGCCGAACAGGCGCGAGGGGTATTGCAGCACCAGGGCCTCCTCATCGCGGCTGGCGATGAAGCCGCCATGGCCGCCGCCATAGCTCATATGCATGCCCAAGGGCTGGATGTCGCCGCAGACGATGGTCGCGCCATAGTCGCCCGGCGGGGTCAAGAGGCCCAGCGAGCCGGGGTCCACGCCGACGATCAGCAGCGCGCCGGCCGCCTTCACCAGGCCGGCCAGCGCCGCGCCCTCGTCGATGCCGCCGAAATAGTTCGGCACGTCCACATAGAAGGCCGCCACCTGCGGGCCCAGCTTGGCCTGCAGATCGGCGCGGTTCACCAGGCCGGTGGCGGCGTCGAAGGCCACCTCGATGAACTCGATCTCGCTGCGCCCGTAGGTCTGCATATGCGAGCGCTTGTCGGGGTTCACATTGGCGGCCACCAGCACCTGACGGCGCTCGCCCCCCTGGTAGCGCACGGCCATGCAGCAGGCGGTGGCGGCGGCCTGCAGCCCGTCATAGGTGGGCACGCTGACCACATCCATATTCAGCAGCTCGCCCATCATCGAGACGTACTCCCACAGCGCCTGGAAGCGGCCATGGTCGTCATAGGGCTCGCCGGCATAGGCGGTCAGGAACTCGCTGCGGCCATTGATCTCGTCGCAGATCGCCGGCACATGGTGCTGGTAGCAGCCGCCGCCCAGAAAGCTCAGCACCTCGCCGCAATGCCTGTTCTGAGCCAGCAGGCCCTGCACATGACGCTTGAGCCGCGCCTCCGACAGCAGCGGCGCCGGCAGGTTCAGCGGCCGCGACAGGCGCAGCGCGGGCGGGATGTCGGCATAGAAGTCCTCGACCGAGCTCGCGCCGGTGGCCGCCAGCATCGCCGCCTTGACCTCGGGCACCGAGTTCGGGATATAGGGGTAAACCTGAGATTTGTTCATGACCCTGTGCGTGGCTTGAAACGTTTCGATGAACGCTATTGCACAGGTAGCAGCGGAATCGTACAAACGACATATATTTGCGCCATACATAAATACAGCTAATCCATGCGACGCCATCTGCACCATCTGAACGCGCTGCGCTGCTTCGAGGCGGCGGCGCGCCAGCTGTCCTTCACCCAGGCGGCGGCCGAGCTGCATGTGACCCAGGCGGCGGTCAGCCACCAGGTGCGGGCGCTGGAGCAGGCCCTGGGCCAGCCGCTGTTCGAGCGCCGGCCGCGCCAGGTGCGGCTGACCGCCGCCGGCGAGCGCCTGGTGGGCGTGTTGTCGAGCAGCTTTGACCGCATCGACGAGCTGCTGGGCCAGCTCAAGCAGGGCAGCCGGCAGACCCAAAGCCTGCAGCTGGCCGTCACGCCCAGCTTCTCCGGCCGCTGGCTGATGCCGCGGCTGCCGCGCTTCTGGGATGCCCACCCCGAGGTCGAGCTGCACCTGCACCACAGCACCCAGCCCGATGCGCTCGCCCGCGGCACAGCCGAGGCAGCGGTGGCCTGGCTGCGCGAACCGCCGCCGCGCCTGTGGGCCCAGCGCCTGTTCGGCACCGCGCTGAGCCCGGTCTGCGCGCCCACCCTGCCCCGGCCCGAGCAGCCGCTGGAGAGCCCCGAGGCGCTGCGCGACTACCCGCTGCTGCACGAGGACAGCTTCGATGACTGGGCGCGCTGGCTGCGCGCCGCCGGCGTGGCCGAGGGCGGGCAACAACGCCAGGGCCAGCTGATCGACGACAGCAATGCCCTGCTGCTGGCTGCGATGGCCGGCCGCGGCCTGGCGCTGGGCCGGCTGGCCCTGATCGAGGACGAGCTGCGCGCGGGCCGGCTGCTGCGGCCTTTTGCGCTCAGCATCGAGGCCGACGGCGCCTACTGGCTGCTGGCGGCACCGGCCCTGGCCGAGCAGCCGCGCTTTCGCGCGCTGGCCGATTTCATGCTGGGCGAATGCCCGGCCGGCTGAGCGGCGCGCCGCAAGCCTTGTCCTACACTCTGGCCCCAAGCCCTCGACCGAGGGCTTTGCCTTTCCCCTTGCCGCAATGACCACCCAAGACTTCAGCGCCCACACCCCCGTGATGGCGCAATACCTGCGTATCAAGGCCGAGCACCCCGATGTGCTGGTGTTCTTCCGCATGGGCGACTTCTACGAGGTCTTTTTCGACGATGCCCGCAAGGCCAATGCGCTGCTGGACATCACGCTGACCACGCGCGGCCAGAGCGCCGGCCAGCCGGTCGTGATGGCGGGCGTGCCGGTGAACGCGCTGGAGAGCTATCTGGCCAAGCTGATCAAGCTGGGCGAGGCGGTCGCGATCGCCGAGCAGGTCGGCGATGTGGCGACGGCCAAGGGGCCGGTCGAGCGCAAGGTGGTGCGCGTCGTCACGCCCGGCACGGTCACCGACACCGAGCTGCTGGCCGACAAGCAGGACTCCATCCTGCTGGCCGTCGCCGCCCAGGGCAAGACCTTGGGCCTGGCCTGGCTGTCGCTGACCAAGGGAGAGCTGGGTCTGGCCGAATGCAGCGAGCGCGAGCTGCCGTCCTGGCTGGCCCGCATGAGCCCGGCCGAGGTGCTGGTGGACCGCGAGCGCCAGCCCGCCGGTGTGCTGGCCGCAAGGCTGCCGATCACCAACCGGCCCAGCTGGCAGTTCGACACCGCGCTGGGCGCGCGCAAGCTCTGCGAGCAGCTCGGCGTCGCCAGCCTGGCTGGCTTCAACGCGCAAGGCCTGAGCGCCGCCCAGGCCGCCGCGGCCGCACTGCTGAGCTATGCCGAACACACGCAGGGCCGGGCGCTGGCCCATGTCAAGAGCCTGCAGGTGCAGCGCAGCAGCGATCTGCTGGACCTGCCACCGGCCACCCAGCGCAATCTTGAACTGACCCAGACACTGCGCGGCGAGAGCGCGCCGACCCTGCTGTCGGTGCTCGACAGCTGCCGCACCGGCATGGGCAGCCGCGCGCTGCGCCACTGGCTGCTGCATCCGCGGCGCGAGCGCGGCGAGGCGCTGGCCCGGCATCAGGCGATTGCCAGCCTGCTGGCGGCCAGCCCCGAGCCGCTGCGGGAAGCGCTGCGCCATGTCTCCGATGTCGAGCGCATCGCCGCCCGCGTAGCGCTGCGCCAGGTGCGTCCGCGCGAGCTGACCGGCCTGCGCGCGACCCTGCAGATCCTGCCCGAGCTGGCCCGGACCCTGCCCAGCGGCGCGCCGCTGATCGCCCAGCTGGCCAAGGGCCTGGCCGCCTCACCGCATATCGAGGAGCTGCTGAACCGCGCCATCGCCGAGGAGCCGGCCGTACTCCTGCGCGACGGCGGCGTGATCGCCGCCGGCTTCGACGCCGAACTCGACGAGCTGCGCGGCATCAGCCAGAACTGCGACGCCTTCCTGCTGGACCTGGAGGCGCGCGAGCGCGCCCGCACCGGCATCGCCAATCTGCGCGTGCAGTTCAACAAGGTGCATGGCTTCTATATCGAGGTCACCCAGGGCCAGGTCGACAAGGTGCCGATGGACTACCAGCGCCGCCAGACCCTGAAGAATGCCGAGCGCTACATCACGCCCGAGCTGAAGGCCTTCGAGGACAAGGCGCTGTCGGCCCAGGAGCGCTCGCTGGCGCGCGAGAAGCTGCTTTACGAAGCGGTGATCGACCATCTGGTCGAGGAGCTGCAGCCGCTGACCGCGCTGGGCCGCGCGCTGGCCAGCCTGGATGCGCTGGCGGCGCTGGCCGAGCGGGCCGCCAGCCTGCGCTGGTGCCGGCCGGAGTTCGTCGGCCAGCCCTGCATCGAGATCGGCGCCGGCCGGCATCCGGTGGTCGAGATGCGGCTGCGCGAGACCGGCGCCGGCGAGTTCATGGCCAATGACTGCCGGCTCGACGCCCGCACCCGCATGCTGATCATCACCGGCCCGAATATGGGCGGCAAGAGCACCTTTATGCGCCAGGTGGCCCTGATCAGCCTGCTGGCCGCGATCGGCTCCTATGTGCCCGCCACCAGCTGCCGGCTCGGGCCCATGGATGCGATCCACACCCGCATCGGCGCGGCCGACGACCTGGCCAATGCGCAGTCGACCTTCATGCTGGAGATGACCGAGGCGGCCGCCATCCTGCACAGCGCGACCGAGCAGTCGCTGGTGCTGATGGACGAGATCGGGCGCGGCACCTCGACCTTCGACGGCCTGGCGCTGGCCGGTGCCATCGCCAGCCATCTGCATGACAAGAGCCGCGCGTTCACGCTGTTCGCGACCCACTACTTCGAGCTGACCGAGTTCCCGGCCAAGCATGCCGGCGCGCTCAACAGCCATGTCGGCGCGGTCGAGAGCGGCGACGACATCGTCTTCCTGCACGAGCTGCAAGCCGGCCCGGCCAGCCGCAGCTATGGCGTGCAGGTGGCGCGGCTGGCCGGCATGCCCGCCAGCCTGGTGCGCCAGGCCCGCGCCACGCTGGAGGCGCTGGAGGCCAAGGCCAGCGAGGACGAGGCGCAGATCGATCTGTTCGCGACGCCGCCCGAGCCGGTGGCCGCTGTCACCGAGGCGACCAGCCCGGCCCTGCTGGCGCTGCAAGATCTGGATCCCGACGCAATGAGCCCGCGCGAGGCGCTCGACGCGCTGTACCGATTGAAGAAACTCAGCAAGACATGACCCTCGCCGCCGCGCCCAAGACCCTGGTTTTCTGGCGAAAGACTCGCTGCATATGAATCAAGGCACGCTCGTCTTTTCCCATGCGAACGGCTTCGGTGCCGGCTGCTACCGCGTCTTGTTCGAGACCTGGCGCGCGGCCGGCTGGGAGGTCCACGCCCTGCCCCGCATCGGCCATGACCCGGCCTACCCGGTCACGAGCAACTGGCCGCATCTGCGCGATCAGCTGATCCACTTCATCGAGCGGGACGTCAAACCCAGCGGCCCGGTCATGCTGGCCGGCCATTCGCTGGGCGGCATGCTGAGCCTGCTGGTGGCCTGCCGCAGGCCCGATCTGGTCGAGGGTCTGCTGATGCTGGACAGCCCGGTCGTCAGCGGCTGGCGCGCCCACAGCGTGCGCATGGCCAAGGCGACGCGGCTGATGCCTCGCGTCTCGCCCGGCAAGATCTCCAGCCAGCGCCGCCATGAATGGCCGACGCGGGCGGCGGTGCAGGAGCACTTCGCCGCCAAGCACAAGTTCGCCCGCTGGGACCCGCGGGTGCTGGCCGACTATGTGGCCAGCGGCTTCGAGGAGCAGGGAGACAAGACCCGGCTGGCTTTTCAGCGCGAGATCGAGACCCGCATCTACAACACCCTGCCCCACCATTTGCCGGCCCTGCTGCGCCGCCATCCGCCGCGCTGCCCGATCGGCTTTGTCGCCGGCACACAGTCCGAAGAACTGCGCCAGGCCGGGGCCGCCGCCTCGAAGGCGCTGGCGCGCCAGCACTTCCGCTGGATGGAAGGCAGCCACCTCTATCCCTTCGAGCGACCCGACGACACGGCCACCCTGGTACTGCAAATGCTCGACGAGCTCCGGGCAGCGCGGGCCACCTCGCTATAATCACGCTTTACCACCACAGCGTTCTTGTACGGGCGCTGCAAGACATGACCAAGTACGTCTTCGTCACAGGCGGTGTGGTGTCCTCACTCGGCAAGGGCATCGCATCGGCCTCACTGGCTGCCATCCTCGAATCGCGCGGCCTCAAGGTCACCCTGATCAAGCTCGATCCCTATATCAACGTGGATCCGGGCACGATGTCGCCCTTCCAGCATGGCGAGGTCTTCGTCACCGATGACGGGGCCGAAACCGATCTGGACCTGGGCCACTACGAGCGCTTCATCACCACGCGGATGAAGAAGAGCAATAACTTCACCACCGGCCAGATCTATATGTCGGTGCTGGAGAAGGAACGCCGCGGCGACTACCTCGGCAAGACCGTGCAGGTGATTCCCCACATCACCAATGAGATGCAGGACTTCATCCGTCGCGGCGCCGGCCAGGGCACGCCCGATGCCGTCGATGTGGCCATCGTCGAGATCGGCGGCACGGTCGGCGATATCGAATCGCTGCCCTTCCTCGAAGCGGCGCGCCAGATGAGCCTGAAGGCCGGTCCGAACAACGTCGCCTTCGTGCACCTGACCTATGTGCCCTGGATCGCTGCGGCCGGCGAGCTCAAGACCAAGCCGACCCAGCACACGGTGCAGAAGCTGCGCGAGATCGGCATCCAGCCGGATGCGCTGCTGTGCCGCGCCGACCGCCGCATCCCGGACGATGAGCGCGAGAAGATCTCGCTGTTCACCAATGTGGCCGAGTACGGTGTGATCTCGATGTGGGACGTGAACACCATCTACAAGGTGCCGCGCATGCTGCACGAGCAGGGCCTGGACCAGCTGATCTGCACCAAGCTGCAGCTCAACACCAAGTCCGCCGACCTGAAGCGCTGGGACACCCTGGTGCACGAGGTCGAGCATCCGACCAAGCATGTCACGATCGCGATGTGCGGCAAGTACACCGATCTGAGCGACTCCTACAAATCGCTCAACGAGGCATTGCGCCACGCCGGCATCCACAACCACTCGGGCGTGAAGATCGAGTATGTCGATTCGGAACTGCTGACCCCCGACAACATCGACCAGCTGGGCCAGTACGACGCCATCCTGGTGCCGGGCGGCTTCGGCAAGCGCGGCGTCGAGGGCAAGATCCTGGCGGCCAAGTACGCCCGCGAGCACAAGCTGCCTTATCTGGGCATCTGCCTGGGCATGCAGGTCGCGACCATCGAGTACGCCCGCCATATGGCCGGCCTGGCCGGCGCCAATTCGACCGAGTTCGAGCCCGAGACACCGAACCCGGTGATCGCCTTGATCGACGAATGGCAGGACGCCGACGGCACGATCCAGAGACGCGACGAAAAGAGCGATCTGGGCGGCACGATGCGCCTGGGTGCGCAGAGCTCGGACGTCAAGCCCGGCACTCTGGCCCACGACATCTACGGCCCGGTGGTCACCGAGCGCCATCGTCATCGCTACGAGGCCAACGAGCACTATCTGGACCGTCTGCAAGAGGCCGGTCTGGTGATCTCGGCCATCACCCAGCGCGAGAAGCTGACCGAGATGGTCGAGCTGCCGCGCTCCGTCCATCCCTGGTATGTCGGCGTGCAGTTCCACCCGGAATTCAAGTCCACGCCCTGGGACGGCCACCCGCTGTTCACCGCCTTCATCAAGGCGGCGCTGGAACACAAACAGGCCTGAAGGAGCTCCTGCCATGAAGCTGTGCGATTTTGAGGTCGGCATCGACCGCCCCTTCTTCCTGATCGCTGGCACCTGCTCGATCGAGGGCCTGGAGATGAGCATGGAAGTGGCAGGCCGGCTCAAGGAGGCCTGCTCGGCCCTGGGCATCCCGCTGATCTACAAGGGCTCCTTCGACAAGGCCAACCGCTCGTCGGGCAGCACCAAGCGCGGTGTCGGCATGGAGGCCGGCCTGAAGATCCTGGACGAGGTGCGCCGTCAGCTGCAGCTGCCCATCCTGACCGATGTGCATGACGAAGCCCAGGTGGCCGATGTGGCCGCCGTGGTCGACGTGCTGCAGACCCCGGCCTTCCTGTGCCGCCAGACCGACTTCATCCGCGCAGTGGCCAAGTCGGGCAAGCCGGTGAACATCAAGAAGGGCCAGTTCCTCGCGCCCTGGGACATGAAGAACGTCATCGACAAGGCGCGCGACGCGGCTCGCGAAGCCGGCCTGTCGGAAGACCGCTTCCTGGCCTGCGAGCGCGGCGTGAGCTTTGGCTACAACAATCTCGTGGCCGATATGAGCAGCCTGGCCGAGATGCGCAAATCCGGCGCGCCGGTGGTGTTCGACGTGACCCACTCGGTGCAGAAGCCCGGTGGTCAGGGCACCAGCAGCGGCGGCGCCCGCGAGATGGTGCCCGTGCTGGCCCGCGCCGGCGTGGGCGCTGGCGTGGCCGGTCTCTTCATGGAAACCCATCCGCGCCCGGCAGAGGCCTGGTCCGACGGACCCAACGCCGTGCCGCTCCAGCATATGCGGACGCTGCTGGAGCAGCTCGTTGCGCTGGACCGCATTGTCAAGACCCAGCCCCTTCTTGAAAATGACTTCTCCTGCTAAGGAGAGGTCATTTCGCCAGAATGATTTCTCCTGCTGAACCCATGCCCAACGCCTACATCCTCGCCAACGTCCAGGTCACAAACCCCACGCAGTACGAGGAGTACAAAAAGTTCTCCTCGGCCGCGATGCAAGCCCATGGCGCCGAAGTCTGCGTGCGTGGTGGCCACGTCGAGGTGCTGGAGGGCGACTGGACGCCCGACCGTGTCGTGCTGCTGAAGTTCGCATCGCTTGAGGCCGCCCGTGCCTTCAATGACTCGCCCGAGTATGGACAGGCCCGCGCGGCGCGCCAGGGTGCGGCCGTGATGCGCATGGTGCTGATCGAAGGCGTTTGAGCCCCCACACAGCCGGCATCTTGTTGTGCGCTGGTAACGAAAATCCGGCACCATCGCGCCGCCCCAAGATTTTTTGACCTTCTGGAGACCTCGAGAATATGAGCGCTATTGTTGACATCGTCGGCCGTGAAATCCTGGACAGCCGCGGCAATCCCACCGTCGAGTGCGATGTGCTGCTGGAGTCCGGCGTGATGGGCCGCGCCGCCGTGCCTTCGGGTGCATCGACCGGTTCGCGCGAAGCCATCGAGCTGCGCGACGGTGACAAGAGCCGTTATCTGGGCAAGGGCGTGCTGAAGGCCGTCGAGCACATCAACACCGAGATCTCCGAGGCCGTGCTGGGCCTGGACGCCTCCGAGCAGGCCTTCCTGGACCGCACGCTGATCGATCTGGACGGCACCGAGAACAAGAGCCGCCTGGGTGCGAACGCGATGCTGGCCGTCTCGATGGCCGTGGCCCGCGCCGCCGCCGAAGAGTCGGGCCTGCCGCTGTACCGCTATTTCGGCGGCATGAACGGCAACCAGCTGCCGGTGCCGATGATGAACGTCATCAACGGTGGCGAGCACGCCAACAACAATCTCGACCTGCAAGAGCTGATGATCATCCCGGTCGGCGCACCGAGCTTCCGCGAAGCGCTGCGCTGGGGTGCCGAGGTCTTCCACGCACTGAAGAAGATCCTGCACGACAAGCACATCAGCACCGCGGTCGGCGATGAAGGCGGCTTCGCCCCCAACGTCGAGAATCATGAGGCTGCGATCCAGATGATTCTGGAAGCGATCGACAAGGCCGGCTACACCGCCGGCGAGCAGATCGCCCTGGGCCTGGACTGCGCCGCCAGCGAGTTCTACAAGGACGGCAAATACGTGCTCGAAGGCGAAGGCGGCATCAAGCTGTCCTCGCAAGAATGGACCGATATGCTGGCCACCTGGGTCGACAAGTACCCGATCATCTCGATCGAAGACGGCATGGCCGAGGGCGACTGGGACGGCTGGAAGATCCTGACCGACCGCCTGGGCAAGAATGTGCAGATCGTCGGCGACGACCTCTTCGTCACCAACACCAAGATCCTGAAGGAAGGCATCGACAAGGGCATCGCCAACTCGATCCTGATCAAGATCAACCAGATCGGCACCCTGACCGAGACCTTCGCCGCCATCGAGATGGCCAAGCGCGCCGGCTACACCGCCGTGATCTCGCACCGCTCGGGCGAGACCGAGGACTCGACCATCTCCGACATCGCCGTCGGCCTGAACGCCGGCCAGATCAAGACCGGCTCGCTGAGCCGCTCGGACCGCATGGCCAAGTACAATCAGCTGCTGCGCATCGAAGAAGACCTGGGCGATGTGGCCGTGTACCCCGGCCGCGCGGCCTTCTACAACCTGCGCTGATCGCGCAAGCAGCTAGACTGCGGGCGTGAAAATTCTCAGCATCATCCTGGCCGGCTTTCTGCTGGCCATCCAGGCCCAGCTCTGGTTCGGCAAGGGCGGCATGCCGCGTGTCGTTCAGCTGCGGGCCGAGCTGGCTGAGCAGCAGCTGGCCAATGACAAGGCCCGCGCCCGCAATGCGCAGCTCGACGCCGAGCTGCGCGATCTGCGCGAGGGCCTGGAGATGGTCGAGGAAAAGGCCCGCTTCGAGCTGGGCATGATCAAGCCCGACGAGATCTTCGTCCAGTTGCGCCGCTGAAATGGCCCCGTCATGATCGACGCGCTGCTGCAGCCGCTGCAACCCTTGCTCGCGCCGGCCTTCGAGGCCTTCGGCAGCCCGATCACCTGGACCGAGATCCTGGCCTTTGTGCTGGCGGTCTGGATGGTGGTGTGCAATATGCGCGTCCATGTGCTGGCCTGGCCGCTGGCCTTGTTGAGCTCCCTGCTCTACTTCCTGCTGTTCTGGAGCGGCAAGCTGTATGGCGAGGCGAGCTTGCAGCTGGTCTTTGCCAGCCTGGCGATCTGGGGCTGGTGGCAATGGCTGCGCGGCAAGGACGAGCGGGGTCAGGACTTGCGGGTGCGCCTGCTGAGCCCGCGCGGGCGCTGGCTGGCGGTGCTGGCCGTGCTGCTGGCGTGGCCGTTGCTGGGCCTGTTCCTGCAACGCCAGACCGACTCCCCCGCGCCCTATTGGGATGCCTTCCCGACCGTGGCCAGCCTCTTGGGCCAGTACCTGCTGGGCCGCAAGTACCAGGAGAACTGGAGCGTCTGGGTGCTGGTCAATGTGGTCAGCGTCAGCCTGTTCGCCTACAAGGGCTACTGGCTGACCGTGCTGCTGTATGCGGTCTTCATCCCGATGTCGGTGGCCGGCTGGCGTGCCTGGCAGCGCCAGCTGCGGCCTGCCGTCACGGCCTAGTCACCTGATGGCAGGCCTGTGCATTGCCATCGTCGGCGCCGAGAGCACCGGCAAGAGCCGCCTGGCGCAAGACCTGGCCCTGCGGCTGGCAGCCGATACCGGCCTGCGCTGCAGCTTCGTCCCCGAATATCTGCGCGACTGGTGCGAGCGGGCCGGGCGCACACCGCGCGCCGATGAACAGGCGTCGATTGCCCGCGTCCAACTCGAGCTGATCGATGCGGCCCGCATCGCCAACGAGGTCGTGATCGCCGACACCACGCCGCTGATGACGGCCGTCTACAGCCAGCTGCTGTTCGACGACGCCAGCCTGCTGCCAGGCGCTCTGGACGCGCAGCGCCGCTGTGCGCTGACCCTGCTGACCGCGCTGGACCTGCCCTGGGTGGCCGACGGCCTGCAGCGCGACGGAGCCCATGTGCAGGCCCCGGTCGACGCGGCGCTGCGGCAGGCGCTGATCCGGTCCAAGCTGAGCTGGGCCGTCATTGCCGGCCAGGGCCAGGACCGGCTGGAAGCCGCGCTGACAGCGGTAACACCGCTGCTGAGTCCGCAGCTCAAGGCCGGCCAAGGCCTGTTCACCCGCTTGCAGGCACGCCAGGACGCCCTGCCCTCGCAGGCCTGGATCTGCCGCGACTGCGATGTGCCGGAGTGCGAGCACGCCAGCCTGCAGCGCATGCGAGGACGGGAATCGGCCGGCTCTCCGGGTTTCGACACTTGACGTTGCCGAGCTCGGCCATCGACACTTGGTACTTGCTTGCAAACGTTTGCCTGGAGTGTCCCGATGATGAAGAGTTCCGCCCTCACCCTGCTGGCCTCGGCCCTGGTCCTGTCGGGCTGCGCAATGCTGAGCCCGGCGCCCAGTGGCCCGGTGGCCGTCAAGGTGCTGGCGATCAATGACTTCCACGGCAATCTGAAGCCGAGCGGCGGCATCCGCATCAAGGACCCGGCCGACCCAAGCAAGACCATCACCGTGCCGGCCGGCGGCGCCGAGCATCTGGCCACCGCGGCGCGGCAGCTGATCCAACAGAATCCCAACCACATCTTCGTCGCCGCCGGCGACCTGATAGGCGGCAGCCCGCTGTTGTCGGCGCTGTTCTATGACGAGCCGACGATCGAATCGCTGAGCCTGATGGGGCTGGAAGTCGCGGCCGTCGGCAACCATGAGTTCGACGGCGGCATCGCCGAGCTGCTGCGCAAGCAGTATGGCGGCTGTCACCCCGAGCATGGCTGCAAGGGCCCGACCCAGTTCAAGGGCGCCAAGTTCCAGTATCTGGCCGCCAGCACCTGGGATACCAAGACCGGCAAGACCGTGCTGCCGGCCTATCACATCAAGCGCTTCAACGGCGTGCCTATGGCCTTCATCGGTCTGACCCTGAAGGGCACGCCCGAGATCGTCACGCCCAGCGGCGTGGCCGGGCTGCGCTTCGATGACGAGGCCGAGACCGTCAACAAGCTGGTGCCCGAATTGCGGGCCCAGGGCATCGAGGCCATCGCCCTGCTGATCCACGAGGGCGGCTTCCCGACCGGCGACTACAACGAATGCCCCGGCATCTCCGGCCCCATCGTCGACATCGTCAAGAAGCTGGACAAGGCGGTCGACCTGGTCGTCAGCGGCCATACCCACCGCGCCTATCAGTGCAATATCGACGGCCGCCTGGTCACCAGCGGTGACAAGTACGGCACCATCGTCACCGAGATCGATCTGCAGCTCGACCCGAAGAGTCGCGACGTCATCAGCGCCAGTGCCAACAATGTGATCGTGCGCACCGATCGCTATGCCAAGGACCCGGCCCAGACCCAGCTGATTGCCGCCTACGAGAAGCTGGCCGAGCCGCTGGCCAAGCGCGTCGTCGGCCGCATCAGTGACAGCATCTCGCGCGAGGCCAGCCCGGCCGGCGCGATGCCGATGGGCCAGTTGATCGCCGACGCCCAGTTGGCCGCGACGGCCGGCGCCAACGAGGGCGGTGCGGTGATCGCGCTGATGAACGCCGGTGGCGTGCGTGCCGCGTTGACGAAGAGCGCCAGCGGCGAGGTCACGTACGCCGACGCCTTCGCGGTCCAGCCCTTCTACAACAACTTGGTCACGCTGACGCTGACCGGCGCGCAGATCCACCGCCTGCTGGAGCAGCAGTGGCGCAGCGAGGATGTGCGCGGCGCCTTCCTGCAGGTCTCCAAGGGATTCAGCTACAGCTGGGATGCGAAGAAGCCGCTGGGCTCGCGCGTGCCGGCCGAGAGCATCAAGCTCAATGGCCAGACGCTGGACCCGCAGACCGGCTACCGCGTCACCGTCAACAGCTTCATCGCCAGCGGCGGCGATGGCTTTCGCGTGCTGACCGAGGGCAGGAACGCCCGCACCGGCGTGATGGATGTGGACGCGCTGGAGCGCTATCTGAGCACCCAGCCCAATATCACGCCCAGCGCGCTGGACCGGGTCCAGCGCCTGAACTGAGCCGCCTTACTGCAGGGTGCCCGAGCTCGGCTGGGCCTGATGGCCGACGGTGAAAAGCTCGGCCACATCGACCGCGTCGTAGTGGTACTGCAGGCCACAGAACTCGCAACCGACCTCGACATGACCGCGCTCGGCCACCACCGAGTCGATCTCCTCGCGGCCCAGGCTCTTCAGCATCGAGCCCACGCGCTCGCGTGAGCAGCTGCAGGCAAAGCTCGGGGTCTGCGGCTCGAAGCGGCGCACTGTTTCCTCCCAGAACAGCCGGCGCAAGATCGTGTCGGCATCCAGGGTCAGCAGCTCCTCGCTGGTCAGGGTCGCGGCCAGGATGCTGATGCGGTTGTAGGCATCGGACAGGCCGATATCGTCCTCGTTCTTCGCGCCGGCCAGATTGCCCTCGCCCTGCACCGGCAGGCGCTGGATCAGCAGGCCGGCAGCGATCTGGTCATTGGCCGCCAGCACCAGCTTGGTGTCCAGCTGCTCGGACTGCAGCATATAGTGCTCCAGCACCTCGGACAGCTGCTGCAGTGGCTCGCGCTGGTCGCCATGCAGAGGCACGACGCCCTGGTAGGGCTGCTGGCCGGGGAACTTGTCCTTGGGATCCAGCGTGATCGCGCAGCGGCCCTTGCCGTGCACATTCAGCATCGCCTCCAGCTTGGCACCCTCCGGCACCTCGCCGACCAGCTTGGCGGTGGCGCGGAAACTCAGATCCGGCTGCACCTCGGCCACGGCCAGCTTCACCGGGCCGTCGCCGAAGACCTGCAGCACCAGGGCGCCGTTGAACTTGATGTTGGACTGCATCAGCACGCCGGCAGCCGCCATCTCGCCCAACAGCGAACGCAGCTCGGGCGGATGGGCGCCGACCGTCTCGCGGCGCTTCAGCACCTCTTGCCAGCTGCCGGTCAGGCGCACCAGCATGCCGCGCACCGGCAGGCCTTCGAACAGGAATTTATGCAGTTCACTCATCACTTGATCTTTTTCAAACCCGTCGAATAGCGCCGGGAGTTGTCTATGTAGTGGCGGGCGCTGGCTTTTAAACCTTCGATCTGGGCCGGGCTCAGCTCGCGCACCACCTTGGCCGGGCTGCCGACGATCAGCACCCCGTCCGGAAATTCCTTGCCCTCGGTCACCAGCGCGCCGGCACCGACCAGCGAGTTCTTGCCGATCTTCGCGCCATTGAGCACCACCGCAGCGATGCCGATCAGCGAGTTCTCGCCCACCGTGCAGCCATGCAGCATGACCTGGTGGCCGACGGTGACGTTCTCGCCCAGCTGCAGCGGGAAGCCGGCGTCGGCATGCAGCACCGAGCCGTCCTGGATATTCGTGCCCCGGCCTATGCTCAGCGTGTCGCTGTCGCCACGCAAGACGGCGTTGAACCACACGCTGCAGTCCTCGCCCAACGTGACCCGGCCGATCACCTGGGCGCTGTCTGCCACCCAGGCCGAATCGGCAATATCGGGCTTGTGCTCGCCCAGCTCATAGATGGCCATCGCTCGTCCCTTCTGGGCGCAAAGCGATAATTGTAAGAATGGAAGCCCGTAGCCGTGCCCTGAAGGTCTTGTGTATCGCCGATCCGGCGGAAAAAGCGACAGCCGCACGTGATCTCCATGATGCCGCCCGCGCCGATCTGCCGCTGGACAGGGTCCGGGCATTCAGCCGGCCGGACGGCCTGCCGGGCCGTCCCGAGCGCCCGCAGCTGGTGCCGACGCTGCAGGTGCCCAAACGCTCCCCCTTCACGACCGAGGGCCGCGCCGCGCTGCTGCACGCGATCGCCCATATCGAGTTCAACGCCATCAATCTGGCGCTGGACGCGGTCTGGCGCTTTGCCGGCATGCCGCGCGAGTTCTATCTGGACTGGCTCAAGGTCGCGGCCGAGGAGGCCCTGCATTTCACGCTGCTGCACGAGCATCTGCAAGGCCTCGGCCGGCGCTATGGCGATTTCGACGCCCATGACGGCCTGTGGACCATGGCCGAACGCACCGCCGGCGACGTGCTGGCCCGCATGGCCCTGGTGCCGCGCACGCTGGAAGCGCGCGGCCTGGACGCCACGCCGCCGCTGCAGGCCAAGCTGGCCCGCGCGGGCGACAGCCGCGCGGTCGAGATCCTGAACATCATCCTGCGCGACGAGATCGGCCATGTCGAGATCGGCAACCGCTGGTATCGCCAGCTGTGCCGCGAGCGCGGTCTCGATCCGGTGGCCCTCTATCCCGATCTGGTCCGCCAGTACGAGGCGCCCCGCCTGCGCCCGCCCTTCAATCTGTCGGCCCGCCATGCGGCCGGCTTCAGCGCGGAAGAGCTGGCTTATCTGCAGTCCTAGCCACGGGCAAGTACACTAGTGCCCGTATGCCTCGCTGGATTCTTGCCATCCTCGCCGCCTTGATGCTTGTGCTCGCGCTTGCGCCTGCATTGGCACAGGTGCAAGCGCCCATGAGCGGCCAGCAAGCGCACTGCGACAGTCTGGAGCTGCCAGGCCAGGACGCCCCCGCCGGCGCGCTCGCCGAGCATCTGCCCATGGACGGCCCGGTGGAGATCCCCGAGCTGTTCGATGCCCCCCGCCCGCACCGATCCGACGAGCGCGCCGATAGGGCGCCGCCAAGTTTGAATGCGGCCGTGATGCCGCCGCCCTATCTGAAGGGCCCGCAACGGCCTCCCCGCGCCGCTGCCCTGCACGCCTGAGCGCCCCACACGGCGCCCCAGGCGTGGCTTCTCCGCGCCTTTGCCTCTTCGCCTCTTCTTTCGTTCTTGAACTCAATCGGCGCGACCAGCCCCTGAAGCTGGCCGCCATCGGACCTACCGGCCATGGACTTTCTTCTCGACCCCAATATCTGGATCGCCTTCGCGATGCTGACCGCCCTGGAAATCGTCCTGGGCATCGACAACATCATCTTCATCTCCATCCTGGTCGGCCGCCTGCCGCCGCATCTGCGCGACAAGGCGCGCCGCCTGGGCCTGGGTTTTGCAATGGTGTCGCGCCTGGCTTTGCTGTTCACGCTGAGCTGGGTGATGGGGCTGACCGCAACCCTGTTCACCCTCTTCGGCCAGGAGATCAGCGGGCGAGATCTGGTGCTGCTGTTCGGCGGCCTGTTCCTGCTCTACAAGGCCTCTCACGAGATCTTTGTCGAGGTGGAAGCCCATGAGCAGGACGGCCCGCCGGCCACCGATGAGGCGGTCATGAAGGCCGCGAGCCAGCGCCTGTTCTGGGGCATCATCGGCCAGATTGCCATCATCGACATCGTGTTCTCGCTGGACTCGGTGATCACGGCGGTCGGCATGGTCGACCAGATCAGCGTGATGGTGGCGGCCGTGGTCGTCTCGGTCGGCGTGATGCTGGTGGCCGCCAAGCCGATCGGCGACTTCGTCGACCGTCACCCCTCGGTCAAGGTGCTGGCCCTGGCCTTCCTCGTGATGGTGGGCATGGCGCTGACCGCCGAGGCCTTCGATCAAGAAATTCCCAAGGGCTATATCTACGCCGCGATGTGCTTCTCGCTGGCCGTCGAAGCCCTGAACATCCGGGCCCGCAGCAAGCGCCAGGCGCTGGCCAAGTCCGAGTAAACATCATTCCCCACTCCAAGGAGCTGACATGAACCAAAACCTGCACCAATACGCCGACATCTCGGTCGGCAACACGAGCAGCGTCGAACGCAACCGCGTGCTGCGCAACACCTACTGGCTGCTGGCCCTGTCCATGGTGCCCACCGTGCTGGGCGCCTGGCTGGGCGTCAGCACCGGCATCGCCCGCGCGATGTCGCCGATGGTCAGCCTGATCGTCTTCATGGCCGGTGCCTTCGGCTTCATGTACGCGATCGAGAAGACCAAGAACTCGGCCGCCGGCGTGCCGATGCTGCTGGCCTTCACCTTCTTCATNCTGGGCGTCAGCACCGGCATCGCCCGCGCGATGTCGCCGATGGTCAGCCTGATCGTCTTCATGGCCGGTGCCTTCGGCTTCATGTACGCGATCGAGAAGACCAAGAACTCGGCCGCCGGCGTGCCGATGCTGCTGGCCTTCACCTTCTTCATGGGCGTGATGCTGTCGCGTCTGGTCGGCACCGTGCTGGGCCTGGCCAATGGCGCCAGCCTGATCATGACGGCCTTCGCCGGCACCGGGGCGATCTTCCTGGGCATGGCCTCGCTGTCCTCGGTGATCAAGCGCGATCTGAGCTCGATGGGCAAGTTCCTCTTCATCGGCATGATCATGTTGCTGGTGGCCGGCATCGCCAACATCTTCCTGCAGTCCAGCGCGCTGATGATCACGCTGTCGGTGCTGGCGATCGGCATCTTCTCGGCCTTCATCCTGTATGACCTGAAGCGTGTGCAGGACGGCCTGGAAACCAACTACATCACCGCCACCCTGGGCGTCTACCTGAGCATCTACAACGTGTTCCAGTCGCTGCTGGCCCTGCTGGGCATCTTCGGTGGCCGTGACGAGTAAGTAGAGCCCCCGCCCGCGAGTACGCGGACGCCCCCCGAGGGGGCGCAAGTCGTTCTTGGGGCGGCCCGGCGAACGACTTGTAGCTGATCGAGAAGCAAGGGCGGGACTTATCATCCCGCCCTTGCTCATTTCTGCGCCCGCCGTCTGTGTCCCGCGTCCAAGCCAATCTGCTGCTCGTTCTCATCGCCCTGATCTGGGGCTCGGCCTTTGTCGCGCAAAGCCATGGCATGGCCGATGTCGGGCCTATGGCCTTCACCGGCGTGCGCTTCCTGATCGGCGCCCTGGTCGTGGCCCCGCTGGCCTGGCGCGAGTGGCAGGGCCTGCAGCGGCAGAACCGCGCGCTGCAGCCGGTCGACGGGCTGAAGATAGCCGGCCTGGGCAGCCTGCTGCTGCTGGGCGCAGCGATGCAGCAGATCGGCATCGTCAGCACCACGGTCACCAATGCCGGCTTCCTGACCGCGCTGTATGTGCCGCTGGTGCCGGTGCTGGGCTGGCTGCTGCTACGCCAGCTGCCGCACTGGTCGGTCTGGCCCGGCGCACTGGCCTGCCTGGTGGGCGCCTTCCTGCTGTCGGGGGCTCACACGCTGCAGGTCAGCCTGGGAGACAGCTGGATCATCGCCTCCGCCCTGCCCTGGGCCCTGCATGTGCTGCTGGTCGGCCGGGTGGCCGACCGGATGAACGCGCCCTTTCTGGTGGCGGGCGGGCAGTTCCTGGTCTGCGGTCTGCTGGCGCTGGCCTGGGCCCTGCTGTTCGAGCCGCTCAGCTGGGCCGGTCTGCAGGCGGCGTCGCTGCCGATTGCCTATACCGGGCTGCTGTCGGTCGGCGTGGCCTTCACCGCCCAGGTGGTGGCCCAGCGCTATGCCCATGCGGCCGATGCCGCCATCATCCTGTCGTCAGAAACGCTGTTCGCGGCCCTGTTCGGCTATCTGCTGATGGGGGACCGGCTGGGTGAGGCCGGCCTGCTGGGCTGTGGCCTGATCCTGGCCAGCATGCTGGCGATCCAGCTGCTGCCCCTGCTGCGGACCCGGAAACCGGTGTTTATTAGCGAAAACCCTTAGGTTTTTCACAGGGTTTTCACTTAGTCATGCCAGAATCACTCCCGAAGTCATTCATTTGAATGGCAACGGAGACTCAAATCATGACCAATGCTAATATTTCGCTGAGCCAGAACAACGCCTACCTGCTGGCCGATTCCGCCAGCGCGTCCAGCGGCCGCATCGAGACCTATGCTTTTGCAGCCCTGCTGGCCCTGTTCGGCGCCACCTCGCTGCTGGCCCTGCTGGGCGCCTGATCGACCGGGCAGTTCGCCCGGGCACAGTGCCCGCTAAAGTTCGAACGCCGTCGTCTTCTTGACGGTTCGCAGCACCAGCATCGAGTTCGAGCGCGCCACGCCGGGCAGATGCATCAGCACATCGCTGTGCAGGCGCTCCAGGTCTTCGGCATCCTTGTAGGCAAAGCGCAAGAGATAGTCATTGGTGCCGGCCACATAGAAGCAGTCCAGGATCTCCGGCACATCGCGCACCGCCTGCTCGAAGGCACCCAGCGCCTGCGGCGTCATGCGCTCCAGATTGATGATGGTGTAGCTGGTGCCGGGCTTGCCCACCGCCTTCGGGTTGACCAGGGCCACATAGCCGGCGATCACCCCCGCATCCTCCAGCTGCTTGACCCGGCGCAGACAGGCCGATGGCGACAGATGCACCCGCTGCGCCAGCTCCACATTGGAGCGCCGGCCGTCCTGTTGCAGCTCCCTGAGGATGGCCCGGTCAATCGCATCCAGTTGCACTTCTGAGCCCATCGTTCGAATTTCCTGCGGTTTGATCGACAAATCATCGCACGAAGATGCGAAAACACGGGTTAACGCCAGGCCATTGCGCCTGCATATTGCGCGCATCCCTGTCTAGACTGGTCGGCATTCAAGGAGCCCTGCCATGTCTGACCACGCCCCCAATCCCGCGATGGACGCCTACTGGATGCCGTTCACCGCGAACCGCCAGTTCAAGAAGGCGCCGCGCCTGCTGACCCGCGCCGACGGCATGTACTTCACCGACGACAAGGGCCGCCAGATCCTGGACGGCATTGCCGGCCTGTGGTGCGTCAACGCTGGCCACAACCGGCCCAAGATCGTCCAGGCCATCCAGCAGCAGGCGGCCGAGCTGGACTTCGCCCCGCCCTTCCAGATGGCCCACCCCAAGGCCTTCGAGCTGGCCGAACGGCTGGCCGCGCTGACCCCGGCCGGGCTCAACAAGGTGTTCTTCACGAACTCGGGTTCGGAGTCGGTCGAGACCGCGCTGAAGATGGCCATTGCCTACCACCGCGTGCGTGGCGAGGGCGCGCGCACCCGGCTGATCGGCCGCGAGCGCGGCTATCACGGCGTCAATTTCGGCGGCATCTCGGTCGGCGGCATGGTGGCCAACCGCAAGATGTTCGGCACCCTGCTCAGCGGCGTCGACCATATCCGCCACACCCATGACCACGCGCGCAATGCCTTCTCGCTCGGCCAACCGGCCCATGGCGCCGAGTTCGCCGACGATCTCGAGCGCCTGATCGCGCTGCATGACGCCAGCACCATCGCCGCGGTGATCGTCGAGCCGGTCGCCGGCTCCACCGGGGTGCTGATCCCACCGCAGGGCTATCTGCAGCGCCTGCGCGAGATTTGCGACAAGCACGGCATCCTCTTGATCTTCGACGAGGTCATCACCGGCTTCGGCCGCACCGGCAACCCCTTCGGTGCCCAGACCTTCGGCGTCACGCCGGACCTGATGACGGTGGCCAAGGGCCTGACCAATGGCTGCGTGCCTATGGGCGCGGTGTTCGCCAAGCAAGGCATCCACGATGCCTTCATGAACGGGCCCGAGCACCTGATCGAGTTCTTCCACGGCTACACCTACTCGGCCCATCCGCTGGCCTGCGCCGCCGCGCTGGGCACCCTGGATACCTATGCCGACGAGGGCCTGCTGACCCGCGCGGCCGAGCTGCAGGGCTATTTCGCCGAGAGCCTGCATGCGCTGAAGAACGAGCCCCATGTGATCGACATTCGCAATATCGGCCTGGTCGGCGGCATCGAGCTGGCGCCGCTGCCGGGCGAGCCGGCCAAGCGTGCCTTCAACATCTTCCTGGACTGCTATGAGAAGGGCCTGCTGATACGCACGACCGGCGACACCATCGCGCTGTCGCCGCCGCTGATCATCGAGCGCAGCCATATCGACCAGATCGTCGACACCTTGCGCGGCGCCTTGAAACGGGCGGCTTGAAACAGGGCATGATGGGGTCACTTCGGTGGCCCTTTGTGTTTATGACGCTGTCTTCCCGAAAACCCGTGGTGCTGGTGCCGGCCTGCAACCGCATGATGGGTGAGCATCCCTTCCAGATGGCCGGCAAGAAATACATCGATGCGGTGCGCCTGGCCGGCTGCCTGCCGCTGATCGTGCCGGCCAGCACGCCCGACGAGCTGGACGAGTTGCTGGCCCTGGCCGACGGCCTGCTGCTGACCGGCTCGCAGAGCAATGTCCACCCCAGCCATTTCGGCGAGACCGTGCATGACCCGAGCCTGCCGCTGGATCCGCTGCGCGATGCCTGGACCCTGCCGCTGATCCCCAAGGCGCTGGCCCTGGGCCTGCCGCTGCTGGGCATCTGCCGCGGCTTCCAGGAGGCCAATGTGGCGCTGGGCGGCAGCCTGCACCAGGCCGTGCAGGAGCAGCCGGGGCTGCGGGACCATCGCGCCGTCAAGGGCCAGCCGCCCGAGATCCAGTACGCCAGCGCCCACCCGGTCCAGGTCCTGCCCGGTGGCCAGCTGGCCGCGATCCTGGGGTCGAGCGCGCCCATCGAGGTCAACTCGCTGCACGGCCAGGGCATCAAGCGCCTGGCGCCGGGCCTGCGCGTCGAGGCCCTGGCCGAGGACGGCCTGGTCGAGGCCTTCACGGTGGCCGATGCGCCGGGTTTCTCGCTGTGCGTGCAATGGCATCCCGAGTGGCTGGCGCACAGCAACCCGATTTCCCAACATCTGCTGCAGGCCTTCGGACAGGCCTGTCGCGAATACCCAAGCAAGCGCGGTATGCGGACCTAGGAGCCCCGCCCGCCAACCGGCCAAGTCAATCAATCGAGGAGGTGCAGCATGGTGGTGCGAGACAAGTTCACATTCAGCGAGCTGGAGCAGTGGTTCCGCGAGCACGGGGTCACCGAGATCGAGTGCCTGGTGCCCGATCTGACCGGCGTGGCGCGCGGCAAGATCCTGCCGCGCGAGAAGTTCACCGAGGACCGCGGCATGCGCCTGCCCGAGGCCGTGGTCGCGATGGGCGTCACCGGCGAGTTTCCCGAGGAAGGCCCTTACTACGATGTCATCAGCCCGAACGACCGGGACATGCATCTGCGCGCCGACCCCACCACCGCCCGCCTCGTGCCCTGGGCCAGCGATCCGACCGCGCAAATCATCCACGACTGTTTCGACCGCCATGGCCAGCTCGTGCCCTTCGCGCCGCGCTCGGTGCTGCGCCGGGTCTGCGGCCTGTTCGACGACGAGGGCTGGGAGCCGGTGGTCGCGCCCGAGCTGGAGTTCTATCTGGTGGCCCGCAACAGCGACCCTGACATGCCGCTGAAGCCGCCGGTGGGCCGCAGCGGCCGCGCCGAGACCTCGCGCCAGGCCTACTCGATCGACGCGGTCAACGAGTTCGACCCGCTGTTCGAGGATGTCTACGACTACTGCGAGAAGATGCAACTCAATGTCGACACCCTGATCCACGAGATCGGCGCCGGCCAGATGGAGATCAACTTCTTCCACGGCCATCCGCTGGGCCTGGCCGACGAGGTCTTCTTCTTCAAACGCACGGTGCGCGAGGCCGCGCTGCGCCACGATATGTTCGCCACCTTCATGGCCAAACCCATCGCCGGCGAGCCAGGCAGCGCGATGCATGTGCACCAGAGCCTGGTCGACAAGCGCAGCGGCCGCAATCTGTTCAGCAACGAGGACGGCACGCCCAGCCGCGAGTTCTTCTGGTACATCGGCGGCCTGCAAAAACACATCCCGGCCGCAATGGCGCTGTTCGCGCCCTATGTCAACAGCTACCGCCGCCTGGCCCGCCACACCGCCGCGCCGATCAATATCCAGTGGGGCACCGACAACCGCACCGTCGGCATCCGCGCGCCGCTGGCGCCGCCGGCCGCGCGGCGCGTCGAGAACCGCGTGATCGGCGCCGATGCCAACCCCTATGTGGCGCATGCCGCGACCCTGGCCTGCGGCTATCTGGGCATCAAGAACCGCATCGAGCCGACGGCCGAATGCAAGGGCGATGCCTATCTGGGCGACTACCAGCTGCCGCGCAGCCTGGGCGAGGCGCTGGCCCTGCTGCGCGCCGACAAGGAGCTGGCCGCCGTGCTCGGCGAATCCTTCATCACCGTCTATTCGGAGATCAAGGAGATCGAATATGCCGAGTTCATGAAGGTGATCTCGCCCTGGGAGCGCGAACACCTGCTGCTGCATGTCTGAGGAGGACCCGCGATGAGCCAGATCCATCCACAAGCCGCGCTGATCGAGCGCCGCAGCACCGGCGAATGGCAGCGCGCCGACGCCGCGCATTTCCTCCACCCCTTCACCGACTTCAAGGGCCTGGCCGCCAAGGGCTCGCGCATCATCGAGCGGGCCGACAACATTTATCTGTGGGACAGCGAGGGCCACAAGATCCTCGACGCGATGAGCGGGCTGTGGTGCGTCAATGTGGGCTACGGCCAGCAGTCGCTGATCGATGCCGCCGCGCGCCAGATGAAGGAGCTGCCCTTCTACAACGCCTTCTTCCAGACCGCGACGCCGCCCGCCATCGAGCTGGCCGAGCTGCTGGCCGAGGTCACGCCACCGCAGTTCCAGCATGTGTTCTTCACCGGCTCGGGTTCGGAGGGCAATGACACGGTGCTGCGCATGGTGCGGCGCTACTGGGACATCCTGGGCCAGCCGCAGCGCCAGACCGTGATCGGCCGCATCAACGGCTATCACGGCTCGACGATGGCCGGTGCCTCGCTGGGCGGCATGAGCGGCATGCATGCCCAGGGCGGGCTGCCGATACCGGGCATCGCGCATATCGATCAGCCGCACTGGTTCGCGCTGGGCCGCGAGCAAAGCCGCGAGGATTTTGGCCTCAGCGCCGCGCGCTGGCTGGAGGCCAAGCTGCTGGAGCTGGGCCCGGAGAACGTCGCCGCCTTCATCGGCGAGCCGGTCCAGGGCGCCGGCGGCGTGATCGTGCCGCCGGCCAGCTACTGGCCCGAGATCCAGCGCATCTGCGACCAATACGGCGTGCTGCTGGTCAGCGACGAGGTGATCTGCGGCTTCGGTCGCACCGGCGCCTGGTTCGGCTGCGAGACCCAGGGCTTCAAGCCCGATCTGATGACCTTCGCCAAGGGCGTGACCTCGGGCTATATCCCCCTGGGCGGCGTGATGGTGGGCGAGAGGATCGCGCGGGTGCTGATTGAGCAGGGCGGCGAGTTCGAGCATGGCTTCACCTACTCGGGACACCCGACCGCCTGCGCCGTGGCGCTGGCCAATATCCGGCTGCTGCGCCAGCTCAATCTGGTCAAGCATGTGCAGGCCAGCACTGGCCCCTATCTTGCCGCGCAGTTTGCCAAGCTGGCCGAGCAGCACCCGCTGGTCGGCGAGGCGCAGAGCTGCGGCCTGATGGGCGCGCTGCAGCTGGTCAGGAACAAGACCACGCTGCAGACCTTCGCGCCCGAGCTGGGCGTGGGCATGCTTTGCCGGGCCCACTGCTTCGGCAACGGCCTGATCATGCGCGCGGTCGGTGACCGCATGATCGTCGCGCCGCCGCTGGTGACGACGCTGGCGCAGATCGACGAGATGCTGGGCCTGATTCGGCGCTGCCTGGACCTGACCCTGGACGATGTGAGCCGGCGCGGCTGGCTCTGAGGCTCGAAAGCTGGGGGGATGTAGGGCGCCGCCGTGCGCAGTAGACTGGCCGCGCCTTCTCCGAGGAGTGCGCCATGATGATGACTGCGACCGAGAAACTGGTGGTGGTGTTCCGTTCACGGCTGCGCGCCGATGCCGATATGGCCGCGCTGGAGCCGCTGGGGCAGCGGATGTATGAGGTGGCCAGCACGATGCCGGGCTTTCTCTCCTACAAGGACTTCGCGGCCGCCGATGGCGAAACGCTGACCCTGGTCGAATTCGCCGATGCCGACACGCTGCGGGCCTGGCGCGAGCATCCCGAGCACCGTGAGGCACAGCGCCGCGGCCGCGAGGAGTTCATGAGCGAGTATCAGATCGATGTCTGCCGGCCCGAGCGTTCCTATGCCTTCCGGGCCGGGGGCTGAGCCATGGACCCCGCCGCCATCGCCGCCGGCGTCATCGCCGCCCTCGCCCCCTATCTGGCCAAGGCCGCCGGCAAGTTCGCCGAGGGCGCCGGTCAGGCCGCTCTGGATCAGGGCGGCAAGCTGTTCGACAAGCTGAAGGCCCGCTTCGCCGCCGCGCCGGTCGAGCACAAGCAGTTGCAGGACCTGCAGGCCGCGCCGCAGGACCCACTCAACCAGATGGTGGTTCAGAAACTGCTGCGCGACGCGCTGGAGCGGGACCCCGCCTTCGCACGCGAGCTGGCCGAGCTGCTGCAGGGTCTGGCTGCGACCGGCCCGGCCCAGCAGTTCAATGTGCGGGCCGACAGCATAGGCAGCGTCGTCAACGCCGGTTCGGTCCAGACCCTGAACATCGGGCGCGGGTCCGACAAGCCATGAGCGGCGACACCTCGGCCGATCGCATCGAGAACCTGATCCAGATCGCCAGCCTGGGTGCGCTGAACCTGGGCCAGCCCGCGCGCGACGCGTCGCATGTGATTCCCGAACCCGAGCTGCGCCTGCCCCAGCACGCCATCGTCGGCCGCAGCGAGCTGGTGGCCGCCGTGCTGGCGGGCATCGAGGCCGGCCAGCAGGACTTCGCCTTCGAGTTCCTGCCCGGCATCGGCAAGACCACGGTGGCGGCCGAGCTGATACGCCACCAGGCGCTGCGCGGCCGCTTCGACGGCGTGCTGTGGGCCCATCTGGGCCAGACGCCCGATGTGCATGGCGAGCTGGTCAAATGGGCCGAGGCCGTCGGCCTGGACGAGGCCACGATCGCCAAACGCAAGAACGATGGCGAGCTGGGCCGCGCGATCGCGGCCCGTATCGGCGAGCGCCGGGTGCTGCTGGTCGTTGACGATGTCTGGACCTCGGCCGAGGGCCAGTACTTCATGCTGGCCGGCCCCCACATCACGCGGGTGCTGACTTCGCGCAAGCGCGGGGTCGCGCGCGATCTGAACCCCCGGGCCCAGGTCCATGTGGTGCCCAAGCTGGCACTGGACGAGAGCCTGCGCCTGCTGCGCGCGCTGGCGCCGCAGGCCGCCGAGGCCGAGCCCGAGGCCCTGCGCATGCTGGCGGACCGGGTCGACGGCCTGCCGCTGGCCCTGGTGCTGCTGGGCCGCATGCTGCGCAACAACGAGGATGAGAGCCGGCCGGTGCAGGATCTGCTGGCCTCGCTGAGCGATATCCGCCGCATGTTCGCGGCCAAGAAGCCGATGGAGTTTGCCGAGAACGCCAGCTTCAGCCTGGCCGAGGTGGTCGAGGCCGGCTACAGCCAGCTGGGCAGCTCGGGCCTGCTCAACGGCGAGCCCACCGACGCCCAGCAGCTGCGCGAGGCGGTCACGGCGCTGGCGGTGCTGCGGCCCGATCCGATCTGGTTCGACGAATCGCTGGCGCTGAGCGTCGCCGAGGTCAGGCCGGTGCTGCTGCGCCAGCTGGTCCAGGCCGGCATGCTGGAGCGGCGCGCGGCGGCCCGGCCCGGCGGCGAGCCGCGCTACACGATGCACCGGGTGATCGCCGAATACCTGCGCAGCAAGCTGCCGACGGAGCGGCTGCAGCTGCTGAACACCCGCGCCGCCTACTACTACCTGGCCCAGCTGAAAGCCATCGAGGAGCAGTACCAGAAACGCAGCCACTATCTGGGCCTGTACCGCTACGAGAACCCCGACTGGCGCGAATCGCAGGACAACTGGCTCTACCACTTCGCCCAGGCCGGCTACAGCCGCGACGCGACGATGGCCTTTCTGCGTGTCTGGCTGACCGCGTTCTGGTGGTGGAGCTGCTTCACCGACGAGGGCTTCGACTTCTGCGACCAGTTGCTCAATGAATGGGCCCACCGGCTGAGCCTGTCCGCGCCCGAGGCCGGCAGCGGCGCGCTGCTGCAGGCGCAGAGCGGCGAGCGCATCAACCAGCTGCTCGAGGGGCTGGACCTGTTGCGCCGCTTCAAGCTGGCCTATCCCAAGGAGACGGTCGAGCGCAGCCAGGGCTTCTGGCCGGACGTCGAGGCCACGCTGGGCGAGATCCGCAGGCGCGCCCAGCTCGACGCTGCACCGCCCGACGGCGACAAGCCCGATGCCTGCGTCGTGCGCGGTCTCACGAGCATCTTCCTGGCCGAGGCGGCGCGCTTTGGCCGACAGGATTTCTCCGCCGCCGAGACCCGCTATCGCGACGCACTGGCCCTGTTTGTCGAGATCGGCGACGAGTGGACCCAGGCCTGGGTCCTCTACCACCTGGCCGATATGCAGATCCAGCGCGGCCAGCCGGCACTGGCCCGGCCCTTGTGCGAGCAGGCGCTGCGCCTGGCCGAGCGCGAGCAGGATCCCGAGGTCGTGGCCCTGCTGCAGCGCGCGCTGGGCGATGTCGAGCTGCAGGGCGGCGAGCTCGATGCGGCGCGCCAGCACTATGCGCAGGCCTTGCAGGCGGCCTATCTGTTCCAGGTCAGCCCCGAGCCACCCGATGCCTACACGGTGAGCTTCTACCCCGAGCTGGCCGAAGCCGTGGCCGAACGCCTGCTGGTCCTGCAGGCCAGCGAACCGGCGGCCGCCCAGGCGCTGGCCCGTGACCTGCGGCACCCCTGGCTGCGGGCCCAGGGCCTGCCGGACTCGGCCGAGCCTGTCGAGATTGCCGGCAGCACGGCCGCCGCGCTGGCCGCCCGGCTGTTCGCGCCGGCCCTGCCGCTGGAGCAGCTGGGCGCCGAGGGTGCGGCCTATGCCCAGCGCGTGATCGAACATCTGTCCCGCATGCAGCAAACAGCGGCCGACGAATAGGCCATGATGTCGGCTGTCGCACAGCCCCAGGCTCAACACCATGACTCAGACTTCCCGCATCGACTGGCACGCCCGTGCCGCCAGCCTGCAGGCCGACGGCCGCGCCTTCATCGCCGGCCAGCGCGTCGCCAGCGCCAGCGGCGAGACCTTCGCCAAGCATTCGCCGATCGACGGCCGGTTGCTGGGCGCCATCGCGCGCGGCCAGGCGGCCGATATAGCCGCCGCCGTCGCCAGCGCCCGCGCCGCCTTCGATGATGGCCGCTGGTCCGCCCGGCCGCCGGCCGCGCGCAAAAAGGTGCTCTTGCGCTTCGCCGATGCGATCCTGGCGGCCCGCGACGAGCTGGCCCTGCTGGAGACGCTGGACATGGGCAAGCCGATCCAGTACGCGCTGACGGTCGATGTGCCGGCCGCCGCGCGCTGCATCGCCTGGTATGCCGAGGCCATCGACAAGGTCTATGACGAGATCGCGCCGACCGGGCCGAATGCGCTGGCCCTGATACAGCGCGAGGCCATGGGCGTGATCGGCGCCATCGTGCCCTGGAACTACCCGATGATCATGGCGGCCTGGAAGCTGGGCCCGGCCTTGGCGGCCGGCAATTCGGTGGTGCTCAAGCCCAGCGAGAAGTCGCCGCTGACCGCGCTGCGCCTGGCCGAGCTCGCGCTGGCCGCCGGCCTGCCCGAGGGCGTATTGAATGTCGTGCCCGGCTACGGCCATGAGGCCGGCGAGGCGCTGGCCCTGCATATGGAGGTCGACGCGGTGGGCTTTACCGGCTCGACCCGGGTCGGCCGCAAGATGCTGGAGTACGCCGGCCGCTCGAACCTGAAGCGGGTCTACAACGAGCTGGGCGGCAAGTCGGCCTTCATCGTCTTTCCCGATTTCGACGACATCACCCGTGCCGCCAAGACCGTGGCCGGCGCGATGTTCTTCAATCAGGGAGAAAGCTGCAACGCGCCCTCGCGCGTGCTGGTGCACGAGAGCATCGCCGATCAGTTCGTCGAGCTGGTCGCGGCGCAAGCGCCCAGATACCAGCCCGGCGACCCGCTGGACGCCGGCACCGTGATGGGCGCCATCGTCGACGAAACACAGCTGAAGACCGTGCTGGGCTATATCGAGTCCGGCACATCGGAAGGAGCCCGCGCCATCGTCGGCGGCCGCCAGGCGCGCAGCGACAGCGGCGGCTTCTATGTCGAACCCACCGTGTTCGACGGCGCCACCAACCAGATGAAGATCGCCCGCGAGGAGATCTTCGGCCCGGTGATGAGCGTGCTGCGCTTCAAGGACGAGGCCGATGCCGTGGCCCAGGCCAATGCCAGCGCCTACGGCCTGCAGGCCAGCGTCTGGAGCTCGCACATCGACCGCGCCCACCGCGTCGCCCGCGCGCTGAAGGCCGGCACCGTGCATGTCAACCAGTACGACGAAGACGACATCACCGTGCCCTTCGGCGGCTACAAGCAAAGCGGCAATGGCCGCGACAAGTCGCTGCACGCCTTTGACAAGTACACAGAGCTGAAGACGACCTGGCTGCGTATCAACGCCGGTTGAACAGCGGCGGCGCCCTCATTTCGAGGTCTGGCCCAGGTCCCCGCTCCTGAGCTTGTTGGCCAGCCGCGGATCATCGATCCGTATCTCCATCTGGCCTTCGCGCTGCTGACGCGGATCCTTCCAGAGCAGGCGCACCGGCAGGATCAGCCGACCGACATAGCGCTGGCTTCCCACCACATGGGCCACGGGGATCAGGATCTCGTTGCTCAGGCGCTGCGACTGCTGGGCCGGCTCCATCAGCTGACCCAGGCCATGGGGTTTGGGCTCACCCTGGAAGCTGGCCGTCATCGCGCTGTAGAGCCCGCCCTGGCCGCCGCGCTGCGCATCGAAATCGCGCTGATGGGCCAGCAAGCGCAGCTCGGTGGCCGGGGTGTTGCCGACATTCATCAGGCGCAGGCAGACGACCTGGCGCAGCAGCAGGCTCTGATCGGCCGCCCGGCTCATCAGGTGATAGTGGGCCTTCCAGGCCTTGGCGGCGTCGCGCATCTGCTGCTCCTGCTGATCGTCCAGCCAGACCAGGTTCAGCAGGCCGTCGTCCATGCCACGGGCAAAGTCGTTGGCGGTCAGCACCTGCCACTCGGCCACCAGCCGCACCGAGTTCTCGAAAGCCTTGTTCTTCAACTCCAGCTGGCGCAGCTCCGCCTCCAGCAGGGTCGAGCGGTTCCTGGCCTCCTTGACCTGGGTGTCGATCTCGCTGGTCACCGTCGCGATGAAATTCGTCTTTATCGCGACGAAGACGCCCAGGCCGGTCGAGATCAGGCCCAGCACCAGACCCAGGGACTTGAGCCGCTCATCCAGGCTGGGCGTGGCGGGCTTGTCGGATTCCGGCATGGTCGGCTCCTGTGGCGGCGATGCCGGAATCCTGCCTCGTCGGGGAGCGCGACGCAAACCCGTCCTCCATTCGATGCGGGATCCGCCGTCCGGTTCACAGCGCCAGGAAGTGATGCACGGCTGGCCGCTCCGGGCCGATATGGAACTTCAGCGCCTCGCCCTGCAGATCGGCGTCGGCCTGCGAGACGCGCTGGTGCTGGCGCAGATGCTCGGCCCAGGACTCGACCAGGAACCACTCCATCAGCCGCTCCGGCTCGGCCGTGTGCTCGGTGATGCCCCAGGCATAGGCACCGTCGCGTCGGCGCTCGATGGCCAGGCGCTTGAGCGCGAGCAGGAAGGCCTCGCGGTCTTCGCGGCGAACGCGGTACTCGATCTGAATCATTACCGGCCCGCGATCATCAGCGACCGGCTCGGCCAGCAGCGGCTCGGGCCAATGATTGGCGGGCTGCAGATCGGCCTCGCCGGCGGGCAGCTTGAGCCGGTGGAAGATCAGCGCGACCACCGTCAGACCTGCAGCGCCGGCGGCCAAGGTGGCCGGCACGCCGATCTGCTGCGCGATCAGGCCCCAGCCCAGGCTGCCGGCCGCCATCGCGCCGTTGAACACGGTCAGATAGACCGCCAGGCCGCGGCCGCGCACCCAGTTCGGCAGGATGGCCTGGGCCACACCGTTCAGCGTGGTCAGCGCGATGATCCAGCCCAGGCCGAGCAGCAGCATCAGCACGACGGCGGCCCAGCGCGGCGGCGCGGCCACCAGGGCCGCCATCACGGCGGCCGCCAGCAGCGAGGCCAGCAGTACCAGGCCGTCGACATCCAGACGCTGGCGCAGGCGCGGCATCAGCACCGCGCCGAGGATGGCGCCGGCGCCGACCGCGCCCAGCATCAGGCCGTAGAAGCCGGCCGTGCCGCCCAGCATCTGCCGTGCCACCAGTGGCAGCAAGGCCCAGACGGCGCTGGCGAACAGGAAGAACACCGCCGCACGCAGCAGCACGGTATGCAGCTCGGGGCTGGCGCGGGTGTAGCGCAGGCCGGCGCGGAAGGCACCAAGAAAATCTTCTGACAGCGCGCTCTCGCTCGGTGCCGGACGGCGCCACCACAGCAGCGCGGCGATCACGAAGACATAGCTCAGCACATCGACGCCATAGGTCAGCGCGGCGCCGAAGCTGGCCAGGATCAGGCCGCCGGCCGCCGGCCCGATGGCGCGGGCGATATTGACGCCTAGCGAGTTCAGCGCCACCGCATTCCTCAGGTCTGAACGCGGCACCAGCTCGGGCACGATGGACTGCCAGGTCGGCCCCATCAGCGCCGCGCCGATGCCGCCGACAAAGGTCAAGGCGATCAGCGAGCCGACCGACTGCAGGCCCAGCCAGGACAGGGTCAGCAAGGTCGCGCTGACGGCGCCCAGCAGCACTTGCACGCCGATCAGGAAGCGGCGCCGGTCGAGGATGTCGGACAGCACGCCGGCCGGTATCGCCAGCAGAAAGACCGGCAGGGTCGCGGCGGTCTGTATCAGCGCGACGGCGGTCGGGCTGGCCGACAGATCGGTGATCAGCCAGGCGCTGGCGACATCGCGCATGAAGCTGCCGATATTGCCCAGCACCGTGGCCGCCCACAGCACCGCGAACACCGGCTGGCGCAGCGGCGCGAAGCTGCCCGAGGACGATGGCGAGGAGGAGGCCTTGCTCGCTTCAGCCATGGCGGTCCTGCCAGTCGTGCCAGGCCACCAGCAGCAAGCCGCCGACCAGGCCCCAGTGCTCGAAGAAGGCATTCATCAGCATGAAGCGCTCATGGCCCGAGGATTCCCAGTAGCGGTTGGCCATGAAGGTAGCCGCCGCGGTGAAGACCGCCAGCGCCAGAGCGCCGAGCCAGCGCAGCCGGCCCGTCAGGATCAGCGCGGCGGCGCCCAGCTCCAGCACGATCACCGCCACCGCAAACAAGGGCGCCGGCTGCAGGCCGAAGTGCCTCATCTCGCCGACGGCACCGGGGAAGTCGAAGAGCTTTACCAGACCGCCCTGCAGATAGGCAGCGCACAGCAGCAGCAGGCACAGCCAGCGCAGGCCCGCATTCATCCTGATTGCCATGTTCACACCGCCCAGCAGGCGCAACCCAGCGCACCCCAGAAACTCTTGAAATCGGACACCGGCGCATTGCTGGCCCAGGACTTGGCATGCTGGTGGCCGTGCACCTGGCAGGCGGTGGCGCAGGCACAGGCCTGCTCTTGCATGACCGCTTGCAGTGGCTTGCCCTCCTGCTCGCCCCAGGCGCCATAGCCCTTGAAGCTGCGCACCGGCGACCAGTCCGGCATGGCCGGCGGCAGCGTGGCCTCGTCATCCGAGGCGAAGGGGCCGGCGCCATAGACCACCTTGCCGCCGACCACGGTCAGCAGCGCGGTGGTGTCGATGATCTCGCTCTCGGCGCAGGCGAAGAAGTCGCGGTCCGGTACCAGCAGGTCGGCCAGCATGCCCTCCTCGATGCGGCCCTTCTTGCCCTCCTCGTTGGAGAACCAGCAGACGTTCTCGGTCCACATCCGCAGCGCCTGTTCGCGATCCAGGCAGTTGCGCTGCGGCGTCAGCTGCAGGCCGCCGACGGTCTTGCCGGTGATCAGCCAGGCCAGCGAGACCCAGGGGTTGTAGGAAGCGACGCGGGTCGCGTCGGTGCCGGCCGAGACCTTCATGCCCTTGCTCAGCATCTTGGCCACCGGCGGCGTGGCCTCGGCCGCGCCGGAGCCATAGCGCTCGACGAAGTACTCGCCCTGGTAGGCCATGCGGTGCTGCACCGCAACGCCGCCGCCCAGCGCCGCGATGCGGTCCATCGAGCGTTCGGAGATCGTCTCGGCATGGTCGAAGAACCAGTTCAGCCCGGCCAGCGGCACGTCCCGATTGACCCGCTCGAACACATCGAGCGCGCGGCTGATGGTCTCGTCATAGGTCGCATGCATGCGCCAGGGCCAGCGGTTCTGCGCCAGGATGCGCACCACCCCGTCGAGGTCGTCCTCCATCTCCGGCCCCATCTCCGGGCGCGGCTGGCGGAAGTCCTCGAAGTCGGCGGCCGAGAACACCAGCATCTCGCCGGCGCCGTTGTGGCGGAAGTAGTCGTCGCCCTGCTTGTAGCTGGAGCTGGCGGTCCAGTTCAGGAAGTCGGCTTTTTCCTGCTTGAGCTTTTGCGTGAACAGGTTGTAGGCCAGGCGAATGGTGAGCTGGCCGGCATCGGCCAGCTGCTGGATCACCTGGTAGTCGTCGGGATAGTTCTGGAAGCCGCCGCCGGCATCGATGGCGCCGGTCACGCCCAGGCGGTTGAGCTCGCGCATGAAGTGGCGGGTCGAGTTCAGCTGGTATTCGACGGGCAGCTTCGGCCCCTTGGCCAGCGTGGCGTAGAGGATGGACGCATTCGGCTTGGCCAAGAGCAGGCCGGTCGGGTTGCCGGCGCTGTCGCGCAGGATCTGCCCGCCGGGCGGCTCGGGCGTGTCGCGGGTGTAGCCGACGGCGCGCAGCGCGGCGCCGTTCAGCAGCGCGCGGTCGTAGAGATGCAGGATGAAGACCGGGGTGTCGGGTGCCACCGCGTTCAGCTCCTCCAGGGTCGGCAGGCGCTTCTCGGCGAACTGGTGCTCGGTGAAGCCGCCGACCACGCGCACCCATTGCGGCGCCGGCGTGATGTCGACCTGGCGCTTGAGCATGGCCATCGCATCGGCCAGGCTCTTCACGCCGTCCCAGCGCAGTTCCAGATTGAAGTTCAGGCCGCCGCGGATGATGTGGATATGGTTGTCGATCAGGCCCGGCAGCACGCGGCGGCCGCCCACATCGATGATCTTGGTCATCGGCCCGGCCAGGGCCATCACGGCCTGCTCATCGCCGACGCGCAGGAAGCGGCCGTCCTTGATGGCCACCGCCGAGGCCGTGGGCTGGGCCCGGTTCAGCGTCGTGAACTGGCCGCGATGCAGGATCAGATCGGCGGTTTCAGACATGCCTGGACTCCTGGACGGCGGACTTCTCGGCGCACTTGGGCAGCTCGCCGAACATATGCGGCTTGACCTGATGATGCAGCCAGGAGACCGGCGCGGCCTCGGTCTGCATCAGCTTCTTCACCAGCGGCGGCAGCTGCTCGCCGACAAGAATGCCCAGAAGCCCCACCAGCGCGATCACCGGCGGCGCCGGCGAGCGCACATTGAACAGCGCGTAGATCACGCCGACCAGCAGGCCGATGGCCAGGGACAAGAGGTAAGGCTTCATGGGCATGTCCTTCAGATCAGCCTTCGTGCGCGCCGAACATGGACTTGGCATAGATGATGCCCAGGCCATAGGCGCCGCCGAACTTCTTGGCGATGCCGGTGGTCAGCTCGTAAGTCTCGCTGCGGGCCCAGTCGCGCTGCAACTCCAGCATGTATTGCAGTGCGGTCATCGGGCGCACGCCGGCCTGCACCATGCGCTCGACCGCGCGCTCGTGCGCCTCGTCCGAGACGTCGCCGCAGGCATCGGTGATCACATAGACCTCGTAACCCTGGTCCAGCGCCGACAGCGTGGGCCCGACGATGCAGACCGAGGTCCACAGGCCGGCGAAAACCAGGCGGCTCTTGCCGATCGCATTGACCTGCTTGATAACGGCGGCGTCCTCCCAGGTGTTCATCGAGGTCCGGTCCAGCAGGGCCTGGCCCGGGAAGGCGGCGGTGATCTCGTCGAACATCGGGCCCGAGAAGCTCTTCTCGGCCACCGTGGTCAGGATGGTGGGCACCTTGAAGCCGGCGGCGGCGTGGGAGATCAGGGCGGCGTTGTTGCGCAGCGCGATCGCGTCGATGGACTTGGTCGCGAAGGCCATCTGCGACTGGAAGTCGATCAGGACCAAGGCATGGTCGGTCGGCGTCAGCAGCTTGGCGCCGGCGGTGGGAGTGGCGGTGATGGGCATGGCGATGCTTCTTTCAGACAGTCAATTGAGAAAACGATGGCGTATCAGCCTTGCAGAAAGGCCAGCAAGTCGGCGTTGAGCTTGTCCTTGTGCGTGTCGGCCAGGCCATGGGGCGCGCCGGGGTAGACGACCAGCTTGGCGTTCTTGATCAGCTTGGCCGCAGCCAGGGCCGCCGCAGCGATAGGCACGATCTGGTCGTCATCGCCATGCAGCACCAGCGTCGGGATGTCGAACTTCTTCAGGTCTTCGGTGAAGTCGGTTTCCGAGAAGGCCTTGATGCAATCAAAGGTGGCCTTGTGGCTGGCCATCATCCCTTGCATCCAGAAGGTGTCGACCAGGCCTTGCGAGAGCTGGGCGCCCGGGCGGTTGAAGCCGTAGAAGGGCCCGGAGGCGATGTCCTTGTAGAGCTGGGCGCGGTTGGCGCGCTCGCCGGCGCGGATGCCGTCGAACACCTCGATCGGCAATCCGCCGGGGTTGGCCTCGGTCTTCAGCATCAAGGGCGGCACGGCCGAGATCAGACCGGCCTTGGCGACGCGCTTCGTGCCATGGCGGCCGATATAGCGCGCCACCTCGCCGCCGCCGGTCGAGAAGCCGAACAGCGCCGCACCCTGGATGTCCAGCGTGTCCAGCAGCGCGGCCAGATCGTCGGCATAGGTGTTCATCTCATGGCCGCCCCAGGGCTGGCTGGACCGGCCATGGCCGCGGCGGTCATGGGCGATCACGCGGTAGCCATGCTCGGCCAGGAACAGCATCTGTGCTTCCCAGCTGTCCGCGTTCAGCGGCCAGCCGTGGCTGAAGACCACGGGCTGACCGCGGCCCCAGTCCTTGTAGTAGATCTGCGTGCCGTCTTGGGTGCTGATGGTGTTGCTCATCGAAGAAGCTCCGGTGGTGGGCGAATGGCGGTCGTGCAGACAATGCTGCAGACTCGGTCGCCAGCATAGGAAAGCCTCGACGCGGCCGCCACCACAGGATGGCCTGACACTCGCTAGCCCATTGGAGGCAGTCGGCCCACGGGCCGCAGCCACTCAGAGCCGTATCAGCCCGCGCTTGAGCGCGATCGAGACCGCATGGGTGCGGTCCTTGGCGCTGAGCTTGGCCAGGATGCTTTTCATGCGCGCCTTGATCGTCTCTTCGGACACCGACAGCATCGCGCCGACCTCGCGGTTGGAATTGCCGGCGGCAATGCGCTGCAGCACCTCAATCTCGCGCTCGGTCAGCGGCTCCTCGCCGGCATGGCTGGCCAGCTCGACGGCGATCTCGGCCGGGATCCAGCGCCCGCCGGCGTGGACGGCGCGGATCGCCGCCAGCAGATCGGTGCGCAGCGAACTCTTCAGCAGATAGCCCAGCGCGCCGGCCCTCAGCGCTCGCCAGGACTGGGCATCGCCCTTGTAGGTGGTCAGCACCAGGATGCGGGCCTGCGCAAACTCGGCGCGGATCGCGGTGATCGCCTGCACCCCGTCCATCTCCGGCATCTGCACATCCATCAGCGTGATGTCGGGCCGCAGCTGCCGGAACTGCGCCAGCGCCTCCAGGCCGTTGCCGGCCTCGCCGACGATCTGCATATCGGCCTGGCGTTTGATGACCGCAGCAATGCCTTCCCGCAGCAGCGGGTGATCGTCGACCGTCAAGACCCGGATGGGCCGATCTGTGTGCTGCACTATCGCTCCCACTATCGCTTCATGTCCCCGTGTTGCTGCGCTGGCTGGCCGTGACTTTAACTGCTGTGGCCAGGCCCGCCCGAGGCCTCGACGATTACTCTTTCGGGTAGTCGCGATACACCCCGCCGGGGGTGGCTGCCATCACTCCGTTTGCCGATGATAGAGGCCGATGCCGGCACGCTTGCCGGGAGCGGAGGTCAGATGTTCACGACAACAAAACCCGATATCGCGGTGCTGCACAGCACCCCCTTGACCGCCGCCGGCCTGGCCGCGGCCCTGGACGCCGATTGGCAGGTCCGGCAGCTGTCCGCGCTCGACGCCGGGCAGCTGCCGGCGCCCGGCGAACCGGTGCCGTCCATGGTCGTCGCGGACTACAGCTGCGGCCTGGCGCTGATGCGGCAGTACAAGGCCCTGCCCTGGTTGCGCCAGCGCCAGCCGCGCTGCCTGATCGTCACCGAGGCCACCCGCTGCTGGCAGGTCCGGCAGGCACTGGAGCATGGCGTGCAAGGCTATCTGGGCGCCGACTGCAGCCTGCAGGAGTTGCGCGAGGCGGTGCGCGGCGTCCACCAAGGCCAGCGCGTGCTGTGCGCGGCCGCCGCCGCCAGCATGGCGGAAAGTATGGCCCAGACCGCGCTGACGGCGCGCGAAATGGATGTGCTGCTGCTGCTCGGCGAAGGGCTGGACAATAAATCGATCGCACTGCGCCTGGACATCGCGCTGGGCACGGTCAAGTCCCATGTCAAGGCGGTGCTGGACAAGCTCGATGCCAGCAGCCGCACGCACGCGCTGGCGGCCGCGCTGCAGCGCGGGCTGATCGGCGACGAGCGCCGCGCCGCGCCGATGCGGCAGGCCTTGTCGGCCGCCTGCTGAGCGGGCCCGGCCTAGACAAGCCCATCGCGACCGGCCAGCGCCTCACGATCAGCCAGCAGCAGCGCATCGGCGCGGTCCAGCAGCCGCTCCAGCGCCAGGCGCGCAGGGTCCTGGCTCGGGAAGCCCTCGGCGATCGACTGCAGTTGCAGCAACAGGCCTTGCACCCCCTGCACCAGCACATCGTGGGCGGCCTGCTGCGCCTGCTCGCGCGCGCGTTGCCGGGCTGCACGCCGCCGTATAGCCGCCCGGTACCACCACAGACCCAGCAGGCCCGACAGCAGCAGCAATGCGGGCCAGACCAGGACAGGCAGCATCTGAAGGCCGGTCTGCTGATACCCCATGAATGGCCCGTCTCCGAATGGCTTGAGCGACAGCGTCGGGACTGTCTCCGAGACCCGTGTCGCGGATCTTGCTGCAAGCCTAAGACCGGACTCAAGGCCCGGCCACTCTCATTGGAGCTAGGGCTTTGTGGGCAGAAGGTTCTTCAGTAGCCCGCCGCCCGGTCCACCGCCCACTCGGGCCGCCGCCCGGCACGCACCGCGCGCAGCGCCGCCAGGCACTGCGCGGCCACCACGGTCTCGCGCGCCTCACCGGCGATATGCGGTGTGGCCAGCAGCCGGGGATGGTGCCAGAGCCAGGATTCGGGCGGCAGCGGCTCGCGCTCGAACACATCGAGCGCGGCGCCGGCCAGATGCCCCTCGTCCAGCAAGGCCTGCAGATCGGCCTCGACCAGATGGCCGCCGCGCCCCACATTGATCAGCACCGCGCCACGCGGCAGCTGGGCCAGGCGCTCGCGGTTCAGCAGGCCCTGTGTCGCCTCGGTCAGCGGCAGGGTGCAGACCAGCAGATCGCTCTGGGCCAGCAGCTGCGGCAGCGCGCCAGCGCCGGCCAGGCTCTGCAGGCCTGCGAACTGCTTGGCTTGGCGGCCCCACAGCGTCACCGGGTAGCCCAGCGGCACAAAAGCGGCCGCCACGGCCTGGGCCACCGCCCCCTGGCCCAGGATGCCGACCCGACAGCGCTCGGGCGGACGCACCGGGTGGCGGCGCCACTCGGCACGCGCCTGCTGGGCCGCATACAGCGGCAGATCGCGGCTGAAATGCAGTGCGCAGGCGATCACATACTGGGCCATGGTGCGGGCCTGCAAGGGGTCGACCACACGGCTCACCGGCAGCCCCGGCGGCAGGTCCGGCACGGCCAGCAGCTTCTCGACGCCGGCGCCGGTCGAGCACAGCAGACGCAGGTTCGGGTAAGCGCCGAGCTGGCCGGGCTTGAGCCGCCAGGCCAGGATGGCTTCGACCGCCTCGGGCGGCGGCGCATCGGCCTCGGTCCAGACCTGCACCTCCGGGGCGGCCGCGCGCAGCGCCGCGACGAAGGGCGCCGAGGGCAGCGGCGCGCTGAGAACCAGGATGGCCATCAGCTGTCGTAGCCCGGCAGGCGGCGATCGAGCCGGCGCAAGAGACCCGGCCAGACCAGATTCGCGCCCAGGCCCTTGCTGACCTCGCGTGCCTGCTCGGGCATGGTGGCTATGATGGCCTGCGGCACCCGGGTCAGCGCGCTGCCACCGGCCTGTGCCAGCAGCTGGATGCGGCAGGCCGCCTCCAGCGTGTACATCTGCTGGAAGGCTTCGGCGACGCTGCGGCCGCAGGTCAGCAGCCCGTGGTTGCGCAGAATCATGAAACGCGCCGTGCCCAGGTCTGCGGCCAGGCGCGGCCGCTCGGCATCGCGCAGCGCGACGCCCTCGTAGTCGTGATAGGCCAGGCTGCCCAGCACAAAACCCGACTGCTGCGACAAGGGCAGCAGCCCCTCGGCCTGGGCCGCGACCGCGATGCCATGCGGGGTGTGCGTGTGCATCACGCAGCTCATCTCGGGCCGCGCCTCGTGCACGGTGCTATGAATCACAAAGCCGGCCGGGTTGATCGCGAACGGCGTGTCCTGCAGCGGCCGGCCGTGGTGATCCACCTTGACCAGGCTGGAGGCCGTGATCTCCTCGAAGAACAGGCCGTAGGGGTTGATCAGGAACTGATCGCCCTCGCCCGGCACCCGCGCCGAGATATGGGTGAACACCAGATCATCCCAGCCGAACATCGCCACCAGACGGTAGGCCGCCGCCAGATCGACGCGCTGCTGCCACTCCTCGGGCGAGACCTGAGCCTGCAGGCTGGGGATGGGGGGCAATTGCTTCATCATCATCATCGAATCCTCGGGCCGGTTGCCGCCACGCATTGTCGCCGCCAGGTGGCGTCCAAGCCCTGTCACGCCGGCGACAGCGGCCGTGCGCCACGCCGCACTCAGGCCTGCATCAGCGCCTCACGCAGACCGCCGAAGCGCCGGCGGTACTGCGGCGCCGACAGCTGGACCTTGCGTCGGAACAAGCGTCCGAAAAAGGCCGCGTCCTCATAGCCCACCTGCTCGGCGATGGCTTCGATCGGCAAGGCCGTCGTCTCGAGCAGGTGCTTGGCTTCCTCGATGCGCAGGGTATGCACATACTCCAGCGGCGTCAGGCCGGTGGCCAGCTTGAAGCGGCGCTGGAAGCTGCGCTCAGGCAGCTGGCTCAGCGCGATCAGCGAAGACACCGGCGCGGCGCTGGCGTAGTTGTCGGCGATCCAGCTCTGGCAGCGGCCGATCACCGCATCGTCTGACTGGCGCGTGCGGGCCACGCGTGCAAACGGCTGCTGGCCGACCTGGTGCCAGTCGATCAGCCAGACCCGGGCCACATGGGTGGCGGCCTCGATGCTGACCAGGCGCGCGATCAGGTACAGCGCCAGGTCCATCCACGAGGTGCCACCACCGGCCATCACCAGCCGTTGCCCCTCGCCGGACACCACCAGCGAGCGTTGCGGCCGCACGCGCACCCCCGGGTGCAGCTGCTGCATCGCGTCGCAAAAGGCCCAGTGCGTGGTCGCGTCCTCGTTCTCCAGCAGGCCCGCAGCGGCGAGCAGCATCGCGCCGGTACAGGCCGCCGTCACCAGCGAGCCCGCAGCGTGGCAGCGCTGCAGCCACGCGAGTTCGTCGGCAAATCTTGCCGTGACCGGTTCATCGGGCGCGAACTGCAGATCGGGCACGATGACGACGTCGGGCCGGCAGTCCGCCAGGGCGCTGCTGACCTGGACCATCGCCCCGTTGGCCACCTGCATAGGGCCCGCTTGCCGCCCGACCGTGATCGGGCGCAAGGCCGGCGGGCCCGGCCTGCCGTCGACGACGATGGGCCAGTCACGCCCGGCACTGTGAAAGAGGTCGGTCAGGCCATAGGCCACCGAGGCCGTGCTGTAAGGCGTGACCAGCACGGCCATGGTCGGCAGTCCCTGGGTGGCAGCGCTGGCAGCGGGCATGACGATCAGGCGGCAGTGGAGCTGCGGCCAGTATCGCCGCAGCCGATGGCGGATTCGTCAGCTTGCTTGCCGGAATGGCTGCGAGCGCCCGCCAGCCTCGGCCCTACGCTGCAAGCACTCTCAACTGACGCCTCTGATGGCAAGGAATCTCCATGAAACTGCATGACCGACACGGCCTGGCATTGTCGAGCTCCAACAGCGACTCGGCCGCAGCCTACGACGCCGCACTCGATCTGTTCCACAGCTGGCGCCTGGACCCGCTGGCGCTGCTGGCGCCGGTGCTCGCCGACGATCCCGACTTCATTGCCGGCCACTTGCTGCAGGCCTCGGTGATGCTCAGCGCCTTCGAGTTCTCGCTGTTCGCTGCGGCCGGCGACAGCCTGCGACTGGCGGCGGCCAGCCGACACACGGCGACCGCCCGCGAGCGCTCGCTGCTGGCCGCGCTGCAAGCCTGGGCCGCAGGCGACATCGACGCCGGCCTGAGCGCGCTGGACCATCATCTCGTCAGCCATCCACGCGACCTGCTCGCGCTGCAGCTCGCGCATCTGGGCGATCTGGTGCTGGGTCGCACGACGATGCTGCGCGACCGCATCGCCCGGGTGCTCGGCCACTGGAGCGAGAGCGACAGCGGCTATGGCTATCTGCTGGGCATGCTGGCCTTCGGGCTGGAGGAGACCTGCGCGTTCGAGCAGGCGGAAGCCGTCGGTCGCCGCGCGGTCGAGCTGCAGCCCCACGATGCCTGGGCGGTGCACGCGGTGGCGCATGTCTGTGAGATGCAAGGGCGCCCCGCCGACGGGCTGCAATGGCTCATGGCCACCCGCGCCGACTGGCGTCATGACAACGGCATGGCGGTGCACAACCACTGGCATCTGGCGCTGATGCAGCTAGCGCGTGGCGAACACGCCGCAGCGCTGGCCATGTACGACGAGACCGTGGCACCGGGCCCCGAGGTGCTGAGCCTGAACCTGGCCGATGCCAGCTCGCTGCTGTGGCGTTTGCAGCTGCGCGGTGTGGAGCCGGGCGCACGCTGGACCGCGCTCGCGCAGCGCTGGCAAGCCCAGGGGGTCTGGGGCGGCTCGGCCTTTCTGGATCTGCATGCGGCGATGGCCTTCGTCAGCGCCGGTGATCGCGCCGGGCTTCAGGCGCTTCGCCAGGCGGCCATCGGCGCCGCAGCCGGCCCGGGTGGCGAGTCCGTGTGGCGCCGCCTTGCGCTGCCGGCGATCGACGGCTTCGCCGCCCTGCTCGACGGCAAGCCGGTGCGCTGCACCGAGCTGCTGCTGCCGCTGCTGCCCGCCACCCAGCCGATGGGGGGCAGCCATGCGCAGCGCCAGGTGCTGCTGCTGACGGCGCAGGAAGCCGCGCGCCGCAGCGGCCAGCAGGCGCTGGCCGCCGCGCTGGCCGCCGAGCAGTCCGTGCATGGCAGCCGCGTGCTGCCCTCCCGGCACATCGGCACGCCGGCTGGCACGAACCGCGCGCTGGCGTCGGCCTGATCGGCCGTCGCGGCAGGCCGTCCGCCCTCAGTCCACCTTCACCTTGGCATTGCGTATCACCTGGCCCCATTTGGCCGTTTCGCTGGCGATGAAGCTGCCGAACTCGGCCGGGCTGCCGCCCATGGGCACCGTGCCCATGGCCTCCAGGCGCTGGCGCACCTCGTCCAGGCGGACGATGGCGTTGACCTCGTCGGCCACTCGCTTGACGATCGCCTCGGGCGTGCCGGCCGGCGCCAGCAGGCCGGCCCAGGTGCTGCCGGTGAAGCCGGCCACGCCCTGTTCGACAAAGGTCGGCAGCTCGGGCAGCGCGGGCAGGCGCTTGTCGCTGGCCACGCCGATCAGCCGCACCTTGCCGGCCTTGCCGGGGGCGATCAGGCCGGAGGCGGCGTCGAGAAAGAGCTGGATCTGGCCGCCCATCAGATCGGTCAGCGCGGCGGCCGCGCCGCGATAGGGGATGTGCACCATATAGCTGCCGGTCAGCGCCTTCAGCAGCTCGGTGCTGAGGTGGGCGGCCGAGCCGTTGCCGCTGGAGCCGAAGCTGATCTTGCCGGGGTTCTTCTTCGCATAGGCGATCAGCTCGGCGGCGGTCTTGAAGGGCGCCTCATTGGGGACCGCCGCGACCAGCGGCGACAGGCCGATCAGCGAGACCGGCGCGATGTCCTTGGCCGGGTCATAGGGCAGCTTCGGATACAGCGTCGTGTTGGCCGCATAGGCGGCGATCACGACGGCCATCGTGTAGCCATCGGGCGCCGATTTGGCCAGCGCATCGACGCCGATGATGCTGTTGGCGCCGGGCTTGTTGTCGACCACGACGGCCTGGCCCAGCCGCTCCTGCAGCTTCTGCGCGATCAGGCGCGCGGTCACGTCGGTGAAGCCGCCGGGCGGGTAAGGCACGATGAGCTTGATCGGCCTGGCCGGCCAGGCCTGGGCCCAGGCCGGTGCGCTCAGCGCGGCCAGGCCAAGGGCAAACTCGCGGCGGTTCGTCTTCATATCGTCTCCTGCTGCTTGTAGCCATCCCTGAGCTCGCGCTTGAGCACCTTGCCGATGGCGCTGCGTGGCAGCTCGGCGATCAGGCACAGATCGGCCAGGCGCTGGGTCTTGCCGACGCGGGCGTTGAGCCATTCGCGCAGCGCTGCGGCCGGCATGTCGAAACCGGCGCGCCGCACGACAAAGGCCACCGGGGTTTCGCCCCAGACGCTGCTGGCCACGCCCACCACCGCCGCCTCGGCGACGGCCTGGTGCTGGCGCAGCTCGGCCTCCAGATCGCTGGGGTAGATATTGAAGCCGCCCGAGATGATCATGTCCTTCTTGCGGTCGAGCAGGATCAGAAAGCCCTCGGCATCGAAGCGGCCGATGTCGCCGGTACGGATGAAGCGCTTGCCGTCCGGCGCGAACCACTCGGCCTCGCGCGTCTTCTCGGGCTGGCCGTGGTAGCCGGCCATCATCGCCGGCGAATGGCCGACCACCTCGCCGGCCTGGCCGGCCGGCAGTTCCAGCCCCGCCTCGTCGATCAGGCGGATGTCGTGCCCCTCGGCGGGCCGGCCCACGGTATGCAGCTTGTCGGGCTGCAGATGGGCTTCGAGGATGCAGGTGCCGCCGCCCTCGGTCATGCCGTAGAACTCGACCAGGCCACCGGGCCAGCGCGCCAGCACCTCGGCCTTCAGCGCGGCCGGGAACGGCGCGCTGGTGCAGAACTTGATCCGGCAGGCGCTCAAGTCATGGTCGTCGAAGCTCGGCAAGGCCATGATGCGCTGGTACTGCACCGGCACCAGCATCGTGTGCGTGGCACGGCGGGCATGGGCCAGGGCCAGATAGGCGGCGGCATCGAACTTGGCCATCAAGAGCACGCAGCCGCCATAGGCCAGGGCCGGGAAGAACACCACCAGGGTCGTGTTCGAGTACAGCGGCGTGGCCAGCAGGGTCACGCTGTCCGGCCCGTAGCCATAGGCCGCGCCACGCCGCACATGCATCCAGCGCATGCCATGAGGCTGGACGATGCCCTTGGGCGCGCCCGTGGTGCCGGAGGAATAGATGATGTTGAACGGCTCCTCGGCGCCGATCTCCACCGGCTGCGGCCGCGTGCCGAGCGGCGCCAGCCAGGCCTCGAAAGCGGCCTCGTCATCGAGCGAGATACGGCGGATGTCGCCGGCCGAGATCGGCGCCGCCGCGTCGGCAAAAAGCAGCCGCGCCTGCGCATCGCCCAGCATGCCGGCCAGCGCCGCCGCCGTGACCGAGGGGGCCAGCGGCGCGACGACGACGCCGGCCCGCAGCGCGCCGAGAAACAGCGCCGCCTGGCGCGGCGTGGCCAGGCCGCACAGCGCAATCGCCTGGCCGGGCGCGACGCCCTCGCGCTGCAGCGCGCCGGCGATACGGTCCATCAGCGCGTCGAGCGCGGCATAGCTCAACACCGTGTCGCCCTGGCGCAACGCCGGCGCGGCCGGTCGCTGCAGCGCATGCTGCTGGATCAGGTCGGCGATGCGCTGGAAGTCCTGGTCATCGGCCATCCCCACCGCCTACTTCGCTGCCAGGCCCAGGCGCTCGATCAGCGCCTTGTCCTTGGCATAGGTCTCGACCGCCCACTGGCGGTACTCCGCGCCGTTGCGATACCACATGGCCTGATTCAACTGCTCCAGCAACTCGATGTGCTTGGGGTCGTCCATCGCCTTCTTGTAGGCATCGTGCAGCGCCTTGACGACCGCCGGGTCCATGCCCTTGGGGCCGGCCAGGCCATAGGGCGAGGTCGACACGACGTTATAGCCCAGCTCCTTGGCGGTGGGCACCTGGGGCCAGCGCTTGGTGCGCTGCTCGCCGAAGGTCACCAGCAAACGCATCTGGCCGCCGTCGACGAACTTGTCCCAGCCGCTGGCATCGCTTTGCGCCATCACATGGCCGCCCAGCAAGGCCTGCTGCAGATCGGCATTGCCCTTGAAGGGGATGTGGTTGAGCTGCACCTTGGCATTGCCGGCCAACTCCTCCAGCAGCAGATGCGGGCTGCTGCCGGTACCGGTGGAGCCGTAATTGATCTGGCCCGGTGCCTTGCGCGCGGCCTCGATGTAGTCGTTGAAGCTCTTGAACGGCGAGTCGCTCTTGACGGTGAAGCCGAAGGTGTAGCCGCTGATGCCGATGATGAACGTGAAGTCGTTCAGCGGGTCCCAGGCGGTCTTCTGCATATGCGGGATGCGCAGCATGCCCAGCGGGTACTGCGAGATCGTGTAGCCGTCGGGCTTGGCGGTCTGCGCCATCGTGCCCGGGCCCAGCGTGCCGCCGCCACCGGGCTTGTTCTCGATGATGATCTGCTGGCCCAGATGCTTGGACGCGAGCTCGGACAGCGCACGCAGATGCCGGTCGGTCGAGCCACCGGCCGGCCAGGGCACGATCAAGGTGACCGGCTTGCTCGGGAAGGCCTGGGCCTGGGCGCCGGCGAGCGGCGCCAAGGTGGCCGCAGCGGCAGCCGCCAGCATCAGGCGGCGGCCCCACATCATCGTTTGCTTGCTCATCACTTGTCTCCTGGTTTTATGAGAGAGGGGGATTCAGGTGCGCGACTGCTGCTCCTGCAGTTCGCGCCACATCACCTTGCCGCTGCCCGACTTGGGCAGCGCGGCGACGAACTCGACGATGCGCGGGCTCTTGTAGGCGGCCATATGGCCATGGGCCCAATCGATGATGTCCTGCTCGCTGACCGATTCCGCCAGGCCGGGCTTCAGCACGACCAGGGCTTTGACGGTCTCGCCGCGTCGGGCGTCCTGCACGCCGATCACGCAGGCCTCCTGCACGGCCGGGTGGTGGTACATCAGCGCCTCGACCTCGGCCGGCCAGACCTTGTAACCCGAGGCATTGATCATGCGCTTGAGGCGGTCGGTCATGAAGAAGTAGCCGTCCTCGTCGATGCGACCCAGGTCACCGGTGCGCAGAAAACGCCGGCCGGCGATCTCGACAAAGGCCTGGGCGGTGGCGGCGGGGTTGCGCCAGTAGCCCTGCATCACTTGCGGCGCGGCGATGATGATCTCGCCGCTCTCGCCCTGCGGCAGCTCGGCCAGGCTGACGGGGTCGACGATGCGCGCATCGACATCGAAGACCGGGATGCCCAGGCACTGGGGCTTGGGCCGGTGCACCGGGTTGATATGGGTGGCGGCCATGGTCTCGGACATGCCGTAGCCCTCGACATAGTCCAGTCCGGTCAGCGCCTTCAGCTTGGCGCAGATGGCCTCGGGCATCGCCGCGCCGCCGCCGCGGATGCCGGCCAGGCTGGACAGGTCATAGTCCGCCAGCCTGGGGTTGGCCAGGAAGTCGATCAGCATGGTCGAGATGGTCTGCCAGACGGTGACCCGGTAGCGCTGCATGCACAGCGCCGCCGCATCGCGATCCCAGCGCGGCAGCACGACGATGGTGGCGCCGATATAGAGCGGCCCGTTGAGGCTGCCCGACAGGCCGGTGACATGGAAGAAGGGCAGCACCGACAGATAGACCGCGTCCTGGGTGCGGGCGAACCAGTTGATGCCGCCGACCAGGGTGCTCATCACGCTGCGGTGGGTGTGCATGCAGCCCTTGGGCTGGCCGGTCGTGCCCGAGGTGTAGGGCATCACGCAGAGATCGTCGGGGCCGGCCGTCAGCGGGCCCGGCACACGCCCGGCCTGCAGCATCTCGCGCCAGGCCCGCAGTCCCGTGCCGACCAGGGGCCGCGCCGGCGCGGCGACGAAATCGGGCACGCTCAGATCGGTAGCCTCGCGCAGATAGTCGCTATAGCACGCGACGATCAGATGCTGCAGCCCGCCCGTGCCCGGCAAGGACTGCAGCGGCTGCAGCTGATCCAGCAGATCCTGCGCGACGAAAGCCGTGCCGGCGCCGCTGTCCGCGACATAGTGGCGCAACTCCTCGCCCCGGTTCATCGGATTGACCGGCACGACCACCGCATTGGCGCGCAGGATGGCGTAGAAGGCCAGCACCCATTGCGGGCTGTTCTGCATATAGAGCAGCACCCGGTCGCCCGCCTGGACGCCGCAGTCCTGCTGCAGATAGCCGGCGATGCGCTCCGTCTCGCGCAGGAACTCGGCGAAGCTGATCGCCGTGTCGTAGAAGATGATGAAGGGCTTGTCGGGGTAGCGCGCGGCGGCCACCTCGACATTGAAGAAGAGGTGGGTCTGCGGCAGGGTCAGGTGTTGCGGCAGGCCCGGCGGCCAGTGCGCCAGATGCGGTGCCTGCGATGAAGGGACTGAATTCATGGGGCTGGGCCATGGCCGGCATCGCTGCGCGGCCGCTGGCTTCTTGTCTCCGTCCTTGCTTATAGGTCGATGCCTGGGGCACCGCTGTCGCATCGGCGTCATTCCTTCATTCCGCTCGACGGAATACACAAATGCTACGACCCAGTCTACGCAGCCCTTCGGCGGCTGTAAATTGGAATGGATCTGAAATCAGGGATTGCGAGCATCCAGGCGCCGCAGCGAGCAAAGACGTGGCGCGCTATATTCCGTCGAGCGGAAAATAACCGGATTGCAGCAAGCATGGGACGACAGCGCAGCAGCCTCGCCGAGGCCGCCGAGGGCAAGGAGACGGCCGACCCGGCCGAGGACCGCCGCTTCGTCACCGCGCTGGCCCGCGGGCTGGAGCTGCTGCGCTGCTTCAAGCCGCAGGACCGCTGGCTTGCCCATCAGGAGATCGCCCGCCGCACCGGCCTGCCCCAGGCCACCGTCTCGCGCCTGAGCTTCACGCTGACCAGCCTGGGCTATCTGCGCCACCGCCCGCAGACCGGCGAGTACGCGCTGAGCCCGGCCGTGCTGTCGCTGGGCTTCTCGGTGCTGACGAATTTCGAGATCGGCCGCATCGCCCGCCCCTTCATGGAGACCCTGGCCGAGCACACCCAGGCCGCGATCTCGCTGGGCGTGCGGCATGACTTGAGCATGGTCTATGTCGCCCACTGCCGCAGCACCGCGCGGCTGATCCTGGGCCTGGATGTCGGCACCCGGCTGCCGCTGGCCGAGACCGCGATGGGCCGCGCGATGTGGTGCTGCGCCTCGCCGGGCATGCGCACCCTGCTGGGCCAGCGCCTGCAGGCCCAGGACGCCGGGCGCTGGGCCCGCCAGCAGCCGGCGCTGCGGCGCGCCGAGGCCGACTACGCGCGGCGCGGCTATGCCTGCTCCGAATCGGAGTGGGAGAGCGATATCGCGGCCATCGGTGTCGGCATCGACATCGGCGACGGCCGCGAGCCGCTGGCGCTGACGGTGGGCGGCCCGGCCACGCGGCTGCGTGGCGCGCTGCTGCACGAGGACTTCGCTACTGCGCTGAAGCACACCGGCCGCGAGATCGTCGACGCCATCCAGGCGGCCGACTGGCGCGACTGATGCCGGGCCGCACCCCTTGGCTGGCCTATGCCTGCCTGGCACTGAGCACCAGCCTGGTCGGCAGCTATGTCGGCCTGTCCAAGCTGCTGCTGGCGGTGTTCCCGGTGTTTCTGCTGGCCTGGCTGCGCTTTGGCAGCGCGGCCGTGCTGATGGCCGGCTGGGTCCGGCGCGGTGCCGACGAAGCCCGGCTCGATGCCCGCTCGCGCCGCCTGCTGTTCCTCGAGTCCTTTGTCGGCAACTTCCTGTTCTCGATCTGCCTGCTGTTCGGCCTGCAGCTGAGCTCGGCCGTGGTGGCCGGCGTCATCATGGCCGGCATCCCGGCTGCGGTGGCCCTGCTGAGCCGGCTGCTGCTGGGCGAGCGCATCGCGCCGCGGGTGATGGCCGGCATCGTGCTGAGCGTCAGCGGCATTGCGCTGGTAGCACTGAACCGCGAGGGCCAGGGTCAGACCACGCCCTGGGGCGCCGCCCTGCTGCTGGCGGCGGTGTTCTGCGAGGCCGGCTATGTCGTGATCGGCAAGCAGCTGACCGCCCATCTCTCGCCCAAGCGCATCAGCGCGCTGATCAATCTCTGGGGCCTGGCCCTGGTGACACCGCTGGGCCTGTGGCAGGCGCTGAGCTATGACTTCGCCCGGCCCAGCGGCCAGCACTGGGCGCTGCTGCTGTTCTATGCGGCGGCGGCCAGCATGGTGACGGTCTGGCTGTGGATGACCGGGCTGAAGAAGGTGCCGGCCGCGCAGGCCGGCGTCTTCATGGTTTTTCTGCCGATCGCCACCGCGCTGGTGGGCCTGGTCTTTCTCGGCGAGCGCATCGGCGCCGTCCAGCTGCTGGCCTATGGCCTGGCCCTGGCCGGCGTGCTGCTGGCCACCGCGCCGAGCAGCAGGAAAAATGCATGAGACCCCCAACAAAAGCTATGACCGCGTCTCGCCGACACCCACTCGCCTTGCCCTAGCATTGCCGGCACCCTCGTCCCTTACCACTCCCCTCTTCTCTTCGCCCCTACCCATGGACGACTTTGAATACTGGCAGCAGCAGGTGTCAGGTTTTGCCGCACTGATGCAGGCCCGGCCGGCCGCCGCCGCCAAGCCGGCACGCGGCAAGCCGCTGCCCGGCCACTGCATGATCTTCTCACCCCACCCCGATGACGAATGCATCGTCGGCGCGCTGCCGCTGCGGCTGCGCCAGGAAGCGCAGTGGCGCATCACCAATGTGGCCGTGACGCTGGGCAGCAAGCCCGAGCGCCGCGAGCCGCGCTGGCGCGAGCTGCAGGCCGCCTGCGAGGTGCTGGGCTTCGACAATATCCGCCTGACCGAGCAGGGCCTGGCCCTGGTGCGGCCCGAGACCGAGACCGAATCGCCCCAGCTCTGGCGCGCCCATCTGCAGTGCGTGACCGAGTTATTGGCCGAGCAGAAGCCCGCCCTGGTGCTGGCCCCGCATGCGCGCGACGGCATCGCCACCCATATCGGCGTGCACAAGCTGCTGACCCAGGCGCTGCAGGCCAGCGGCATCAGCTGCGTGCTGGCCGAGACCGAATACTGGGCGACGCTGCAGGCGCCGAACTGGCTGGTCGAGACCGGCGTGGCCGACACCGCGCGCCTGGTCCAGGCCCTGGCCTGCCACCACGGCGAAATCGCCCGCAACCCCTATCACCTGCGCCTGCCGGCCTGGCTGGCCGACAGCGTGCGCCGTGGCGGCGAGCTGCTAGCCGGCGCCGGCAGCGACGTGCCCGGCTATGCCTTCGGCACGCTGTACCGGCTGAGCCTGTGGGCCGACGGCCGGCCCCAGCAAGACCTGTCCCCCCGCCTGTGCCCCGCCGATCAGGCGATCGATGCGCGCTGGCTGAAGCCCTGAGAAAGATCCCCGGCAATGTCTGAACACCCTACTCATCTGCGCATCCATCAGTTCGCCGGCCTGCACGCCGGCCCGCGCCTGCTGGTCAGCGCCGCCGTGCATGGCAACGAGATCTGCGGCGTGGCCGCGATCCGGCGCCTGGTGGCCGAGCTCGACAGCGGCGCGCTGCGCCTGCTGCGTGGCACCCTGAGCCTGATCCCCATCGTCAACCCGCTGGCCCATGCGCTGGGCCGGCGCGAGGGCGAGCGCAATCTGAACCGCAATCTGCGCCCGGCCGTGATTGCGCAGGACTTCGAGGACCGCATCGCCGGCCCGCTGTGCCGCTGGCTGGCCGATCACGAGGTGCTGCTGGACCTGCATTCCTTCCAGGGCCAGGGCCAGCCCTTCGCGATGCTGGGCCCGCGCAACAACAGCGGCGAGCTCGAGCCCTTTGCCCATGAGCTGGCCGAGGCGCGGCTGGCCGCCTGCGTCGGCACCGGCCGCATCGTCGAGGGCTGGCTCTCGACCTATGCCCTGGGCCTGCAGCGGCGCGCGGCCAGGACCGGCGACGGCACGCGCCGCGCCACCCTGCAGCAAGACCCGCATTACGGCGTCGGCACCACCGAGTACATGCGCTCGCAGGGCGGCTACGGCATCACGCTGGAATGCGGCCAGCACGAGGACCCGGCCGCGCCGGAGTTTGCCTACCGGGCCATTCTGCGCACCCTGGTACTGCTGGGCATGGTCGAGCCCGGCGTCGTCGCCCCCCGCCCGGCCGAGCCGCCCGAGCTCTTGCAACTCTATGAGGTGATCGACCGCGAGCACGAAGGCGACCGCTTCGAGCGCGCCTGGGTCAGCTTCGACGCGGTCAGCAAGGGCCAGCTGATCGGCAGCCGCCATGACGGCACACCGGTGCTGGCGCCCGATGATGGCCGCATCGTCTTCCCGGCTGCCAATGCCCAGCCCGGCAGCGAGTGGTTCTATCTGGCGCGAGCGAGTGAGCGCCGGCTCGGCTAGAGTGCGGACCATGCGTATCGATTTTGTCTCCGACGTTTCCTGCCCCTGGTGCGTGATCGGCCTGAAGTCGCTGGAGCAGGCCCTGGCCCGGCTGCCCGAGCTGGCGGTGGACCTGCACTTCCAGCCCTTCGAGCTGAATCCGCAGATGGCCCCCGAAGGCCAGGACATCGACGAGCATCTGGCACAGAAATACGGCGCCGGGCCTGAGCAGCTGGCGGCCACGCGCGAGGCGATACGCCAGCGCGGCGCGGCGCTGGGTTTCACCTTCACCGCGGGCGCCCGCAGCCGCATCTACAACACTTTTGACGCCCATCGCCTGCTGCATTGGGCCGGGCTGCAGGACGCCGACCGGCAGAAGGCCTTGAAGCTGGCCCTGTTCGGCGCCTACTTCAGCGCCGGCAAGAATCCGGGCGCCCATGAGGTGCTGCTGGATGCCGCCGCCGAGGCCGGCCTGGACCGGCAGGCGGCTGCGGCCGTGCTGGGCTCGGACGCCTACCGGCAGGAGGTGCGCGATGCTCAGAGCTTCTATCTGAGCCAGGGCATCAACTCGGTGCCGGCCATCATCATCAACGAGCGTCATCTGATCCAGGGCGGCCAGCCCAGCGAGGTGTTCGAGCAGGCGCTGCGCCAGATCGCGGCCGAGGCCATCCCGTCGGCCTGAGCGACAATAGAGCCCAGACCTTTCCCCCCAACCGCCCCGCCCTCGGGGCGGTTTCATTTGCGCACGACGCCGAGCAACAAGATGTTCAAGAACTTGACGATTTACCGCGTGGGCCCGAGCTGGCAGCCCACCCAGCAAGAGGTTGAAGAGGCCCTGGCCAAGGGCCAGTTCCTGCCCTGCGGTCCCAGCGAGCCGCTGTCGCTGGGCTGGGTGCCGCCGCGCGGCATCGAGCACGCGCCCCTGGTCGAGGTGATCGACGGCCATCTGCATCTGAAGCTGACGATAGAGTCGCGCGTGCTGCCGGGCTCGGTGGTCAAGGAGCGGGTCGACGAGATCGCCGCCCAGATCGAGGAGCAGACCGGCCGCAAGCCCGGCAAGAAGGCGCTGAAGGACCTGAAGGAACAGGCCACCCACGAGCTGCTGCCGCTGTGCTTCAAGAAGCGCAGCAGCATCCGCATCTGGATCGCGCCCGAGCAGCGCCTCTTGATGATCGACGCGTCCAGCCCGGCGCGCTGCGAGGAGGTCGTCAGCCTCCTGATCAAGGCACTGGACGGCCTCACCCTGCACCTGGTGCAGAGCGCCGAGACGCCGGCCGCCTGCATGGCCGCCTGGCTGATGGACGGTGTGCCGCCCGAGGGCTTCACGATAGACCGCGAGTGCGAGCTCAAGAGCGAGGACGAGATGAAGTCGGTGGTGCGCTATGCCCGCCATGCGCTGGACATCGAGGAGGTGCGCCAGCATCTGAGCAGCGGCAAGCGCCCGACCAAGCTGGCGATGAGCTACAAGGACCGCGTCTCCTTCCTGCTGACCGACACGCTGGCCATCAAGAAGATCGCCTTTCTGGACCTGGTGTTCGAGGGCCATGACAAGCCCGAGAAGGACGAGCAGTTCGACGCCGATGCGGTGATCGCCACCGGCGAGCTCGCCGAGCTGATCCCGGCCCTGATCGAGGGCCTGGGCGGCGAGCACGACTTCCTGGGCTCGGCCCCGAAGTCACTGGACATCGCCGAGCTGCTGCCGCCGGATCAAGACCTGGCCCCGGCCAGCGATGAGGCGCCGCCCTGGGCTTGAGCCTGCGCCGAGGCCTGGCGCCTCAGCGCATCGACATGCCGTAGCGCTGGGCCAGCCTTGCGATCTCGCCGCTGGCCTGCAGGCTGTGCAAGGCCTTGTCGACGGTCGCGACGGCCCAGCGCGATTTCGGCGACACCAGGCAGTGCGTGTCGACCACCGAATAGGGTTTGGCACTGAGCACAAAGCGCTCGCGCTCTTTCGGATGGCGCTGGAAATAGCCCTCGATCTCGGCCTCCGAGACGATCAGCACATCGGCCATGTCGCGGCTGACGAGGCGAAACAGGTTGTCGGACTGCGTGTCGTTGATACGCTTGATGCGGCCCGCCTCCATCAGCGGCTGCAGGCTGGGAAAGCTGTAGCCCAGCAGCACGGCCACGCGCTGGCCGTCCAGATCCTCGGGCAGATGTCCCGGGGCCGGCCGCTCGGCCGGGCCAACCACCCGCTCGATCTGCGGCAGCACCGCCTGGGTCCATTGCGACGCCGGCGCCCGAGTCCAGACCGGGCTGGAATAGCAGACCAGGTCGGCCTGGCCGCCCAGCACCGCCGGCTCGATGCGACGGCGCGGGTAGAGCTGCTGCACGGCCCGCGTGCCCAGCTCCGCCGCCAGCCGCTCGGTCAGATCATGCAGAAAGCCGCCGCTGACCTTGCCGCCCTCCACCGTCAGCAGCGGATAGCCCATGCCCGAGGTCTGGGCAATACGCAGGGTCGGCAGGGTCGGCAGGGTCGGCAGGGTCGGCAGGGTCTGCTTGGACTGCTCGGCGAGGGCTCCGCTTGCACACAGCACCAGCAGAGTGGCCAGACAGGTCTGGCGAGCGGACGGGTTCATCTTTCTTTGTCCCAACGAGTCCAGGTCAGGATGCCGATTGTGCCGCCGCCTCGCGCAGCTTGTCCTTTTTGCTCTTGCGCTTGCCCTTGATACCACCGACGGCCTGGGCCTCGCTGGCGACTTCGCCGGGCTCGAAGCCGGCGATCTGCTCGCGCGCGACGCGCTGGCCCTGGCGTTTCTCGATCAGGCGGAAGTGTGCCTCGGTGTCGGCCGTGATGAAGCTCAGCGCGACGCCGCTGGCACCGGCCCGGCCGGTGCGGCCGATGCGGTGGGTGTAGTCGGCCGGCGAGCGCGGCAGCTCGTAGTTCAGCACCGCCGGCAGCTCCGGGATGTCCAGGCCGCGGGCCGCCACATCGGTGGCCACCAGCACCTGGATCTCATTGGCTTTGAGCGCCGCCAGCACCTGGCGCCGCGTGCCCTGGCTCAGCTCGCCATGCAGGGCCGCCGCCTTGATGCCGGTCTTCCAGAGCTTGTCCGAGACATGCTCGGCCGCGTACTTGGTGGCGACAAACACCAGCAGCCGCGGCCAGGCCTCGGTGGCGATCAGATGGCGCAGCAGCGGCGTGCGCGCGGCGGTATCGACCTGGATCGCGCGCTGCACGATGTCCGGCAGCTCGGCCGGCGTGGCCTCGATCGCGATGCGCTGCGGCTCGCGCAGGAGGGCATCGGCCAGGGCCTGCACGGCCGGCGCGAAGGTGGCCGAGAAGAACAGGTTCTGGCGCTGCGCCGGCAGCAGGCCAAGCACCCGCTGCAACTCTTCGGCAAAGCCCAGCGCCAGCAGGCGGTCGGCCTCGTCCAGCACCAGGGTCTGGGCCGTGTCCAGGCGCAGCGCATTGTGCTCGACCAGGTCCAGCAGCCGGCCCGGCGTGGCCACCATGATGTCCACGCCGCCGCGCAAAGCCATCAGCTGCGGGTTGATGGACACACCGCCATAGGCGATCGCGATCTTCAGCGGCTCGGGCAGCGCGCGAGCGAACTCGCGCAGCACCTCGCCGACCTGCTCGGCCAGCTCGCGGGTGGGCAGCAGCAGCAGCGCGCGCAGGCGGCGCGGGCCACCGTCACGAGCGGCCAGCACCCGCTGCAGCAGCGGCAGCGCATAGGCCGCGGTCTTGCCCGAGCCGGTCTGGGCCAGGCCCAGCACATCGCCGCCGCCCAGCACGGCGGGAATGGCGGCGGATTGAATCGGGGTCGGTGCGTGATAGCCCTGCTCGCGCACGGCGCGCAGCAAGGCGGGGGACAGGCCCAGGGTGGAGAAAGACATCGAGGGCGGGCCTGTGAAGAGGAATGAAGGCGGGATTCTACGGTTCAGCCGAACAGCGGCGTCTGCTCGCCGACCTGCTGGCCGGTGGCGCGCGCCTCGATGGCCAGCAGGCGCAGTTTCGTGGCAACGCCGCCGTGAGCAGAGAAGCCCACCAGATTGGCAGACGCGATGCCGCCCGCCCCCATCACCCGATGGCAGGGCACGATGGGCGCAAAGGGGTTGCTGCCCTCGGCGCGACCGACCGCGCGGGCCGCGCCCGGCTGGCCCAGGCGCGCGGCGACTTCACCATAAGTCAGGGTCTGGCCGACCGGGATGCGCCGGGTCAGCGCATGGACCTGGCGATTGAACTCGGGCACGCCGCGCTCGTCCAGCACGATCTCGAGCAGATCGCGCGGCTCGCCGGCCAGCAAGGCCTGCACGCCGGCACGGGCCTGCTGCACCGGCGGCGGCAGCTGCTCAAGCGCCAGCACCTCGCGCGCGGCCACAAAGCGCACCCGCATGCGGTCGCGTGTCGCGGCGGCGCTTTCCTCGGGCAGCTGCGAGCCGACGATGCCCTGCCCTCCCCAGGCCAGCGCACAAGTCCCCAAGGCCGTGTCATAGCAATGGAAGAACAGGGTGTCCATCAGATCGCTTTTCAGACCGGCTATCAGACGGTCTGGGTGGCCCGCTCGGCCTTGTCCTGCGCCACATGGGTAGCGACGCCCATACGCTCCCGGGTGGCCAGGGCCGCGACCTCGTCCACCGGCAGGCGCTTGAGTTGCGCGTCGCTCCAGACCTGGCGCCAGCGCCGGGCCCCGGCCTGGCCATTCCACAGGCCCAGCGCATGGCGCATCGCCTGGGTCCAGGGCCGCCCGGCCTCGACCTGCGCGCGCAGATAGTCCAGCCAGTCGGCCTCGACCTGCTCGCGGCTGGCGGCCGGGTCGGCCCTGCCGAAGAAGCGCGAATCCCATTGCGCCATCTGCCAGGGCTCGTGATAGGCCTGGCGGCCCACCATCACGCCGTCCACATGCTGCAGCTGCTCGGCGATCTCGGCATCGCCCTTGAGGCCGCCGTTGATGACGAGGGTCAGCGCCGGGAACTCGCGCTTGAGGCGGTGCACCAGCTCGTAGCGCAGCGGCGGGATCTCGCGGTTGTCCTTGGGCGACAGGCCCTGCAACCAGGCATTGCGCGCATGGACGATGAAGACCTCGCAGCCGGCCTCGGCAATGGTGCCGACGAAGTCGCGCACGAACTCATAGCTCTCGACCTTGTCGATACCGATGCGGTGCTTGATCGTGACCGGAATGCTGACGGCATCCTTCATCGCCTTCATGCCCTCGGCCACCAGGGCCGGCTCGGCCATCAGGCAGGCGCCGAAAGCGCCGCGCTGCACCCGCTCGCTGGGGCAGCCGCAGTTCAGATTGACCTCGTCATAGCCCCATTGCTCGGCCAGCTTCGCGCAGGCCGCCAGATCGGCCGGCTCCGAGCCACCCAGCTGCAGCGCGACGGGGTGCTCCTGCACGTTGAAGTCCAGATGGCGCGGCTGGTCGCCATGCAGCAGCGCGCCGGTGGTCACCATCTCGGTGTAGAGCCGGGTCTGGCGGGTCAGCAGGCGGTGAAAGCTGCGGCAATGCTTGTCGGTCCAGTCCAGCATGGGGGCGACCGACAGGCGCCAGGGGCTGGGGGCTGCAGTGGAGTTATCGAGAGAATCGGGCATGTCTTGGCGGGGATGAGCCGCAATTATCCCGCCGAACGGCATTGGCCTGTGCAGGCAGGCCGGCAACACCACACGGTCGGCCGGCCTGCCTTGCCCCGAAAGATCAGGGCTTGTGATCTACGCTTTCCTCAAGGTGTGTAGCTGATCTGCAAGCTGGCGCCCGAATAGGCACGGTAGCCGTACAGCCCGATATAGAGCCAGCCCGGGGCCGGATTGCTCAGGCTGCAGGTCTCGAGATTGGTGCTGCCCTCCTTCTTGCAGTTGTAGCTGCTGGCCGTGGGTTTCTGGCCCGGCTGGGTGAACAGGTCCAGGTCGCCGCTGCCGCCACTGGTGCGCACCTGCAGCTGGGTGGTGCCGGCCGGCACCGCGACCTTCCAGTAGCGCCAGCTGCGGGCCGCCCCGGCCAGGCCGCCGACGCTGTTCAGCAGCACCGGCACGCCGTCGTCGCTCAGCACCACGCTGCGGCTGGTGTTGGCGCTCAAGCCCTCGTTGTCGGTCACGGTCAGGCGCACGTTGTAGCTGCCGGCCGCCGCATAGGTCTTGACCGGGTTGGTGCCGCTGGCGCTGCTGCCGTCACCCAGCTCCCAGCTGCGCGCGGTGATGCTGCCGTCATCGCTGCTGCGGTCGCTGAAGGAGACCGTCAGGCCGTTGACGCTGTAGTCGAAAGCGGCCTGTGGCGGCGTGCCACCGCTGCCGGATTCGATGTCCAGGTAGACGGCGCTCGGCGCGCCCCAGTTGCCGGCGCTGTCGCGGCCGCGCAGATAGACGATGTGCCGGCCCACCGCGAGCCCGCTGGTATCGAGCGTGGCGCGCACCGCCTCGGAGGCCGCATTGAAGCTGCCGTCGCTGGCCGCCATCGGCTGCGCCACCGCACCGGCCTGCCAGGGCGCGAGGTCGAGGTAGTACTCGGCCGCGTTGACCACCTGGGTCGGCTCGGCGCCATTGCTGTTGTTGTAGCGGGTGTCGTCGATGCGGGCCGTCAGGGTCACCGGCGTGCCCGCGCGCACCCGGGCCGTCGACAGCGCCGGCTCCAGGCTGTCCGGGCCAGCCGGCGTGATGTAGGGCATGCGCGCCACCTTGGCCGCGTAGATCAGGGCCGGCAGATTGCCCGGCAGCAGGGTATTGCTGTAATAGCTGCACTGCTCGAAGAAGGCCGTGCCCAGCTCGAAGGTGAAGGCCGCGACGCCCAGCTCGCCGTAGCTGGGGCCATCGCTGGTGCCGTCGGTCTCGTACAGGCTCAGCGAGCGCTGCGGCGTGTGGCCGTTCCAGTAGGCGAACTTGCGCCCCAGCGTGGCGAGCTGGCGGTCATTGCCGGCCACCGCACCGTTCGTGCCCCAGGGCCACAGCAGCAGGCGGCCATGGCTGTGGATGTCCAGATGGATGCCGCTGGTGTCCAGCGGCGCGGCGTCGCCACGGTTGGGGCCGCGGCGGTCCGGCCAGAGGCTGCGGATATAGGCCTCGACCGCACGGGTCTCGGGCTCGGAAGCGCCGCTGGGGCCGCGGTAGGTCTCGCTGCAGGCATTGCCGCTGGAGCCGGTACCGCCGGTGGAGTTCCAGCCGAAACCGAAGTTGCGGTTCAGGTCGGCGCCGCGGCTGTTGCTGGTGGCGCCGCAGTAGGCGGTGTTGGTGTTCTTGCGCCACAGCAGGCCGGTCTCGGCCTTCTTGCGGCCGTCGGGGTTGGTGACCAGCAGCAGGTGCACCTCGTGGTGGTCGAGGATCCAGCTCAGATCGGCGTCGACGCCATGACCGTTGATCAGGCGCTTGGCGAACTCCAGCACCAGCGGCGTGGTCGTGTACTCGCGCGCATGGATGCCGGCATTGACGAAGAGCTTGGGCTTGTCGCCGGCGACCGCGCTATTGCTGAGCTTGAGCACCCGCAGGTCGTAGCCGCCGAGATTGCGGCTCTTCTGCCAGGAGTCGCCGATGTCGATCCAGCGCGCCAGCTGCGGCTTGGCGGCGATCAACGCATCGGCCTGGCTGAACACCTCCTCGACGGTCGGATAGCAGCTGTAGTTCGGGATGCCCAGGGCCACGACCTCGCCGGCCTGCGCCTGTTGTTGGCGCTGCTGCTGCAGGGCCGTGCTCTCGCGCCGGGCCTGCTGGGTCTGCTGCTCCCACCAGCGCTTGTCGGGCTCCAGGCGGAAGCCCTGGGCACGCAGCTCGCGCGCCTCGGCCGGGCTGATATTGACGACGACATAGCCCAGCTCGTACTTCGACTCCAGGGTCTCGAAGCGGCTGTGGGCGATCGCCTGGGCGCGCGCCAGGTCGCTGAAGTAGGCGCGCATCACGACCCGGTTCTCGGTCTGCTGGCCGGCAATCTCATGGGCCTGGGCCAGGGGCCAGCTCAAAGCGAGCAGGGCTGCGGCGAGCAGGGGACGCAGCCGGCCGCGCAGGGCGGCCTTGGGGGTTTGAACAGGATTCACTGAAGAGGTCCTCCGATCATGGGCCGGCCGCTCGTGGCAGCCACCCAGTCAAGACGGCAAAACGGTGCCGCCGCCGTACTGCAATGCGTGAACGCTATTGCTGCTCCAGCGCCAGCTGCCATTGCAGGCGCTGCAGCCGCCCATCGGCCAGGCTCAGGCGCAGGCCGTCGCGCCGGCCGCGCCAGCTGATCCAGGCACAGCCGGCGTCGCGGGCCCAGGGCCGGTCCGCCTCGCAGGCGCGCAGCAGCCCGCCCAGCTGGGTGTCCAGCATCTCGGTCGTCGGGGGGTGGCGCTGCAGCTGCGCGGCCAGCGCCTGCAGCAGGCGGTGCTTGCGGCCCTGCCAGGCATCGAGCTCGGGCTGCCAGGGGCCGCCCTCGAACCAGCCCTGGCGCTGGGCCAGCGGCCGCAGCTCGGCGACCAGGGCGCTGGCCGCGACGGGCCATGCCTCATCGGCCTGCGGGCATGACGCCAGCAGGCCCAGGGCCAGCATCAGCCAGGCCCTTGCGGATTGTTGCCGCGCTCCCATCGCGGCAGTGTGCGCTGATCGCCCACGGCGCGGCTCAGGGCTTACCCCTTGGGAGCGGCGCCGAACAGCTCCGGATGGCGGTGGGCATACCAGTCCTTGACCTGCTCGTGATCGAGGGTCAGCAGGGTCTTGAAGTCGGGCACGAACAGATAGCCCAGCGCGCTGGCCGCCGACAGCAGGCCGAACAGGAAGTAGACGGTGGCCACCTCCAGCTTCAGCAGCGCCAGGCCGGCCAGCGCCGGCCCGGCGGCCGCCGCGATATTCATCGTCATCATGCCCACCGAGCTCAGACGGGCCCGGAAGTGCTCCGGGATGGCCAGCATGCGATGGGTCTGGCCGACCAGCACGCCGCATGAGTTGGCCAGGCCGACCAGGAACAGGGCCAGCACCAGCACCTCGCCCTGACCGGTCCAACCCGCCAGCGCCAGGCCCAGGCCCTGGGCGGCGGTGGCGCCGACACGGGTCGCGTAGCGGCCGATCCGCCGGGCCACCCAGGCCGAGCCGCCCAGCGCGCCGACCAACATGCCCAGCGACAGCCCGGTCTCGGCCGCGCCCAGCCAGGCGCCGGAGAGCCCCAGGGCCTTGATCTTCAAGGGCACCAGCATCGTGAAGGCCGGGAACATGAACAGCATGCCGACGAAGTTCACCAGGGTCCACCCCCGCTCCAGCGGCATGGTCCAGCTGGCCCGCAGGCCCTGCCGCAGATCGTCGCGCCAGGCGCTCATGCCACGCCCCGCGCGTGCCGGCGGCGCCCGCTGCGGCAATCGGCGCGCCAGCAGCACCGCGCTGAACAGCAGGCCGGCCTGCAGCCACAGCGCCGCGCCGGTCGACCAAGCCAGCAGGCTGCCGCCCAGGGCCGGGCCCAGCACCCGGCCCAGCGACTGCGCGCTGCGCTGCAGGCTCAGGGCATCAGGCAGTTGCGGGGTCTCGACCAGGTCGGCAGCCACCGTCATCAGCGTCGGCATCAACAGGCCCGAGGCCAGCGCGCTCAGCAGCGCGGCCAGCAGGACCCAGCCGAGGTGGTAGTGGTCGAGGCTGACCAGGCTGGCCAGCAGCAGGGCCACCAGGGCATAAAGCACGAGGCCCAGCATGATCAGCCGGCGTTTGGCCAGGCGGTCGCCCAGCGGCGACAGCACCGGCATCACGATCACCGCCAGGGTGGCCGCGCTGAAACCGTAGATGGCCAGATCACGGGCTCCACCCTGGCCGGCAATCCACCATGGCGCGGCGACCGCACCGACCATCAGTGCCAGCCAGCTCAGCAGCTCGCTGCACAGCAGGGCCCGGAACGGAGGGCCCAGGGCGTCCACACGCCCGCGCATCACGGCAATCACCGCATCTCCCTGCGGCGCCCTCCTGGGAGCGCCGCCATCTCGTTGTTGATTTGATTGGTGCCGGTGATTGTGGCCGAACGCGGGTGCGACTCAGGGCTTGAAGCTGTCGCCCAGCGCCACGCCCTCGCGGCGCGGATCGGCGCCGCCGGTCAAGGTCGGCGTGCCATTGAGCGGCACGCGGATGATGGTGGAGATGCCGCTGGACTGCGCATTGACCGAGACCGTATGCCCCAGCGCCCGCAGGCCGATGACCAGGGGATCGGCCGCACCGCTGTTGGCGGCGTTCACATTCGGGTGCTCGCCGCCGACATTGGTGGTGACGCTGTTGGCGGCGCCGAAGTCGATCAGATTGGTCGCCTGCTGGGCGTCCAGCCCCCAGTCCAGCGCGCCGACCACGGTCTTGATCACGTACTGGATGATGGTGCCGCCGCCAGGCGAACCGGTGCCCATGTAGAAGTCGCCGATCTTGCCATCGGCGCCAGTCTTGAACACCAGGGTCGGCGCCATCGAGCTGCGCGGGCGCTTGCCGGCGGCCACGCTATTGGCGATCGGCAGGCCGGCCCCGTCGGTCGGCGTGGCGGAGAAATCGGTCAGCTGGTTGTTGAGGACAAAGCCCTGGGTCATGTGGAAGGAGCCGAAGGAGCTTTCCACCGTGGTCGTCATCACGACCGCATTGCCCTCCTTGTCGACGATGGTCATATGGGTGGTGCCGTTCTCGGCCGTGCTGGACAGGCCTTGCGCCGGGGTGCCGAAGTCGCCCGGCTGCGCCGTGCCCATGCTCTTGCTGAAGCTGATCAGGCCGGCGCGGCCGCGCAGATAGGGCTTGGCCAGCATCGCCTCCCAGCTGCCGCCGGGCAGCGGCACGAAGTCGGTGTCGGCGATGTATTTGTCGCGGTCGGCGTAGGCCAGGCGCCCGGCCTCGCTGATCAGGTGCACGCCGAACACGCTGGGCTTGCCGCCTTCGAGGTCGAGCGCGCTGGGGCCGTGCAGGCCCAGGTTGAAGTTCTCCAGCACGCCCAGGGCCGAGGCCACCGTGATGCCGCCCGACGAGGGCGGCGGCATGCCGCAGACCCAGTAAGCCCGGTAGGTGGTGCAGACGGCCTCGCGCTTCTTGGGCTGGTAGGCGGCCAGGTCGGCCAGCGTGGTCTTGCCCGGGGTGATGGGCGTGCCGCCGGTGGCGGCCGCGACGCCGATCTTGTCGACGATGGCCTGCGCGATGGGGCCGCTGTAGAAGGCATCGGCGCCGCCGTTGGCGATTGCCGTCAGCGTCGCGGCATAGGCCGGGATCTTCAGTGTCGTGCCCAGGGCCTTGGCACTCTGGTCGGCGTTGAAATAGGTGGCGGCGGCCTCGGCATCGGCCAGCAGATTGCTGCGCGAGGCGCTGATCGCGGCGGCCATGCGGCCACTGATCGCAAAACCGTCGGTGGCCAGCTGGATGCCGGGCTGGAACAGCTCCTTCCAGGCGGTCTTGCCATGGGCTTTGTGGGCCATCTCCAGCATGCGCACGACGCCGGGCGTGCCGATCGAGCGGCCGCTGGCACGGGCATTCGGCTTGGGCGCGCTCTGGTCGCCGGCGTCATCGATCCAGCGCAGGTAGTTGGGCGTGGCAGCGGCCGGCGCGGTCTCGCGGCCGTCGTAGCTGACCACGGTCTTGGTCTTGGCGTCGTAGTGCAGCATGAAGGCTCCGCCGCCCAGCCCGCTGGACTGCGGTTCGACCAGGCCCAGCACCGCCTGCACGGCCACGGCCGCATCGGTGGCCGTGCCGCCGGCCTTCAGCACCTCGCAGCCGGCCTTGCTGGCCAGCGGATTGGCCGTCACCACCATATAGCTCTTGGCATGCACCAGCTTCTTGCCGACGCGGTAGCCCGAGGCCGGCTCGGGCGCCGCCGGATCGCCCGGTAGGCCGGAGCCGACCACGACCGTGCCGGTATCGCTGAGGGCCTGACAGCCGGTGTCCGCCAGCGGCGGAACGAGCTCCTCGTCGTCGCTGCCTCCACAGCTGCCGAGCAGCCAGAGCGGCGCAAGCAGCAGGGCGAGTTGGAACGGGCGGGCAGCTAGGCGCATGAGCATCTCCGTGAGAGGGTGACGACCCATCCTAGGCTGCTGCCCTGCCCCTCCCCACTTGCACCGTGCGAATGCCGGATCGAGACCCCTAGAACAAGGCCCGCAGCGGATGCTGATCCGGCGCCCAGGGGCTCTCGAAGAAGGCCTCGACCATGGCCGGCGTCACCTCCTCGATGCGGGCCGGGTTCCAGCGCGGCGCATGGTCCTTGTCGACCGCCAGCGCGCGGATGCCTTCGACGGTCTCGCTGGCGGCGCCCGGGCGCAGCTGGAAGCAGCGATGCACCAGGTCGCGCTCCATGCGCAGATCCTCGGCCAGGCTCATGCGGCGTGCGCGGCGCAGCTGTTCCAGGGTCACGGCCATCATCAGCGGCGAGCGCTTGGCGAGGACCGCATGGGTCCGCTGGGCCCACTCGTCATCGACGGCGGCCCGCAGCGAGGCCATGATGGCGGCCACATCGGGCAGCGCGAAATGGCGGTCGATGCGGGACTGCAACTGCAGATGCTCGTCGGGCGGCGCCAGATCGGCCCGCTCCATCACGGTGGCGACCACATGCTCGGCGCTGCCCTGCTCACCGTGCCGGAAGGCCTCGATGATGGCGGGCAGCTCGCTGCTCTGCACGAACACATCAGCGAGGTTCAGCTCGATCGCATCGCCGGCGCCGATCACCTGGCCGGTCAGCGCCAGCCACTCACCGATCCGGCCGGGGCACTGGCTCAGGAAGTAGCCGCCGCCGACATCGGGGAACAGGCCGATATGGGTCTCGGGCATCGCCAGCTTCGAGTGCTCGGTCAAGACCCGCAGCCTGGCGCCCTGGCTGATGCCCATGCCGCCGCCCATCACCACACCGTCCATCAGGGCGATATAGGGCTTGGGATAGTGGTGGATCAGGTGATTGAGCGCGTACTCCTCTGTGAAGAAGTCCTCGAGGGCGCTGTCACCGGTCAGCGCGGCCTGGTGGAAGAAGCGGATGTCGCCGCCAGCGCAGAAGGCGGGCGGTTTGCCTTCGCGACCCGCGCCCAGGATCACCACGGCCTGGATCTGCGGCGCACTGGCCCAGGTCTTCAGCAAATGGGTGATGTCGCGAATCATTGCCAGCGACAGCGCGTTCAGCGCCGTGGCGCGGTTCAGAGTGATCAGTCCCAGACAGCCATTGATTTCGGCCAGGATCTGACCGTCGGACTGCAGCGTGGAGATGGCGGCGGACGGCATGTCCAGTTCCCTTAGTTTTTTGATCTTGTTCCGCAGGCCCGCGAGCGCAGGCCCAGCACTTCATTGCCCAGCAGGGCAAACAGCACCATAGCACCCCCGGCCAGGGCTGCGGAAGACGGGGCTTCCCCAGCACCGAGCCAGGCCCACAGCACGCCGAAGATCACCTCCAGCAAACCCAGCAGCGCGATCTCGGGCGCGGCCAGCACCCGGGTCAGCCGCACCGCCAGCAGGCAGGGCACGGCCAGTTGGAACACACCGAGGCCGGCCAGCAGGGTCAGGTCATGCGCGCCGGCCTGCACAGGCCAGGCCAGCGGCAGGGTCAGCGCGGCAGAGATCAGCGCGCCCAGCAACACGGCCAGCAGCATGTCCGGGTCGGAGGCGCTGCCGGCCTTGCCGCGCTGCACATGCTGCAGCAGGGTCCAGTTGGTGGCGGCGGCCAGCGGCACGGCAAAGGCCACCGCGACACCGATCAGCGCGCCCGGACCGCCCTGCATTTCGTGGCCGAACATCCAGGCCATGCCCAGGCTGCCCAGCGCGATCGCCACCCAGGTGCGCGTCGGCAACCGGTGCCGCAGAAAGACACGGGCGAACAGCGCCGTCAGCAGCGGCCCCAGCGACATCGTCACCAGCACATTGGCCACCGAGGTCAGCGTGATGCTCACCATGAAGGCGGTGAACATCGTGGCCCAGCACAGGGCCGAGACCCAGACGCTGGCCGAGGCTCGCCGGATCTGCCCGGCCAGCGCCGGCCCGCGCATCCAGGCCAGGGCCGCCGCCAGCGCCAGCGCATTGAAGGCACTGCGCCAGAACGTCACCTCGAAGCTGCGTGCCGCCTCCAGATGCCGCGTCACCACACCCGCCGTGCTCCACAGCAGCGTGACAACAAGCATCAGCAATACCGCACGACGATGGGTCATAGACAAAATTGAGAGCGGCCCCGAAGGGCCGCAAGACAGCGAGGGCTGCTTAGTTGCGCGACGCGCGCTTGCGTTCATTTTCAGAGAGGTGACGCTTGCGCAGACGCACGCTCTTGGGCGTGATCTCGACCAGCTCGTCGTCCTCGATGAACTCGACGCCGTACTCCAGGGTCAGCTCGATCGGCGGCGTGATCTTGATCGCGTCTTCCTTGCCGCTGACGCGGAAGTTGGTCAGCTGCTTGGTACGCGTGGCATTGACGACCAGATCGTTGTCGCGGCTGTGGATGCCGACGATCATGCCTTCGTAGACCGGATCATTGGGCTTGACGAACATGCGGCCGCGGTCGTCCAGCTTGCCCAGCGCGTAGGTGAAGATTTCACCGGCATCCATCGAGATCAGCACGCCGTTCTTGCGGCTGGCGATCTCGCCCTTGTGCGGCTCGTAGCCGTCGAAGATATTGCTGATCAGGCCCGAACCGCGGGTCAGGTTCAGGAACTCATTGCTGAAGCCGATCAGGCCACGCGCCGGGATGCGGTACTCCAGGCGCACGCGGCCACGGCCGTCCGGCTCCATATTGACCAGCTCGCCCTTGCGCTCGCCCAGCGCCTGCATCACGCCGCCCTGGTGGGTTTCTTCGACGTCGGCCGTCACCAGCTCGATAGGCTCGTGCTTCTCGCCATTGATGTCCTGGAACACCACGCGCGGCTTGCTGACGGCCAGCTCATAGCCTTCACGGCGCATATTCTCCAAGAGAATGGTCAGGTGCAGTTCGCCACGCCCCATCACCTCGAAGATGCCGTCCTCGTCGGTTTCCTTGACGCGCAGCGCCACATTGCTCTGCAGCTCTTTTTGCAGGCGGTCCCAGATCTGGCGGCTGGTGACGAACTTGCCTTCGCGGCCGGCCAGCGGGCTGGTGTTGACGCAGAAGTTCATCGTCAGGGTCGGCTCATCGACCTTCAGCATCGGCAGCGGGGCCGGGCTGGCCACGCTGGTCACGGTCACGCCGATGCCGATTTCCTCGATGCCGTTGATCAGCACGATGTCGCCGGGGCCGGCTTCGGTGGTCTGCACGCGATCCAGGCCTTGGAAGGTCAGCACATTGTTGACGCGCCCCTTGACGGCCTTGCCGTCCGGGCCTTCCATCACCAGCACGTCCATCGCCGGCTTGATCGTGCCCTGGCTGATGCGGCCCACGCCGATACGGCCGACGAAGGTGCTGTAGTCCAGTGCCGAGATCTGCAGTTGCAGCGGCGCGGCCGGGTCACCCTTTTGCGAGGGCACATGCTTGAGCACGGTGTTGAACAGGGCCGACATATCGGGACCCCACTGCTCGCCCGGTGCGCCCTCTTCCAGCGAGGTCCAGCCATTGATGCCGGAGGCGTAGACAACCGGGAAGTCGAGCTGCTCGTCGGTGGCGCCGAGCTTGTCGAACAGGTCGAAGGCGGCATTGATCACGGCATCGGGCTTGGCGCCCGGCTTGTCGACCTTGTTGACGACGACGATGGGCTTCAGGCCCAGGGCCAGCGCCTTCTTCGTGACGAAGCGGGTCTGCGGCATCGGGCCTTCCTGGGCGTCGATCAGCAGCACCACGCCGTCGACCATCGACAGCGCACGCTCCACCTCGCCGCCGAAGTCAGCGTGTCCGGGGGTATCGACGATATTGATGTGGGTGCCTTCCCAGCTGACCGCGCAGTTCTTGGCCAGGATGGTGATGCCGCGCTCGCGTTCGATGGCGTTGTTGTCCATCACGGTGTCGACCACTTTTTCGTGCTCGGCAAAGGTGCCGGACTGGCGCAGCAGCTGGTCGACCATGGTGGTTTTGCCATGGTCAACGTGGGCGATGATGGCGATGTTGCGAATCTGCTTACTCATACGACGCTTTCAAAAAATCTGGGTTCGCTACGAAGGCCTTCGACCTCCTGAGCGCTCAATAGTCGGTCGGCGATCAACTCGCCGGCGCTGATGTGTGCACTGCCTAAAAGTACATGCGGCTCGGGCCCGTAGACCCTGACATGCGCCGCATCTGCAACGGCAACACGGCGCCGCAGACCGGTGAGAAAACGGGCGGCCTCGTCGCCGGGCAAGCTCAGCGCGGGCCAGTCCGCCAGCAAGGCGTCCGGGGGGCGCAGCAAGGCCTCGCGCTCGGTCTCGGTCAGCGCCGCCAGTGCGTCCAGGCTGATGGCCTGGGCCACGCTCAGCGGGCCGGAGCCGATGCGGCGCAGCGCGCCCAGCGAGGCACCGCAGCCCAGGATCTTGCCCAGGTCTTCGGCCAGCGTGCGGATATAGGTCCCCTTGGAGCAGCGCACCCGCAAGCTCAGGGTGTCATGCTGCCAATCCAGCATGTCAATCGAGTGAATCGTGATGCGGCGCGTCGGGCGTTCGATCTCGATGCCGGCGCGGGCGTACTCGTACAGCGGCCGGCCTTCGTGCTTGAGCGCCGAATACATCGGCGGCTTCTGCTCGATCTCGCCGCTCAGCGCGGCCAGCGCGGCGGCGATCTGCTCGGCGGTCACCGCCACCTCGCGCTGCTCCAGCACCTCGCCCTCGGCGTCGCCGGTGGTGGTCGTGAGGCCCAGCCGCAGCACCGCCTCGTAGGCCTTGTCGGCATCCAGGCTGACCTGGCTGAACTTGGTGGCAGCGCCAAAGCACAGCGGAAGCAGGCCGGTGGCCAGCGGATCCAGCGTGCCGGTATGGCCGGCCTTCTCCGCCCGCAGCAGCCATTTGGCTTTCTGCAGCGCGTCGTTGCTGGACAGGCCCAGCGGCTTGTCCAGCAACAGCACGCCGTGCACGGCACGGCGTGTGATCCTGGGGCGCGGGGCGGGGCTGTTCATCGCGATGGCTCAGTCCTTGGCGGGCTCGCCAGCGCTACTGTCGGGCAGTGCGGGCTCGTCGTCCAGTGCCCGCGTCGCATTGGCCTTGTGGATCAGCGAACTCAGCTCGGCCGCGCGCTCGATGCTGCGGTCGAAATGGAAGTGCAGGGTCGGCACGGTGTGGATCTGCAGGCGCTTGAACAAGCCGTTGCGCAGAAAGCCGGCGGCCTCGTTGAGGGCCGCCTCGGTCTCGACCGGATCGCCGACCAGCACCGAGAAGAACACCTTGGCATGGGCGTAATCGGGCGTGACCTCGACGGCATTGACCGTGGCCATGCCGATGCGCGGATCTTTCAACTCACGGACCAGCTCGGCCAGATCACGCTGGATCTGGTCGGCCACGCGGAAACCGCGGTTGGGAATAGCTCGTTTATGTCGCATGCTCAACTCCTAGCGCCCTGTAAACGCAAACCCCGCCTTCGTGTGGAAGGCGGGGTTTGCTGACAAGTCTTTCGACTGAGGGCAACGCCGCCTTACAGCGTTCGGGCCACTTCCTTGATCTCGAAGAATTCCAACTGGTCGCCCTCGGCGATGTCGTTGTAGTTCTTCAGCTTGATACCGCACTCGAAGCCTTCCTTGACTTCCTTCACATCGTCCTTCTCGCGGCGGACCGAGTCGACCTCGCCGGTGTAGACCACGATGTTCTCGCGCAGCAGGCGGAACTTGGCACCACGGCGCACCAGGCCCGAGGTGACCATCGAACCGGCCACCGTGCCGATCTTGGAGGCCACGAAGACCACGCGGATCTCGGCCGTGCCGATGACTTCCTCGCGCTGCTCGGGAGCCAGCATGCCGGTCATCGCTGCCTTCACCTCATCCACGGCGTCATAGATGATGTTGTAGTAGCGGATGTCGACCGCATTGCCTTCGGCCAGCTTGCGCGCACCGGCATCGGCCCGCGTGTTGAAGCCGATGATGACCGCCTTGGAGGCGATCGCCAGGTTGACGTCGCTCTCGCTGATGCCGCCCACCGCCGCGTGCACGATCTGCACCTTGACCTCGGGCGTCGACAGCTTCAGCAGCGAAGAAGCCAGCGCTTCCTGCGAGCCTTGCACATCGGCCTTGATGATCAGGCTCAGGGTCTGCTGGTCGCCACCGATGTTTTCGAACATATTCTCGAGCTTGGCGGCCTGCTGGCGAGCCAGCTTGACGTCGCGGTACTTGCCCGAACGGAAGGTCGCGATCTCGCGCGCCCGACGCTCGTCGGACAGCACCATGAACTCGTCGCCGGCCTGCGGCACTTCGGTCAGACCCTGGATTTCCACCGGGATCGACGGGCCAGCCTCGGTACAGGGCTTGCCATCCTCGTCCAGCATGGCGCGCACGCGGCCATAGGTCGAGCCTGCCAGCACCACATCGCCACGCTTCAGGGTGCCGCTTTGCACCAGGATGGTCGCGACCGGGCCGCGGCCCTTGTCCAGCTTGGCTTCGATCACCAGGCCCTTGGCCATCGAATCCTTGGCGGCCTTCAGTTCCAGCACTTCGGCCTGCAGCAGCACCTGTTCCAGCAGGGCATCGATGCCCTCGCCGGTCTTGGCCGACACCGGCACGAACGGCGACTCGCCGCCGAACTCCTCGGGCACCACCTCTTCGGCCACCAGCTCGCTCTTCAGGCGTTCCAGATTGGCACCGGGCTTGTCGATCTTGTTCATCGCCACGACCAGGGGCACGCCGGCCGCCTTCGCGTGGTGGATGGCTTCCTTGGTCTGCGGCATCACGCCGTCGTCCGCCGCCACCACCAGGATGACGATGTCGGTGGCCTTGGCGCCGCGGGCACGCATCTGCGTGAAGGCCGCGTGACCCGGGGTGTCCAGGAAGGTGATCATGCCGCGCGGCGTGTCGACGTGGTAAGCGCCGATATGCTGCGTGATGCCACCGGCTTCGCCGGCGGCCACGCGGGCCCGGCGGATGTAGTCCAGCAGCGAGGTCTTGCCGTGGTCGACGTGACCCATGACGGTGACCACCGGCGCACGCGACAGCAGCTCGTGAGTCTGCTCGGTGACGCCCTCTTCCTCGAGGAAGGCATCCGGATCGTCCAGCTTGGCCGCGAAGGCCTTGTGACCCATTTCTTCCACGACGATCATCGCGGTTTCCTGGTCCAGCTGCTGGTTGATCGTGACCATCTGGCCCAGCTTCATCAACTGCTTGATGACCTCGGAGGCCTTGATGGACATCTTGTGCGCCAGATCGGCCACCGAGATGGTCTCGGGGATGTGCACTTCCTGCACCACCGGTTCCGACGGTGCAACGAAATTGGACGGGGCGCCACCACGATCATCGCGACCGCCGCGACGGCCACCGGCGCCACCCTTGGGGGCACGCCAGCCCGAGGACGGACGGGCACCGGCGGGACCGGTCGAACCGATGGTCTTCAGACCGCGTTTCTTGGCGGCATCGTCGGCCCAGCTGCTCGACAACTTCTCGGACTTGACCGACTTCTTGTCGCCCGGCTTGGCAGCCCCGGCAGCGGCCGGCGCGGGAGCGCCCGGCGTGCCCGGCTTCTTGTGGATCGTGCCCTTGATTTCCTTGGCCGGATCCGGCTTCGGCTCTTCCGGCTTCTTCGCGACCATCACTTTCTTCGGTGCATTCATCATCGCACGGATCGCCGCAGCCTCGGCCTCGGCGGCCTTGCGGCGGCGCTCCAGGTCGACCTGTTTTTGCTTCTCTTCGGCGCCCACATCGACCGCCTTGATCACCCGCAGCGCGGGCTTGGGCGGCTCGACCGGTGCTGCCGGCGCAGCGACGGGCGCCGCAGGTGCGGCGGCTTCCGGCGCCGGTGCGGCCACTTCGGGCGCCGGGGCAGCGGCCGCAGGTGCGGCACGACGCGCACCACCGGCCACTGCCTTGTTGATCGCGGCAGCGGCTACCTTGGCGGCTTCACGGGCCGCCGAGTTGTCGGCAGCGGCAGCGGCAGCCGGCTTGGCTTTGGCGGCCTTGGCCGCAGCGGCGTCGGCCGCAGCCTTGGCGGCGGCTTCCTCGGCGGCACGGGCTTCGGCAGCCAGCTTGTCCTGGCGGCGCTGCTCTTCGGCGGCACGGGCAGCACGCTCGGCTTCCTCACGCTCGCGCACGCGGATCGCCAATTCCTCTTCCTGGCGACGCAGGGCTTCGGCCTGGGCCTGGGCTTCCTCTTCGCGGCGCTGCAGATCGGCCTCTTCGGCGGCGGCGGCGCCAGCCTCGTCCAGACCACCCGGCGCGTCATCGCGCTTGACGAAGGTGCGCTTCTTGCGCACCTCGACCTGGATGGTGCGGGCCTTGCCGCTGGCGTCGGCCTGCTTGATCTCGCTGGTCGACTTGCGGGTCAGCGTGATCTTCTTGCGGTCGGCGCCGCCGGTACCGTGCGCGGTGCGCAGGTAGTCCAGCAGACGTTCCTTGTCGGCTTCGTTGAGGGCGTCATCGGTAGACGCCTTTTTGACGCCCGCAGCTTGCAGCTGCTCAAGCAGCGTGCTCGCAGGCCTTTGAAGCTCTGCAGCGAACTGGGCGACGGTAGTCACAGCCATTGTTGGATCCTTAACTTATGCGTTCTTTGCTGTGCGAATGACGGGTTTGTGCGGGCATCTCGCTGCCTCAGACAAACCAATGTTCGCGGGCCTTCATGATCATGGCGCGGGCCGCAGCCTCGTCCATGCCGGCCAGTTCAACGAGTTCGTCGACGGCCAGATCGGCCAAGTCGTCACGGGTATGGATATTGCCGTCAGCGAGCTTGGCGACCAGTTCGGGCGTCATGCCCTCCAGGTCGCGCAGGTCTTGGGACACTTCCTCGACCTTTTCCTCGCGGGCAATTTCCATGGTCAGCAGCGCATCCTTGGCCCGGGTGCGCAACTCGTTGACCGTGTCCTCGTCGAAGGCCTCGATTTCCAGCATTTCCTGCATAGGCACATAGGCCACTTCTTCCAGGCTGGTAAAACCCTCGGCGATCAGGATGTCGGCGACTTCGGCATCGACGTCGAGCTTGTCGACGAAGAGCTTGCGCACCGATTCCGATTCGATCTCATGCTTGGCCGCGGATTCCTCGGCCGACATGATATTGATACGCCAGCCGGTCAGCTCGGAAGCGAGCCGCACGTTCTGGCCGCCACGGCCGATCGCGATGGCGAGGTTTTCCTCGTCCACCACCACGTCCATGGCATGTCGTTCTTCGTCCACCACGATGGACTGCACATTCGCTGGCGCCAGCGCGCCGATCACGAACTGGGCCGGATCTTCCGACCACAGCACGATGTCCACGCGCTCGCCGGCCAACTCATTGGTCACGCCGTTGACGCGCGAACCGCGCACGCCGACGCAGGTACCGATCGGATCGACCCGCTTGTCGTGCGACAGCACGGCGATCTTGGCGCGGCTGCCGGCATCGCGGGCGCAGCTCTTGATCTCCAGCAGGCCCTGCTCGATCTCGGGCACCTCCTGGGCGAACAGCTCCTTCATGAACTCGGGCGAAGAGCGCGAGAGCATGATTTGCGGACCGCGCTGGGTCGGGTCGATGCCCAGGATGACGGCGCGCACCCGGTCACCGGTGCGCAGGTTTTCCTTCGGGATCATCTCGCCGCGCTTGAGGCGGCCTTCGATGCGGCCCGACTCGGCAATGATGTCGCCCTTGTCCAGGCGCTTGACCGTGCCCATGAAGATCTTCTCGCCGCGCGACAGGAAGTCGTTCAGCAGTTGCTCGCGCTCGGCGTCGCGGATCTTCTGCAGGATCACCTGCTTGGCGGCCTGGGCACCGATACGACCGATGGGCACCGAGTCGATCGGCTCCTCGATATGGTCTTCGACCTCGATGTCGGCGATCTGCTCCTGGGCTTCGAACAGCAGGATCTCGGCATCGGCATTCTGCAGGCCGGCCTCATTGGGCACGACATGCCAGCGACGGAAGGTCTCGTAGGCGCCCGAATCGCGGTCAACGGAGACGCGGATGTCCACCTCGCCGCCATACAACTTCTTGGTGGCCGAGGCCAGGGCAGCTTCCACCGCGCCGAACACCACATCGCGTTCCACGCTCTTCTCGCGCGAAATCGCATCCACCAACATCAAAAGTTCGCGGTTCATTGATCAGGACCTCCGTCAACCTTGTCATCCTTGGGCACGGCACTGGGCTTGCCGGCCTTCTTGTCTGGCGCCGGCTTGGCGCCGCGCCCCTTGAAGTTCACCACCGGCACCAGCCGTGCCTCGCGGACCTCTTCAAGAGAAAAATCCAATGCCTGATCGCTCTTGCCGTCGTTGAAGACCAGGCGCCAGCCCTCCCCCTCGGCTTCCAGCAGACCCTTGTACTTCTTGCGCCCCTGGAACGGCATGCGCAGGGTCACCTCGATCTCCAGGCCGGCAAAGCGCTGGTAGTCGGCCGCTTTCTTCAGCGGGCGATCCAGACCGGGCGAGGACACCTCAAGGCGCTCGTAGGCGCAATTCTCGACCTCGAGCACATACTGCAACTGGCGCGTCACGCGCTCGCAGTCTTCCACCGTGATCAGCTCGCCGGCCAGTGCCTGCTCAGCCAATTTGTCAATATAGACACGCAGCAGGCCGCCGGGGCTGCGTTCGCAGTCCACCATGTCGTAACCCAGACCGGTCACGGTTTTTTCAACGGCGGCTTGCCAGTTCATGCTTTGACTCATGCAGCGGGTATCTCGGGCTCTCGTGAGGACTGTCGGTATGTAAAAGCGATCAAGCAAAAAAAATGGGCTGGATGAATCCGCCCACCTCAGTGCCCCGCCAAAAGTCTCTGAACAGCCCATAAAGAGTCTTCAAAGCCCCTCAGCGAAGGCAGGATTGTACTATGCAAGCACCATGCCCGCAAGCTGCGGCGCTCGCGAAGTACCGATGGCATGCCAAAATCCGAGGCTTATTTTAATGACAAGGAGCCACCATGGGTTTTCTCGCCGGCAAGCGACTGCTGATCACGGGCGTGCTGTCCAACCGCTCGATTGCCTACGGCATCGCCAAAGCCTGCCACCGCGAGGGGGCCGAACTGGCTTTCAGCTATCAGGGCGAGCGTTTCAAGGAGCGCATCACCGAGTTTGCCGCCGAGTTCGGCTCGACGCTCGTTTTTGATTGCGATGTGTCGGACGATGCCCAGATCCAGGCTCTTTTCGACCAGCTGGGCGAGGCCTGGCCCGAGTTTGATGGCTTTGTCCACTCGATCGGTTTCGCGCCGCGCGAAGCGATCGCCGGCGACTTCCTCGACGGTCTGACACGTGAGAACTTTCGCATCGCCCACGACATCTCGGCCTACAGCTTCCCGGCCATGGCCAAGCTGGCCGCCCCGCGCCTGCGCGCAGGCAGCTCGCTGCTGACACTGAGCTATCTGGGCGCCGAGCGCTATGTGCCCAACTACAACACCATGGGCCTGGCCAAGGCCTCGCTGGAAGCCAGCGTGCGCTATCTGGCGCATTCGCTGGGTGCCAAGGGCGTGCGCGTCAACGGCATCTCGGCCGGCCCGATCAAGACCCTGGCCGCCTCGGGCATCAAGGACTTCGGCAAGCTGCTGAGCCAGTTCGCCGCCAGCGCGCCGATCCGGCGCAATGTGACGATCGAGGATGTCGGCAACACCGCCGCCTTCCTGTTCTCCGATCTGTCGGCCGGCATCAGCTCCGAGATCATCTATGTCGACGGCGGCTTCAGCCACGTCGCAATGTCGGCAGAGTAAGCAGCCGCCCGCCGGGCCGCTCCCAAGGGCGGCCGAACGGAAAAAGCGCCGGTCAAGCCGGCGTTTTTTTTCATCCCCTCGGGGGATCGCCCAGGTATGCCCTGGGCGAGGTGCTTACCAATCAGCCGGCCGAAACGCAGTCGACGTAGTAAGTCGACTTGCCATCCTCGCCCTTCTCCTCCACCAAGCCATGCACATCGGTGGCAAAGCCGGGGAACTTGGCATTGAACTCGCGGGTGAACTTCAGGTAGTCAACGATCTTCTTGTTGAAGCGCTCGCCCGGGATCAAGAGCGGAATGCCGGGCGGATAAGGCGTCAGCAAGGAGGTCGTGACCCGGCCTTCCAGGCGATCGACCGCCACCCGCTCGGTCTTGCGGTGCGCGATATGGGCATAGGCATCGCTGGGCTTCATCGCCGGCTCCAGATCCGACAGATAGACCTCGGTGGTCAGGCGCGCGATATCGCCCTTGGCATAGGCCTCGTGGATGCTCTGGCACAGATCACGCAAGCCCATGCGCTCATAGCGCGGCTGGGCGGCGACGAACTCCGGCATGATGCGCCACAGCGGCGCGTTCTTGTCGTAGTCGTCCTTGAACTGCTGCAAGGCGGTCAGCAAGGTGTTCCAGCGACCCTTGGTGATGCCGATCGTGAACAGGATGAAGAACGAGTACAGGCCGGTCTTCTCGACCACGACACCGTGCTCGGCCAGGAATTTGGTGACGATGGAGGCCGGAATGCCGCTGTCGGCGAACTTGCCGCTCATGTCCAGGCCGGGCGTGATGATGGTGGACTTGATCGGGTCCAGCATATTGAAACCGGCAGCGATATTGCCGAAGCCGTGCCACTTCTCGTTGGCCTTCAGCATCCAGTCGGCCGGCTTGCCGAAGCCGTCCTCGGTCAGCTTGTCCGGGCCCCAGACCTTGAACCACCAGTCCTTCTTGCCGTAGTCCTTCTCGACCTTGCGCATCGCGCGGCGGAAGTCCAGCGCCTCCGAGATGCTTTCTTCCACCAGGGCCGTGCCGCCGGGTGGCTCCATCATCGCCGCCGCGACATCGCAGCTGGCAATGATCGAGTACTGCGGGCTGGTGCTGGTGTGCATCAGATAGGCCTCGTTGAACAGGTGCTTGTCCAGCTTGACGTTCTGCGAGTCCTGCACCAGCACCTGCGAGGCCTGACTCAGGCCGGCCAGCAGCTTGTGGGTGGACTGGGTGGCATAGACCATCGCGGTCTTCGGGCGCGGGCGGTTCTTGCCCATTGCATGGAAGCTGCCGTAGAAGTTGTGGAAGGCCGCGTGCGGCAGCCAGGCCTCGTCGAAATGCAGGGTGTCGATCCAGCCGTCGAGCTTGGCCTTGATGGTCTCGGTGTTGTAGAGCACGCCGTCATAGGTGCTCTGCGTCAGGGTCATGATGCGCGGCTTGACCTTCTTGGCATCCACGCCCTTGAGCAGCGGGTTTTTCGCGATCTTCTTCTTGATCGACTCGGGCGAGAACTCGCTCTCGGGGATAGGGCCGATGATGCCGTAGTGGTTGCGCGTCGGCGTCATGAAGACCGGCACCGCGCCGGTCATGATGATGGCGTGCAGGATGCTCTTGTGGCAGTTGCGGTCGACCACGACCACATCGCCCGGCGCCACCGTGTGGTGCCAGACCATCTTGTTGGAGGTGGACGTGCCATTGGTGACGAAGAAGCAATGGTCGGCATTGAAGATGCGCGCGGCATTCTTCTCCGAGGCCGCCACCGGGCCGGTGTGGTCCAGCAGCTGACCGAGTTCCTCGACCGCATTGCAGACGTCGGCGCGCAGCATGTTCTCGCCGAAGAACTGGTGGAACATCTGGCCCACCGGGCTCTTCAGGAAGGCCACACCGCCGGAGTGCCCGGGGCAATGCCAGCTGTAGGAGCCGTCCTGCGCATAGTCCATCAGCGCCTTGAAGAACGGCGGCGCCAGCCCGTCCAGATAGCTCTTGGCCTCGCGGATGATGTGGCGGGCCACGAACTCCGGCGTGTCCTCGAACATATGGATGAAGCCATGCAGCTCGCGCAGCACATCATTGGGCAGATGCTGGGAGGTGCGGGTCTCGCCATACACATAGATCGGGATGTCCGCGTTCTTGAAGCGGATCTCCTCGATGAATTTGCGCAGGCTCAGCACAGCCGGATCAAGCTCCGGGCCGGGCGTGAACTCGTTGTCGTCGATCGACAGGATGAAGGCGCTGGCCCGGCTCTGCTGCTGGGCAAACTGGCTCAGATCGCCGTAGCTGGTGACGCCCAGCACCTCGAAGCCCTCTTTCTGGATCGCATCAGCGAGGGCTCGGATACCCAGACCGGACGTATTCTCCGAGCGGTAGTCCTCATCAATGATCACAATCGGAAAGCGAAAACGCAGCATTCGGGGCCTCCAAAGGGCTGGGGCAAAAAAAACAGAAGGCGCGAAGTGTAGGGCCAAGCATTGCCCGTGCGCGCGCGGCTTTGCGCTTTGTCTCACAAAGCGCACGAGCCCGGGAACTACACTCGAATCACATCATGAGCTTGGGGAGGTGACATGGACATGAATCAGGCCACCGTCTGGTGGCTGATCGCCGGCGCCCTGGTGGCCGTCGAACTGGCCACCGGCACGTTCTATCTGCTGATGCTGGCCGTCGGTGCCGCCGCTGCCGCACTGGCCGCCCACCTCGGTCTGGGCCTGACGGCGCAGATCGCCACAGCCGCCTTGGTCGGCGGCGCTGCCGTCGTGCTCTGGCATCAAAAGCGCGCCGCCCGCGGCCAGGCCGCCCCCGCCAACGCCAATCCCGATGTCAATCTGGACATCGGCCAGAGCGTGCAGGTCGACCACTGGCAGCCCGGCGGCCGCGCGACGGTCAAGTACCGCGGCGCCGACTGGCAGGCCCGCTACCAAGGCAGCGACACACCCGTCGCCGGTCGCTATGTGATACGCGCGGTCGAGGGCAGCTGCCTGCTGCTGGATCACTGACACCTACATCAAGAGGGAGCTTCATTCATGGAAATCGCACTGGTTCTGCTGGTCATCGCGGCCATCTTCGTGGCCCGCTCGATCAAGGTCGTGCCGCAACAAAACGCCTGGGTGGTCGAGCGCCTGGGCAAGTTCCATGCGACCTTGACGCCGGGGCTGAACTTCCTCGTGCCCTTTGTCGACCGCCTGGCCTACAAGCATTCGCTGAAGGAAATCCCGCTCGACGTGCCCAGCCAGGTCTGCATCACCAAGGACAACACCCAGCTGACGGTGGACGGCATCCTCTATTTCCAGGTGACGGACGCGATGCGCGCCAGCTACGGCTCCAGCAACTACATCGTCGCGATCACCCAGCTGGCCCAGACCACGCTGCGCTCGGTGATCGGTCGCATGGAGCTGGACCGCACCTTCGAGGAACGCGCCATCATCAACACCTCGGTCGTCGAAGCGCTGGACGAAGCCGCGCTGAACTGGGGCGTCAAGGTGCTGCGCTACGAGATCAAGGACCTGACCCCACCGCCGGCCATCCTGCATTCGATGCAGGCCCAGATCACCGCCGAGCGCGAGAAGCGTGCGCTGATCGCCGCCTCCGAGGGTCGCCGCCAGGAGCAGATCAATATCGCCACCGGCGAGCGCGAGGCCGCCATCGCCCGCTCCGAGGGCGAGAAACAGGCCGAGATCAACAAGGCCCAGGGTGAGGCTGCCGCGATCACCGCAGTGGCCGATGCCACCGCCGACGCGATCCGCAAGATCGCCGCCGCCATCGAGCAACCGGGTGGCCAGCAGGCCGTGCAGCTGAAGGTGGCGGAACAGGCCGTCGACGCCTACGCCCAGCTGGCCCAGAAGAACAACACGATGATTGTCCCGGGCAATATGAGCGAGGTCGGCGGCCTGATCGGCACGGCCATGGCCCTGATGAAGGGCCACAAACCTGGTTAAGCAGCCTGACGCCAGCCCTTTTGCCGGTAGTCGGCCAGCTCGGCAATGCTGAGCATCGGCAGGCCATGGCGCTGGGCAAAGTCCAGCACCTGCTGGCCGCGGCTCATCGTGCCGTCGGCATTCATCAGCTCGCACAGCACCGCAGCCCCCGACAGGCCTGCCATCAGGGCCAGATCGACCGAGCCCTCGGTATGGCCGCGCCGTGCCAGCACGCCGCCAGGCGCCGCGCGCAGCGGGAACACATGGCCGGGCCGCGCCAGATCGGCCGGCTCCGCATCGGGAGCAATCGCCGCACGCACCGTCGTCAGCCGGTCGGCCGCACTGACACCGGTGCTCACCCCCTGGCGGGCCTCGATGCTGACGGTGAAGGCCGTGCCATAGCGGCTTTCGTTGTTGGCAACCATCGGCGGCAGCGCCAGCCGCTCGATCTGCGCGTCCTGCAGGCACAGGCAGACGATGCCGCTGCACTCGCGGATCAGCAGGGCCATCGAGGCCTCGCTCAGGCGCTCGGCCGCGATGATCAGATCGGCCTCGTCCTCGCGGTCGTCGTCGTCGGTCAGCAGCACCGGCCGGCCGGCGCGCATCGCGAGCAGCGCCGCCGCCAGGCGTGCGGGCATGCGCAGGATCTCCTGCTCGCTGCAGGCCGCAGCGTCGGGATGCAAAGGGGTAGAAATAGTGTATTGAGACATGTTGAAACGCTCCTCGTGAAAGGTGAGAGAAGGCATTTCAGGGCGCGCAAACAAGCACCCGTCGCGGCGCGGGCGACAGGCACCCACGCCGCAACCGGGCGCTCGTTGGCACATCTTCTTTCATCCGGACTGTGACCGTCGGCCCTGGCATCGCACCAGATCTGCTGACCTCGAACCAGGAAGGTGCGAGCGCTCGCGGGCTCGCCAGCTCGCGCTGGCCTACCGCCGGTGGGGAATTTCGCCCCGCCCTGAAGACGTGTGCCGGCCTGCGCCGGCGCCGCTATCGTAGCTGCGCCTATGGCCCCATCACTGTCCGCTGTGCGACTTGCGCGCCCATCAAGCAAAGCGACTTTCGCTCGGGCCGGATAAAAACTGCGCTATGATGGCGGGCTTCGGAGAGGTGGATGAGCGGTTTAAGTCGCACGCCTGGAAAGCGTGTGTGGGTTTATCCCCACCGCGGGTTCGAATCCCGCCCTCTCCGCCAGACGCCAGAAAGCCCCAAAATCCCTGTCAAATCAATGACTTGAGATTCTGGGGCTTTTTCAATTAACCCCACACACTAACCCCACGACGATTGAGGCGCGCAACGTGCCCCGGGGCTGCCGTTAGCCCTGGCTCCAGCTGTTCCGATGCTCCGCCACAAACTCAAAACGGCTGCGTATGAGGTCATTGATTTGGCGCGTTGATTGAACGAAGTTCAGCGTACGACGAACTTGATCGAAAGACACATGCTCAAGCAGACGCACAAACGCCCCGTTGACGAAGGCAGACGGCACTGATGTGATGCCCGTAAAGTCAACAATGACCTTTTCCCCCTTCTGAACCGGTTCGATCAGTAGGCGAAAGATCACATCGCCGTCCTCATAAGAGGAGGCTGCAGGTGTTAGCTCTGATACCTTCACTACCATTTGAACGACTCCACGACCGCATCCTCAGCCGCTCGGTCAAGCGTATCAGTCCTGAGGATCACACGCACCAGTGTGCCTGGATAGAAACCAGCCGTGCGCGTCGTAATCTTATATGGATGAAGCCCGTTGGGCGTCGGGGCAGCAGACAACGCACCCTCGCCCGCCGCAATCAGCACATTGCCGCCATTGTTTTGCGTGACGTAGCGTATCAAGGTCGGAAGTCCAGCACCGCGATTTTGGACGTTGCTCTGCGTCGTAAAACCCTCCATGCAAGCGAGTCTTAGTGCCGCCGCATCGCCGGTGTCAGGCCGCTTCGTCCTCACGACATTGGGGATACCGGACCCAAAGTCTGAAATCGCTATTTGTATGCGGTTTCTTTGGGGAAAGTGCTGTGCAAAGGTGCATCCAATGCTCACACCGGAATGGTCACGCACGTTGTGCAGCACTTCTTCGAGGGACACACGCACCCCCGCTAGAGACTCCGGCGTTAGGCCTACGGCATTGCCGACCCACGGCATGAGCGTGTGAAGCAGGTACTCCTGAGCGCGCTGACTGTGAATTAGCCCGAGCGGGATGGTAGTGCTGCGGGGGCTGCTCCCGGGGAATACGCGCTCACCTAAGTACCGCTCAAAAAACAGCGCGTCGTCTAGAAAACGCACTCCGCCTGTACTCATCGTGTGATTCTTGAAAAGGACTTTACAGCCAAGCTGTCTAAAGTACTCGATCACATTGGAGAGAACGACTACGCCAACAGGCTCGACAAATGAAAGCCTCGCAAAGTCAAAGACGACGGTAGAGCACTTTGCGTCTCGTTGCTCGTCCACCACCTGAGCCAAGAAGGCAAACATAGTGTCAGCATTGAAGTAGTGCGGAAGAAGCACCGTCCGTTTCACCGGGAAGATAACGTTCCAGATCATCCCCACCCTCCTTTTTCACCCACTCATCTGGCAGCAGGGTGCTGGAGACGGCTCGGCTCGTTTAGTCTGCAAACGATAGCACCTGCACCACGCACAGGCAGTGCTGGCGGGGCCCGGTTTTCCCTATCCCTTCGATGACCTTTACACCCAGGGTGGCGGCTCCCCACCCGCAGGGTCACACGCGCTCCATTGGGGCATTGCCACTGCGTCAGTCGGACCTACCATGTGCATTCGCGCAATCAGACTCAGAATCTCCTGGCCTTTCTGCCCGGGTATTCCCCGCCATTCGATGTTATGCCCATTCGCCAGGCGCACCAGGCGCTCCCAAAGGTCCCTATTGACCACCTCCTTGCCCGCACTGTTTCGCCAGCCGTCAGCGATCCATTTGGGCAGCCATTCGTTCATGCCCTTGATGAGCACCTGATTGACCGACTGCACGGTCAACTGCGGCGGGCAAGTGTTGCAGAGCTCTAAACCGGCCAGTCACCAGCGGCAGGTCACGGCCGGGACTGCCCAGTCACCCCTCCTGCCGAGAGCAGCCATTGGCCAGACAGGATCGAGCCCGGCGCTGCGAGTCAAGATCGGTCTCGACTCTGCGGAAAACTAACGTGTTCCAGCAGCAGCCCGCCGCTATGCTTGCGCGTCGTATCCAGCCCCTCCCTCAACCATGCACCCCAGCGAATCCAACGGCGCCGTCTACCGGACCCTGCTTGAATCCACCCGCGCCATCCCATGGAAGATCGACTGGGCGACCTTGACCTTCAGCTATATCGGCCCGCAGATCGAAGCCCTGCTCGGCTGGGCGCCCTCGACTTGGGTCAGTGTCGATGACTGGGCCTCGCGCATGCATCCGGACGACCGCGAGCGCGTCGTCAACTTCTGCGTCTCGCAGTCGCAGGCAGGCGTGGACCACGAGGCCGACTATCGGGCGCTGACCGCCAGCGGCGAGTACGTGTGGATCCGCGATGTCGTGCACGTGGTGCGCGATGAACACGGGGCTGTCGACTCGCTGATTGGCTTCATGTTCGACATCACGGAGCGCAAGAAAACCGAGGAAAAGCTGCTGAGCCTGCAGAAGGAACTGGAGGATCTCTCCTTCCTCGACAGCCTGACCGGGGTGGCGAATAGGCGCAAGTTCGACGCCGTGCTCGCCAAAGAGTGGGAAGAGGCCCGACGCAACACCCAGCCGCTCTCGCTGATCGTGTTCGATGTTGACTTCTTCAAGCGCTACAACGACCACCACGGCCACCTCGAAGGTGATGACTGCCTGCGGCGCATCGCGCAGGCACTGGCTTGCGCTGCGAACCGCCCACGTGATCTTCTCGCCCGCTACGGTGGCGAGGAATTCGTCCTGGTGCTACCGGCCAGCGACGAGATGGCCGCCGCTGCCGTTGCCGAGCGCTGCCGACAGGCCATCTTCAAAGCCCAGATCCCGCACGAGAACTCGCCACTTGGCCAGTTGATCACGGTCAGCATGGGTGTGGGTACCGTGATCCCGGCGGCCAGCCAAGACTCATCTCACTTCATCGACCTTGTGGACCGCAGGCTGTATCGGGCCAAGCAGGCCGGGCGGAATCAAATCGTGTCAGCGGCTTGATGTCGGCAAGCGCCGGCCATCACCTCCCTGACTGCAATAGCTCTACGATCCCACTCGCGTGTTCGTTTCGCCGATATTCTCGGCGGAACCATCCCAGTCGAGGCTCATGCCGCCAGCGGCATTCATTCCATTCACCGAGAACACCCTATTCCATCGGCCGCGACTGGCCCGCCAGGATCCGCCCAACCATGTCACCGAGGTCTTGCGAGGTGTTCTGCTTCTCCAGCAGGCCGCGTACGCTCGTGTTGCGCACATCATTGCGAAGTTCCTCGGTTATCAACCCGGTGCTGATCACAACAGGCATATCGGGCCGGACGCGTGCCACTGCATGCGCGATGTCGAGGCCCGAGCAGTCCGGCATATTGAAGTCGGTGACGACGAAGTCAAAGGTCTCCGGATGTTCCCGCACGGCAGTGATCGCCTGCTGGGCGTCCTGAAAAATGCTGACGCGATAACCCGCACGCTGCAAAATTCGCTCGACCATCAGGGTCATGGTCTCGTCGTCGTCGACATAAAGCACATGCTCGCCATGTCCCTGAAATGGCTGGGCCTGCACAGCCTGCGCCGAGGCAACGTCCACCTGCGCTTCGACGCAGGGGACATACATATGAAAGCGGCTGCCCCGACCCGGCTCGCTCTCGACCTCGATTGCACCATGATGGGCGGTCAGGATGCCATGCACGACCGACAGGCCCAGGCCGGTGCCGCGCCCGACCGGCTTGGTGGTGAAGAAAGGCTCGAAAATGCGCTCTCGGATCTCGGCGGGGATGCCTGCCCCGTTGTCGCTGACCCAGAGTCGGACATAGGCGCCTTGGGCCAGCCCGCCCAGGCGCCGGGCGGCGACCCCGTCCAGCCAGACCGGTTCGAGGCCGATGTCGATGCGACCGGCCCCGTCCTTCAGCGCATGCCAGGCGTTGGTGCACAGATTCATCAGCACCTGCTGGATCTGGGTGGCATCGGCCTGCACATGCAGCGGCACATCGGACAACGCCAGATGGATCTCGACACCGGCCGGCAGGGTGGCACGCAGCAGCTTGTAGGTTTCCTCGACCACCGGCCGCAGCGGCTGGGTCTGCAGCTCCTGCGGCTCGCGGCGGCTGAAAGTGAGGATCTGCCGCACCAGATTGCGCGCGCGCACGCTGGCCTTGTGAATCTCGTCGAGATTGCTCAGCGCCGCATGGGGCAGGCCCAGCTCGGCACGGGCCAGATCGACGTTGCCGAGGATGGCACCGAGGATGTTGTTGAAATCATGGGCGATGCCACCTGCCAGCGTACCGATCGATTCCATTTTCTGGATATGGTGCAGCTGAGCCTCGAACTGCTGGCGGTCCGCCTCGGCCTTCTTGCGCTCGCTGATGTCGGTGACGACCACACGCACCATCGAGATATTGAGCTTGGCCTTGACGCGCACGCAGTCGAGCTGGGCATGGAAGCCGAGCTCGCCGACCCCGTGCAGCAGCAACTCGAGGCGGTGCCGGCTGCCACGATGCAGGGTTTGCAGGAAATGCTCGTACCAGCGGTCGAGCTCGGCGGGGGCCACCGACTGCGCGAAGCGGGTGTGCAGCAGATGCTCGCGGCGGCCGCCCAGCATCGCGGCGCAGGTCAGGTTGAGCTGCACGATCTCCCCGTCATGCGACAGGGTCATGTAACCGACCGGCGCGAAGTCGTACAGATCCATATAGCGGTCGCGCGAGAGCTTGAGGTCGATCTGTGCCTGGCGATGCTTGGCACGGATCAGCGCCTGCTCCATCTCGCGCTCCAGCACCGGAGCCAGGCGCGCCAGGTTCTGCTTCATCACATAGTCGCTGGCACCGGCCTTCATCGCCGCCACGGCCGTCTCCTCGCCGATCGTGCCGGAGACAAAGATGAAGGGAATGTCGAGCTCGGTGGTGCGGAAGATGTTGAGGGCTTCCAGGCCGCTGAAGTGCGGCAGGCTGAAATCCGCCAGCACCGCATCCCAGCGCTCCTGGCTCAGCGCCGCCCGCAGCGCCGCTGCGTCCTGGACGCGCCGGTAGCTCGGCAGATAGCCACCGCGCCGCAGCGCCAGCATGGCCAGCTTGGCGTCGTCCTCGGAGTCCTCGACGAAGAGAATCTGGATGTCTTTGCTGCTCACTCGATGACCCCGCGCGGTGGCAAGAGATTGATGGCGAGCCAGTAGATGCCCAGCACCTTGACGGCCTCCAGAAACTCCGTGAAGTCGACGGGCTTGCGCACATAGCTATTGGCGCCCAGCGAATAGCCCGAAATCAGGTCCTGCTCCTCCTTCGAGGAGGTCAGGATCACCACCGGCAACAACTGGGTGCGCGGATCGGCCCGGATCGCCTTCAGCACGCCCAGGCCGTCGAGCTTGGGCAGCTTCAGATCCAGCACCACCAGGGTCGGCAGCGGCGCGTCGGCTCGGTCGGCATAGGCACCGCGGGCGAACAGGAAGTCCAGCGCCTCGATGCCATCACGCGCCACGGTGACCGGGTTCACCAGATGGCTGCGCTTGAACGCCCGCAACGTCAGTGCGGCATCGTCGGGGTTGTCCTCAACCAGCAAGATGACCTTGTTCGCTTCGTTCATCGCCCTGCTCCCTCAAGCTGAAGAAAAACGTCGCGCCCCGGTCCGGCTGGGCCTTCACCCAGATCTTGGCCCCGTGGCGGTGGAAGATGCGCTGCACGATGGCCAGGCCGATGCCGGTGCCGGAGAACTCGCTCTCGTGGTGCAGGCGCTGGAAGGCACCGAACAGCCGGCTCGCATAGGCCATGTCGAAGCCGACCCCGTTGTCGGCCACGAAACAGGTTCGGCCCCCGTCCTGCTCCGCAACGCCCACCCGTATCACCGGCTGCGCCGTCTTGCCGGTGAACTTCCAGGCGTTCTCCAGCAGGTTTTGCATCGCAATCTGCAGCAGGGCCTTGTCGGCCTGCACCGTGATGCCGGCGTCGATCTCCCAGCGCGCGGCGCGCTCGGGTTGCTGCTGCTGCAGCGACGCGGCGATCTCTCGGGCGATCTCGCTCAGGTCGACCGCCCGGATCGACAGTTCGGCCCGCGTCACCCGCGACAGGCCCAGCAGCTCGTCTATCAGCCGGCCCATGCGCTGGCTGGCGGCGCGGATGCGCTGCAGCGCGTCGCGGCCCTCCTCATCCAGCTTGTCGGCATAATCCTCCAGCAGGGCCAGCGCGAAGCCGTCCATGCTGCGCAGCGGGCTGCGTAAATCGTGCGAAACCGAATAGCTGAAGGCCTCGATTTCCTTGTTGAGCGTCGCGAGCTCCTGGTTGCTGCGCTCGATATGGGCGAAGGAGTCACGCAGCGCCGCGGTCATCGCGTCGAAATGCCGGGCCATCTGCCCGATCTCGTCGTTGCTGGCGATCTCGTGCCGGTAGTCCCAGTTGCCGGCCGCCACCTCCCGCGTGGCCTGCTCCAGCCGGCCGATCGGCAACAGGATGTCGCGCCGCAACAGCCAGGCGGCAGTGGCGACGATGGTCGCGATCAGGGCCAGACCCGCCAGGATCACGATCACGACGCGCTGCTGCGCGGCATTGATGCGCTCGGTCGAGAATTCCGCCAGGCGCGACGCATCCGTCACGCTCTCCTGCTGGTAGATCAGCAGGCGGCTGGACAGCTGCTCCTCGAAGCGCCGGGTCGCCGCGTCCGCCGTGCTCGCTGGCGCCACCGTTGGAGCAGGCTCGAGCTCATCGAATAGGCGGTGCGTGGCCGCATGGCGGCGGCGCAGGGCGTCGAGCAAGCCGGCTTGCTCGGCACCGTCAAAGGCGATCTCGTCCAGCAGGCGCTCCAGGCGCGCGGCGACCTTTTGCTCCTGCAGACGCGCGCGCTCCTGCCGGTACAGGATGTACTCGAAGGTCACCAGCCGCAGGTCGCTGAGCGCGCGGGCGACCGCGGTGGTCTGGCGCAGCTGGCGCTGCGCGTCCTCGACCTCGCTGTTGGCACGCCAGATCATCAGCGCGATGAAGGCTATCGTGGAGATCGCGGTGAAGGTGGCCAGCCGGGCTTTGGTGCTGATCTTCACAAGCGCTCCTGTTCGGCCCTAGTGCACGACCGTGACCCGCTCCGGCCGCACGGCCAGTAGCGCATCGAGATGGAGGTGCGATAGGAAGTTCGGCGCCGCGCCCGCGGGGGCATGGCCGCGCGCCAGGGCCCAGCGGGCCTCATCCTCCAGTGTGATGAGCTGGGACTGCAGCAGGTCGACGCGAAAATCCTGATCCTGCCAGCCCGGGGCGAGGCTGCCGGGCTCGACGCGCAGGCGCTCGGCTACCAGCTGCAGCGCCAGCTGCGGCTGCTCGCGTTGATAGGTCTCGGCGGCCAGCAGTGCGCGCAGCAGCTTCTCGAGCCTGCGGGGATGCTGCCGCAGATAGTCGTTCTTGCCGATCAGCACATAGGTCGAAGTATAGGCATGGGGCTCGGTCAGCGAGACCGCGCCCTCGCCCAGCCCCGTCACCGCACGGCCGCGCGTCGGTTGCCAGGCCGCGATCGCATCGAGCCGGCCCTCGATCAGCTCGCGATCCAGCCGGTCCGGCGCGGCGTCGACCAGGGTCACACTGTCGGGCGCCAGCCGGTGGCGGGTCAGAAAGGCCCAGAGGTAGTACTCGCCGCTGGTGCCCAGGGTGATGCCGATGCGCTTGCCGGCCAGGTCGCCGGGTAAGCGGATCTGGCGGTCGCGCCGTGCAATCACGGCCATCTCGCTGGAGGCACTGGCCACCGAGGCGAGGATGGCCAAGGGCTGGCCCTTCATCACGTTGACGACAAAGGGAACCTCGGCGGCCGCCGCGAGATCGACCTTGTCCTGGGCCAGCAGATCCAATGCAAGCTTGCCGTGCGTGGTCGGCACGATGCTCACATCCAGCCCCTCGGCCGCGAACAGCTGGCGGGCGGCAGCAATATGCAGCAAGGCAGCATGCGGCGCCGAAGGCACGGCGATGGTGAGCTTCTCGCCCGGCGCTGTCTTGCTGGCGGGATGCCAGGCCAGCAGGCTCAGCAGCACGAGGATCAATGCCAGGACCAGACCGGCAATCCCCCAGATCCGGCGACCGGGCGTCAACCCGGCCGCCCCGGCTTCAGGCGCAGCATTCATCGCATCGACTCCCTTGCACGGTCTGCTCGAGGCGGGCCTGACACCGGCTGCTCAAGCACAAGCATGCAATGCATGTGTTTTCGGCAAATGTACGGGTGCCACAGGGGCCTGACAAGGGCTATGCCTACAGCTTCGGGCACGGCGCAGACGCGAACTCGGAAGTGCTGCGACAGGGCAAGTACGATATGTCCCAGCCGGTGCCGGTCAGCTTTAGCACTTCCAACTACTGGAGCGTCAGCGCCTTTGGCTTTGTCAACGCAGGTGGGTTTGACCAGCCAGCGTGCATGGCTGCGAATCAGCTCAGGGCCCTGCGGGATGGGTGTCCAAAACGCCCGGCCGTCAGATCGGCAAACGCGCTGAACAGCCAGGGGCAACCCGGTGCCACGGCATAAAGCTGGCGATGGCCAGTGGAGCGGCGGCGCACCGTCAGCAAGCGGTCGGGCAGACCGACATGACGGAGTTCATCCGGGCGCCCCTCCGACATCTCGAAATCGCTGGGCTCGAAGCCCGCAAGCTCCAGGGTTGATGCCAGCGTGGACCACAGATGCGTCGGGTGCGTTTCTTCAGGCGTTCTCATCGGAATCTCGGGTCAGGGGAAATCGGCCAATGCCTGTTTCGGTAGACGCCAGTGTGCTCAGGCCCGGTGACGCCGTGATGAAGCACGCCGGCGCGAGCCGCCTCCTACGTAACAATTTGTTCGAGCAGCGCTTGCGGACAGATGGTCTGCGCAGCGCACCGCCAGCAAGCCACGCCTCGCTTCGGTGCGCCTCGCACGGCCACCGCACAGCGCCAGTGCAAACGGGCTAATGCCGGCGTCATGGGCGGGTCGTTGCCCGTGGCGACACTGGGTGCAGCACTGACTCCCACAGGCCCTTGCATGAACAGCGACAACACCGGCAACGACGACCTCAATATGAGCGGCGAAGACGCACCCACCCCTGACCGCCGCCAGCTGCTGCGCGGTGCGGCCGGCCTCTCGGCATTCGCGATGGGCGGCAGCCTGTTGGGCGGCGCGGAGCCGGCCGAAGCCGCCGGCAGCGCCGTCACCAGCTTTGCCATCGCGGTGCTGCCCGACACCCAGTTCTACGCCCGCTACGCCACCACCGATGAGGGCCAGCAGTTCCAGAATCGCTACGGCTCAACGCCTTTTGCGGCGCAGACCGGCTGGATCGCCAGCAATGCCCGCAGCTACAACATCCCCTTCGTCATCCATCTGGGCGATGTGGTTGACCAGCAGGGCAAACCCAACCAGTGGCGCGTGGCCGACGCCGCGATGCAGCAGCTGGAAAACGTTGGCGTGCCCTACTCGATCCTGGCCGGCAATCACGACGTCATCAACGACCACGACTACCACCAGCCCTCCGATCAAGGCTTCGGCACCGATGCCCAGCGTCAGCTGGCGGCCGAGCCCTACCTGCAGTGGTTCCCGCGCAGCCGGGCGGCCCGGCAATCAACCTTCCGTGAGCGTGACAGCTCCGGCTTTCACGAGTACCACGTCTTCGAGTCGCATGGCATCAAGTTCATGGTGCTGTCGCTGTCATGGCGCATCTCCGACGCCGGCATCGCCTGGGCACGCAGCGTCATCGCACGCAACCCCACATTGCCGGTGATTCTGTCGAACCACCAGTTGCTGAACATCGACAGCGACGGCATCAGCCCGCTGGAAACGGCCTACGGCAAGATGCTGTGGGCCCAGCTGATCAACGACAACGATCAGATCTTCATGACCTTGAACGGTCACCACCACGGCGCCGCCCATCTGCGCAAGTTCAATGCCTTCGGCAATGAAGTGCACCAGATGGTGGTCGACTACCAGATGGACTATCAGGGCGGCAACGCCATGATGCGGCTCTATGAGGTCGACTTCAGCAACAACAAGATCGATGTGATGTCGTTCTCGCCCTGGGTGGTCGGCAAGCCCAAGCAGACACTCAACCAGTTCGACTTCGCGGAGCTGACCCAGGCCAACAATCGCTTCACGATCCCGATCAATTTCAAGAAGCGCTTTGCGGGCTTCCTGCGCTGGCGACCGACGATGTCCAGCAATGGCGCGGCCATCCTGCCGCGTGTGCGCACCGAGCTGCTGGCCAACTACGTCGAGCCGCCACCGAAGCTCAGCCGCCCTCCGCTCGATTCGAACGACTTCCCCTATGTGGCGGACACCTACGCGCACTGGCGCGCGCCGACCACCATCACGGAAGGCCAGATCGTCAAGGTCGGTGACACCTTGCCCGATATCTTCGCGGGTCACGATATGCGTCGCGCCGGCCTGATCGGGCCGGCGATGGTGGGCGACGTGACCTGGTCGACCGACAAACACCGGCTGTCGTCGGCCCCGGGCAGCGTGCGCTTTCTCAACAGCGACAAGACGGTGGGCCGCCTCAGCGCCTTCCTGACCGCGATGGGCGCACCCGTCAACGGCCGCAGCTTCTGGACCGGCTACACGATCGAAGCCTTCGTCAAAATTCCCGCCGACTGGGACGCGAGCAAGCACCGCTGGGGCAATCTGCTCGGCCGCCAAGGCAATCGCGGTGCGGTGCCCGGTGGCTACCAGGGCGGTGACCCGGAGGCTTCGAGCGTGCTGTTCGCGATCTCCAGCCTGCGCGAAGTGCAATGGGAAGTGGTGCCGGCGTCCAATTCACGCTATGCCCAGACCAACTGGTCGGGCGAGCTGATACGCAACACCTGGTACCACGTCGCCATCGTCAACGATCCGGCGACCGCCACCACGACGCTCTATGTCGAAGGCGCGCCGGTGCTGCGCAATGTCAGCAACGCAGCAACGGGCACGCGCTCGCAGAGCTCACCGCTGCCTTGGATCATCGGAGCCGGCTGGTGGGACGGCGTGCTCGACGACGGTTTCTACGGCTGGATCGGCGAGATGCGTCTGGTCGGCAAACCCATCCCGCCCGAACAGTGGCTCACCGCACGCCGCAACTGATACTGCCGGCCGCCACTGCGGCCCCGTTTTCCTTGGAGTACTTTCCCATGATTCAACGCCTTCTTCTTGGTGTGGCGCTCGCCACCGCCCTCGCTCCGGCCTGCGCAGCGGAACAGTTCGAGGCCTCGGCCGACATCTTCAACGGCAGCGGCTATGGCCAGAGCTACCTCGGCGCAGGCGGCACGACACCGCTCTACAACCAGGCACTCGGCCAGGTGGTCGATGGCGGCAATGGCGCCTTTGACGCCTTCGGCTTCTACAACAGCGGCGTCGGCGCCCTGAGCCAGACGCGCCAGGTCGAGCTGCTCAGCGGGAACGTCTTCCGCTTCTTCGACACCTTCACCAACCATAGTGCGAGCAGCATCACGACCACGCTCAACTTCTTCGGCAACCTCGGCTCGGACGGCGACGAGTTGGTCCGCAGCACCAAGCCCGGCCTGCTGGTCAGCTGCGAGGACGACGGCAGCGGCAGTTGCGGCAGCGATCCGGTGCTGGCCCTGGTCTCGGGCAATAACGGCCTGGGCCGCGCAGCGATCACGCCCGACCGCTACAACGTGGGCTTCTCCGTCACCGTGAAGCCCGGCGAGAGCCTGAGCTTGCTCAACTTCGCCTTCCTCGCCAGCGATGTGAACGGCCCGACCGTGTCCGATCTGTGGCTGGCCCAATCCACCGGCGAGTCGCTGCTGAGTGCACCGCGCCTGGACGGTCTGAGCGCACAGCAGATCGCCACCATGGCCAACTTCACGACGCCGGTACCTGAACCAACGAGCTGGGCCCTGCTGGCCCTGGGCCTGGGCGTGCTGGCCTTGCGCCGCTCGCGCCTGACTCTTCGCCGGCCCTGTCCGGCTTGAGCCGCCACATGAGTGTGGCCATCTGATGAACTAGAGAAGGCCGGCGTCTAGAGCGCCGGCCCCGAGCCGATCAGGCTCAGTTCAGTTGTGCGCCGCAAGAGCGGCGGCAGAGATTTTCAGAGGCTTCGACTTCACGACTTGGATTCCTGTACAGAGCCATGCTTGGCCTGATGTAGAAGGGGTCAGTGCAGAGCCGGACACTTTTCCAGGCCCTGTGTAAGTTAAACGCAGCCGGCTCGACTACTCGGTGAGACCTTGCCTGAGCCTTGCGCGGCTACCGGCTCGTCTTCTTGTGCAAACCTCATAGCCTCAGGAGTCTTGTCTATGCCAAAGCTGCTTCTCTCTGCCGTGGCTGCCGCTACCGCTGCGTTGACCTCGACCGCATTTGCACAGTCGCCCGCGACCGCGCAGATAGACCCCAAAACCGTCCTGGATCAGTTCGAGTCCACCTTCGGCAAGTTCGAAGGCTTTCGCCGCTCGGGTGCCAAGGGTGTTTGCGCCGTGGGCGAATTCGTCGGCACCGCAGATGCGCGCGCGCTGTCGACAGCCTCGGCCTTCAGCGGCAAGCCGGTGCCCGTCGTGCTGCGCTTCTCGGTGGGTGGCGCCAATCCGAAGGCACCTGACAACGCCAAGTCCCAGCGCAATATGGCTCTGCAGTTCAATCTGCCCGATGGCGAGTTGTGGCAGATGGGCAATATCTCGGCGCCGGTGTTTGGTGCTTCATCGCCACAGCAGTTCCTCGCGCGGCTGGCTTCTCTTCAGCCTGACCCCGCCACCAAGATGCCAGATGCGGCCAAGGTCAAGGCATTTGCAGATGCAAACCCGGAAGTGCTGCTGCAGGGCAAGTACTACGCATCCCAGCCGGTGCCGGCCAGCTTCGGCACAGTCAACTACTGGGGCGTCAGCGCCTTCGGCTTTGTCAACACCGCCGGCACAAAACAGTTCGGCAAGTGGATCTTCGAACCTGTGGGCGGCGTGCAAGGCCTGAGTGACGAGGAGGCCAAGACCAAGGGGCCGAGCTTCCTGTTTGATGAGCTCAGACAACGAGTCAAGGACGGCAAGGTCGCCTTTAATTTCAACCTGGAACTGGCTCAGCCCGGCGACAAGATCGACAGCGCGACCGTACCGCTGCCGGAAGGACGCAAGAAGCTCAATCTGGGTTTGCTGAAAGTCACCTCGGTGGCCGAGGACGGTGGCGGCGCCTGCCTGACGATCACCTACAACCCCATGGTTCTTCCCAAGGGCGTGGAGCCGTCCGCCGATCCGATGATTGTCGCCCGCGCCGCCCCCTATGCAGTCGGGCTCGGTCGTCGCCTGACCGAGGGCGCGAAGCAGCAGTAGCGAGTGCGAGGCTCGGCACCGGCTAGACGATCAGCTCGGATCTTCGGGACTTGTAGAAGATACGGCCAGCACCATCTCCGCGTGCCGAGCCGCTTTATCGGGGGGATCCAAAGAAGACCTCTTGACAGGCACCGTGCACAAACCACGGTCAGCCCTCGACAGGTAGCCGACCAGAGTTTCAGCTCGGCAGCAGGTGCGCTTTCATGCGGTGCACAGGACATGATGTGAACGACGTGCTGGCGCCACGTTGCGCGTCATCGGAGTGAGGCAGGACAACCGTCGTCGATACTCCAGCCTCGCCATCGTCGAGCCCAAAAGCCCTACTCAGACACCTGCGCCGGCGCGGCGCGGCGCGGCGCAACAGCAGCCCCTGCCCTCGCCTCGCCCAGCAAGCCCTGCCAGTACAGCTCGGCGCCCAGCAACACGGTGCGCATCTGGGTGCGCTGGGCGAGCACAAAGGCCTCTCCGTAGACCGTCTCGTCGGGAAACTCGGTGATCAGCGTGAAGGGCACGGTCGAGCGGCTGTCGTCCTGGATCAGGCAGGGTATGCCGTTGAGCAGCAGCGGCGCCGTGTCGGCATCGACCCAGTGCGCGCGCCACAGCCGCTGCTGGCGCGCGTTCAGCGCGGCCAGGGCCGGGTCTTGCGCCAGCCCCGCGCTCAGCGCCTCAAGAAAGGCCAGGCCATCCCGCCCCGGGTGTCGACGCAGGATCAGGAAAAATCCGCGCGGCAGCGCCCAGTCCTCGAAGCCCGGCGGCAGATAGCCGGCAAAGGGCCGGGTCCACTCATGGGCCGGATAGCCATGCAGGCTGAAATGCAGGCCGGCCCCGGTGCGCGCGATCGCCTCCTGGCGCGCGGCCTTCTCGCCCAGCTCGGCGCCGCTGCGCGCCTCCAGATCGTCGCCCAAGGCGGTGTAGCGCGCCGCGTGGTGCATATGGCGCGGGTTGCCGCGGATCAGGGCCTGGTGCAGGGCCGCGCCGTCGGGGTTCTCCAGCGCCACCAGCGCGTAATGGGCTTGGTCCTGCTGCTGCAAGACCTGGACTGCGCGCAGCGCGCCCACCACGCCCGAGCTTTCATTGGCATGCTGGCCAGCGCTGATCACGATGCCGGGCTTCGTGCCACGCCGGTGCAGGCCCGTGACCGGTCGGCCCTGGTGCGACAGGCAGGCAAAGCGCTCGCCCTGCAGCGGCGCCAGCCAGGCGGCCACCGCCTCGGGCGACAGCGGCGCAGCCTGCACGGCCAGGTCGTCCACCAATACTGGCTCGGACGACTGCGCCTGTGGTGCCGGCGCGCTCAGCAGCACCCTGACCCGCGTGCGGCCTGCGGCGGCGCGGATGTCGGGGATGATCTGGCCGGGCCGCAGCGTGCGGTCGCCCGGCGGGCGGCCGGCGCGGCGCTGGAAGAACTCCAGCACGGCAAAGTAGCAATCCTCGTGCAAGGCCTCGCGTGTGCTGATCAGCTCCTCGTCATAGGGCAGCGCGCGCTCGATGCCGCCGATCTCGACTTCGATGCGCAGCTGCTCGAAATAGGGTTCGGTCTTGCCCCAATGATGGCCGGCGACCGCCGCCATCGCCGCCTCGTAGGCGGCTCGATAGTCGCAGCCGGCCAAGGCCGCATCCTCGATCAGCCGGCCAGCGCGCCAGCTGCGCCGCCAGGCCAGCGGCGCGAAGGCCTGATCGATGGGCACGAACAGCGTCGCCAGCGGCCGTCCGTCGGCGCTGACGCGGGCCTCGGTCTGGGGCAGCGCGGCATCGGTCTCAAAGCCCAGTTCGCCCTCGCCCAGCAAGGCCGCCAGCGGATAGGCCTCGACCTTGAGCCGCTGCAGCACGGCTGGCGCCACCGTGATGAGCAGCAGCCGCCAGCCGGCCGGCAGCGCCAGCTCGCCTTCCAGCCAGGCGTGCAGCAGCGGTTTGTAGGCGCTGCGGATGCGGGCCGCGATGCCCAGCTCGGCCAGCGCCCGCTCGGCCTCGCGCCGCGCCGCCTCGTCCTCGAAGACCCAGGCCTCGAGGCGCTCGGGGCGCTCGCGCGCCGCCTGCTCCAGCAGCAGGTCCAGGCTGCGCGGCAGCGTGATGTCCAGCAGAGCACTCATGATCGATGGTGGGGTGGTTTGCGTTCGGTGTTTATATCGCTGTTGAGGCCGCGCCCGCCGCCAGCCCGGACTGAGCTGCGACAGGGGGCGGGCCGGGCAAGCGCTTCTCGAAGGGCAGCGAGCGCAGCGCCTCCAGGTCGGCATCGGGGGCGAACAGCGCACGGTAGCCATAGCCCAGATAGAGGCCCACGGCCTCGGGCTGGCGGCAGCCGGTGGTCAGGTAGATGCGCCGATAGCCCTGCCGCAGCGCGCGGCTCTCCAGCTCGATCAGCACGCGGCGGGCCAGGCCCTGGCGGCGCAGCCGGCGGTCGGTCCAGATGCGCTTGAACTCGGCGGTGTGCGGGTCGGCATGGCGCTTGAACGCGCCGCCGGCCACCGCCCGGCCCTCGCGCAGCAGCAGCACAAAGCTGCCGCCCTGCGGCGGCGTGAACAGCTCGGCCGGATAGCGCTCCAGCTCGGTCTGGGCGCTGATGCCGTCGCGCCGGAAGAAGTCGCCGTAACGGCTGTCGTACTCATGGCGCAACTCGTCGATCAGCGGCTTGGCCAGCGGATCGAGCGGGCTGGTGTCGATGAAATGGAATTCGCTCATCGCTCTCCCCCTTCAGGCCAGATAGCGCTCGACCAGGCGGGCCCAGTAGGTCGCGGCCGGCGCCAGGACGGCGTCGTTGAAGTCGTACTTCGGGCTGTGCAGCGCCGGGCCCTCGCCATTACCGATGAAGAGATAGCTGCCCGGCCGCGCCTGCAGCATGTAGGCGAAGTCCTCGCTGGCGGTGCGCGGACGGAAGTCCGCGTCGAGCTTGTCGGCGCCCAGGGCCTCGCGCGCCACCTCGCGGGCGAATTCGGTCTCGGCCGGGTGGTTGATCACGGCCGGGTAGCCGAGCCGGTAGTCGACCTCGGCCACCGCACCGAAGCTCTCGGCCTGGGCACGTGCCAGCGCCGGCACGCGCTGGCGCAGCAGCTCGCGCACCTCGGGCCTGAAGGAGCGTGCGGTCAGCTTGAGCTCCACGGTGTCGGGGATCACATTGGCCGCGAAGCCGCCGTGGATCGAACCCACCGTGACCACGCCCATGTCCAGCGGGTTGATATTGCGCGCCACCACGCTTTGCAAGGCGGTGATCAGATGCGCGCTGACCAGCACCGGGTCCACCGTCTCCTGCGGCTGCGCGCCATGGCCGCCCTTGCCGCGCACCGTGATCAGGGCCTGGTCGACCGAGGCCATCGCCGGGCCGTCGACACAGCCCAGATGGCCGGCGTCAACACAGGGCCAGTTGTGCATGCCGAACACCGCATCAACCGGGAAGCGCTCGAACAACCCGGCGTCGATCATCTTCTTGGCTCCGCCGCCCATCTCCTCGGCCGGCTGGAAGATCAGCTGCAGCGTGCCGTCGAAATCGCCGTGCCGGGCCAGGTAATGGGCGGCCGCCAGCAGGGCCGTGGTGTGGCCGTCGTGGCCGCAGGCATGCATCACGCCCTCGTGCACGCTGGCATAAGGCAGGCCGGTGGCCTCGCGGATCGGCAGCGCATCCATATCGGCGCGCAGACCCAGGCGCTTGCCACCCTTGCCGCGGCGCAGGCTGCCGACCACGCCGGTGCCGGCAATCCCGGTGCTGACCTCGTAGCCCCAGGCCGACAGCCGCTCGGCCACCAGGGCCGCGGTGCGGTGCTCCTGGAAGGCCAGCTCGGGGTGCCGGTGGATGTCGCGGCGCAGCGCGATGAACTCGTCGAGATGGGTACTGATCTCGCGGCCGATGCGCTCGACCGCCTGCCGCGCCAGGGTCTGGCCCAGGCCCGGCGCGCGGTTCAGCACCAGGCTGCCATCATCGGCACCGCTCATGCCGCCTCCGCTGCCGTAGCGGCTGTTGCATCAGGCCTGCCGGCATGGCGGCTGGCCTTGCGCGGCAGGCCCAGGTGCTCGCGCAGGGTCGCGCCGGGCAGCTCGCGGCGGTAGCGGCCGCGCGCCTCCAGCACCGGCAGCACATGTGCGATGAAGTCCTGCAGGCCCTGGGCCTGCACCGGGAAGCCGAGGATGAAGCCGTCGGCCGCGCCGCTGTCGATCCAGTGGATCAGCTCGTCAGCGATGCGCTCGCCACTGCCGACGAACTGCGAGGCCGGCGTCGCCGCCTGCAGCGCCACCTGGCGCAGGCTCAGGCCCTGGGAACGGGCCTCGGCCTTGATGCGGTCGGTGGTGGACTTGAAGCTGTTGCTGCCGATCTCGCCGAGCTCGGGGAACGGTTCGTCCAGCGGGTACTGGCTGAAGTCGTGATGGTCGAAATAGCGGCCCAGGTAAGCCAGCGCATCGTCGACGCTCAGCAGCTCACGGATCTGCTGGTACTTGGCCTGGGCCTCGGCCTCGGTGGCCGCCACCACCGGGCCGACGCCGGGGAAGATCTTCACCGCGTCGGCCGCGCGGCCCTGGGCCCGGGCGCTGTCGCGCACCTGGGCGCGGAAGCTGCGCGTCTCCTCCAGCGTCGGCGAGCGGGTGAACACCGCGTCGGCGTACTTGCCGGCCAGCGCGATGCCGGCGTCCGAGGATCCGGCCTGGAAGATCACCGGCTGGCCCTGCGGCGAGCGGCCGATGTTCAGCGGCCCGGCCACCTGGAAGAAGCGTCCCTTGTGATCCAGCTTGTGCAGCTTGGCCGGGTCGAAGAAGCGGCCGCTGGCGCGGTCGCGCAGCAGCGCATCGTCGTCCCAGCTGTCCCACAGGCCCTGGGTCACGGCCAGGTATTCGTCGGCGATCTGGTAGCGCAGCCCGTGCTCGGGATGGCTGCGGTTGTAGTTGCTGGCCGAGCCTTCCAGCGGGCTGGTCACGACATTCCAGCCGGCCCGGCCGCCGCTGATCAGGTCCAGCGAGGCCAGCTGGCGCGCCACCGTGAACGGATCGCTATAGCTGGTGCTGACCGTGCCGGCCAGGCCGATCTTGCGGGTTGCGATGGCCAGGGCCGACAGAATCGTCAGCGGCTCGAAACGGTTGAGGAAATGCGGCAGCGACTTCTCGTTGATGAAGAGGCCGTCGGCGACGAAGGCGAAGGCGATGCCGGCCGCCTCGGCCTTGCGCGTGGTCTCGATGATGAAGTCCAGATTGACGCTGGCATCGGCCGGCCCCGAGGGGTGGCGCCAGGAGTGCATATGGCTGCCGGCGCCCTGCAGCATCAGGCCGAAGGGAATGGAGGTCTGGGTCATGTGGTTTGAATCTCCGTGGGTTCGGTGCGGGCTCAGTCCGCAGAGTCCGGCTCCGGGGTGAAGCTGCGGGCCAGCAGCTCGACCGAGGCCAGGCGCTGATCGAAGTCCGGCACCGGGGTGTCGATCACGAACTCGGCGACGCCGAACTCGCGATGCAGCGCGTCGAGCGCGCTGCGCACCCGCTCGGGCGTGCCGGCGAGCACCTGCGGGCGCAGCTCCTCGATGCGGTAGTCCTCGGGCCGCTCGAAGCCGGCCTGGCGTGCGAACTCGGCCGCCGCGGCCAGGGTCGGCAGATTGACGCTCTGGCCGGTGCTCAGGTGCAGCTTGTAGAGGCGCAGCGCGCCGGCCAGGCGCTCGGCCTCGGCCTGGGTCGCGGCGGCCAGCGCATAGAGGGCCAGCAGCGGCGCCCGGCCGCCGGCGCGGCGGTAGGCCTGCAGCGAGCGCTCGATATGGGCCGGGTCGCCGTTGAAATGGCCGGCATAGCAGAAGGCCCAGCCCTGGGCGGCCGCCAGCTCGGCGCTGTCGGGGCTGCCGCCCAGCAGGATGCGCTCGGGCAGCACCGGCGGCAGCGGCCCGGCCAGCGCCCGCCCCGGCGCCGCGCTCAGGAAGCCGTCCAGATCGGCCAGCAGCTGGGCGAAGGTCGGACCGTTCGACGGGTCGTGGCGGGCCTGCAGCGCACGGGTCGAGGCCGGCAGGCCGCCGGGCGCCTTGCCCACGCCCAGATCGACCCGGCCCGGCGCCAGCGCGGCCAAGAGCTTGAAGGCCTCGGCCACCTTGTAGGGCGCATAGTGCTGCAGCATCACGCCGCCCGAGCCGATGCGGATGCGCTGGGTGCGCGCCAGCAGGTGGGCGGCCAGCACCTCGGGGGCCGAGCTGGCCAGCAAGGCCGTGCCGTGATGCTCGGCCACCCAGAAGCGGTGATAGCCCAGGGCCTCGGCGCGCTGGGCCAGCAGGGTGGTGCGCTGCAAGGCCTCGGCGGCGGTCGCGCCCTCGGGGATGGGGCTTTTGTCCAGCAGCGAGAGTCGGTAGCTCATGGTCATGCCAGCGCTGTGGCGGCCTGCTCGCGCAGGCTCAGGAGCACGCGGCGCTTCAGCTCGCCGTAGCGCGGATCGGCCACCAGGTCCTCGAGCCGGCGCGGCCGCTCGAAGGGCAGGCGCAGCTCCTCGATCACCCGGCCCGGCCGGGCCGACATCAGCAGCACCCGGTCGCCCAGGGCCAGGGCCTCGTCGACATCGTGGGTGATGAAGAGCACCGTGGTGCGCTGGGCCTGCCAGACCGAGATCAGCAGCTCCTGCATCATCAGCCGGGTCTGCGCATCGAGCGCGCCGAAGGGCTCGTCCATCAGCAGCACCTGCGGCTCGGGCAGCCAGGCCCGCGCCAGCGCGGCGCGCTGGCGCATGCCGCCCGAGAGCTGGTAGGGCGGGTGGTGTTCGAAGCCCTGCAGCCCGACCCGGGCCAGCAGCTCGCGCGCCCGGCCCTGCACCGCCACCGCCGGCTGGCCGGCCAGGCGCGGGCCCAGGCAGACATTGCCCAGCACATCGAGCCAGGGGAACAGCTGCGGCTGCTGGAACACCACGCCACGCTCCGGCCCCGGGCCGCCGATCGGCCGACCCTCGAAGCGCAGCGATCCGGCGTCCGGCTGCTCGAAGCCGGCCAGCAGGTTCAGCACCGTCGACTTGCCGCAGCCCGAGGGCCCCAGCAGGCAGACGAACTCGCCGGGCGCGATGCTCAGCGAGAGCTGGTTCAGCACCGGGGTGCTGCCGCCGCCCGGCGCCGCGAAGCGCTTGACGATGCCGCGCAGCTCGATCTGGGGCATGGTGGATTCGCTCATGTCCTCACTCCTTGCCCGCCCAGGGCACGAAACGCCGCTGCGCGCGCAGCAGCAGCCAGTCAAAGGCCCAGCCGGTGAAGCCCAGCAGCAGAATGCCCAGCATCACGATGTCGGTGCGCAGATAGGCGCTGGCATTCAGCACCATCCAGCCCAGGCCAGAGGTCGCGGCCACCATCTCGGCGGCGATCAGCGAGGTCCAGCCGACCCCCACCGACAGCCGCACGCCGGTGAACAGCTCGGGCAGGCTGTGCGGCAGCACCACATGGCTGAACAGCTGGCGCCGGCTCGCGCCCAGCACCTGGGCCGCGCGCAGGCGGCCCTGCGGCACCGCGGCCGCCGCCGCCGCCGCGCTGACCACCACGCTCAGGCCGGTCGAGATGAAGATCAGGAAGAACTTCGAGCCCTCGCCGATGCCCAGCCAGACCACCACCAGCGGGATCAGCGCGATCTTGGGCAGCGGGCGCAGGAACTGCACAAAGGGGTTCAGCAAGGCCGACAGCGTGGACGACAGGCCCATCGCCAGCCCCAGCGGCACGCCGATCAGCACGGCCGCCGCAAAGGCCGCCAGGGCCCGGCCGACGCTGACCGCCACATGCTGCCACAGCGGCACCTGGCGGTAGCCCTGCTGCAACAGCTCCTGCACGGTGCGCAGCACCTCGGCCGGCGGCGGCAGCAGCAGCGCATCGACCCAGCCCAGGCTGCCGCTGAGCTGCCACAGCAGCAGCACGGTCAGCACTGCCACTATGCTCAGCGCGCGCAGCCGCCAGGCCGGCGTCAGCCGCCAGGCGGCGCCAGGCGCCGGCCGCAAAGCAGCGCCGGGCGCCGGCGCTGCGGCCTCACTGGCCAGCGAGTGCGCGTGCGGCATGGCTGCTGTTGATTGCGGGGGCATAGCTGTCGGGCACATCGGCGCGGCGGATCTCGCCGATCTCGGCCAGGAACAGCGCCGTGTCCTTGGCGGCGCGGGCAATGCCGGCGTTCGCCGCCGTCGCGCCCTGGCCCAGATAGGCGGGCGTCAGCTGGTCTTTCAGCGAGGCGTACTCCAGCCCGGTCAGGATGGAACGGGCCGTCTCGACCGGCACACCGACATGCTCGGCAATCGCCCGGGTCGAGCCCTCGGGGTCGCGCTGGTACTGCTCCAGATTTTGCTGGTAGACCGCCAGGAACTTCGAGACCAGCTGCGGATACTGGGCGGCGAAGGCCTTGCGCACGACGAAGTTGTTGTAGACCAGATAGCCGTCCTTCTGCAGTTGCTTGGTCGCGAACACCTCCTTGCCGCCATCGGCCTCCAGCTGCTGGGTGAACGGGCCCCAGACATAGCCGGCGTCGATGTCGCCGCGCTTCCAGGCCGCGACGATCTCGGCCGGCTTCAGCGGCACCAGGCGGATCCTGCTCTTGTCGAGCTTGTGCACCTTGATCGCGGCCTCCAGCGCGTAGTGGGCGGTCGAGTTGGCCGGGTAAGCCACCGTCTTGCCTTCGATGTCCTTCAGGCTGTTGATGCCCTTGGCCGTGCGGCCGATCAGGCGCTCGCTGGTGGCGATCACCTCGGGCACGCCGATGATCTCGATCGGCAGCTTGCGGGCGATGCCGGCCGCCGCCGGGCTGGAGCCGAAGCGGGCGATGTCGATCTCGTTGGCGGCGAACAGGCTCAGCACATCGGCGCCGGTCGCGAACGGAATCCAGCGCACCTTGGTGCCGAAGGCCTTGTCGAAAGACTGGTCGATCTTGCCCAGTATCCAGACCCGCGGCCCGCCGGCATAGGCGAAGCGCACCTCGGGGGGCAGGTCTTGCGCCCGCAGCTCATGGGGCAGGAAGAAGGTGCCGGCCAGGGCCAGCAGGGCCAGCGCGAGCTGGCGCCATAGTTTTTCTGCACTCATCGGTCACTCCGAAAATTTGTCGATGTCCGATGGTCGCAGCGCTGCCCACGGCGGCGAACGAAGCAAAGCGCAGAAGCTTCTGCGTTGGCCGATGACGGCGCAGCCGGCCGGGCTCAGCCGGCTGCGGCATGGCGGTTGGCCGGCACCGGCAGGCCCAGGTGCTCGCGCAGGGTCCGGCCTTCATAGTCGTGCCGCAGCAGGCCGCGCTCGCGCAGGATGGGCAGCACCTCGGCGACGAAGTCGTCAAAGGCGCCGGGGAAGTAAGGCGGCATCACATTGAAGCCGTCGGCCGCACCCGACTCGAACCACAGCTGCAAGGTGTCGGCGATCTGCGCCCCGGTGCCGGCAACGATCTTGTGGCCGCGCGAGCCGGCCACCAGGTAGTAGAGCCGGCGCAGGCTCAGGCCCTCGCGCCGCGCCAGATCGGTCAGGAGCTTGGCGCGGCTCTGGTTCAGCTGCGAGGGCGGCAGCTCGGGTACCGGGCCGTCCAGCGGGTAGTCGCTGATGTCGTGGCCCAGGCGCTCGCTGAGCAGGCGCACCGCGTTGGCACCCTCGATATAGCTTTGCAGGGTCGCGAACTTCTCGTCGGCCTCGGCGGATGTGCGGCCGACGATGGGCAGGATGCCGGGCATCACCAGGCAGTGCTCGGGCCGGCGGCCCTGGGCCGGCAGCCGCGCCTTCAGGCCGCGGTAGAAGGCCTGGGCATCCTCCAGGCTTTGCTGCGCGGTGAAGACCAGCTCGCCGATGCGGGCCGCCAGGTCCTGGCCGGTCTCGGACGAGCCGGCCTGTATCAGCACCGGCTGGCCCTGCGGGCTGCGGCTGACGTTCAGCGGGCCGCGCACCTGGAAATGCGCGCCGCGGTGGTCCAGCGTGTGCAGCTTGGCCGGGTCGATATAGCGGCCGGTGGCGCTGTCGTGGATGAAGGCGCCCTCCTCCCAGCTGTCCCACAGGCCCTTGACCACCTCGACGAACTCCAGTGCGCGGGCATAGCGGGCCTCGTGCTCGGGGTGTTCGGTGCGGCTGAAATTGGGCGCGATATCGGGGCTGGTCGAGGTCACGACATTCCAGCCGGCCCGCCCGCCCGACAGCAGGTCCAGCGAGGCGAAGGCGCGGGCCAGATGAAAGGGCTCGCCATAGGTGGTCGAGGCGGTGGCCGCCAGGCCGATGCGCTCGGTCACCATGGCCAGCGCCGACAGCAGGGTCAGCGGCTCGAAGCGGGCGATGAAGGAGGGATGCTCCTTGGCATGGGTGGCCAGGTTGTCGCCCAGAAAGATCAGATCGAACCTGGCCGCCTCGGCGGCCTGTGCGATGCCGACGATGTGCGGCAGGTTCTCGCTGCCGAAGGCGGCGCCGGGATAGCGCCAGCCGGCCACATGATGGCCGGCGGCCTGCAGGAACAGGCCCAGGCGCAGGCTGCGCGGCGGCGTGGTGGTGCTCATATCAGATCGAGAAACGCAGTTGATGGAGGGGCCAGGCCGGCGGCGCAGGCCGGGGCGGCGCGGGCGGGCGTTGATCGCCGAGGCTGCGGTTCAGGAAGCTGCGGGTGCGCTCGTTGAGCGGCGCGCGGAACAGGCGCTGGGGCGGCCCCTGCTCGACGATGCGCCCCGCCTCGGTGAACACCACCGCGTCGCTGACCTCCTCGGCAAAGCGCATCTCGTGGGTCACGAGGATGCAGCTCAGCCCCTCGTCCACCAGCTCGCGGATCACGCCCAGCACCTCGCCGACCGTCTCGGGGTCCAGCGCCGAGGTGACCTCGTCGAACAGCATCAGCTCGGGGCGCATCGCCAGCGCCCGCGCGATCGCCACCCGCTGCTGCTGGCCGCCGGACAGCTCGCCCGGATAGGCCTGCAGCTTGTGGCCCAGCCGCACCTTGTCGAGCAGGACCCTCGCCTCCCGCTCGGCCTCGGCGCGCTCGCGGCCGGCCACCCGGGTCGGCGCGATGAGCAGGTTCTCCAGCACGGTCAGGTGCGGGAACAGGTTGTACTGCTGGAACACAAAGCCGACCCGCTTGCGCAGCGCGATGAATTCGGCCTCGCTGCGCAGCCCGTCGACCTGGGTGTCGCCGACGCGGATGCGGCCGCGCTGCGGCCTCAGCAGGCCGGTGATGCAGCGCAGGATGGTGGACTTGCCCGAGCCCGAGGGCCCGATGATGGACAGGGCCTGGCCGCGCTGCAGGCGCAGCGAGATGCCCTTCAGCACCTCGTTGGCGGCGCCCGGTCCGGGGAAGGACAGGTGGATGTCGTCCAGCTCGACGAGCGGAGCTTCGGTGCGGTCAATGGCGGGCATGGCGTTGTTCCAGCGCCTGCGTGTAGCGGGCGATCGGGTAGCAGTAGGCGAAGAAGAGCGCCAGCAGACTCAGATAGACCAGCACGGTGAAGTCGCTGCGCGCCACCGTGTTGCTGGCGATCTGGGCCCGGTCCACGACATCGTGGACACCGACCAGGGAGGCCAGCGAGGTGCTCATCGTGATGCTGGCGTAGAGATTCATCCAGGGCGGCAGCATGCGGCGCAGGCACTGCGGCAGTATCACCAGGCGATAGATCTGGCGGCGCCGCAGCGCCAGCGACTGCGCGGCCTCCCACTGCGTGGCGGGGATGGACTGGATCGCGCCGCGGAAGATCTCGGCCACATTGGCGCTGGCCGGCAGGGCCAGGCCCAGCACCACCTTGACCCAGTCGGGAAAAGGAAAGCGCCAGGACGCCAGCCCGATCTCGAAGGGGAAGACATAGGTCGTGAAGTAGATCAGCACCAGCACCGGCGCATTGCGAAAGGCCTGCACCCACAGCCCGGCGGGCCCGCGCAGCCAGGAGCGGCGCGACAGCAGGGCCGCGCCGACCAGCAGGCCCGCCACCGTCCCGAGCGCCATCGCCAGCAGGCTGATATAGATATTGGCCGCCATGCCGCCCAGCAGGGCCGGAGTCCAGACCCACAGATGCTGGAGCGCCAGCGGCATCAGGCTGTCACTGGCCATAGCCGGGCATCCTCAGGCGCAGCTCAAGCCAGCGTCCGGCCCGCGCGACGCCCCAGGTCAGCAGGCCGAAGAACAGCAGGATCAGCAAGAGCAGCTCCAGCACATTGTCGCGATTGCTCCAGATCATGATGGACTCGTAGGTCACGTCGCCGACCGCGATGGCCGAGGCCACCGCCGTCATCTTGACCAGATCGACCAGGTTGTTGACCAGGGCCGGCAGCGCAAAGCGCAGCGCCAGCGGCAGCTCGATGCGCCACAGCAGTGCGCGCCGGCCGAAGCCCAGCGAGCGCGCCGCCTCCAGCGTGACGGCCGGCACGGCCTGGATGCCGGCGCGCAGGGCCTCGGCATGGAACACGCCCTTGTGCAGCGAGACGACCACCACCACCCAGACAAAGGGCGTCAGCGGATTGCTCGCGCCCAGGCCCTGCAGCTGCTGCGTGATCAGCATATTCAGCACCAGGAAGGCGCAGTAGAGCTGGACCAGGGTCGGCGTGTTGCGGGTGACTTCAACAAAGGCCCGCGCCGGCAGCGCCAGCCAGGGCCGGCCCGAGGTCAGCGCCGCCGCCAGCCCGACACCGGCCGCCAGGCTGGCCGGGATCACCAGCAGGCACAGCTGCAGCGTCACGCCCATGCCGCGCACAAAGGCGGCGCGCTCGCCGGCCTCGCGCAGGAAGTCATAGTTCAGCCCTAGGGGTTTGAGGGCCGCGACCGGCACGGCCAGCAAGGCATCAAGCATGGACCCACCCTGCCCCGCTCATGCCGGCTGCTTGCGAAACTGCCCGTGCAGCTCCAGCAGCTTGGCCGAAGGCTTGATGCCGTGACGCCGGCCCAGCTCGATCAACCAGCCGCTGCGGTGCCATTGCCGGATGACGCGGTCGATCGCGGCCAGCGCATCGACCTCGCCCTTGCGCGTCCAGATCACCGAGTCCGAGGGCAGCAGCTCGGCGGCAATCGGGATCTCGTGCTCTGCCCATTCGGGGTTGTCGGCCTGCAGCTGGCGCAGGGTCGGGCCGACATGGACCGCCGCGACGCAGGCACCGCCGCGCAGCGCCAGCAGCGACTCGGGCTGGCCACGGAAGGCCTTGATCTGCGCACCGTACTGCTCTTCCAGCGGCTTGATGTAATTCGAACCCTGGGACACGCAGACCGGCTTGCCGCGCAGATCGCCCCAGTCCCGCAAGCCGCTGCCGCGGCGCGCGATCGCGGTGCCGCCGACCTCCTCGAACGGGGTCGGTGCGAAGCCCAGGATCTCGGCCCGCTCGGCGGTCCACTGCATGTTCGCGATCAGGACATCGACCTTGCCGGTCTGCAGAAACTGCACCCGGTTGGAGGGCTGGACCTGCACCGTCTCCAGCCCGACGCCCAGTGCCCGGGCCAGGGCCTCGGACAGCTCGACGTTGTAGCCGATGTGTTTTTGCGTAGCCGGATCGATGCTGCCGAACGGCGGGCCCGACAGCATCACCCCGACCACCAGGCGGCCGCGCTGCTTGAGCCGGTCCAGCGTCGCGTCGGCCAGCACTGGGCCCGCGAGGCTGGACAGCGCCAGCACGGCGGCCAGCAGCCGGCGCTTCATCGGCGGCCTTTCAGCTGGGCATGCAGCTCGGCCAGCAGCGGGCTGGCCGGCGCGATGCCCAGGCGCTTCTCGGTCTCGATCAGCCAGCCGCTGCGATGCCATTGCTGCACCACCTTGTCGATCGCGGCGGCGGTGTCGGTCTCGCCCTTGCGCACCCAGATCACCGAGGGCGCGGGAATCAGCTCGGGCAGCGGGGCGGCGTAGTCGGCCCATTCGGCATTGCCGCGCAGCAGCGGATGAATCAGGATGCCGTCGTGCACGGCCGCCACGCAGTTGCCGCCGCGCAGGGCCAGCAGGGATTCGGACGAGGTCTTGAAGCCCTTGACCTGGGCGCCGTACTGCTCGGCCAGCGGCTTGGCATAGCTGCTGCCCTGGGACAGGCAGACCGGCTTGTCGCGCAAATCCTCCCAGCGCTGGATGCCGCTGCGCTTGGGCACGACGGCGCTGCCGCCGACGCGGTAATGCGGGGTCGGTGCATAGCCGAGTATCTCGGCCCGCGCCTCGTTGAGCTCCATCGACGCGATCAGCGCGTCGACCTTGCCGGCCTGCAGCAGCTGCACCCGGTTGCCCGACAAGACCTGCACGGCCTCCAGCTCGACTCCCAGCTTGCGCGCCAGATCGCGGGCCAGCTCGGGGTTCCAGCCGGTGAAGCGCTGGGTGGCCGGATCGATGCTGCCGAACTGGCCGCCGCTGATCATCACGCCGATCACGATGCGGCCCTGCTGCTTGATCTTGTCCAAGGTGGCATCGGCGCGGGCGGCCCCGGCCATCATCATCAGAACGCCGCCGGCCAGGGCCAGCGCGGTCTTCAATCTGCTGCTGTTCTTCTTCATCGCTGTCGGTGTGAATGGGTTGTGGACGCGGGCCAGTCTAGGAGCGGGTCTGCGCGCGGCGAAGGCCGATTGCCTTCTATGCTTATGCGAGCGCCGGCTCCGCGACCTCGGCCGCCTGCGGCGGGTCCAGGGCGGGCACGGCGTCGAACAGCGCGCGGGTGTAGGGATGGCGCGGCGCGCCGAACACCGCCTCGGCCGGCCCGCTCTCGACCAGGCGGCCGGCCTGCATCACGCCGACCTGGTCGGCCATGAAGCGGATCACCGCCAGGTTGTGGCTGATCAGCAGATAGCTGATGCCGAACTCGTCCTGCAGATCGCGCATCAGGTTCAGCACCTGGGCCTGCACCGAGACATCGAGCGATGAGGTCGGCTCGTCGCAGATGATGAACTCGGGCCGGCTGGCCAAAGCCCGGGCGATCGCGACGCGCTGGCGCTGGCCGCCCGAGAGCTGCTGCGGATAGCGCCGCGCGCTGTCGGCCGGCAGGCGCACCCGCCGCAGCAGCCGCTCCACCTCGGCGGCCAGCGCCGCCGGCTCGGTGATCAGGCCCAGCACCTGCAGCGGCTCGGCGATGATGCGGGCGACGCTCCAGCGCGGGTTCAGGCTGGCATAGGGATCCTGGAACACCATCTGGAAGCGCCCGCGCAGCCGCGCGGCGGCTTGGCGGTCGGCCCAGCGGTCGACCCCGCCATGCAAGACCTGACCCTGGCTGGGCGGGGTCAGTCCGGCCACCATGCGGGCCAGCGTCGATTTGCCCGATCCCGACTCGCCGACCAGGCCATAGGTCTGGCCGCGCCCTATCTGCAGGCTGATGTCCTGCACCGCCAGCAGCGGCTCGCCGGGCCGGCGCAGCCAGTGCCGCCAGCCCGATGCGGCCGTACGCTCGAAGCGGCGCGACAGGTGCTTGAGCTCGATCAGCGGCGTGCCGGGCGCACGCGGGGCGCTGATCCCGCTGACCCCACAATCGGCGGACTCGCCCGGCAGCGGCAGGCGCTCGAGCCGGCGGCCCAGCGGCGGAATCGCGGCCATCAGCATGCGGGTGTAGGGCTGGCGCGGCGAGCCCAGGATCTCGCGCACCGGCGCCTGCTCGACCAGGCGGCCCTGGCGCAGCACCAGCACGCGGTCGGCGATGCTGGCGATCACGCCCAGATCGTGGCTGATCAGCAGCAGGGCCATGCCGCGCCGGCGGCACAGGCGCCGCAGCAGCGCGATCACCTGGGCCTGCACCGAGACATCGAGCGCCGTGGTCGGCTCGTCGGCGATCAAGAGCTCGGGTTCGCCGCACAGGGCCAGCGCGATCGCGACGCGCTGGCGCATGCCGCCGGAGAACTGGTGCGGGTACAGGCTCAGGCTGGCCGCCGCATCGGCAATGCCCACCTCCTCCAGCAGGGCCACCGCGCGCCGGCGCGCGGCCGCCGCATCGAGCGGGAAATGCACGCGCAGGGTCTCGCTCAGATGGCGGCCTATGCTCAGCACCGGGTTCAGGCTGGCCAGCGGATCCTGGAACACGGTCGCGATGCGGCGCCCGCGCCGCCGGGTCAGCGCGGCGGCGCCCAGCGTGTCGATGCGCTGGCCGTCGAGCCAGACCTCGCCGCCGGCCAGCCGGCCGGGCGCCTCGATCAGGCCGGCGATGGCCTTGCCCAGCATGGACTTGCCGGCGCCGGACTCCCCCACCACGCCCAGCACCTCGCCACGCGCGATCTCCAGCGACAGCTCGTCCAGCACCTCGTGCTCGCCCTCGGCCGTGTCGAACACCACGCGCAGGCCGCGCGCGCTCAGCAGGGGCGGCCGTGCCGCCGCCATCCTTGCACTGATCGCGCTCATCGCAAACCCGGGTTCAGATGGTCGCGCAGCCGGTCGCCCAGCAGATTGACCGACAGCGCCACCGCCAGCAGCAGCAGCGCCGGGAACAGCAGGATCCACCATTCGCCGGAGAGCAGGAAACCCTGGCCCAGGCGTATCAGCGTGCCCAGCGAGGGCGTGGTGGGCGGCAGGCCCACGCCCAGATAGGACAGCGTGGACTCGGCGATGATGGCCAGCGCGAAGCTGATCGTCGCGATCACCGTGATCGGCGCGGCGATATTGGGCAGGATGTGGTGCCAGGCGATGGCAGCCGGGCTGCGGCCGATCACGCGGGCGGCCAGCACATAGTCCCGGCCCTTCTCCACCAGCACGGCGGCGCGCACGGTGCGCGCGTACGGCACCCACTCGGAGAGACCGATGGCCAGCACCAGCACATAGATGGCCAGCGCCTCGCGCTGGGAGGGCGGCAGCAGGCCCTGCAGCAGGCCGGTCAGCAGGCCCGACAGCAGCAGGGCCACCAGGATCACCGGGAAGGTCAGCTGCACATCGGCCACGCGCATGATCAGCGCGTCCAGCAAGCCGCCGGCATAGCCGGCCAGCAGGCCCAGGCCCACGCCCAGCAGCAGCGAGAAGGCTACCGCGGCCAGGCCCACCGCCAGCGACACCCGGGCGCCGTAGAGGATGGCCGAGAGCAGGTCGCGGCCCTGGTCGTCGCTGCCCAGCAGATACCAGCGCCCGCTGGCCGCGCCCTGCTGCAACGGTCGGGTGTAGCCGTCCATCAGCTCCAGCTGGGCCGGGTCGAAGGGATTCTGCGGCGCGATCCAGGGCGCCAGCAGCGCCGCCGCCGCGAGCAGCAGCAAGAGATGCAACGGCCACAGGCGCAGCAGTTTCAGCAACAAGGTCTTGTTCATCGTGAGGTTTCAGGCTTTGCGCAGACGCGGGTCGGCCAGCAGATAGGCCAGGTCGGCCAGCAGATTGACGGTGACGAAGACCGCGGCCACCAGCAGCAGAAAGGCCGCCATCACCGGCACATCGACCGCCTGCACCGAGGAGATGAAGAGCAGGCCCACGCCGGGCCACTGGAACACCGTCTCGGTGACCACGGCAAAGGCGATCAGCGAGCCGAGCTGCAGCGCGGTGATCGTGATCACCGGGATCAGGGTATTGCGCAGCGCATGGCCCAGCAGCAGGCGGCGCTCGCTGAGGCCGCGGGCGCGGCCGAAGCGGATGTAGTCGCTGCCCAGCACCTGCAGCATCTCGGCCCGCACCAGACGCATGATCAGGGTCAGCTTGTAGAGGCCCAGGGTCAGCGCCGGCATCGTGATCGCGGCCCAGCCGGCGCCGCTGAGCAGGCCGCTGCGCCAACCGCCCAGATCGACCGTGGGGCCACGCCCGAAGGCCGGCAGCCAGTGCAGCTGCACCGTGAACAGCCAGATCAGGCCGATGCCGATCAGAAAGGTCGGCAGCGACACGCCCAGCAGCGACAGGGTCATGATGAGCCGGCTCAGCCGGCCCTCGCGCCGCACGGCGGTATAGATGCCCAGCAGGATGCCGCCGGCCAGCGCGATGCTGCCGGCCACCAGGGCCAGCTCCAGCGTGGCCGGCAGGCGGTCCAGGATCAGCTCCAGCACCGGGCGCGAGAGCCGGTAGGAGATGCCGAACTCGCCCTGCAGCACCCGCCCCAGATAGGCCAGGTACTGGGCCGGCACCGGCTGCTCGAAGCCCAGCTTGGCCAGCAGCGCCGCCCGGTCCGCCTGGCTGGCATCCTCGCCCAGCAGGCTGACGGTGGGGTCGCCGATGTAGCGGAACATCAGAAAGGACAGCAGCGACACCGCCAGCAGCACCAGCAGGGATTGCGCCAGCCGGCGCAGCAGGAAGTTCAGCATCGGCGGCTCACTTCAAGACCTTGTAGAACTTGAAGAACGGCGCGCTGGTCGGGTTGACCGGGATGTCGAAGCGGCGGGTCGTGGCATAGGTCAGGATCTGGTTGTGCAGCGGCAGGTAGATCTGCTCCTTCTGCAGCGTGCTCCAGATCTCGGCGATGCTGGCGTCGCGCTTGCGCACATCGCCCTCGGTGGACAGCGCGGCGATCTTCTGGTCCAGCGCGGGGTTGGCATAGCGGGTGGCATTGGCCGAGCCGCGGCTGGCGCTGCGCGAGTGGAACAGGTAGTCGAAGATATAGGCCGAGTCCAGCGTCGGCACGCCCCAGCCATAGAGGTAGAAGTCGGTGTCCTGGCTGTTCAGCGCAGCGGTCTGGATGGCCAGCGGCCGCGCCACCACCGTGACCTTGACGCCGATCTTGCCGAGAAAGCCGGCCACCGCGGTGCAGATCGCCTCGTCGTTCAGATAGCGGTCATTGGTGCAATGCAGGGTCAGGCCGAACCCGTCCGGGTAGCCGGCCGCGGCCAGCAGCGCACGGGCCTGCTCGACCGAGGGCTTGGGCAGGCTGTCGAAGCGCTTGTCATAGCCATGGACAAAGGGCGGCGCGACGATGCCGGTGGGCACCGACAGGCCGCGCATCACGACCCGCTTCAGCGCCTCACGGTCGATGGCCAGATGGAAGGCCTCGCGCACGCGCCGGTCGGCCAGCGGATTCCTGCCCTTGACGTCGGCGTACTTGAGCTCGCCCTCGCCGACATTGAAGCCCAGGAAGATGACCCGGTTCTCCGGCGCCTGGGTGACGCGCAGCCGCGCGTCCTCGCTGAGCCGGGCGATGTCCGAGATCGGCACGTCCTGCACGAAGTCGACCTCGCCCGACAGCAGGGCCACGACCCGGGTGGCCGGCGCCTTGATCGGCAGATAGACCAGCTCGCTGATCTCCAGCGGGAAGCTGCCCTTGCCCCAGTAGCGGTCGAACTGCTTGAGCACGGTGCGGCTGTCGGGCTCGCGCGAGACCAGCTGGTAGGGCCCGGTGCCGTTGGTGTGGCGCGTGGCGTGGCTGTCCTCGCCATCGGCCGGGTTGCGCGGGGTCTCGACGCGGTTGGCCCGCGCCCAGCTGGCGCTGACGATCAGGATATTGCTCAGATTGGCCGGCAGGATGGGATTCGGCCCGGTGGTCTTGATATGCACCGTGTGGGCATCGACCTTGATCACATCGGCGATCGAGACCAGCAAGGCCTTCATGTCCGAGCTGGGCGCCTTGGCCCGCTTGATCGAGAACACCACATCGTCGGCGCTCAAGGCCGTGCCGTCGTGGAAACGCACGCCCTGGCGCAGCTTGAACTCCCAGACGTTGGGGTCGGCGGTCAGCTTCCAGCTGGTGGCCAGGGTCGGCAGCTGCGAACCGTCCGGCCCGCGTATCAGCAGCGGCTCATAGATCTGCTGCAGCAGATTCAGGTTGGGTCCGTTGTTGACGGCGTGCGGGTCCAGCGTCGAGGCGTCGGTGGAGCGGGCCCAGCGCAGCGTCGTGGCCTGGCTGAGCAGAGGCAGCAGGGCCGCCAGCAGGGTCGCGGTGACAAGCAATCGTTTCATCGTGGTGCTCGGGCTGACAGGAAGCGGCGATGCTTTCATGCGCAGCGAGAAGCCGGAACGCAGATGTCGGCATATGGATAGACGAATCCCGACGCAACCGGCTTCAGGGTGGCAGTGCGCTGAGGAAGTCCCGCAGCTCGGCGCGAAAGCGCTGCGGCTGCTGCAGAGGCAGCCAGTGCGCGGCGTCGGGCAGGACGCGAAAGCGCGCGCCGGCCAGGGCCTCGGCCAGCAGCGCCACCCGCTCGGGCGGGCTGGCCAGATCCTCGGCGCCGGCGATCACCAGGGCCGGCACCCGCAAGCCGCGCAGGCCGGCCAGCGTGTCGACATCGCGCACCGCGGCCCCGCAGGCCGCGAAGCTCTCGACCTCCATGGCCGCGATCCACTGCCCGAGCCGGTTCGGCGGGCCGGCGTGGTGGGCGCGAAAGCCCGGCGTGAACCAGCGCTGCAGCAGCGGCTGCACCAGCGCGCCCATGCCCGCCTCGCGCGCCAGCGCGATGCGCTCGTCCCAGGCCCGGCGCACCGGGGCCTCGTTGTGGCCAAGCGTCGCGATCAGGGTCAGCGAGGCGACCCGGCCGGGATGACTGATCGCATGCTGCTGCGCGATCATGCCGCCCATCGAGATGCCGACGAGATGGGCCCGCTCGACCGCGTGCGCGCGCAGCAGCGCCTCCAGCTCGTCGGCCAGGGCCGGCAGGCTGCAGCCGGCCTCGGCCGGCCGGTTGCGGCCATGGCCGCGCACGTCGTAGCGCAGCACCCGCCAGCCCTGCCGTCGCAGCCAGTCGGCATGCACATCCCAGGCCGCCGCCCGTGTCGCCAGCGAATGGATCAGCACGATGCAAGGCCGGGTGCCGGCCCCCTGATGAGACAGCGGCGCCGGCATCAGGCCGGCGCGTAGGCGTCGAGCTTGGCGAGAAAGCCGCGCAGCAGGGCCAGCGAATCCAGATGGCGCAGATGGATGTCCTTGGGCTTGATGCGCAGCTGGCCCTGCTGCTCCAGCGCCGCCACCAGCTCCAGCATCGCGAACGAATCGAGCAGGCCGCTGCTGATCAGCGGCGTGTCGGGCTCGAGCCGCTCGGCCGGCAGCGCCGCCAGGCCGGCGACCAGGGCGACCAGGGTCGCGTCGTCAATTCTTGCCATGGCAATCTCTCTCCTAGTGTTGCGTGGTGTGAGCCTGGCGCGATGGCGCCAGATGCTGGTAGCGCTGGATCAGCTGCGGCACGTCGATCTTGCCGTTGCCGGTCAGCGGCAGCGGTCCGCGCCAGTGGTGGAACACCACCGGCGTCATATAGGGCGCCAGCCGGCCGCGGCAATGCTGGCGCAGCCCGGCCGGGTTGGGCGTCTCGTCATTGGCCGTGGTCAGCAGCGCGATGATCTTCTGGCCGAGCCGCTCATCGTCCTGGCCGAACACGATGGCCTTCTGCACGCCCGGCGCGGTCGACAGCACATCCTCGATCTCGGTCGGGCTGATGCGGTAGCCGCTGGACTTGATCATGCGGTCCGAGCGGCCGACATACCAGAGCACGCCGTCCGCGTCGAGGCGCACCAGATCGCCGCTGAAACACAGCCGCTCGTCGGGTGCGGTCGCGACCCCGGCCTGCAGCGGCAAGGCACGGAACTTTTCGCGGCTGGCCAGTGGCGCGTTCAGATAGCCGAGCGCGACGCTGGGCCCGCGATGGACCAGCTCGCCGACCTCGCCGGGCCGGCACAGCCGACCCTCCGGATGCAGCACGAGCAGCTCGGCGTTCGGCACGGCCCGCCCCAGCGCACCGCGCTTGGCCGCGAATTCGGCGGGCGCCAGATAGCTGGAACGCACCGCCTCGGTCATGCCATACATCAGAAAGATCTGCTGATCGGGGAAGCACTGCGGCAGCGCCGCCAGCACGCGCTCGGCGCATTTGCCGCCGGCATTGCTGATGTAGCGCAGCGCCGGAAAGCGCTGCGGCGCGTCCTCGAGCACCTCGACGATATCGGTCCACAGCGGCGGTATGCCGGCCAGGCCGGTGATGCGGTGGCGCTGCAGCGCCTCCAGCAGATCGGTGGCCAGAAAGTTCTTGTGCAGCACGGTCGTGCCGCCGACGGCCAGCATGGTCAGCAGCTGGCCCAGCCCGTAGTTGAAGCAGAACGGCAGCACCGCCAGCACCCGGTCGCCGGCATGGTTGCCCAGGTACTGCACGGTGGACTGGATGGAGCTGACGATATTGCGGTTGCTCAGCAGCACGCCCTTGGGTTTGCCGCTGGAGCCCGAGGTGAAGATGATGGTGCAGAGATCGCCATCGAGGCCCGGCCGCTCCGGCAGCTCTGCCCGGCGCCCCGCCTCCAGCAGCGCTGCCCAGCCCAGCGTTCCCGGCCCCGGCTCGCCGGTGGTGACCAGCCAGCGCAGCGAGGCCGGTCGAGGCAGCCCGGCCAACTGCTGCGCCCGCTCGGCATCGACCAGCAGCAGGTCCGCCCCCAGCTCGATCACCGCGTCGAGCAACTGGGCCGGGGTCCACTGCCGGCTGATATTGGCGTAGGCCGCACGCAGCCGCGAGGCCGCCAGCATCGCGACCACCTCCTCGACGCCCTTGCTCATGCTGATCGCCAGCCGCGCACCGGGGCCCAGCCCCTGCCCGGCCAGCCCGGCGGCGCAGGCCTCGACCCGGTCGAGCAGCGCGCGGTAGCTGTAATGCTGCTCGGCATCGATCAGCGCGATCTGCTCGGGATCGCGCTGCGCGGCGCGGCGCAGCAGCTCGTAAATGCTGATGGGTTCGGACATCATCAATCTCCATGAGTGACAGCCTCGCCCGCCGTGCCGGCGGGGAAGCTGGGCACGACAGCGCGCGCCAGGATGCGGAAGCTGTCGCCCAGGCTGCCGACCTGGTGCACGGTCGTGAAGGCGCCGGCGGCCATCACCCACAACAGGGTCAGGGGCAGCGCCAGATGGCGGCTGAAACCCTGGCTGAACCAGGTCCATTGGCGGCGCCGCTTCTCGGCCGCCCAGAGGCGGTGGAGGCTGATGCCCAGCGCATGGTGCAGGCCCCAGAACAGCCAGTGCCAGGAGCCGGCGTGCCAGATGCCCATGATGCTGAAGGTCGCGAACACGGCCAGATAGGGCTGGCGGCTGTGGGCGATGACCGGCATATAGACATAGCTCTGGCACCAGTTCGCCAGGCTCATATGCCAGCGCTTCCAGTACTCCGAGACATTGCGCGCCAGCACCGGGAAGTTGAAGTTCTCCAGCACGCGGATGCCGAACAGCCGGGCCGAGCCGATCGCCATATCGGAGTAGCCGCTGAAGTCCATATAGAGGATCAGGAAGGAGACGGCCAGAAACCACCAGACCTCCAGCGTCGACGCACCGGCCAGCCTGTCGATCAGCTCGCGCGCCGAGGCATGGGGGCCGAACAGGCGCGGCAGCAGCTGGTCCGCCACGACGAACTTCTTGATCAGTCCGTTGATGATGCGGTTCAGCCCGATGCGCAGGTCTTCCTTGTCGAAGCGCGGCGCCGCGCCGTCGGCATAGGACTTGAAGGCATCGAAACGATGGATGGGCCCGGCGGTCCAGATCGGGAAGAAGAAGGCATAGGCCAGGAAGTCCAGCGGCCGGTAGGCCGGCAGGCTGCCGCGCTGCACCTCGACCAGGTAGTGGATCAGCCGGAAGGTGATGAAGCTGATGCCCAGCGGCGCGACCACGTCGCGGAACTCGCCGTCCAGCCCCAGACCCGGCGCCAGCTCGGGCAGGTATTTGTACCAGGCCAGATAGGCCAGCAGACCGACGATGGCGGCCAGCGCCAGCGCCGAACTCGATTCGCCATCGCGCTCGCGCAGCCGCCAGCCGATCGCCAGAAAGGCCAGCACCCAGACGCCCAGGCCGGTGACGCCGAGCGGATCAAGGCTGTAGAGATAGGCCAGCGAGACCAGCAGCAGCAGCAGCGGTCGGGCCCGCATCGGCAGCTGCCAGTAGACCAGCACGCTGGCGGCCAGGCTGGCCCAGTAGGTCCAGGATTGAAACATCGCTCGCTCCGTCCCTTGCTCAAAAGCCTTGGTAGCGGAACACCCGCGCACCCGAGGCCACCGCGAGCATCGCCAGCAGGGCCGAGTACAGCAGGAAGCCGAACACCAGGCCGGTGACGCCGGTCTTCAACAGGGTCTTGAACTTCTCGCGCATCGGGTCCCTCTCCTCAAGGTGTGGGCCGGCGCGGCAGCTGCTGCGCAACGGCATTGAACAAGTGATCGCTGAGTTCCTGCTGGGCCCGCGCGCTGCGGATATGGCTCCAGTCCTGGAAATCCGCCTCGGCCAGGCCGGGCACATCGTTCAGGTTGATATAGGCCGCGCCATGGCGTCGGGCGAACTCGGCGACGCGGGCCCGGTGGCCGGCGTAGAACTCCGGCCCGAGGATCTCGCGCCGCGCGCGTGGGTTCAGCGGAATATCCAGCAGCAGCACCTTGACCGAGGGGTAGCGGGTCAGCCCCGCCAGCAGGCGCTCATAGGAAGCCAGATTGCGCTCGGCATGACGCTCGTACGAAGCCAGGCGCTGCTTCAGCACCCGGGCATCGGCCTGCCAGGCCGGCTCGGTCTTCGGGGTGCGGTCCAGATAGGGATGGGTGTTCCAGCGCGCCACCGGTCCGCTGACCAGATGCTTCAGCGCATCCCAGTAGCGGGCGACGAAGAAGGGGTAGTTGTCGAGCAGATAGTGCCCGTGGCGCGGCAGCGGCGCGTGGCCATTGGCGCGGGCCTCGGCATCGAAGGCCTCGCTCTGGAAGGCCAGCCGCGGCTTGCGCACCAGCGCGGCCAGCTCGGCCGGATCGGCGGCCAGCCGGCTCGGGCTGACCCCCAGCACCAGCACGCCGTCCAGATGCGGCGCCAGTTCGGCGGCCAGCGCCGTCATCTCCAGCCCCGACTGGCCGCCGGTCATCAGCGCCATCACCTCGCTGGCCCGGCCCATCTTGTGCGACAGCAGGCGGCTGGCATCGGCCTGGTTCAGCAGGCCTTCGCGCATCGCCGCAGTGCCTATCAGCACCGCGCCCTCGATGCGGCGCGGCTGCTCGCGCAGCTTCAGCACCTCGCGGGACGCAAAGGCGTAGTCGTCCAACTCGTCGCGCACCAGATAGCCGGCCCAGGGCCCGGTCAGCAACGCGGGCTTCAGCAGCAGGCCGCTGCCGACCAGCAGAGCCAGCACGGTGAGCAGGGCCAGCACCAGGGCCGGCCAGCTCAGCAGCAGCGGTCCCTGAGCGAACTGCGGGTTCGGCTCCTTCATCGAATCACACTCCCTCTTGCCCTGCCCGAGATCGGCAGCTGTTGTTGTGCTTGAAGCGCAGCATCCTGGCCAGCGCGAAGCGATCGTGGCAGGCCGAGGCTGCTGTGCGAACAAAGATCTGCGCAGATCGATATGCACAGGACCGGGTCAGAAAAATCCCGTCCATCAATGTGCGTTTCGCTTCCGAGCGAGGCGAGCCCAGTACGCGGCCCCTGCCGGGATGCCCCCCCCGTACCGGGAGTCCGTCGATCTGATGCGCCGCCCGCATGTCCAAACTCGGATTTGATCGTTCCCGGCGCCAGCATCGGGGCCTAAGGTCCGCACCATGCACCGAAGCCCCGCCCGACACCAGGCGGAACCGGCCGGTGAAGGCCAGAGAACACACCATGGGCAGTCTGCGCAGACCCTTCTCCAACACCGCGACCGATCCCGTCATCGACAGCCGCGCCTCGATGCGCTGCGACGTGCTGGTGATTGGCGCGGGCTGCGCCGGCACGCAGGCCGCCCGTGCGGCTGCGGCCGGTGGCGCCCGCGTGCTGTTGGTCGACCGCCTCGACGCCGCCGAGCTCGACAAGAACAAGCAGCAGGCACCGGCCCAGGCTCTTGCGATGCAAGGGCGCGGCCGGCTCCTGCGTCGCCTGGCCGAACACACGGCGCTGGAGCTGCTGCTGGACCGCGAAGGCGCCGTGCGCGGCGCGGCCGGAGTCGGCGGCACGGCCGAGACACCCTGGCGCATCGAGGCGGCCGCCGTGATCATCGCCAGCAGCGAGGCCTTGCTGATGGCGGCCGAGGCGGGCGCGCAACTCAGCGGCATGGAGCATGGTGGCGGCTTGCGCGCGGGTGTCGAAGGTGCCAGCACTGTCGACGGGCTCTACGCTGCGGGTGGCGCGGCCTGGCAGCCGATGCCCGCAGGCATCGGCCTGCCCCAGGGCACGGTGGCCCATGCCTTGCTGTCGGGTCAGCAGGCCGGCGCCGGCGCGGCAGCAGCGGCCACCCGGGCGCAGCAGTCGCGGGCGACAAGGGCGCTGTGCTGCGCCGGCCTGGTCGGGCTGCGAGGCAGCGGGCATCGACCCGCCAACCCACTGGCGATTCATGCGGCGCTGCAAGCCGTGCTCGGCACACTGGCTCATCGCGAGCCCAGCGCTGCCGAAGCCGCCGAGGCACTGTCACGGCTTGATGCGCTCTGGCAGTTCCTGTGCCGGTCCGCAGCGGCACCGCAAGGTGCGCTGTGCGCCACCCGTGCTGTCGCCGGTCGGCTGGCGGTGGCCCGCTGGAGACTGCGCAGCGTGCTGGCACGACGGGCCAGCGAGGCCGCGCACCAGGCCAGCGAATGCGTGATCAGCGGTGGTGTCGACGAGGCCTGGGCCCGTGCCGAGATGCACCCCGAGCTCAAGCCGCGGCCGGCCCTGCATCTGCTGCAGACGCCCGCCGCCCGGCTGAGCGCCTTCGCGCTCTGAGCCGCAGGCGCCGGCTCTGCCTCCTCAACAGCAGGGCGATGCATCCGGTCGTTGTCGGCCGACCTGATCGACGCCAGCGACGCGAACCAGGCCTGCTGCGGCCCAGGCTTGTTTCGAGCACAAGCTTATGCGTACAGCTTCGTTGGCCGGCCTCGGCGCTGATCGAACAATCTGCCGATGCCGTCCTTCGATCCCTCTCTTGGCCTGCCGCCCGCCCGCGTCGCTGACGCCAGCCCGCGCTGGCTGCCGCCGCGCTGGTGGCCGGCGCTGCAGCGCGGGCTGCAGGGCCTGCTGTGGGCATGGCTGGTGCCGCTGATCCTGCTGGGCCTGTGGTTCATCGCCGCCCGCTTCGAATGGGTCGCGCCGCAGGTGCTGCCGCCGCCCGGCGATGTGGCGGCCGCGCTGCGTGAGCTGATCGCCAGCGGCGAGATCTGGGGCCACACCTGGATCAGCCTGCAGCGGGTGTTGGGCGGCTTCGCGCTGGGTCTGGGGGCAGGTCTTGCGCTGGGTGTGGCGATGGGCTTGTCGCCGCTGCTGAAGGACTATCTGTATCCCAGCTTCAAGGCCCTGGCCCAGGTGCCGGTGCTGGGCTGGCTGCCGTTCTTGATGCTGCTGGTGGGCATGGACGAGTCGCTCAAATACCTGCTGATCGCCAAGGCCGCGCTGGTGCCGGTGGCGCTGAACACGCTCAAGGGTCTGGAAAACGTGCCCAGCCGCCATATCGAGGTGGCCAAGGTGCTGGGCTACGGCCGCTGGCAGCTGCTGCGCCGCGTGGTCTTTCCGGCCGCGCTGGCGCCCGTCTGGACCGGCCTGCGCCATGGCCTGACCCATGCCTGGCTGGCCCTGGTGATGGTCGAGCTGCTGGCCTCCAGCGAGGGGCTGGGCTTTCTGATCGTCTATGGCCGGCAGCTGTTCCAGCTGGAACTGGTGCTGGCGGCGGTGGTGGTGGTCGGCCTGTTCGGCTGGGCGCTGGACCGGCTGCTGGCCGGCATCGAGCGCCGCCTGCTGGGCTGGCGCAAGGAGGCCTTCTGATGGCGGCCCGACACCCCGTCCCGAAACCCTTGCGCGGCTGGCTGCTGCCGCTGGCCGTGCTGGCGCTGTGGTGGTGGGCGCGCGCCTCGGGTTGGTCGGACTCCAAGCTGCTGGTCTCGCCGGCCGAGGTGGCCGAGCGCGGCGCCGAGCTGATCGCCTCGGGCCAGCTCTGGACCGCCTTGAGCGCCAGCCTGGGCCGCAATCTGATCGGCTTCGCCATCGGTGCGGCGGCGGGTCTGGCCGTGGGCGCGCTGCTGGGTCTGTCGCGCCGGGCCGAGCGCCTGATCGGCCCCAGCCTGCACACGCTCAAGCAGATCTCGCTGTTCGCCTGGATCCCGCTGCTGTCGGTCTGGTTCGGCCTGGGCGAGACGGCCAAGATCGCCTTCCTGGCCATCGCCGCCTTCTTCCCGGTGCTGCTGAACAGCTTCGAGGGCATACGCAGCGTGCCCGGCGAGCTGGTCGAGCTGGCCCGGGTGCTGCGCTATAGCCGCTGGCAGCTGCTGCGCCGCGTCGTGCTGCCGGCCTCCGCGCCCAGCATCTTCGCCGGCATCCATCTGGGCCTGATCTATGCGTGGCTGGCCACGCTGGGCGCCGAATATCTGCTGGCCTCGGGGCCGGGCATGGGCGGCCTGCTGGTGGCCGGGCGCGAGCATTTCGAGATGGACCTGGTGCTGGTGGGCGTCGGCGTCGTCGGCCTGGTCGGCTATGGGCTGAACAGCGGCGCCGGCTGGCTCGAAGCGCGGGCCCTGGCCTGGCGCGGCCGCTCGGTCGCCAACTACTGAACCGACAAGGACGATCACCATGGCCGAAGCCGGCACGCTGGAGATCCGCCAGCTCAGCAAGCAGTTCACGATAGACGCCAAGGGCAGGCGCCTGCCGGTGCTGCAGGACATCAATCTGGACATCGCGCCGGGCGAGTTCGTCGCCATCGTCGGCGCCAGCGGCTGCGGCAAGTCGACCCTGCTGCGCCTGATCCTCGGCCTGGAGCCCGAGTTCGAGGGTCAGCTCTTGCTGGACGGCCAGCCCATCACCGGCCCCAGCCTGCAGCGCGGCATCGTGTTCCAGGAGCACCGCCTGTTCCCCTGGCTGACGGTGCAGCAGAACATTGCCGCCAGCCTGCTCAACAGCGGGCTGACGCCGGGCCAGCAGCGCTTCGCGGTGCGCGAGCATATCGAGCTGGTCGGCCTGCTCGGCTTCGAGCAGGCCTATCCGCATCAGCTCTCGGGCGGCATGGCCCAGCGCGTCGCGATCGCCCGCGCGCTGGCGCCGCGGCCCGAGATCCTCCTGCTCGACGAGCCGCTGGGCGCGCTCGATGCGCTGACCCGCGCCCATCTGCAGGGCGAGCTGCGCCGCATCTGGCAGGCCGAGGGCATCACGATGCTGCTGGTGACCCACGATGTCGAGGAGGCCCTGTTCCTGGCCGACCGGGTCATCGTGATGGAACCGCGCCCGGGCCGCATCAAGCACCAGCTGCGCCCGGGCCTGCCGCATCCGCGCGAGCGCCACAGCCCCGCATTCGCCGCGCTCAAGCAGGCCTTGCTGGCCCAGCTGGGCGACGGCATCGCGGCCGAGCCGCCACCACCGCTATCGCCGCGCGATCTGCGCTTTGCCATCTGACCCACCACGGAGCCCGACCACCATGAGCGACACCACCCTTTCCCCCGCGCTTGAACTCGATCTGCAGCCGTTGGCAGGCCGCATCGGCGCCGAAGTGCGCGGCCTGCGCCTCTCGGGCGCGCTGGCCCCCGAGAGCTTTGCCGCGCTGAAGGCGGCCCTGCTGCGCCACAAGGTGCTGTTCATCCGCGGCCAGCAGCATCTGGACGATGAGCAGCACCAGGCCTTCGGCCGCCTGTTCGGCCCGCTGGAGGCCCATCCGACGGTGCCGGCACCCTCGGGCACGCGGCTGCTGGAGCTCGACTCGCTGCATGGCGGGCGGGCCGATTCCTGGCATACCGATGTGACCTTCCAGGCCGCCTTCCCCCAGGTCTCGGTGCTGCGCGCCGTCGTGCTGCCCCCCTATGGCGGCGACACCGTCTGGGCCAATACCGTGGCGGCCTACGAGGGCCTGCCCGAGCCGCTGAAGCGCCTGGCCGAGAGCCTGCGCGCGCTGCACGGCAATGACTACGACTATGCGGCCGCCCGCGTGATCGCCGAGGACGATGTCGCACGCAAGCGCTACCGCGAGGTCTTCACCGCCAAGACCCTGCAGGCCGAGCATCCGGTGGTCCATGTGCACCCCGAGACCGGCGAGCGCGCGCTGCTGCTGGGCCATTTCGTCAAGCAGTTCCAGGGCCTGTCCAGCAGCGATTCGCGCCGCCTGTTCGACAGCCTGCAGTCCCATGTGCTGCGGCTGGAAAACACGGTGCGCTGGCGCTGGGCGCCCGGCGATGTGGCGATCTGGGACAACCGCGCCACCCAGCACTACGCGATCAACGACTACGGACAACAGCACCGCGTGGTGCGCCGCGTCACCGTCTCCGGCACGCCGGCCGTCGGTGTCGATGGTTTCGTCAGCCGCCTCATCAGCGCATAACAAGCAACCCAGAGATCCCGACCATGACATTCTCCCGCCGCCTGCTTCTGAGCGCCGCCCTGCTGGGCCTCTTCGCCACCACGACCCAGGCGCAGACCGCCCCCGCCGTGATCCGCATCGCCGCGCCCGAGCAGGGCAGCGGCACGAACTCCTTCCCGGGCGCGACGCCCTTGGCCGTGGCCAAGGCGCGCGGCCTGATCGAGGAGGAGTTCAAGAAAGATGGCATCAAGATCGAATGGACCTTGTTTCGCGGCGCCGGCCCGGCCATCAACGAGGCGCTGGCGGCCCGGCAGCTGGACGTGGTCTACCTCGGCGATCTGGCCTCGGTGATCGGCCGCGCCCGCGGCCTGCAGACCAAGCTGATCCTGCCGCTGGTGCGCGGCAGCAACAGCTATCTGGCGGTGGCACCGGGATCGGACATCAAGAGCTTCGCCGACCTGAAGGGCCGCAAGGTCTCGGTGCTCAAGGGCACGGCCTACCAGCGGCCCTTCGATCAGTTCCTGGCCGATGTTGGGCTGACCGAGAAGGACGTCAAGCTGCTGAACCTGGACTGGCCTGCCTCCAAGGCGGCCGTGGTCAACAAGGACATCGATGCCACCTTCGGCGGCGTCGATCTGAACCTGCTGGCCGACAAGGGCGTGAGCCTGCCGGTCAACACCCGCGGCAAGGGCCCGGCCTACACGATACAGAGCTCGGTGCTGGCCACCGAGGACTTCACGAGCAAGTACCCGGCCCACACGACCCGGCTGGTGGCCGCCATCCTGCGCGCCTCGCAATGGGCCTCCGAGGAGGCCAACCGCGAGCCGCTGATCCAGCTCTGGCAGCAGAGCAGCGGCACGCCGGCCGCGGTGTTCCGCGCGGAGTACCAGGACAGCAGCCTGAAGAATCGCAACTCGCCGCTGTTCGACGACTTCACCCGCACGGCCTACAAGGGCGTGGTCGCCGATGCCCAGCGCCTGGGCCTGATCAAGCAGGGCTTCGATGTCGAGGCCTGGCTGGAACCGCGCTTCGTCAACGAGGCGCTGCGCCAGCTCAAGCTCGAGGGCTTCTGGCAGCCGGCCGACAAGGACGGCAAGGTTCGCGGGGGCGCTTGATCGATGGCCCAGACCCGCCCCAACATCCTCTTCATCCTGGCCGATGACCTCGGCTGGGCCGACCTCAGCGTCTACGGCCAGCGGGACTACGCGACCCCGCAGCTGGACCGGCTGGCGGCCGCCGGCGTGCGCTTCACGCAAGCCTATGCCAACTCGGCGGTCTGCTCGGCCACCCGCTTCGCGCTGATGACCGGGCGCTACCAGTACCGCCTGCCCGGCGGGCTGGAGGAACCCATCCCCACCGCGCGCGGCCCACGCGGCCCCATCGGACTGCCGCCCGAGCACCCGACCCTGCCCTCGCTGCTGGCCGAGGCCGGCTATGACACCGCGCTGATCGGCAAATGGCATCTGGGGTCGCTGCCCGAGTTCGGCCCGCTGAAGAGCGGCTACCGGCGCTTCTTCGGCAACTACGGCGGCGTGATCGACTATTTCACGCACAAGCCCGGCGTCGGCACCGAGGTCGCACGCGATCTCTACGAGGACGAGCTGCCGGTGGAGCGGGCCGGCTACTACACGCAGATCCTGGCCGACGAAGCCGCTGCCTATCTGAGCGACCCGGCCCGCCACGACGCGCCCTTCCTGCTGTCGCTGCACTTCACCGCGCCGCACTGGCCCTGGGAGGGTCCGGAGGACGAAGCCGTCTCGCGCGACCTGAGGAGCCTGTTCCATTACGACGGCGGCAGCCAGGCCACCTATGGCCGCATGGTGCAGGCGCTGGACGGCGCGGTGGGCCAGGTGCTGGACACGCTGGCCGCCCGGGGTCTGGCCGACAACACCCTCGTGATCTTCAGCAGCGACAACGGCGGCGAGCGCTTCAGCAAGACCTGGCCCTTCACCGGCCAGAAGACCGAGCTGCTGGAGGGGGGCCTGCGCGTGCCGACCCTGCTGCGCTGGCCGGCCGCGCTGCCACCCCAGGTCAGCGAACAAGTCACCGCGACGATGGACTGGCTGCCGACCCTGCTGGCCGCCGCCGGGCTGCGGCCCCACCCCGACTACCCCAGCGACGGCGAGAACCTGCTGCCCATCCTGAAGGGCGAGGCGCCCGAGCGCGAGCGCCGGCTGTTCTGGCGCTACAAGGCCAACAACCAGCGCGCGTTGCGCGACGGGCGCTGGAAGTACCTGAAGATCAACGAGCACGAGTTCCTGTTCGATGTGCTGGCCGACCCGCGCGAACGCGCGAATCTGAAGACCCGCGAGCCGGTGGTCTTCGAGCAGCTCAAGCGCGACTGGCTGGACTGGGACGCCGGCATGCTGGCGATCACACCCGAGGTCTTCACCCACGGGCTGAACCCGGCCGTGCAGGCCGACCGCTACAGCCCGCAGCCGCTGACACCGCTGCCCCGACCGCTGTGATCGAGGCTGCTTACTTGCTTTGCGGATAAGCAAGCTCAGAAGCCGCACTTCCCCGCATGCAACCCTCTTCTTAAGCTGGGCTCACCCCATCAGCCACAGCCCCACAGCCATGTCCGCCACCCTTGAACACCCCGCCACCCTGTCCGTCGAGCAGCAGCAGGCGCTCGACAAGGCCCGCCAGGCAGCCGACGCCGCCGCCCTGCCCTATGCCGGCGGCCTCAGCCCGAGCCAGGCCTGGGCCCTGGTACAGGCGGGCGTGGCCACACTGGTCGATGTGCGCTCGGCCGAGGAACGCAAATTCGTCGGCCAGGTGCCCGGCTCGCTTCATGTGGCCTGGGCCAGCGGCACCAGCCTGACACGCAACCCACGCTTTGTGCGTGAGCTGGAGGCCAAGATAGTCGACAAGAACCAGCTGGTGCTGCTGCTGTGCCGCAGCGGCAAGCGCTCGGCGCTGGCCGCCGAGGCGGCCACCAAGGCCGGCTTTAGCCAGGTCTTCAATGTGCTCGAAGGCTTCGAGGGCGAGATCAATGCCCACAAGCAGCGCGGCCATGGCGATGGCTGGCGTTTCCGGGGCCTGCCCTGGGAACAGGACTGAGCGACCCACCTCTCTCGATGACCTTCAGAAGGAGGCCGCGATGAGCGCCCTGCCCGAGTCTTTGCCCCTCAGCCAGCCCGATACCGATGTCCAGCTCGACCAGGTCGTCGCCGGCCTGCGCCAGGCCCGCGTCGATTGGCGCGAGCGCCACCGCCTGCATGAGCCTCGCGGCCGCGAGCTGCCTTCGGCCGAGCTCCTGAGCGACATCATTGGCGGCCTGCGCGGCGCGCTCTTCCCCTTGCGCCTGGGACCGCCCGAGCTGCGTCAGGAGGCCGAGGACTTCTATGTCGGCCACACACTGGACACCCAGCTGCAGGCCTTGCGCCAGCAGATCCTGCTGGAGCTGGGCTATGCGGCGCGCCAGCCGCAGGCCAGCGCCGCGCTGGAGCCGCGCGCCCGGCAGCTCAGCGCTGAATTCGCCCGCGCCCTGCCCGATATCCGCCGCCTGCTGGACAGCGATGTGCTGGCCGCCTACCAGGGCGACCCGGCGGCGCGCAGCGTCGACGAGGTGCTGCTGTGCTACCCGGGCATCGAGGCGATGATCCACCACCGGCTGGCCCACAAGCTCTACACCCTGGGCGTGCCGCTGCTGGCCCGCATCATTGCCGAGCTGGCCCATGCCAAGACCGGCATCGACATCCACCCCGGCGCGCAGATCGGTGCCGGCCTCTTCATCGACCATGGCACCGGCGTCGTGATCGGCGAGACGGCCGTGATCGGCGAGCGCGTACGCATCTACCAGGCCGTGACCCTGGGCGCGCGCAGCTTCCCGACCGACGCCGACGGCCAGATCAAGAAGGGCGCGCCGCGCCATCCCATCGTCGAGGACGAGGTGACCATCTATGCCGGTGCCACCATCCTGGGCCGCATCACCCTGGGCCGCGGCGCCACCATCGGCGGCAATGTCTGGCTGACCCGCAGCGTGCCGCCGGGCAGCCATGTGACCCAGGCGAGCTCACAGCACGAGATCCACCCCGGCAAGCGCTGAGCCCGCAACAAGCTTCCATCTCATCCATCCACAACCCAGGAGTTTCCATGGCCGAAAGCCTCGAACCCCAGCAGGCCCTGAGCGACAACGCCGCGCGCCAGCTGGCCAATGCCACCAAGACCGTCCCCCAGCTCTCGGTCATCAGCCCGCGCTGGCTGGTGCATCTGCTGCAGTGGCTGCCGGTCGAGGCCGGCATCTACCGTCTCAACCAGGTCAAGAACGCCAAGGACATCCGCGTCGCCTGCGCCGCGCGCGACGAGAGCGAGCTGCCGCAGACCTTTGTCGACTATGACGAGCAGCCGCGCGAGTACTTCCTCAACGCGGTCTCCACCGTGCTGGATGTGCACACCCGCGTCTCCGACCTCTACAGCAGCCCGCACGACCAGATCAAGGAACAGCTGCGCCTGACCATAGAGATCATCAAGGAACGCCAGGAGTCCGAGCTGATCAACAACCCGGACTACGGCCTGATCGCCAATGTCGCCCCCGAGCAGGTGATCTACCCGCTGACGGGCGCGCCGACGCCCGACGATCTGGACGAGCTGCTGACCAAGGTTTGGAAAGAGCCCGCCTTCTTCCTGACCCATCCGCTGGTGATCGCCGCCTTCGGCCGCGAATGCACGCGCCGCGGCGTGCCGCCGCCGACCGTGAGCCTGTTCGGCTCGCAGTTCCTGACCTGGCGCGGCGTACCGCTGATCCCCTCGGACAAGGTGCCGGTGGCGGACGGCAAAAGCAAGATCCTGCTGATACGCGTCGGCGAAAAGCGCCAGGGCGTGGTGGGCCTGTTCCAGCCCGGCCTGGCCGGCGAGCAGAGCCCGGGCCTGTCGGTGCGCTTCATGGGCATCAACCGCAACGCCATCGCCTCCTACCTGATTTCGCTGTACTGCTCGCTGGCGGTGCAAAGCGAGGACGCCCTGGCCCTGTTGGATGATGTGGAGATCGGCAAATACCATGAGTATCCTGACAGCTACAAGTGAGGCGGGGCTGCCCGATCTCGCGGCCTTGAGCCGGCTGGCCGGCGAGCTCTTCGCCGAGCTGCCGGGTGGCGGCAGCAATCCGGCGCTGGCACCGAAGCAGCCGCAAGACCTGAGCCTCAACGACGGCCCGTTGCCGCAGCTCGAAGCCGCGCCGGCCGGCCAGGCCCATGCCGCCCAGGCCCCGCGCCAGGGCGGCGCGGCCCAGGGCGTGCCGCAGGCCTATGCGGCGGCCCTGCCCTTGCCTTCGGCATCGGCACCGAGCCGACCCCACGGGGCTGGCTACTACTTCATCCATGAAGCCAGCCATCCCCAGGCCTCGGCGGCGCCCTTGCCGACGATCGAGGACCGCGTCACGCCGCAGTCCTTCGGCCTACCCGGCCAGGACACGCTGAAGGCCTTGCTCGGCGATGTGCGCGAGATCAACGGCAGCCGGGACTCATCGGGCGGCTACTACTTCGTCCAGCCCGAGCAGGTGCAGGCCCACGAGGCCCGCGCCGGCCAGCCGCAGACGACGGAGCGCTCGGTGCCCGGCGGCTTCGACGTCGACGCGGTGCGGCGCGACTTTCCGATCCTGGCCGAGCGCGTCAACGGCAAGCCGCTGGTCTGGCTGGACAACGCGGCCACCACGCACAAGCCCCGCCAGGTGATCGAGCGGCTCGCCTACTTCTACGAGCACGAGAACAGCAATATCCACCGCGCGGCACATGAGCTGGCGGCCCGGGCCACCGACGCCTACGAGGGGGCGCGCAGCACCGTGGCGCGCTTTCTCGGCGCGGCCAGCGCCGAGGAGATCATCTTCGTGCGCGGCGCCACCGAGGGCATCAATCTGGTGGCCAAGAGCTGGGGCACCAAGCACATCGGCGCGGGCGACGAGATCATCGTCTCGCAGCTGGAGCACCACGCCAATATCGTGCCCTGGCAGCAGCTGGCCGCCGAGAAGGGCGCGAAGCTGCGCGTGATCCCGGTCGACGACACGGGTCAGGTCTTGCTGGACGAGTACCGCAAGCTGCTGAACCCACGAACCAAGCTGGTCGCGGTGACCCATGTGTCGAACGCGCTGGGCACGATCACGCCGATCCACGAGATCGTGGCACTCGCCAAGGCAGCGGGCGCGCGCACCCTGGTGGACGGTGCGCAGTCGGTCTCGCATCTGCGCGTCAATGTGGCGGCGCTGGGCGCGGATTTCTTCGTGTTCTCGGGCCACAAGGTGTTCGCGCCGACCGGCATCGGCGTGGTCTACGGCCGCCGCGAGGTGCTGGAGCAGACCCCGCCCTGGCAGGGCGGCGGGAACATGATTGCCGACGTCACTTTCGAGCGCACCCTGTTCCAGCCACCGCCGTCACGCTTCGAGGCCGGCACCGGCAATATCGCCGATGCGGTGGGCCTGGGCGCGGCACTGGACTATCTGCAGCGGCTGGGGCTGGAGAAGGTCGCGAGGTACGAGCATGACCTGCTTGACTACGCGACCCAGCACCTGGTCAGCATCCCGGGTCTGCGCCTGATCGGCACGGCCCAGCAAAAGACCAGCGTGCTGTCCTTTGTGCTGCCCGGCTACCAGACCGAGCAGATCGGCCGCGCGCTCAACGACGAGGGCATCGCGGTGCGCTCCGGCCAACACTGCGCCCAACCCATCCTGCGGCGCTTCGGCCTGGAGGCGACGGTACGGCCCTCGCTGGCCTTCTACAACACCTGCGGCGAGATCGACCATCTGGTCGCGGTGGTGCGGCGGCTGGCGCAGCGGCGCTGAGCGGTCCCGGCAGCAGGCGGCGCCGTGCACGCCCCTGTTGCCACAAGTCCGCCCTGTTCTTCCAGCGCGAAAGACCCCCCTCGTCAAGCCTCACGGCCATGGCGGAGTGAGTGCCCTCACCTCGCCCCGAAGTTGGCGGCTGCCTTTGATGAAAGGCATCGCATATCCCGGGACCGAGCACTACGTCAACGGCAAAGCCCCGCGGCGGGCGAGGCCGGCGCGGTAAATTAGACAGACAGGGGGGTGGTTAGACAGCGGTTAGTGAACACCATCGCTGCCGGGCTCTATTCTTGGCCTGCCCGGAGGGACTCGAACCCCCGACCTGCTGCTTAGAAGGCAGCTGCTCTATCCAGTTGAGCTACGGGCAGAGGTGCCGATGATGCAAAGAAAACTTGGTCGGGGCGGCGGGATTCGAGCTCGCGACCCTCTGCTCCCAAAGTACCTATCCATCGAACCTAGGGGCACTACGCGAGACCTAACAAGACCAAAAATTCTTACACTTCAACAACTTAACTCTATTTCCCTGTCCCGCGACATTTCAAGAAATCCCACAAAGTCCCGCTCACGGTTTACCCCTGGCAGAACGCAGACCTGTGAAGGAATCTGGAGCTCGAACCGCCAATGACGACTCGCTACCCAAAATCCGGCAAGGGCCGGCGCTGGACGATCGCAGAACTGCGAGCAATCCCGCTGGACTGGAAAGGCGACATCATAGCTGACAGCGACGGCTTGACTGGGGAAGTCCGAGTCACAAACGAAGACGCAGTGGCGGTCCGCTTTCGCTTTGCGTTCAAGTGGGGTGGCAAGGTCTCTTGGTATCAGTGCGGCTCCTGGCCCGGCAACAGCCTCGAAGTCATCCGCCGCCATCGCGGCGATGCCCGCAACAAGGTCAAGGCTGGCAGGATCGAAACCCAGCAACACGTCGAAGCTGTCATCGCAGCAGACGCCCAGAGACGCGCCGAAGACCTCACCAACAATGACCTCATCGACACGTGGCTGCGGGATGGCGTGCGGCGCAAGGATGGCAACCACGAACTTGGCCTGAAACTGGACAAGAACGTGCGCCCATTCATCGGGACGAAACCGGTCCGCCTGTCGTATGCCCGACTGCCGGCTGGCACGCAGCGCGCACAATCCAAGACGAGTTTTGCCACAAGCCAGCGACGGTCGAAGCCGTGGTTGAACCGATAGGCAAAGCCGTGAGGTAAGCGGCGGCGTACTTGCGGTCATTGAAAGGATGGAATGCGACGGCCACCCTGAACTGCAGCTGATCGTCACAGTTTCTGCGCTGAAACAGAAGCTCCTACCACTGCGAGTCCTGCCCGGATCATGAATCCTTTGGCGGCCGTTTGCTTTTGCGCCAGCGCCGCCAGCCCCACCACTGCCACAGCGCCCAATCCATCACGGCGCCGAACACCAGCAGCAGCTCGATCAGACCGTAGAAACGCTCAAGGTTCATCCGCCGTCCCGAAGGAACAGGCGCTGCACCGAGTCCATCCAGTGCCGGTGCGCCTCGCCGGCGGCGCTGCCGTGCAGCTCGCTGAGCGCGCCATGCAGCATCTTGCGTGTCAATGCGCCGGACAGGGCTTCCATCACCGCCTCGACATCCTGGCCCCGGGCCAGCGCGCGGCGCGCCTTGGCCAGCTCGGCCTGGCGCCAGTCCTCGGTCTGGCGATGCAGGGCCTGTATCAGCGGCACGCTGGCGCGCTGCTCCAGCCACTGGGCAAAACTCGTGACCCCGGCGCTGACGATGGCCTCGGCCTGTTGCACCGCCGCCTGGCGCCGCTCGCCATTGCCCTGCACCAGCCGGGTCAGGTCATCGACCGTGTAGAGATAGACATCGTCCAGCGCCGCCACCTCGGGCTCGATATCGCGCGGCACAGCCAGGTCCAGCATCAGCACCGGTCGGCGCTTGCGCGCCTTCAGCGCCCGCTCGACCGCGCCCAGCCCGATCAGCGGCAGGCTGCTGGCGGTGCAGCTGATCACGACATCGAACTCGTGCAGGCGCTGGCCCAGCTCGGCCAGCGGCAGCGAGGCCGCGCCCAGCCGCGCCGACAAGACCTGACCCCGCTCCAGGCTGCGGTTCGCCACCGTGATGCTGCGCGGCCGGTGCGCGGCCACATGGGTGGCCACCAGCTCGATCATCTCGCCGGCGCCGACAAAGAGCACCCGCGTGTCGTGCAGGTCCTCGAACAGTTGCAAGGCCAGCTGCACCGCCGCCGCCGCCATGCTGACCGCGTGCGCGCCGATCTCGGTGCTGCTGCGCACCTCCTTGGCGACCGCGAAGCTGCGCTGGAACAGCTGGTGCAAGGTCGCACCGAGCGCGCCGGCGCTGTCGGCATCGCGCACCGCCGCCTTCATCTGGCGCCAGCCCGAGCCGATCGGGGGTACTTCTGGGTGTAAGGTAATCGATCGCCGCCACGAAAGTTATGGTTGAAGCGCCTTGGCGATGCCCGGCCTTTTCGTGCGCCCAAGGCGTCGGCGGACAGATCGAGCCGTTCCTGGGACTGCAGATCCGGAACTACAGGCCCGGCGAGGGGCCTCATCCCGTGATGGCGGAAGTGGCGACTTTCTGGGGACATCGTCCTTTGGGCCTACGCGCGTTGCAACACAGGGGGCGCCTAAGCACGGGCGGTGCACGGCTAGAGTTGTAAATAAGCGATGAGTGAAGCCATCGCCGATTGCCCTGCGGCATTCTCATCCTCCGCCGTCCCACGCTCAGGAGATTCACATGGGCAAGTCCATGGCAGTACACGGCTAGACCGTGCGAGCAACCGATCGGCGTGGCGAAGACGAGGCCTAACGCTGATTCCTGCGCGGGCAGGACGGGCTTGCCTTCGCACCCCAGCGGGTCGGCTCGACCACCTGTCGCGATCGAAGGAGAAGCCAATGCCACGTCATCCACCGACGGAGCGCCAGCAGCCGATGCTGGCCCACCGGGTCACCGCCTTGACCCCCTAGGGGGGCGGGCCGATCACCAAGCTCCGTTTCACGACCTGCCACGCAGCGGATGCCGTGGCTCCTCCCCTTCATCAACTACCAATCCCATGAACACCATCCTCATCACCGGAAGCTCCTCCGGATTCGGCCTCGAAACCGCAAGGCTCTTCCTGAGCCGTGGCTGGCGTGTAGTCGCGACGATGCGCACACCCCGCGACGATCTCCTGCCCGTCTCGGATCGACTACGGGTACTCGCACTGGACGTCACCGATCCGCAAAGTATCGAACAGGCCGTCGATGCCGCAGGGCCTATTGACGCGCTGGTCAACAATGCCGGGATCGGGTTGATGGGTGCCTTTGAAGGTTCCTCACTCGCAGCGGTACGCGAGCTCTTCGAGACCAACACGCTCGGCACCATGGCGGTCACTCAGGCCATGTTGCAGCAGTTCAGGCAACGCAGGCGTGGGGTGATCGTGAATGTGTCATCGGCGATCACATTGAAACCCCTGCCGTTGTCAGCCGCTGATGGTGCAACGCAACGCGTAGCTGTCATGTCGCCATCGATATGCGATCCAGCCTTATTGAATACGGGGTCTCGCGGGCCGGATCAGCGCGCGTTTGCCTGCTCAGCGAACGCACGGATCGCACTGGATCGATGTATCGCCTGGAGGCCGGCTTGAAAGGCAACTTCAATCTCGTGGCCGGACAGTTTTAGCCGGGTCTCAATAGCGCGCGAGCGCGCGGCCGTCGCGGGCTCCGCGTCCTGGAAGCTGAGGTGTTCGACGACGAACTCAACTTCGTCACACCGCCAGTTCGAAGGCACACTGCCGAGGGCGTCGATATCGAACTTGCTCAATCCGCACCGATGCTGAACCAGGAGATCTCTCCAACGCAGCATGACGGCCTGGAATGAATCTGCTGCCAAACGCGCGGCTGCGTCAATGGCCGCAACCGAGATGCGTTGCACGAGTTCCCCACGCCAACGTCCATCAAGTGGCAATACCTCAAGGGTGTTCGCGATCACAGTCTGGTTGCGCCAGATGCTATTGAGCTGGAGAGCTTCCTGGTGGCGCGCCCTGGTAAAGGGCATCGGCCGCGTTCCGGGATGGCCCCATCTGCGTTTCGTTTGTTGCGGTTGCCGGACTAATGTTGGACGAGCCGCCCTTTTGGCCCTCAGGTTCGGCTTGATTGAGTTCCGTCACTCACCCGTCCCCGCGCAGCCTCGGTCCATCAGGTTTGCTTGCAGTTCGTCCTAGTCTGCCGCACCTCTATCATTTCGCGCTCGCCGCCCGCGAGTCGGACGGCGAAGCTGCAATCACTGACAACATGTGGCCCCGCCCGAACAGACGATGAACATCACAAGGTCATTCAAGACACTGCCTCCACTGACCGCCTGCTTGGCACTGGTGCTTGCAACGCTGACGAGCGCTGTCCACGCGGAAGCCCCGGCGCCCCTGCGCACCGAGATCACGCTGACACATATCGCTGCAGACAGGTGGCGTGCCGATTACGTGTTCTCCGAACCCGTTACGGCCGTTGAACTGGGCTCGCAGGTGGGTCAGTACAGGCAGCAGGCATGGCGTCCGCTGACAGCGGGAGTGGAGTTGGTTGCCGTTGCCGGAAGGGAAAGCCTGCGCAGTGCCACCTTGCTGAGCAGGTTGAGCGTGGAGATCAATGCCTTTGATGAGTTTGCCGAAGCTCAGTACGCCCCGATCAATCGCTTTTCCGATGGCGGCTGGGACTTCTACCTCGGCTTCCTGCACGGCGCGCTGACGCAGAGTGGCCGCGAGCGCAGCATGGAGGCGGCCTTGCGCCTGCAGGGGCTCGGAGATGAAACCGTAGTGGCGCCCGCTAAGCCCGGCGTTGGGCTGGAAGGCTACGCCTACTTCGGCCCGAACAAGCCAGCTCGCATGGGCACGGTCAAGGTCATCATCGACCCGCAGGTGCCGGGTTGGCTTCGCGAGGTCATTCAGGACACCACCACGAAGGTGTCTCAGTTCTACGAGCAATCGTTCCAGCGGAAATTGCCCGACACGCCTTTGGTCTCCATCGCCGTGACTGGATTTGACGGCCCGCCGGGCAGCTTGAGCCTCAAGGGTGGCGTTTCCGGCGGCGGGCTTTCCTATCGTCTCCAAGGGCGCGGCCTGGTCGACGACCATCCCAAGAAGCGTCAGCATGTCGCCAGCCTGGTGGCGCACGAAATGGCACATCTGTGGCAGACCAGCCTGAAGCGCGGTGGGGTCGGAGAAAGCGACCCATGGGTTCATGAAGGCGGGGCGGAAGCCCTCATGTTGGCCGCCTTGCGCGGGACCGGCATCCTTAGCGAGGAAGAAGGCGATCGTTATGCGCAGCGGCTGCTGAATGAATGCGAAAAGCTCAAGGACGACGTGACGGTCTACCGCGGCTTTTACGCTTGCGGTTTCAAGCGCTTCAATGAGTACGCGATGGCGCCGGTACCGCTTTGGCGCGCCATGATGAACCGCAGTGAAGAGACTGGTGAAATCTATTCTGTGCCAATGATTCGCGCCATTCTCCAAGGGGCCTCTGCGTCGACGCTGCCTTGAACGGAATGCCCACGGCCAATGGCCGGCCGTTTGAGGCTGATTGCGGAAGTTCACCAACGGCTGCTTTGCGGCAGTACGGTACCAGGCAGAGCATCCAAGGGGCTACGTACGGCGCCGCCACCCACCTTGAGGACATGGGTGTAGATCATGGTGGTCGCGACATCAGAATGACCGAGCAAGTCCTGGACTGTTCGAATGTCGTAGCCTGATTGCAGGAGATGCGTAGCGAACGAGTGCCGCAGCGTGTGCGGCGACACCGGCTTGGTCACGCCGGCGGCCTTGGCCGCGCGCTTGAACACCCGCTGGAAGGTCTGGTCATACATGTGATGCCGACGAACAATCCCGCTGCGCGGGTCGACCGAGTGATGATCCTGGGGGAACACCCAGAACCACGCCCAGGAAGCACCTGCACGCGGATACTTTCGGTCCAAGGCATCCGGCATCTCGACGCCGCCTCGCCCGTCTTGTTGATCCTGCTGCCACACGGCATGAGCCTGGCTCAGTTGCTCACGCAGACCTCGCGCAAGCGATTCCGGCAGCATCACGACCCGATCCTTCGCCCCCTTGCCCTCTCGGACGATGATGGCACCGTGCGAGAAGTCCACGTCCTTGACACGCAAGCGCAGGCCTTCGGTGATGCGCATGCCTGTGCCGTACAGCAACTGCCCGAAGAGCTTCCACTCCGGTGCGAGGCCGGACAGCACGGCCGCCACCTCCTCGCGTGACATGACCACCGGCAGGCGTCGTTTTGGACGCGGTCGACCGATCTCCGACATCCAGGGCAGTTGGACCCCGAGCACCTTCCCATAGAGAAACAGCAGAGCCGACAGGGCCTGTCGGTGCGTGGCGGGCGCGACCTGACGCTCGCTGGCCAGCCAGGTCAGGAAAGCCTCGACATCCGCGCCGTTGAGCTCGCGTGGATGGCGCAGGCCGTGATGTCGGACGAAGGCTCGGACCCAGAACACATAGGCATCCTCTGTACTGCGGCTGTAGTGCAGGAAGCGGATGCGTTCGCGGACCTGGTCCAACAGCCGTGGGGACTTCAGCGACGGAAGGTCAGCCAAGCCGGGCGCGGGGCGCAATGCCCTGCGCTCGATCTCCCCAATCGGTGCGATAGACGCAGCATTCATGTGCAGCTCCAATGCACAAAGCTGCGGCTACGTGGGTTGCTACCGAGCAATCCAGCAGGAAATGCAGCTCAGAATGTGGGTGACGTGTTTGGTCGTTATTTAATACTGCTTTTTTGTACAGCATATGTCGCGCAAAGCTAGGCTGCAAGCCGCTTCCAGTCCAGTCGTATCGAACATGTTAGGGAGACAGGGTGCCAAGTTATGCGGCATGGCTGTCCGCATATAACCAAGTTGAACCGCACCTGCAGCCATGCCTTCCAACCTCGACGAGACAA
>NZ_JBDPLH010000038.1:0-807 GCF_040187885.1 Roseateles cavernae
AACGGCGCCATCGACATCAGCGACATCAACGCGATTCGCAGCAGCATTGGGCAGACCCCGGTGGCGGGCGATGCGCGAGACGCCAATGGCGACAACAAGATCACGATCAATGATGTGCGACTGTGCGTGATGAAGTGCAGCAAGCCGCAGTGCGCGCCCTGATCAACCGTGTCCTGTTCCAAACCGTGAGGTCAGTCATGAAAAGCAAATTACTCAGCCTGGGGCTTGCCGTAGCAGCGTTGCTGGGAGGGGCTGCTGCACAGGCAGCACCTGTTGTCAGCTTCTCGCCGTCGAGCATGAGCGTGGCCGTCGGTGGCCCGTATCTCGTGGATGTCAACATCAGCGGCCTGGGCGGACAGATCGTCTCGGCGTTTGATCTCAACATCAAATACAACCCGGCGATCATCGGCTTCACCGGCTACACGCTGGGCGCCGGACTCGGGGGGCTGTGGGACAGCGTTGACGCCTCGGTACCGCCGATGGACTTCGGCGTGCAGGCCTACTCGCTGGAGGGCGACGACGATGTTCTGGCCGGCGACCAGACGGACGACGCCTTCACCTTGATGACGTTGAGCTTCAACGGTCTGAACGATGGTTTCTCGTTCCTCAATTTCGGCAACAGCCCGGACTTCGAGATCAATCTGGTGGGGCGCCGCGGGGAGAGCCTGACCGATGTCAGCTACGGGCGAGCCTGTATCTCGGTGGGGCAGGGCAGTTGCGCCACGGTGTCCGAACCGCAGTCCTATGCACTGGTTGCATTGGCACTGGCGGGTGCTTTTGTGCCGGCACTTTGGCGCCGGCGTCAGA
>NZ_JBDPLH010000007.1:0-238013 GCF_040187885.1 Roseateles cavernae
AGCTGGCCGGCCTGGCCACGGCCCAAGTGGCCGCCCTGTCCACCACCCAGCTGGCCAATCTGAGCAGCGAGGATCTCGCCGCGCTGACCAGCGATCAGGTGCGTGCACTGACCACCGGCCAGCTCGGCGGCCTGAGCACGGTCCAGCTGGCCACGATCACCAGCGAGGATCTGCAAGCGCTGAAGACCGAGCAGATCCGCGCGCTGGGCTCGGCCCAGCTCGGCGCCCTCTCCTCGGAGAACATCGTGGCGCTGCAGACCCAGCAGGTCGCGGCCCTGGGCTCGGCCCAGGTCGGCGGCTTGGAGACGGAACAACTGGCCGCGATGGAATCGGCCGATCTGCGCGCGCTGAGCACGGCCGCGCTGCGCGCCCTGAGCACCGCCCAGATCGACGGACTGAGTTCGGAGCAGATCGCCGCGCTGTCCACCCAGCAGATCGCCGCACTGAGCTCGGCGCCGCAGCTGGGCAACCTCAGCAGCGATGACCTGAGCGCGCTGACCAGCGACCAGATCCGTGCGCTGAGCACCGCTCAGATCGCCGGGCTCACGACGGGCCAGATGGCGAACATCACCAGCGAAGATCTGCAGGCCTTCAAGACCGAACAGGTCCGCGCGCTGGGCTCGGCCCAGCTCGGCGCCCTCTCCTCGGAGAACATCGTCGCGCTGCAAAGCCAGCAGGTTGCGGCCCTGGGTTCCGCCCAGGTCGGCGGTCTTGAAACCGACCAGCTCGCGGCCATGGAATCGGCCGACCTGCGTGCGATGAACACGGCCGCGCTGCGCGCCCTGTCGACCGCGCAGATCGACGGCCTGAGCACCGATCAGCTGGCCGGTCTGGCAACAGCACAGGTAGCCGCGCTGTCCACCACCCAGCTGGCGAACCTGAGCAGCGACGACTTCGCCGCCTTCACCAGCGACCAGGTCCGCGCACTGACCACGGCCCAGATCGGCGGCCTGAGCACCGCCCAGGTCTCCACCATTGCCAGCGACGATCTGCAGGCCTTCAAGACCGAGCAGATCCGCGCCCTGGGCTCGGCCCAGCTCGGTGCGCTGAGCACCGAAAGCATCGTTGCGATGCAGACCCAACAGGTCGCGGCTCTGGGCTCGGCCCAGGTCGGCGGTCTGGAGACCGACCAACTGGCGGCGATGGAGTCGGCCGATCTGCGTGCGATGAACACGGCCGCGCTGCGTGCCCTGTCCACCGCCCAGCTCGACAGCCTGGCCTCCGAACAGATCGGCGCACTGGCCACGGCCCAGGTTGCCGCCCTGTCGACCACCCAGCTGGCCAATATGAGCAGCGAGGATCTCGCCGCGCTGACCAGCGACCAGGTGCGTGCCTTGGGCACCGGACAGATTGCCGGGCTCTCGACGGCTCAGCTGGCCACGATCACCAGCGAGGACTTGCAGGCGCTGAAGACCGAGCAGATTCGTGCCCTGGGCTCGACCCAGCTCGGCGCGCTGAGCAGCGAAAACATCGCCGCGCTGCAAAGCCAGCAGGTCGCGGCCCTGGGTTCCGCCCAGGTCGGCGGTCTTGAAACCGACCAGCTCGCGGCCATGGAGTCGGCCGACCTGCGTGCGATGAACACGGCCGCGCTGCGCGCCCTGTCGACCGCCCAGCTCGACAGCCTGGCCTCCGAGCAGATCGGCGCACTGGCCACCGGTCAGGTGGCGGCCTTGTCGACCACCCAGCTGAGCAGCATGAGCAGCGAGGACCTGGCCGCGCTGAGCAGCGATCAGCTGCGCGCACTGAGCACCGGTCAGATCGTCAGCCTGAGCACGGCCCAGCTGGCCACCATCACCAGCGAGGACCTGCAAGCGCTGAAGACCGAACAGATCCGCGCGCTGAGCTCGGCTCAGCTGGCGGCCCTGTCGACCGAGAACATCGAGGATCTGCAGACCCAGCAGGTCGCGGCCCTGGGCTCGGCCCAGGTCGCCGGCCTGAACACCGACCAGTTGCTGGCGATGGAGTCCGAAGACCTGCGAGCGCTGTCGACCGCCGCCGTCCGCGCGCTGTCGACTGCACAGCTCGACAGCCTGGGCTCGGCAGAGATCTCGGTGCTGCAGACCGCACAGGTGGCCGCCTTGTCGACCACCCAGCTGGCCAATCTGAGCAGCGAGGATCTGGCCGGACTGAGCAGTGACCAGGTGCGTGCGCTGAGCACCGGCCAGCTCGGCGGGCTCACCACCGCCCAGATGGCCACGCTGACCAGCGAGGATCTGCAGGCCCTGAAGACCGAACAGGTGCGGGCGCTGAGCTCGGCCCAGATCGGCGCCCTGTCGACCGAGAACATCGAGGCCTTGCTGACCCAGCAGGTCGCCGCGCTGAGCTCGGGCCAGATCGCCGGCATGGGCACGGCCCAGATCGAGGCGATGCAGACGGCCGATGTGTCGTCCATCACCTCGGCGGCGCTGCGCGGCCTGACGACGGCGCAGTTCGAAGCCTTCAGCTCGGCCCAGATCGGCGCACTGACCGGCGCCCAGATCGCTGGCCTGGGCACGGCCCAGATCAGCGGTCTGACCACCGAGGATCTGAACGCCTTCCGCACCGACCAGTTCGCCGGCCTCTCGTCGGTGCAGCTGGCCAGCCTGTCGACCTTGCAGGTCTCGTCGCTGGAAACTGCGGATCTGCAGGCCATCAGCTCGGCCAGCATCCGGGCGCTGACCACCGGCCAGCTGTCGGTGCTGAGCTCGGAGCAGATCGTCGCGCTGAGCAGCAACCAGATCGGTGCGCTGAGCTCGGCCCAGGCATCGGGCCTGACCACGCAGCAGATCGTCGCGATCGAGACCGCCGACATCGGCGCCCTCGGCACGGCCACCCTGCGTGCGCTCGCCACCGACCGGATCGAGGCGCTGAGCTCCGAGCAGGTCGCGGCACTCAGCGTGGCCCAGGCCAGCGCGCTGAGCTCGGCCCAGATCAACACCCTGGCGACCGAGGATCTGAACGCGCTGGGCACCCAGCACTTCGCGGCGCTGACCTCGGTGCAGATCCAGGGCCTGGCCACCGCGCAAGTCCTGGCGCTTGAATCGCAGGATCTGCGTGCGATCAATATCTTCAGCCTGCGAGCCCTCAGCACCGAGCAGCTCGGCGCGCTGAGCACCGAGCAGATGACTCAGCTGAGCAATCTGCAGCTCGGCGCACTGAGCACGGCCCAGGTCGCCTCGCTGGCCACCGAGGATGTGGCAGCGCTGAGCAGCAGCCAGGTCACGGCGCTGACCTCGTCTCAGCTCGGCGCCATGGGTACCCACCAGATTGCGGCGCTGGACAGCGAGGACATCGCGGCCATCAGCACGGCCAATCTGCGTGCCCTGGACTCGGCGGACTTCAGCGCGCTGAGCAGCGGCCAGATCGAAGCCTTGGGCAGTGCGCAGTGGGCGGCCATCAGCAGCGCCCAGGTCCAGGGCATAGAGACGGTGGATCTGCAGGCGATCGCGACCGAGGAGCTGCGTGCACTGAGCACGGCGGCCCTGCGCAGCCTGTCGACCGAGCATATCGAGGCCCTGAGCACCGAGCAGGTCGCCGCGCTGAGCACCCAGCAGGTGGCGGGTCTGAGCACGATCCAGGTCACGGCGCTGGAAACGGCCGACATCGTCGCGATGAGCACCGCCCAGCTCGCCAGCCTGAGCTCCGTGCAGGTCGGGGCACTGGAGACCGAGCACATCCGTGCCCTGGCCACCGAGGACATCACGGCACTGAGCACCGGCCAGATCGACGGGCTGAGCACCGCGCAGATCGTGTCCTTCGCCACCGAGCAGATCCAGGGCTTCGAAACCCGGGATCTGGCCAGCATGACCATGGACCAGGTCTCGGCCTTCACCTCCGAGCAGATGAGCGCGATGGACTCCGGTCAGATCGATGCGCTCTTCCTGGCCACGCCCATCGTGCTGGATCTGGACGGCAACGGTGTCCAGACCCTGGCGGCCAGCGAGGGCGTCAGCTTCGACATGAACGGCACGGGCAATGCCCAGCGCTGGGGTTGGGCGGGCAAGCAGGACGGCCTGCTGGCGATGGACAGGAATGGCGACGGCCAGATCAATGACGGCAGCGAGCTGTTCGGCACCGGCACCACCTTGAGCAGCGGTCAGCGCGCGGGCAACGGCTTCGCGGCGATGCTGGATCTCGACAGCAATGGCGACCACAAGCTGGATGCCAACGATGCCGAGTTCTACAAGCTCAAGGTCTGGGTGGACGGCAATAGCGACGGCAAGACCGATGTCAACGAGCTGCGCGGCCTGGTCGATATGGGCATCGGCTCCCTGGATCTGAAGGCCAGCACCGGCACCGAGATCGACAACGGCAATCTGCTGGGTCTGGTGTCCAGCTACACCACCACCGATGGCGCCAGCCACGCGATGGCCGATGTCTGGTTCGCCAAGGATCAGCCGCCGCAGCTCAGCGACCTGCTGGCCCAGCCCGAGGCCAATCTGCTGGGCGCCCTGCCGAGCGCCGTGGTGACACCGCCGCAGACCAGCGGTCCGGATGCCGCGCTGCTGAGGCTCAAGCCCAGCGATGAGGACGACCTGAACCGCCTGCCGCCGCTGATCTAAAGGCCAGGCGCCCCCCCAAGGGCCCGGATGCCGACCCAGGCATCCGGGCCTTTTTCCATGGTGGGCTGCGGACGCAAAAAAACCCGCGGCGCGGCGGGTTGGGTCGGGAGGGGGTGTGCGGCCTAGGCCGGGTGCTTGTCGAAGAAGCGCTGGATCACCGTGCGGATATCGCGCCGGCGCATCAGCTCATAGCCCTGCAGCGCGTAGCGCTCGCGGGCCGCATCGTCGGCCACCAGGGCCTCGCAGGCGGCCTGCAGCTGCTCGGTCTTGACGAACTGCAGCGCGTCGTCCTGGCGCAGATCGTCCTCGATCTCCAGTTCCTCGCTGTAGTCGCAGACCACCGCCTTGCGATTGGCCAGTAGATAGGAGACGCGCACGATCTCGAAGATAGTGCCGCGCGAGAAGTTCACCACCACCTTGGCACGGGCGATGAACTCGTCGCGCTGCTTGCCCCAAACATTGCACAGCGTCATCACCGACAGCCCGCTCAGATCGCGACGCAGGCCCGAGACCTTGTGCAGCGCCTCCATGCGGTCGGCGGTGATATTGCCGTAGTACAGCACGTCGATGTCCTGGGCCACGCCCTGCGGCACCTTCTCCAGGTTTGGCGCATAGGCGGTCAGCGCGTGGTAGGCCGGGAAGCGCGGCTGGATCGCATTCCAGCTCGCGACATTGCTCTGGCTGTAGTCCCAGATCTGGAAACGGTCGGCCACATACTGGGCGCCGGTGCCACGCAGATCCTTGTCCGCATAGCGCTCCATATTGAAGAAGATGGTGCCGCTCGGAAAGCTGTCGATCAGGCCCAGCTGCAGCGGGATCTGGAAGCCGAACACGATGTTCAGCGCCTCGGGATCGAAGTGGTTGATGCGGCGCTGCACCTCGTGGCCGAGTGCGGCAAAGCCCCAGTGATAGGACTCCACCACCTCGTTATAGGCGTCGAGAATGCCCACCTTGGGGTGGAAGGGGTTGTACTGGACCAGGCAGATCTTCATGGGGTTCTCAATCAGGCAGCAAGTCCATCGGGTGGGCCCGCACCAGATAACGCTCGGCACTTTCCACCAGCACCAGACGGGCGCCGACGCTCTTGCAGTAGCGGAAATCGATCATCGTGTTCCAGACAAAGTGCACCTGGCCGAAGAAGCTCGCCAGCAGGTCCGAGAAACCGATGTCGAAGGCATAGCTGTCGCCGAAGATCACGACCGCTTCCTGGTAGGGCGCGGCCGGGTTCTGCAGCACATAGTGGTTGCCGACATGGGCACCGGTGGTGGCCATCAGGCGGTTGTCATAGACCGGCGGCGCGCGCCGGGCGATGCTGAGCACGCTCTCATAGCAGGGCTCGGCCGTGTACTTCAGCAGCAGGTCATGACGCCACCAGCTGCGCATCAGCGGCAGCAGCCGGACATCGAAATGCCGCTCGGGCCAGACCGAGGCCATCAGCGCGGCAAAGCCGAACCAGGCGCCGCTGAGGGCCCAATGGCTGTTGCCGCGAAACACCAGCTCGGCCCGCCAGGATTCGGCGCGCAGCCGCTCCAGCGGATAGACCAGGGCACCGGCCGGCATGGCCTGCAGCAGCTGCTGCACCGGCCGCTCGCCGCGCACCTGGGCCGAGCCGGCGGGCCAGCGGGCCTCGGGGATGATGGACTGCTTCTCGGGGACGACCAGGTGCGCGAAGCGCGCGCCTATGGCCGCGCTGGCCGCGAGACGGCGCTCGAACACCTGGCGCCATTCGGCCAGCCCGCCTTCGCTCAGGCGCAGCTCGCCCAGATATTGCTGCTCCCAGCTGTTATTGCCATTGGCGATGAACTGCCAGCCATCAACCCCGGTGATCGCCACCTGGTCGGCCGACAGCGCGCCGAAGGGCCGGTCATACAGAGCGGCCAGGCGCTGGTGATTGGCCTCGGCCAGCGCGCGCTCGGCGGCCAGAAACTCGGACAGCTGCTCTTCTTCGCTCATCATCCGAGGGCCTCAGGCCACCAGCGGCAGCGCACGCCGCGCCGCCGCGCCGCTGTAGACCTGCCACAGCGACAGGAACTCCGCCTCCGCCCCGGGCTCGCCGCGGCCCAGCGCCGGCAGCACCGCGCCGAGCGCGACCAGATCCTCCTGGGCGCCATAGCGATGCGCGATCAGCGGGGCCAGGCCGGCGATGTTCTGGGCCGCCGCCTCGGCGCTCAAGAGGCCCAGGCGGCGCCCGGACAGTGTCAGCGCCAGATAGGCCAGGTGGGCCAGCTTCAGCGGCCGCCCCATCGGGTTGGCCGAATGCTGCGCCGCGCTGGTGCGGAAGAAGCCCAGATGCTCGTTGATAAAGGCCAGCGGCTTGTCCACACTGGCCTTCAGAAAGGCGCCCAGATCCTCCAGGCCGGTGAAGCAGATGCCGTCCAGGCTGGGGTCGTCCAGCGGCTCGGCCATCGCGGCGCGGAAGGTCGCGTTCGAGAACTCGCCCAGCCAGTTGCCGCTGCGCCCGGCCGTGTGCTGGAACAGCAGCTCGGCACGCAGCTCCAGCAGGCGCTGCGGAAAGCTGGCCACCGCCTCGGGCACCGGCAGATCGCGGATCGGCTGGCCGCTTTCGGTGGCGGTCCAGCGCCGGCTTACCGCGACATTGACCTGGCCGCTGCTATGGGCCAGCAGATGGCGCTCGTAGAAGCTCGGGTAGGGAATGTCATCGTCCAGCAGCAGATGGAACAGCTCGGTGGGTCGCTGGCGGAACAGCCACAGCAGGTGACGGAAGTTGTCGTAGGCGCCGCTGCGCGGCCCGGCGACGACCTCGATGGCCAGATCGGCCACCAGGCTTTTCAGCGGCTCGGCGCTCAGCGCCGCGACGAAAGCCTGGTCGGGGCTGTCGTCGGAGATGATGACGCGGGCCGGCTTGACGGTCTGGTGGCGCAGTGCGGTCAGCAGCTCGATCAGATATTTGGGCTTGTAGGCCGGCACCAGGGTGGTGATCTGCATGGCGGCTCAGCCCAGCACGGCGCGGATCACGGCAGCCACGCGACCGACCTCCTCGGCCGTCATATAGGGCGCGATCGGCAGGCTCAGCACCTCGTGCTGCAGGCGCTCGGCCATCGGCAGCGCCGGCCAGGCCTGATCGGCATAGGCCTGCTGCTGGTGGCAGGCGGTCGGGTAGTGCACCAGATGGCCGATCTGCGCGGCCGTCAGCGCCGCCTGCAGCGCGGCGCGGCGCGGCGTGGCCACCACCATCAGATGCCAGACCGGCTCGGCACCGTCCGCCACCTGGGGCAGTTGCAGCGGCAAGCCGTCCAGCGCCTGCAGATACAGGGCCGCGACGCGGCGGCGCGCGGCGTTCTCTTCGTCCAGCGCCGGCAGCTTGGCGCGCAGCACCGCCGCCTGGATCTCGTCGAGTCGCGAGTTGACGCCGGCCATCTCATGCTTGTATTTGATGCTGGAGCCGTAGTTGCGCAGCATGCGCAGCTTGGCCGCCAGCGCCTCATCATCGGTGGTGATCGCGCCGCCATCGCCCAGCGCGCCGAGGTTCTTGCCCGGGTAGAAGCTGAAGCCGGCCGCATCGCCGAGGCTGCCGGTGCGGCGGCCGCGATAGCGCGCGCCATGGGCCTGGGCCGCGTCCTCGATGACCTTGAGCCCGTGCTCGGCGGCGATCGCCATGATGGCGTCCATCTCGGCCGGCTGGCCGTAGAGATGGACCGGCATGATGGCGCGGGTGCGCGGCGTGATCGCGGCCTTGATCAGGCGCGGGTCCAGATTGTGGGTGCGATGATCGGGCTCGACCGGCACCGGCCGCGCCCCCGCCTGGCTGACCGCCAGCCAGGTCGCGATAAAGGTGTTGGACGGCACGATGACCTCGTCGCCCGGGCCGATGCCATAGGCGCGCAGCAGCAGATGCAGCGCGTCCAGCCCGTCGGCGACGCCGATGCAGTGCTTGGCCTCGCAGTAGTCGGCAAACTCGCGCTCGAAGGCCGCGACCTCCTCGCCCAGCACATACCAGCCCGAGTTCAGCACCCGGTCTATGCCGGCGCGTATGCCCGGCTCGTGAGCCGCGTTGATGCGCTTGAGGTCCAGAAAAGGAATCGCCCCCGCCATCACTTGCTCCAGCGCGCGCGCATGAACTCGGCGTAGTCGCGGTAGTAGTCGTCCTCGCTGTACTTGTTCGAGGCCAGCACCATGCAGACCGCGCCCGAAGAGAAGTTGTCCAGCTCGCGCCAGATCATCGGGCAGACATAGAGGCCGTTGTAGGAGCGGTTCAGATGGACGCGCTTCTTCTCCTTGCCGTCGTCCAGCACCACATCGAAGCTGCCCGACATCGCGACGATGAACTGGTGCAGCTCCTTGTGCGCGTGGCCGCCGCGCTCGGAGCCGCCGGGCACGTCATAGAGGTAGTAGACCCGCTGGATATCGAAGGGCACATGGTCCCCGCCTTCGATAAAGGTCAGGTTCCCGCGCGGATCATGGATCTTGGGCAGATCCAGCATCTGGCAGCGATCAATCGACATGTTTTGCGTCCCTTGGTGCGTTGGCGCCGATTGTGGCCCGGGACGCGGCGATGCCGCCTCGGAAAAAGCCCGCTTCAGCGCCGCATCTTCTTGAAACGCGCCGAGTAGATCTCGCGGTCCAGCAGCTCCACCTTGGCCGGCACCTTGTAGGCCGCCAGCTTCGCCAGGCAGGCCTTGCGCACGCGCAGGCGCAGCACGTCGGCCGCCTCGGCCTCGTGCACCACCACCTTGGCGACGACGATCTGGCCCAGCAGCGCATGCTTCTCGCCGAGCACGACCACATCATCGATATTCGGCAGGGCCAGGATCACATCCTCGACCTCGGCCGGATAGACCTTCTGGCCGCCGACATTGATCAGGTCGGTGACGCGGCCGAGGATGCGGAAATAGTCGCCGTCGACCTCGACCCGGTCCTGGGTGTTGAACCAGCCCTGCTCGTCGAAGCCCGACGGTGCGTTCAGATAGCCGACCATGCGGTAGTTCGAGCGTATCCACAGAATGCCCTCGCGCACCTGGGTCTCGAAGCCAGCACCGCCGATGCGCACCCACAGCGAGCCATCGGGCCGCGACTGCGAGCGCAGCACGCCGACCTCGGACAGGCCATAGGTCTGCTGCAGCTCGACGCCGGGGAAGCGGGCACGGATGCGGTCCAGCGTGGCCTGCGGCATCGTCTCGGTGCCATAGGTGATGCGCTTGAGCGAGCTCAGGTCGTAGCGCTGGGCCAGGTCGGTAGCAGCCAGCAGGGTCAGAAAGGACGGCGTGGTCGGCAGCAGCTCGACCTTGTGGCGTTGGATGGCCTCGCAAATCGTCGCGATCGCGCGGTTCTCGGCCGTCACCACGGTGCCCAGGCTGGCGGTGATGGCCAGAATCGTGTTGATGCCGCCGAAATGGTCCAGCATCAGAAAAGGGATGGCGACCACCGGCGCGCGCGCCGTGCGGAACTTGTCCATCACCCGCTCGAAGTCGTGCAGCATGCCTTTGGGCTTGCCGGTCGAGCCCGAGGAAAACAGCACCAGGCCGGGCTTGCCGCTGGCGCGGAACTCGTCGAGCATCGCATTGGCCACCGGCACCGCATGGGCTGTCAGGGTCCAGCTCAGGCCGTCGGGTGCGAACTCGATCGCGTGGTCGCAGCCGCTGATCGCCAGCGCCTCGCCCTCCTCGATCACCGAGCCCCGCGTCATCGGCACGACGATGGCGCGCAGCGAGGCCAGCGCCAGAATCATGCAGAACACATCGGGCGCGTAGTCGGCCAGCACCACGACGGTGTGACCGGGGGCGACACCGCGCGCGGTCAACTCGGCGGCAAAGCCGCTGATCTTGCTCGACACCTGGCCGTAGCCGGTGGCGCGGTCCTGGTGCACAAAGGCCGGCAGCGCCGGATCGGCCTGGGCAAAACGTTCAAGCAGCCAGTCCATCGCCGGGCTCGCTCAGGCCGCCAGCTGCTCTTGCAGCACCAGCGCGATCAGTGCATAGGAGGTGGCATTGGCGGCATCCTCGTCGGGAATGGCCACGCCAAAGCTCTCCTCCAGCGCCAGCACCAGATTCATCTGCTTCAGCGAATCCCAGCCCGGCACATTGTCCATGCTGGAAGCCTCGTCGAGGCTGGCGGCATCAACCTCCAGCACCGTGGCCATCACCTGTTTCAGCAGCGCGTGATCAAGCTTGCTCGTCGTCATCTTCTTGCAACTCCACCCAGGCGCTCTCGGCCAGCACAAGGCCCTCGAGCGCGGATTCATAGGCACGGGCACCCTCGCCCGTCTCGTCAATCATCTCGTCGGTCATGTCGACCCGGTGCAAACCAAGCCGATCAAAGAAGTCTGCCACCTGGGCGTTCTTCGCGGTGGGCAGATAAAACGCCCTGAGCAGGCGCTTACCGCGCGCCAGCGCATCGGCGACGACAGCCCGCCAGACGGCGAACTCGACGCCCCGGCCTATCACCCGGCAGCTCATCAGAAAGCTGTGCACCGCCACCGCATCCTCGCCCTGGTCCTCGCAGATCAGCACCCCGGTCAGCCCATGATCGGCCAGCCGGTCGCTGACCGAGAAGGAATAGACACAGGCGGCCGGGCTGCGCGCCATCAGCGCCGCCACATCGCCGGCCTGCAGCCGCCGCGTCGTCAGATTGAACTGGTTGGACTTGGCCATCAGCTCGGTGATCCGCGGCACTTGCGCGCTCGCATTGCGTTGCAGCCGCAGCTTCAGGCCCAGCGAGCGCAGATAGTCTTGCTGGCTGGCAAAGCCGGCCCGGGCCTCGGCGGCCTGGGCCAGGGCCTTGTACTGGCCGGTCTTGTGGCGGCTCTCGGCGCTGACGCCGCCGGCCGTGAACAGCGGCGCGATCTGATCGCGCAGCAGGGCCGGATAGTCCTGCAAGGCCTTGACCGGCACCTGGAACACCCGCACCTGGGGCAGCTGCTCGCGCACCGCCTCGATCTCGAAGGCCGAGTCGTCGACGAAGACAAAGCTCTCCAGCCCCAGATTCAGCTCACGCGCCAGCGCGCGCAGATTGCTGGGCTTGTCGTCCCAGTTGACCTTCTTGGCCACCAGCTGCGCGTCACCCAGCACCATGTCCGGGTGCCGGGCCAGCACCTCGTCGACATCGGCCGCATTGTTCTTGCTGGCCAGGCACAGCAGCACGCCCTGGGCCTCCAGCGCGCGCAGCTGCTGCTGCACGGTCCAGTAGACATTGCCGGGGAAGCTGTGGCGATCCAGCTTGATGCCGTCCAGCCCGTCCTCGCCGAGGATGCCGCCCCACAAGGTGTTGTCGCAGTCCAGCACCAGCACCTTGTGGAAGGCGCTGCCGAAGCCGCGTGTGGCCAGGCTGGCCTGGCGGGCCAGCCGCCCCAGGAAGCCGGCTGTGTAGGGCGACTTGGCGCGGTAGTAGAAGCGCGCGTCGAAGGCCTGCTCGGCGCCATGGCGGGCCAGCAGACCGGTGGTCTCGATCAAGCGCAGCTGGGGATGGCGCGCGGCGGCGGCCGCCAGGCCGCTGTTGAAGGCCTGCAGTGCCTGCTGCTGCGGGCTGTCGGCCGCGACCTCGGGGTTCCACAGATGCGCGCCCAGCAGCAGCACCTGGCCGACGCCGCGGGCCGCCTGCAGCGCCAGCTCCAGCCGGCTCAGGTAGTCGGCCTGGGTGGCCTCGATCTCGGCGCCGTCCAGCCCGGCCAGACGGCCTTCCCAGCCCGGCTGCAGATTGTCGAAAAAAGGCAGGATCACGAGCAGATCGACGCCGGCCGCCGCATGGGCCTGGGCATCGCCAACCAGATCGTCATAGCTGCCCTTGGCCACCGCCAGCCGCACACCGGCCAGATAGGCCTGGCGGCGCAGCTGGGTGGACAGCAGGTCCACCGTGATATTGGCGGCGATGCCCAGGCTCAGCGGCCTGAAGCCCGCCTCGCTGCGGTCCAGCTGCTGCAGCGCCTGCATCAGCTCGGCCAGGCTCGCGTCGGGCCGGGCCAGCGTGGCCAGCGCGGCCTGCTCGCTGGGCACCGTCAGCAGGCCCGTCACCATGCCATCGATCCCCCGCCATTGACCCGCAGGTTCTGGCCGGTGATGTAGGCGGCCTCGTCCGAGGCCAGAAAGGCGACCGCGCCGGCCGTGTCCTCGGGCTCGGCGAGGCGGCGCAGCGGGGTCTGGCGTGCGGCCATCAGCTGCTGCTTCTCGGACACGCCGGCGATGAAGCCGGTGTTGGTCATGCCCGGCGAGACCAGATTGACCGTGATGCCCAGCGGACCAAGCTCGGCCGCCAGATAACGGGTCAGGGTGGACAGCGCGCCCTTGGCGATCGCGTAGGCGGTCCAGCCGGCCACCGGCACGCCGTCCCAGGACTGCGAGCCCAGCGAGACGATGCGGCCGCCTCCGGCCGCCTGCATCGCCGGCTTGCAGGCCTGGATCATCAGCAGCGCGCTCTTGAGCTGGCCGTCCAGGTGCTGCTGCACCTCGTCCCAGCCCAGCTCGTCGATGCTGCGCGCGACGATGCGGGGCGAGGCCGCATTGACCAGCAGGCTGACGCCGCCGAAACGGGCGCTAGCCTCCTGCACCAGCCGCGCCGCGCCCGCGGCGCTGGCCACATCGGCCTGCACCGCGACCGCGCGCGCGCCGCCTTCTTTCAGCCGCGCGACCAGGGCCTCGGCCTTGTCGCGGCTGCTCAGATAGTTGACGACCACGGCAAAGCCCTGGGCCGCCAGCTTCTCGCAGATCACCCGGCCGATGCCGCCGGCGCCGCCGGTGACGATGGCTACCTGAAGCCGCGCTGCGGGCGTGCTGGGCTTGGGCTTGGGAGGCTCCAGCAGCTTGACCTTGCCGCCGCCGCTGAGCACCAGCTGGCCATGCTGGTTGACGATGCGGGTGTCCAGCTCCAGCAGGCGCTCGCGGGGGTGGATCTTCAGCACGGTGCAGCTGACGGTCAGCGTGTCGCCCAGGCGCACCGGCAGCTTGAAGTCCATCGCCTGCGAGACCCACAGCGCGCCCGGGCCCGGCAGCTTGGTGCCGATCACGGTCGAGATGAAGGAGGCGCCCAGCATGCCGTGGACCACGATCTCCTTGAACGAGGTCTCGCTGGCGTAATCCGGGTCCACATGCAGCGGGTTGTCGTCACCGGTCAGCTCGACGAAGCGGCGGATGTCGGCCTCGGTGATGGTCTTGCTGAGCGACTGGCTGTCACCTTCCTTGACCGACTCGAAGTCGGCAAACACGGCGGTCGTCATTGCGGCGCTCCCAGCGTCCAGCGCCAGACACTGGCGGCGAAATTGAAACCGGCGCCGACCCCGGCCAGCGCGACCAGATCGCCGGCCTTCAGATGGCCGGCGCGCTGCGCCTCGGACAGCGCGATTGCCAGCGAGGCCGAGCCGCTGTTGCCGATCTGGGCCACATTGGTATAGGTCTTGTCCATGCCCAGGCCCAGCTTGCGCACCAGGTACTCGATCAGGCGCAGATTGGCCTGGTGAAAAACCATGAAGTCCAGCGCCTTCACATCGACGCCGGACTTGGCGCAGGCGCGCTTGATGGTCGGCGGCAGATGGGTGATGGCCTGCTTCCAGGTGGCGATGCCGTTCATCTCCATCAGATCGACCGCGGCATCGAAGGGCCGGCCGTTGTTGGCGAAGGAGGCGCCGCCGCCGCGCAGCCGCACCGCCTCGTAATTGGACGGGTCGGTATGGAAGGCCGAGGCCTGGATGCCCTGCCCCGCCTCGGCCGGGCCCAGCACGGCGGCGCCGGCGCCGTCGCTCAGATAGATCGCGGTATTGGCGTCGCGGCGATCGATATAGCGGCTGCACAGCTCCACGCCGATCACCAGCGCATGGCCCACCTCGGGATCGACCCGCATGCGGTCCGAGGCCGTGGTCAGCCCGGCGACGAAGCCCGAGCAATTGGCCTGCAGATCGAAGGTCTGGGCCCTGGCCGCGCCCAGCTGCTGGGCCACCTTGGCCGACAGCGGCGGAAACTGGTAGTCGCCCGAGAAGGTGCAGCAGACGATCAGGCCCAGCTGTTCGGGCGCGATGCCGGCCATCGCCAGTGCCTGGCGTGCGGCGGCCAGCGCATAGCCCCAGGCCGTGTCCTCGGGCGCGGCGATGTAGCGGCGCTCGATGCCGGTCTTCTCGACGATCCACTCGGGCGTCACATCGAGGCTGCGGCACAGGCTCTCGTTGTCCTCGAACTGGGCCGGCAGGTGGTGGCCGACGCCGAGGATGGCGACGGCGGGCAGATGGGGATTGAGGGGGTTCAGCACGGTCATATTGTTGTTGTTCAGGCGGGCTGGGCCGCCGACATGAAGGCGCGCAGCTCGGTGTTGCCGGCCTGGATCTCGGCAATGGTCGCGCTGCCGCCATGGCCCGGCAGCACCAGCACGCCGCCGTCTATCCAGGCGAACAGTCCCTTCAGCGAGGCGCGCAGCTGCTCGTGGTCCTCGCCGGGCAGCTTGGACAAGGCGGTGCGGCGCGCATAGAGCGAGTCGCCGGAGAACAGCAGCGCCTCGCTCAGGATGCCGGCGCTGCCCGGCGTGTGGCCCGGCAGCGGGTGGAAGCGGAACTGGCGGCCGGCGGCCTGCAGCTCGGCAGCCTCGTCATCGATCAGGCTGAACTCGGGCAGCGCGATGCGGTGCTTGAGCTTGAAGGCCGCCATCATGAAATTGGCCAGCTTGGCCAGCTTCAGATCGGCGCGGCGCAGGTGCACGGCAATGCCGTAGCGCTGCTGCAGCCAGGCGGCGCCGCCGATATGGTCGAAGTGGCCGTGGGTGCAGAGCACGGCGGCCGGTATCCAGCCGCTCTCGGCAATCGCGGCCTCGATGCGCTCGCGGTCCAGGCCGGGGTCGACCACCACACAGCCGCCCTGCCCGCTCGCGTCGGCCAGCAGATAGGTGTTGGAGTGCAGATCGCTGTTGGTGATGCGGCGCAGCGCGCCGTCCAGCAAGAGTTCGACCGCAGGCTTGGCCGCAGCGCCGCTCATCTCAGTGGACTCCGCCGAGATAGAGGGTCTGTGCGCTGATATAGCCGCTGCGCTCGGAGGCGAAGAAGTCCACCACATTGAAGATGTCGTCGGCCTCGGCATAGCGCGGCAGCGGCAGGCCGGCGATCACCGCGTCGATCTTGTCCTTGGGCAGCTGGGCCAGCATATCGGTGGCGATCGCGGTGATGCCCAGCGTGTTGCAGGTGACGTTGAAGGCGGCGAACTCCTTGGCCATCACATGGGCCAGGGTCGCAACGGCCGCCTTGCTGGCCGCGTAGACCGAGTCGCCCATCGGCTCCAGGCTGGCCGCCATCGAGCCGATATTGATGATGCGGCCCCATTTGTTCTTGCGCATCAGCTTGGCGGCCTCGCGTGCGACCAGGAAGCTGCCCAGCACATTGGTATCCAGCATGCTCTTGGCTGCGGCGGCCGGCATGATCATCGCGTACTGCGAGGTCAGCTGCGCCGCATTGTTGATCACGATATCGACCCGGCCGAAGCGCTTGCGCAGCTGCTCGAAGCCCTGGGCCACCGAGTCGGCATTGCCGACATCGACCGCGATGCCCGCATAGCGGCCGCCATGCGCCGGCAGGTCCTCGCCCTCGTCCTCGTGCCGGCTGAAGCCGATCACCTGCGCGCCCTGGGCCAGGAAATGCGCGGCCAGCAAACGGCCGACGCCCCGACGGGCGCCGGTGATCAGCACGATGCGGCCGGCGTAAGCCTGGTTCATATCAGGCCAGCAGTTCGAGGATATAGGTCTTCAGCGCGCTGACATCGGTGAAGGGCACCGGATCGCGGCTCATCGCCTTGTCGTCGGTCAGGCTGATCGCGCGGCCGAACTGGTCGGACACCGAGGTCTCCAGATCGACGATGACCGAGACCAGGGACAGCGAGTCCAGCACCGAGCCCTCGCCGAACAAGCAGGTGTCGGGGCCGATCGCGATCTGCTCGGCCGGGTCGCGCTCCTCGTTGAGGGTGCGCAAGGCCTGGTAAATGGCTTCCAGCACGGCGCTTTCTTGGGGGCTAGTCATGGTTTCTCCAGTGTTGTCTTGTTCAATGGCTTGGACGGCCCGCCTTGATCAGCGCCGTCATGCGGGGCAAGGCCGTCTGCCGGTACTCCTCAGCCAGCATGCCGAATATCACCGCGTCCTGGTGGTGGCTATTGATGAAGTAGTGGCGGCGCAGCCGCCCTTCCTCCTTCATGCCGAGGAATTTCTGCCATTTGATCATCAGCGTGTTGTCGGACGCGATGGTACCGAAGATGCGCTGCAGTCCCAGGCGATCGAACACCAGTTCATAGACCAGTTTCATCGCCTCGACGGCGGCCGGGATGCCGCGCACCGCCTCTTCCTCGCCGATCAGGAAACGGCCCGGCTCGCAATGCCCGTGCTGGCTGTCGATGCCGGTGACCGAGACCATGCCGACCGGACGGCCGTTCTTGAGCTGGATGATGAAGTTGTATTCCGAGGTCGGCCGGCCGGCGATCCAGGCCGCCTGCTGCTCGATGCTGGCCGCGCCGCGGTTCAGCAGCGCCGCGCGCTCGCTCTGGCGCCAGCCCCAGCTCAGCGCCGCATGCTCGACCGTCAGCGGCACCAGATCGACAAACTCGCCCTGAAGAGTGATCTGCGGCATCGCTCAGGCCTTGGGACTCAGGACCATGGCCAGCGCGCCGGGCACCGGCAGCCCCGGCTTGGCCGGCGCATAGGCGTTGGCGAAAAAGCTGTGTTCCAGATGCAGGCCGGCGGCCTCGACCTGGGCCAGCACCTCCTCGGGGCGGCTGTACAGATAGATGTGATCGGCATGTGCCGCATTCAGCGCGGCGGTGACGAAGAGCTTGCCATCGGCCGTGCACAGCTCGCGCAGGCCGCGCAGCAACGCCACCGGGTCTTCCAGATGCTCCAGCACCTCGACGCAGATCACGGCCCGGAAGCGCGGCAGCGGCTCCCCGCCCTCGCCCGGCTCCAGGATGTTCTGGCGCCGAGTCTGGTAGCGCGGGGCAAAACCGAAGCTGGCCACATGCTCGGCGGTGAACTCCAGCGACAGCGGGCTGATGTCCAGACCGGTGCCCCGCAGCGCCGGCAAGGCCTGCAGGGCCAGGCGCGAGTAAATGCCGGTGCCGACACCGACCTCGGCGAACTCGGCCACGCCCTGGCGCTCCAGCCAGGGCAGGAAGAAGCCCTTGAAGTACTCGATCTGCTGGTAGTGATGGGTCCACAGATAGTGGGACAGCAGCAGGCCCGGCAGGTACTGGCGACGCATGTAGTCGTCGTTGTAATAGACCTCGGCGGCCGCCTCGGCATAGGTCTTGGCCGGATAGCTGAGTTCCTGCTCGAAGCGCTTTTGACGCCGCATCGAGTCCATCACGAAGGCGCCATAGCCCTTGACCGCGTCCTGCAGCCGGCTCTCGCTGGCATAGAAGCGGCTCAGCATCGCCGTGAAATCGGCCTCCCAGGCGGGGCCGAAAGCGGCAGCAGCACGGTGCACGCTCTCGCGTGCGAAACGGGCCGAGCCCTCCATCATCGTCAGCAAACGGGCTATCGATTGATCGTCGGGCGCTGATAGCGTCGCGGTCATGGGTATCCTTTGTTGTCGCGCCGCCGTTGGCGGCATCGCAGGCCTCAGCGCAGCGGCGTCAGCACGCCCCGGCCCATGGACCAGAGCAGCGCCACGGCCTGCTGGCCATCGAACAGGGCGTTGACCTGGGCCACGCGCAGCGAATAGTAGTCGGCCTCGGCGCCCATCACATCGAACAGCGAACGCCGCCCCAGCTGCTGCCATTGCTGCAGCGTCGAGGCCCGCACGCGGTCGCTGTTGCGCAGCACATCGACGATGCGGCGCGCGCGGTCGAAGGACGAGGCCGCGGCCTCATGCACATCGACCATGCGGTAGCGCCGCGCCTCCAGCTGGTCCTCGCGCTGCAGGCGCACCGCCTCGGCCCGCTTGCGCGCGGCCGCGATGCCGTGGTCGGCACCGGCGTTGTAGATCGGGATATTGATGCTGACCCCGGCCGCCCATTCGCCGCTCTTGACCACGCCGCCGGTGGCCGAGCCGCCCATCAGCAGATTGACCTGCGGCTTGTAGCCGGCCGCCACCGACTCGGCATAGCTGTTCTGGGCCCGCGCCTGGGCGTCGAGCTGGGTCAGTTCGGGCGAGAGCTCGGCATCGCGCTGCATCTCGGCCAGCTCGGGCACCTGGGTCAGCAGGGCCGAGTAGCTGGCGCTGGGCGGCAGCTCATCGCCGACGAAACGGCGCAGCCGGCTCTCGACCTGGCGCAGCGCGCTGAGCGTCTGCACCAGGGCCAGCTCGGCCTGCTGCTGGTTCTTCTGTGCCTGCACCAGCTCGCTGGCGCGGCCACGGTCGGCCTGGACGATGAAGCCCAGCGCATCGACCAGGCAGGCCATCTTGCGCACATACTGGCCGTAGACCTGGGCCTGCAGCTGGTAGCGGCTGCGGTCCATCGCCAGCGACACGGTCTGCAGCGCCAGCTGCTGCTCGGTGCTGCTCAGGCCCAGCCGGGCGGCCTCGGCCAGCTGGCTGCGCCAGTTGGCCAGCTGCACCAGCCGACCCGAATCGTAGAGCGGGGCGCTGACATTGAGGTTGGCGCTGGCACGCATGCCGTGCTGCAGCTTCAGACCCTCGCTCTTGGTGCCGCTATGGGTCAGGGTGCCACCCAGATTGACCTGGGGTAGACGCGCGGCGCGCGCCTCCTCCCATTCCTCGCGCGCGGCCTGGGCCAGCAAGGTGGCCGCGCCGAGGCCCTGGCTGCGCTGCTGGGCGCGCTGCACCAGCTCCTGCAGCTGGGCGCGCGGATCGGCACTGCTGATCTCGAAGCTGGTGCTGTCGCGACCGGCGGCCGCCGGCAACGCATCCTCCTCGCCGCAACGGCTTTGCTGGCGCGGCTCGGGCGCGGCCGGTGCGACGGCCGGCGGCGCGGCCTTTTTCGCACGGGCGGGCTGCGCCTGGGCCAGCATCGGCTCGCCGGCCAGCAGGGCCAGCGCCAGCATCAGCAGGGCCGGGCGCGGGGGGGCGGAATGGGTTCTGAACATAGGCGGTACTTCAACACGGATCGCCGTGCGCGAAGGACCGAACAACAGGGCTCTGCCGGCGCTAATCTGCTAGCGCTCGCGCATCGCCTCCTGGCTGCGCAACATGGGCCTGAGCAGAAAGCTCAGCACCGAACGCTCGCCGGTCTTGATCTCGACCGAGGCCGTCATGCCGGGGATCACCTCGACCGCCTTGCCCTTGTAGCGCAGCGTGCTGCGCTCGGCCCGCACCAGGGCACGGTAGTAGCGGCCCTCGCTGCCCTTGTCGGCCTCGCCCAGGGCATCCGGGCTGATGTACTCGACCTGGCCCTGCAGGCCGCCGAACACGTTGTAGTCAAAGCCCCCGACCTTGATCGTGGCCTTCTGGCCGACGCGCAGATAGCCGATCTCGGAGGGCTTGATGCGGGTCTCGACCAGGATGCGCTCGGTCAGCGGCACGATCTCCATGATGGGCGAGCCGGTGGTGATCACGCCGCCCAGCGTGTTGGCGCGGATGTTCTTGACCAGGCCATCGACCGGCGAGGTCAGCACGGTGCGGGTCAGCGCGTCCTGGCGCACCACCATCTGCTCCTGCTGCTGGGCCAGCTCGTTGCGCAGCTTGACCAGCTCGCCGCTGGCCTCCTGGCGGAAACGGCTGACCCGCTCGCTGCGCTGCAGCTCCAGCTCATTGACCTGGCGCGAGAGCCGCATCACCTCGACATCCGACATCAGCCCGCGCGCCGACATATCGCGGGCGATGCGCAGCTCGCGGCCCAGCAGGCCGGCGCTGCGGCCTATGCTGGCCACCGCCTCGTCGAGCAGGCGGCGCCTCGCCTCGAAGGCCTCGGTTTCGGCATCGATCAGGCCCTGCTGGTTCTTCAGCTCGGGCGGAAACTGCAGCGGCCGGCCGGCCGATTCGGCGCTGAGCCGTGCGATCGTTGCCAGCAAGGCCAGACGCTTGACCTGACCCTCGTTCTGCTGCGCCTCGACCCGGGTCGGATCCAGCCGCGCCAGCACCTGGCCCTGCGCGACCCGGTCGCCCTCGCGCACCAGCAGCTCGCGCAGAATGCCCACCTCGGCGCTGGCGATCACCTGCTCGCGCGCGTCCGGCACGATGCGGCCGTCGCTGCGGCTGACCTGATCGACCTCGGCCAGCGCCGCCCAGACCAGGGCCACCAGCACCGCCGCCAGCAGCAGATAGAGCACCCAGGTGACCCGCGGCAGCGGCTCGTCCGCCTGGGCCGCGGCCAGCGCGCTCATGAACATGCCTTCGTCGCGCACGACCGTCATGCGGGCACCCTCGTCATAGCGAGGCCGAGCGCTGCACCGGCTGGGCGGCCGGATGCATATGCAGATTGGCCCCGTCGCCGGCTTGCGGCTGGGCCGGGCGCACACCCGACAGCGCCGCCAGCACCTGATCGCGCGGGCCATCCATCACCAGGCGGCCGGAGTCCATCACGACGATGCGCGACACCAGCTCCAGCACCGCCGGCCGGTGGGTCACGACCACCAGCGTGCATTCGCCGGCCGCGTCGCGCAGCTGGCGCAGAAAGGCCACCTCGGACTGGGCGTCCATCGAGCTGGTCGGCTCGTCCATCAGCAAGACCTGGGGCTTGGTCACCAGGCTGCGCGCCAGCGCCACCAGCTGGCGCTGGCCGCCCGACAGCAGGCCGCCCATCTCGCCGACCGGCAGATCCCAGCCCAGGGGATGGCCGGCAATCACGCGATCCAGCCCGGTCAGCCGCGCCACCTCGACCAGGCGCGCCGCATCCAGATGGGCCCGGCCCATCAGCACGTTGTCGCGCAAAGTGCCGTGGAACAGCCGCGGCTCCTGGGCCACGAAACCGACCCGGGCGCGGAACTCGGCCGGGTCGATCTGGCGCAGATCGATGCCGTCCACCTCGACCATGCCCTCGGTCGGCTGGTACAGCCCGGCCAGCAGGCGCAGCACGGTGGACTTGCCGCTGCCGATACGGCCCAGCACGGCCACCCGCTCACCAGCCTTCAGACGCAGATTGACGCCCTTGAGCACCTTGGGCGCATTGCCCTCGCCACTCATCGGGTAGGCAAAGCCCACCTCGCTGAGGCCCAGGCTGCCGCTGATGCCGCCGCTGTTCAGGGGCACATAGTTGCGCTCGGCGCTGCGCTCGGTCGGCTTGGCCATCAACTGGTTCAGCGAGATCAGCGCGGCGCGCGCACCCTGATAGCGCGCGGCCAGGCTGACCACGCTGCCCAGCGGGGCGATCGCCCGGCCGGCAAACATCACCGCGCCTATCAGTGCGCCGGAGCTGATCGTGCCGGCCTCGATCAGATAGACGCCCCAGACCAGCATCACCACGGTGATGGCCTGCTGCAGCGTCGAGGACAGGTTGTTGCTCCAGCTGTGCAGGCTGCGGGTGCGCATGCCGGACTCGGCGGCGATCGCTGTGCTGCTCTCGTAGCGGCGCAGGAAACGGCCTTCGGCGCCCGAGGTCTTCAGGTCCTCCAGGCCCTCGATAGCCTCGACCAGGGTGCCTTGCAGATCGGCCATCTCGCTCATATTGGCGCGCACCGCGCGCCGCATCTGGCCCTGGATCGCCCAGGTCAGGCCCAGGATGATCGGTATCGCGATCACCAGCACCCAGCCCAGCGGGCCGCCGACGATGAAGGCCATCGCGACAAACAGCAGGATGAAAGGCAGGTCCGAGACCACCGACATGCTGGCCGAGGCGAAGAAGTCGCGCACGATCTCGATCTGGGCCAGCGTGTGGGCATAGGAGCCGGCCGACTCGGGCTTGTGCTCCATGCGCACGCCCAGGGTCTGGCGGAACAGCTTGGAGCCGATGATCAGATCGGCCTTGCGGCCGGCGATATCGATCAGATGCGAGCGCAGCTGCTTGGCGAACAGATCGAACAGCAGGGCCAGGCTCGCGCCGATCGCCAGGGTCCACAGCGTCACAAAGCTCTGGTTCGGAATGACCTTGTCATAGATCACCATGGTCACCATGCCGGACACCAGCATCAACAGATTGCTGAGCAGGGCCGCGACCATGGCTGCACGGTAATAGGGAATGAAACGTTTGAGCGTGCCCCACAGCCAATGGCTGCCCTCGGCGCGCAGCAGCGGCTCGCCCCGCCCCGGGGTCGTGGCCGCCTGCGCAGCCTCGGGCAGGGTGACCAGCAGCACAAAGCCGGTGAACTCGGCCTCCAGCTCGGCCAGCGTGGCCCGGCAGACATTGGCATCGGCGCCGGGAAAGACCACATCGTAGGCGGCCTGCCCGCCCTCGGCGCTGTCATGGCGGGCCACCAGCACGCAGGCATCGCCGCCCTTCAGCAGCAAGATGGCCGGCAGCAACAAGGGGTTGATCTCGGCAATCTTCTTGCGCGTCAGCCCGGCGTTGTAGCCGGCCTCGCGCATCACCCGCAAGGCCTGGTCGGGGCCCAGCGCGCCTTCGACCGGCATGCCGGCCGCCAGCGACTCGGCCGAGCGGGCCCGGCCATGGTGGCGGGTCAGCCAGACCAGCGCATGCAGCAAGGGATCGCCGATCTCGGGGCCGGCCTGCTCTTCCCAGTCGCGCCGCTCATCCGCTGGCGGCGGCACGGAACCGTCCGCCGCCAGGTACAGACCCGGCGGTCCGGACGGCTTCTTGCCGCCATCAAAGAAGGCGTCGTGCTTCGTCACCGCGTTCCTTCAGGCTGGCGCCTGGGCAGCGCCAGGGCTTCGAACTTGTCTTCCAGCTCGCGCACCATGCCGGGAATGTCGAACAGCGTCGAGGCCCGGCCATGCTCGCTCAGATAGCGCTTGTACGAGGCCGAGCGTGCCGGATTCTGGCCGATCTGCACCGCCCGCTGCTCGTACTCCTGCAGAGAATAGGTCACCAGGTCCGGCAATCCCACATGGGTCAGCAGGCTGCCGGCCATGCGCGAGATATAGCTGCGGCCCGAGCGCGTCAGGATGGGCGCACCCATCCACAGGCAGTCGCTGGCGGTTGTGCCGGCATTGAAGGGAAAGGTGTCCAGCACCAGATCGGCCAGCACGAAGCGGGCCAGATACTCGGGCGGCGCCACCCGCGGCGCGAAGATCAGGCGCTCGGCCGCCACGCCATGCGCGGCCGCCGTGGCCAGCATATTCGCCTTGGCCCATTCGTTGTCGGCCAGCAGCCACAGCACGCTGCCCGGCACCTGCCGCAGGATGCGCATCCAGGCCGCGAACATCTCTTCGTTGAACTTGTGGTTGTTGTTGAAGGAGCAGAAGACGAAGCCGTCCTCGGGCAGCTGGTACTGGGCGCGGCTGGGCACCGGGCCGACCTCGCGCTGGCGGTCGCTGATCTGGTAGCAGTGATCGAGCACGATGGGGCGCTCGGTGCAGAAGCTCAGATAGTCCGGCGGCATCACGAAACGGTCGGCGATGATCCAGTCCACCCCGGGCAGCGCCGAGGTGGCCGGCAGGCCCAGATAGCTGACCTGCACCGGCGCCGGCCGCAGGCTCAGGATGTTGGGCCGCGCGCCATTGGTCAGGCCCTGCAGATCGACCAGCACATCGATGCCCTGCTGGGCGATCAGGCGGGCCGCCGCCTCGTCATCGAGGCCGCCGATGCGGTGCACCTGATCCATCGCGCCGAGGATGCGGCGGCGCTGGGCCGAGCCGTCCTCGCGGCTCCAGCAGAAGGCATGGACCTCGACGCGCTCGCGGTCATGCAACTCAAACAGCTCGGGAGTCAGCAGGCCCACCGCATGCATGCACAGATCGCCCGACAGATAGCCGATCTTCAGCCGGCCCTGTCGCGGGCCGCTGGCATGCAGCTGGTGATAAGGCTTGCCCTTGTATTTATTGACCTTCTCCAGCACAAAGCGCTGCGAGGTCATCAGCTGCAGCACCGGGTCGTCGCTGATGCTCAGCATCGCCAGCAGCGAGGTGCTGCACAGCAGCTGGTTGTGCGTGACCTCGCCGACCGGCTGGTAGATCGGCCATTCGCACTGCTTCTGGCGGATGTGCACATAGTGCTGTATCACATCGCTCTGCTCGGGTTTGAGCGCCAGGCTGCGCCGCATCCAGGACTGCGACTCGGCAAAGCGCTTTTGCAGCTCCAGCAGCCGGGCCAGATTGTTCATCGCGTGCAGGCGCAGCTCCAGCGGGTCGCCGCCGATGCTGTCCAGGCCATGGACGCTCTCGGCCACCTCCTGCCAGGAGGCGAGCGCCTCGGCCACGCGGCCCAGGTGTTCGAGCTGGTGGCCCAGATTCAGGCGCGCCTGGGCGAAATCCGGCTTCAGCGCCAGCGCCTGGCGGTAGACCTGCTCAGCCTCGGCATGGCGCTGCAGATTGCCCAGCAAGGTGCCGCAGTTGTAGCAGGCGACCGTGCGCAGCGGCGAGTCGGACGCGGCAATCCAGGCCAGGTACAGCGCCGCGGCGGCATCGGCCATACCCAGCGCCTGCCAGCGGCCCGCCTCGCCCATCAGCTCGGGCAGGCCGATGGCTGCCGTGCTGGCCTGCGCCAGCGCCTGCTGCCAGGCGGCGGCGTGCGCATCGGGAACGGCGAGCGTCTGGAGACTGGGCTGTGACATGTCCATGGCAAGAAGCCGTCATTCGACGGCGCAGAACGGGTTCGCCTTGATCGTAGAGGCTGCCCCCCGGCCGACAGCCCAGGATTAAGCGCGCATTTCACCGCCAAATCCGGCGGCTGTGCCGCAGCGACGCCCCGGCGGACGGGGCGGCGGCGAGGATCTGGGGCCACAAAGCCCGGGTTTTCGAGGTTTCCTAGCGCTCGGGCATGACCAGAATCTGCAGCGTGCCACCCGGAGGGGGAAAGGCGCCGTCCGCTGATGAAAACAAGATCAAGCCATGCTGAACAAGCTCTTACCGCGTTGGAAGCAGTCCCGGTCCAGATCGTCCCAGCCGCCATCCGAGCACAGCACCGTCCGTGGTGCGGCCGTCCATCCACCCGGCCAGCGCCCCGACGACTCGCTGCTGCAAAGCCTGCTGCGCTGGCTGCCGCGCGAGGCCGAGCCCTGGGGTGACACCCCGGCGCAGGCGCGGGCCCGCTGCGCCCAGCTGCTGCCGCAGCTGCGCGCCGATTTCGAGGCCTCGCTGTGCGATGTGCCGGCCGCCGAGGAGTTGCGGCGCAGCATCAAGCGCGGCCGCAGTCTCGATGATTTCTGGCATCTGCGCGGCTGGCTCTACACCGAGGTGGCCCGCGCACTGAGCCAGCGCGAGGCCGAGCTGCGGCTGGCCCATATCAACCGCCATTTCACCGATCCGCTGGACGCCTTCTTCTTCAGCGGCCCGAACCGGCGGCAATGAGGGCCGCGCCGGCTCAGCGCCCCAGATAATCCATCTTGCCCAGGCTGACGCCGGCATGGCGCAGCAGCGCGTAGGTGGTCGTCAGGTGGAAATAGAAGTTGGGCAGCGCGAAGTGGCGCAGATAGTCCTCGCCATTGAAGCGGTGCGGCTCGCCGGCGCGGGTCGGGATCTCGATCGCGCGGCCCTCGCTACCGTCCACCAGGGCCGCCGGCACCGAATTCACATAGGCGATGGTCTTGCGGATGCGCTCGATCAGCTCGTCCAGCGTCGCTTCCGTGTCCTCCCACTTGGGGGCCTGCTGGCCTGACAGCCGCGCGATGCAGCCCTTGGCGGCGTCGCTGGCGATCTGGATCTGGCGCGGCAGCGGCAACATATCCGGCGCCAGGCGCAGCGTCATATAGACGCTGGTGTCGAACTTCTTGGCCTCGGCATGGGCTTTGGCGGCTTCAAGCCAGTTCAGCGCGTTGCCAAACATGCGGGTAAAAACCGGCGCGCTGGCCGAATGCATCGAAATCGTCATCAGGGGCTCCATGTATCAGGGGTGGCGCGATCGTAACGATTTGGCTCATTCGCTGCAGAGCGGCCGGAGATGCCCGCAAGCCGGGGCAAAATGGGGGCCAGCACACCATGAATATCATCATCCTCGACGACTACCAGGACGCGGTGCGCAAGTTGCGCTGCGCCGCCAAGCTGGACCCGCTGAACGCCAAGGTCTTCACCAACACCGTCAAGGGCATAGGCCAGCTGTCGATACGGCTGCGCGATGCCGAGGTCTTGGTGCTGATACGCGAACGTACCCATTTCCCGCGCCAGTTGCTGGAGAAGCTGCCCAAGCTCAAGCTGATCGCGCAGACCGGCCGGGTCGGCGGCCATATCGATGTCGAGGCCTGCACCCGGCTGGGCATCGCGGTGGCCGAAGGCGTGGGTTCTCCGATCGCACCGGCCGAGCTGACCTGGGCGCTGATCATGGCCTCGATGCGGCGGCTGCCGCAGTACATCGGCAATCTGAAGCACGGTGCCTGGCAGCAGTCCGGGCTCAAGAGCGGGTCGATGCCGCCTAACTTCGCGCTGGGCATGGTGTTGCGCGGCAAGACGCTGGGCATCTGGGGCTACGGCAAGATCGGGCAGCTGCTGGCCGGCTACGGCCGCGCCTTCGGCATGCAGGTGCAGGTCTGGGGCAGCGAGGCCTCGCGGGCCAAGGCGGTGGCCGACGGCTATCTGGCGGCCGAGAGCAGAGCCGCCTTCTTCGAGAGCAGCGATGTGCTGAGCCTGCATCTGCGCCTGTCGGACGCCACCCGCGGCCTGGTCACGCCCGAGGATCTGGCCCGCATGAAGCCGACCGCCCTGCTCGTCAACACCTCGCGGGCCGAACTGGTGGCCGACGGCGCGCTGGTCTCGGCACTCAACCGCGGCCGGCCCGGCATGGCGGCGGTCGATGTGTTCGAGAGCGAGCCGCCGCTGCAGGGCCACCCCTTGATGCGGCTGGAGAATGCGGTCTGCACCCCCCATATCGGCTATGTCGAGCAGGACAGCTACGAGATGTACTTCGATGCCGCCTTCGACAATGTGCTGAACTTCCTCAAGGGCAGCCCCAGCAACCTCGTCAATCCGGACGCACTGAAGGTCAAGCGGTGAGGGTCAGGCGGTGAGCGGCACGGCGCGGCCCGCTTCGCTGAGCATGCTGTTCTGGGCCTTCAACCGTCTGGCATTGCAGGGCTTCGGCGGCGTGCTGGCGGTGGCGCAGCGCGAGCTGGTCGAACGCCTGAGCTGGCTCAGCCGCGAGGATTTCGTCGAGATGCTGTCCATCGCCCAGGTGCTGCCCGGGCCCAATGTGGTCAATCTCTCGCTGATGATTGGCGACCGCTTCTTCGGCCTGCGCGGCGCGCTGACGGCGCTGGCCGGCATGCTGTTGTTCCCCTCGGTCATCGTGCTGGGCCTGGCCTCGATCTCCGACGCGCTGCTGCAGCACCAGACCATGGCCGGCGCGCTGCGCGGCATGGGCGCGGTGGCGGCCGGCCTGATCATCGCCACCGGGCTGAAGCTGCTGCCCTCGCTGAAGCGCAATCCGCTCGGGCGCGCCTGGGCCCTGCTGCTGGCACTGGCCGCCTTCGGCACCATCGCGCTGGCGCGCACGCCGCTGGTCTGGGTGGTGCTGGGCCTGGGCGGCATCGGCATGGGCCTGGCCTGGCGGCGGCTGTCGCGGGACGACGATGAGGATGAACGGGCATGAACGAGCTGAGCCTGGCCCAGTTCGGTGGCTTGTTCCTGCATTTCCTGATGCTGTCGCTGCTGTCCATCGGGGGTGCGATCACGGCCGCGCCCGAGATGCACCGCTATCTCGTCGGCCAGCAGGGCTGGCTGAGCGACACCCAGTTCACCAGCTCGATCGCGCTGGCCCAGGCCGCGCCGGGGCCCAACATCCTGTTTGTCGCGGTGCTGGGCTGGAATGTGGCCGGCCCGCTGGGCGCGCTTGCCACGATGGCCGGCATCATGCTGCCCTCCACCACCCTGGTGCTGGCCGCCACCCGCTGGGCCCGCGAGCACAAGCACACGGTGGGCGTGCGGGCCTTCACCGCCGGCATGGCGCCGCTGACCCTGGGCCTCCTGATCGCCACCGGCTGGCTGCTGGCCGTGCCCTATGTGCGCGATCCCGAGCACCGGGTGGCCACGCTGGCCGTCATCGCGCTGACCGTGCTGCTGACCGTCAAGACCCGCATCAGCCTGGTCTGGCTGGTGCTGGGCGGCGGGGTGCTGGGGGCGCTGGGGATCGTCTGATCAGGCTTCCTTGGTGCCAAAAATCTTGTCCCCGGCATCACCCAGGCCCGGGATGATGTAGCCTTGCTCGTTCAGATGGCTGTCGATCGCGGCGGTCCAGCAGCGCACATCGGGATGGGCCTTGGTCAGCGCGGCAATGCCCTCGGGCGCGGCCACCAGCACCAGGGCACGGATATCCTTGGCGCCGCGGCGCTTGAGCAGGTCGATGGTCGCGATCATCGAGCCGGCGGTGGCCAGCATCGGATCGACGATCAGCGCGGTACGCTCATCGAGCTGGCCGACGAACTTCTCGAAATAATGCACCGGCTGCAGGGTCTCATGGTCGCGGGCCAGCCCGACGACGCTGATCTTGGCGTTCGGGATCATGTCCAGCACGCCGTCCAGCATGCCCAGGCCGGCACGCAGAATCGGCACCACGGTGACCTTGCGGCCGGCAATCTGGTCGATCTCGACCGGGCCGCACCAGCCTTCTATCGTGGTCTTCTCCAGCGGGAAATCGGCCGTCGCCTCATAGGCCAGGAGCCGTGCGACCTCGCCGGTCAGCTCGCGGAATTTCTTCGTCGAGGTATCACCCTCGCGCATCAGGCCGATCTTGTGTTTGATCAGGGGGTGGTGGACTTCGATGACGGACATGATGCTGGAATGGCTGTGCTGTGATGGGCCGGATTATCGGCGCTGCCAGGGGCTGCGCGGCGGCCGGCCCTCAAACCGTTGTCGATCAGGGCAAGCCCTAGCCGCTGCAGCCCTGGCCATCCGCCATGCTGTGGCGACAACAAGCCGCGCAGTCGATGACGGTCAGACAAAGAAACTCTTGGGTCCGGGGCGCCGAGACGGCGACCCTGCTGGGGCTGCTGGTGATGGTAGCCGCGCTGCTGGGCATCGCCAGCCGGCCGATGGGTCAGCTGGCCTCGTTCTGGCCCGCCAATGCGCTGCTGCTGGGCCTGCTGCTGCGCTTTCCGGAGCGCTGCACGCCGGCCGGCTGGCTGGGCGCCTGCCTGGGCTATCTGGCGGCCGACCGGCTGACCGGCAGCGATCTGCACACCACCCTGCTGCTGACCGCCGGCAATCTGCTGGGGGTGATCACCGGCCTGAAACTGCTGCAGCGTCTGCCGCCGATCGACCGGCGGCTGCAGGGCACGCTCTCGGTGCCCTACCTGCTGCTGGTGATCGCGGCGGCATCGGCCATGGCCGCGCTGGTGGGCCTGATCATCGGCCCCAGTCTGCTGGGGCTGGATCCGCTGAGCGGCTGGGTCTTCTGCTTCATCAGCGAATTGGCCAACTACCTGGCCTTTCTGCCGGCCGTGCTGACCCTGCCCGAGCGCCGGCATGCCGGCCGCGAGCGCCGTCGGCCGCCGCCCTGGCGGACGCGGCTGCGCCACCCCTGCCCGTGCTGGCCCTGCTGGCCTCGGGCGCGCTGGCGATTGCCGTGGCCGGCCCCGGGGCCGTGGCCTTTCCGGTGCCGGCGCTGCTGTGGTGCGCGCTCAGCTACAGCGTGTTCAGCACCGCGCTGCTGACCCTGCTGTTCGGGGCCTGGGCGCTGAGCAGCATCGCGCTGGGCTTGCTGCCCGTCGACGGCAGCGGCCCCAACGCCAGTGTCGCGCTGCTGTCGACACGGCTGGGCGTGTCGCTGATCGCGATCGCGCCGCTGACCGTGGCCTGCGTGATGGCCGGGCGCCAGCAACTGCTGCAGCGCCTGCAACACCTGGCCAGCCATGATCAGCTGACCGGCCTGCTGAACCGGCACGCCTTCCACGAACAGGCGCAGGACAGCCTGCAGCAGCTGGCATCGGGCCGCCAGCCGGTGGCCCTGCTGATGCTGGACATCGACAACTTCAAGCCCGTCAATGACAGCCATGGCCATGCGGCGGGCGACCGCGTGTTGACGGCCTTCGCCGCGATCAGCACCGCCTGCCTGCGCGAGGTCGATCTGATGGGCCGTGTCGGCGGTGAGGAATTCGCCATCCTGCTGCCCGGCTGCGAGCGGGCCGCCGCGCTGGCGGTGGCCGAACGCGTGCGCCAGGCCTTTGCTGCGGCGGAGCTGGACATCGGCGAGGGCCGCCGCCTGCGCGCCACGGTCAGCATAGGGGCGGCACTGGCGATGCCGGCCGGACCGCAGCTCGAAGCCCTGCTGCTGGCGGCCGACAAGGCGCTCTACCAGGCCAAGGCCGAGGGCCGCGACCGCGTCGCCTGCCGCACGCTGCCGGTCTGAGCCGGCTCAGCCGCGCTGACGCAGCGCCTCGTAGAGGCAGACACCGGCCGCCACCGAGACATTCAGGCTCTCGACCGCGCCCTTCATCGGGATGCGCACCAGCTCGTCGCAGGTCTTGGCGGTCAGCTGGCGCAGGCCGTCGCCCTCGGCGCCCAGCACCAGGGCCACCGGTCGCTTCAGGTCGATGTCGTAGATCGATTTCTCGGCCTGGTCCGAGGTGCCGATGATCCAGACATCGCGCTCCTTGAGCTCGTTGAGCGAGCGGGCCAGATTCGTGACCATCAGATAGGGCACGGTCTCGGCCGCGCCGCTGGCCACCTTGGCCACCGTCGCGTTGAGGCCTACCGCATGGTCCTTGGGTGCCAGCACCGCATGCGCGCCTGCCCCATCGGCCACGCGCAGGCAGGCGCCCAGATTGTGCGGATCGGTGACGCCGTCCAGCACCAGCAGCAGCGGCACGACTTCGGCCGCTTCCAAGCCTTCCATCACCTCGTCCAGCGAATGCAGCATCGCCAGCGCGGTGACGCGGGCGACCACGCCCTGGTGGCGGCTGGAGCCGGCCAGCTTGGACAGGCGCTCGTCGTCGCTGTCGACGATCTTCAGTCCCGCCTCCTTGGCGCGTTCGACGAACTGGCGCATGCGCTGATCGCGCCGCGTCGCGTCGACATGGACTTCGCTGATCGACTTGGGATGCGTCTTCAGGCGCACGGTGACGGCATGAAAGCCGAACAGAATCTTGTTGCTGGTACTCATGCCGCCATGGTAACTGCCATCAGCAGGCCGATCAGCAGCGGCTGGTGCAGCATGTAGAAGCTCAGCGACCAGCGGCCCAAGGCCGCCAGCGGCGCCAGCGCGGCCGGCAGCGCGCCCCGCAGCAGGGCCGGCCGCCAGCGCCCCAGCGCGCAGCCCCACAGCATCACACCGATCCAGGGCAGCAGCGGCACATAGTCCTCGGTGAAGGGCTTGGCGGTGACCAGACCGACCCAATTCGTCCAGCGGCTGTCGAACACCGGGTGCTGCCAGAGCAGCGGCGCGGCCAGCGCCAGCAGGCCCAGGCCGAACAGCGCGGCCGGCGGCAGACGCGGCGCCAGCAGCCGCAGGATCAGCAGCATCAGCGCCATGGCGTGCAGCACGCCGAAGCTGATGAAGCTGCGCGGGAACATCAGCCAGGAGCCGGCCGAGACCAGCAGCGCGCAGCCCGCCACCTGGGCCCAGCGGCGCCAGAAACGCGGCCAGCGCTGGCCCTGGGCCAGCGCCACCGACTGGCCCAGCCCGGCGCAGAAGAGGAACAGGCTGACGATGGCAGTGCGCTGCCAGGTCCAGAACGGGTCGTGCTTGAAATCGGCCGCGTTCAGCCCGAAATGATCGAGATCGAAACAGAAATGGAAGATCGCCATCCAGACGACGGCGGCGCCGCGCAGCGCGTCCAGGCGTTCATAGCGGAGGGCGGGGTCAGGTCTTATCATCAGCGCCGCAGTCTAACGACAAGCCAGCCATGCACCGTCTTCTTCTGATCACCCTGCTCGCCGCGCTGAGCCTCGGCGCCGCCCAGGCCCAGCAGCCCCGCGAGGTCCAGCCGCGCGGCCCGCTCCAGGCAGCCGAGCTCAACCACATCAATGTCTTCAAGAAGGTCGCGCCCTCGGTGGTCCACATCACCACGCTGGGCCTGAGCCGCGATATGTTCTCGATGAATGTCTCCGAGGTGCCGCGCGGCACAGGCAGCGGCTTCATCTGGGACGAACAGGGCCATATCGTCACCAACTTCCATGTGATCCAGGGCGCCAATGCGGCCCGCATCACGCTCAACGACCAGAGCAGCTACGACGCCGAGCTGGTCGGCGCCTTCGAGGACCGCGACCTGGCCGTGCTGCGCATCAAGGCGCCGCGCGACAAGCTGCCGCCGATCCCGATGGGCGCCAGCCGCGATCTGCTGGTGGGCCAGCAGGTCTATGCGATCGGCAACCCCTTCGGCCTCGACCAGACGCTGACCACCGGCATCGTCTCGGCGCTGAACCGCGAGATCGAGTCGGTGACACGGCGCAGCATCCGCGGCGCGATCCAGACCGACGCGGCCATCAACCCCGGCAACTCCGGCGGCCCGCTGCTGGACTCGGCCGGCCGCCTGATCGGCGTCAACACCTCGATCTACAGCCCCAGCGGCGCCAGCGCCGGCATCGGCTTCGCGATTCCGGTCGACGAGGTCAACCGCGTCGTGCCGCGCCTGATCAAGGACGGCCGCTTCATCCGCCCGGCCCTGGGCGTCAGCGCGGCGCCCGAGAACCTGCACCGCGCGCTGAAGCTGCCCAAGGGCGTGGCGCTGCTGCGCGTCGCGCCGGGCAGCCCGGCGGCCAAGGCCGGCCTGCAGGCCTTTGCCCGGGCACGCGACGGCAGCCTGGTCCAGGGCGATGTGATCACCGCGGTCGGCGAGGCCGTGGTGGCCGATCTCGACGACATGCTCAGCGAGCTGGAGCGCCGCCAGAGCGGCGACACGGTGCGGCTGACGGTCTGGCGCGGCGGCAAGACCCGGGTGCTGAGCGTCGTGCTGGGCAGCTCAGACTGACAGGGCCGCGTCGATAGACCGCAGCACCTGGGCAATCTCCAGCGGCTTGGTCAGATAGCCCGCAGCGCCGGCGGCCAGCGCGGCCTCGCGCCGTGCCGGTGTCGCGTCGGCAGAAATCACCAGCACCGGCAGGCCGGCCAGCTCGCCGCGCTGGCGCAGCCAGTCCAGCAGCTCCAGCGCCGAGCCGTCGGGCAGATGCATGTCCAGCAGCAGCAGGGTCGGCCGCCGCTCGGCCAGCTCGCGCCGCGCCGCGGCCAGATCGGCGGCCAGGCGCAACCGCAGGCCCGGCCGCAGCGCCAGCAGCTCGCGCATCAGGCCGGCATTGACCGCGTTGTCCTCCACATACAGCAGATCGGCGCTCTGCCCGGGCGGCGCCGCATCGCTGACCAGCGGCAGCGGCCCGAGCTCGGCCGCCTCGGCCAGCGGCAGCCAGAGCGTGAACACCGTGCCCTGCCCGGCCCGGCTGCTGACCGTCAGTCGGCCCTGCATCAGCTGCAGCAGCCGCTGCGTGATCACCAGGCCGATGCCGGTGCCGGGCACCGCCGTGCCCTCCAGGCCGAGGCGATCGAAAGGCCGGAACAAGCGGGCCAGCTGAGCCTCGTCCATGCCGCGGCCATCATCGCGCACCGCCAGCCCCAGCCAGCCGGCCGGGCCCGGCTCCAGGCTCAGCCAGACCGAGCCGCCGGCATGGCCGTACTTGATCGCATTGCTGAGCAGATTCAGCAGCACCTGCTGCAGCCGCGTCTTGTCGGCGCGCACATGGGCCGCGCCGACCAGGCTCGCATGCAGGCTGACGCCGGCGGCCTCGGCCTGCGGGGCGACCAGGCGCAGCGCCGCCTGGGCGGCCTCGCCCAGATTCACCGTCTCCAGGCTCAGCTGCAGGCCGCCGCTCTCGATGCGCGAGAGGTCCAGCACATCGTCGATCAGATGCACCAGATGCCAGCCGGCCGTCTCGATGCGGCGCAGCCGTTCCTGCTGGGCCGGCGTCAGCGCCTCCAGCGCCAGCAGCTGCGCATAGCCGAGGATGGCATTCATCGGCGTGCGCAGCTCATGGCTGACGCGCGACAAAAACTCGCTCTTGGCCTGGCTTGCCGCCTCGGCGCCGCGTCGCGCCAGCTCCAGCTCGGCCGCGCGCAGGCGCTCGGTCTGATCGATCGCGACCGCCAGGAAGCCGCTGGCACGGCCGGCGCCGTCATGCAGGGCCGTGACCGACAGCGAGACCCGCAGCACCGAGCCGTCGGCGCGGCGGTAGTTCCAGTCGCCAAACTCGAAGCGGCCGGCCCGGGCGGCCGCCAGCAGGGCCTCGAAGGCCTGCTCCGGGCTGTCGGCCGGCGCGCCCAGCTCGGCCGCCCGCGCCATTACCTCGGCGCCGTCATGCAGGCATAGCGCGCTGCGCAGCCCCACCATCTGCGCGGCGCTATGGCCCAGCATCTTCTCGGCACCGCGATTGAAGAGCCGGAACACGCCCTGCTCGTCCACCGACATCACCGCCACCTCGGTGGCCGCGTCCAGCACCGCCTGCAGATCCAGCTGGGCCCGCTTGGCGCGCTGCTCCTGCTCCTGCAAGCGGTCCATCACCGCCCGCAGCCGCTCCCACAAGGCATAGACCTCCTCGCTGCCCAGATCGCCCGAGGCCTCTCCGCCCTGCCCGGCCACCACCGCGTCGGCCAGCGCGACGATGCGGCGGTAGCGTGCCGCCTCGCGGTCCGCCAGCCGCAGCGCCGCCCAGACCGCCAGCGCCAGCGACAAGGTCAGCACCACGGCGGCCAGACCGAGCAGGCGCAGCACCGGCCGGTACAGCCGCGCCTGCGGATGGGCCACCAGCACCTGCCAGCCCGAGTCGGCGGCCGGCGCGATGGCGGCCAGCCAGCGCTGGCCGGCCAGCACGAGCTCGCCGCTGCCGGGCCGGCCGTCCAGCGCCGCGCGCACCAGCGGCAGGTTCACCAGGCTCTCCTGCCAGTCGGCCAGCTGCTGCTGCGGGTGGACGATGACGCGGCCGCGGCCGTCCAGCACGATGACGATGGCGTCGTCGGCCTGCGCCAGGGCCGCCAGCTCCTCGGAAAGACCGCCCAGCGCCAGCTCGCCGACCAGCAGGCGCGTACCGGCACGCAGCGCCAGCACGGCCGTGACGCGGCCGGTCAGCGGCGACAAAAAGGTGTCGGACCAGACCGCATGATCGGCGGTGCGTGCGCGCTCAAAGAACGGCCGCTGCGACACATCCATGCCGACCAGATCGCTGGCCTGGACGCCGGCGCTGGGCCGCACCTGGGCCTCCTCGATCAGGCCCTGGGGATCGACGCAGTAGACCGCCTCGAACTCCTGGGTCAGATCCAGCGCCGGGCCCAGCATGGCCTTGTCGCAGGACCGGGCCGGATCGGCGCGCAGCAGCGCGGCCAGCAGCAGCATGCCGCGCTGCGGCGCGGCCAGCAGGCTGGCGATGCGGCTGCGGGTCTGCATGGCCAGCTGCTCGTTCTCCTGCGCCATGGCCCGCACCGCCTCGGGCAGGGTCAGGGCGCCCCACAGCACGGCGAACGCCACCAGCGGCAGCAGGGCCGCGACGATGAATTGCCGCGCCAGCAGGCGTCGCAGGCTGGGTTTCTTCTTCGTCATCGCCGCGATCTCAGGGGCGCAGACCTTGCAACCGGCCGGCCCGCGCCTCGCTCAGATGCAGGCGCCGGTCGGTATCGCCATAGGCGTCCAGCTGCAGCGGCCCCTGCAACAGCGTCCAGCGCCGGCCCGCCTCGCCGAGCACCTCGCGCAGGCTCTGCGTGCCGGTGCGCGCACGCCAGGCCTGCGCGCCCAGCATCAGCGAGTCGTAGCTCTGCACGGCGGCCGTGCCCGGCGGGTCGCCAAAACGGGCCTGATAACGCTTCTTGAAGTCGACAAAGGCGGGCGACTCATCGTCCAGATCGAGCGCCTGCAAGACCAGCGCGCCCTCGATGGCGCGGCCGCCATACTCCAGCAGGGATTTGTTGGCCCCCCAGGGCGAGATGGCCAGCTGCAGCGCGGGCCGGATCCGGCGCAGGGCCTGGGCCGTCAGCGCCGCCTCGGGCGCGCTATTGACCAGCACCACGGCCTCGGGCTGTGTGGCCAGCAGGCGCTCGGCCAGCGCCGCATAGTCCAGCCCCGGCCCCGACTCGTAACGCTGCTCGGCCGGCGCCGGCGCGCCCAGCTCGCGCAGCTGCGCCACCAGGGCCAGCCCGAAGCTCTCGGTGTAGGCACGGTTGCGCATGTCCATCAGCACCGCCACCCGCCGCAGGCCGCGCTGATAAAGCACCTGGCTGAGCTGGCGCGCGCTCTGCGGCGCATCGGTGGCGATACGAAAGAAATGGTCGCTGCGGCCGGACAGCTCGTGCGAGGTGGCCGTTGGGCTGATGGCCACCAGCTTCAGCCGCTCCAGTTCGGGCAAGGCCGCCACCGCCATCGCGCTGGTCATCGGCCCGACCACCCACTGCGCGCCGCGCGCCGCCAGCGACTGCAGTGCCTCGCCGAGCCGCTGCGGCGATTGCTGGTCGTCCTCGGCCAGCAGCTCGAAGCGCTGCGTCCCGGCGGCGTTCAGCGTTTCGACGGCCAGCAGCGCGCCGTTGCGCCCCTCCACCGCGAGATCGGCCGCCGAGCCCGACAAGCCGGAGACAAAACCCACCTTGATCGGCGGCCGCGGCCCGCAGGCCCAGAGCAGGCATAGCAACAATCCCAGGGCTGCAATACGCTTCATGCCGATGGCTCCTTGCGAGGCACGATAAGCCTTCACCGCGCGCCCCACAAGCGGGCAAAGCCCTTGCGGCCACCGCGCCACGGCAAGGCCTTGCGCCGGCAAGGTTGGCGCGAGACTCCTAGACTGGCCGCATGAGTCCTCTGTCCATCCTCGATCTCGCCCCCATCGTCGAAGGCGGCACCGCCGCCCAGGCCCTGCACGACAGCATCGCGCTGGCCCGGCATGCCGAAGCGCTGGGCTACACCCGCTTCTGGGTGGCCGAACACCACAATATGGACGGTATCGCCAGCTCGGCCACCGCCGTGCTGATCGGCCAGCTGGCGCAGGCGACGCAGACCCTGCGCATAGGCTCCGGCGGCATCATGCTGCCCAACCATGCGCCGCTGACGATCGCCGAGCAGTTCGGCACGCTGGCCACGCTGTTTCCCGACCGCATCGACCTGGGCCTGGGCCGCGCGCCCGGCACCGACGGGCCGACGATGCGGGCGCTGCGCCGCCATCTGAGCACGGCCGCCGAGGACCGTTTCCCCGAGGATGTGCTGGAGCTGCAGGCCTATCTCGGCCCGGCCAAGGAGGGTCAGGTCGTGCGCGCGATTCCCGGCCAGGGCACCGAGGTGCCGATCTGGCTGCTGGGGTCCAGCCTCTACAGCGCCCAGCTGGCCGCCTATCTGGGCCTGCCCTTTGCGTTTGCCTCGCATTTCGCGCCCGATCTGCTGATGCAGGCCCTGGACCTCTACCGCAGCCACTACCGGCCCAGCGCTAGGCATCCCAAGCCCTATGCGATGGTCGGACTGAACGTGGTCGTGGCCGACAGCGATGCCGAGGCGGCCTTTCTGTTCAGCTCGCTGCAGCAGCGTTTTCTGGGCATGCAGCGAGGCCAGCGCGGTCTGCTGCCGCGGCCGGTCGACGATATGGAGTCGCGCTGGAACGCGGCCGAGAAGGCCGGCGTGGCACGCATGCTGGCCGAGTCCATCGTCGGCTCGCCGGTGACGGTGCGCGCCGGCCTGCGCGCGACGCAGGAGCGCACCGGTGCCGACGAGTTCATCGTCGCCTGCGCGGTGTACGACCAGGGGGCGCGCCGGCGCTCCTACGAGCTGCTGGCCCAGCTGAGCCGCTAGGCCTTCGCAGGGCCTTGCTCAGAGCTTGAAGACCTGCACCGCCTCGACCAGGCGGCCGGCCTGGTGCTTCAGGCTCTCGGCGGCGGCGGCGCTCTGCTCCACCAGCGCGGCGTTCTGCTGTGTGACCTGATCGAGCTGGCCCACTGCATCGCTGACCTGGCCTATGCCCGAGGTCTGCTCGACGGTGGCGGTGCTGATCTCGCCGATCAGATCGGCCACCCGCTTGACCTGGGCCACAATGCCCTCCATCGCCTGGCCGGCGTCACCCACCAGGCGCGTGCCGGTCTCGACCTTCTCGACGCTGTCATTGATCAGGCTCTTGATCTCCTTGGCCGCATTGGCGCTGCGCTGCGCCAGGCTGCGCACCTCGGAGGCGACGACCGCAAAGCCGCGCCCCTGCTCGCCGGCGCGTGCCGCCTCGACGGCGGCATTCAGCGCCAGGATATTGGTCTGGAAAGCGATGCCGTCGATCACGCTGATGATGTCGCTGATGCGCCGGCTGGAGGCGCTGATCTCGTCCATCGTGCCGACCACCCGGGCCACCACCTCGCCGCCCTGCGTGGCCGCCGCGCGGGCCGAGCCGGCCAGGGTGTTGGCCTGCTGGGCGGTGTCGGCGCTGGAGCGCACGGTGCCGGCCAGTTGTTCCATCGACGCGGCCGTCTGCTGCAGATTGCTGGCCTGCTCCTCGGTGCGCTGGCTCAGGTCGGCATTGCCGGTGGCGATCTGGCTGGAGCCGGTGGCGATCGAATCGCTGCTCTGGCGCACGGTGGACACCACGGTGACCAGGCTCTCGTTCATCGCCTTCAGGGCCTGCAGCAGCTGGCCGGTTTCATCGTGGCTACCCACCTCGATGCGCGAGCTCAGGTCACCGGCGGCCACGGTCTCGGCCAGGCGCACGGCCTGCCGGATCGGAGCGACGATGCTGCGGGTGATGCCGGTGCTCAGCAGCACGCCAATCACCAGGGCCACCGCGCTGCCGCCCAGGATCAGCCAGCGGTTCAGGCTGCGGCTGGCCTCGGCCTCGGCGCTGCGCTGCGCCTGCAGTTCGCGCTCGACCTTGACGAACTCGGCATGCACGCTGCGGAAACCGTCCATCGCGGCCTCGCCGCCACTCAGCATGAAGGCCGAGACCAGATCATCGATGATCTTGCTACCGGCGCGCACCTCCTGGCGCACCGGGAACAGCGCCTCGATGGATGCCTTGAGCTCCTGCTGGCGCTGCCTCATCAGATCCAGCCGCTGTTGCTGCGCCGGGCTGTCGGCAGTCAGCTGCTTGGCCTCGGCCCAGGTCTTGTCAAAAGACTCATGTCCGATCTTCCATGGTCCCAGGTAGCGGTCCTCGCCGGCCAAGAGATAGCCGCGGCCGCCGGTCTGCATATTGGCCAGGGATTGCAGCAGCTTCTCGCCGCGGTCCAGCACCTCATAGGTGTGGATATTGAGCCTCTCGGCCTCGGCCAGCTTGGCGCCGCTGCCCAGCGCGGTCCAGACCACCAGCAGGAACACGCCGATCACCGCAGCAAAGGCCACGGCCAGACGACGGCCGATCGACAAATTGGCAAACATCCTCACTCACAACTCCTCTTGATGGCCGCCCCGGGACACCATAGCCGCCGGGGTCAGGTCTTGAGCTCCGTCGAGACCACCCCAGGCTATCGGCCGGGGGTGGTGAGTCTTGAGGATGGAAAAGGCGCTCAGCCTAGCTGTTTGCGCGCATTGCGGAACATGCGCATCCAGGGGCTGTAGGCGCTCTTGTCGCCCGAGGTCCAGCTCATCTGCACATTGCGGAAGACGCGCTCGGGGTGCGGCATCAGCACGGTGAAGCGGCCGTCCGGCGTGGTCACCGAGGTCAGGCCCTCGGGGCTGCCGTTGGGGTTCAGCGGATAGGTCTCGGTGGCTGCGCCGGCGTGGTCGACGAAGCGCATCGCGCGCGCCACCGTCTTCGCATCGCCGCGCTGCGAGAAGTCGGCATAGCCCTCGCCGTGGGCCACCGCAATCGGCAGCCGGCTGCCGGCCATGCCCTTGAAGAACAGGCTGGGGCTGTCCAGCACCTCGACCATGGCCAGGCGCGCCTCGAACTGCTCGCTCTTGTTGCGGGTGAACTTGGGCCAGGCCGCAGCACCCGGGATGATGGGCGACAGCGCCGCCATCATCTGGCAGCCGTTGCATACGCCCAGCGCGAAACTGTCGGGGCGCGCGAAGAAGGCCTTGAACTGCTCGGCCAGCAGCGGGTTGAACATGATGGAGCGGGCCCAGCCCTCGCCGGCACCGAGGGTGTCGCCGTAGCTGAAACCACCGCAGGCGACAAAGCCCTTGAACTGATCGAGGCCGACCGCGCCCGCCTGCAGATCGCTCATGTGCACGTCATAGGTATCGAAGCCGGCCAGCGCCATCGCATAGCTCATCTCGACATGCGAGTTGACGCCCTGCTCGCGCAGGATCGCCAGCTTGGGCCGCGCGCCGCTGTTGATGAAGGGCGCGGCGACATCCTCCAGCGGATCGAAGCTCAGCTGCAGATGGCGGCCGGGGTCGGCGGCCAGGCCGGCCTGGGCGTGCTCGCTGTCGGCGCAGGCCGGGTTGTCGCGCAGCTGGCTGATGCGCCATGACACTTCGTCCCAGCTCTTGTGCAGCGCCTCCAGCGGCGCGCTGAACACGGTCTTGGCATCGCGCCAGATCTCGACCTTGCCCGTGCTGTTGGGCTTGCCAACCACATGGCTCAGCCTGGACAGGCCGTGGGCGCGCAGCACCTGCATCACCGCATCGCGCTCGGCGGTGGGCACCTGCAGCAGCACGCCCAGTTCCTCGTTGAACAGCGCCTTCAGCGTCAGTTCCTCGCGGCGCGCGCTGACCTGGGCGGCCCAGTTCTTCGCATCGCCCTGATCAACCCGGCTGTCGTTGACGCCGTCGCTCTCGGTGACCAGCATGTCCACATTCAGGCTGATGCCCATATGGCCGGCAAAAGCCATCTCGCAAGCCGTGGACCACAGGCCGCCATCGCCGCGGTCGTGATAGGCCAGCAGACGCCCTTCGGCGCGCAGCTGATTGACGGCCGCGACCAGGTTCTTCAGCAGCGCCGCATCGTCCAGATCGGGCACCGCGCCGCCAAACTGGTTCAGCGCCTGGGCCAGGATGGAGCCGCCCATGCGGTGCTGGCCCTGGCCCAGGTCCACCAGGATCAGGCTGGTGTCGCCGGGCTGCAGCTGGGGTGTCAGCGTGGCGCGCACATCGGCGACGCTGGCGAAGGCGGTGATGATCAGCGACACCGGCGCGGTGACCTGCTTGTCGGCGCCGTCATTCCACTTGGTGCGCATCGACAGCGAATCCTTGCCGACGGGAATGGAGATGCCCAGCGCCGGGCACAGCTCCATGCCGACCGCCTTGACGGTGTCGAACAGCGCGGCGTCCTCGCCGGGTTCGCCGCAGGCGGCCATCCAGTTGGCGGACAGCTTGACGCGCGGGAGCTCGATAGGCGCGGCCAGCAGATTGGTGATGGCCTCGGCCACGGCCATGCGGCCCGAGGCCGGGCCATTGACGGCGGCCAGCGGCGTGCGCTCGCCCATGCTCATCGCTTCGCCGGCAAAGCCCTTGAAGTCGGCCAGGGTCACGGCGCAATCGGCCACCGGCACCTGCCAGGGGCCGACCATCTGGTCGCGGCTGTTCAGACCGCCGACCGTGCGGTCGCCGATCGTGATCAGGAAGCGCTTGGAGGCCACGGTCGGGTGGCGCAGCACGTCGACGGCGACCTTGGCCAGATCGACGCCGGTCAGCTCCAGCCGGCCGGCGTCGCGCTCGAGCCGGCTCACCTCGCGGTGCATCTTGGGCGGCTTGCCCAGCAGCACGTCCATCGGCATGTCCACCGCACGCTGGCCGTCGGGCCCGTCTTCCAGGATCAGTTCGCGCGCCTCGGTCGTCACGCCCACCACCGCAAAGGGGCAGCGCTCGCGTTCGCACATGCGCTGGAACAGATCCAGGCTGTCCGGTGCGATGGCCAGCACATAGCGCTCCTGGCTCTCGTTGCACCAGATTTCCTTGGGCGCCATGCCGGACTCTTCCAGCGGCACCTTGCGCAGGTCGAAGCGCGCGCCGCGGCCGGCGTCATTGACCAGCTCGGGAAAGGCGTTCGAGATGCCGCCCGCGCCGACATCGTGGATGGCCAGGATGGGGTTCTTGTCGCCCAGGCCCCAGCAGTGGTTGATGACCTCCTGCACCCGGCGCTCGATCTCGGGATTGCCACGCTGGACCGAGTCGAAGTCCAGGTCGGCGGTGTTGGTGCCGGCCGCCATCGAGCTGGCGGCACTGCCGCCCATGCCGATGCGCATGCCGGGGCCGCCCAGCTGCACCAGCAGGGAGCCGGTGGGGAACTCGATCTTCTGCGTCTGGTCGTCGCGAATCGCCCCCAGGCCGCCGGCGATCATGATGGGCTTGTGGTAGCCGCGCTGCACGCCGTCCACCTGCTGCTCGTAGACACGGAAATAGCCGTTCAGATTGGGCCGGCCGAATTCGTTGTTGAAGGCCGCGCCGCCCAGCGGGCCTTCGATCATGATCTGCAGTGCGCTGGCGATATGGCTGGGCTTGCCCACCGGGTTTTGCTCCCAGGGCTCGGACAGGCCCGGCAGGTGCAGATTGGAGACCGAGAAGCCGGTCAGGCCGGCCTTGGGCTTGGAGCCGCGGCCGGTGGCGCCTTCGTCGCGGATCTCGCCGCCGGCACCGGTCGAGGCGCCGGGGAAAGGCGAGATCGCGGTCGGGTGGTTGTGGGTCTCGACCTTCATCAAGACATGGGCCAGTTCCTCACGCGCCTCGTAGCGCGGCGCGCGCTGGTCGCCGGCCTGCATCCAGCGCTCGATACGGTGGCCTTCCATCACCGAGGCATTGTCCGAATAGGCCTTGACCGTGTGCTGCGGGCTCAGCTTCTCGGTATTGCGGATCATGCCGAACAAGCTCAGCGGCTGCTCGACGCCGTCCACCGTGAACTTGGCATTGAAGATCTTGTGGCGGCAGTGCTCGGAGTTCGCCTGCGCAAACATCATCAGCTCGACGTCGCTGGGATTGCGCTTCAGGCCGGTGAAGGCCGTCACCAGATAGTCGATCTCGTCGTCGGACAGGGCCAGGCCGAAGTCCTTGTTGGCCGTCGCTAGCGCCGCCCGGCCCTGGGCCAGCACATCGACATGGGCCAGCGGCTGCGCGGTCTTCTCGTCGAACAGATGGGCGGCATCCTCGCGGGCCAGCAGCACGCTCTCGGTCATGCGGTCGTGCAGCAGCTCGGCACAGGCGATCAGCTCGGCCTGGCTCAGCGTCTTCTCGCTGCCGATCAGTCCCCCCAGCAGGCCGGACTTCAGCACCAGGCGGTACTCGGTGACCCGCTCAACGCGGTGAATGCTACTCAGCCCGCAGTTGTGGGCGATGTCGGTGGCCTTGGAAGCCCAGGGACTGACCGTGCCCAGACGCGGCGCCACCAGCACTAGGCTGCCTTCGCCGCCGCCCTCATAGGCGTCGCCATAGTTCAGCAGCGCGGCCAGCTTGGCCTGCTCATCGGCGGCCAAGGCCACATCGCTCCAGACCCAGTGCACATGGCGTGCCTGGACCGCGCTGATGCGCGCATTGACGGCCTGCAGCCGAGGCAGCAGCGCCTGGGCCCGGAACGCGGAAAGAGCGTTGCCGCCCTCGAACGAAAGCAGATGCTTGGTGGAAGCCATGGAATCCCGCAGTGCTAGCCGGACCGAGACGGCCGACCTTCGATGAAGTGCGGGATTCTACCGAGGCTGGCCTGGGTCTTGGACTTGCCGCCCGCAAAGGCGGCAAGTTTCACCAGCCAGTAAGTGAACTCAGCGCTCGGTCTTCATCTTGGCGACGATGCCTTCGATGCGATCCAGCAAGGCGCCCTGGTCCACGGTGCTCAGCTCGCGGCCCTTCAAGACCTGGCGGCCGCCGACCCAGACATCGGAGACATGCTCGCGGCCGGCCACATAGACCAGCTGGGCCTCGGGCTTGTAGACCGGCCGGCATTCCAGCGCGTCCAGCGAGACGGCGACGACGTCGGCCAGCTTGCCCACTTCCAGCGACCCCAGGTCGTCACCCCGGCCCATGGCCTTGGCGGCGCGAATGGTGGCCATCTCCAGCGCGGTGCGGGCCGAGACGGTCGTGGGATTCTGCGTCGAGCCCTTGGCCAGCAGGGCCGCGGCGCGGATCTCGCCGAACATGTCCTGGCGGTTGTTCGACGCTGCGCCGTCGGTGCCCAGAATCGTGTTGACGCCGGCGGCTTCGAGCGCCGTCACCGGGCAGACGCCGGAGGCCAGCTTCATGTTCGAGTTCGGGTTGTGGACCAGGTGCACCTTCTGCCGCGCCAGCATCGCGATCTCGTCCTCGTTCAGATGGACCATGTGCACGGCCATCATCTTCTCGTTGAGCAGGCCCAGCTTGTTCAGGCGCTCCAGCGGCCGCATGCCGTACTGCTTCAGGCTGCCATCGACCTCGTCCTGGGTCTCATGGATATGGCAGTGCATCTGCATCTCATGCTGCTCGGCCAGCTGGCGCAGCTTGATGAAAGTCTCGTCCGACACGGTGTAGGGCGCGTGCGGCGCGCTGGTCCAGTCCAGGAGCTTCTCGCCCTTGAACTGCTGATACGCGGCCAGCCCCTTGGCGATGTAGTCGTCCGGGCCGGCGGCATAGCCGGTCGGGAAATCGATCACGTTGATCGAGACGCCGGCGCGTATGCCCGAGTCGACAGCGGCGCGCGCCATCGCGGTCGGGAAGAAGTACATATCGTTCAGATAGGTGACGCCGCCGCGCAGCGCCTCGGCCGCCGACAGCAGCGAGCCCTGGTAGGTCCAGTCCTCGCTGACCCACTTCTTCTCGAGCGGCCAGATGTGGTTGTTGAGCCAGTCCATCAGCGGCACATCGTCGGCCACGCCACGCAGCAGCGACATCGCCGAATGCGTGTGGCCGTTGATCAGGCCCGGGATCAGCACATGCGAGCCGAGCTCGACCTTGGCCGCATCCGGGTACCGGGTCTCGGCCTCGGCCCAGGGCAGGAGGGCCGCAATGCGCTCGCCCTCCATCACCAGCGCATGCTCATTGAGCACCTCGCTGCCGGGCGCCATCGAGACGATCCAGCGGGCCTTCAGCAGGGTTTGTGGGGCTTGGCTCATGGGTTTCTCCTCAATTGAAGGCTTGGGCAAACAGATTCAGCACGCCGGCCGCATCGACGGCGATGCAGGCCTGCTGCGGCGGGCAGCTGCTCCAGGGCGTCTGGGCACCGGTGGGCTTGTGGAAGTCCTGGATGGTCTGACCGCGCGCGATGCCCTCGGTGACGACACGCACCGGGCCGCTGCGCAGGCTGAACAGCTCGGGTGCAATGCAGAAGGCCGCCGCGCTGGCGTCGTGCGAGTAGATGCCGCCGATGCCGTCGCGCTCGTGATAGAAGTCCTGGTAGTGGCGGGTGGCGGCCCACAGGAAGTCGCCGATGGCGCCGTCCTTGCCCTGCAGCGCGGCCAGGTACTGGTGCTTCATCACCACCTCCTGGGTCACGTCCAGGCCGACGATGACGACCGGCCAGTCGGCCGTGAAGACGATGTCGGCCGCCTCGGGGTCATTGATGATATTGGCCTCGGCCACCGGCGTGACATTGCCGCCATGGCCATGACTGCCGAAGGCGCCGCCCATCACGACGACCTGGCGGACCTTGGACGTGATCGTCGGGTCATGACGCAGGGCCAGCGCGATATTGGTCAGCGGGCCGACGGCCAGCAGCGTGATCTCGCCGGGTTCGGCATTGATCAGATCGCAGATCAGCTGATGGGCCGGGCGGGCATCCGCTCGGGCCGGCGAGGCGGGCAATTGCCCGAACATGCCGCCCAGGCCGTCGTCGCCATGCACATGGGCCGGGAAGTCCTGCTCGGCCGGCGTGTGCAGCGGGCCGGCCGCGCCCTGCGCCACCGGCAGGTCCAGGCCGTAGAAGGCCGCCAGGCTCAGCGCATTGCGGGTGGTGGCCGCGATGGGCGCATTGCCGAACACGGTGGTCAGCGCACGCAGCGCGATGGCCGGGTGGCGCGCCAGCAGGTGCAGCGCCATCGCATCGTCGATGCCGGGGTCGGTGTCAAAAATTACGGCAGAGGCTTTCATACTGCAAGCACCAGTTCGGTTGTTCAAAGAGTGATTTCGGCGCGACGCGGCATCGCCGACTGCACGCCGCTGCGGCTGACCGCAATGGCCGCCGCCGCCTGGCCCAGGCGCACCGCATCGGCCGCGCTCAGGCCCTCGGCCAGACCGGCGGCCAGGCCGCCGACAAAGGTGTCGCCGGCACCGACGGTGTCGACCGCCTTGACGACCCGGGCCGGCAGATGCTGGACTCCGGCCGCGCCGCACAGCAGCACGCCTTGCGCGCCCAGCGTCACCAGCACCTGCTGCGGGCCGCGCTGCAGCAGCGCCAGCGCCGCAGCAGCCGCCTGATCGACGCTGCCGCTGGCCATGCCCGCGAGCTGGCCGGCCTCGGTCTCGTTGACGATCAACCAGTTGCTCAGGGCCAGCAAGGCATCGCCGACCGGCAGGGCCGGTGCCGCGTTCAGAATCGTCGTGACACCGGCCGCGCGGGCCAGCTCGAAGGCCTGGGTGATGGCCGGCACCGGCACCTCCAGCTGAGCCACGACGACCTGGGCCGACTGCAGCAGCACGGCGCTGGCCTGCACATCGGCCGCGCTGAGCTGGGCATTGCTGCCGGGCACATAGACGATGGAGTTCTCTCCGCCCTCGCTGGCCACCATGATGACGGCGACGCCGGGCAGCGCCGCCGCATCGGCGACCACGCCGGAGGTTGTGATGCCCTCCTCGGCCAGCGCGGCCAGCAGCTCCGCGCCATGCTGGCGCGTGCCGACCCGCGAAACAAAAGCCACCGGCGCGCCCAGCCGGGCCGCTGCCACTGCCTGGTTGGCGCCCTTGCCACCGGGCGCCATCACAAAGGCCTCGCCCATCAGGGTCTCGCCGGGTCCGGGCAGACGCCGGGAATGCGAGACCATGTCCATATTGATGCTGCCGACCACCACCACCTGGGGGGCTGCATTTGCGCGCTGCGTCATGAAACTTCTTCCCTTTTGTGTTCTCTCAGCCCAGTCGCTGCGGCGCGGAGGTGCTTTCGCGCACCACCAGACGCGGTGTCAGCAGCACATCCTTCAGCGGCGCCGCCGGGTTCTCGATGCGGTCCACCAGCACCCGGGCGGCTTCGCGGCCGAGCTCCTTGATCGAGCAGCCCACCGTGGTCAGCGCCGGGTAGACGAAGCCGCTCAGCTCGATATCGTCGAAGCCGACAATGGAGAGCTGCTGCGGCACCTTGAGCCCCGATTCGGCGGCCGCGCGCAGCGCGCCCAGGGCCATCATGTCATTGCTGGCGAACAGCGCCGTGATGCCGGCCTGCGCGCGCAGCAGGCGACGCGCCGCCTCGTAGCCGCCGGCGCTGCTGAAGTCGCTTTCGATCAGCAGGCTCTCATCGGGTGTGATGCCGCGATCAAGCTGGGCACGGCGCCAGCCGTCGACCCGCTCCGCGGTCACCTCGAACTCGGCCGGCCCGCTGATGCAGGCGATGCGGCGGTGGCCGAGGTCCAGCAGATGCTTAACCGCCTTGTAGGCGCCGTCGGCATTGTTGACGCTGACCCGGTCGGCACGCGCGCCCGGCACCAGGCGGTCCACCGTCACCGAGGGAACGGTGGCCAGCTTGAAGATGCGGGCCAGCGATGCGGCATCGCCGGCCGAGGACAGCAAGAGCCCGTCGATGCGTTTTTCCAGCAGTGTGCGCATGTACTGCTGCTGGCGTTTCGGGTCGTTGTCGGAGTTGCACAGGAACACCGAGTAGCCGGCCAGCCGGCAGCATTCCTCGACGCCGCAGACCAGCTCGGCGAAGAAGGGATTGTTGACGTTGGGCACCAGCACGCCGACGATCTTGGTCTCGCTTTTGCGCAAAGAGCGCGCCACCGCGCTGGGCAGATAGCCGATCTCCTCGACCGCCGCCAGCACCCGGCGCCGCGCATCGGCACTGACCGGCCGGGTGTCGTTCAGCACATGGGAGACGGTGGTGAACGAGACCCCCGCCAGGGCCGCAACATCTTTGATCGTGCTCACAAGGACTCAGCGCTTTCCATCATCAATGGCTACACAGTGGCAAACGTTTGCCAGCCACAAAGCATAGCTGAAACCAGCAGCCTGACGGCAGGCCGGCAGCGCTGTTTGCGCAAATATCCGGGCATAGCGGCCTCGGGCTTTCCCTGCTTTGGCGGCCCGGGTATCAAAAAACCCGCCGGGCCTGAAGGCCGGGCGGGTTTGGCAAGAGCCGGCGGGCAAGCGGCCCGCGCGGGATCGATCAGCGTTGCGCGATCGGCTTGACGTCGCGCGAGGTCGAGCCGACGAAGAGCTGGCGCGGGCGGCCGATCTTGTACTCGGGGTCACCGATCATTTCGTTGAGCTGGGCGATCCAGCCGACCGTGCGGGCCAGCGCGAAGATCGCAGTGAACAGCGGCACCGGGATGCCGATGGCGCGCTGCACGATGCCGGAGTAGAAGTCGACGTTCGGGTAGAGCTTGCGGGCGACGAAGTACTCGTCTTCCAGCGCGATCTTTTCCAGCTCCATCGCCAGCTTGAACATCGGGTCGTTGTGCAGACCCAGCTCGTCCAGCACCTCGTGACAGGTTTCGCGCATCAGCTTGGCGCGCGGGTCGTAGTTCTTGTAGACCCGGTGACCGAAGCCCATCAGCTTGACGCCGCTGTTCTTGTCCTTGACCTGCTTGATGAACTCGCCGATCTTGGCGACGCCACCCTGCTTCTGGATGTCGCCCAGCATGTTCAGTGCCGCCTCGTTGGCGCCGCCGTGAGCCGGGCCCCACAGGCAGGCCACGCCGGCCGCGATGGCCGCAAAGGGGTTGGTGCCCGAGGAGCCGCACAGGCGCACGGTCGAGGTCGACGCGTTCTGCTCGTGGTCGGCATGCAGCGTGAAGATGCGGTCCATCGCGCGCACCAGCACGTCGTTGGGCTTGTAGTCCTCGCAGGGCGTGGCAAACATCATGCGCATGAAGTTGCCGGCGTAGCTCAGGTCGTTCTTCGGATAGATATAGGGCTGGCCGACGGTGTACTTGTAGGCCATCGCAACCAGGGTCGGCATCTTCGCGATCAGGCGGATCGCAGCGATCTCGCGGTGCTCGGGGTTATTGATGTCGGTCGAGTCGTGATAGAAGGCCGACATCGCACCGACCAGGCCGGTCATCACGGCCATCGGATGCGCGTCGCGGCGGAAGCCGCGCAGGAAGAATTGCATCTGCTCGTTGACCATGGTGTGGTTGGTCACGCGGGCGACGAAGTCTTCCTTCTGCGTCGGGTTGGGCAGCTCTCCGTACAGCAGCAGATAGCAGGTTTCGAGGTAGTCGCAGCTGGTGGCCAGCTGCTCGATCGGGTAGCCGCGATACAGCAGCTCGCCCTTGTCGCCATCGATATAGGTGATGGTCGAGTTGCACGAAGCGGTCGACAGGAAGCCGGGGTCGTAAGTGAACTTGCCCGTCTGCGCGTACAGCTTGCGGATGTCGATCACATCCGGGCCTATCGTGCCCTTGTACAGCGGCAGATCCATTTGCGGGCTGCCATCGGAGAACGACAGGGTGGCTTTGACGTCAGACGGGGTCATGGGCGTTCCTTATGACTTCTTGGGGATTCAGGGGGCGGTCCTGAGCAGGGCCAGGACCTCTTGCACATCGGCGCGATCGAGTTCGCCTTCGGGCTGCTTGCGGCACAGGAACAGGTCCAACAAATCGTTGTCGGACAGCTCCATCAGCACGCGCAGGCCCTCGGCCTGATGCTCGGTCAGACTGCGGTCGTATCGAGCGAAGAAGCGCTCGATGAAGAGATCATTCTCCAGCAGACCACGCCGGCAGCGCCAGCGCAGCTTGGAGAGGGCTCTCTCGTCGATCAGGGTGTTGACAGCGGTCATGACTGAGCGGGGCCGGGCATCGTCAGACGGCGCGCCGGACCATCAATTCCTTGATCTTGCCGATGGCCTTCGTCGGGTTCAGCCCCTTCGGGCAGACATCGACGCAGTTCATGATGGTGTGGCAGCGGAACAGGCGGTACGGATCTTCCAGATTGTCCAGACGCTCGCCGGTGGCCTCGTCGCGGCTGTCGGCGATGAAGCGGTAGGCCTGCAGCAGGCCGGCGGGGCCGACGAACTTGTCCGGGTTCCACCAGAAGCTGGGGCAGCTGGTCGAACAGCTGGCGCACAGGATGCACTCGTACAGGCCGTTGAGCTCTTCGCGCTCTTCGGGGAACTGCAGACGCTCCTTGTCGGGCAGCGGCGTGTCGTTGACCAGATAGGGCTTGATCGAGTTGTACTGCTTGAAGAACTGCGTCATGTCGACGATCAGGTCGCGCACGACCGGCAGGCCCGGCAGCGGCTTCAAGACGATGGTGCCCGGCAGGGTACGCATATTCGTCAGGCAGGCCAGACCGTTCTTGCCGTTGATGTTCATCGCATCCGAGCCGCAGACGCCCTCGCGGCAGCTGCGACGGAAGCTCAGGCTGGGATCGACGGCCTTGAGCTTGTTCAGGGCATCCAGCAGCATGCGCTCAGAGCCGTCCAGCTCGACCTCGAGGGTCTGCATATAGGGCTTGGCATCCTTGTCCGGGTCGTAGCGGTAGATCTGAAAAGTACGCTTGGTCATAGTGATTTACCTCTTAGAACGTACGGACCTTGGGCGGAATCGACTCGGCCGTCAGCGGCTTCAAGTTGACCGGCTTGTAGTCCAGGCGGTTGCCTTCCGAGTACCACAGCGTGTGCTTCATCCACTGCTCGTCGTTGCGACCATTCGGATGGGCGGGCGTGTCGCCGTAGTCGTCCACCGTGTGGGCGCCGCGGCTCTCGGTGCGGGCCGCTGCGGAGACGATGGTGGCCTGGGCCGCCTCGATCAGGTTCTCGACCTCCAGCGCCTCGATGCGGGCGGTGTTGAAGACCTTGGACTTGTCCTTCAGCGTGATGTTGGCCACGCGCTTGGCGATCTCGGCCACCTTGGCCACGCCCTCGTTGAGCATGGCCTGGGTGCGGAACACGCCGGCATGCTGCTGCATCGCGGCCCGCAGATCGTTGGCCACATCCTGCGCATACTCGCCGCTGGTGCTGGCGTCCAGGCGGGCCAGGCGGGCCAGCGAGCGGTCGGCCGCATCGGCCGGCAGATCCTTGTGCGCTTTAGTCTTCAGGCCGGCGTCGACGATGTGGTTGCCGGCCGCACGGCCGAACACCAGCAGGTCGAGCAGCGAGTTGGTGCCCAGGCGGTTCGCGCCGTGCACGCTGACGCAGGCGCACTCGCCCACCGCGTACAGGCCGTTGATCACCGCATTGGGCTTGCCGTCCTTGGGCACGACCACCTGGCCATGGATATTGGTCGGGATGCCACCCATCTGGTAGTGGATGGTCGGCACCACCGGGATCGGTTCCTTGGTGATGTCGACATTGGCGAAGTTGTGGCCGATCTCGAACACCGAAGGCAGGCGCTTCATGATGGTGTCGCCGCCCAGATGGGTCATGTCCAGCTGGATGTAGTCCTTGTTCGGACCGCAGCCACGCCCTTCCTTGATTTCCTGGTCCATGCAGCGCGAAACGAAGTCGCGCGGTGCCAGGTCCTTCAGGGTCGGCGCATAGCGTTCCATGAAACGCTCGCCATTGCTGTTGCGCAGGATCGCGCCTTCGCCACGGCAGCCTTCGGTCAGCAGCACGCCGGCGTTGTGCACGCCGGTCGGGTGGAACTGCCAGAACTCCATGTCTTCCAGCGGGATGCCAGCACGCGCCGCCATGCCCAGGCCGTCGCCGGTGTTGATGAAGGCATTGGTCGAGGCGGCGAAGATGCGCCCTGCCCCGCCGGTGGCCAGCAGCACGGTCTTGGCCTGCAGGATGTGGACCTCGCCGGTCTCCATCTCCAGCGCGGTCACGCCCACCACATCGCCCTCGGCGTCGCGAATCAGGTCCAGCGCCATCCATTCGACGAAGAACTGCGTCTTGGCCTTGACGTTCTGCTGGTACAGCGTGTGCAGCATCGCGTGGCCGGTCCGGTCGGCCGCCGCGCAGGCGCGCTGCACCGGCTTCTCGCCGTAGTTGGCGGTGTGGCCGCCGAAGGGGCGCTGATAGATCGTGCCGTCGGCATTGCGATCGAAGGGCATGCCGAAATGCTCAAGCTCGTAGACAACCTTGGGCGCCTCGCGGCACATGAACTCGATCGCGTCCTGGTCACCCAGCCAGTCCGAGCCCTTGACGGTGTCGAAGAAGTGGTAGTGCCAGTTGTCTTCCGACATATTTCCCAGGCTGGCGCCGATGCCGCCCTGGGCGGCCACGGTGTGCGAGCGGGTCGGAAAAACCTTGGACAGCACGGCCACATTGAGGCCGGCCAGCGAGAGCTGCAAGGAGGCGCGCATGCCGGAGCCGCCGGCACCGACGATCACGACATCAAACTTGCGCTTAGGAATCGAATTTGCCACCGTCATCACAGTCTCCACAACACTTGGATCGCCCAGCCGGCGCAACCCACCAGCCACACCAGGGTGAACACCTGCAGGCACAGGCGCGCGCCGACGGGCTGCACATAGTCCATCCAGATATCGCGCATGCCCACCCACGCGTGGTAGGCCAGCGAGATGATCACGACAAAGGTCAGCACCTTCATCCACTGCGACGAGAAGATCGCTGCCCAGTGGTCATAGCCCAGCTCGCCGGGCATCAGGAACTGCACCAGCAGCACGACGGTGAACAAGGCCATCAAAACGGCCGTGATGCGCTGGGCCAGCCAGTCGCGCAGACCGTAGTGCGCACCCACGACGATGCGCTTGGAACCAAAAGTACTCATTGTTTTAACCTCGCGTTCAGTACAGGCCGAAGAGCTTGGCCGCGACGGCCGCCGTCAGCAGCACGCTGGCGGCCAGCGTGAACACCGCCGACGAATGGCCCTGCTCCTTGCTGACGCTGTGCGTCGCATCCATCCACAGATGGCGCACGCCGGCGATGAAGTGATGCAGATAGGCCCAGGCCAGGCCCAGCACCACCAGCTTGACGAACCAGGCCGGCACAAAGCCGATGCCGGCCACAAAGGCGTTGGTGAAGGCGTCGTAGGAGATCTCGGATGTCAGGCTGTTGTCGAACATCCAGATGATGAAGGGCAAGAGCAGGAACATCAGCAGACCGCTGACCCGGTGCAGGATGGACACAAAGCCGGCCGGCGGCAGCCGGTAGGTTCGCACATCGGTAAAGATATTGATGTTGCGATAGACCGGTCTTTTCTTGGCGGTACCGTTGGTGGTGCTTGTCATACCCAACCTTATGTAATCAACATGAAACCCGAGGATTTTATTGCAATGCAGCAGGACCTCTGCGGCGACAGTGCGCGCTACGCAACGCGCAAGGATTAGTTCAGCTCATTGCGGTAAAAGTGTGAGGCGGTGTTATAGAGGCCGCGCCGCAGCTCGACCGGCTTGTCACCATAGGTGAAGGACAGGCGCTCGACGCTCAGCAGCGGCGTGCCCGGCGCCACCTGCAGCAGCGCAGCGGCCTCGGCATCGGCCGCGACCGCACGGATCTGTTCCTGGGCGCGAATCATGTGCACGCCGAACTCGGCCTCGAACAGGCCGTAGAACGGCCCGCGGTGCTTCTCCAGCCGTTCGGCCGTCAGCCCCTTGAACAGGGCGCCGGGCAGCCAGATATCGTCCAGCACCACCGGGTGGTTCTTGCTGTGCAGCAGCCGACGCACCTCGACCATCGGGTCGCCGGCACGCATCTGCAGCTGCTTGGCGATCCAGGCCGGCGCGCGCTGGCGCTTGCAGTCCAGCAGCTGGCGACCCAGCGCTTCCTGGCCCTCGTCGGGCATCAGGCGCAGAAAGCGGTACTGGATCTTCTGCTCGGCATGGGTCGCGACAAAGGTGCCCTTGCCCTGACGACGCACCAGCAGATTGTCGGCCGCCAGCTCGTCGATGGCCTTGCGCACCGTGCCCTGGCTGACGCCGAAACGCGTCGCCAGCTCGATCTCGCTGGGGATCGCCTCGCCCGCCTTCCACTCGCCGGCCTGCAGGCTGGCGATGATCAGCCCCTTGATCTGGCGGTACAGCGGACTGAAGGAGGGGCCGGCGTCCGGGCGTGCGGATTCGCCGGACAGCGGGAGGGCGGTCGACATGGCCGGCATTGCAGCACAGGTCGGGGCCATTCGTCCATCAAAGTTGAGTGATATCTTCTATAAGACATAAGACGCGAACAAGAAATCCGGAAAACATCGCATAATCGCGCGCTATGGCATCGCAGGCCGCCAGTCCAGCCGGGTAAGCCCTTGGACTGTCCTACACTTGCGCGGCACTCGCCGGAACGCTGGAGCTTGTCTTCCGGCACCCCTGCGGGCATGGAACAACCCCATATTTCGTCATTACCCCGGAGCTTTCACATGAGCACAAAGAAACCCGTTCGCGTCGCCGTCACCGGTGCCGCCGGCCAGATCGGCTACGCCCTGCTGTTCCGCATCGCCTCCGGCGAAATGCTGGGCAAGGACCAGCCGGTGATCCTGCAGCTGCTGGAGATCCCTGACGAGAAGGCCCAGAACGCGCTGAAGGGCGTGATCATGGAGCTGCAGGATTGCGCCTTCCCGCTGCTGGTGGGCATCGAGGCCCACAGCGACCCGATGACCGCCTTCAAGGACACCGACTACGCGCTGCTGGTCGGCTCGCGTCCGCGCGGCCCGGGCATGGAGCGCTCGGAGCTGCTGTCGATCAACGGCGCCATCTTCACCGCCCAGGGCAAGGCGCTGAACGCCGTGGCCTCGCGCAATGTCAAGGTGCTGGTGGTCGGCAACCCGGCCAATACCAATGCCTATATCGCGATGAAGTCGGCCCCGGACCTGCCGGCCAAGAACTTCACCGCGATGCTGCGCCTGGATCACAACCGCGCCGCCTCGCAGCTGGCCGCCAAGACCGGCAAGCCGGTCGCCGAGATCGAGAAGCTGGCCGTCTGGGGCAACCACTCGCCGACCATGTACGCCGACTACCGCTTCGCCACCATCGGCGGCGCCTCGGTCAAGGCCATGATCAATGACGAGGCCTGGAACCGCGAAACCTTCCTGCCCACCGTGGGCAAGCGCGGCGCCGCCATCATCGCGGCCCGCGGCCTGTCCTCGGCCGCCTCGGCCGCCAATGCCGCGATCGACCATATGCGCGACTGGGCCCTGGGCACCAATGGCAAGTGGGTCACGATGGGCATCCCCTCGGGCGGCGAGTACGGCATTCCGAAGGAAGTGATGTTCGGCTACCCGGTCACCTGCGAGAACGGCGAATACAAGATCGTCGACGGCCTGGAGATCGATGCCTTCTCGCAGGAGTGCATCAACAAGACCCTGAACGAGCTGCTGGAAGAGCAGGCGGGCGTCAAGCACCTACTCTGAACCTCGCGCTTGAGCGACACTCGCTTGAGCAAAACCAAGGGTCGGCTTTTGCCGGCCCTTTTTCATTGAGACCGCCATCGTGACCACCGCACCCCACCCCCGCCTGGCCCTGTTCGAGGAAGGCGATGCCGCCACCGCCCTGCCCGTGGTCGACCACTACTGCGGCGTCGAGGCCCGCATGAGCAAGAGCCTGGAGCTGCAGGCCGAGATGGGCCCGGTGTTTGACATCACGCTGGACTGCGAGGACGGCGCACCGATAGGCGGCGAGGCCGAGCATGTGCAGCTGGTGCTCGCGATGCTCCACAGTGCGAACAACCGGTTCGGCCGTGTCGGCGCCCGCGTCCATCCGCTGGATCATCCCGCCTTCGAGGCCGATGTCGACGGCCTGATCGCCGGCGCCGGTGCAAAGCTGGCCTATCTGATGGTGCCCAAGCCGCGCGGCATCAAAGATGTCGAGCAAGCCTGCGCCTTCATCGATGCCAGCCTGGCCCGCCACGGCATCAGCCGCCCGCTGCCCGTCCATGTGCTGATCGAGACCCACGGCGCGCTGCGCGAGGTGCAGCAGATCGCCGCCCATCCGCGCATCGAGTCGCTGTCCTTCGGCCTGATGGACTTCGTCTCGGCCCATCGCGGCACGATCCCGCGTCAGGGCATGAGCTTGCAGGGCCAGTTCAGCCATCCGCTGGTGGTGCGAGCCAAGCTCGAGATCGCCGCCGCCGCCCATGGCTTCGGCAAGACACCGTCGCACTGCGTCGTCACCGAGTTCAAGAAGGTCGCGGCCATCGAGGAAGCCGCGCGGCGCGCCGCCCGCGAGTTCGGCTACACGCGCATGTGGAGCATCCACCCGAGCCAGATCCAACCCATCATCGACGCCTTCGCCCCCAGCGTGGCCGAGATCGACGAGGCCATCGACATCATCCATGCCGCCCAGGCGGCCCATTGGGCGCCGATCCAGTACCGCGACCATTTGCACGACCGTGCCAGCTACCGCTATTTCTGGCAGTTGCTGGAGCGCGCTCACCGCACCGGCCAGACCCTGCCGATCGAAGTCGAGCAGGCCTACTTCGGCGACGCCGCCCATTTGGGGTAAAGCAGGGGGCAGCGCTGCGGCGGTGGCGGTGACAATCGCTCACCCGCACCGATCGCCGATGCGGCTACATTGCAGCGCGAGCCTTCCCTGCCGTACCCAGAGATACCCATGAAAATCATTCCCACCCTGACCCTGCTGATCAGCCTCGCGAGCGCTGGCGCCGTGATGGCCCAGCCTGCGGCTCCCGCCGCCAAGCCGGCCAACCCGCAAGCCGGCAAGAAAGCCCCGGCCAAGCCCCGTGGCAAGCCCGTCGCCAAGCCGGTGCCGCCCCCGCCGCCGCTGGCCGATGCCACCGAAGAACAGCTGGCCGCCACCGAGCGCGCCTATCTGGGCACCTATGACTGCGAGTTCAAGCAATCGGTCAGCATCACCCGCAATATCAAGCCTGGCTATCTGGACGTGATGTGGCAAAAGGACACCTTCACGATGAAGCCGGTGCTGTCCTCGACCGGCGCGCTGCGCCTGGAGGACGTGACCGGCCGCACCCTGATGATCCAGATCGCCAACAAGTCCATGCTGATGGACACCCATGTGGGCCGCCGCCTGGTCGACGAGTGCCTGCATCCCGAGCACCGCGCCGCGATCGAGGCCGCGAAGATCGCCCGTGCCGCCGCTGCCGCATCGGCCGCAGCCTCCGGCCTGGAGGTCGAAGCCGACGCCAGCAGCCTGGGCATCGCGCCCAGCCCCGCCAAGCGCGGCAGCTGAAGCCGGCCCAGCAGGCTCTGATCGGCGCGCGGGTATTCCCGGGCGAGGTCAAAGTATGTAGAATCAATGCATACTTTCCTCGCCATACTGGCGCCCACTCCGGAGCCCTGCCATGGAAGCCACCGTTGCCGAACGCGGCCAGATCACCCTGCCCAAGGCGGTGCGTGATGCGCTGGGCCTGAGCAAGGGCACCACGCTCAAGGTCGAACTTGACGGCGGCCGCATCATCCTGAGCAAGAACGTCGATGACGCGCTGGCCAAGCTGCGCGGGCGTTTCAAGCTGGCCGAAGGCTTCACCAGCACCAATGATGCGATGCGCGCGCTGCGTGGCCGCGCCCCGGGCGACCCCTATCCCGCGCCCAGCGAGGACGAGACATGATCGCCGTCGACTCCTCCGTGCTGGTCGACGTGCTGACCGGCGATGCCGAGTACGGCGAGGCCTCCTCGCTGGTGTTGGCCAAGGCCTTGAGCGAGGGCGAGGTCGTCATCAGCGAAGCGGTCGTGGCCGAGGTCCAGACCCTGCTCGATACGCGCGAGACGGTGATGGATGCGCTCAACGAGTTCGGCATCCGCTTCGAGCCCATCCAGCAGGCCGCCGCCGTGCGCGCCGGCCATATGCAGCGCCGCTACCGCGATCGTGGCGGCAAGCGCGAGCGCGTGGTGGCCGATTTCCTGATCGGCGCCCATGCCCTGCTGCAGTGCCAAGCCCTGATCACCCGCGACGAAGGATTCTTCCGCGATTACTACAAGGGCCTGAGGCTCATCGTTCCCCAACGTTGACCCGCCCGCTGACCCCACCTAGCCCCCCAGGAGTAGCCATGTTGCAAGCCTATCGCCAACACACCGCCGAGCGCGCCGCGCTGGGCATCCCGCCCCTGCCTTTGGACGCCAAGCAGGTGGCCGAGCTGATCGAGCTGATCAAGACGCCCCCGACCGGGGAAGGCGAGTTCCTGCTGGACCTGCTGACGCACCGCGTGCCCCCGGGCGTCGATGACGCCGCCAAGGTCAAGGCCAGCTTCCTGGCCGCCGTGGCCCATGGCGACCTGACTGTGGGACTGATTTCCAAGGCCAAGGCCACCGAGCTGCTGGGCACCATGGTGGGCGGCTACAACGTCCATCCGCTGATCGAGCTGCTGGACGATGCCGCCGTGGCCGAGGTCGCCGCCGCCGGCCTGAAGAAGACCCTGCTGATGTTCGACTTCTTCAACGATGTCGCCGAGAAGGCCAAGGCCGGCAATGCGCAGGCCAAGGCCGTGATGCAGAGCTGGGCCGAGGCCGAGTGGTTCACCTCGCGCCCCGAAGTCGCCAAGAAAATCACCGTGACCGTGTTCAAGGTGCCCGGCGAGACCAATACCGACGATCTGTCGCCGGCCCCCGATGCCTGGAGCCGCCCGGACATCCCGCTGCACTATCTGGCGATGCTGAAGAACACCCGTCCCGGCGCGGCCTTCGTGCCCGAGGAAGACGGCAAGCGCGGCCCGATGAAATTCATCGAGGAGCTGAAGAGCAAGGGCCATCTGGTGGCCTATGTCGGCGATGTGGTCGGCACCGGCTCCTCGCGCAAGAGCGCCACCAACAGCGTGATCTGGGCCACCGGCCAGGACATCCCCTTCGTGCCGAACAAGCGCTTCGGCGGCGTCACGCTGGGCGGCAAGATCGCGCCTATCTTCTTCAACACGCAGGAAGACTCCGGCGCACTGCCGATCGAGGTCGATGTCTCGGCCTTCGAGATGGGCGATGTGATCGACATCTACCCCTATGAGGGCAAGATCGAGAAGGACGGCAAGGTCGCGGTCGAGTTCCAGCTCAAGAGCGATGTGCTGTTCGACGAGGTTCGCGCCGGCGGCCGTATCAATCTGATCATCGGCCGCTCGCTGACCGCCAAGGCTCGCGAGTTCCTGGGCCTGCCCGCCTCCACCAGCTTCCGCCTGCCCCAGCCTCCGGCCGCCACCCAGGCCGGCTTCACGCTGGCACAGAAGATGGTCGGCCGCGCCGTCGGTCTGCCGGAAGGCCAGGGCGTGCGCCCCGGCACCTATTGCGAGCCCAAGATGACCACGGTCGGCTCGCAGGACACCACCGGCCCGATGACCCGCGACGAGCTGAAGGACCTGGCCTGCCTGGGCTTCTCGGCCGATCTGGTGATGCAGAGCTTCTGCCACACCGCCGCCTATCCGAAGCCGGTCGACGTCAAGACCCACCGCGAGCTGCCCGCCTTCATCAGCAACCGCGGCGGCGTCTCGCTGCGCCCCGGCGACGGCGTGATCCACAGCTGGCTGAACCGCCTGCTGCTGCCCGACACCGTCGGCACCGGCGGCGACAGCCACACCCGCTTCCCGATCGGCATTTCCTTCCCGGCCGGCTCCGGCCTGGTGGCCTTCGGTGCCGCCACCGGCGTGATGCCGCTGGACATGCCCGAGTCGGTGCTGGTGCGCTTCAAGGGCCAGATGCAGCCCGGCATCACGCTGCGCGACCTGGTCCATGCGATCCCGCTGTATGCCATCAAGCAAGGCCTGCTGACCGTCGCCAAGGCCGGCAAGATCAACGCCTTCTCGGGTCGCATCCTGGAGATCGAAGGCCTGCCTGACCTGAAGGTGGAGCAAGCCTTCGAGCTGAGCGACGCCTCGGCCGAGCGCAGCGCCGCCGGCTGCACCGTGCACCTGAACCCCGAGCCGATCAAGGAATACCTCACCAGCAATATCGTGCTGATGAAGAACATGATCGCCGACGGCTACGCCGACGCCCGCACCCTGCAGCGCCGCATCCAGGCCGTCGAAGCCTGGCTGGCCGACCCCAAGCTGATGAAGGCCGACGCCGACGCCGAGTACGCCCACGTCATCGAGATCGACCTGGCCGACATCAAGGAGCCCATCCTGTGCTGCCCGAATGATCCGGACGATGCCAAGTTCCTCAGCGATGTGGCCGGCACCAAGATCGACGAGGTCTTCATCGGCTCCTGCATGACGAACATCGGCCACTTCCGTGCCGCCTCCAAGCTGCTGGAAGGCAAGCGCGACATCCCGGTCAAGCTGTGGGTCGCCCCGCCGACCAAGATGGACGCCCAGGAGCTGACCAAGGAAGGCCATTACGGCACCTTCGGCACGGCCGGTGCGCGCATGGAAATGCCGGGCTGCTCGCTGTGCATGGGCAATCAGGCCCAGGTCAAGGAAGGCGCCACCGTGGTGTCCACCTCCACGCGCAACTTCCCCAACCGTTTGGGCAAGAACAGCAACGTCTACCTGGCCTCGGCCGAGCTGGCCGCGATCGCCTCCAAGCTAGGCCGCATCCCGACCGTGGCCGAGTACCACGCGGACATGGGCGTGATCAATGCCGACGGCAGCAAGATCTACAAGTACATGAACTTCGACCAGATCGAAGAGTACGCGGAGACGGCCAAGGGCGTGACGGCCTGAGTCTGAATCGGGCTTGACCGATCAGCGGCCCGCCGACGCGAAGTCGGCGGGCCGCTGTCTTTGTGGCCGGCGCGGTACAAAGTCGCATGAAGCGCCTGCGCTTTCACTTACAGTCGATGCGATGACGCCCACCGCGCCGGAGTGATGCCATGAGTGCAGCTCAGCCCAAACCGACCTCGGCCTACAAGGTGCTGGTGGTCGACGACCAGCAGCAGATGCGCCAGATCATCCGCGAGTCGCTGTACCGACTGGGCATACGCACGGTGCTGATGGCCGGCAATGCGGCCGAGGCCCTGAAGGCCATGCGTGGCGAAGGCATCGACCTGGTGCTCAGCGACTACAACCTCGGCGAAGGCCCGGACGGCCAGCAGCTGCTGGAGGCCGCGCGCGGCGCCAAGCTGCTGAGCCCGGTCGCACCGTGGATCTACATCACCGCCAACGCCCTGCGCACCGACATCCTGGCGGCCGGCGATTTCATGCCCGATGGCTATATCGTCAAGCCCTTCACCGACCAGCTGCTGTCGCGCTATATCGAGGCGCTGTCGACCCGCAAGCAGACGCTGGCGCCCCTGCTGCTGGCGGTCGAGGCCCAGCAATGGGAGCAGGTGCTGGAGGCCGCCGAAGGCTTCATCCGGCGCGGCGATGCACTCAGCGTCGAAGGCCTGAAGCAGAAGGCTCAGGCCTTGATGCGGCTGGCCCGCTTCGAGGACGCCCGTGCCTGCTATGCGCAGGCGCTGCAGCTGAACTCCGAGCTGTCCTGGGCCCAGCTGGGTCAGGCCCAGGCCCTGCGTGCGCAGGGCAAGACCGAGCAAGCCCGCGCCGCGCTGGAACAGCTGACACGCGATCAGCCCTCCTATGCCAGCGCCTATGACGTGCTGCTGGAAATGGCCGAAGACCAGGGCGACGCACAGGCGGCGATGGGCATCGCCCAGACCGTCGCCGATCTGGTGCCGAACGCCAAGCGCAAGCTGCGCCTGGGCAGCCTGGCCCTGGGTGCCGGCGAGACCGAGACCGCGTTGAAGGCGTTGGAGCAGGCCGCCGCAAAGAACAAGCACGCGGTTCAACCGACGCCGCAGGCCCAGCTGCTGCTGACCCAGGCCCTGCTGGACAAGGGTGACGCCCTGCGCGCGCTGAGCCTGGCCGGCGAGCTGGCGAAGAAGTTCGCCGACGCGCCGGACGCCGGTCTGCTGGCCAAGGCGCTCAGCGCCCAGGCCCAGCAGCGCCTGGGCAATGCGGCCGCCGCGACCGCGCTGATGCAGGAGGTCGAGCAGCGCATGGCCAAGACGCCGCTGGACGAGCAGCACAAGCTGCTGATTGCGAAGAGTGCGCTGGCCACCGGCGAGACCGCGCTGGGCCAGCAGCTGATCACCGAGCTGGCACGCAACCACAGCGACCGCCCCCTGCTGCTGGCCAGTGCGCTGCGTGCTGCCGAGGGCACGCCGGCCGAGGCCGAGTGCCGGGCCCTGATCGAGCAGGTCGGCCGCGAGATGACGGAGGCGATGAACGCGCTGCAACAGGCCAAGCGCAGCGGCGATGTGGCACGGGCACTGGCGCTCGGCGAGCAGGCGCTGGCGCTGTCGCCGCAGAACTTCAATGTGCTGATCGAGCTGTGCAGCCTGCACCTGATCGCGATGGGGCGCGAGAGCGCGGATGCACGCGAGCCGCACCGCGCGCGCGCCGCCGAGTTGCTGGCCCGGCTGGAGCACAGCCATCCGAATCACGACCGCGTCGCGGCGGCCCGCAAGTTCTATCGCGAGCGCGCCGGCGCCGCCTGAGCCATGCTGGATCGCTACCTCAACGCCGCGGTGCTGCACGACCTGAAGAACCGCCTGGCCATCCTCAGCGACGAACTGACCAAGCTCGGCCGGCTGGATCTGCCGGCCCAGGCCCATCAGCATGCGCGCCAGGCCCATGAGCAGGCCCATGTGCTGACCCGCAAGCTGGTCGAATTCCTGACCGCTCAGCAGGCCAGCGAGGCCGGCGGCCTGCGCGCCGCCGCGGCCGAGGAGATTCCCGAGGCGATGCTGCAGGACATGCATGCCGAGGCCCAGATGCTGATACACGGCGGGCTGCAGCTGCAGCTGGAGATCGCCGCTGCGGTGCCGGCCTTCTGGTTCTTCGACCAGCATCTGGTGCGGCTGGCGCTCGACTCGGCGCTCTACAACGCGCTGCGCTTCGCACACAGCCGCATCGTGCTGGGCCTGCGGGTCGAGGACGGCCAGCTGTGCTTTTCGGTGCGCGATGACGGCCCCGGCCTGCAGGCCACGCCGGCCCACAACTCGACGGGCCTGGGCCGCCTGGTCTGCGACGAGGTCGCCAAGGCCCATCGCAACAAGGGCCGCAGCGGCCGCAGCGTGCTGCGCAACCATGCGGACGGCGGCGCGGTGTTCGAGCTGTTTCTGCCCTGATGCGTCAAGACCGGCCTGCTAGCATGCCGGCTTCCCTGCCCTCGCCCATGCCGATGAATCCGACCCGTGCCCTCCTCCTGGTCCTGCTGTCCCTGGCCGGCAGCGCCCAAGCCGCCGAGCTGAAGCTGCGCATCCTGCAGACCAGCGATGTGCACATGAATCTGCTGAACTACGACTACTACCAGGACAAGAGCACCGATGAATACGGCCTGGCCAAGACCGTCAGCCTGATCAAGGCGGCACGGGCCGAGGCCAGGAACAGCCTGCTGTTCGACAACGGCGATCTGCTGCAGGGCAATCCGCTGGGCGATGTGGTGGCGCGGGTCAGGCCGCTGGCCAAGGACGCCGTGCACCCGGCCTACAAGGTGCTGAACCTGCTGAAGGTGGACGCCGCCAATATCGGCAACCACGAGTTCAACTACGGTCTGCCCTTCCTGCGCCAGGCCATCGCCGGCGCGCAATTCCCCTATGTCAGCGCCAATGTAGTCGAGGCCGGCAGCGGCAAGCCGGCCTTCACGCCCTATGTGATTCTGCAGCGCACGCTCGTCGACGAGGCCGGTCAGAGCCATGCGCTGAAGATCGGCGTGATCGGCTTTGTGCCGCCGCAGATCATGCAGTGGGACCGCCAGCATCTGGAAGGCCGGGTCCAGGCGCTGGACATCATCGAGGCGGCCCGGCGCTATCTGCCCGAGATGCGCGCGGCCGGCGCCGAGTTGGTGGTGGCGATCGCGCACAGCGGCTTCGAGAAGACCGAGCAGCCCGAGTTCGCCGAGAACGTGGCCGCCCAACTGGCCCGGGTGCCAGGTGTTGACACCTTGCTACTGGGCCATGCCCATGCCGAGTTCCCCAGCCCTACCTTCGCCGGCTACCCCGGCGTGGATCTGGTGCGCGGCAGCATCCACGGCGTGCCCAGCGTGATGCCGGGCCGCTGGGGCGATCATCTGGGCGTGATCGATCTGAAGCTGGACAACAGCAGCGGCGCCTGGAAGGTGGTCGACAGCCGCGCCGAGATCCGCGCGATCTACCAGCGCAGCAGCCGGCGTGCGCTGGTCGAGGCCGATCCGCTGGTGGCGCAGACGATTGCCGTCGAACACCAGCAGACGCTGGACTATGTGCGCAGCCAGGTGGCCATCACCGAGGCGCCCATCCACAGCTACTTCGCCCAGGTGGCCGACGACCCCTCGGTCCAGGTCGTCGCCCAGGCCCAGCTGGCCTATGTGGCGCGCGCGGTGCGCGGCACGGCCTATGAAAAGCTGCCGCTGCTCTCGGCCGCCGCGCCCTTCAAGGCCGGCGGGCGCCAGGGCTGGAGCAATTACACCGACATCCCGGCCGGCCCGGTCGCGATCAAGCATGTGGCCGATCTCTATGTCTACCCCAACACCATCAAGGCGGTGAAGATCACGGGCGCCGAGCTGCGCGAATGGCTGGAGATGTCAGCCGGCCAGTTCCGGCAGATCGACCCCAAGGGGCCGGCCGAGCAGGCGCTGATCGAGCCGGGCTTTCGCTCCTACAACTTCGACACGGTAGAGGGCGTCAGCTACGAGATCGATGTCAGCCAGCCGGCCCGCTACGATGTCGAGGGCAAGCGCAGCCCGGCCCAGGGCCACCGCATCGTCAATCTGCGCTACCAGGGCCAGCCCGTTGAAGCGGCCGCCGAGTTCCTGGTCGTCACGAACAACTACCGTGCCAACGGCGGCGGCGGTTTCCCGGGCCTGAGCGCCGAGCGCATCGTGATCGATGCGCCCGACGAGAACCGCGAGGCCCTGGCTCAGTACCTGAGCACGGTCAAGCGCTTCAACCCCACGGCCGACGGCAACTGGCGCATCCTGCCGGTGCCGGGCGTCCGGCTGCGCTTCAGCTCAAGCGCCAGCGGCATCCAGCACCTGCCGCGCACGCCGGCCGTGCGCCTGGTCCGCGATCAGGGCGACGGCTCGGCCTTGTACGAGCTGGCGCACTGAGCCGCGATCAGCCGACCAGCACCTCGACCACCGCCGGATGCCCCAGGAATCCCTGCGGGCTGGCGCTGGCGCCATAGGCGCCCGACTGGAACACGACGGCCAGATCGCCCGGCTGGGCCGCCGCCAGCTCCATCTTGTCAGCCAGCAGATCCAGCGGCGTGCACAGCGGCCCCACCACCGAGGCGCTCTCGACGGCAGCCTCGGCGCGTGTCTGGCTGATCATCGCCGGATAGTTCTTGCGTATCACCTGGCCGAAATTGCCCGAGGCCGACAGATGGTGGTGCAGGCCGCCGTCGCAGAGCAGATAGACCTGGCCGCGCGAGACCTTGCGGTCGACGATGCGCGCCACATAGACCCCCGCCTCGCCGACCAGATAGCGGCCCAGCTCGATCACCAGTTCCGCCTGCGGCATCTCGCGTGCCGCGCGCTCGGCAATGGCCTGCAGATTGGCGCCGATGGGCGCCAGATCCAGCGCCTGCTCGCCCGGGAAATAAGGGATGCCGAAGCCGCCACCGAGGTTCAGGAACCTGACCGGGCCGGGCGCATCGGCCGCCAGGCGCAGCGCCAGCTCGTAGCATTTCTGCTGCGCCTCGCAGATGGCCTCGGGCTTGAGGTTCTGCGAACCGGCGAACAGGTGGAAGCCCTCAAACGCCAGACCCAGGCGCCCGACCTCGGCCAGCGCCGCCGGCACCAGTTCGGCATCGATGCCGAACTGCTTGGGGCCGCCGCTCATCTTCATGCCCGAGCCCTTCAGCTCGAAATCGGGGTTCACGCGTATCGCCACCCGCGCCGGCAGGCCCAGCTCGGCCGCCACCGCCGCCAGCACCGGCAACTCGCGCAGGCTCTCCACATTGACCAGCACACCGGCGGCCACCGCCTGGCGCAACTCGATGTCACGCTTGGCCGGCCCGGCAAAGCTGATCTCGGCCGGGTCGGCGCCGGCGTCCAGCGCCACCTTCAGCTCGCCCGCCGAGGCCACGTCGATGCCATCGACCAGGCCCGCCATCAGTGCGACGACCGCCGGCATCGGGTTGGCCTTCATCGCATAGTGCAGCTTGATGCCGGCCGGCAGCGCGGCGCGCAGACTCGCGACGCGCTCACGCAGCAGGCGCCGGTCATAGGCATAGAACGGCGTCTGGCCGACCTGCTCGGCCAGCAGCGAGAGCCGCTTGCCACCGACGATCAACTCGCCGTCCTGCAGCGGGAACTGGCTCATCGCCGCATGCTGCGGCGGCTTCTTCACGGGACTGTCGCTCATAGATTCTTCTCCACCCAGGCGGTGGACAGCAGCTTGCGGTCGATCTTGCCGTTCGGGTTGCGCGGCAGCGGCCCGGCCTGGGCCTCGATGCCGGCCGGCACCATATAGGCCGGCATGCGTTTGCGGCACTCGGCCTGCAGCGCGGCCAGGTCCAGCGCCGCGCTGCCGGCGGGCGGCGTCGCGATCACCTGGATGGCCTGGCCCAGCGTCGCATGGTCGACGCCGAAGGCCACGCACTCGCCGACCAGCTGGGTCGCATACAGCACCTCCTCGACCTCGGTCGGGCTGACCCGGTAGCCCGAGGTCTTCATCATCTCGTCGCGCCGGCCGATGAAGTACAGATAGCCCTCGGCATCGCGGCGCACGGTGTCGCCCGAGAACACCGCGAACTCGGGCAGCTGCAGTCCGGCCTCGCGGGCACCGGCACCGACCGGCAGCGGCTTGTAGCGCTCGGCCGTCTTCTCGGCATCGTTCCAGTAACCCAGCCCCACCAGCGCACCACGATGCACCAGCTCGCCCGGCTCCTCGGCCGCGCATTCGCTGCCATCCTCACGCAGCACCAGGATCTCGGCGTTCGGAATCGCCTTGCCGATCGAGTCGGGCCGCAGATCGACCTGATCGGGCGGCAGATAGGTCGAGCGGAAGGCCTCGGTCAGGCCATACATCAGGAAGGGCTTGGCCTGCGGCACGCGCTGGCGCAGCAGTTGCAGGGTCTCGCGGGGCATGCGGCCGCCGGTATTGGCGAAATAGCGCAGCTGCTGGCCGATCGCGGCCGGCCATTCCAGCTGGGACAGCTGGATATAGAGCGGCGGCACGGCGGTCAACCCGGTGATGCGCTCGCGCTCCATGGCCTTCAGCACATCACGCGGCAGCAGATAGTTCAGCAACACGACGCGGGCGCCGACATGGAAGGCGGTGGTCAGCTGGCTGAAACCGGCATCGAAGGACAGCGGCAGCGCGGCCAGCAGGCTGTCCTCGGGCCGGTTCTCCAGATAGGCCGCCACGCTCTTGGCGCCGGTCACCATATTGCGGTGCGACAGCACCACGCCCTTGGGCCGGCCGGTGGAGCCCGAGGTGTAGAGGATAGCGGCCATATCGCCGTCGATCACGCGGTGGCCGGCCTGCGGCGGCGCGTCCAACAGATCGGCGAAGCGGTGCAGCGGCAGGCCGGCGCCGTCCGCAGCAGCGGGCGCCTCGGTCAGCACCACATGGCGCAGCCCCGGGCAATCCGGCAGGGTCTCGCGCAGCAGCGCATGGCGCTCCGGCGAGGTGATCAGCACCCGCACCTCACAGTCGCGCAGGATGAAGCCGACCTGCTCGGGCTTGAGCAGCGGGTTCAGCGGCACGAACACACCGCCGGCGGCCGGGGCGCCAAAGCTGGCGATCACGGTCTCGAAACGCTTTTCCAGATAGATCGCGACCCGCTCGCCGCGCTGCAGGCCCAGGGCCCGCAAGCCAGCGGCCAGCGCCTGGATCTGCTGCGCCAGCTCGCCGTATGAGAGCTGGCGTTCCGCCAGGCTCAGGGCCGGCGCTGCGGGCGAGCGCAGTGCACTGCGCAGCGGCAACTCATGCAAAAGCACGCTGTCGCCAGAAAAATCCACATGTTCAGCTGTCATGGAACTCATTGAAATAGGGGACACACCGCTTTTGCAGATGTTCGGCGCAGCCAGGCAGGCATCCTACAGGCTGCACCGTCGCGGCCCCGTGGAGCGTACGCGAAACCTGCGTGACATATTGCGGGCGTGCCCCTCAGGATAAGGGGGCCGCCGACCACAGATCGGCGCGGGCGCCCAGTTAAGATGCGCCGCTGTTGTGGGCAGCTTCGCCCTCGGAAAATTACAGAAAAAACATGGACGCCGAAAAGCAAGTTCTGCGCATTCTTGACGAGGTCCTGAGCCTGAACGGCCGCAGCGCCGGCTTTGACCGCGACACCGCCCTGCTCGGCGCCATCCCGGAGCTGGACTCGATGGCCGTGGTCAGCCTGATCACCGCGCTCGAAGAGCAGCTGGGCCTCACGGTCGACGACGATGAGATCGACGGCGCCACCTTTGCCAGCGTGGGCTCGCTGGCGGATTTCGTCGCGGGCAAGCTGGCGAGCTGAGCGCCGGCGCCGCGTCCGCAGCCCTCGCCAAGATGCAAGCCTTCTACATCGATCGCCCCCCAGACGGCGGCCAGCGCTTTTGCATCTACCACCCGGCCCAGGGCGGCCGTGCGCGCGGGCAGATCCTGCATCTGCACCCCTTCGCCGAAGAGCTGAACAAGACGCGGCGGATGAGCGCGCTGCAGGCCCGGGCCTTTGCCGCCGCCGGTTTTGATGTGCTGCAGATCGACCTGCTGGGCTGCGGAGACAGTTCGGGCGATTTCGGGGACGCCAGTTGGCAGGCCTGGATCGATGATGGCTTGGCCGGCATCGAATGGCTGCGCCGCCGGGCTGAGGCACCGCTGTGCCTGTGGGGCCTGCGGGCCGGTAGCCTGCTCGCGGTGGAGCTGGCTCGTCGCCTGAGCGAGCCGGCCGATCTGCTGCTGGTGCAGGCACCGGCAAGCGGCAAGGTGCTGCTGCAGCAGTTTCTGCGCCTCAAACTGGCCGCCGGGCTGATGGACGGCGACAACAAGGGCTTGATGGCGGCGCTGCGCCAGTCGCTGGCCGCCGGCGAAACGGTGGAGATCGCCGGCTACCGGCTGTCCGCCGCGCTGGCCCAGGGCCTGGAGGCGGCAACGATGCTGCCACCGGCCTCGTGCGAAGGCGCGCCCCGCCTGACCTGGCTGGAGCTCAGCAGCCAGCCCGGTGCCGAGCTGACGCCGGTCGCGACGCAGACCCTGGCGCGCTGGCAGCAAGCCGGCTATCGGGTCGACGCGCGCTGCGTGCTCGGCCCGGCGTTCTGGCAGACCAGCGAGATCGAGATCGCCCCGCAGCTGATCGAGGCCGGTACCGCGATGCTCGGGCCAGCGCTGCCGCAAGCCACCGCGACATCGCCATGAGCGTGCGCGAGCAAGCCCTGCATTTCAGCTGCGCTGGCGACGCGCTGCTGGGCATTGTCAGCAGCCCGGCAGCGTCCATGGCGAGCTCCGGCATCGGAGTGCTCATCGTCGTTGGCGGCCCGCAATACCGGGCCGGCAGCCACCGCCAGTTCGTGTTGCTGGCGCGCGCCCTGGCCGCCGAGGGTCATGTCTGTCTGCGTTTCGATTACCGGGGCATGGGTGACAGCGCCGGCGCGGCGCGGGATTTCGAGGCGGTCGAGGCCGATATCGGCGCCGCGATCGCGGCCTTGCGCAGCCATTCGCCGGCCGTGCAGCGCATCGTGCTGTGGGGGCTGTGCGACGGCGCCTCGGCCAGTCTCTTGTACCTGCGCTCACGCGCAGCGCAGGCCGATGTGCACGGGCTCTGCCTGGTCAACCCCTGGGTGCGCTCGGTCGAAACCCTGGCCCGGGCGCGGGTGAAGCACTACTACCGCGAACGGCTGATGCAGCGCAGCTTCTGGTTGAAGCTGCTGCGTGGCGGCGTCGCGACCGAGGCCGTGCGCGGCCTGCTCGCCAATCTGCGCCAGGCCAGTGCGGCGCCGGCCGCGACCGACGGGCAGGAACAGCTGCCCTTCCCCAAGGCCATGGCCCAGGCCTGGAAAGCCTTTGATGGCCCGGTACTGCTGCTGCTCAGCGGACAGGACCTGACGGCCAAGGAATTCATCGACACGGCCGCCACAGCGCCCGCCTGGGCGGGTGTGCTGAACGGCCCGAACATCACCCGAGAGGATCTGCCTCTGGCCGACCACACCTTCTCGGAGGACGCGCAGCGCCGGCAGCTCGAGCAGATCTGCCTCGACTGGCTGCGCAGCCATGCCCTGACAGAGCACGCGAGGAAAAGGCCATCATGAACGGATATCGACGCTTCGCCCTGCCGCTGCTGACTGTGTTGTGCGGCGCCAGCATCAGCCTGGCTGCGGGGGCTCAAACCGCCACGCTGTGCGGCGATCTGGCCAATGCCTTCGGCCCGCATGACTACAGGAAGGAAGCGGGCAATCCGGACGCGAAAAGGAGCACGACCAATCCGCTATTCCTGGTCGAGAGCGCACATTTCCGGCCCGAGATGGAAGCCTTGGTGCATGGAGGACAAGGGCGTAAGAGCGAGGTGGGACCCGAGCTGGACTACACGCTGCGCGCTTTTCCCAATCATCATCGCGCGCTGCTCGCCATGACGCGCCTGGCCGACAAGCAGAAGGTCGACCAGCCCAGAGGGGCGCGCTACAGCGTCGATTGCTGGTTCGAGCGCGCGATCCGGTTCCAAGCCGACGACGGCATCGTCCGCATGCTGTACGCCAACTACCTCGGCAGCAAGGGCCGTCGCGACGATGCCATCAAGCAGCTCGAAAGCGCCACGCAACTGGCCAAGGACAATCCCTTCAGCCACTACAACATCGGCATGATCTATGCCGATATGCAGATCTTCGACCGGGCGCTGGCGCAAGCCCACCGTGCGAGCGAACTGGGCATGCTGCGCACCGAGCTGAAGGACCGCCTGACCGCGGCCGGTCAGTGGCGCGACCCGGCCGGCGCTGCCGCCGCCAGCGCGCCAGCGGCCAGCGGAGCGGGGCAATGAGTCTTTCTGCGCCCGGCATGCTGAGTTCGCCCGCCTCGACCGAAGCGCCGACCCGCCCCATCCCGCGTCTGCCGGTGCTGAGCTGGCAGTCGTTCTCGGGCCAGTGGCGCGCTCCGCTGCCCTGCCTGCTTGAGCAGCCAGGACTGCGGCTGAGCATCAGCGGCCGCGCCTCTATCCTGCTGGCCGTCGAATTGCTGGGCCTGAAGCCGGGCGACAAGGTGCTGGTGCCGACCTACCACTGCCCGACGATGATCGCCCCGGTCGTGGCGCTGAACGTCGAGCCGGTTTTCTACCCGATCGGCGCCCACGGGGGCGCACAGATCGAATGGCTGGAACGCCAGCCGCTGGAGGGCGTTCGGGCTCTGCTCGCGGCCCATTACTTTGGCCTGCCCCAGCCGATGCAGGACTTGCGTCGCTGGTGCGATCAGCACGGGATCGCGCTGATCGAAGACTGCGCCCATGCGCTGTTCGGCGTCAGCGGCAGCCGGCCCGTCGGCCGCTGGGGTGATATCGCCATCGGCAGCCTGACCAAGTTCCTGCCCGTGCCCGAAGGCGGCTGCCTGCAGGTCAATATCAGCAACGACCGCCAGCTGGCGCTGCAGCAGCCCTCGCTGCTGCAGCAGATCAAGGCCGCCGCCGACATCGTCCATGTGGCGGCCAGTCACGGCCGCCTGACCGGGCTGAATTCATTGCTGCTGGGCATATTCTCCCTGCGGCACCTGGCGAAACGCCGGAGCAAGGCGCCGCTCCCGAGCCCGACACCCACCAGCGAGGGTGCGCCGGCAGCGGACGGTTTCACGCTGGACCCGCTGCTCTCGCATCGCGCGCTGACCTGGGCCTCGGCCTGGGTGTCCCGCAGCACCCCGAGGGCACGCATCGTCGAGCGCCGCCGCCATCACTTCGCGCATCTGATACGCCTGCTCGGCGGCCATCAAGGCCTGCGACCGCTGCACACCGAGCTGCCCGACGGTGCCGCCCCCTATGTGTTTCCGCTCTGGGTCGATCATCCCGACCCCGGCTATGCCAAGCTGCGCCAGATGGGCATCCCGGTGTCGCGCTGGGACCGCCTGTGGCCGGGCCTGCCGGCGATCGACGCCGATGTCGGACCGACCTGGGCCCATCATGTGCTGCAACTGGCCTGTCATCAGGACCTCAGCGATGACGAGGTCAGGGCCATCGCCGCCGCCGTGATCGCGTTGTACGCCACGGACAAGCCGGCGTGATGAAGCGCTTGCTGATGATCGCCTATCACTTCCCGCCGCTGGCGGGCAGCAGCGGCATACAGCGCAGCCTGCGCTTTGCCCAGCAATTGCCCAGCCATGGTTGGCAGCCCGCCGTGCTGAGCGTCAACACCCGGGCCTATGAACAGACCGGCGCCGATCTGCTCGCCGAACTCCCGGCCGATCTCGAGGTGGTGCGGGCCTTTGCGCTGGATGCCAGCCGCCACCTGGCCATTGCCGGGCGCTACCCGGGCTGGCTGGCGCGGCCGGATCGCTGGCTGAGCTGGCTGCTCGGCGCGGTGCCCGCCGGCCTGGCCATGATCAGGCGCCACCGGCCCGCAGCGATCTGGAGCACCTATCCGATTGCGAGCGCCCATCTGCTGGGCCACAGCCTGGCGCGCCTGAGCGGCCTGCCCTGGGTGGCCGACTTCCGCGACCCGATGGCCCATGAGGGCTATCCAGCCGATGCCAGGACCTGGCAAAGCTATCTGAGCGTCGAGAAGAAAGTGTTCTCCCGGGCGAGCCGGGCGGTCTTCTCAACGCCCGGTGCAGCCCACCTGTACCGGCAGCGCTACCCGGTGCAGGCTGAGCGCATCCGGGTGATCGAGAACGGCTATGACGAAGACGCCTTCCGGCGGGCCGCTGAGCAGCCACACGGCGCGGCATTGAACCCCGGCAGCCTGACCCTGCTGCACAGCGGTATCGTCTACCCCGAATGGCGCAATCCAAGCGGGCTGTTCGAGGCGCTGCAGCGCCTGCTGAGCGCTGGTGCCATCCGGCCGCAGACGCTGCGGCTGCGCTTTCGGGCCCCGGTTCATGATCGTTGGCTGGCCGATCTGGCCGAGCGTCATGGCTTGGGCTTCATGGTCGAGATCCTGCCGCCGCTGCCCTATATCGAAGCGCTGACGGAGATGCTGGCCGCCGACGCCTTGCTCGCCCTGCAGTCGGCCGATTGCAATGATCAGGTGCCGGCCAAGGTCTATGAATACCTGCGTGCGCGCAAAGCGATCCTGGGATTGACCGACCCTCAGGGCGACACGGCCGGCCTTCTGCGTGCCGCCGCGATGGGTCCGGTCTGCGCGCTGGAAGCCCCTGCGGAGCGGATTGCCGAGGCCTTGCTGGCCCTGCTTGCGGAGCTGAACAACGGCGCTTCGCCCGTGGTCAATGACCGCCTGATCGGTGCGGCCTCGCGCGAGGCGCGGACCGCAGCCCTGGCCGGACTGCTGAACGAAGTAACCGCCGCTGCGGATTCGCCCCGCAGCCTCAACTCGAACCCATCAAAGCCATGAGCTGGACTCTTCACCCGATCACCGACTTCCCGAGGCATGCCGCCCGCTGGGATCAACTGAGGCAGTCGCTCGGGCACGCGGTCTTTCTCGAGTCGACCTTTTTGCTTCCCTTGCTGGAAGAGTTCGGCGCCGGACAGGAACTGCTGCTCGCGCTGCAAGCGGACGACGATGGCAAGGCGCTGCGGGCCGGTGCGATCGTGCGCCGCTTCAACTTCGGACGCTGGGAGACCTTTCAGCCCTCGCAACTGCCACTTGGCTGCTGGATGTCGTCCGTCACCGACCAGTCTTTGGAGCAACAGGCGAAGAACCTGCTCGAAGCGCTTCCCGGATTGGCGCTGAGCCTCGGGCTGACACAGCTTGACTCCATGCTGCTGCACCGCCCCACCGACAGCGCCAGCCTGAGGACGCAAGACTATATCGAGACCGCCTGGGTCGATGTCGACGGCAGCTTCGAGGCCTACTGGGAGTCGCGGGGCAAGAACCTGCGCCAGAACAGCAAGAAGCAGCGCAACAAGCTGGCCACCGAGGGCTTGGAAACCAGGCTGGAGTGTCTCGAAGAACCGGCGGATGTGGCCCAGGCCATCGCCGACTACGGTGCGCTGGAGAGTGCGGGCTGGAAGGCGGCCGACGGCACGGCCATCCATCCCGACAATGCCCAGGGCCGCTTCTACCGCAAGATGCTAGAGAACTTCTGCGCACAGGGGCGCGGCCGCATCTACCGCTATCGATTCGGCGACAAGGTCGTGTCCATGGATCTGTGCATCGAGAGCGGGGCCGTCATCGTGATCCTGAAGACGGCCTATGACGAAAGCTACCGGACCGTCTCGCCGTCAACGCTGATGCGCCAGGAGCAGTTCCAGCAGCTGTTCGAGCAAGCCCGCCACCGGCGCATCGAGTTCTACGGCAAGGTCATGGAGTGGCATACCCGCTGGACCGACAAGGCGCGGCCCATCTACCACGCCACCTGCTACCGCTGGCCGCTGATCGGCACCGTGCATGCCCAGCTGGCCCGCCACAGGCAGCGCGTCGCGGCGCGCCGGCAACCGGCGGCGGCCGATGCCCCGACGGCCCACAAGGAGTGAAACCGATGGCCCACCCCAAGATCGCTGTCATCATTCCGTTCTTCCAGCGCAAGACCGGCGTCCTCGCCCGCTCGCTGGCCTCGATCGCCGCACAGGCCTACCCGTCGGAGCGCCTGTATGTGCTGGTTGTCGATGACGGCTCGCCCTGCCCGGCCGAGCAGGAGCTGCGCGAGCATCCGCCGGCGGAGAGCCTGCGCATCACCGTGCTGCAGCAGGCCAATGCCGGCCCCAACGAGGCCCGCAACACCGCGCTGGCGGCACTGGAGCCCGGCACCGATCTGGTCGCCTACCTGGACTCCGATGACGAATGGATAGGCGAGCACCTGGCCCGGGCCGTGAAGGCCCTGGACGCCGGCTACAGCGCCTATTTCGCCAATCTGTTTCATCTCGGCGACTCGACCAACGAGTTCGACAAGGCCAAGCGCGTCCGCCATGAGGACCACCCCAGTGTCGCGGGCGACCCCAGCCTGCGCGCCTACCAGGGCGATATGGTCCACCAGATCGCCACGGCCAACATCATCTTCATGCCTTCGCTGGTGATACGGGTCGACGCGCTGGGGCAGGCGCGCTTTCCGCTGGCGCACCGCCATGGCGGCGGCGACTATCTGTACTGGATGGACCTGATACGCCACGGCGCGCGCTTCGTCTACTCGACCGCGCCCGAGGTGCGCTGCGGCCAGGGCATCAATATGTGGTACGGCAGCGGCTGGGGCACCGACGGCCTGGCGATGCGCATCGTCGACGAGGCGCGTTTTCGTCGCAAGGTGCTGGAGCAGCATGCGCGCACCGAGGACACCAAGCGCAGCCTGCGGCAGCGCCTGGCCGAGCTGCAGAGCGGCATGCTGCAGGATGTGGTGCACCGCCTGCGCCATCGCAAGCCGGTGCATTGGCACACGGTGCGGCTGTTCTTCCGCGAGAACCCGCCGAGCCTGCGCATGCTGAGTCATCTGGCCCAGGTGCTCGGCTCCAAACTCACAGGCACCAAGGCATGAGCCTGACCGTACGCGGGGCCTTGCTGTGGTCGTTTGCCGAGCGCTACACCAGCCTGGGCGTCACCATCGTCAGCACGATGCTGCTGGCCCGGCTGTTGACGCCGGCCCAGGTCGGCATCTTCTCGCTGTGCGCGGCGGTCACCGCCGTCGCCGGCATCCTGCGCGACTTCGGCGTCAGCGAGTACCTGATCCAGGAGAAGGAGCTGGACCGCAGCAAGTTGCGCGCGGCCTTTGGCGTGGCCATCCTGATCGGCTGGGGCATAGGCGCGAGCGTCTTCCTGAGCCGGGGCTTTGTCGCGGACTATTTCAAGGAGCCCGGCGTCGGCCAGGTGCTGGCGGTCCTGTCGCTGAACTTCCTGATCCTGCCCTTCGCCTCGCCCGCTTTCGCGCTGCTGAGCCGCGAGATGGCCTTCCGCAAGATCTTCGTGGTGCAGACCGTCAGCAACACGGTGCAGTCGGCGGCGGCCGTGGGCCTGGCTTATGCCGGCCACGGCTATATGAGCCTGGCCTGGGCGCCGGTCATCAGCATCCTGGTGCAGACCCTGATGCTGAGTTATATGCGGCCCCGCGATTCGCTGATGCTGCCCAGCCTGCGCGGCACGCGCCAGGTGCTGAGCTACGGCTCGATGTTCGTCAGCTCACGGGTCATCGAGACCCTGACCCGCAACGCCCACGAGTTCATCATCGGCAAGCAGTTCGGCTTCACCGCCGTCGGCCTGTTCAGCCGGGCCTTCGGGCTGATCGAGCTGTTCTACTCGAACTTCACGGCCGCCGTGCTGCGGGTGACGACCCCGGCCTTCGCCAACGACCATCGCGGCGGCAACGATCTGCCGGCCCGCTACGCGATCGGCACCTCAATGCTGACCGTGATCGCCTGGCCCTTCTTCGGCTATGTCGCGCTGATGTCCAGCGAGATCATTCTGGTGCTGTTCGGTTCGCAGTGGCTGGCCGCCGCGCCGATCGCCAGTGCGCTGGCGCTGTCCGTGATGCCCAACTACCTGACCGCGATGGGCCCCAGCCTGCTGGCGGCGACCGGGCATGTCAAGCGCCGCCTGCTGATCACGATGGCCTATGCCCCGATACATCTGCTGGCCATCCTGAGCGCCAGCCAGTGGGGGCTGAATGCGATGGCCGCCGCCTTCGGCATCAGCAGCCTGGTCGCGCTGGCGATCTATGCGCACCAGCTGCCCCGCGTGCTCGGCTGCCGTGTCGGCCAGCTCTTCGGTGCCAGCAGCAAGAGCGCGCTCGTCGCGCTGCCCTGCATCGGCGCGCAGGCGCTGGTTCGCGAGCTCTGCCAGGCCTACCGGCTCAATGGCTTCACCAGCCTGGTGCTGGTCGGTGTGGCCGCCGTGCTGGTCTGGTTTGTCGTGGCCCGCCTCGCCGGCCATCCGGCCTACCGGGAAATTGCCCGCTTCGCGCAGACCCGCTGGCAGCGCAAGCCCGCCTGAGCCGAGTCCGGACATCCGCCATGCTCAAGACCGTCGCCTACCTGATACGTTCCTTCCCCGAGCCCAGCGAAACCTTCATCGCCGAGGAAGCCGCGTCTTTGCTGGACGCCGGTGTGCGTCCCTGCATCCTCCATCTGCAGAGCGGCAATGCGACGGTCCTGCATCCTGCGGCCCAGACCCTGCTCGACAAGGCCTTGCGCCTGCGGATCCGGACGGCCCAACCCGCAGCCATCATCGCGAACCTGGTCCGCTGGATGGGCGTGGCTCCAATCCGAACCCTGCGTACCCTGAGCAAGGCGCTGCGCCACCCGAGCCGCTGGTGCTACTTCCAATCGCTCGGCCCCGCCTGGTGGTGCCGGCAGCAGGGCGTCGACTTCCTGCACGCGCATTTCGCCGATGTGAACTTCCAGTACGCGGCCTGCATCTCGGCCTGGAGCGGTATTCCCTTCGGCGTCACCACCCACGGCTACGACCTTCGCGAGGAGCCGCTTGGACGCGAGGGCGCCAGCGAGCTCTACCGTCAGGCCGACGCCGTCGTGACCATCAGCGAGTACAACCGCCGCCATATGCTGCAGTGCTATGGGCTGCCGGAAGCGAAGATCAGCGTCGTGCATTGCGGCATCGACGTCGAGCGCTTCGCCTTTCTGGCACGCTCGGCGCCGGCCGCCGGTGTGCCCTTGCGGCTGCTCAATGTGGGCCGGCTGGCGCCCGAGAAGGGGCAGGACCTGCTGCTGCAGGCGCTGGCCCGGCTGCGCCAGCAAGGGCTGCGGCTGCATCTGGACATCGTCGGCGGCGGCGAGCTGGAACAGGCGCTCAAGGCACTGGCTGCCGAGCTGGGCCTGGCCGACTGCGTCAGCTTTCACGGCGTGCAGCCCGAGCAGGTGGTCAGGCAGTTGCACCAGCGCGCCGATGTGTTCGTGCTGCCCTCCCGGGCCGAGGGGCTGCCGGTCGCCTGCATCGAGGCGATGGCCATGGGCACGGTCAGCATTGCCAGCCGTATCACCGGCATCCCCGAGCTGATCGAGCATGGCGTCAGTGGTCTGCTCGTCGAGTCCGGGGATGTCACAGGCCTGGCCGAGGCCATAGCGGCGCTGCAGGCCGACCCGGCCATGGCGCAGCGCCTGCGGCTCGGCGGGCGGGCGACCGTGCTGGCCGGCTTTGATCGCCGCCAATGCACGCAGCAGCTCATCGGCATCTGGAGCCAACAGAACTCATCGCATTAACTTTCTCTTATGTCCCCCGGGGCATCAAGGCCATATATGAAAGCACTTCCCACATGCGGCAACTGATCACGAGACTGAAGAACTGGCGCTGGGACCGGCAGAAGGAACAGGCGATGCGCGACTGGGCACAGTCGCGCCGCCAGCGACAAGCCGGCTCCAGCCAGCCAGCACAGCAGCTTGTCTTCCTCTGCGAGGAGTTCTTCCATCCCGATCTGCGCGGCTTTGGCGGCTTTGGCAAGACGGTCAAGAATATCGCCGACCACTACAACGGCGAGGCCAAAGATGACACCCGGGTCGTGCTGGCCTACCCCAAGGTCTCCGATCTGGTCAGCCTGCCCGAGGTGCGAACCTATCACCAGACCAGCGTCGTGCTGCGCCCCGATGAATCCCGGCCGGCCATCGCGACCCTCGATGCCTATGCCGACCTGATCGCGGGCCTGAGTCCGCGTGTGCTGATCTCGATCGACTGGTATCCCAGCTATGCCGTCCCGAGCTACGGGCTGAACACAACGCCGTTGATCATCTGGATCCATGATCCGCGCGACCGGGAAGAGTGGGAGAAGATCGCCGAGGTCGCCGATGAGATGCACTTCCAGGGCCTGCAATCGGCCGAGCAGCTGATTGCACGCGCACGGGAAAAGAGCGTGTCCATCAAGCGGCTGTTCGAGCTCCAGCAACTGCTGCCACGCAAGATCGTTTTCGCCACCACGGCACGGACCCTGCTGCCGCGTGCCGAGCGCACCTATGCGATGAAACCGGTATCCGCCTACTGGCTGCCCAATCCGATCGAGATCCCGGAGGTCGACAGCATCGAGTTCTCGGACAAGCCCAGCCTGCTCTATCTCGGTCGTCTCGACGCGGTCAAGCGCCCCTGGATCGCGTTCGAGCTGGCCAAACGCCATCCGGACATCGACTTCCTGATCGCCGGTCAGGCCCATAACGTCGAGCTGATGACCCCCTGGATCGAGCGCTACCAGCACCTGCCGAACCTGAAGCTGCTCGGCCATGTCGACGGCCCGGCCAAGGACAGGCTGCTGCGCAGCTGCTGGGGCGTGCTGAACACCAGCGTGCACGAGGCCGAGCCCGTCAGCTTCCTCGAGGCTTTCTCCTATGGCAAGTGTGTGGTGTCCTGCCACGACCCCGATTTCGAGGTGACGAATTTCGGCTACTTCACCGGCGAGGTGCGCGGCGAGGGGCTGGACGAGGAAGCGCTGAGCCGCTTCGATGAGCAGATCCGGAAACTCGTCGCCGACCCGCAGCAAAGACTGGAGAAGGGCCGGCTCGGTCGCGAAGAGATGATGAAGAACCATACCTTCGCCAGCTTCCGAAGCCATCTGCAAACCATTCTGGAGACCGAAGGTCTCTGATCGCCATGCAGGGCTTACGCAACGATATCCAGGCCTTGCGCGGCTTGGCCGTGCTGGTGGTGCTGCTCTACCACGTCCAGATCGGTGGCGTGGAGGCCGGCTATCTGGGTGTCGACATCTTCTTCGTGATCTCCGGCTATCTGATCACGACCCTGGTCGCTGCGGGCATTCAGCGCGGTGACTTCCGGCTGGCGGACTTCTACCTGCGGCGCGCCAAGCGTCTGCTGCCGGCTGCCTATCTGACCATCCTGCTCACCGCCTTGCTGGCCCCCTGGTTCCTGAATCGCCAGGAGCTGCATGACTTCGCGCTGCAGGTGCTGGGCTCGGTCAGTTTCACCGCCAATATGGTGCTGTGGCAGCAGACCGGCTACTTCGAAGGCGCGAGCGACCTCAAGCCGCTGCTGCATATGTGGTCGCTGTCGCTGGAGGAGCAGTACTACATGCTGCTGCCTGCCGCACTGCTGCTGCTGCGCCGGTCCTGGTGGAAACCGGCCGTGCTGGCCGCGCTGCTGATCAGCCTGGGGCTGTGCGTGCTCGGCACCGAATACAAGCCGGTCGCGACCTTCTATCTGCTGCCCACGCGCGCCTGGGAGTTGCTGATCGGATCGATAGCGGCCCTGCTGGTCATCGGCCATGCCCAGCCCGAGCGCCTCGCCACTGCGCCGCCGCTGCGCCTGTTGTTCTATCCCGCGCTGCTGACCCTGCTGGTCCTGCCTTTCTATCCCGTGCAGGCCAGCCATCCGGGCCCGGCCGCATTCGTGATCTGTCTGGCGACCCTGCTGGTGATACTGAGGCGCCACGCCGGCCTGGAACAGCTGCGCCTGACCCGGGGTTTCGCGCGCATCGGCGATATGTCCTACTCGCTCTACCTGGTCCACTGGCCCATCGTGGCCCTGATCAAGAATGCCTGGGTCGGCCCGGATGGCGCCCTGGCGCTGTCGCTGCGGCTCACGGCCCTGCTGCTGGCGTTCGCGGCGGCCTATCCGATGTACCGCTTCGTCGAGGAACCGCTGCGGCGCGCGCAGCTGCGCTGGACGGCGGGTGCGCTGGCGAAGACGGCGGCGGTCTCGCTGCTGCTGGTGCTGATCGCTCCGCTGAGTTTGTACGCGACGCGATCCTCGGTCGACTTCCAGCAGATACGCAAGGTCAATTTCGGCCTCGATGCCGCCTGCGACCAGAACACGCCCTATGTCGCCAAGCCAGAATGCAGCAGCGCACCCAAGCCCAAGGTTCTGGTGTGGGGAGACTCCTACGCGATGCATCTGCTGCCAGGTCTGCTGGCCTTGCCGGAGCTGGGAGGCGTGGCGCAAGCGACCCGTTCCAACTGCGGCCCCTTGCTCGATATCGGACCGCAGCGTCTTCTGAACCCCAGACCAGGTCCCGTCTATGACCGCGAATGGGCCCTGCAATGCATGGAGTTCAACCGGGCGGTCCTCGACGCCATTCGAAGCACCGAGTCGATCAAGACCGTCGTCCTGTCCAGTCCCTTGTCGCAGTACACCGATGGCACGAAATGGATCAATCTGGTGGCGGGCGAAACCGGCGTCACCGCCGAGCAACCAGCTCTGAGTCAAGCCGCCAAGGCGCTGCTTGCAACCGCCGCCGAACTGCGGGCCGCTGGCAAGAAGGTCGTGCTGATCGCCCCGCCCCCCAGCGCCGACTTCAATATCGGCGCCTGCCTGGAACGGCGCTTGAGCGGGCGCATCGCACTGGGCGGCTACGAGGGATGCGAGGTGCCGCTGGACATCTACCGCGACAAGCGCGCGGCCGTGATCGAGCTGCTGGATGCTGTCGAGCGCGGCGGGCTTGAGGTCATACGGTTCGACCGCTTCCTCTGCGGCGCGCAAAGCTGCAAGACACAGATCGACGGTACGATGATTTACCGTGACTCGGGTCACCTCTCCCATGAGGGATCGCGCTTGCTGGCCAGGCAGATGAACTGGGCGCAACACATCAGATAAGCAACATCAAGCAAAGTGACCACCCGGCAACCCCCATCGAACCGATTGCAAGAGATCGACGCACTGCGCGGCATCGCCGCGCTGATGGTCGTGCTGTTTCATTTCACGAGCAAGTTCGACGAGCTCTACGGGCACGCCAGCGCGCCCGCTTTTGCCCTGCCCTGGGGACACTACGGTGTCAATCTGTTCTTCATGATCAGCGGCTTCGTGATCTTCATGACACTGGCGCGCACAAGGGAACCGGCCGATTTCATCGTCTCGCGCTTCAGCCGCCTCTACCCGGCCTACTGGTTCGCGGTCGCGCTGACCTTTGGCGTCACCGCCTGGCTGGGCCTGCCCGGCAAGACGGTGGGCTGGGGCGATGCGCTGCTGAACCTGCTGATGTTCCATGGCCTGTTCAAGGTGCCCAATGTCGATGGCGTCTACTGGACCCTGCTGGTCGAACTGCTGTTCTATGCCTGGTCGCTGCTGGCTTTCCGGCTTGGACTGCTGGTGCGCATCCATCTGCTGCTGGCCGCCGCGCTGACGCTGCGCCTGGTCTATTTCCTTGCCGCGCAGGCCTTCGGCGTCGACCTGCCCTGGACCCTGTCTCAGCTGCTGATACTGCCCTTCATCGCCTGGTTCGCTTGCGGCATCATGGTCTACCGGCTCAGCCATGACAGCAGCACGCGAGGCCTCGATCTGGCACTGATCGCCGCTGCGGTGCTGACCCTGGCCATCACCGAGTCGCCCTTCTTGGGCGCGCTGGCCGCCGCGCTGACCGTCCTGCTCTATCTGGCCGCCAGCAGGCGCCTGCCGCTGCTGCGCACCGCCGTGCTGACCTGGCTGGGCGAGATCTCCTACACGCTGTACCTGGTGCACGAGAACATCGGCTGGGCCGTGATGCTGAAGCTGAAGGCCCAGGGCCTTGATCCGAACGTCTCGATCGTGATCGTGGTCGCTCTGTCCCTGCTGCTGGCCTGGGCGATCACCCGCTGCATCGAGAAGCCCGCGATGGCACTCATCCGCAGCCGCTATCGCCAGCGGCAAACCACCGCCGTGCCGACATGAGCCGCGGGCGACTGCTGGCAACCTCGGTGATTGCAGGGCTCGGGCTGGCGGCGGCCTGGCAGGTCAGTGGCCTGCATCTGGGCGACACCGAGGAGCGTCGCCTGGCGCAACGCCTGCCCGACTTCGCGCGGGCCGCTGCGCTGCCGCGATGCGCAGGCCCCGACCAGGCGGCGCTGCGCCTGCTGATCCTGGGCCAATCGAATGCCGCCAACCATGGCGCGCCTGCCGAGAACGACGGCCGCCCAGCTCTGGACCTCTGGACCCCGCAAGGTTGTGTGCAGGCCACCGACCCCTTGCCCGGCGGCAGCGGCTCGGGTGGCAGCATCTGGTCGCACCTGCCCGATGCGCTGCAGGCGCTCGGCCGGCAGCACCGACTGAGCCTGGCCGTCATCGCGGTCGACGCCAGCAGCATCGCCGACTGGAGCGATGCCAAGGGTCCGCTGGGCCGGCATCTGCAGCAACGTCTGCAGACGCTGAATGCGGCCGGCTGGCAGCCCGATCTGGTGCTGTGGCAGCAGGGCGAGGCCGATACGCGCAAAGGCACGGCTCAGGCCGAGTACCAGCAGAGTTTCGAGCGCCTGCGCCTGAGCCTGCGCAAGCAGGGCATCGCAGCGCCCATGCTGCTGGCCCGCTCGACCCTGTGCGGCGGTCGGCGCAGCGAGCCGGTGCGCGCGGCCATCACCGACCTGCAGCGCCGGCACGCCGACCTGCTGGCCGGCCCCGATACCGATCAGCTCGACGCGGCGGCAACCCGCTTCGGGCCCTGCCATTTCTCGCAAGCGGGGCTGGTCCAGGCGGCCGGGCTCTGGGCTCGCACCATTGACGATGCGCTGCGCACCACGAAAACTGGCGAGCCAGCCGCCCTCCCGGCATCAACCCTGTGGTCCGCCACCGGCCAAGCGCCGACACTCAGACCCTAGCACCACGACCCTATGCATACGAGAGTGAAGAACGAGCCCATCCAGATCCTCCAGGGTCGCCCGCAGTTTCGGGATCGCGATCTGGCCGCGCTGGCCCAGAGTGCCGGAGCGGCCGAGGCCTGGCGTCAAGCACTGAAGAAAGGTCCCGAGGCCGCGCTGCAGCAGGTGGATGGCGATTTCGCGGTCGCGCTGAGCACGGCGGATGGCGATGTATTCCTGGCCACCGACAAGTTCGCGACGCACACACTCTGCTATGCGCTGGTCGATGGCCAGTTGCTGGTCGGCCCGGCCGCCAAGGACCTGGCCCAGCCCGGCGACGATATCGATGTGCAGGCGATCTACAACTATCTGTATTTCCACTGCATCCCCTCGCCCGGCACCATCTTCAAGAACGTGCTGCGACTGCCGCCGGCCCACTACCTGTGGTTCAGCCAGGGCCGTATCAGCGTCAAGCCCTACTGGACGCCGCGCTTCGATGAGCAGGGGCCGGCCGACTTCGCGGCCCTGAAGCAGACGTTCCTGAGTCATCTGCAAGAGGGTGTGCGGCGCCAGCTTGACGGCAGCAAGCCGGCCTGCTTCCTCAGCGGCGGCACCGACAGCTCCACCGTCGCCGGCATGATCGCGCGCGAAACCGGCAATGGCGCAGACAGCTACTCGATCGGCTTCGATGCCGAGGGCTATGACGAGATGGCCTACGCGCGGCTCGCCGCCCGCCATTTCGGCACCCGCCACCACGAGTACTACGTGACACCGGACGATCTGGTGCGTGGCATCCCCGAGATGGCGGCCCATCTGGACCAGCCCTTCGGCAACTCTTCGGTGCTGCCGGCCTACTACTGCGCCAAGATGGCCCGGCAGGACGGCGTGAGCCGACTGCTGGCCGGCGACGGCGGTGATGAGCTCTACGGCGGTAACTCCCGCTATGCCAAGCAGCGCCTCTTCGATCTCTACCAGCAGGTGCCCGGCCCGCTGCAGCGCGGCCTGCTGGAGCCGCTGCTGCTGAAGACGCCGCTGGGCAAGCTGCCGCTGCTGCGCAAGGGCGCCAGCTATGTGGAGCAGGCCGCGACCCCGATGCCCGACCGCTTGCAGCTCTACAACCTGATCACCCGGGTCGGCCCGGCCCAGGTGCTGTCGCCCGAGATCCTCTCTCGCATCGATCTGGGCGCGCCGCTGCGCCACCAGCAGGCGACCTGGCGCGAGCCCGCCGATTGCAGCCCGCTGAACCGCGAGCTGGCCTTTGACTGGCGCTACACGCTGGCCGAAAGCGATCTGCCCAAGGTGCGGGCCGCAACCGCGCTGGGCGGCGTCTCGGTGGGCTTCCCGATGCTTGACGATGCCCTGCTGTCGCTGTCCTTGCGCCTGCCGGTCGACTACAAGCTCAAGGGCCAGCAACTGCGCTGGTTCTTCAAGGAGGCGCTGCGCGGCTTCCTGCCCGACGAGATCATCAGCAAACGCAAGCAGGGTTTCGGCCTGCCGTTCGGCGTCTGGACCACCCGCACGCCGGCGCTGCGAGCGCTGGCCGAGGATTCGCTGCAGGGCTTGGCCGGCCGCGGCATCGTGCGCGCCGACTACATCAAACAGCTGCTCGACCAGCAACTGCCCGCCCATCCCGGCTACTACGGCGAGATGGTCTGGATCCTGATGATGCTGGAGCAGTGGCTGCGCGCCCACCGCCCCCATTTCCGGGTTTGACTGACTACTCTGCTGGCCGGCGCACATACCTCGGTTTCGTACCCTGGGTATGCAAGCACATCAGCGGGGCACTACCACCATAGGTCCGATGTAGCGGCGCGCGATCACGACGTTGTCGATGTAGAGGGTCAGATCATGTGGAGCCAGCGTCACACCGCCGTGATACACATCCAGCCAAACCTCCTCAATGGCGAGCTTGTCAGTGTCGCGAAAGCGCAGCCCGCCCTGCTCCAGCACCTGACTACCATCAACCCAGGCGCGCACGATGCCGTTGTGCTGCCCTGGATCATTGAGCTTGACGTACTGCTCGACACAGTACCAACGCTCATTGCTGAGCACACCCGACTGCCCTTCACCCCATCCGTACATGGCACCCGAACTATCGCTTTGGTCGACATGGTAGATATAGGACATCAAGCTGGTCAGCCCTGACACCGTAGGATCGTCGCCGGGCCGGCGCGCGAAGCCACCGCGCACCGACCAGCCATTGAAACCATCGGGCTTGCGCATGCCCCAGCCCGCCTTGCCGTAGGTGCCGGCGATGCCGGGCAGCTTGCCGCCGTCGCCACTGGGGTTCCAGTCTCTGGCGAAGCGCAGGTAGTAGCGGAAGTAGAGTTCCTGCGGCTCCGCCTGGCCGTGGCGCGCAAAGCGGTAGCGCAGATCCAGACCCAGGTTCTTGCCGCGGCGCATCGTCACCTTCAGTGCGCGCCCGGCGAGGGGCACGAAGCCGCCCGCCTTGTCGGCATCAATGCTCTCGGCATCGCCGCGCAAGGCCAGCTCGCCGAAGCGCGCCATCCAGGCCGACTCCTCGAAGCCGGCGGTGAACAAGACATCGGGATGCCCCTCCAGCCCGCGGTCGGCCGGGGCTGCGGCCGCCAGGCCTTGCCGGGGTTCATGGGCCTCGGTAAAGGCGGGTTTCAGCGCGAAGCTGCCGATGGTCTGGGCCAAGGCGCCATACTGCTTGTCGCTGCTCAGCAAGAGCGCGGCCGATTCGACCTCGGCCAGGTTCTTGGGCAGCTCGAAGCGCAGCAGCACACTGCGGTCACCACCGGTCTTGAGCTCGGCGCGACGCCCCAGGCTGCTCAGCGAGCTGCAGTCGAGGAAGGTGTCCGCCGCCGGCATCAGGCGCAGACGGCGGCCGTCCCTGAGCGTCAGCTTGAGCAGCGGCCGGGCGGTGATATCGCTCGACTCGCGGCTGTGGAAATCGATCACATCGCTGCCGGTGGCGGACTTGCCGACCGCGCGCAGCACAACGATATGGGGCAGGCGCGGCTGCGCCTGCCAGGCCCGCAACAGCGGGCTCAGATCCATCTCGACAAAGGGACGGCCCCGGCCGCGCGCCACGACCATGGTCGAGAACGGACGCTGGCCGCGCGGATGTCCCTGGGCATCGATCCAGTCGCCGCCGCGCTGGCGCCAGGCCATAGGTCCCATGCCGAGGTAATGGGCACAGGTCGGGCCGACCGACGCATCGCCGAGCTCGAAGCCCTCCGGCATCGCGCGCACGCTCAGCGCCGATGCCAGGCCGACCAGCAAGACCAGGCATCGCGCCGCGACCCAGCGGAGTGAGCCAGCCATGTTCAGCCCTGCCGCAGATTGCCGAGCAGGCGGGCACGCCAGCGCAGGCGCGTGCGGTCCCAGGGCGAGAAGCGCGGCAGCTGATGACGATCGCTGCGGCCCGAGGCAGCGCCCCAGGCGGTGCTGACGGCCGTCTCGAAACCCAGCTCTTTGACGATATCGACACTCTCGGGCGAATAGTCGCGGCCCGGTTTGCCATTGGGGTAGGCAAACAGCGACACCGGCTCGCGCAGCAGATCCTCCAGATAGTGCTTGCTGTCACCGATCTCGCGGCGGGCCTGGGACCTGTCCAGCGTCGCCAATATGGGATGCGAGCAGGTATGGGCGCCGATCTGCATGCCGGCCTGACGCAGCTCGCGGACCTGGGCATCGTCCATCATCAGGCGCAGCGACTCGGGCACGCCTATCCTGCGCTCGAGTTCGCAGGCCAGCGCGAGGCGCTCGTCGATCGGACGGTACTTGATCGCGGCCAGGATGGCCTCGATCGCTGCGCGGCGGCTGTCCGGTCCGGCCAGCGCAAAGCTGGCGCCGTCCTGACCCAGCAGCTCGCCGCAGTCCAGCAAGCCATCCGGGGCGCGCCGGATGGCCTCGATCACGCGGTCATTCCACATCCGTCCGCTGCCCAGGAAACCGGTGGCAATGAAGAAGGTGGCGCTCAGCCCATGCTTTTGCAGAATCGGCAGGGCCACCGAGCGGTTGTCCTCGTAACCATCGTCGAAGGTGATTGCGCAGGCCCGCGCCGGCAGGCTGCCGCTGGCCAAGCGGGCGGCGGCCTCGTCCAGCGGCAGCACCTCGGCCCAGCCCTTCAGCCAGGAGCAGATCTCATCGAAGCGCGGCGCGTCGACCTCGCCCGGAAAGATCGGATCCTGCGCCGGCAGCACCCGATGGAAGATCAGGATGGACAGCCGTGCCCGCGCGCCGGGCGGCGACAGCATCGTGAACGCGGTTTTCATTACCAAAGCTGGGCCCTCTTCATCGCTGCAGTGCGGATCTGGCTGACCGGCGCGCCGGCGCCAAAGGCGCCCTGCTTGTCGGTCTGCCAGCGCTTGGCCTTCATCCAGACATAGCTCGTCGACAGGATCACGAGGATGTTGTACGGCAAATCGAAATAGGCCAGGCTCAGGAAGGCGCCGCCGACCGCATAGCCAATGATGGAGACCTGACACATGCCGGCCAGATGGTAAAGCCAGCTGAGTTCCGGCTCATTCTTGGCTTCCTTGCGGATGGCCGAGGCCATGCGCCAGAGCACGATCCACAGCAGCAGGAACAGCAGCAACCCGCCCCAGCCATGCTCGCCCAGCACCGAGAAGTAGATGCTGTGGGCCACCAGCACGATGTTCGGATTGGGGGCATAGATGCTGTACAGCCAGGGCGTCGAGGTCGCGAAGCCGGCGCCGAGCGGGCGGTCATTGGCGAGATGGAAGGCAAACCACCAGGCATTGATACGGCCCATCGCCGAGCCGTCCTCCTCATAGGTCTGGATGGTCTGCATGCGCTCCCACCAGGACTCCGGCATCAGGCTCAGCAAGAGCACGCCGGCCACCAGCAGCACGGCGGCCATCGCGAACTTCTTGTCCGAGCGAGTCCAAAGCACCAGCCCCATGGCCGAGATGGCCAGCAAGGCACCCCGCGACTGGCTGCCCAGCGCCGAGATCGCACACAGGCCGATCAGCACCAGCAGGCCGGTCCGGATGCGCTTGTCGGTCGCCACCATGCGCAGATAGTTGATCAGCGGGATGGTCATCACCAGGGCCAGCGCCAGCTCGTTATTGCCTTCGATGAAACCGCCCGGCGGGCCCCAGACCCGCTCGGCGCCACCGCTGCGTATCGTGAACAGCCCCCCCTTGAAACCGTAGAAGCCGACCGACATCGCATTGACCCAGATGAACAGCTCGATGTGCTTGCGCTCGCGCAGCGCGGCGGCAGCAATCAAGGTCATCAGCTGGATCTTCAGCACCTTCTTCAGATAGTCCAGCGAGGGGTCGAAGTGCACCGAGAAGGCCGTGGTCAGGCACATCCAGAAGATGAACACGCACAGCACCTTGATCGGCGGCGTGAAGTCCAGCTTCAGCTTGTCGCGATTCACCATCACCGAGACCAGGGTGGCGATCGCGGCCATCGCGGCGAAAGGCATGGTGTGGGCAAAGCCGAAGGCCAGCTTGTGCGGGTTCATGATGCTGACCCAGGTCCACAGCAGCACACCGGCCCAGGTGTGACGGAAGGCATAGGGCAGGATGGCCAGGAAGAGGCCCACCAGGGCAAGGTCACGCATGGGCGGCCCCTTTGAGCAGCTCATCCGGCTTGACACGGCTGAGCACATAGCGGAACTTGCCCGAGGCCTCGGCGGCAATCTCGTCCACACAATCGACCCGCACCCGCACCTCGGCGCCGAGGCGACGCTGGAAGGCCTGCTGGATCTGCGCGATCAGACCCTGGTCAAAGCCGGCGCCTGGCACCACTTGCACCACGGTCTCGTCCAGGCTCAGCTGCTCGATGCGAAAGCGCTGCACGCTCGGCAGATCGCGCAGCACATAGATCAGCGCCAGGCCATGCATCACGGTGCCGTCCTTAGCATAGACGAAGTCGGTCGTGCGGCCTTGCACCTCCTCCAGCACCGGCAGGCCACGACCGCAGGCGCAGGCCTGCTGGCCCAGGCGGCCGACGTCGCCGGTACGGTAGCGGATGAAAGGGAAGTCCGTCGTGGCCATATGGGTGACGACGATCTCGCCGAGCTCGCCGGCGGCGGCCGGCGTGCCATCGGCGCGGACGATCTCGACGACGATGTCCTCGGCGCTGATATGCAGCTTGCCGCTGGGGCATTGATGGGCGATGAAGCCCGCGTCGCGGGCACCGTAGCCATTGGCCACCGGACAGGCAAAAGCCCGTTCCAGGTTCTGGCGCTGGTCGTCGTAGAGGCGCTCGGAGGTCACGAACACGACCTTGATGCCCAGGCCATCGAGCGCGATGCCGCGCTTGCCGGCATGGGCGGCGATCAGGGACAGGCTGGACGGATAGCCGAACAGCATCGCCGGCCGCTTGCTGACGATCTCGGAGACGAAACGGTCCAGATTGGCCTCGGACATCTCGAAAGCCGGCAGCAGGCTGCTGCGCATCACCGCGTCACGCAGCTGCCGCACCCGGTCCTGGGCACCGAGCTCGACCGGGCTGCCCCAGACCACCAGCTCGGGGTCGCCGATGTCCACGCCCCACCAGCGGGTGGCCCGCCACTTGGCGCCGACATCATGGCTTTTGCGCGCCTTGCCCATGAAGAAGATCAGCGGTTCGCCGGAAGAGCCGCCGGTGTTGTAGCGCGTCAGCGGGCCGTGGCCATCGGCCTTCAGCGCCTCGGTATGGCGGCGTATCAGGGTCTTGTCCAGCAGCGGCAGGCGGGCCAGCTCGGCCACCGAGCTCAGGCCTTGCGGATCGAAGCCCTGCGCCTCGAACAACGACCGATAGTAGGGAACGCGGCCGCCAACCTCGCTCAGGAAAGCGCGCAGCCGGCTCAGTTGCTCGTCCGCCAGTGCGGCCGGGCTCAGCCACTGGCTGCGCTCCAGGCGTTTTCGCACGGCGACGCTGGCATGGCCCTTGACCGCCTCATGCAGCGGGAACAGCAGGTGTGAGCACAGGGCGGTGTAGAGGCTACTCAAGATGTCGTTTCTCGCGAATTGATGGCGCGCCGGTAGGCATCCAGCCACAGCGGTCGGACCTGCGGCCAGGCGTAGCGCTGCGCCTGCAACAGGGCCGCCGCACGCAGCCGCTGTGCCAGCTCGCGGTCGGCCAGCAGGCGCAGCACGCTGTCGGCCATGCGCCGGTGGTCGCCGATCGGCACCAGCAAGCCGGTCTGGCCGTCGTCCAGCAGATCGGGAATGCCGCCGGCGCTGGTGCTGACCATCGGAACACCGCTGGCAAAGGCCTCCAGGATCGAGATCGGCATATTGTCGACGGTACTCGCATTCAGGGCGCAATCGGCCTGCGCATACCAGCGCGGCATGCCGGCATTGTCGACCCGGCCGACAAACTCGACCGATTCACCCAGCCCCAGCTGAGCCGCCAGCCCCAGCAGTTCCGCACGTTGCGGCCCTTCGCCGGCGACCACCAGGGTGGCGAGCGGGTAGTGTTCACGCACCCGGGCAAAGGCGCGGATCGCGGTGGCGTTGTCGTAGATGGGCTCGAGATTGCGTGCCACCAGCAGACGCGGCGCCGAGCCGACATCGCGCAGCGGCCGCGCCTCGAAGCGCGACAGGTCGACGATGTTCGGGATGATCTCGGCCGTCAGCCCATGCTTGGCAAAGACGCGCTGCAAAAAGGCCGAGGGCGTGACCCGCAGCGTCGCCTGACCCAGCAGCCGGCGCACATGGGCCGGCCCCTGGCTGAAGAACTCGTCGGCCAGGCCGCCGCGGTAATTGATGATGAAGGGCACGCCACGGCGGCGCGCCATGCGGGCCACCGGCAGCACGAACAGATGCCAGGCCCAGCCGGAATTGGCCAGGATGTGGACCACCGCTGCTTCGCGCAGCTCGCGGCGCGCCTGCAGCAGATAGGGCAGCAGGCGCACCAGGGCCCGCACGACCGGCAGCTTGCCGGCGAAGGCCGGTCGGTAGGGCGCATTGGTGCGCAGCAGCCGCACGTCCAGGCCTTCGGCGCGCAGCAGGCGCAGCAGCTGCTCGCACTGGTTGGCCATGCCGCCGGCCGGTGGTGGCAGCGGCCCGACGATCAGGATGGGGCCTGTCGGCGCGCCAGTGGCCAGCGCCCGGACTCGCCCACTGCCCAGTTGGCGCAGGCGACTATGGCTGACAAGGAACAGCAGCAACGCCGCCGGCATCAGCCAGGCCAGCAGCAGCAGGCCTTGCTGCAGCTGGCGCAGGCGGGCCATCGGTTCCGGCGGGCTGCCGGCGGTCGCGATCGCGAGCTGCGGCTGCAGGCCCAGCGCGATCGCCGCCACCTGCTCGGCATGCACGGAGACCCGGCCCAGCGCATGAACCAGCGGCTGCCGGTCATGACTCAGCCCATTGTTGCCCAGCCACAGATACCACTGGCCGGCGCCACGCTGGAAGTAGTCCCAGGCCTTGGCTTCGATGACGAAACCCGGCCGCGCTGGAGCATGCAGGGCGTGCAGACGCAATGCGGGGTCGCGGCGCAGCAGTGCCGCACGGAACTCCAGTGCAGCCAGCGGCGCCCCGCCATCACCGAGGCTGAAGTAGTAGTTGTTAAAGACGTCCAGCAGCTGCCAGCGGCCGGCCTGGCGGTTCCAGATCTCGGCGAACACATGGCCGTGGCCGCCATAGCCATCGAAAGAGAAGGCCCAGGAGCGGCTGAACAGGCCGGCCGCATGGGACAGCGCCTCGAAGGTCTGGACGAAATCGGCGCAATAGCCGTCGCCCTGCTCGACGATGCGGCGGTAGGTGGTCTGCAGATCCGACTGGATGGCCCCGCCATTGAGCCTGGGGCTGCTGCCCAGCAGATGCTGGCTGATCAGGCGCGCGCGCGCCCAGTCGTCGGGGGCCGTGGCCAGGCCCAGCGATTCGACGAGCCTCACCATCTCCGGCGCTGGCGCGGCCTTTTCGCTCAGAAAGGCCGGCGGCACGGCCGCCGGCGTCCAGGGCTGCAGCGGGTCGAACTGCGTGTTCAGCAGCCAGGCGTTGCGCAGGCGCACCAGCTCGGTGGCGCTGCCCAGATAGGGCGCGATCAGGCCCAGACCGGCCAGCAAGGCCAGCAGACTCAGGCGCCGACACCAGCGCCAGCCCGACGCCGGCGGCCGCTGATTCACCAGCTGAGCCCTTCCAGCCTGGCCTTGAAGGCGCCGGGATTGGGCACCTTCACCAGGTCCAGCACATAGTGCTGCGGACCGGCCAGTTCGGCGACGGCGCTCGCGATCTCGGCGCCGGACAGGCCCATGACCAGGAGTTCGGAGTCCTGCACCACTTCGGCCAGGTCGGCCTTCAGCATCTCGCCGATATGCGGCAGGTGCTTCTGCACAAAGCTGCGGTTGGCGCCCAGCAGGCTGGCCAGATGCACCTCGGGATCGTAGACCGAGAGCTGCATGCCCTTGCCGATCAGCTGCTCGGCCAGGGTCACCAGCGGGCTTTCGCGCAGATCGTCGGTGCCGGTCTTGAAGGACAGGCCGATGAAGCCGACCTTGCGCTTGCCCTGGGCCAGCAGCTTGTTGAGCGCCTGGTCCAGATGCTGGCGGTTGGACGGCAGGATGCCGGCCAGCATCGGCAGCTCGAGATCGTGGGTCTTGGCCAGGTAGGTGGTGGCGCGCAGATCCTTGGGCAGGCAGGAGCCGCCGAAGGCGAAACCCGGGCGCAGATAGGCGCGCGAGATGTTCAGCTGCGTGTCCTGGCAGACCAGGTCCATCACCTCGAAGGGGTCGACACCCAGCGCATCGCACAGCCGGGCGGTCTCGTTGGCGAAGGTGATCTTCAGCGCATGGAAGTTGTTGCAGCTGTACTTCATCATCTCGGCCGAGCGCACCGAGGTCTTGATGAACTTGCAGGGCAGATGGCCGAACAAGGCCTGCAGGCGCTCGATGGGATAGTCGTGATTGGCACCGATGATGGTGAACGGCGGCTTGTCGTAGTCGCGGATCGAGCTGCCCTCGCGCAGGAACTCGGGCTGGAAACACAGATGGAAATCGACACCGTCGCGCTTGCCCGAGACCCGCTCGATGATGGGGCGAAGCACGTCTTCGACGGTGCCAGGCACCAGGGTCGAGCGGAACACCACCACATGCGGCTCGCTCTTCTCGGCCAGGGCCTGGCCGATCTGCTCGGCCAGGCGCAGCACCGCGCCCTGGTCCTGGCTGCCATTGGGCGCCGACGGCGTGCCGACGCAGATCAGCGAGATCTCGCTGGCCAGCACGGCCTGCTTCGCATCGACCGTGACGCTGACCTTGCCGCTGCTCGCGACGTTGGCCATCAGCTCGACCATGCCCTCCTCCACCACCGGCGTCTTGCCAGCGCGGATCAGCTCCAGCTTGGCCTGTTCGATATCGACGCCGATCACCTCATGGCCGTCGCGCGACAGACAGGCCAGCGACACCGCGCCGACATAGCCGAGCCCAAAAATACTGATCTTCATGCCACACCTGCCTCTTGCTTTGTATTGGGTTTCGTTACGGATGGGTCGACGAGCCGGGCAATGATGCCATCGAGCCGCTGCATCGAACGCGGCCACGCATGGTGGCTGAGCATGCGTTCACGCCCGGCCCGGGCCAGGCGCTCGCGCTCCTGCGCATCACCGGTCACGCGCAGGATGGCCGCGACGATCTGCTGCGGCGTGTCGGCCACCAGCAGATGGGCACCGTCCTCGGCATCCACGCCGCCGGCCGCGCAGCTGCTGGTGACCACCGGCACGCCCATCGCCATCGCCTCGAGAATCTTGTTCTGCGTGCCGCGCGCAATCGCCAGGGGCGCCACCATCACCGCCGACTGCCGAACATAAGGCCGCACATCGGGCACCGAGCCGGTCACCGTGACGCCCGGCAGCTCGCCGAGCTGACGCATCTGCGGCGAAGGGTCGGCGCCGATGATCAGCAGTTTCATGGCCGGCCGCTGCGCCCGCAGCAAGGGCCAGACCTCGGCGCAGAAGCGCGCCATGCACTCCTGGTTCGGGTAGTAGTCCATGCGGCCGATGAAGCTGACCGTGTCGGCATCGTAGGCCTGCTCGCCGGGCGAGAAGAACTCGGCATCGACGCCATTGGGGAACCAGTCGGTGGCCGCGCCGGTGCCGTAGCCGTCCAGCGTCTGCCACTCGGCACGGGTGGTCGCGGTGCAGATGTCGAAACGCCGCGCCAGGCGCTTCTCGGCCGCCAGCATCTTGTAGCCCTCGAGCCGGTAGCCGAGCGAGAGCGGAAACGGCTTGTAGTTCGCGTACTCCAGCCATTTCTGCGAGTCCATATCGCCGAAATCCAGGATCTTCGGAATGTCCTGCACATGCTCGACATACTGGGCCACCGACGAGCAGTGCACGAAGATCAGATCCCAGCGGCGGCTGGCCAGCAGTGCGTCGACGCGCGCGCGCAGCGCCGGCGAGTAGAAGTAGCCCATCGACGACGGCGTCGTCAGCGGCAGGCGCACGATCATCCGCAGGAACTGCACCGGGTTATGCACCCGCGCCATCTCGAAGGCCTCGCAGTACGGCGCGATGCCCTGCCCTTCGACGCCCTCGTCCTCGGCCCGCACCAGCGAGCACACGGTCACCCGGTGGCCGGCCGCGCTGAGGTGGCGGATCATATTGAAGGGCCGGATCTTGCCGCCGCGCTTGGGCGGGAACGGGAAGCGGTGACAGAGATAGAGAATGTTCATGCGAGATAGGACTTCAGTTCCAGGGCCACATCGGCCGGGTCGCGCCGGTCCAGATAGATGCGGCTCCAGATCTCCAGATTCATCAGCGCCAGCAGCGAGTCGGTGCCGTCGATGCGGTTGGCCTCGTGGTCGGCCATCAGCGCGGCCACGACGCCGGGCGCGAACAGGCCGCGCGCACGGATGAGCTCGGGGCTGAGCAGCCGGCGCAGCAGCGGCGCCAGCTCGCGCTTGAGCCAGGCGCCCATCGGCGTGCCGAAGCCGCGCTTCTTGCGGTCCAGGATCTCGGGCGGCAGCATGCCGTCGAGCGCCTGCTTCAGCACATGCTTGAGGCGGCCGTTCCTGACCTTGATGGCCGCCGGCATCGAGGCCGCCAGCTCCAGCAACTCATGATCGAGCAGCGGCACACGACATTCCAGCGAGACCGCCATGCTCATCTTGTCGGTCAGCAGCAGCAGATCGTCGGGCAGCTGGGTCTCGGCATCGACGGCCAGCATGCGGTTGAGCTCGTCGGCATGGCCGGCGGTCTCGAAGGCGCGGGCCAGCGGGTCCTGGCCGGCGCCGCCGTCCAGCAGCAGGCCGGCGATCAGCTGCGGCTGCAGCACCTGCAGATAGCTCTGATAGCGGGCATCGGCGCCCATATCGGCCGAGGCGATGAAGCCCTTGGCCAGGCGCAGCGTGTTCAGCAGGCCGGAATGGCGGTCCGCCGGCAGCCGCGCGGCAGCGGAGCCGATCAGGCCGCGCATCCAGCCCGGCAGCGCCTGGTAGCGCTGTGCATAGTGGCCGCCCAGATAGCGGCGGTAGCCACCGAACAGCTCATCGCCGCCAACGCCGGACAGAATCACCTTGACGTCCTGGCGCGCGAACTGCGAGACCAGATAGGTGGTGATGAAGGCGGTGTCGGCCAGCGGCTCGTCCATATGCCACAGCAGCTGCGGCAGCAGGCCGACGACATCGGGCTTGACCAGGATTTCCTTGTGCTGCGTGCCGAACAGCTGAGCCACCTGGCGCGCATAGGGCAGCTCGTTGTAGAGCGCCTCGGCCTCGCCGCCCTCGAAGCCGATCGCATAGGTGCGGATCGGCTCGCTGGAGTGCCGGGCCATATAGCCGACCACCGCGCTGGAGTCGACACCGCCGGACAGGAAGGCGCCGATCGGCACATCGCTGACCATCTGCATGCGTACCGAACGGTCCAGCTCGCTGCGCACCCGGTCGATCCAGCCCCGCTCATCCAGATCATGGCGCACGCCCGGCGCGAGCCGCCAGTAGCGCCATTCGCGCACCTGGCCGCGCTCGACCGCCAGCAGCGTCGCCGGCGGCAGCTTGCGGATGCCCTTGAAGATGCTGCCCGGCGCGGCCACATAGCCGAGCTGCAGATAGCTGGCCAGCACCGAGCGGTCGAGTTCGGCGCTGGCGCCCGGCAGGGCCAGCAGGGCCTTGGCTTCGGTCGCGAAGGCCAGGCGCTGGCCGTCCTGCATCACATACAGCGGCTTGACGCCGATGCGATCGCGGCCGATCAGCAGGCGCTGCCGGCGCGCGTCCCAGAGCGCGAAGTCGAACATGCCGTTGAGGCGATGGACGAAGTCGTCGCCCTCGGCGTCATAGAGATGCAGCAGCACCTCGCTGTCGGAGCCGGTCTTGAAATGAAAGCCCTTGGCCTGCAGCTCGGCGCGCAGCTCGCGGTAGTTGTAGATCTCGCCATTGCAGACCAGCCAGAGGCTGCCGTCCGCGTTCGACAGCGGCTGGTGGCCGCCGGAGAGGTCGATGATGGAGAGCCGGCGCATCGCGATGCCGCAAGGGCCATCGATGTGCTGCCCCTCATCGTCGGGGCCACGGTGCTGGGTGACGAGCCCCATGGCCGACAGCTCGGCCGGATTGACGGGCGCTGCATCGAAACGGTAGATGCCGTGAATGCCACACATAGGGGTTCAGGCCTCGAAGGATTGGGGAAGCGTGCGGCCATGGCGCTGCAGAGCCCGGCGATACACCTCCTGGTAGCGCGCCACGCTGCGCGCCCAGGTGCGCTCCTGCTCGACAAAGCGCCGGGCCTGTGCGGCAATCTGCGGCCAGCGCTCGCGCTCGGCCAGCAAGGCGCTGATCGAGGCGACCAGCGCATCGACGTTGCCGGCCTTGAACAGATGGCCGGTCTCGCCATGCCGCACCAGCTCGCGATGGCCGCCGACATCGGAGGCCACGAACATGCGCCCCTGGGCCATCGCCTCCAGCGGCTTCAGCGGCGTGACCAACTCGGTCAGCCGGATCGGCAGGCGGGGATAGGCCAGGATGTCGATCAGCTCGTAGTAACGCTGCACCTCGGCATGCGGCACCCGGCCGGTGAAGATCACCTGCTGCTGCAGGCCCAAGGCCTGTACCTGCGCCTTCAGCGCCTCTTCCTGCGGCCCGCCGCCGACCAGCAGCACGCGCAGCTGCGGCGTGGTCGGCAGCAGCCGGGCCGCTGCCTCCAGCAGCAGATGCAGGCCCTCGTAGCCGTAGAAGGAGCCGGCGAAACCCAGCACCGTGGCGCCGCCCAGGCCCAGGCGCTCGCGCAGCGCGGCATCGGGCGCGACGCCGAACTGGAAGGCCTCGGCATCGACCGCGTTCGGGATCACCGTGATGCGCTCGTTCGGGATGCCGCGCACTGCGATGTCCTGGCGCAGCCCCTCGCAAATCGTCGTCACCTGGTCGGCACGCGCCAGCGCAAAGCTCTCCAGCGCGCGCGAAACCCGGTAGCGCAGGCTGCCCTCGGTGGTCGTGCCGTGGTCGACCGCGGCGTCCTCCCACGAGGCCCGCATCTCGTAGACCACCGGCAGCCGCAGGCGTCGCCCGACCCACAGGCTGGGCAAGGCATTGAGCAGGGGCGAATGCGCGTGGATCAGGTCCGGTTTCTCGGCCAGCACCAGCTCGCGCAGGCGTTTCGCGGTCAGCTGCATCTGGCGTATCAGGCCGGTGCCGGGCTCGCTGGGCGTGCGATGAAAACGCCAGCCGCCGGCCTCCTCGGCCAGCGCCGGGCCATGACCCTGCTTGGGCGTGGTCAGGTGCAAGGTGGTCCAGCCCAGCGCCCGCTGTTCGCGCAGGATGGAGGCGGTGCGGAAGCTGTAGCCGCTGTGCAGGGGAAGCGAATGGTCCAGCACATGGAGAACGCGCAGGCTCATGTGAGGGCCACCGCTTGCTTGGCGCCAGCCGGCTGGCTCAAGGTGCTGTTGCCGCCGTCGACCACCTGGCGCAAAAAGGCCTCGAACATCAGCAGGGTCCACAGCGGTGCGCTGTAGTCGCTGGCCCCGCTTTGATGGGCATCGACCAGATGGCGCAGATAGGCCGGGTTGAACCAACCGGTGGCAGCCAGGCGATCACCGAGCACCGCGTCGCGCACTCGGGCTCTCAAGGGGCCGCGGAACCAGCGCGCCAGCGGCACGGCAAAGCCCATCTTCGGGCGGTAGAGGATGTCGTCGCTGAGCTGCGGCTCCATCGCCTTCTTGAACAGGTATTTGCCTTCCTGGCCGCGGATCTTCAGGCTGGACGGCAGGGTCGCCAGCCATTCGACCAGCTCATGGTCCATCAGCGGCTCGCGCACTTCCAGCGAGTGGGCCATGCTGGCGCGGTCGACCTTGGTATTGATGTCGCCGACCAGATAGGTCTTGGTATCCAGGTACTGGATCAGGGCCAGCGGATCATCGGTGCCGGCTTTGGCAGCATGGCGGTCGAACACGGCCTCGGCGTTGTAGCCGGCCAGCTCGGTCTTGAAGCGCGGGCTGAACAGCTGCTCGCGCATTGGTCCGCGCAGGATGGAGATCGAATGGAAATAGGCCTCCACCGAGCTGCGCGCCATGCCTTCGAAAGTGGTCTTGGCGCGGAACACCCGCGGCGCCCAGTCGGCCTTCGGATAGAGGCGACCCAGCATGCCGAACAGCGGCTGGCGCAGCCCGGCCGGCAGCGCGCCGCGCATGCGCTCCTCCATCAGATGCATGCGGTAGCGACGGTAGCCGCCGAAGCTCTCGTCGCCGCCATCGCCGGACAGTGCCACCGTCACATGCTTGCGCGCCAGCTGGCAGACGCGGTAGGTTGGGATCGCCGAGCTGTCGGCATAGGGCTCGTCGTAGAGCCGGGCCAGCAGATCGATCAGGTCGAAGTCGTCGCTCTTGACGGTCTCGACGCGATGGTTGGTCTGGTAGCGGTCGGCGACGATCTGGGCAAAGGCCGATTCGTTGAAGGCCGGGTCGTCGAAGGCGATCGAGCAGGTGTTGACCGGGCCGTTGGACAGGCCGGCCATGGTCGCGACCACCGCGCTGGAATCAACGCCGCCCGACAGGAAGGCGCCCAGAGGCACCTCGGCAATCATGCGCAGCCGCACCGACTCCTTGAGCCGCGCCTGCAGCTCGGCGCTGGCGTCCTCGACGCTCATCGGGTTGTCGAGCGTGAAGCGCACGTCCCAGAACTCCTTGGGCTCGGGCAGCGGCTCGCCCCGGCGCAGGCACAGGCTGTGGCCCGGCGAGAGCTTTCTGGCCTGCTTGAAGATGCAGCGCGGCTCGGCCACATAGCCCAGCGCGAAATACTCCTCGACCGCCAGCGGGTCCAGCTCACGCTTCATGCCGCCCTGGCCATCGTCATAGGCCAGCAGCGACTTCAGCTCGGAGCCGAACAGCAGATGGCCGTCGTCCAGCAGCGCGTAATACATGGGCTTGACGCCCAGGCGGTCACGCGCGATGAACAGGGTCTGCTTGTTGCGGTCCCAGATCGTGAACGCGAACATGCCGCGCAGGCGCTGCACGCAGGCCTCGCCCCAGGCCTCCCAGGCATGGACGATGACCTCGGTATCGCTCTTGGTGTGGAACTGGTAGCCCAGGCCCTGCAGCTCGCTCATCAGGCTCTGGTAGTTGTAGATCTCGCCGTTGAAGACGATGACCACCGAGCGGTCGGCGTTGAACAAGGGCTGCTGGCCGGTCGCGATGTCGATGATGGACAGGCGGCGGTGACCGAAGCCCAGACCCGGCTCGGTATGCAGCGAGCCCTCGTCGGGGCCGCGATGCCATTGCGAGTCGTTCATGCGCTGCAGCCGCGCGGGATCGATCTCGCGTGCGCTGCGGGTGTCAAAAATACCGGTGATTCCGCACATGGTCGTCAGCTCTTGATCAATTGAATCCGCTCGGGCGCCCGGGCAGCCAGCAGCTCGTCGTAAAGGCCTTGGTAGCCCGCCACCATCACCGGCATCGCAAAGCGCTGCTCGACCGCCCGCCGGCCCGCCGCGCCCAGCCGGCGCGCCCGCTCGCCGTCATCGGCCAGCTCGATGATGCGCGCGGCCATGGACTGGGGGTCGGAGGGCGGCACCAGAAAGCCGCTGCGGCCCTCCTCCACCAGTTCCACATTGCCGCCCACCGCGGTCGCGATGACCGGCAGACCGCAGGCCATCGCTTCCAGAATGGTGTTGGAAACGCCTTCGGCCAGCGAGGGCAAGACAAAGCAGTCCAGCGCACGCATCCAGCCGGCCACATCACCGCGCTCGCCGGGCAGCCAGGCCAGCTCGGCCACGCCGGCCTCGGCCAGCAGTTGCAGCACCTGCTCGCGCAGCGGGCCCTCGCCGGCCATCACCAGGCGCAGCCGGGGCCGCAGATCGGGGCGCTGCTGCAAGGCCAGCGCAAAGGCGCGGGCCAGATTCGTCTGGTCCTTGACGGTCTGCATGCGGCCCACGGTGCCGATGATGAAATGCTCGGGCGCGCCGAAGGCGCAGCCGGCCAGCGCCTCGCGCTGCGCGGCCGGCTGGAAGCGCCGGATGTCGACGCCGTTGTAGATCTGGCGAATCGACGCTTCGGGCAGGCCGACCTTGCCATGCAGATAGCCGGCCAGATCGCGCGACAGCGCGACGAAGCGGTGTACGAACAGGCCATAGAGACGGCGCAGCCGCTGGTAGCCGCGGTGCGTGCCGTCCAGGTCGCCGACATCGCGGCCATGCTCGCCATGCACACGCACCGGCACGCCGGCCGCCCAGGCCGGCACCACCACCTCCAGCGCGGCCAGATTGCGGGTGTGCACGACGGCCGGCCTGAGCTCGCGCAGCAGACGGTAGAGCTTGGGGTAGAGCCAGAAGCCATGGCCCGGCGGCTTGTGCAGCGCGATGAACTGCACATCGCTGCGGCGCACCCGTTGCCGGAACTCGGTCACCTCGGTCAGCGCCAGCACCGCATGGCGGTAAGCCCGCGGGTCCATCTCGTTGATCAGATTCACCACCCCGTTCTCAAGCCCGCCGGTATCGAAGCGATACACGACGTGCAGGATCAGCGGGCGGCGATCATCACTCATCGTTCACAGACGCCAGACCTTGTAGCCGGCCTCGATCAGGGCCGGTGCATCGAAGGCCGCCTTGACATCGATGAAGGCACCGTTCTTGACCAGCTTCTTGCCGAGGTCGTCAACGCCCAGCGCGGCATACTCCTTGTGCGCGACCGCCGCGACGATGGCGTCGGCGCGCGGCAGCTCGTCCCAGGGCAGCAGGCGCACGCCATACTCATGCATCGCCTCCTCGGCCTCGGCCTGCGGGTCGGTCACGAAGACCTCGACCCCATAGGTCTTCAGCTCGTTGATGATGTCGATCACCTTGGAGTTGCGCAGATCGCCGCAGTTCTCCTTGAAGGTCAGGCCCAGCACATTGACCCGGGCGCCCTTGATATAGCTGCCGCTGGCGATCATGTGCTTGATGGTCTGCTCGGCGATGAACTTGCCCATGCTGTCGTTGATGCGCCGGCCCGCCAGGATGACCTGGGGGTGGTAGCCGATCATGTCGGCCTTGTGCGTCAGGTAGTAGGGGTCGACGCCGATGCAGTGGCCGCCGACCAGGCCCGGCTTGAACTTCAGGAAGTTCCACTTGGTGCCGGCGGCTTCCAGCACCTCGCTGGTGTCGATGCCCAGCTTGTCGAAGATGATGGCCAGCTCGTTCATCAGCGCGATGTTCAGGTCGCGCTGGGTGTTCTCGATCACCTTGGCGGCTTCGGCCGCCTTGATGCTGGAGGCCCGGTGCACGCCCGGGATGATGATGGTCTCGTAGAGCTTGGCGACCTTGTCCAGCGTGGCCGGCGTGTCGCCGGAGACGATCTTCAGGATCTTGGTCAGCGTGTGTTCCTTGTCACCCGGGTTGATGCGCTCGGGGCTGTAGCCGACGAAGAAGTCCTCTTTCCACTTCAGGCCCGACTCGCGCTCCAGCACCGGGATGCAGACCTCCTCGGTGGCGCCGGGGTAGACGGTGCTCTCATAGACCACGGTCACGCCCTTCTTCATATGGCGGCCGACGCTGGTGCTGGAGCCGATCAGCGGGCGGAAGTCGGGGATATGGGCTTCGTCCACCGGTGTCGGCACGGCGACGATGATGATGTCGGCCTCGGCCAGCAAGGCCGGGTCGGCGGTGTAGACCGCGTGGGTGGCCTCGCGCACCTGTTCGTCGCTGAGTTCGCGCGAAGGATCGACACCGCGCTGGCAGGACTCGACCTTGGCCTGCGCAATATCGAAACCGATGGTGCGCATATGCTTGCCGAATTCCACCACCAGGGGCAGGCCCACATAACCCAGGCCGATCACCGCTACCGTCGAGCTCATCGCTTGTTCCTTGTTCATCCCAGATGCCTATGCGGCGGCTGTCAGCGCGCCGCGTCTTTTTTAGCTTGCTGCAGCTGCGCCTCGATGGCGCCCCAGTTCTGCTGCAAAAAGTTCTGCAGCAGCGCTTGCGCCGATGCCGCATTGTCCGTGTCTTTGACCGTGTAGACGATGACCGCCGCAGCGTCATCGCCGCGCCCGCTCAGGCGCTGCCAGGCGCCATACAGCTTGGCCCGTACATCACTGGCCGTCAGGCGGCCGTCGATCCAGTAGAACTGCCAGACCAGCAGCCGGGTGCCGGCCGAGCGCAGCTCGGTGCCGCGCAGCCGCAGGTCCTGGCCGTCCAGGCTCAAGGTCTGGCCCTGGTCGCCCATGCGCGTCCATTGCTTGTCCTCGGATCGCACCAGCTGATTCAGGGAGCTGACCAGCTTGCTGTCATAGGTCTGGCCGCGGTAGTAGGCGATATGCAGCCCGACCGGCTGCTGCATCTGCCCGATATAGGCTGCCTGCAGCTCGGCCGTCGGCTTGCGGTAGAGCGGTGTCCAGTCCGGCAGGCCGGTCTGGCCGGTTGGGGTTTCGGCCCAGGCCTGCAGCTTGGGCGCTGTCAGCGCCGGCGCGCGCCCGGCGCTGCCGCCGGGCAGCAGCGTCAATGCCGCCAGCGGCAGCAGCGCAATCAGCAGAGCCAGCAGCGCGCCCATCCAGACGGCTTGTGAGCCCGGCCGGGCCGGCACCGTCGGCAGCGCGACGGACGCCAGCGGCTCGGCCCAGCGCGCGCCTATCATGAACATGGCCAGCATGATGATGCCGAAGAACACCCAGCCATAGACCAGATGGTCGGCGCCGGTGGCGATCGCGTTGTCGGACAGATGGCCCAGCATCACGATGATGTAGGCGCGCAGCCAGTTCGCCAGCAGCGGCAAGGCAAAGGCGAAGGCAATGAAGACCAGACGCCGGCGCAGCGAGTTGTAGTTCAGGTAGGCGAACAAGGTGCCCACCATGCCCGAAGCCATCAGATAGCGCAGGCCGCTGCAGGCCTCGACCACCGACCAGTTGCCCGAGGGGATCACGAATTGCAGGCCTTCGCGGTAGACCGGCACACCGCTCGCGCGCAGTGCGGCCACGGTGAAGTCGGCCGTCGCCTCCATCAGCGCGGGCATCATGAACTCGCCGATCGGTACGGCAAAGAACAGGAAAGCCAGCGGAAAGGCGATCTGCCAGGCGACCCGGTGACCCAGCACCAGGGGCACGCTGAGCACCAGCATGGCGACCAGGGCCAGCTGGGTCAGCGCATTGACCGCGACCAGATCGCCCAGCAGCCAGGCCAGAGCGGCCGCCAGAAAGGGGATGGCAAACCAGCAGCTCGGCTGCGGGACAAGCCGGGCCAGGGCCTCGCGCTGGCGCCAGATCAGCCACAGCGAAATCGGCGGCACGACAAAGGCATGGGCGAATGTGTCCGAGCGCTGCCAGATGCCCACCATCGCCAGACCGGTCTCGCGAAACAGCAGCAGCACGAGCAGGAGCAGCAGCCCGAACAGCGGCAGCGCCCAGCGCCAGGCCTGCGGCAGCGATGGGGCGGACAGCTGCGGAGCCACGCTGCTCATGCGAATCCCGACCGGTGCAGCACGGACATCGTCGCCTCCTCAGCCAAGATTGCGAACGATGAAAGGACCCAACCAGTTCGCCCAGGCCAAGGGCATGCGGCGCCAGGTCTTGATCAGGAGCTGGTACTTGGCGTTGGACGGGTTGTTCTGAGGCACGGTGTCGCGCTTGTAGAGGCAGTATTCGTAGGTCAGCGGCGTCGGCTCGAAGCCCCAGTTCTTCTTGAAGGCGTAGGAACCGGTGCCCTGCTTGCTGCGGCCGTAGTCGAAGACCTTCAGTCCACGTGCACAGGCCAGCCGCATCAGTTCCCAGTATTTGAAGTCATTGGCGGCCAGTTCGCGCGCCGCCTCGGCATCGCCGGCATAGTAGGGCAGCACTTCGTCACGGAAATAAAAGCTCACCACCGAACTGAGGGGGGTGCCCTGGGCATCGGTGACCGTCAGCACCTCGCAGTCGCTCCCGAACTCGCGCAGCAAGGCCTCGAAATAGCGCCTGGGCATGGCCGGCGTGCCATGGCGGTGCACATTGTCGGCATACAGCGCAAAGAAGCGGCCGGCGTCGGCATCGAGATGGCTTTGCAGCCCGTTCTTGATGCCTTTGCGCACCATCGCGCGCTGCTTGCGCGGGATGGCCAGCATATTGGCCTCCTCCTCGGGCAGGATCTCCTTGCGGAATGTCACATAGAGATCCTGGCGCGGCCAGTCGCTGTGGCGGGGCTGCACATGGCGCAGCTCCAGATGATCGGCGCCGAGTTCCTTGGCAATGCGCTGGGCCTCGTCCTCCAGCGCCTGGGCCGCAGCTTCGGTCTCGGCGGCCACGCCGCCATAGACGCCAAAGGGCAGGCTCACCAGCGCATGGCCGAACAGCAGGCTCTTGACCTGGGCCAGCGGCAGCACGCCCTCGATACGGCCGTCGCGCTCGGCATAGAGAAAGAAGCAGCGGTGGCCGAAGACCTCGCCGACCAGGCGCTGCCAGCCGGCGCGGTGGAAGAAGCTTGCCTGCGGGCAGGCCAGCACGAAGGCATCCCAGGCCGACACGGCCGGGCCATCGCCCGCCTGCAGGCGTCGGACGGTGACTGCGGCGCTCATCGATGGATCGCCGCGGTCTGACCCAGAAAGATCTCGTCCATCCGGCCCCAGGCAAAGTCCTGCAGCAGCCGCGCGATGCGGGCCTCGGTGCGGGGAATGTTGACGTAGTGCCGAAAGCGCGTCTTGGCGTCGATGCCGGCCACGCGCGGCTGGTCAACATCGATCTCCCAGGGATGGAAATAGAACACCGCCGACTGCTGGTCGACCCGGTTGACCTGGGCTATCAGCCAGCGCGACAGCGCATAAGGCAGCAGCCGGAAATAGCCACCACCGCTGGAGGGCAGGTTCTTGCCGCCCAGGCGCAGGGTCGTCACCGGCACCTCCAGCAAGCCCTCGCGCACCGGATAGGCAAAGCGCGGCGAGTCGGGCATGCCGTAGTGGTCGTGCTGGATCGGGTAGACGCTGGAGCTGTAGCGATAGCCGGCGGCCAGCAACTCATCGAAGGCCCAGAGATTGCCCTTGCCGATCGAGAAGCTCGGCGCGCGGTAGCCCAGCACCGGGCTGCCGCCGATGTCTTCGAGCAGGGCCTTGGCGCGCGTGATATCGCTGCGGAAGGCCTGCGGGCTCAGATCGCTGGCACGCTCGTGGCCGTAGCCGTGGCTGGCCAGTTCATGACCGCCGGCGACGATGCGACGCACCAGCGCCGGATAGCGCTGCGCCACCCAACCCAGCGTGAAGAAGGTGGCATGGGTGTCGCTGGCCTCCAGCAAGGCCAGGATGCGCTCGACATTGCGCTCGACCCGGCATTCGCGCGCGTCCCAGTCGCTGCGGGCGATGTAGGGCGCGAAGGCCGAGACCTGGAAGTAGTCTTCCACGTCTATCGTCATCGCATTGCGCGGCTGGCGGCTGGGCATCAACATAGGGCTGCTCTCGTCAAGGTTTGAGCCATTGCCACAAATCGGCGGCGATGCGCTCGGCGGCATGGCCGTCCCAGTATTCGGGCACACGGCCGCGCTTGCCCTGGCCGGCCAGCACTTCGGCCACGCCACGCAGCAAGGCCTCGCCGTCCAGCCCGATCAGGGTGTTGGTGCCTTGCTCCACCGTGATCGGACGCTCGGTGTTCTCGCGCAGGGTCAGGCAGGGCACGCCCAGCGCCGTGGTCTCTTCCTGCAGGCCGCCGGAGTCGGTCAACACGATGGCGGCGCCGGCCATCAGGCCCAGCATCTCCAGATAGCCCTGGGGCGGCAGCAAGGCCACGCGGGCCGGATCCAGCATGGACTGCAGGCCGAAGCGCTCGATATTGCTGCGGGTGCGCGGGTGCAGCGCAAACACCAGGGGCAGGTCTTGCGCGACCTGGGCCAGCAGGCCCAGCAAGTGCTTCAGGGTCGCGGCCTCATCGACATTCGACGGGCGGTGCAGCGTGACGACGCCGTAAGCCCCGGACACCAGCGCCGGATCCAAGCCATGGTCGCGCAGGGTCTGCGCCGGCGCGCGCGCCAGCGGCCGGCTGGCCTCCAACGAGTCGATCATCACATTGCCGGCGAAGCAGACCCGCTCCAGCGCGATGCCCTCGCGCGCCAGATTGTCGGCGGCGCTGCGCTCGGTGGTGTAGAGGCGGTCGGCCACCTGATCGGTCAGCAGGCGGTTGATCTCCTCGGGCATCTTGCGGTCATAGCTGCGCAGGCCGGCCTCGACATGAGCCACCGGCACCCCCTTCTTGACCGCCACCAGCGTGCAGGCCAGGGTCGAATTGACATCGCCGACCACCAGCACACAGGAAGGCTTGTGCTCATCCAGCGCCGGCTCGAAACGGCGCATCACCTCGGCGGTCTGCAGCGCGTGGCTGCCGGAGCCGACCTCGAGATTCAGGTCCGGCTGCGGCAGGCCCAGGTCGACAAAGAGCTTCTTGCTCATATCGGTGTCGTAATGCTGGCCGGTATGCACCAGCAGGGCCGGAATCGGTGGCTGATGAGCGGCCAGCGCGCGCAGGATGGGCGCCATCTTCATGAAGTTGGGCCGCGCGCCCACCACGCACATCACGGGGGCCAGTGTCACTGCGTCTGTCATTGCTTGGTCTCGGTCGGCACGGCGGTCGGTGCGCTGGGGGCCGCTGCCGCGGCTGCGCCGGCGGGGCGCACCGCCTCCACCAGTTTCTGTAGCAGACCCAGGGTCTGCAGATTGATGCGCTCCAGCCTGATCAGGCTGCTCTCCAGGCGCTGCAGTCGCTCGGACTGCTGGTCCTGATTCAGCGCCGCGATCTCGCCGGACAGGCCACTGAGATCGCCCAGCTTGAGCCGGCTCAGGTCCACATCCAGCGGCGCTCCGGCGGCGACACCATGGATGGCCTTCAGCGGTGTCTCGCTTTCCTGGGCCAGATCGCGCAGCACCTCGTCGACATCGGCGACCTGCAGGTGGGTCTTGCCACCCATGAAACCCAGCAGCAACAGGCGATCGCACAGCGAGTTGATACGCCGCGGTATGCCCTGGCTGGACTTGTAGATCAGCGGGAAGACGTCGAGCTCGAAGCTGGGTTTGCCGCTGCTGCCGGCGCACTTGAGGCGGTGCTCGATATAGCGCTGGGTCTCATCCTCGTCGAGCGGTCCGATATGGCAGGTGGCCGCGACACGCTGGCGGAACTGCTCCATCTCAGGGCGCTGCAGGATGTTGCGGAACTCGGGCTGGCCGACCAGGAAGGTCTGCAGCAAAGACTGATTGCCGAACTGGAAGTTGGACAGCATGCGCAGCTCTTCGACGGCCCGCGCTGTCAGATTCTGCGCCTCGTCGACGATCAGCAGGCAGCGCTTGCCCTGGCTGGTCTGATTGACGAAGAAGGCCTCCAGGGTCATCAGCAGCTCGGACTTGGGTAGGTCCTTGACCCGCACGCCAAAGGCCGCACCGACCATGCGCAAGGTGTCCTCGGCATCGAGCTGGGTCGTGACCAGATTGCCGATCACGACATTGCTGCGGTTCAGGCTGTCCAGCAGGCCGCGCAGCAAGGTGGTCTTGCCGGCACCGATCTCGCCGGTGATGACGATGAAGCCGTCATTGCGCAGCACGCCATAGTCCAGATAGGCCTTGGCGCGCCGGTGCTGCTTGCTACCGAAGTAGAAATTGGGGTCGGGGCTGAGTTGGAACGGCTTGCTGCTCAGCCCGAAAAAAGCTTCATACATGGGCTAGAACTGCTGGACAAGGGTGGCGGTTGCCGCACTCTCGCGGTAAGGCTGAGACGGACTGTCGAAACGGGTGTGGCGCAGGCCGAACTGGACAGTGGTGCGCACGCCAAGTTTGCCGTTCCAGTTGGCGGTCAGAGACTTCATATCGGTTTGCTGCCCACTTGCTGCACCCCGGCTACGTTGCTGGGAAAACAGCACATTGGCCGAGGAATCCGGCGTCAGGCGATGAGCCAGGCTCATCGACATCATGCGCTGATTCACGAGGCCGGTCTGGGACAGGTCGCCATTGGCCGGCGAGTCCTGGTCGAGATTGCGGCTCTTGGTCTGGCTCAATGTCATGGTCAGCGTGGTCCTGGGCCCGCCTTGAACGGACAGCGACAAGGCCTGGCTGCGGGTCAGGCTGGCCCCACCGCCCAGAAAGCCACCGGTCGGCAGTGCGTTCGGATCGAGACCCAGATTGCGCAGAAAGCTGCGGACAAGCAGATCACGCCGCACGGGATCGGGCTCGATGGAGGAGAACTGGATGTAGAACAGCTCGTAGTTGCTCAGCACATTGGCCTGCCCCTGCAAGCCGCCGGTGTTCACCGACTGGGAGTCGGTGAGGCGCCAGACCGAGCGGGCCATGCGGTGCTCGAAGGTCAGGCTGTGTGAGTTGCCATAGCGGCGGTGAGTCCAGTCCGCCGCCAGCTTGGTGCGCACAGTCGGTGTCCAGCCCGCGTTGACGCCGTAGATGGTGCTGCTTTGCTTGGCCAGACTCTCGAAGTTCTGACGCTCGGCACCGCCGGTCACGCCGAAGTTCCAGTCGACATCGGGCCTGACCACCAGGGTGGCTGTCGCGGACTGGGTTTCCACCTCACGCCCGCCGCGCGCCTGCGAGAGCTGATCGCTCAACGAGGCCGACCAGTTCAGCAGACTGCCCGCACTCAAACCATTGAGCTGCATGGACAGTGAGCGACTGCTGGAATCGCCGGCCAATGAATCCTTGGCTCGGCTCTCCAGCAGATTGGCGCTCACCTGGTAGCCGGCGATGCCCGCCAACTGGCCCCGGATATAGGGCGAGACATTGAGTCTGGCGACCTCGGAGCTGTTGCCGCTGCGCAGTGTGGGGTCGGTGGATTGAGTACCGAAGGCGGACACGGCTTGCTGGCCGACACTGGCCTGGGCATCGATATAGAACCAATTGTCGATCGCCTCGACGCTGAGCTTCGCCGCCAGATTGTTCTGCACCTGGCCCGAGGCTTCGCTCTTGGTGTAGATCACGCCGTTGAGCGAATAGTCCAGCGAACCACGCACACGCCCCGTACCGCTGCTGATACTGAGGCCGGGTGAGATGGTCGTGATCAGGGCGGCATCCTTGCCCTCATCTCGAAGCCGCAGATTGTCCGTCAGCGTGCTGGAGAGGCTGATGCGAGGCTGCACCAGCAACTTGGATGCGGGCGCCGCGCTTTGCGCCGTTGCCTGCAGAGCGCCGAGCAACAGCACCGGAACAAAGACGCATTGGGCCACGCATGCCGCACGACGCTTGCTAAGCCCGGACTCAAGCCTTCTGAATTGCATTGTCGTGCCCGTAGCCATAGCCATACCCGTAGCCATACCCGTAGCCATAGCTGCCGGCCGCATTGGAGCGCGCCTGGTTCAGCAACAGCATCTTGACCGGGCAGGACTCGATGGTTGCAACGGCCTGCTGAACCGCGCTTTGCGGCGTCTTGTCGGCATGCACCACAACGACGATCTGCCCCATATGGGAGGCCAGCACGCGCGATTCGGTGGTCAGCAACAGGGGCGGCGAATCAAAGATGATGATGCGGTCCGGGTAACGCTTGGCCATGTCCTCAAGCAACTGACTCATCGCGTCGCTCGCGAGCAGCTCGGTCGCCCGCGCATGCGGCGTGCCACTGGGCAAGATGGTCAGCTTGTCGACATTGGTGCGGAGCAAGACACTGGCCATATCGACCTGGTCTTCCAGCACGTCCAGCAGCCCCGGGCCTTGCGGCAGACCGAGCATGCGCAGGACCGAGGGGCGTGCCACGTCGGCATCGACCAGCATGACCGTGTTGTCCATCTCGGCGGCAATGCTCATCGCCAGATTCAGCGAGGTGAAGCTCTTGCCCTCGCCGGCCAAGGCGCTGGTCACCATGATCAGATTGGCGTGATTCAGCGTGGTCGCACCCTTGCCCATCGCATTTTTGATCAGCGGTCGCTTGATGACGCGGTACTGGTCGGCGATATGGGTGCGGGGCGCGTTGGGCGTGAGCAGACCCTGTGCGGCCAAGGCATTGAGATCCAGATCAACCTTCTTGGACTGCTGCAGATGCGTCGACTCTTCGACGCCCGCCGGACTCGTCGCGACACGCGGCTGCGGCGAAGGCTGGGGCTCGGCACCCTTGTTCAGCGTATCGCCGGGCAACATGACGCCGGCATTGCGCAGTTGCTCTAGGCGCTGCGCCGCCTGTTCGATGAGACTACTCATTCAACCCGCCTGTCTGCTGATCAGCAGCGCCATGACCACCAAACCGAGGGCAAAAACACCCACCAAACCACCCGACGCGGCACCGAAGCGAAGCAGGTCAATACGCTCCCTGCGGCGCTCGACATCGGTTGCCAGCCGCGACACCACGCCCAGCACTGGCAACTCGGTGCGCAGGCGCAGCTGATTGCCATCGTGGAACACGGGGCGCAGCTGGCTCGCGGCAAAAGCGGTGAACAAGCCGGCCGCCAGCGCCACAGCCAAGGCACCGCCGAGCAACAGCAAGCGATTCGGAGCCACCGGCTTGGAAGAGGCCCGTGGTGGGTCGATCAAGCGAAAGTCCGCGACACCCGATGCCACATCGAGTTCACCGGACATCGCCGCCGATTCGCGCCTGGACACCAAATCCTCATAGTTCTTCTTGTGAATCGCGTAATCGCGGTTCAGCTGTGCGGCCTCGGCCTCCAACTGCGGCGCGGTCTTCAGCGCGGCCAGCGCCTGTCCGTAACGGCTGGAATACTCGGAGACACGGGCACGCAAGGAGGCGACCTGAACCTCGGTCGTGGCCAGCATGCGACCAAGCTCTTGCTGCACCAGGCTCGATCCCGCACCAATCCCCGGGGGGGCGGCCATCGCCGCCTTGCGCAGACTCGCCATCTCCAGCTTCTTCTGCTCCTCAAGATCAGCGATCAGCTTGCGCGTGCTGATGATGTCGGGGTGCTGGTCCGTGTAGCGCTGCAGCAGAGAGTCCAGATTGCGACGCTGCACCTCCAGGCGGGAATCGATTTCCGGCGTCGCCACATTGAGGGCCGACTCCTGCAGCAGGCTCTGCGTCGTCGTGTTGGCGCCGCGCGAGCGCTCGCCATCGATCTGCTGCTTGGTCGCATCACGGGCATTCTCTGCCTCGCGCAACTCCAGCTTGGCCCGCTCGAGTTGGGCGCTCATCTCGGTCAGGCGCGAGGCCGAATCGCGGCCGTCGCTGGACATGGTCTGCAGATTGCGTAAGCGGAACTCTTTCAGACGTCCTTCGGCCTCTTCAAGCTTGGCCTCGTAATTCTTGATCTGCTCGTTGATGAAGGTCGCGGCGGTCGCGGTGTCCTTGCGGGTGGCGCCCAGGCTGGACTCGACGAAGATGGACACCAGCGACTGCACCACCCGCTTGGCGGTCTCGGGGTCCTCGTCCCTGTAAGACAGGGTATAGAGGTTGTCGCGGGCCGTGCTGCCGATCGACAGCGACTTGGTCACGGTCTCGATCGTGGCTTCCTGCTGGGCCTTGGATTGATTCTTCAGGTCGAGATCAGCCATGCGAACCAGCTTCTCGACATTCGGCCGGCTGATCAAGGTACGACTGAGCATCACGACCTGCTGCTCGACATTGGGCTGCACCGCCAGCCCCGACATCAGCGGCTTCAGAATCGACTGCGTGTCCACATAGATGCGGGCACTGGCCTGGTAGCGATCAGGCATCATGAATACGACCGTCGCGCAGACGGCCCCGGTCACCCAGGCCACCAGGACGCCGGGCCAGCGGTACTTCCACATGCTGCGCGCAATGGAAAGGATCTGGGCTATCAATAAATCCATCTAGATTCGCCTGCAGACAAGCAAGGCACGCTGGCAAAAGACAAGAAACCCCTGAACTCAGGCCACCAGGGGGCTCGAAACCCGGTCTGGCTTCAGAACAGGCTCTGCGGAATGATCAGGATGTCGCCGGGCCGCATTTCCACATTGGCCGACACCTCGCCACGCTTGATCAGGTCGGTCAAGCGAACCGAGTACTGTTTGTTGCCTTCGGATGAGCGCAAAATCGTGGCCTGATTGCCGGCAGCAAAGTCGGTCAACCCCCCGACCGCGATCATCACGTCCAGCAGGGTCATCTTTTGCTTGTAGGCCAGGAATTGCGGCTTCGCAGCCTCGCCGAGTACGCGGATCTGTTCGCTGAACGGGCCGACAAAACCTGTCACGATCACCGTCACCACCGGATCACGCACATAGCGGCCGAGTTGCTTTTCGATATCGCGCGCGATTTCCACCGAATTCTTGCCCTGCGCCACCATTTCATCCACCAGCGGCGTGGAGATCTTGCCATCGGGACGCACCGGCACCGACATCGACAATTCAGGGTTGCGCCAGACAATGATATTGAGATTGTCACCGGCACCGACGATGTAGCTGTAGTCCTGGGTCGCCGCAGAAATCGGCGCTGCCGGATACTTGGAGCTGTTGCTGGCGCAACCGGCAAACAGGCCACCGGCCGCCACCAGCAAAGCCAGACCGAGTCCGCGCGACGTGGAAGCAATGCGAGTATTCAAGGCAAGTCCTCTCAAAAATCAGTTGGTCTTGTGTGGACCCGTACAGCATCCAAGGGCATGACATGTTCGGACTGAATACCGATGCCTGCGAGGCCCCAGCGCAATGGATCATGCCACAGCAGTAAGGCAAACAAACCTGGGGATACGGACCAAGCCGCCTTGGCGGATGCCCACTATTTGACACCCTTGGCACCTGCCTCACCGACCACCCGGTTCACAGGCCGCGATTGCACCTCAGCCCCAGCGACAAGGCTATCCCCCGAGTAGGGGCGTGCACCGCCGAACTGACCGCCACAGGAGCCGATCGGGCCGGGCGCCGCCAGCAGTCCGGCTTACTTGCTGCGCCCTCGCAACACCGGGCGGATAAAGCTCAGCAGCAATTGCTGCAACGGATTTGCATTGCCGAGGGGGCGCCAGGCAAAGCTCAGCTTCTGGCGATATCCATCAAACTGCAGCGACCAGGGCGCCGCGCGCAGAGCACCGCGCCCCAGCAAGACCTTCAACACCGAAGTCCCCATCATGCCGGCACAAAGGTCGCAGGCCATCATGGTCGACGGCCCGCGCTTCTCGACGAAATTCACCGCCTCGGGCACCACCAGATAAGAGCGCTGCAGCATGGCCGGGGACAGCCCGGCGATGAATCGCGCGTATTGCTCCTGCTTGGTATGCCCTTCGAGCCGGAAGTAATTCTCGAAACTCAGCCCTCCCGGCTTGAAATACAGCAAGGAAACACCCATACCCAGCGGTGCCGCCGTCAGCGCCGGGATCTTGCGCTCGTGACACAGCTGGAACAGGCTGCGCCGTGCCTCGATGGCAAAAACATCGATGCCATCCACATAGACATCGACATCGGCCAGGAACTCGCCAATATTCTCGGCCGTGACGCCGGCCGGATACACCCGCACATCGGCCTCGGGATTGATGTCCTTGACCATTTCGGCGAGTACTTGCGCCTTGGGACGCCCCAAGGTCGACATCGTGGCGCCAACTTGGCGGTTGAAATTGTGGACCTCGAAATCATCGAAGTCGGCAATATTGAACCTACTCAGCCCCAAGCGCGCCAAGGTCAGCAAATGAGCCCCGCCAACCCCACCCAGCCCGGCTATCGCCACCCGCGCCTGACGCAGCCGCGCCTGCTCCGCAACGGAGACCCAGCCGATATTTCGCGAAAAGGCGCGCTCATAATCAAAAGTCAATGTCGGCTCCAAGTGCACCTCTTTTCTTCCGGCCTTCAATGGCGCGGCGCCCTCATCATCGGCAGTTCGCAAGCACCTGTAAATCCAAACACCCCAAACCTGCCTTGAGCAGCTTTCCAAGGGGGTCCTTGTATACCATGAGCAACCTCTTCTGAAGCACGCGCACCATGCCGACTCGAGATCAAGTTCTGCAGATTCTGGACCTCGCCCGTTGGGCACCCAGCGGCGACAACACCCAGCCGTGGCGCTTCGAGATCCTCTCGCCCGAGCATGTCGTTGTGCACGGCTTCGATACGCGCGAGCACTGCGTCTATGACCTTGACGGGCATCCAAGTCAGATTTCACTGGGCGCCCTGCTTGAAACCGCGGCGATCGCCGCGAGCGCTCATGGCCTAGTTCTGGATATCAGCCGGCGGACCGGGCTGCCGGAATCGAAGCCGACTTTCGATCTGCGCCTCCACGCCGACCCGAGCATGAGGCGGGATGCTCTGATCGAGCAGATCGAGCGTCGCAGCGTGCAGCGCCGACCGCTGAGCACCCGTGCACTGAGTGCGGCCGAGAAACAGCAGTTGCAGGACTGCTTGCCGGCCGGCTATCAGGTGCACTGGCTGGAGGGCTTTGCCACCCGGCTGCAGACCGCCCTGCTGATGTTTCGCTCGGCCCGGCTGCGCCTGACCACGCCCGAAGCCTACCGGGTGCATTGCGACATCATCGACTGGGATTGCCAGTTCAGCGCGACCAAGGTCCCTGACCAGGCCTTGGGCGTCGATGCGGCCACGACCCGCTTGATGCGCTTTGTCATGAAGAGCTGGGGTCGGGTGCAATTTTTCAATCGATTTCTCGCCGGCACCTGGGCGCCTCGGCTGCAGATGGACTTCGCCCCCAGCCTGGCCTGCGCGGCCCACTTTGTGCTGTACGCGCCCGCACAGCCCAAGACCGTCGATGACTACGTCGAAGCCGGCCGGGCCATGCAGCGCTTCTGGCTGAAAACCACGGAGCTGCAGCTGCAGCTGCAGCCGGAGGTGACGCCGCTCGTCTTCGCAAGATACGCCCGAGAACAACGACGGTTCTCCAGCGTCAGCGGAGCCATGGCGGCAGCGATCGACGTCAAGTCTCGCCTTGAACTGCTGATCGGCGCCGATTTAGCCCGAGCAGCGGTTTATATGGGCAGGGTCGGCGCTGGCCCCTCCCCCAGCTCGCGCTCGCTTCGCAGACCCCTGGAGGATCTGATCATCAACACCCAGGCGGGAGCGCCATCATGATCGTGGTGATCACCACCTTGCTGGCGACGCTCTTTATTCAGCTGGGCTACTTTCTATGGAAGCTGTCCGCCGAGCACCAACCCAAGATCGGACATGCCTCCTGGCGCAGTGTCGCGGCATCACTGCTGACGGACTGGCGTTGGCTGCTGGGCCTGGGCAGCACAATCATCGGTTGGGTGCTTTTTGTCCAGGCCACCGCCTTGGGCGAAATCTCGCTGGTTCAACCCCTGATGTCGGCCGGTGATGTCTTGCTGGTGCTGATGGCGGTTGTATTCCTGCAAGAACGGATGAACCGCGCGGAGTGGTTGGGCCTGGCGCTGACGGTGGCTGGCGCATTGGCGCTGTCCTGGCAGGCCGAGGCCAAGCCCTTGATCGCACCCGACGTCACCAGCCTGCTGATCGCTGCCGCCGTATTGACCATCGGTGGCAGCGTCATTCTTTATCTAGGCCGGCGGTCCAGCCAGCGAGAGCTTCCTTTGGCCATCGTCGTCGGCTTGGCTTTTGGCATGGGCGCTGCGCTGACCGAAGCGCTGACCGCGCAGACGCAGACTGGAGACAGCTCGCTTTCGCTGCAGACGTTGAGCAACCCTTTGCTACTCGGCGTCGTGATTTTCAACATCGCAGGCTTGATACTGCTTCAGGCAGCATTCCAACGCGGGCGAGCCTCCCTGATCGTGCCGGTCCAACTTGCACTCGCCAATCTGGTGACCGTTGCGATCGGGGCAACAGTTTTCGCCGAGCACATCAGCCCAGCCAGAGCCGCAGGTATCGCGCTGATATTGCTGGGTGCTGCGATGCTGCATCAGCACCAAGGGACCCCGAGCCGACAAGCACTGTCGGAATAATTTACACGAACGATCCCCTCCGGCCACTTGACCCGTAAGATCGCCCCCTAAGTGATTGATCTAGATAGTAAAAACATCAATGGCACGATCTCTGCTTAAAGAATGCACGGGTGGGCTGCCCCTTCGAGCAGCTTTTCGATAAGGAGATGGATATGACGATTCTGCGCAAAGTTGCACTGGCAGCCGCACTGACCCTGGCCGGTCATGTTGCTCACGCTGGTGTTGTGATTGATGACTTCTCTGTCAATCAAGGTACCCTTGCTACCGGCGTCCTGCTGGACAACGTGACCGATGCCAATGGCGTCTACAGCCGCGTTTCCGGCCCGGCCGCCAGCATCATCGGCGGTCAGCGAGACATTTTTGTCATCAAGAATGGCTCTGTCGCTTCTGACAACACCGGCGCTGGCATCCAAGCCTCGGCCAACGGTGGCGTGCTGAGCTACAGCACCGCTGCTGGCACTCACGGCCAAGCCTACGTTCGTTGGGATGGCAGCGTGCTGGGTGATATCGGTGCAACCGCATCGACGAAGGCTGCTTTCGAAGGCCAAATCAACTACACGGGTCTGGGTGGAAAGAATCTGGCAGCGACCGCCAACGCCTTCAAGATTGACGTGCTTGAGTCGGATCTGGGCTTTGACTTCACCATCGAGGTCTACACCAGCGCCACTCAGTGGACCAAGCTGATCTTGCAATCGAGCGCTGTCAATGGCGGCGTGCCGGACCAGGGCGCGATCTCGTTTGCCGATTTCGTCGGCCCCAACGCCGTGCTGCCGAGCGGCGCGATCCGCATCTCCGCCGGTGGTGGCGCTGATCTGAGCAATGTCGGTGCCCTGCAGACCGTCATCAACTTCAGCGGCAGCACGACCAAGATCGACTTGGAGCTCGACCTGATCAAGACCGTTCCGGAACCGGCATCGCTGGCACTGGTCGGTGCAGCTCTGTTCGGCCTGGGCTGCGCCCGCCGCCGCCGTAGCGTGCAAAGCTGATCGGTTCTCACCGATAAGCACAAAGGGCGCTTCGGCGCCCTCTTTTGTTGTCATTCATTCCCGGATAGGTTCGCCCCCGTCTCGGGCAGGCCCAGCAATCAGCGCGCTGTCGCGGCCACCTCTCTATAGCTTGACTCCATCAAGTCAACCACTGACTCGGCCTCGTACTGTGTCGACTTGCGCCGACCCGCAGCGCCTAGCGCGGCTCTGAGGCCGGCATCGGCGGACAACTGCACCAGGCGATCGGCAAGTTCCTGGTCATTCTCCGGCTCGACCAGAAAACCGTTGGCACCTTCATCGACCAACTCGGTCGCGGAGACCACGCTGCGAGCAACCACAATCGGCTTGGCAAACCACATGGCCTCCATCGCCACAAGGCCTTGAGTCTCGACCCAAGACGGCAGCACAAACACATCACAAGCCGCGTAGTAGCGGGCCAGCAGATCATGGTTCAGAAAACCCAGGAACTTGACGCGCTCTTGAATGCCTAGGGCCACACAGTGCCTCTGAAGAGCATCAAGATCGGCGCCCGCCCCGGCTATCAGCAACTGAGCATCCGTCACCCGCTTCAGCATGAGCGCGAAACTGCGCAGCAAGAAGGGGATGTTCTTTTCCGGATTCAAGCGCCCGGCAAACATCACCACGAAACCGGCCTCCCTGGCCATCGGCTCAACCGTTTGCGGATCCGCAAAGTCGACCGGGTTGCTGATGAAATGCACCGGTGTGTGTATGCCTTTGGTCGGCAACTGCTCAGCCAGGTTCTTGGACACCGAGATCAGCAGATCGACGCGGTTGCAGATCGAGACGATCTTTCGAACAATGAGGCGTCGGAATGGCCGCATCGGCAGCGGCTGGGTCAGGTGATCCTCGGTCATGTGATAGGTGTAGACCTGCTTCAGCCCCAGTCGTTTGCAGACCTTCAGCGCGCGCAGCAGCATCACCCCCAGATAATGATGGTGGACCACATCGGGCCGTATCTTGCGCAGCAGACGCTCGATCTCGGCACCCGAAGGCAGAGCCTGGTAGAAACCGAACAGCTTGAGCGTCGGCACGCGATAGACCTGCACGCCGCGCCAGACCTCCTGCTCCGGCTCACCGGACCGACGCGAGGTGATGATGCTGATGCGGTGGCCGCGCCGGCTGAGATGACCCGCGACGGCCTGCAAATGCGTCCCGACCCCGGTCGCTCCGGGCAGGAAATCGTCCGAGAGCATGCAAATCGACAAGGGCTGTACCTGACTCATGGCGGACCTTGCGTGGTGGGAGTGAAAGAAATATTGATTGGCGAAGGGCGGCAGCGCCGAGCTTGCTAGCGCTTGGCGAGCAAGCTCGCCGCATAGTGCGCAGGGATGGCGTAGCTGATTCCCGTGGGTTGGGTCAAGGCGGTCTCCTTGCTGCCCTTGATGAAGACCATGTTGACGATGCCCAGCACCTCGCCCGTATCCAGATTGAAGACCGGGCCGCCGCTATTGCCGGGGTAGGCCGTGGCATCCAGCTGGAGAATATCGAAAGCACCGTCGCGCAACTGGCGTATCGCCCGGGCATTGAGTGTCTGAGCACTGGGCGGTGGCAAGGCAATGCTTGTGATCGCTGCGATGATGCCCCGATGCGTGACCGGGGAAAAGCCCAGGGCACCACCGACCGGAAAACCCATCAAGGCGATCGCCTGCCCTTCTTGAGCACTGGCACTCTGACTCAGTTGCAGGGCCGGGACTTCGGGGCCATCAAAACGCAGCAGCGCCAGATCATGCGCATTGTCAAGGCTGAGCACGGTGGCCGACCGCATGCTCCAGCGCCCATCGCCTTGCGGCACCTGGATGACCAACTTTCGCTGCCGCTCTTCGTCCGAGGCCGGTGGCAGCACATGGGCATTGGTGATCGCGTGCCGACCATCATCGACAACAAATCCGGTGCCGCGAAATGCGAACCGGGGACTGTCGGTCTCCGCATAGGTGCCGACCAATAGCAAAGACGGCTTCACCCGCTTGATCAAGGCCGGCAGATCGGCGTTCGCCGGCGCCGCCCACCAAGGCAGGCCCGCGACACATGCCGACCGAAGAAGCAGCAGCCGGCGCTTCATTGCATCAGATCATCCGAGGTCTGACCGACCTCGAGTGCGGCCACGCATTGACGCCAGATGCGATCAGGCTCATCAAGCCTGAAACCAATGAAGACGCCGGCATCGGTCTCACGCCGGCGCACCGCCGAGACAGTGACCGTCGAATGTTCGGATTTACCCAGCTCTATCGTCGCCTGGCCGGACTGCCCAAGCTCCAGATCCAGCTTGCACTCCGCCTGGAAGCCCGATAGCGAGACCTCGATGACATGCAGCACAAAAGGCCTTTTACCCTCCGGCGTATCAAAGGTCACCACGCCGGGGCAACGGATCGAGTAGCGCTGATGCTGACGCAAGGGATGTCCGGCCACAGCGTCTCCGCGCAGCATCGGCAGCACCGAGCGGTACTCCACCAAACCGTAGATGGACCAGAGCAGCGCTTTCTTCCGATCATCCAGTTCCTCAAACACCTTGCTTTTCTTGTTGAAGAAGTGGTCCAGCAGGGCCGGCGTCATGACCGGATCATTGGTCGTGAAATAGCGCCGCCGCGGCAGCTGAATATTTTCGAGCTTGAGCTGGAAGAAATATTTGTGCAGATTCTTGCGAGCGGCCCGGCCCCGATAGCCGGCGCGAAAAACATCCGATGCATGCTTGAGGTCAAGCGTGGCACCGACGGCCGGCGCGCCATTGGCGAAGTCGTAGTTGTCGACCACGGTCTCCTGCAAGCGCTGGAAATACAACAAGGCCTCATAGAGCTCGATCCGCTCGGGATTCACCGCGATCACCAGATGCCGGGTATCGAAGAACTCGGTGCAGTACTCGTGCATGAACTTCATCAGCGGGAACAGGATGGCTCCCCCCGTTTTACGGAAGTCCGGATGAACCGCCAAGGCGGAAATCTCGGCGATCTGGCCGCCTTGAGCCCGCACATGCTCCAGATCAAACACAGACTGCAGCGGGAAACCAAACACACCTTCTCTGATCATCGAGATGGTGCCAACCACGCGCCCGTCGTACTTGGCACACAGCGTGGTGGTGGTAGGCAAGGCGTGATACGGCGTGATGCGCATGCCCGAAGGATCGGGTTTCATGAAGCCGCTGGCCACATAAGCATCGTGAAGAATCTTGAAACAGTCCTCGAGTTCTTCGCGAGTTTCGGCAATCTTCAGCTGCAGCCGAGCATCGGGATCGGGGTCGCAATCAACCATCCGACGGTAAATCTCGAAGCGCGCCGGGGCCGGCAACACGCCGAAAAGACGCCGCAGTCCATGGTGAAACTTCTTCCTAAAACTGGATCGCTGAATTTGCGTCATGCCACATTCTCCGTTGGCCGCCTTCTACCCTGATGCGGGCGAGGCTAACAGAGCCCAGTGTCACTCACAAGCTGTCACATTTGCGGCTCAGAGTTCAGCCTGCAGTTTTTTCACCTCATCGTGCTGGGCAAACTTGTCGCCCAGTTCAGCCAGTTTCTTCAGCTCGTCCTGGGCTGCCGATTTCTGCCCGGCCCGCAGGTAATAGCGTGCCAGATGCAGTCGATGCAAATGCACATCGGGCGCCAGTTTCACGGCTTGCTGCTGAACCTCTAAGGCCTTGTCAAACTGCCCCGCATCGGCGTGAATCTCCGCCAGCGTGTCCATGAACGGAGGCTGATTGGGACGCAGGCGATTGGCCTTTTCTGCATACGCCAGGGCGCCGGGTTTCTTGGTCATCTTGAGCAACCAGGCCACATTGTTGTTGGCGGCCGGGTTGTCGGGCTGGAGTTTGAGGACCTCCTGATAGAGCGTCAGGGCCTGGCCATGATCGGAGCGCAAGAGCGCGCCGTCCCCGAGGTAGAAGATAAACGCGCTGTCCTTGGGGCGGTCTTTGCGCCATGCCGCCTCGAAGGTGGCGGCCTCCCCCCCCTTGCCTGCGGCCAGCAGGCTGCGATGCAACTTGATGGCCAAGTCGGTTTGAGCACGTTTGTCCAGGCTGCTGCGGTAGGCCGCCACCGCTTTGGGCCAATTCTTCTGCTGGGCTTCGAGATCTCCTTCAAGCTCGTAGCCGGCCGGGTTCTGGGGGCTTTGCTGTTGCAAGGTGCGTACTTGCGCTCGGGCTTCGCTGATCTTCCCAGCCGCAATTTCCAGGGTCAGCAGGGCAGTATGGGCGGGCACGAAATCAGGCCTGACGCTCAAGGCTCGTTTGTAGCTTTGCGCCGCCGCAGCCTGGTTCTTGCCTGCCATGTGCAACTCGGCGATGCGCATAAAGGGTTGAGGCGATGTGGGTTGCAGGGAAGCCATCTTGTTGAAGGCGATCAGGGCCTGGTTGCTGTCACCGGTCGCCATCTGGACCTGCCCAAGCAATTCCTGCAACTCAGGACTGTCGGGCAAGGCCGCCACGCCTTCCTGAGCCGCCGCGAGCGCCAGCTTGTTTTCCTTGCGCTCAAGCTGCAGGCGCACCAGGGCCGCCCGAGGCGCCAGCGCCTCGGGATTCTGTTTGACCGCCTTGGTCAACAGCTCGATCAGCTCGCCCGGCTGCGCGCCGGCCTGAGCCCGCAAGCCGACGATGGCCATCTGGGCCTGCACATGCCGCGGGTCTGTCTCCAACATCTTCTCGAAGCGTTTGATGGCCAGTTCGGGCTTCTTGTCCGCGACGTCCATCGCGGTCAAGCTGCTTGCGGCCGGGAAGTACACCGGATCGGCCTTCAAGGCTGCCTCGAAGGCCGAACGGGCCTGCACTTGGTTGCCACGCCTGAGTTCGACACCGCCGCGCAGCATGGGCGCCAAGGGTTTGTTGGGCTGTTTCCGCTCGAGCGCATCGATCGCCTGCAAAGCCTTGTCGCTCTCGCCCTTGCGTACCAAGGCGCTGATCAAAGCCAGGTCGGCCGTTGCGCCGCTGTCCTCTGCCGAGATGGCACGCAGTTCGTCGAGACCCTGGTCGCTGCGGCCTTTGCCGATGTTGGCGACAGCCAGGGCTGTACGGCTGCGCGCGTCTTGGGGGTTGAGCTTGACCGCTTGCTGCAGATAGTCCTCGGCCTGCTTGGCATTGCCCAGTTGGAAGTGCGCCTCGGCAGCGGCGGCAAAGATGTCGGCATCTGCTTTGCCGTCATTTAGTGCCGGCTGCAGCACGGTCAGCGCCTTGGCAGCCTCGCCGGCACGCAAATGGGTTCGCGCGAGCAGGACCCTGACGCGTTTGGTATTCGGCGCCAGCCGAAGCGCCTTGTTCAGATGATTCTCCGCCTGCAGCAGGGCGCCCCGGCGAAACTCGATGGCCCCCGCAAGGAACTGAACTCGCCCGTCTTCAGGGGCCCCCTTCAACAACACCTGCACGTTTTCCCGCGCGGTCTTCAGGTCGCCGGATTCCATCGCCTGATTGGCGGTGAAGAGGCGCAGCTGTGGGTGATTGGGCAAGGCGGCCTTGAAGGCGGCCAGCGCCTTGTCGGTCGCGGCGCGATCACCCTTTGCAGTCAGCAGAGACAAGAGACCGTTGTGCGCAGCGACATTGCTTTTGTCAAACTTCAAGGCCTGCCGGAAAGCCACGATCGCCTCATCGTTTCGCCCCGCAAAAGCCAGCAACTCGCCCTTGAGCTGCCAACCCTCGGCGAACTCGGCATGCTTGGAGAGCACCGACTCCAGGGCTGGCAAGGCCAGCCCTGTGCCGCCGGAACCGGCCAGCAAGCGCACCTGGACCAGCTGAGCGCTCACGTTGCCCGCATCGAGCTTCAATGCACGATCGATACGGCTCCTTGCCTCGTCCTGATTGCCGCGCAAGGCGTAAACGGTTGCCAAGGTCGTCTGCAGATCGGCCATTGGCTTGGGAGCGGTCAACTCGACTTTGGCATAGTCCGCGAGCAACTTGTCGAACTGCAGTTGCAAAGACAAAGTCCTAGCCAGCAGGGCAGTCAGCTCATCATTCGCATAGCCGAGCTCGCGTGCCTTGCCAAGCTCGATCACCGCGCCGCTGACATCACCGCTTTCAAGCAGGATCTTGCCCAGCAGAAAGCGCGCCTCCGCCAGATTGGCATTGCCCTGCAAAGCGTTCTTCAGCTGTATCACCGCCGCCTTGCTGTCTTTCTTCTCCAGATGGCTTTTGGCCGAGGCCAGCAATTGCTCGGGAGAGTCGCTGAAACATCCCGTCATCGACAGTGCAGCCAGCCACACGACCAAAGTCTTCGTGCCCACGCTGGTACGCTTGATTGCTTGCTTGACTTTCACTGCGCTCTCCCCTTCAGTGTTACTTGATTTGCAGCCTGCTCATCAGGTCGTACAAGGTCGGGCGACTCACGCCCAGTATCTCGGAGGCCTTGACGATGCTGCCATCGGCACGCGCCAGCGCCGTCACGACCGCAGCGCGCTCGGCACGCTCTCGGACAGTACGCAGATCCAGGGTCGCCATCGCCTCATCGGCATCGTTGGCGGGGTGCGGCAAGCCGAGGTCTTCCCCGGTCAGGCGATCGCCATCGGCCATGATGGCCGCACGCTTCATCAGATTCTGCAACTCACGGACATTGCCCGGCCAGTGATAGGCCTCGATCATGCGGACCGCCTCCTCACTGAGGCTCAGCTGGCTGCGGCGCTGCTCGGCCGCATAGCGCCGCAAAAAGGAATGGCACAACAACACCGCATCGCCCTGACGCTGGCGCAGAGGCGGGATCTCGACCACGATCTCGGCCAGTCGGTAGTAGAGATCCTCGCGGAAACGTCCATCGGCAATCAGTTGCTTCAGGTCCTGGTGAGTGGCACCGACGACGCGAACATCGATGGCAATCTCCTGTCGACCGCCCACCCGCTCCACGGTGCGCTGCTGCAGAAAACGCAGCAGCTTGGCTTGCAGGGCATGGGGAAGATCGCCGATCTCGTCCAGCATCAAGGTGCCGCCATTGGCCGTCTCGATCTTGCCAATGGTCGTTTTATTGGCACCGGTGAACGCGCCGCGCTCATAGCCGAACAGCTCGCTTTCCAGCAGATTCTCGGGAATGGCCGCGCAGTTGATCGCGACGAAGCGACCTTTGCGCCTGGAGGCATCGTGCAGCCCCTGGGCCAGCAGCTCTTTGCCCGTACCGCTCTCGCCGAGCAACAACACGGTCGCGTCGCTGGGCGCTACTTTCTCAATCGTGCGGCACAACTTCTGCATCTGCGCATCGCGCGTCACCAGGCCACCCAGGGCCTCGCTCTGCTGCTGGGTCTGCAGGCGCTTGTTCTCCTGCTGCAACTCGTAAAGCCGATAGGCGCGCTCGACCGTCAAGCTCAGCACATCGGGATCGACCGGCTTGGCCAGGAAGTCGTAGGCGCCAAGACGAATGGCTCGCAGCGCATTGCTCTGGTCATTCTGGCCGGTCAACACAATGACTTTGACGCCAGGGTCGAGCTCCAGCATCTTTTCCAGCAGCTTGAAGCCCTCGGTCACCGAGTCCTGGTCGGGTGGCAGGCCCAGATCCATCGTGACCACGGCGGGTGAGTGGCGCCGAAACTGCAGCAGCGCCGAAGGGCCATCGTCAGCCAGCACCGACTCGAAACCATCGAGCGACCATTTGATCTGTTTCTGCAAAGCCAGGTCGTCTTCGACGATCAGCAGCGGTTGTTGGCGGGGTGTTGTCATTTAGCGCCGAGCATACCCAGGTCCGAAGCCTGCGAGGCGCGGAACAGAGGGAGCAAGATGGTAATTCTGGTGCCTCGATCAATTGCACTGTCCACGTTGATCTTGCCTCCGAGCTCATTCAGGTACTGAAAACTCTCGAACGCACCGATGCCCATGCCGCTGGACTTGGTGGTCTGAAAGGGCTTGAACAAGCGGGTTCGGATGAACTCCTCGGACATGCCGCAACCCGTGTCGCCCACCTCGATGCGCGCATAGCTGCCCTCGACATTCAGTTGCAGCCACACCCGGCCCTGCTCGGGGGTGGCATCAAAAGCGTTCTGCACCGCATGACCGATGACCCGCTCGACTCGCTCCTCATGGCCACGGGTACTTGCCGCAGCCTGAATATCCAGCTGCAACTCCCGCCCCTTGCTCTGGGCTGCGGCAGCGAGGCGACGCGCAATCGGCGCCAGGTCCACCCCGCGCGACAGGCCGTGGGGCGACTCCCCTTCACGCAACTGCAGCATCAGCTGGCGCATCTTCTCCAAGGAGTTCTCGACCGTGGCCAGCATGTCTTCCTGGAACTCGGGGTTGTCGCGCAGCCGGCGAGCATTCTTCATCATCAAGGACAGCTGGGTCACGATGTTCTTCAGGTCATGCACCACAAAGGCCGACATGCGGTTGAAGGCGTCGAACTTGCGCGCCTCGAGCAGCGCCTCGGTGGCCTGCATCTGGGCCAGGTAGCTGGAGGCCTGGCTGCTCGCCGTGCGCAACAGGTCGCGCACCTCCCAGTTGAGCTCCAAGGGCGTACGGGGTCGGCCGAGCAGCACGAAGCCGATCAGCTCGGCACCGACCACCAGGGGCACCAGCAGCCAGCAGCGCGCATCGTCATGCAGCCAGGGTGGGCATTCAAAGCCGGGATAGTTTTGCGGTGCGCGCCGCAGTTCATCAAAGTCGACAATCCAATGCCGCTGGCGAAGGAACTGCGCCATCGGCGAGTCGGCCGGCTCGCGCTCGCTGCGCGCCGGCATATTCCAATGCGCCGACTGCGAATACTCGGCCTGCACGCCATGCCGTAGCCACAAGGTGCCTGCGGGGCTCTCCACCAGATTGGCCAAGCCCTTGATCACCGAGATCCCCAGCTCCTGCGGTGAACTCTGAGACGACAGCATCGCCGTGAAACGAAGCCACTCCTCTCGATAGTCATAGCGATAACTGAAGAAGTTCTTGCTGATGTAGACGCGCAGCTTGGCTCGCATGGCACCCGAGAGCAGCACCATCACCAAGGCCAGCAGACCGACCACCATCAGCGCCATCTGCAAGGCCCGCCCCCAGTTGCCCCCGGTGTAGCGAACGTAGTAACCGACCGCCGAGACGAGCAGGAGATAGGCGCCGGCGATCAGCAGGGTCGCCGAATGGAACACTGCCGCGCGCGAGACATGCAGTTTGGACAACCAATCCTTGTGCCGACGTGAGGCGATGAACAGCAAGGGTGCAGCAATCGTGTGCACTGCGGGACGTATGCCGATCGCATCGCCATCAAACTGTCTGAACAGCGCGGCCTGGGAGTAGGTATAGAGGTCGAAGATGAAAAGCGAGCCCAAGGCGAGGCAAACGGGCTTGGCGCTCCAGCGGGCATCACCCTTGATGCTGCGCAGCAACTGCTCGACCAGCATCAGGCCCACCACAGCGAGAGCCAGGCCGGAGAATGCAACAGGACGCTCGAGTGCGGAAATCCGATAAGGGCCGAATTCCTGGATCAGCTGCAGGCTCAGCGCCAGCAGCAGAGCCGCGATTGCGGCAAGGGGCAAAGCACGCTGCGGGCGCTCAGCCCATGCTGGCCGCAACAGCAGCAAAATGAAGCCAAACCAGAGGCCGTAGCGCAGGATATCGGCGGTCGGCAGCAGCAAATCACCCAGCCATCGCCAAGGACGGTAATGCGCCCCCAAACCGATCGCAGCCCAGACAACACTCGCCAGCAAAGCGGCACAGAAAAGCCAGTTGGCAGGGGTCAGGCGATCACCGATGCGCCATAAGCGGCCTGCATACAAAATGAAGAGGCCGAAGTAGCACAGACAAGCCAGCCCGTAGGACAGCAGGCTGATATCGAATTCCCCGGCTAGCATGCCTTGTTCAACCATGCGCGATCAGGCGGAGCCAGCCAGCGGCACCGGGCCGCCAACTCGATCGGGCTCAGCGGGCACCCTTGCCTGTCAGCACAACCGCCACCGTCTCCAACATGATCAGCAGATCAAGGAACAAGGTGTGGTTCTTCACATAGTAGAGGTCGTACTGCAGCTTCTCGACCGAATCCTCGACCGTGGAGCCGTACTCGTAACGAACCTGTGCCCAGCCGGTAACGCCGGGCTTGACGCTATGGCGCACTGCGAAATAAGGAACTTGCGCGACCAATTCGTCGACAAAGTACTGGCGCTCGGGCCGCGGGCCGACCAGGCTCATCTCGCCCTTCAGCACATTGATCAGCTGCGGCAGTTCATCAATGCGCACCCGGCGAATGAATCGGCCTACGCGCGTCACACGGTCATCATTGACGCTGGCCCAACGCGGCTTGCCGTCTTTCTCGGCATCGGTACGCATGCTGCGGAACTTGATGACCTTGAAAACCTCGCCATTCAGCCCGACGCGCTCCTGGCGATAGAAAATCGGGCCGCGTGACTCCAATGCCACCATCACCGCCGTCACCAGCATGATGGGCGCGGCCAGCAGCAGGATCAGGGCCGAGAACACCAGATCAAAGCTGCGTTTTACGGCGGTGCGGATCACCCCTTGGTTGAAACCGTCACCAAAGATGAGCCAGCCGGCATTGACATGGCTGATCTTGATCTGAGCCAGGGTCTTTTCAAAGTAGGTGGCGATGTCGACGACACGAACGCCATACAGCTTGCAATCCAGCAACTGCCGCAAAGGCATGCTGCCTCCGCGACGCTCCGACAAGGCCACGACAATTTCGTCGACGCCCAGACGCAAGGCCGTTTCGGTCAAGCTGCCCTGAGCCTCAATCAGCTGCGAGCGAGGCACGGCCGGTTCCACCTCATTCGGACCGGCGAAGTAACCGACGATCTGGGCATGAGGATCCGCAGCCCGGAGTGTGTGACCCACGGTCTTGGCCGCCTCGCCCGAACCGAAGATCAGAATCTTGGTCTTGGTCTGCGACTGGGACACCGAATGTGCGGCATAGACGCGATGCACCAGCACGGCGGCAACCGATGCCATGGCCGCAAAAGTCATCAAGTCGCGGTTGTCTGCACTGGTCGGCAGAAAACTGAAAATGCCATAAGCCAGCGGCAGGGCCACCAGCAGGGCGAGCAGGCCGCGTGCGCAGGACTCGGTCACCGAGCGGTTGTGCACATGCTGGTAGAAACCCGTGGCCGAATTGATCACAAACATACAGCCTGCCAGCGACAGACCTTGGGAGGCCGCGAATGGGATCACCTGGCCGGCGCCTTCGCCCTGACTGAGTACCACCGCAAACACGGCCACAATGATCAGGCCTAGATCGAAGAAAACCTGAAGCAGCGTACGCCGATGCAAATAGTGATTGAATATTCGAACCATGCTCATCCCCAATCGCTGGACTCGGCAGTTGGACACCGCTTCCGAGTTTGATTTCCGCCTACCTCAAAAACGATATGCCGTCATTGAGGAACTGCCTGCCGGCTGCCCTGGCTCGGTACAAGCGACTTTCTAGCCACCCCTCTCGAACCGAACGGGACCCGAACTGCCTGGCAGGCCGACATCGGAAATCCGCATTGCGCCCGAATCATGCCCTCCTGACCCTCTCTTGAAAGCCCCCCGTTTAAAGGGTGCGCTGTCCTTGAAAGCGGGGAACTGATCTTGACTGCCAAACCCTGATCCCAAGCCCTGACAGCATGGGCAAACAAACGGTCGAGAACAATCGATTCCGAGACGCTGACGGTGACTTGAACCTGCCGATGACGCAGTAGAACGCATTTGGATGAGCCGCTGACATGGCGACTGGCCGGCCGCGTGCGTATTGCACAAGCTCGCGCCATTGCGCGGCCTCGCGCCGAACAACACTCGCCTGACGGCAACAAAAAAGCGCCCACCGAAGTGGGCGCTTGGGCTCAATGTCGAAAAACGACGATGGTTTGAGCGTGGCTGGCTTAACGCACGACAGCGATTTGCTGACGGGCACCGGCCTTGTAGGTGAACAGGGTCAGCGCGCCATTCTTGATGTCGCCCTTGTTGTCAAACGAGATCGTGCCGGTCACGCCCTTGTAACCATCGGTCTTGGCCAGCACCGGCAGGTACTTCGCCGGCTCGGCCGAACCGGCCTTGACCATCGCATCGACCATCACATTGACCGAGTCATAGACGTAAGGTGCGTAGATCTGCACATCGGCCTTGTACTTGGCCTTGAACTTGGCCTTGAAGTCATCCATCGACTTCTTGGACTCGCCCTCAACACCGCCGGCTTCGGCACAGACCACCTGGTTGTCGGCCATCGTGCCGGCCGCCAGCTTGGGCAGCTCGCCCGAGCAGATGCCATCGCCGCCCATGAACTTGGCCTCGATGCCCAGTTGCTTCATCTGGCGCAGCATCGGGCCAGCCACCGCATCCATGCCGCCGAAGAAGACCACATCGGGCTTCTTGGCCTTCAAGGAGGTCAGGATGGCGGTGAAGTCCGTGGCCTTGTCATTGGTGAACTCGCGGCCGACGACCTTGCCGCCGGCGCCCTTGACGCCCTTTTCGAACTCATCGGCCACGCCCTGGCCATAGGCCGTGCGGTCATCGATCACGGCGATCGACTTGCCCTTGAGCTCCTTGACGGCGTACTTGCCCAGCGTGCCACCCAGGTGCACGTCATCGGCGACGACGCGGAAGGCGGTCTTGTAGCCATTGCGGGTGAACTTGGGATTGGTCGCCGACGGCGAGATCTGCGGCACACCAGCGTCGCTATAGACCTTGGAAGCCGGAATCGAAGTACCCGAGTTCAGGTGGCCGATCACGCCGTTGACCTTGGAGTCCATCAGCTTCTGTGCCGCGGCCGTGCCCTGCTTCGGATCACCGGCATCGTCTTCGGCCAGCAGCTCGAACTTGGCCTTCTTGCCGCCGATGGTCACGCCCTTGGCGTTCAGATCATCGATGGCCATGCGGGCGCCCAACTCATTGTCCTTGCCCAGGTGGGCAATCGCGCCGCTGGTCGGGCCGACATGGCCGATCTTGACGACCAGCTCTTGCGACATCGCGGTGCCGCTCAGCACCACAGCGACCGCGCCAACAATCACATTCAACTTAACTTGCATGAATTACCTCCGAGTTGGAAGAAGGAGAGCTATTGCTGTTGAGATATCAACCCAAGGAACATAACCGAAATCAGAACGCTTCTCCATGGGGAAAGCGCGGGCCTGGGAACGGGTTTGGCCACAGATTGAATTCGAACTCAGCCCTGCCAGAACGCGGATTCCCGGCCGTGGTTGACAGGGTCGTCCGAGCTAGCAGCCCCGCCGCTCGCGCTGCAGCCAGTCCTGTACGGCACGCTCCACCATCTGCTCCAGACGCGGCGTCAGTTGCTGCCGCAACTCCAGCATCAGGGACTCATGCAGTTGCGCGGTCGCCCGCTCCAGCGTCGCCCGCAGGCTGTGTTCCAGCCACTGATCAAGGTCCTGAGTCAGCGCAGGGCTCAAGGCCTCGCGCATGCGGTCTGCCACCTCGTCCAGCGGTTCCGGCACGGGGGTAGGCGGCGCTGATGGCGCCGCCGAAAAGCCCAGATCCAGCTCAAAATCCACCTCGCCGGGGGCCGGCTCAACGCTGGTCGCTGGCGGCATGGGCTGCCAGCTGCCTTCGTCCAGCACCTCGGTCAGCGTCGGCACGACGCGCGGCGGATGCGGGCTCAAGCGCCAACCTCGTGATGGGTGACCTCATGCCCCATGGCCTTGTAGGTCTTGAAGCGCTGGCGGCCCGCCTGCACCTGCTCGGGCTCGCGCGACACCACCTCCAGCACACGCTGGAACTGCTCGAAGTCCGCGGGCAGATCAGGGCCCAGGTTCAGCAAGACCTCGCGATGCGGCTGCTCGCCGGCCCGCTCGGCGAGCACGATAGGCGTGGCGGTCAGCAGGCCGGACTGGGCGGCACCGCGCCAGCGCAGATGGGGCACGAACTCGGTCGGCTCGAAGCTCCACAGCGCGGCGTCCAGCCGATCCAGCAGTGGGGCCGGGCCGACCACCGCCACCTTGGCACCGCTCTGCTGCGCCTTGCGCAGCAGGCGGCACAGATAGCTCAGGCGCTCCGGCACATGGGTGTAGAAGCTGACCGCCGTCATGCCGGCTCGCCCCGAACCATCCGCATCAACGCGCCTGCGACAGCACGAAATGCGTCAGCAGACCGACCGGGCGGCCGGTGCTGCCCTTGGCGCCGCCGCCCTTCCAGGCCGTGCCGGCGATGTCCAGATGGCCCCAGCGGTACTTCGAGGCGAAGCGCTGCAGGAACTTGGCCGCCGTGATCGAGCCGCCTTCGCGACCGGCCACATTGGCCACATCGGCGAAGTTGCTCTTCAGGCCCTCTTCATACTCGTCGTCCAGCGGCAGGCGCCAGCAGGGGTCGAGCGCCGCCTCGCCAGCGGCCGACAGCGAGGCCGCCAGCTCGTCGTCGCTGGCATACATGCCGCTGCGCACGCCGCCCAGCGCGATCACACAGGCGCCGGTCAGCGTGGCCACGTCGACCACCACCGCCGGCTTGAAGCGCTCGGCATAGGTCAGCGCGTCGCACAGGATCAGCCGGCCTTCGGCATCGGTGTTCAGGATCTCGATGGTCTGGCCCGACATCGACGTCACGACATCACCGGGCTTGACCGCACGGGCGCTGGGCATGTTCTCGCAGGCCGCGATGATGACCACCAGGTTCAGCTTGGGCTTGAGCTCGGCCACCGCGCGCAGCGTGCCCAGCACGCTGGCCGCGCCGCCCATATCGAACTTCATCTCGTCCATGCCGGCGCCCGGCTTCAGCGAGATGCCACCTGAGTCGAAGGTGATGCCCTTGCCGACCAGCACCACCGGCGCCACCGTCTTGGCCGCGCCTTCATAGCGGGCGACGATGAAACGCAGCGGCTCGTCCGAGCCCTTGGCCACCGACAGGAAACTGCCCATGCCCAGCTTCTCGACCGCCTTCTGGTCCAGCACCTCGACCTTGATGCCATGGCTGCGGCCCAAGGCCTTGGTCTGCTCGGCCAAATAGGTCGGCGTTGCATAGTTCGGCGGCAGATTGGCAGCCTCGCGCGCCACCGCAATACCGGCAGCGATGGCTTCGCCGCGCGCCAGCCCGGTCTTGAGCGTCTTCGCGTCGGCCTTGTCGGCCAGCAGGGTCAGCTTACCCAGCGCCGCCGGCTTGGCCGCGCTGGGCTTGGTGTTGCGGTACAGATAAAGCGCTTCGGCGGCCGCCAGCACGGTCTGCTCGACCAGGCTTTCGCTGAGGCCGTCAATACCGGCAAACGCCACAGCGGCGTGCGCGGCGCCGCGGCTCTTCAGCGCCGTCACCGCCGCCAGCACGGCCGCGCGGGCGGCCTTGACCGAGGGCTTGCCGATGGCGGCCAGCACCAGACGCGGCGCCTTGATGCCGGCCACGCGCTGCAGCACCAGCGTCTTGCCGGCCTTGAGCTCGAAATCGCCGAGCTTGATCGCGTCCTTGAGCGCCGCCGCGACGCTGGCATCCAACCCAGCCGGCACGGTATCGCCGCCGACCAGCAGGATCAAAGCATCGGCGTTGACGCCGGCCAACGCGTCCAGGGACGCAGACTGAGTACGGAAGTCCATAATGTCGTGGAATAAATAAAGTGCCCGGATGTTATTCGATTCCACCGTACGCAAAGAGCTGGCGCGCAGCTTCGGCGTGACCCTCGTGGTCATCCTGACCATCGTCCTGACCATGATGCTGATCCGCACCCTCGGCCAGGCGGCCGGCGGCAGCGTGGCGCCGCAGGACGTGCTGCTGCTGATGGGCTACGCCGCCCTGGGCCATCTGCCGACCATGCTCAGCCTGTCGCTGTTCGTCGCCATCGTCGCGACCCTGGGCCGCATGTACCGCGAGTCCGAGATGACGATCTGGTTCGCCAGCGGCATCGGGCTGTCGCGTTTCGTCAAGCCGGTGCTGCGCACCGCCTGGCCGGTGCTGATCGTGATCCTCGCGCTGGTACTGGTGGTCTGGCCCTGGGGCAACCGCAACAGCGCCCAACTCAAGGAGAGCTACGAGAAGCGCTCGGATCTGTCGCGCGTCGCGCCGGGCCAGTTCCAGAGCTCGCGAGACGGCTCCCGGGTCTTCTTCATCGACCGCGACAGCGACGCCGGCAATGGCGGCCGGGTCGGCCGCAATGTCTTCATCCTCAGCAATACCGAACACAGCGAGTCGGTCACGACCTCGCACAAAGGCCATATCGAACTGGAGGACGGCGACCGCTATCTGGTGCTGGAGCAAGGCCAGCGCAACGAGATGAACCGGCAGAGCGGCGAGAAAAGCCTGGCCCGCTTCGAGCGCTACCGGCTGCTGGCCGACAGCCAGGTGATGCGCTCGGTCGAGGCCCTGCCGCCCAAGGCCATGGACACGCTGGACCTGCTGCGCAGCACCAATCTGCGCCAGCGCGGCGAGCTGACCTGGCGCCTGGGCATCGCGCTGGGCGCGGTCAATATGGTGCTGCTGGGCATAGGCATGTCGGCCGCCAACCCGCGCCGGGCCAATAACTGGAACCTGCTGTTCGCCCTGCTGAGCTTTGTGGTCTATTTCAATCTGATCAATCTGTCGCAGTCCTGGGTCGCCGCCGGGCGCATGGGCATGGGCGGCGCGCTGGCCACCGTGCATGGCGGCGCCCTCTTCATCGCGCTGTCCCTGCTGTGGCTGCGCGACCAGGGCAACCGGCTGCTGCTGCCCAGGCGCAGCGGCGGCCGAGCGGCCAAGGGAGCGGCCGCATGAGAGCCGTACGCAGCCTGCTCTACCGCGACATCCTGGGCTCGGTGCTGTTCGTCGTGCTGGCCTTCTTGTCGCTGTTCTACTTCATCGACTTTGTCGACGAACTCGACCGTCTGGGCCGCCGTGGCATCGGTGCCGGCCAGGCCGCCTGGCTGTCCCTGCTGGAACAGCCGGGCCACTTCTACGAGCTGTTCCCGATCGCGGTGCTGATCGGCAGCATCTACTCGCTGGCCCGCATGGCCCAGTCCAGCGAGTTCACGATCTTGCGCACCGGCGGCCTGGGCCCCGGCCGCGCGCTGAGCCTGCTGACGACGCTGGCGCTGGGCTTTGCCGCGCTGACCTTTGTGGTGGGCGACTATGTGGCCCCGCAGTTCGAGCGCCAGGCCGAGCAGCAGCGCGCCCGGCTAACCGGTGGGGTCGCCCGCAGCGGCAACAGTGCCTGGCTCAAGGACAAGCAGCAGATCGGCGGCGTCGAGCGCAGCTATTCGGTCAATGTGCAGCGCGCCAAGGCGCCGGGCGAGCTCGACAAGGTGCGCATCTTCGAGTTCGACGCCCAGGGCGGCCTGCTGTCGCGCACCGAGGCGGCCAGCGCCAAGGTCGAACCCAATGGTGTCTGGCGCCTCAGCGAGGTCCTGCAAACCCGCTGGCAGACGGCGGCGGACGGCACGCCCCAGGTCAGCGAACAGAAACTAGCCACGCTGGACTGGCCCAGTGGCCTGACCATCAATGTGATCAGCGCCGCGCTGCTGCCGGCCAAGACCATGTCGACCGCCGAGCTCTACCGCTACACCCAGCATCTGTCGGCCCAGGAGCAGTCGGCCCAGCAGCATGACATCCAGTTCTGGCGCAAGGCCTTCTACCCCTTTGCCTGCCTGGTGATGGTGGCGCTGGCCCTGCCCTTCGCCTATCTGCATGGCCGCGCCGGCGGCATCAGCCTGAAGGTCTTTGGCGGCATCATGGGGGGCATCAGCTTTGTGCTGCTGAACAATCTGGCCGGCCATCTGGGCCTGCTCAAGGGCTGGACGCCGTGGGCGGTGGCCGCCACACCCAGCCTGATCTATCTAGGCATCTCGCTGGCCGCCTTCGGCTGGCTGGTGCGCTACCGCTGAACCGCTGAATGGACTCCGAGATGGACGGCATGCTTTTGTTTGCGCATGGTGCGCGCGACCCGGCCTGGGCCCGCCCTTTCGAGGAGGTCGCGCGCCGCATCGCCGCGCAGCGGCCCGAGATGCCGGTGAGCCTGGCCTATCTGGAATTCCTGTCGCCCGGCATCGCGGACGCAGGGCAGCAACTGGCCGCCCAGGGCTGCCGGCGCATCCATATCGTGCCGCTGTTCCTGGGCGGCGGCGGCCATGTGCGGCGCGACGTGCCACCGCTGGTCGAGCAGTTGCGCCAGCAGCATGCCGGCGTGCAATGGCTGCTGCACCCCGCCATCGGCGAACAAGACCCCGTCATGCAAGCCATGGCCGAGGCCAGCCTGGCCTTCACCTCCGCACCCACCGCATGAACCTGCATCAATTCCGCTTTGTCCAGGAAGCGGCGCGCCGCAACCTCAACCTCACCGAGACCGCGAAGGCACTGTTCACCTCGCAGCCCGGCGTCTCCAAAGCCATCCTGGAGCTGGAGGAGGAGCTGGGCGTCGACATCTTCTCGCGCCACGGCAAGCGGCTGCGCCGCATCACCGAGCCGGGCCTGCAGGTGCTGAAGTCGATCGAGATCATCATGCGCGAGGTCGGCAATCTCAAGCGCATCGGCGAGGAGTACTCGAAGCAGGACGCCGGCACCCTGTCGATCGCCACCACCCACACCCAGGCCCGCTATGTGCTGCCCGGTCCGGTGGCCCAGTTGCGCCGCCAGTTCCCGCAGGTCCATATCAGCTTGCACCAGGGCAATCCGGAGCAGGTCGCGCGCATGCTGATCGACGAGACCGCCGATGTCGGCCTGGCCACCGAGGCGATGTCCGAGCATGAGGAGCTGGTTTCGCTGCCCTGCTACGAATGGCAGCATGTGCTGGTCGTGCCGGCCGGCCACGCACTGGCCCAGGTCGAGCGGGTCAGCCTGGAGCAGCTGGCGGCCGAGCCGCTGGTCTCCTACCACCCCAGCTTCACCGGTCGCACCCGCATCGACCGCGCCTTCGCGGCCCGCCATCTGACGCCCAATATCGTGCTGGAGGCGATCGACTCCGACGTCATCAAGACCTATGTCAAGCTGGGCATGGGCGCGGGCATCGTCGCCGAGATGGCGGTGCGCGAGGATGCGCCCGGCGGCGAGTTGGTGTCGCGGCCGCTGGGCCATTTGTTCGGCCAGAACGTGGCCCGCATCGCCTTCAAGCGCGGCGCCTATCTGCGCAACTATGTCTATGCCTTTGCCGAGCTGCTGTCCGACCGGCTCGACAAGAAGCTGCTGGAGCGCGCGATGAGCGGCGACACCAGCGACTATGGACTTTGACTCCCCAGACCCCGAGCACCATGCGATTGCAAAGCCGCCTGCCCCATGTGGGCACCACGATCTTCAGCACCATGTCGGCGCTGGCCCATCAGCACCAGGCCGTCAACCTCGGCCAGGGTTTCCCCGACTTCGACTGCGATCCACGCCTGATCGATGCGGTCAGCCGCGCGATGGCTGCCGGCCACAACCAGTACCCGCCGATGCCCGGCGTGCCCCTGCTCCGTGAAGCCGTCGCGGCCAAGATCGAGGCGCTCTACGGTCACCGCTACGACCCCGGCAGCGAGATCACCATCACCGCCGGCGCCACCCAGGCCATCTTCACCACCCTGCTGGCCATCGTGCATCCGGGTGACGAGGTCATTGTGTTGGAGCCCTGCTACGACAGCTATGCGCCCAATATCGAGTTGGCCGGCGGGGTGATCGTGCGCGTGCCGCTGACGCCGGGCAGCTTCCGCCCCGACTTCGAGCGCATCGCCGCCGCGATCGGCCCGCGCACCCGCGCGCTGATCATCAACACGCCGCACAACCCCAGCGCCACCGTCTGGGGCGATGCCGAGATGCGGCAGCTGGCCGCGCTGCTGGAGGGCACCGAGGTGCTGCTGATCAGCGACGAGGTCTACGAGCACATGGTGTTCGACGGTCAGGCTCACCAGAGCGTGGCGCGCTTTCCGGCGCTGGCGGCACGCAGCTTCGTGATCTCCAGCTTCGGCAAGACCTATCACGTCACCGGCTGGAAGGTCGGCTATGTGGCCGCGCCGTCGGCGCTGTCGGCCGAGTTCCGCAAGGTGCATCAGTTCAATGTGTTCACCGTCAACACCCCGGTCCAGCACGGCCTGGCCGCCTATATGGCCGACCCGGCGCCCTATTTGGCCCTGCCGGACTTCTACCAGCGCAAGCGCGATCTGTTCGCGGCCGGCCTGAGCGGCAGCCGCTTCAAGCTGCTGCCCACCCAGGGCAGCTACTTCCAGTGCGTCGACTATTCGGCCATCAGCGGGATGGGCGATGCCGAGTTCTGCCAGTGGTTGACGCGCGAGGTCGGCGTCGCCGCGATCCCGCTGTCGGCCTTTTATGCCGGGGGCAGCAGCGCGCCCATCATCCGCTTCTGCTTTGCCAAGCAGGACGAAACCCTGAGGCTGGCACTGAGCAAGCTGAGCGGGCTCTGAGCCGGCACGCGGATCAGGGACGCTCGGGTTCGTCCAGCGAGATATCGACCTCCAGCGCCTGCGATGCCGGCGGGCGCTGGCCGGCCGGCGGCTGCCAGGCCATCGTCGCCATCATGCCGCTGGAGCCGGGCGTATCCAGCGGCAGGAACAGGTCGATCTCGTTGCCGCGCACCTCGTGCTCGGACAGATCGCGCGCGACACCGTAGAGCATCAGAAGCTCGCGATAGCTTTCCAGGTCCAGCAGGCCGCCGTCAAGACCTGACCCCTGCGGCCGGCCTGTCAGCAAGCGCTGCAGCACGGCCATGCAGGCGCCGCTGTCGCGCCAGCAGGCCTGCAGCCGCGCCAGCGTGGAGGACTGCGCCTGCAACCCGGCGCCGGCACCGATGGCCGGACCCCAGGCCGGCGCCGCGATGCCGAATGCGGCGGCATAGCGCTGGGCGGCGATCGCGAACGCCGCCTCATCGCCACGCCGTTGCAAGACCTCCAGCAGCTTCAGATGTGGCAGGGCCACCTCGGCGCCCGAACCTTGCAGGCGCCCTTCCAGCAACTCGATCGCCGCCGCGTCCTGCCCCAGCACCATGAAGAAATCGATCTGCTGCTCCAGATCGATCAGTTCCTCCACCGTGACGGTGGAGACCACGTCATTGGCCGGGGCCGCCGGCGCGACAGCCGGCGCCTCCACCAGCTGGAAGCTGATCGGCTCCGGCGCCTGCTCAAGCGCGGCAACAGCCGGCGGCTGTGGACGGGGCGGTGCCGCCGCGACCAGGCTGGGCAGGGCCAGGGTCGGCTCATCTGAGGTCAAGCTGCCCCAGTGGGACACGACCTCGACCGCCGCAGGGGGGGCCGCTGCAGCCGGCACGGCCGGGGCGGTCGGCACCACCGGCTTGCTCGGCTCGGCCGGCACCACCGGATCGGCCGCACGCTCGCTGCGCGCCTGGTCCCACCAGGCCGATTCCTGCGACAGTTGCTCGCCGCGACGGGCGCGCCAGAAATACAGGCTGCTGCCCGCCAGCATCAGGCTCAGCAACCCCAATCCGTAAACCCAGGGTCCCTGCGAGCCCGCCGCCTGGGCCTCGACCAGCCGCTGGCTGACCTGCTTGAGCTCCTGACGGGTGGCTTGATTCTCGGCCTGCAGTTTCAGCAAGGTCTGCTCAAGCTGGGCCAGGCGGGCCAGCGTGGCGGCATCGGGCGCCGATGCGGCGGGGGCTGACGCGGCCGGCGCGGTCGCCAGCACCTCGGCCGGCTCCAGCTGCAGCATCGGGGCCGGGCTGGGCTTGGGGCTGCGCGCCGGACGCCGGGGCCGCACCGGCGCCTTGGCAAGCGGCTTGACCACGGGGGGGGCTGGTGCCGCCGAAGCGGCGGCCTGGCCCGGCGCCAGCAAGGCCTCGGGCCTGGCCTCGGCCGTGGCCAGCGCCGCACTCAGCGCCGGCGAGTACTGGCGCAGCACCGGCTCCGGCGTCGCTGCCGGCGTGGTGGCCGCTCCCGGCGGATCGATGAAGGCGGTGTACTGGCGGGTGAAGCGGGCCGGGCAACCCAGGCTCAGATTGATCGTGACTAGCGGCTCGTCGATCTGCACCAGGCTTTGCAGCCGCACCGCGCGCACCGCCGCCTCGCCATCACCCTCGAGCTGCAGCTGGATCAGATTGGCCGGCACCCGCGATTCGCCGGACAGCACCTCGGCCCGCACACAGTCCAGGCTCAAGGTCTCGCCGCTGGCCAGCCGCACCGGGAACACCAGGTTCAGCGACTGCCCGAGCGCCGACAGGGTCAGCGGCCGTCCGACACCCAGCGCCTGCACGGGGCCTAGCGCTGCCGCACTGAGGACGAACACGCTGAGAACGCGGGGGGGCAAACCCTTGCGAGACGAGGCTCGATACATGCAGGGATGGTGTGTTGTTTGCTGGGCACTCTAGCATGTCGGGCGCGACAACAAGTGCGGTCAAACCCAGCATCAGCACGCCGAAGCCGCAGCTGTTCCATTGTTCACACAGTGCCCGCCTCTTGTCGGTGCCGCGGCAGACTCATGGACAATGACCGCGAAGGGCAGCCTGTAGCTGTCACGTCAGCGACTAAGCATGAATAGCACGGTTCTTACAATTCCTGAACGCAGCAATATCGAGTCGGGGTCGTGGTTCTCCAAACTGTCCGCGCACTTGCGAGGCGACATTCTTTCGCGTGCCACGGTGCGCCGTCTGGGCGACAACGCCCTGCTGTCCTGCCGAGGCGAACCGGCCGAGGAATGGGTCGGCGTGGCCAAGGGGGCGGTGCGGGTCAGCTCGGTCTCGCTCTCGGGCAAGCAGATCACGCTGACCTATGTGGAGCCCGGCACCTGGTTCGGCGACATCTCGCTGTTCGACGGCATGCCGCGCACCCACGACGCCACCACCCACGGCGACACCACCTTGCTGGTGGTGCGCAAGCCCGACTTCAAGGAATTGCTGTCGCGTCACTCCGAGCTCTACGAGGCCTTGCTGCGGCTGAACTGCCGGCGCCTGCGCCTGATGTTCGATGTGGTCGAGGATCTGAACACCCGGCCGCTGGCCTCGCGCCTGGCCAAGCAGATCCTGCTGCTGGCGCGCTCCTACGGCGTGCCGCAGGGCGAGGAAATCCGCATCGGCCTGCAGCTCGCGCAGGAAGATCTGGCCCAGATGCTGGGCGCCTCGCGCCAGCGCGTCAACCAGGAGCTCAAGGGCTTCGAGCGCGACGGCGCGGTGCGCGTCGAACCCACCCGCCTGGTGCTGCTGAGCAAGGAAAAGCTGATGGCCATCGCAGCGCGCTGATCCCGGCTGCCGCGTCCGCGGGCCGACCGAACACCCCATAAGGAGACCCATGGACGACGCATTCACCGGCACGCGAGCACTCGCGCAAGCCCTCGATACCGAAGCGCTGAGCGCTTGGCTGGCCGACCAGGTGCCAGGTTTTGCCGGCCCGCTGACGGTCGAGCAGTTCAAGGGTGGCCAGTCGAACCCGACTTACAAGCTGATCACGCCCGGCGCCAGTTATGTGATGCGATCCAAGCCCGGCCCGGTCGCCAAGCTGCTGCCCTCGGCCCATGCGATCGAGCGTGAGTTCACCGTGATGAAGGCCTTGCAGGGCACGGCGGTGCCGGTGCCGCACATGCTGGCGCTGTGCGAGGACGAGGCCGTGATCGGCCGCGCCTTCTATGTGATGGAGTTCATCGAGGGTCGGGTCTTGTGGGACCAGAGCCTGCCCGGCATGAGCCCGGCCGAGCGCGGCGCCCTCTATGACGAGATGAACCGCGTGATGGCGGCGCTGCACAGCGTCGACTTCGCGGCCGCCGGGCTGGCCAGCTACGGCAAGCCCGGCAACTACTTCGAGCGCCAGATCGGCCGCTGGAGCAAGCAATACCAGGCCTCGGTCACCGGCCCCAACGAGGCCATGGACCGGTTGATCGAGTGGCTGCCGCTGAACATCCCGGCCTCGGCGCGCGACGAGCGCGAGGTGGCCATCGTCCATGGCGACTACCGGCTCGACAACCTGGTCTTCCACCCGACCGAGCCGCGCGTGCTGGCGGTGCTGGACTGGGAGCTGTCGACCCTCGGTCATCCGCTGGCCGACTTCAGCTATCACTGCATGTCCTGGCATATCCAGACCTCGGGCGCGGCGCGCGGCCTCGGCGGCCATGATCTGGCCGCGCTGGGCATTCCCGATGAGCTTGCCTATGTGCGCCGCTACTGCGAGCGCAGCGGCCGCGCCGACATGGCCCTGGTGATGCGCGACTGGAACTTCTACCTGGCCTACAACCTGTTCCGCATCGCCGCCATCCTGCAAGGCATTGCCAAGCGGGTCGAGGCCGGCACGGCCTCCAGCGAGCGGGCCCGCGAGGCGGCGGCCGGCGCCCGGCCGATGGCCGAGCTGGGCTGGCAGTTCGCGCAGCGCGCCGCCTGAGCGTCAGCGCCCCGGCAGCTCACCCAGCGGCGGCTGGCTTTGCCAGGCCACCGAGGTGGTGGTCGGCCAAGGCCCGCCATCGGCCAGCCGCGCATTGACGCGCTGGGCCTCGCGGCAGGCCGTCTCCAGCAGCTTCACCAGGCCCTGGATCTCGGCCAGGGTCGGTTCCTGCATGGAGACGCGCAGATAGACATTGCCGCGCAGCACCATCAGCACAAAAGGCCGCTCCTCGGGCAGCAGGTCCTGGCTGGCCTGTATCAGCAGGTCGCTGAGCGCGTTCTCCAGCCAGGCCGACACCACCTCCTGGTTGATCGCGACGGCACCGAAGCGCTCCTTGACCAGCTTGTGCGGATAGTTCTTCAGCTTGGCGAACATCACCAGCCAGCGCATCTCCTCGGGCGTGTCGGTATCGACCCGGGTCTTCAGCGTGTCGGTGTAGGCCTCGAACACCGCCTTCTCCAGCCGCTCCATCAGCGAGCGCGCCAGCACCATCATCTGCAGATCCGGGTGCAGGCCCAGCTCGCAACGCATGCGCAGCTCATTGCCTTCGATATAGCTGCGCTGCGAAGGCGCCCACTCGATGCGCAGCGCGCCGCCCGGCGCGGCCTTGGCCTGCTCGATCTGGAAGCCGCGTGCATCGCGGCTTTGGCGAAACTGCGCGCCGCGGCTGTCGGCCCAATCGGCCATGTGCTTCCATCGCGCGGCATTGGCCCGCGCGACAAACCAGCGTTTAACTTGCTTAATTAACATGGACTAGGACAATGAACTGCGCAGCGTGGAGAACAAACAATGATTGAAGTCTATTCATGGCCCACACCCAATGGGCACAAAGTTCACATCATGTTGGAAGAATGTGACCTGCCGTATAAGGTGATCCCCGTGGACATCGGCGCCGGGGCCCAATTCGAGCCCGGCTTTCTGTCCATCAGCCCCAACAACAAGATTCCCGCCGTCGTCGACCCCGATGGCCCCGAGGGCAAACCGATCTCGCTGTTCGAATCGGGCGCCATTTTGCTCTACCTGGCCGGCAAGACCGGCCGCCTGCTGCCCGCCGGCACGGCGGCCAAGTACGAGGTGCTGCAATGGCTGATGTTCCAGATGGGCGGCGTTGGCCCGATGCTGGGCCAGGCCCACCACTTCCGCATCTACGCGCCCGAGAAGATCGACTACGCGATCAATCGCTACAGCAATGAGGCCCGGCGTCTTTACGGTGTCATCAACAAGCGCCTGGCCGCCAGCACCTATCTGGGCGGGCCCGAGTATTCGATCGCCGACATCGCCACCTTCCCCTGGCTGCGCTCCTGGAAGAACCAGGGGGTGGAGCTGGGCGACTATCCGCATCTGAAAGGCTGGTTCGACGAGATCTCGGCCCGTCCGGCGGTGCAACGCGGTGTCGAGGTGCTGAGCCAGCAGCGCAAGCCCCTGGTCACCGACCAGGCCCGCGAGGTGCTGTTCGGCGCCACCCAATACAAGAAACACTGAGCGTCAGCGCGCCCCGGTCAATCCTGCTAGTCTTGCGCGGCCCGTCACTGCGAAGCTCAGGAGATGACCCATGGCTCAGTTGAATGTCAACGGTGCGCTGCGCGAGTTCGAGGCCGAACCCGACACCCCGCTGCTGTGGGTGCTGCGTGAACAGCTCGGCCTGACCGGCAGCAAGTACGGCTGCGGCATCGCGCAGTGCGGTGCCTGCACCGTCCATATCGACGGCGTCCCGACACGCTCCTGCGTGCGGCCCGTCTCCACGGTCGGGAGCAGGGAAAAAATCCTCACGATCGAAGGCCTGTCGCCCGACGGCAGCCACCCGGTGCAGCGGGCCTGGGCCGCGCTGGACGTGCCGCAATGCGGCTTCTGCCAGAGCGGCATGATCATGGCGGCCGTCGCGCTGCTGAAGGAGAAACCCAGGCCCAGCGACGCCGACATCGACGCGGCGATGAGCAATATCTGTCGCTGCGGCACCTACAACCGGGTGCGCGCCGCCATCCACCATGTGGCCGGCGGCTCCAAGCGCGCGGCCATCCCGATTCGCATCGTCGATGGGGGTGCCGCATGAGCCAGACCTCGACCACGACACGCCGCCAGTTCCTGCAGCGCAGCGCCCTCGGCGGCGGCGGACTGATGCTGGGCTTTCATGTACCGCTGCCGGCACAGGCACAGGCGCAGGCCACGGCGGCCGCGCCCGAGATCAATGCCTGGGTGCTGATCAAGCCCGACGACAGCGTCGTGATCCGCATCGCCCGCTCCGAGATGGGCCAGGGCACGCTGACCGGCCTGGCCCAGCTGGTGGCCGAGGAGCTGGAGTGCGACTGGGCCAAGGTCACGACCGAGTACCCGACGCCCGGGCAAAACCTGGCACGTCAGCGCGCCTGGGGCAATTTCTCGACCGGTGGCAGCCGCGGCATCCGCGAGTCGCATGACTATGTGCGCAAGGGCGGCGCCGCAGCGCGGCTGATGCTGGTCCAGGCGGCGGCCGCCGACTGGGGAGTGCCGGCCGCCGAATGCACGACGGCCAAGAGCCTGATCAGCCACAAGACCAGTGGCCGCAGCACCAGCTACGGCAAGGTGGCCGCCGCAGCCGCCAAGCTGCCCATCCCGGCCGCGGCCGAGATCAAGCTCAAGGAGCCCGGCGCCTGGACCCTGGTCGGCCAGCCGATACGCCGCCTGGACACCCGCGACAAGCTGACCGGTGCCCAGGTCTACGGCATGGACCTGACCCTGCCCGGCATGCTCAATGCCGCGATCAAGGACTGCCCGGTGTTCGGCGGCAAGCTCAAGAGCTTCGACGCCGCCGCCACCTTGAAGCGCCCCGGCATCAAAGCCGTGCTGCCGGTCGGCGACAGTGCGGTGGCCGTGGTGGCCGATACCTGGTGGCGCGCCAAGACCGCGCTGGACCAGCTGCCCATCGTCTGGGACGAGGGTCCGAACGCCCAACTCAGCAGCGCCGCCATCACGGCGACGCTGAAGGAAGGGCTGGAGGCGAAAGACGCGGTGGCCGGCAGCAAGGTGGGCGATGCGCCGGCGGCCATCGCGGCCTCGGCCCGCCGGCTGGAGGCAGTCTACGGCTACCCCTTCCAGAACCACGCGACGATGGAGACGATGAACGCGACCGCGCGCTGGACTCCCGAGCGCTGCGAGGTCTGGACCCCGACCCAGAACGGCGAGGCCGCACTGGCCGCCGCCGCCGAGGCCGCCGGTCTGCCGCCGGCGCAGTGCGAGGTCTACAAGCTGCTGCTAGGCGGCGGCTTCGGCCGGCGCGGCGCGGTGCATGACTGGGTACGCCAAGCCGTGGCCATCGCCAGGCAAATGCCTGGCACGCCGGTCAAGATGATCTGGTCGCGCGAGGAAGACATGCAGCACGGCCGCTACCACCCGGTGACGCAGTGCAAGCTGACGGCGGGCCTGGACGCGCAGGGCAAGATCACGGGTCTATCGATGCGCATCTCGGGCCAGTCCATCGTGGCCGGCATCTTCCCGCAGAACATCCGCGACGGCCGCGACCCGGTGGTGTTTCAGGGGCTCAACGCCGATGGCCCCGAAGGACATCTGGGCTACAAGTTCCCGGCCCTGCTGATCGAGCATGCGATGCGCAATCCGCCGGTGCCACCGGGTTTCTGGCGCGGCGTCAATCTGAACCAGAACGCGATCTATATGGAGTGCTTTCTGGACGAGATCGCCCATGCCACCCAGCGCGACCCGCTGGCGCTGCGCCGCGAGCTGCTGGCCGGCTCGCCCAAGCACCTGGCGGTCTTGAACGCGGTGGCCGACAAGGCCGGCTGGGGCCGACCCGCGCCCCAGGGCCACCATCGCGGCCTGGCCCAGATCATGGGCTTCGGCAGCTATGTCGCGGCCTGCGCCGAGGTCTCGGTCGGGCCCAAGGGCGCGCTGAAGATCCATCGCATCGTCGCCGCCACCGACTGCGGCCATGCGGTCAACCCGCAGCAGATCGAGGCCCAGGTCGAGGGCAGCTTTGTCTACGGCCTGTCGGCCGCCTTGTTCGGCGAATGCACAGTCAAGAACGGCCGCATCGAGCAGAGCAATTTCCACGACTATCGGGTGCTGAAGATGGCGCACATGCCCAAGGTCGAGACGGTGGTGATGCCCTCGGGCGGCTTCTGGGGCGGGGTCGGCGAGCCCACCATCGCGGTGGCCGCGCCGGCGGTGCTGAATGCGATCTTCGCGGCCACCGGCAAGCGCATCCGTCAGCTGCCGCTGAAGGATCAGCTGGCGGCCTGAGCGCGATGCTGCTGGCCACCTTGCTGCTGGCGTCGGCGAGCGCCGTCGATGCCATCCCCGAGCCGCTGCAAGGGCTGCAGGGCGATGCGCAGCGCGGCCGCGCCATCGTCGCGAGCCGCCAGAGCGGACTGTGCCTGCTGTGCCACAGCGCACCGATTCCCGAGGAGCGCTTCCAAGGCACGCTGGCGCCCAGCTTGGCGGGTGCCGGTGCGCGCTGGAGCGCCGGCCAGCTGCGCCTGCGCATCGTCGACAGCCAGCGCATCAACCCCGACTCCATCATGCCGGCCTATCACCGCGTCGACGGCCTGAACCAGGTCGGCCGCGACTGGCGCGGCCAACCGGTGCTCGATGCCCAGCAGGTCGAGGATGTCGTGGCCTATCTGCAGACCTTGAAGGACTGAGGCATGGACCGCTCGCGCCGTCTTTGCCTGGGTCTGGGCATGAGCCTGGTGCTGCGGCCGGCCGACGCCACACCCGAGGCGCTGCGCGCGGCGGTCGCCGGCTTTGCCGCCGGCACGTCGGTCCAGCGCGGCCGCATCACGCTGGAGATCGCGCCCCTGGTCGAGAACGGCAACGCCGTGCCCATCAGCATCACCGTCGACAGCCCGATGACGGCCACCGACCATGTGCGCGAGATCGCGCTGTTCACCGCGCAGAACCCGCAGCTGGAGGTGCTGCATTGCCGGCTGGGCCCGCACGCCGGCCGGGCGGCGCTGTCGACCCGCATCCGGCTGGCCACCAGCCAGCAGATTGTTGCGCTGGCGCGCCTGTCCGATGGCAGCTGCTGGCAGGCTGGCGCCGATGTGGTGGTCACGCTGGCCGCCTGCGTGGAGTAGCAAGCCATGGCTCGCACGCTGATCACCCTGCCCGCCAGTGCGCCGCGCGGCAGCATCATCGAGGTCCGCACCTTGATCGCGCATCCGATGGAGACCGGCTACCGGCGCGACGGCGACGGCAGCCTGCTGCCGCGCAACATCCTGCGCCGCTTCGAGTGCCGCTACAACGGCGAACTCGTTTTCAGCACCGAGCTGTTCGCCGCCATCGCCGCCAACCCCTATCTGGCCTTCCCGCTGCGGGTCGGCGACAGCGGCACGCTGAGCTTCAGCTGGACCGGCGATCAGGGCTTCGCGCAGACCGAGACCGTCACGCTGACCGCGACATGAAGGCCTGGCCGGCGCTGCTGCTCGCGACCGCCCTGCCCGCCGGCGCAGGCTCGGGCTTCGAGCAGCTGAGCCCGGCGCTGCAAGCCATGCAGCGCGACGACGCCCAGAACCCGGCCATGCTGTGGGTGCAGGACGGCGCCCAGCTGTGGGCGCGCGGCCCCGACAAGGCCTGCGCCTCCTGCCATGGCGATGCGAAGCAGAGCATGGTCGGCGTGGCCGCCCGCTACCCGGCCTTCGACAGCCGCACAGCCGGGCCGCTGAACCTGGCCCAGCGCATCAACCAGTGCCGCAGCGTCCACCAGGGCCGGCCGCCCTGGCCGGCCGAGAGCGCCGAGCTGCTGGGGCTGACGGCCTTCATCGGCCTGCAATCGCGTGGCCTGCCGCTGGCGCCGCCCACCGACGCGCGGCTGGAGCCGGCGCGCGCGCGGGGTCAGGTCTTGTTCAACGCCCGCATCGGCCAGCTCCATCTGAGCTGCGCGATCTGCCATCAGGCGAACGTCGGACAGCGTCTGGCCGGCAGCCTGATACCGCCAGGCCATGTCAACGGCTACCCGCTGTACCGGCTGGAATGGCAGGGCATGGGTTCGCTGCAGCGCCGGCTGCGCAACTGCATGAGCGGGGTGCGGGCCGAACCCTTCGCCTGGGATGCGCAGGAACTGCTCGATCTGGAGCTCTATCTGGCCCGGCGCGGCGCCGGTCTGGCCATGGAGACACCGGCCGTGCGGCCCTGAGCTTGGGCGGCACGGGCTCCGATATGCTCAAGCGCTCACCAAGGACAGCTGCCATGCCTCACCACCGCCTGATCATTCTCGGCGCCGGCACCGCCGGCCTCAGCGCCTACAAGCAGGCCCGCGAACTCAGCGAGGACATCCTGCTGATCGACCCGGGCCCGCTGGGCACGACCTGCGCGCGGGTCGGCTGCATGCCGTCCAAGGCCTTGCTGCAGGTGGCGCGCGAGGTCCATGCCAGCCACGGCCTGTACCGGCGCGAGCTGTTCAAAGGCCCCCGGCCCGCGCTGGACTCGGCGGCCGTGATGCAGCAGGTGCGCGGGCTGCGCGACCACTTCGTCAGCGGCCCGGTGCGCGCTGTCGAGAAGATGGGCACGCACTATCTGCAGGCCAGCGCCCGTTTCGTCGCCCCGGACCGCCTCGAGGCGCGCAGCGCCGCCGGCGTCAAGTTGTTCAGCGCCGATGCCATCATCGTCGCCACCGGCAGCCGGCCCCTGCTGCCACCGGCCTGGCAGGCCTTCGGCAGCCGGGTGCTCACCAGCGACAGCTTGTTCGAGCTGCCGACCTTGCCAGCGCGGCTGGCCGTGGTCGGCCTGGGTGCGCTGGGCTGCGAGCTCGGCCAGGCGCTGGCGATGCTGGGTGTCGAGGTCCACGCCTTCGGGCGCGGCGGCGCCCGTGTGGCCGGCATGGCCCAGCCCGAGCTCGCCGCCTTGGCGCACAAGGCGCTGGCCGAGCATGTCACGATGCATCAAGGCCATGAGGCTCGTTTGCGAGCCGCCGACCCGGGCCTGGTGGTTGAGTTCGGCGCGCAGCGCATCGAGGTCGACGCGGTACTGGCCGCGCTGGGCCGCACGCCGGCCGTCGAGGGGCTGAACCTGGCCGCGCTGGGCCTGCCGCTCGATGCCCGGGGCCTGCCGGCCATCGATGCGCAAAGCCTGCGCGCCGGTGACACGGCGGTGTTCTTTGCCGGCGATGTCAACGCGCTGACGCCGCTGATGCACGAGGCGGCCGACGACGGCCGGCTGGCGGCCTGGTATGCGCTGCATCCGCAGGCCCCATGCCTGGCCCGCCGCACGCCGCTGGCCATCACCTTTACCGAGCCGCCGATGGCACGCTGCGGCCTCGGCCAGGCGGAGCTGCCGGCCGGCGCGCTGACCGGCCGCAGCAACTTCGGCACCCAGGGACGCTCGGTCATCATGGGCCAGAGCCATGGCCTGATGCTGGTCCATGCCGACGCCGGCGGTCGGCTGATCGGCGCCGAGATGGTGTGCGCAGGCGCCGAGCATCTGGGCCACGAACTGGCCTGGCTGATACAGCACGGTGTCGACGTGATCGCGGCCCTGCAACTGCCTTTTTATCACCCGGTGCTCGAAGAAGGCCTGCGCAGCGCGCTGCAGGACATCCGGCGCCAGCTGCCCGCGCGCGAGCGCCGCCCTGACCTGCCCTTGTGCGGCCAGTCGGACGAGGGCTTGCCCGGCGTCTAGGTCACCCGCTGCGGCAGGCTCAGCACAAAGCAGCTGCCGCCGCCCTCGCGGCCTTCGCAGCGCACCTCGCCGCCATGGCGCTGCGCGATCTGCTTGACCAGACTCAGGCCCAGGCCGACACCGCCGGCCAGTTCGGCATGCCCGGGCAGGCGGAAGAAGGGCTCGAAGATGCGCTCGCGCATCTCGGGTGGCACGCCCGGGCCGCGGTCGCAGACCCTCAGCTCCATGCTCGCGCCGCGCCGGCGCAGCTCCAGCAGCACCTGTTCACCGCCGTAGCGGCGCGCGTTCTCGAGCAGATTGCGCAGCGCGCGGCGCAGCAGGCGCTCCTCGCCGGGCACCTTGAAGTCCAGCGCGGCCTCGTCCGGATCGACCAGGGCGCCGGTGCGCGAGGCCTCCTCGGCCGCCAGGCCCAGCAGGTCAACGGGATCCTGCTGCAGCACCTGGGCACCGGACTCCAGCCGGCTGGCCAGCAAGACCTCCTCGACCAAGGCATCGAGCTCGCCGATATTGGTGTCTATCTCCTGCTGCAGCCGCGCGCGCTGCGCCGGGCTGGAGCCCTCCAGCATCGTGAACGCCATCTTCAGCCGCGCCAGCGGCGAGCGCAGCTCATGGCTGGCATTGGCCAGCAGGCTCTGGTGCGAGCGCAGCAGGGCCTCGATCTGATCGGCCGTGCGATTGAAGCTGGCGGCCAGCGCGGCCACCTCATCGCGCCCCCCGTCCTTGACACGGTGCTGCAGATTGCCGGCGCCGAACAATTCGACACCGCGCTGCAGATTCTCCAGACGCCGGGTCAGGCGCCGCACCACCGGATAGGCACTGACCGCCACAGCAAGGAAGAGCAGCACCAGCAGAATGACCAGAGCCTCGCCGCTGGGGCGAGGCCCGAAAGGCGCCAGCAGCCAGGGGCCCTCATCGCGCCGCGGGGGCCGCACGATGCGCTCGCCGCGCTCACCCGGTGGGCTTGGACCCACCGCGGAGCGCAGCCCGCCCCGCAACATCCACAGGCTGCGACCATCCTCCAGCGGCACCTGCAGCTGACGCACGCCGGGGTCCTTGATGCGGCGCTCGAACTGCTCCGAGGCCGCGATCCGCTCGCCCTTGGCATCGTCCAGCGCGATCGCCATGCGCAGGCGCTGACCCCAGTCGCGCAGTGCCTCGGCCTGCCGCTCGCGCGGCGCATCCGCCTCGGGCAGCGCGCCATGGATCAGCAGCGCCATCGAGCTCAGTCGCTCCATCGCGGCCGCCTCGAAGCCGCCGCGCTCCTGCTCGATCTGGCGCTGGAACAGCCAAGCCGAGCCGAAGGCGAAGGCCAGCAGCAGGACGACCAGGGTCAGATAGATGCGGAGATAGAGCGATTTCAAGAGCGGGCCACCTCAGCCGTCGGCGTCCTGCTTGCGCGCAAACACATAGCCGACACCGCGCACCGTCAGCACGCGGCGCGGGTTCTTGGCGTCGTCCTCGATCAAGGCGCGGATGCGCGAGACATGGACATCGATCGAGCGATCGAAGGCATCCAGCGGATGGCCTTTGAGCGCGTCCATGATCTGGTCGCGCGACAGCACCCGGCCGGGGCTTTGCGCCAGCACCACCAGCAGATCGAACTGATGGCTGGTGAGGTCGCAGGGCTTGCCGTCCAGCCTTGCGACGCGCGCCGCCAGATCGATCTCGAGCCGGCCGAAGCGCAGCACATCGTCGGCCTGGCCTTCCGGTTCGGCGCGGCGCAGCAGGGCCTTGACCCGGGCCTGCAGCTCGCGCGGCTCGAAGGGCTTGGCCAGGTAGTCGTCGGCGCCCAGTTCCAGGCCGAGGATGCGGTCCATCGGCTCGCCGCGCGCCGACAGCATCAGCACCGGCAGGCGCCGGGTGCGGGCCTCGCCGCGCAGGCTGCGACAGAAGTCCAGCCCGTCGCCATCGGGCAACATCAGGTCCAGCACCAGCAGATCCGGCAGGGCCGCCTCCAGCGCCTGCCGGCCCTGGGCCAGGCTGTGCGCGGTCTCGACCTCGAAGCCGGCGGCCGTCAGGTAGTCGCCCAGCATCGAGGTCAGGCGGGCATCGTCGTCAACAAGAAGCAGTCGGGTACTCATGGATGGCTGGGGCTGCGCTCGGCGGTGGCTGCCCGCGCGACGCGCCGCCACCAGGCCCGTGGACATGGAGGTGTCAAGCATAAGCGAGTCTCCGGGCTCTTACTGCTTGGGGGACTGCTTGGGGGCGTCGGCCTTGGTCCGCTCGGCGCGGTGTTCCGCCATCCGCGCCTGGCGCTTGGCCATGCGCTCGGCCAGCTTGCCGCGCTGCTCGGGCGTCAGCACATTGGCGGCGGCCACCAGGGCCTGGCTCATGCGCTTGCTGATCTGATCGTGCAGGGCCTGGGCCTGCTGGCGCTGCGACTCCACCGCTGCGGCGTCGATGCTGGGGGCGGTCAGCAAGGCCTGACCCTGGGCATGCAGCTTACGCAGCGCGTCACGCTGCGGCTTCAGATCGGCAGCGGCGCTGCGCATGATCTGCTTGACCTCGCTGCGCTGGGCCTCGCTGGCATCGACCTGCTCCAGCATGCGCTCGACACGCGGACCACCACCCATCGCATCGTGCCCGCCATGGTGGCCGCCCACCCTGGCCTGGGCCGACAGGGCGCCCAGACTCAGCAGCGCCGCCAGCGCGGACAGGGTCAGAATCGACTTGGAATTGAACTTGGACATCAGGGTCTCCATCAGTCAGTAGGGGGTGACTGAATCTTGAAACCGCGACGTAAGGCCCGCATTCAGGCCATGTAAAGATCTGTGAAACAAGGCCCGCAGGCCTTGTCGAGGATCACTTGATCGGCTTGAAGCGCATGCGCTTCGGACGCGCGCCCTCTTCGCCCAGGCGCTTCTTCTTGTCGGCCTCGTACTCGTGGAAGTTGCCGTCGAAGAAGAACCACTGCGAATCGCCTTCGCAGGCCAGGATGTGGGTGCAGATGCGGTCCAGGAACCAGCGGTCATGGGAGATCACCATGGCCGAGCCGGCGAACTCCAGCAGCGCCTCTTCCAGCGCGCGTAGGGTTTCGACGTCCAGGTCGTTGGACGGTTCATCGAGCATCAGCACATTGCCGCCCTGGGCCAGGGTCTTGGCCAGGTGCAGGCGGCCGCGCTCACCGCCGGAGAGCTGGCCGACCATCTTCTGCTGGTCGTTGCCCTTGAAGTTGAAGCGGCCCAGATAGGCGCGGCTGGGCATCACGAACTTGCCAACCGTGATGTTGTCCAGACCGCCGGAAACGTCCTGCCAGACGGTCTTGTCGGCATCCAGGCTTTGGCGGCTCTGGTCGACAAAAGCCATGCGCGCAGTCTTGCCGATCTTGACCGTGCCGCTGTCCGGCGTCTCGGTGCCCTGCAGCATGCGGAACAGGGTCGACTTGCCGGCGCCGTTCGGGCCGATGATGCCGACGATGGCGCCGGCCGGCACCTTGAAGCTCAGGTTGTCGATCAGCACGCGGTCGCCAAAACTCTTGCTGACGTTCTCGAACTCGATCACCTCATTGCCCAGGCGCTCGGCCACCGGAATGAAGATCTCGTTGGTGACATTGCGCTGCTGGTATTCGACGTCCGACAGCTCCTCGAAACGGGCCAGACGCGCCTTGCTCTTGGCCTGACGGCCCTTGGCGTTCGAGCGCACCCACTTCAGCTCTTCCTTCATCGCCTTCATGCGGGCGTCTTCGGACTTCTGCTCGGTCTCCAGGCGCTTTTCCTTCTGGTCCAGCCAGTCGGAGTAGTTGCCCTTCCAGGGGATGCCATGGCCGCGGTCCAGCTCCAGGATCCACTCGGCGGCGTTGTCCAGGAAGTAGCGATCGTGGGTGATGGCCACCACGGTGCCGGGGAAGCGCTGCAGGAACTGCTCCAGCCACTCGACCGATTCGGCGTCCAGGTGGTTGGTCGGCTCATCCAGCAGCAGCATGTCGGGCTTGGACAGCAGCAGGCGGCACAGCGCGACGCGGCGCTTCTCGCCGCCCGACAGCACGCCGATCTGGGCATCCCAGGGCGGCAGGTTCAGTGCATCGGCGGCCAGTTCCAGCTGCAGATCGGTGTTCTCGGAGCCGGCAGCGGCAATGATGGATTCGAGCTCGCCCTGCTCGGCGGCCAGCGCGTCGAAGTCGGCGTCCGGCTCGGCGTAAGCGGCATAGACCTCGTCCAGGCGCTTCTTCGCGGCCAGCACGCCGCCAATGCCCTCCTCCACCGCTTCGCGCACGGTCTGGTCCGGGTTCAGCTTGGGTTCCTGCTCCAGATAGCCGATCTTGATGCCCGGCATCGCGATGGCCTCGCCTTCGTACTCCTTGTCGACGCCGGCCATGATCTTCAGGATGGTCGACTTGCCCGAGCCGTTGACGCCCAGCACGCCGATCTTGGCGCCCGGGAAGAAGGACAGCGAGATGTCCTTCAGGATGTGGCGTTTGGGGGGAACCGTCTTGTTGACGCGGTTCATTGAAAAGACGTACTGAGCCATGCTGGGTCCTGAGAGGCTTAAAAATCTGCAGGCCCGTCAAGGGCCTGCTGAGTCTTGCAAGAGCCGGTCGGATCGACACGGCCGAAGCCGCTATTGTCGCTGCTTTATGCACACCTCATCCAGGCTTTGCCGCCGCCAACCCCGGCAGCCGCCGGCCCGGCCGCTATAATCGAGCCCAACGCTGCGCATCACAGTCTTTGCGCGGCGTTATTTTTTTGAGCTCAAGCACGCTCCTTGCATGACCCGAAGACTGGCGCCCCCTGAAGGCGCGGTCATGCTCACAGGGCACCGTGCACACATTGCAGTCGATGACATTTGATTCCCTGGGCCTGGCCGCCCCCCTGTTGAAGGCCATTGCCGACGCCGGCTATACCTCCCCCACCCCGATCCAAGCGCAGGCCATTCCGGCCGTCCTCCAGGGCGGCGACCTGCTCGCCGGCGCCCAGACCGGCACCGGCAAGACCGCCGGTTTCACCCTGCCGCTGCTGCACCGCCTGTCGACGGGCGCGCCGGCCACCAACAAGCGCGGCAAGCCGGCCATCCGCGCGCTGGTGCTGACCCCGACCCGCGAACTCGCGGCCCAGGTCGAGGAAAGCGTGCAGACCTATGGCAAGTACCTGCCGCTGAAGAGCATGGTGATGTTCGGCGGCGTTGGCATGCAGCCGCAGATCAACCGCCTGCGCGACGGCGTCGACATCCTGGTGGCCACCCCCGGCCGCCTGCTCGACCACGCCCAGCAAGGCACGCTGGACCTGAGCCAGGTGCAGATCCTGGTGCTGGACGAGGCCGACCGCATGCTGGACATGGGCTTCGTCCATGACATCAAGAAGGTGCTGGCCCTGCTGCCGGCCAAGAAGCAGAGCCTGCTGTTCTCGGCCACCTTCAGCGACGACATCAAGAACCTCGCCGACCGCCTGCTGAACCAGCCGGCGCTGATCGAGGTGGCGCGCCGCAACCAGACCAATGAGTCGATTGCACAAAAGGTCCACCCGGTGGGCCGCGAGCGCAAGAAGGAACTGCTGGCCCATCTGATCAAGCAGGGCGACTGGGACCAGGTGCTGGTCTTCACCCGCATGAAGCATGGCGCCAACCGCCTGACCGACTATCTGAACGACCAGGGCATCAGCGCGATGGCCATCCACGGCAACAAGAGCCAGGGTGCCCGCACCAAGGCGCTGGCCGAGTTCAAGACCGGCGATCTGCAGGTGCTGGTGGCCACCGATATCGCGGCGCGCGGCATCGACATCGATCAGCTGCCCCATGTGATCAATTTCGAGCTGCCCAATGTCCCCGAGGACTATGTGCACCGCATCGGCCGCACCGGCCGCGCCGGTGCCCAGGGCGAGGCGATCTCGCTGGTCTGCGTCGACGAGAACGGCTTCCTGAAGGAGATCGAGAAGCTGATCAAGCGCGAGATCCCGAAGGAAATCATCCCCGGCTTCGCGCCCGATCCGAGCGAGCGCCCCGAACCCATCGTGCTGGGCCGCATGGTGCTCAACACCAATGGCAGCCGCTCCGGCGGCGGTCGCGGCGGCAACTCGCGTGGTGGCGGCGGCGCTGGCCGTTCGGCCCCTCGTGGCGGTCAGCGTGACGGCGCCCGCGACGGCGCACCGCGCAGCGCAGCCCCGCGTGATGGTGCACCGCGTGGCTCGGCCCCGCGTGAGGGCGCACCGCGTGGCGCCGCCCCCCAAGGCCAGCGCCCCTCGGGCAATGGCGGCGGCGCTCGCCCCGCTGCGGCCAAGCCGGCCGGCTCGCGTCCCGCAGGTGGCGGCGGCCGCAACCCGGGCGGCGCACGCCTGACCCAGACCAAGCGCTGAGCCCCGGCTCAGGCCCGACAAAGCCCGGCTCAAGCGCCGGGCTTTTTTTCGTCCCGACACTTGAGATGCATCAAGATGGCCCGACCCTGCCGGTGCTGGAATCGCCCCGGACAGACCCAGATCGGGAGACATGATGAAGCTGACCTTCCTCGGCGCGGCCGACGCCGTCACCGGCTCACGCCATCTGCTGGACATCGGCGAGCAGCGCCTGCTGCTCGATTGCGGCTTGTTCCAGGGCTACAAGACCCTACGCGAGCGCAACTGGGCGGGCTTCGGCGTCGCGCCGCACAGCGTCGACGCGGTGCTGCTCTCGCATGCCCATCTGGACCACAGTGGCTATATACCGGCCCTGGTGCGCCAGGGCTTCAAGGGCCAGATCTTCTCGACCGGCGCGACCCGCGATCTCTGCGAGGTGCTGCTGCTGGACAGCGCCAAGCTGCAGGAAGAGGACGCGCGCCGCGCCAACCGCTTCCACACCTCGCGCCACGAGACCGCGCTGCCGCTCTACACCGCCGCCAACACCAAGAAGGCGCTGGCTCATTTTGTCGGTCTGCCGCGCGACGGCCGGCTGCGCCTGGGCGCCGCCGAGATCCGCTTCACGCCGGTGGGACATCTGCTGGGAGCCTCGGCCATCAGCGTCACGGCCGCCGGTCAGACCCTGGTGTTCTCCGGCGATCTGGGGCGCAGCAACGATCTGCTGATGCCGCCGCCGCAGACCGTCGAGCAGGCCGATGTGCTGCTGGTCGAGTCGACCTATGGCAACCGCGTCCACCCGCCCGAGGATGTGCAGGCCCGGCTGGCGCAGATCATCCGCAGCACGCTCAAGCGTGGCGGCAGCGTGCTGCTGCCCAGCTTCGCGGTCGGCCGCGCCCAGGCCCTGCTGCTGGTGCTGCAGCGCCTGCGCGCCGCCGGCGAGCTGCCCCATGACATCCCCATCCTGCTGGACAGCCCGATGGCCACGCTGGCCACCGACATCATCGTCAAGCACGCCAAGCTGCTGCGCATCGGCCTGCGCGAGGCGGCGCGGCTGTGCGAGGGCGTGAGCCTGATCGCCAAGCCGGCCGACTCGCTGAAGGCCGCCACCCGCGCCATCACGCGGCCGGCCATCATCATCTCGGCCAGCGGCATGGCCACCGGCGGGCGGGTGCTGAACTACATCGAGACCCTGGCACCGGGCGCACGCCACCACATCGTCTTCCCCGGCTTCCAGGTCGGCGGCAGCCGTGGCGCCAAGATGGTGGGCGGCGCGCGCGAGATCAAGCTGCACGGCGCTTTCGTGCCGGTCAATGCCGAGGTCAGCCATCTGGAGGGCTTCTCCGGCCATGCCGATGCCGAGGGGCTGATGGCCTGGCTGCGCGGCTTCAAGACGCCGCCGCGCCAGACCTTTGTCGTGCACGGCGAGCCCGAGGCCAGCGACGCCTTGCGCAGCCGCATCCAGGACGAGCTGGGCTGGCGCGTGCGCGTGCCCCAGCACGGGGAGACGGTCACGCTCTGAGCCGGCGCTGGGGCATACTCGCGGCCCGCGCATGAAGACTCAGCCCATCCTCCCCGCCCGCGTCGACTTCGGCGATGCCGCCGCCCCGGCCGCCCCCGAGTTCGGCGATATCTATCACGCCCGCGCCGGCGCCTTCGGCCAGGCCTGCCATGTCTTTCTGGGCGGCAACGGGCTGCCGCAGCGCTGGGCCGACCAGGCGCGCTTCGTGATCCTGGAAACTGGCTTCGGCCTGGGCAACAACTTCCTGGCGAGCTGGGCGGCCTGGCGCGATGATCCGGCGCGCTGCGAGCGGCTGTTCTTCATCAGCATCGAAAAACATCCGCTGCGCCGCGAAGACATGGCGCGCGCCCATGCCGCCAGCCCCGAGCCAGCCCTGGCCGCCGAGCTGCTGGCCGCCTGGCCGCCGCTGACGCCCAATCTGCACAACCTGAGTTTCGAAGGCGGCCGGGTGCAGCTGCTGCTGGCGCTGGGCGATGTGCGCGACTGGCTCAAGACCCTGGTGGCCGAGGTCGATGCCATCTATCTGGACGGCTTCGCGCCGGCGCGCAATCCGGCGATGTGGGACGGCTACACGCTGAAGCTGCTGGCCCGCCTGGCCAAGCCCGGTGCCAGCGCCAGCACCTGGAGCACGGCGCCGGCGGTGATCGAGGGACTGTCGGCCGCCGGCTTTGCGGTCGAGAAGCGGCCCGGCTTTGCGAAGAAAGGCCGCATGAGCGTGGCCCGCTTCGCGCCGCGCCACCTGCTGCAGCGCCCGGCCGCGCGGCAGGCGCTGGCACCGACGGCGCGCGAGGTGCTGGTGATAGGCGCCGGACTGGCCGGGGCCGCCTGCGCCTGGGCGCTGCGGCGCGAGGGCCTGGGCTGCACGGTGCTGGACAGCCACGCGGCCGTGGCCCAGGGCAGCTCGGGCAACCCGGGCGGCCTGTTCCATGGCACCTTGAACCCCGACGATGGCCTGCACGCCCGCTTCAACCGCGCCGCCGCGCTGGCTACCGGGCGCGCGCTGGCCGAGCTGCCCGCCCTGCCCTGGCTGCAGCGCGGCCTGCTGCGCCTGGAGGCCGAGCGCGACATCGCTCGCATGCGCGCCCAGATCGCCCGCCTGGGCCTGCCCGAGGACTATGTGCAGGCGCTCGATGCCGAGGCTGCCCAGGCGCTGGCCTGCCTCGCCCATGGCCGGCCGGCCTGGTTCTACCCCGGCGGCGGTGCGCTGCCGCCGGCCGACTATGTGCGCGCCCTGCTCGGCGACACCCCGCTGAGGCTGGGCCGGCGTGTCGCCAGCCTGCGCCCGGGCGGGCCCGGCTGGCGGGCGCTGGACGAGGACGGCGACCTGCTGGCCGAGGCGCCGGCCGTGGTGCTGGCCGGCGGTCACCAGAGCCAGCGCTTGCTGCAAGACCTGGCCCCCGATCTGGCACTGCCCCTGACACGCCAGCGCGGCCAGATCAGCCATCTGGCACAGGCCACGCCGCTGCCGGCCCTGCCGCTGGCCGGTGCCGGCTATGCGCTGGCCGACGGCGCCGGCGGGCTGTGGTGCGGCGCCACCAGCCAGGACGGGGATGACGACCCGGCGCTGCGCCCGGCCGACCAGCGCCGCAATCTCGAGCAATGGGCCGAGCTGGCCCGTCTGCCCGAGGTGCCCGAAGCGGCGCTGAGCGGCCGTGTCGGCTGGCGGCTGCTGGCCCCCGATCGCCTGCCGCTGGTGGGCGGGCTGCCGCTGGACCCGCAGGGCCGCGAGGATCAGCCCCGCCTGCTGCCACGCCTGCCCGGCCTGCTGCTGTGCACCGCGCTGGGTTCGCGCGGCATCAGCTGGGCGGCACTGTGCGGCCAGGTCGCGGCCGCACAGCTGACGGGCGCGCCGCTGCCGCTGGAGGCCGATTTGCTGGACGCCATCGATCCGGCACGCTTTCGGGTGCGCGAGTCACGGCGTCCGACCCAGTCGTAGATCGCCCCGCCAGGCCAGAGCGCCCTCAGCTTTGCGCAACAAGCGCCGATAACCAGGGGCGAAACGCGGCAACCGCCCGCGCACCCAGCCTATTCGGGAGACCTCTATGCTTAGCAGCCTGTTTGCCGGCCGTTCCATCGGCCAGCGCCTGACCGTGGTTCTGAGTCTGGTGCTGATGATTGCCTTTGCCGGTTCCGGCCTGGGCTTCTGGGCACTCAGCCGGGTCGCGGCCGAAACCAGCGATATGTACGAGAACTCCCTGGTCAGCGAACGCCTGGCCTCCGACTGGTACCGCAACATCACCAATGGCGTGAACCGCACCAGCGCGATCGCGATCAGCGCCGACCCGAGCCTGGCCGAGTTCTTCGCCGCCTCGGCCGCCGAGTCGACCAAGCAATCGACCGAGCTGCAAAAGGCACTGGACAAGCAGATGAGCTCGCCCGCCGAGCGCAAGCTGTTCGAGCAGCTCTCCGAGGCCCGCAAAGGCTATCTGAGCAGCCGCGACGCCGTCAGCGCCGCCAAGAAGGCCGGCGACGCCGACAAGGCCAGGCAGATCTTCGACAGCCAGTTCCAGCCGGCCGCCGCCAAGTTCCAGGACGCGATCAAGGAGATCGTGCAGGAAGAACGCGCGCAGCTGGACGCCGCCGCCAAGCGGGTGGACGCCGCCAACAGCACGGCCCGCACCGGCTTGGTGGTGTTCGCGCTGTGCGCGCTGGCGGTCGGTGCGACCCTGGCCGTCTGGCTGACCCGCTCGATCACCGGCCCCTTGCGCGAGGCCGCCACGGTGGCCGATGCGATTGCGAACTTTGACCTGACCCGCCCGATCACGCCGCGCAGCAATGACGAGACGGGCCAGCTGCTGCGCTCGCTGAAGACCATGCAGGAGGCCTTGCTGAAGCTGATCGGCGAGGTGCGCGGCTCGACCGACAGCATCTCGACCGCCAGCTCCGAGATCGCCGCCGGCAATCTGGACCTGTCGGCCCGCACCGAGCAGACCGCGTCAAACCTGCAGCAAGCCGCCGCCTCGATGATGCAGCTCACCGGCACGGTGCGGCAGACGGCCGAGTCGGCCACCACCGCCAACCAGCTGGCCCACTCGGCCGCCGAGGTGGCGCAGCGCGGCGGCACCGTGGTGGCCCAGGTGGTGTCGACGATGGACGAGATCAACAACAGCTCGCGCCGCATCAGCGACATCATCGGCACGATCGACGGCATCGCCTTCCAGACCAATATCCTGGCGCTGAATGCGGCGGTGGAAGCGGCCCGCGCCGGCGAGCAGGGCCGCGGCTTCGCGGTCGTGGCCTCCGAGGTGCGCTCGCTGGCCCAGCGCAGCGCCACGGCGGCCNCGGCATCGCCTTCCAGACCAATATCCTGGCGCTGAATGCGGCGGTGGAAGCGGCCCGCGCCGGCGAGCAGGGCCGCGGCTTCGCGGTCGTGGCCTCCGAGGTGCGCTCGCTGGCCCAGCGCAGCGCCACGGCGGCCAAGGAGATCAAGACCCTGATCAGCGCCAGCGCCGAGCGGGTCGAGTCGGGCAGCAAGCTGGTGCGCGACGCCGGCACGACGATGGGCGACATCGTCTCCAGCGTGCAGCGGGTTTCCGACATCATCGGCGAGATCAGCGCCGCCTCGCGCGAGCAAAGCGACGGCATCAACCAGATCAATGCCGCCGTGACCCAGCTCGACCAGATGACGCAGCAAAACGCGGCCCTGGTCGAGGAAGCCGCCTCGGCGGCCGAAAGCCTGAAGGATCAGTCCGGCCGGCTGTCGACCGCGATCGGCGTGTTCAGGCTGTGAAGTCCAGCGTCCGGACGCCCTCGGCCGTGCCCAGCAGGCAGACGCTGGCACGGTTGCGGGCGAACACGCCGACCGTGACGACGCCGGGCCACAGACTGACCTCGGCCTCGAAGGCCGCCGGCTCACGGATCTGCAGGCCGCGCACATCGAGGATCTGGCAGCCGTTGTCGGTGACGCAGCCGGCACGCAGCGTGGCCTGACCGCCCATCGCGGCGAAGCGGCGCGCGATCTGGGCCGCCGCCATCGGGATCACCTCGACCGGCAGCGGGAAGCCGCCCAGCACCGGCACCAGCTTGCTTTCGTCGGCAATGCAGACAAAGCGCTCGGCCAGGTCGGCGACGATCTTCTCGCGCGTCAGCGCGGCACCGCCGCCCTTGATCATGTTCCCGGCCTGATCGATCTCGTCGGCGCCGTCGATATAGACCGGCAGGCTCGTCACCTCGGCCGCCTCCAGGATCTGGATGCCCAGCCCGCGCATGCGCTCGGTGCTGCGCTGCGAGCTGGATACCGCGCCGGCGATGGCCATGCCGCTGGCGGCCAGCGCATCGATGAACTTGTCCACCGTCGAGCCGGTGCCCACACCGACGATGCTGCCGGGCGTCACATAGTTCAGGGCCGCCTGGCCCACCAGGGTTTTCAGTTCGTCTTGAGTCATCGCAAAGCACCGCAGCTGTCGAAAACCCGATTATCTCAAGCGGGGTAGAAGCGCCCGTGAAAACCGTAGGGCAGCCAGTGCGGCAGCCAGACCCGCGCCAGCGGCCCGGCGGCGAGCGCCTGGGCGTCGAAGATGCTGGCAAAGCTCTGCCGCCGCCCTGTGTCATAGCCCATGCCCAGCAGCCAGCCCTCGCCTTCCTGGCTGCTGCCCGGCTTGGGCACCAGCACATGCTCCTCGATCACGGTGTCGGTGCCGAACACGAAGCGCTCGCGCCGGCCGCTGTCCAGGTCCAGGCCCATCAGGCCGTTGAAGCCCCAGCGCGGGCCCAGATCCACCGCCGTCGGGTACCAGAGCTTGCTGTAGCGCTGCGCCACCACGCGCGGATCGACCACCGGGAACTCCACCGCCTCGTCGCGCGACTGCAGCTCGATTCGCCCACCGCCGGCCAGCGTGATGCGCATGAAGCGCGGCGTCGAATGCCGCGGCGGTGGGCGCCGCCCGCGCATCTGCTGCTCCATATCGGCATTGATCTCGGGCAGCGGCGCGCCCTGCACATAGTCGAGATGGATTTCGCCGTCGGCGTCCCAGGCATTGCCGAAATGGAAGACAAAAGCAGCCGGCATCTCCAGCACCCGCCGCTGGCTCAGATCGGCCTTGGCGATGACCAGCACGCGCGTGGGCTGATCGCGCTGCCAGCGCATCGCGTCCAGCATGCTGCCGCCCGAGCGCAGGGCCGGCAGATCCAGCTGCACCGGCGGCAGCAGAAAGACCAGATAGCGCTGCGAGACCGCGAAGTCATGCACCATCGCCGAGGCCGGCATCGCGAACACCGCGCTCTTGAGCAGCGCACCGGCCGGCGAGAGCTGGTAGATCACCATGCGGCCGTGGGCGGTGCCGAAGTTCCAGCTCGTGCCGTCCGCCTCCTGCTTGGGATGGGCCGAGAACGGCAGGCCGGCCAGCTCGGGAGACCAGACGCGCAGCCCCTTGGTTTCCAGGCTTGCCGGGTCGAGCTCGTAGGCGCTGCCGCCCTCCCACAGCGCGTAGAGCCGGCCCGCCTGGCGCAGCACGCTGGTATTGGCGACATTCATGCTGTCGGGTCCGTGCACGGGCATGCGCGGCGGGATGGCCGTGCCCAGGGCCGGCACCAGAAAGCGCTGCTCGCGCGCCTCGGCCTTGAACTTGGTGGTCTGCACAAAGCGCGCGCTGTGGCTGACCCGGCCATCCTCGAAGCGCCAGGCCTGCACCAGGCCGTCGCCGTCGAACCAGTGGCGGTAGCGCTCGCCGCCGCGCGCCATCAGACCCGGGCCGTTGCGGTAGTAGACGCCGCGCAGGCCGGCCGGAATGCGGCCCTCGACCCGCAACGCGCCGGCCTGCGGCACCTCATCGGACAAGCCAGAAAAGGGGCGCAACTCGGGCGCCGCGCTGGCGTCGAAGTCGGCCGGCAGGCCCAGGGCCAGGGCTTCCTGGGCGGCCGTGCCCAGCAGTGTCGCGGCGCCGGCGCCGAGGAAATCACGTCGTTGCATGACAAGCCTCCCTATTCAGTTGAGCTTGATCGTCAGGCGGGCGCCGTCGCCCTTCAGCTCGAAGCTGGCCTGCTCGAAGCGCGGCGGGCCGAACTGGCCGACCGCGTTATTGGAGAAGGCGGTCGGCTCCTGCGGCATGCCCATCGCGTTCATGTCCAGGCGGCCGTTGCCGTTCAGGTCATGGATGATGCTGACGCCCACCAGGCCTTCGGGCACGTTCTTCAGCAGGACGCGCAGCACCCCGCCCTGCTGGGCCGAGGCGTCCTGCCGGCCGGCGGCGATCGGCTGGCGCAGCCAGCCTTCGGCGCCGAACACGGCCACCAGCAGCTGGCCGCTGCCGGCACTCAGGCCCTGCACATCAAGGTCCAGCTCGGCCGCCTCGGTGCGCAGGCTGAAAAGGCTGAACAAGGCCAGCAGGGGAATCAGAAGGGTATTTTTCATGCGCGTCCTCGGGGTTCGACTTGGGATGAACGAACTCTAAGGACGGCACCGCATGGCGCCCAGCACCAAGCGACAAGGCGCCGTGGCCGGTCGCGAAACGACCGGGCACGGCGCCAGCTGCGGAATGAAACGGGCTCAGCCGCGGCGTTGCCGCACGGCGGCCGCCAGCTCGCGCAGCAGCGGTTCGGTCTGGCTCCAGCCCAGGCAGGCATCGGTGATCGAGACGCCGGGCTTCAGGTCGGCCTTGGTCTGGCCCGGGGCCAGGTCTTGCCGACCCGGCTGCAGATGACTCTCGACCATCACGCCGGTGATGCGCTTGTCGCCGGCGGCCATCTGGGCGGCCACATCGCGGCCAACCTCGATCTGGCGCTCGTACTTCTTGCTGCTATTGGCATGCGAGAAGTCGATCATCACCTGCTCGCGCAGGCCCGAGCCCTTCAGGGCCTCGCAGGCGGCCTGCACGCTGGCGGCGTCGTAGTTGGGCGCCTTGCCGCCGCGCAGGATGATGTGGCAATCCTCGTTGCCGCGGGTCTCGAAGATCGCGGCCGCGCCCATCTTGGTCATGCCCATGAAGGCATGGCTGGCACTGGCCGCCAGCACCGCGTCCGAGGCGACCTTGATGCCGCCGTCGGTGCCGTTCTTGAAGCCGACAGGGCAGCTCAGGCCCGAGGCCAGCTGGCGGTGGCTCTGGCTCTCGGTGGTGCGCGCGCCGATCGCGCCCCAGGCGATCAGGTCGGAGATGTACTGCGGCGACAGCAGGTCCAGGAACTCGGTGCCGGCCGGCAGGCCCAGTGCCGTGACGTCCAGCAGCAGCTGGCGCGCCAGGCGCAGGCCCTCGTTCATGTGGAATGTGCCGTCCAGGCGCGGGTCGTTGATATAGCCCTTCCAGCCCACCGTGGTGCGCGGCTTCTCGAAATAGACCCGCATCACGATCAGCAGGTCCTGCTGCAGTTCGTCGCGGGTCTTCTTCAGCAGGCGGGCATAGTCCATCGCCTGGTCGTGGTCGTGGATCGAGCAGGGGCCGACGACCACCAGCAGGCGGTCATCGCGGCCATGCAGCACATCGCCGATCTCCTGGCGGGCCCGCTCGACCAGCTCCAGCGAGGCGTCGGGCAGCGGCAGCTCATCCAGCAGCAGGGCCGGCGAGATCAGCGGGCGCACGGCGCCGATGCGGGTGTCGTCGGTGCGGGTGGTATCGCGGGTCGCATCACGCGAACCGATTTCACGGTCATGTTGGGGGTCATCGAGCGGCTTCATCGCAGTCTCCTTCTGGGCCCGGATTATCGGTGGGCCGATGCGACAATCCGGCCATGTCATTGATGCCTTATGCCCTTACCCGCCCATTTCTGTTCGGCCTGGATCCCGAACATGCCCACGAACTGACCCTGGGCTCCATCGCCCGGCTGCAAAACACCCCGGCCCAATGCCTGTGGGCGCAGCGCCGCATCAGCGATCCGGTCACTGTGGCAGGTCTGAATTTCCCCAATCGCATCGGCCTGGCCGCCGGCCTGGACAAGAACGGCCGCTGCATCGACGGCCTGGGCGCGATGGGCTTCGGCTTCATCGAGGTCGGCACCGTGACGCCCAAGGGCCAGCCGGGCAATGACAAGCCGCGCATGTTCCGCCTGCCCGAGGCCGAAGCCTTGATCAACCGGCTGGGCTTCAACAACGAGGGGCTGGACAGCTTCATCGCCAATGTGCAGCGCGCCCACAGTTTCCGCGCGAGTGGCGGCCTGGTCGGTCTGAACATCGGCAAGAACGCCGTGACGCCTATCGAGCAGGCGGCCGACGACTATCTGCTGGGCCTGGAGGGCGTGTTCCCCCATGCCGACTACATCACGGTCAATATCTCCAGCCCCAACACCAAGAACCTGCGTGCGCTGCAGAGCGACGAGGCGCTGGACGCGCTGCTCTCCCGGCTGCAACAGCGCAAGCTGCAGCTGGAGCAAAGCAGTGGCCGGCGCGTGCCGATGTTCGTCAAGATCGCGCCGGACCTGGAGGAGGATCAGGTCGCGGTGATCGCCCAGACACTGAAAGTCAACGGCATCGACGGCGTGATCGCCACCAACACCACGATCGCCCGCGACGCGGTCAAGGGAATGCAGCATGCCCAGGAGATGGGCGGCCTGTCGGGCCGGCCGGTGTTCGAGGCCAGCAACCGGGTGATACGCCTGCTGCGCGCGGCGCTGGGTTCGGGCTATCCCATCATCGGCGTCGGCGGCGTGCTCAGCGGCGCCGATGCGCGCGCCAAGCTGCAGGCCGGGGCCGATCTGGTGCAGCTCTACACGGGCCTGATCTACAAGGGCCCGGCCCTGGTGACGGACTGCGCCCGGGCCTGCGCGCTCTGAGCTCTCTTTCGGAGAGCGCATAAAAAAAGCGGACCGAGGTCCGCTTTTTCATTCGAGCCGGAGGGCTCAGCTCGTCTTGCGACGGCGTGCAACGAAACCGACCACGCCGAGGCCGGCCAGCATCAGAGCATAGGTCTCGGGCTCGGGCACCGGCACGGCAGCGGCGGCCGAGTTGATCGAGTAAGCACCGGCCGTGGTGGCCAAAGCGAACACAGCGTAGTAATAGTTACCAGCGCTCAGGGTCACTTCATTGACGGTTGGGGCGCCACCAAAGGTCCAGGCAGCAACGCCCGCATCGTCAGCAGTACCGACCAGACCGTCACCACCCAGGCTGAACAGGCTGTACGTCGCAGGAGCGAACGTGCCGAACGAGCTGACGCTGCTGGCCACCGTGGACGTCTCTGCCAGAGAGAAGCTGAAGGTGTCATACACCAAGCCACCGGCAGTTCCAGCCAAAGCGCTTTCCAGCAAGGCATGCGAGCCCCAATCAAAAGACGCGGCTTGAGCACCAACACCACTCAAGGCCAGAGCCGCCGCAGCGACTAGAGGTTTCAACTTCATAAACAAACTCCCAGGTTGAACAAACGAGTACGAAGAACTCATGACTTATTGTGCACTGCAGCGCAACTCCTGTTCCACCCCCCGCGTCCCTTGTGTTAGGGGCTAAGCCCTTGTTTCTTGTACCTTTTTGTAAGCACCCCCCGGTTCAAGGGGCCACTTGTAAGCCAAGGTTGCCAAGCCCAAAACTTCGGCTTGCACCATTTCCGTACCGCCTGCCCTTCAAGCGGGCAGAACGCGCGCCACTTTCTGCAAACCCTCTACCGCCTTGCCCTTTCGAGCCCTCTTGCCAGAATACTGAGCAAGATTTGTGCCTTTAAGCAGCTCTTCCTTGGGCTTGCCACCGCGCCCGCTGCCCAGCACCTGCAGAGCCTGGGTAAAGGCCGCCACGCTCAGCAGCGCATCCTTGGGCTCCAAGTCGATCAGGGTCAGGCCGCGCCCGCCCTTGGGCTGGTGTTTCAGCTCGTCCAGTGCATAGGTCAGCAGGCGGCCGTTCAGCGACAGGCAGGCCAGTTGCACACCCAACACCTCGCCGGCCGGCAAGGCGGCCGGCGGCAGCGGCTTCTCCTCACCTTCCAGGCTCAGGAAGGTCTTGCCGGCCTTTTGCCGGCCGATCAGATCGCCCACCTGGGCGATCAGTCCGAAGCCGCCGGTGCCGGCCAGCACCAGGCGCTGCTGGGTGTTGGCGGCGTAGTAATGGGCGATCTGCGTGCCGCTCTCCAGCTCGATCAGGGTCGTGATCGGCTGACCATCGCCGCGCCCGCCGGGCAGCACCGCCACCGGCACCGAATAGACCCGACCATTGCTGCCGAACACGATCAGCGGATCGACGCTGCGGCAGGGGAAGGTGCCGTACAAGGTGTCGCCGGACTTGAAGGCCAGCGCTGCCGCATCGACCTCATGGCCCTTCAGCGCCCGCACCCAGCCCTTCATGCTGACGACCACGGTGACCGGCTCGTCGACCACCTTGATCTCGGCCACCGCGCGTTTCTCCTCCTGGATCAGCGTGCGGCGCTCATCGCCATACTGCTTGGCATCGGCCTCGATCTCCTTGACCACGGTGCGCTTGAGCACGCCAGGATTGGCCAGGATGTCATCCAGCTTGGCCTGTTCCTCGCGCAGGCTCTTGAGCTCCTGCTCGATCTTGATCGCCTCCAGCCGCGCCAGCTGGCGCAGGCGGATTTCCAGGATGTCCTCGGCCTGGCGGTCGGAGAGGCGGAAGCGCTCGATCAGCGCCGGCTTGGGCTCATCGGCATTGCGGATGATGCGTATCACCTCGTCGATGTTCAGCAGCACCAGTTGCCGGCCTTCCAGCACATGGATGCGGTCCAGCACCTTGGCGAGACGGTGCTGGGTGCGGCGCTGCACCGTGGCCTGGCGGTAGCCCAGCCATTCGACAATGATCTGGCGCAGGCTCTTCTGCGTCGGCCGGCCATCGGCGCCAATCATCGTCAGATTGATCGAGGCCGAGGTTTCCAGGCTGGTGTGGGCCAGCAGGGTCGTGATCAGCTCCTGCTGCTCGACCGTGCGGCTCTTGGGCTCGAACACCAGGCGCACCGCCGCATCCTTGCTGGACTCGTCGCGCACGCAGTCCAGCACCGCCAGCACGCTGGCCTTGAGCTGCAGCTGTTCCTGGCTCAGGGCCTTCTTGCCGGCCTTGACCTTAGGGTTGGTCAGCTCCTCGATCTCCTCCAGCACCTTTTGCGAGCTGGTGCCATGCGGCAGCTCGGTGACGACCAGCTGCCACTGGCCGCGCGCCAGGTCCTCGATCTTCCAGCGCGCACGCAGCTTCAGGCTGCCACGACCGCTCAAATAGGCCGAGCGGATGTCCTCGGCAGCGCTGATCAGCTGGCCACCGCCCGGATAGTCGGGGCCGGGCAGCAGGCCGAAGAGCTCGTCATCGCTCAGCTTGTCGTTCTTCAGCAGGGCCACCGCAGCCGCGGCCACCTCGCGCAGATTGTGGCTGGGCACCTCGGTGGCCAGGCCCACCGCGATGCCGGACGCACCGTTGAGCAGCACGAAGGGCAGGCGCGCCGGCAGCTGGGTCGGCTCCTGGGTCGAACCGTCGTAGTTCGGCGCGAAGTCCACCGTGCCCTCGTCGATCTCATCGAGCAGCAGCCGCGAAATGGGCGCGAGGCGGGCTTCCGTGTAGCGCATCGCCGCCGCACCGTCGCCGTCGCGACTGCCGAAATTGCCCTGACCATCGATCAGCGGGTAGCGCTGGCTGAAGTCCTGGGCCATGCGCACCAGCGCGTCATAGACCGACTGGTCGCCATGGGGGTGGAATCGGCCCAGCACATCGCCGACCACGCGCGCGCCCTTCACAGGCTTGGCGCCGGTCGTGCCACTGAAGGACAGGCCCATCCGGTCCATCGAGTACAGGATGCGGCGCTGCACCGGCTTCTGGCCATCGCAGACATCGGGCAGGGCCCGGCCCTTGACGACCGACAGCGCGTACTCGAGATAGGCCTGCTGGGCATAGTGCGCCAGGGTCAGCGCCTCGTTGCCCTCCTCGGCGGGCGGGGTGAAATCAATCGTGGTCTGGGTCATTTTGGACTGCTGTGAATTCGGAGGTGCTGGGCCTGGGCCGGCAGGCTGCGTTGCAGCAGGGCCCAGTAAAGCTCCAGCACCAGATGGACATGGGCCTGGGTTTCGGCGAACGGCGGCATGCCGCCGCCATGGCGGCGCACCGCGCCCTCGCCGGCATTCCAGGCCGCCAGGGCCACATCGATGCGGCCGAAGCGTTGGATCAGACCGGCCAGCTTGCGCGCGCCGGTCAGCACATTGGTACGGGGGTCGAGCAGGCGCTGGGTCTGCTCGGCCGGGGCGACGATCTGCATCAGGCCGACCGCGCCGCGCGGCGAAACCGCGTCATGCCGGTAGCCGGACTCGACCGCGATCACCGCCTTCAGCAGCTCCATATCGACGCCGTGACGCGCCGCAGCCTCGCGCAAGAAGGGCTGCACCGCCTTGACCTCGGGCGCGAACTCCAGCCAGGTCAAGAGGCCCTGGCTGCCATCGAGCTTGCCGGGCACGCGGCGATCCGGCTCGGCGACGCCGAGCACCAGGCCATAGTTGCTGTCCAGCGGGCGGCTGGCCAGATGGGCAACGCCGGCGCCGTCGACATAGCCCCACAGCTCGGCCTGAGCGAGGCCGCTGAGCAAGAGCAGGCACACAACAGCGAGGCCTCTCACGCGCCCTCCTCGCCCAGGGCGATGCGGGCCTGGTACTCGCGGTCCAGCATGGACATCACGATCAGGCTGTCATAGCCATCAGCGCCAACGCTGACGCGCACGCTTTCGCGCAAACGCCCTTCCTCGACAAAGCCCTCGCTCTGGTAGAGCGCATAGGCGCGGGTGTTCAGCGCCTTCACATCGAGCCAGAAGCGATGCGCCTGCAGCTGGGCAAAGGCCAGCTTCTTCAGCTGGCGCACGCAGGCCCGGCCCAGGCCCAGGCCCTTGGGGCCCAGCACGATGCGCTTGAGCTCGACCGAGCGGTGCGGGTTGCGGCAGCCCTGCAGGATCACGAAACCGGCGCGCTCGTTGGAATCACCGAACTCGACGATGAAATGGCGCGAATCCGGGAAGCGGATCGCGCCCTCGTGCTGGGTGCGCTCCCAGGGCGTGATGAAGGGCAGATTGGCGGCGTCCTGCTCGACCGTGACGACATAGTCCAGATCGGACAGCATGGTCGGGCGCAGGCTGACGCGGGGCACGCTCATCCCTCGAAACCCTGCAGCACCGCCACCACATTCAGGCCTATCGCCTCGGTCGCGTAGCCGCCCTCCTGCAGCAGCAGCGTCGGCCAGCCCTGCGCGGCCAGCAGTTGGCCCATGCGCGTGAACTCGGGCCGGTCCAGCTTGAAGTGCGAGATCGGGTCGCCGCCATAGGTGTCCACGCCCAGCGAGACGATCAGCAACTCCGGTGCATAGGCGCGCAGCCGGGCCAGCGCGGCATCGAGCGCGGCAAACCACTCGTCGTTGCTGGCACCGGCTGGCAGCGGGTAGTTGGCATTGCAGCCCGCACCGGCGCCGGTGCCGCGCTCGTCGGCATGGCCGAGAAAGAAGGGGTACTCGGTCTGCGGATCGCCGTGGATGCTGGCGTAGAACACATCGGCGCGCTCGTAGAAGATCGCCTGCGTGCCATTGCCATGGTGGTAGTCGACATCGAGGATGGCCACGCGCTGCAGCCCGCGATCCAGTGCCGCCTGGGCCGCCACCGCCGCGTTATTGACAAAGCAGTAGCCGCCGAAGAAATCGGCGCCGGCATGGTGGCCGGGCGGGCGGGTCAGCACATAGGCCGCACGCTCGCCACCCGTCAGCACCAGATCCAGGCCGCTCAGGCAGGCCTGCGCGCCCCAGTAGGCGGCCTGCCAGGAACCCGCGGTCAGCGGCGTGCCGCTGTCCATCGAATACAAGCCCATGCGGGCGGCGAAGCTCTTGGGCTCGACATCCGAGCGCAGGCTGCGTACCGGCCAGACCGCAGGGAAGGCATCGCCCTCGCCGCCCAGCGCCAGCCACTCGGCATGCGCGCCCTGCACAAAGCGCAGATAGGCCGGCGCATGCACGCGCTCCAGCGGCGCCAGCCCGTGATCGCTCGGCGCCAGCACCTCGCCCAGCGCCGCGTCCCGCAGCGCCTTCAGCACATAGTCGGCGCGGGCCGGAATCTCGAAGGCCGGCACCCGTTGGCCCCGGAAGAACTCGTGCGTGGCCGCATGCAGGCCATGCCTGTCGTTGTAGACCGTCTTCACACATCCACCTCGATCGAATCGCCGTGGATCTCCATCAGCTCGCGGCGCGAGGCGGCCTCGCCCTTGCCCATCAGCTTGTTGAAGGCCTCCTCGGTCTGGCCCAGGTCCAGCTCGCCGTAGCGCACCGGCGCCAGGCGGCGCGTCTCGGGGTTCAGCGTCGTATCCCACAGCTGCTCGGCACTCATCTCGCCCAGGCCCTTGAAGCGGCTGATGCTCCAGGAGCCTTCGCGCGCGCCTTCCTTGCGCAGCTTGTCCAGGGTCGCTGTCAGCTCGCCCTCGTCCAGCGCATAGATCTTGGCGGCCGGCTTCTTGCCGCGCGCCGGCGCGTCGACACGGTACAGCGGCGGACGCGCGATGCAGACATGGCCGGCCTCGACCAGGCGCGGGAAGTGACGGAAGAACAGGGTCAGGAGCAGCACCTGGATGTGCGAGCCGTCGACATCGGCGTCCGACAGGATGCAGACCTTGCCGTAGCGCAGGCCGCTGAGGTCGGCGGCATCGTTCTTGCCATGCGGATCGACGCCCAGCGCCACCGAGATGTCGTGGATCTCGTTATTGGCGAACAGGCGGTCGCGCTCGACCTCCCAGGAATTCAAGACCTTGCCGCGCAGCGGCAGGATGGCCTGGGTCTCTTTGTCGCGGCCCATCTTGGCGCTGCCGCCGGCCGAGTCGCCCTCGACCAGAAAGATCTCGTTGTGCAGGATGTCGCGGCTCTCGCAGTCGGTCAGCTTGCCGGGCAGCACAGCCACGCCCGAGCCCTTGCGCTTCTCGACCTTCTGGCTGGCACGCTGGCGGGTCTGCGCCTGCTTGATGACCAGCTCGGCCAGCTTCTTGCCATAGTCCACATGCTGGTTCAGCCACAGCTCCAGCGCCGGCTTCACATAGGTGGACACCAGGCGCAGCGCATCGCGCGAGTTCAGCCGCTCCTTGGTCTGGCCCTGGAACTGCGGGTCCAGCACCTTGGCCGACAGCACGAAGGAGGCGCGCGAAAACACATCGTCGGGCATCAGCTTGACGCCCTTGGGCAGCAGCGAATGCATCTCGATGAAGCCCTTGATCGCGCCGAACAGGCCGTCCTTCAGCCCCGACTCATGTGTGCCGCCGGCCACCGTCGGGATCAGGTTCACATAGCTTTCCCGCATGACCTGCCCCTCCTCGGTGAAGGCCACGCACCAGCCGGCGCCCTCGCCCTCGGCGAAATTCTCGGTCTCGGCCTTGCTCGCGTACTGCTCGCCCTCGAACAGCGGGATCAGCGGGTCGGCGCTGAGCGTCTGCATCAGATAGTCGCGCAGCCCGCCCTTGTAGGCCCAGGTCTGGATCTCGCCGCTCTTCTCATGCTTCAGGGTCACCGTGACGCCGGGCATCAGCACCGCCTTGGAGCGCAGCAGATGGACCAGCTCGCCCTTGGGCAGATCGGCCGCCTCGAAATACTTGGCATCGGGCCAGACCCGCACCGTCGTGCCCTGCTTGCGGTCGCCCGAGGCCATCGCGCGCACCGTCACCGGCTCGACCACATCGCCGGCCTCGAAGGCCAGGGTCGCGACCTGCTTGTCGCGCCAGACCGTCACCTCCAGGCGCTTGGCCAGCGCATTGGTGACCGAGACACCGACCCCGTGCAGGCCGCCCGAGAAGCTGTAGGCGCCGCCCGAGCCCTTGTCGAACTTGCCGCCGGCATGCAGGCGGGTGAACACGATCTCGACCACCGGCACGCCCTCCTCGGGGTGCAGGCCGAAGGGGATGCCGCGGCCGTCGTCGGCGATCGAGACCGAGCCGTCGAGATGCTGGATCAGGTCGATGCGCTTGCCGAAGCCGGCCAGGGCCTCGTCGGCCGCGTTGTCGATGACTTCCTGGATGCAGTGCAGCGGGTTGTCGGTGCGGGTATACATGCCCGGACGCTGCTTGACGGGCTCCAGGCCCTTGAGCACGCGGATGGAGGCCTCGCCATAGGAGCCCGGGGAACTGCCAGGGGTGGTGCTTGAATTTGCTTTGGTCGCCATGGGGCGCGATTCTAGGAGACTGTCAAGCTTTGGCTGGGCCCGAGCAGGGTCGTCCGGCTTTGGCTACAGTGCGCAGATGAGCACCGCCACCGCCCCACCCAAACTGTCCATGAACCAGGTGCTGCTGTGCGGCGCGCTGATCGTCACGCTGTCCATGGGCATACGCCACGGCTTCGGCCTGTGGCTGCAGCCGATCACGATGGAGCGGGGCTGGACCCGCGAGACCTTTGCCTTCGCGCTGGCGATCCAGAACATCGCCTGGGGCCTGGCCGGGCCGCTGGCCGGCATGCTGGCCGACCGGTTTGGCGCCTTCAAGGTGCTGGTGGTCGGCGGCCTGCTGTATGCGCTGGGCCTGGTGCTGATGGCCTTGTCGACCTCGGGCCTGGCCTTCACCGGCAGCGCCGGCCTGTTGATCGGCATGGCGCAGTCGGGCACCACCTATGCGGTCATCTACGGTGTGATCGGCCGCAATGTGGCGCCGGAGAAGCGCTCCTGGGCCATGGGTGTCGCCGCTGCGGCCGGTTCCTTCGGCCAGTTCCTGATGGTGCCGGTGGAGAACTGGCTGATCTCGGGCACCGGCTGGCAGAACGCGCTGTTCTTTCTGTCGATGGCAGCCCTGCTGATCGTCCCGCTGGCCTTCGGACTGCGGGAACCGGAGCAGTCGCGTGCGCACAGCGCCCAGAATCAGAGCATCGCGCAGGCGGTGCGCGAGGCCTTTGGCTACCGCAGCTTCCAGCTCTTGATGGCCGGCTACTTCGTCTGCGGCTTCCAGGTGGTCTTCATCGGCGTGCACATGCCCAGCTACCTGAAGGACAACGGCCTGTCACCGCAGGTCGCCACCTATGCGCTGGCCCTGATCGGTCTTTTCAACGTGTTCGGCACCTATGCGGCCGGCAGCCTGGGCCAGCGCATGCCCAAGCGCTATCTGCTGTCGGGCATCTATGCCTTGCGCTCGGTGGCCATCGTCGCCTTCCTGCTCGCGCCGCTGACGCCGACCAGCGTCTATATCTTCTCCGCCGTGATGGGCGTGCTGTGGCTGTCCACCGTGCCGCCGACCAACTCGGTGGTGATGCAGATCTTCGGCATCCAGCATATGTCGATGCTGAGCGGCTTTGTCTTTCTGAGCCATCAGGTCGGCAGCTTCCTGGGCGTCTGGCTGGGCGGCAAGCTCTATGACAGCAGCGGCAGCTATGACGTGGTCTGGTGGCTGGCCGTCGCGCTGGGTGTGGCCGCGGCCTTGATCAATCTGCCGGTGCGCGAGCATGCCATCGCGCGTGCCGCGCCCGCTGCGGCATGAACTGGCGGCGCGGCCTGGCCTGGACGGCGGCCCTGCTGCTGCTGGCCGCCGTCTTTGCTTCCTATCTGCAGCCCGAGTTGATGCGGCAGCTGTCCGAACAGATCTGGGCCTGTTTCTGAGATGTTGAGCCCCCCCTCCCCCTGGCTGCTGCGTTGGCCCCAGGCCTGCAAGGCCGGTGCCAGCGCGCTGGACCTGGCTTGCGGCTCGGGCCGCCATGTGCGCCATCTGGCGTCCCTAGGCATGCGGGTCACCGCCGTGGACCGCGATGCCCAGGCCCTGGCCGCGCTGAGCGGCCTGGCCGACACCCTGGTGGCCGATATCGAAGCCGGCCCCTGGCCGCTGGGCGAGCGCCGGTTTGACCTGGTGCTGGTCACCAATTACCTGTGGCGCCCGCTGCTGCCGCGCATCGCGGCGGCCGTCGCACCGGGCGGCTGGCTGATTTACGAAACCTTTACCCAAGGCCAGCAAAGTGTGGGCCGACCATCCAATCCGGAGTTTCTGCTGCGGCCCGGCGAGTTGCTGCAAGCCTGTGCCGGGCTGCGCGTCGTCGCCTATGAGGACGGTTTTCTGGACGGGGTCAACCCGCGCTATCTGCAGCGCGTTGCTGCGGTTCGTGAAAGCAGCGAGCCGGGGGTTTTCCAGCGCTACCGCCTGGACTGAGCCAAGAGGCCGGCGCGCTTCAGTAGAATCCGCCGATTGCGAGGAATTCCATGACACCGATTGTTGGCAGCATCGTCGCGCTTGTGACGCCGATGCAAGAGGACGGCAGCGTCGATTACGCCGCGCTGCGCAGCTTGATTGACTGGCATATTGCCGAAGGCACGGATTGCATCGGCGTGGTCGGCACGACCGGCGAATCGCCCACCGTGAGCGTCGAGGAGCACTGCGAGATCATCCGCGTGGCGGTCGAGCATGCAGCCGGCCGCGTGCCCATCATGGCCGGCACCGGTGGCAACTCCACCGCCGAGGCGATCAATCTGAGCCGCTTCGCGAAGCAGGTCGGCGCCGACTGCACGCTGTCGGTCGTGCCCTACTACAACAAGCCTTCGCAAGAAGGCATCTACCAGCATTTCAAGGCCATCGCCGAGGCCGTCGACATCCCGATGATGTTGTACAACGTGCCCGGCCGCACCGTCGCCGATATGGCGCCCGAGACCAGTTTGCGCTGCGCGGCCCTGCCCGGCGTCATCGGCATCAAGGAAGCCACCGGCAATATCGAGCGCGCCGCCTACCTGATCAAGCATGCGCCGGCCGGCTTCTCGATCTATTCGGGCGATGACGGCACGGCCGTGGCCCTGATGCTGCTGGGCGGTCATGGCAATGTCAGCGTCACCGCCAATGTCGCACCGCGCGCGATGCACGAGCTCTGCAAGGCCGCGCTGGCCGGCAATGTGCGCGAGGCCACCCGCATTCATATGCAGCTGCTGGGCCTGCACAAGCAGCTGTTCTGCGAACCCAGCCCGGCCCCCACCAAATGGGCGCTGGAGCGCCTGGGCCGCTGCAAATCGGCACTGCGCCTGCCGATCACGCCGCTGACGGCCGCCGGCCAGGCCAGCGTGGCGCAAGCCATGAGCGAAGCAGGCCTGCTCTGACCCGGGGCTTCTTGCTCCAGGTTCTTCCCGTTTATCCAGCCTTCAGTCCGGAGATGTCTAGCGTGACCCGTTCCTTTCCCATCGATGCCAAGGCCACGCGCCTGGCCCGCACCGCCCTGAGCACCGCGCTGATCGCCTCGTTGGCTGCCTGCAGCTCCTTTGACGGCGTACTGAGCTCCGACAAGGTCGACTACCGCACCGCCGCCCGCCAGACCACCGGCCTGGACGTGCCGCCGGACCTGACCCAGCTGGCCCGCGACAACCGCTCCCAGGTCCAGGGCGGCTCGGTCAGCGCCTCGGCACTGCAGCAAGGCGGCGGCGCAGCGCGTGCGGCCGCTGCAGCCCCCAGCAACCAGGTGGCGCTGAAGGCGGCCGGCAATGTCAGCCTGGAGCGCAACGGCGAGGTGCGCTGGCTGCGCAGCACGGCCAATGCCGACCAGCTGTGGCCGCAGCTGCGTGCCTTCTGGCAGGAGTCCGGCTTCGAGCTGGTCAAGGACGATGCCGCCGTGGGCCTGCTGGAAACCAGCTGGGCCGAGAACCGCGCCAAGCTGCCGCAGGACTTCATCCGCCGCACCATAGGCACGGTGCTGGACTCGGTCTACTCGACCGGCGAGCGCGATATGTACCGCACCCGCATCGAGCGCGTGGCCGGCGGCGGCACCGACATCTATATCAGCCATCGCGGCATGCAGGAGGTCTACACCACCAGCCAGCGCGAGCAGACCGCCTGGCAGCCGCGTGCCGCCGATGCTTCGCTGGAAGGCGAGATGCTGTCGCGCCTGATGCTCAAGCTGGGCGGTCAGACCGAAGCGGCCAAGGCCGTGGTGGCGGGCGCCGCCGCACCGGTCGCGATCCCCTCGTCCGAACTGCCGCCCTCGCGCGGCGGCGCGCGCAGCCGGCCGCTGAGCGAAGTGCCCGACACGCTGCAGGTCAATGAGGGCTTCGAGCGCGCCTGGCGCCGGGTCGGCCAGTCGCTGGATCGCCACGGCTTCACCGTCGAGGACCGCGACCGCAGCCAGGGCTTGTTCTTCCTGCGCTATGCCGACCCGACCCAGGCCGGCAAGGAAGAACCCAACTTCTTCCAGCGCCTGTTCAAGGGCGAGCAGGCCGTGACCGCCAACCGCTACCGCGTCTCGGTCAAGTCCGAGGGCGAGCGCAGCACGGTCAGCGTGCTCAACAACCAGGGCCAGCAGCAGACCGACGAGAACGCCAAGCGCATTCTGAACCTGCTGATGGACGATCTGCGCTGAAGCAACCTAAGCTCCGACATGGCCGCCGCCTGCTGACGCAGCGGCGGCTTTTTTCTTGTACGACCTCGGTCCAACCTTCATCACACAGCAGGCTTTTCGATGCGTTTTTGCAGCCTGGGCAGCGGCAGCGCCGGCAACGCCACCCTGATCGAAGCCAGCCAAGGCATCACCAGCACCACCGTGCTGATCGACTGCGGCTTCAGCCTGCGCGAGCTCGGCCGTCGCCTGGCGCGCGCCGGCAGCGCCCCCGAGCAGCTCAGCGCGATCTTCATCACCCATGAACACGGCGACCATGCCGGCTGCGCGCTGAGCCTGGCCCGCCAGTACCGGCTGCCGATCTTCACCAGCCGCGGCACCTGGCGCGCCATCGGCAGCCCGGACTTCGACCCAGCGCTGCTGCACCTGACCCAGGACGGCGAGCGGCTGACGCTTGGCGACATCGAGCTGCGGCCCTTCGCGGTCCCGCACGACGCCAACGAGCCGCTGCAGCTGAGCGCCAGCGACGGCCACCGGCGTCTGGGCGTGATCACCGATATCGGCTCGCTGACGCCCTCGGTGGTACAGCACTTGCAGCACTGCAACGCCCTGCTGCTCGAATGCAATCATGACGAGGCCTTGCTGCGGGCCAGCAGCTATCCGGCAAGCCTGAAGCGCCGCATCCTGGGCAGCCATGGCCATCTCTCGAATGCGTCGGCCGCCGCGCTGCTGAATGAGTGCCTGCATCAGGGCTTGCGGCATGTGGTGGCGGCGCATCTGAGCGAGCGCAATAACTCGCCGGCTTTGGCGGCGGCGGCACTGGCCGAGATACTGGGTGCGGCGCCGGCAGATATTCCGGTGGCCAGCCAGACCCTGGGTATGGAATGGCTGGATCTGAACTGAGGCAGTTCAGATCGGCGACCCCAAAAGAAAAGCCGCCCGGCTTGCGCCGGGCGGCTTTCAGTGACCGGAAAACCGATTACTTGCTGGCAGCCGAAGCGGCAGCGTCGGCGACAGCCGAAGCGGCGTCGGCAGCGGCGCCGGCGACAGCCGAAGCAGCGTCGACAACAGCGCTGGCCGCATCAGCGACGGGAGCCGGAGCAGCAGCCGAAGCCGGCTCAGCGGCGACAGGAGCCTCTTCCTTCTTGCCACAAGCGGAGAGAGCAACAGCAGCCAGCAGGGAGGCCAACAGGATCGACTTTTTCATACGTGTCCTCAAAGAATCAATTAGACGAAGAAACAATTACCGGTATTTCTTGAAGCAGCGCCGCACTACCACCCGACAGCGTGCCTCAGTAGAACAAGACGTGGAAACCTCGAACGCTTCCCTCGCCTAGCCCAGCATTGTAGCGTCACTTGGGGAAACTCCTTACAGGCCCAGGGTACTTGCTGAAAAGGATTCCGTCGAACGTTGCCAAACCGCATCAAACCATTCCCTGCAAGCCACCTCATCCGCAGTTCGCACCGATAGCGCGGCCCGCCATTGCTGGGCATCCAGCAGGCGCAGGCTGAACAGCCCCGGCGCCATCAGCAGCCCCACCGGCCGACCGACGCCGACATCCTCGGCCTGGTATTGCACCGCCTGCACCACATGGTCCCAGGTCCGCCGCCATTGGACGAAACGCGGATGCAGGCGCTGCACCGTGTCGTACTGGGCCGCCGCGATCCGCAGCCGCCGATGCGGCAGGGCCCATTGCTTCAAGGCCTCCAGCATCGCCGGCTCCGACAGCGGCCAGGCCGCGAAATCGGCATCGAGCCAGAGCAGCTCGCGCCCACCCTGCTCGGCTGCGTACTGCAGGCCCTCGCGCAAGGCCTGCACAAAGTCCTGGCGACCCGTGATGATGCCCTCGGTCAAGCTCACTGCCATGCCCCGCTCCTCTTACAAATCCTGTTGCACCCAGCCGTCCTCGGCCCACTGATCCAGCAGCTCGCGGGCGCCCTCGCTGAGCTTGGCGACCTCGGCACCGGAGAGCCGGCGCAGATCGGCCAGGCGCTGCATCAGCTTGGCGTCGCGGCCACCGGCCCGGTAGGACTCGCCATTGATGAAGACATGGGCCTGGTCATACAACATGCGGCTGCGCCGGTCCAGGCGCGCAGCGGCGCCATCGGGCAAGACCGCGCCGGGCTCGAACCAGACCTTGGGCTTGGGCTCGCTGAGCGCCTCGCCCAGCGCCCGCTCCAGCGCCAGCGGCTCGCGCAGCGCGCGCTCGGCGGCATCGCGGGCAAAGGCCAGCAAGGCCTCGGGTACCCGGCCCGGCTCGGCGGTGGCCGGCTGCTTGGGGTCGGCATACATGCGGTTGGCCTGCGGCCGGGTCTCGTCATCCATCAGGCGCGGCAGCAGCTCGCGCGCCAGCTCGGCCCGCCAGGGCGTGCGAAAACCCACCGAACAGGTCATGCACTCGCCCTCGGCCACGCCGTCATGCGCCCAGCCGGGCGGCAGGTAGAGCATGTCGCCCGGCTCCAGAAGGAACTCCTCTTCGGGCTGAAAGTTGGCGATGATCTTCAGCGGCACATCGTCGCGCAGCCGCGCGTCCGGCTGGCGGCCGATGCGCCAGCGGCGCTTGCCGTGGACCTGGATCAAAAACACGTCGTAGGAATCGAAATGCGGGCCGACGCCGCCGCCGTCGCTGGCATAGGAGATCATCAGATCATCGAGCCGCGCCTCGGGGATGAAGCGAAAGCGCGCCAGCAAGTCATGCGCGCTCTGCAGATGCAGATCCAGCCCCTGCACCAGCAAGGTCCAGTGCGGCTTGCTGAAGGGCGGCAGCTTCGGGCAAGGGCCCTGGCGCAGGCTCCAGCGGCCATCGAAGGCCGTCACCAGACGCGATTCGACATCCTCGCTGGCAGCCAGCCGTGCCAGCTCGGCGCGCGTGGCCGGCGGCGTGATGCCCGGCAGGGCCTGGCGCACCAGCAGCGGCTTCTTCTGCCAGTGGCTGCGCATGAATTGCGCCGGGGACAAACCGCCAAGAAGTGGCGTGGATTGGTCAATATTCATGGGCCTGGATTGTGGCCTGCCTGCGGTATGCGATCATCCCGCCCATGCAAATTTCCGCCCCCTGTGTGGTCTCCCTGAGCTGGAGACTTGAAGATGCCCAAGGCCAGTTGATCGACGAGCTGAGCGAGCCGTTGGAGTTTTTCTACGGCGGCGACGACCTGTTCACCAAGGTCGAGGAAGCGCTGGCCGGCCAGGAGATCGGCTTCGAAGCCAGCCTGGCGCTGGAGCCCGAAGACGCCTTTGGCGAGTACGACTCCGCCCTGGTCTGTTTCGAGAGCCGCGCCGTGCTGCCCGAGAACGTCTCGGAAGGCATGCAGTTCGAAGGCCTGCCCGAAGGTGCGGCCAGCGAAGACATGCCGGCCGACCGTGTCTATACCGTCACCGAGGTCTATCCCGAACATGTGGTGCTTGACGGCAACCACCCCTTGGCTGGCATCGGCCTGCGCATGCACCTGAAGGTGCGCGATGTGCGCGAGGCCAGCGAGGAAGAGATCGAGGCCGGCAGCGTCGGCGAGGCGGTGTTCAGCCTGGTCAGCGGCGCGCCGCCGGACGCTTCACTTCATTGATCAAGACTTTCCGGTCGATCCAAAACCGCCTTCGCCACGCGCGGAGGCATCGAAATCCTCGACGCGCCGGAACGCAGCCTGCACCACAGGCACCAGCACCAGCTGCGCAATGCGCTCCATCGGCTCGATCACGAAAGTGGTCTGGCCGCGGTTCCAGCAGCTGACCATCAGCTGGCCCTGGTAGTCGCTGTCGATCAGGCCGACCAGATTGCCGAGCACGATGCCGTGCTTGTGGCCCAGGCCCGAGCGCGGCAGTATCAGCGCGGCCAGGCCGGTGTCGGCGATGTGAATCGCCAGGCCGGTCGGGATCAAGGTGGTCTGACCGGGTTCCAAGGTGACGGCCGCATCGAGGCAGGCGCGCAGATCCAGACCGGCCGAGCCGGGGGTCGCGTAGGCGGGCAGTTGCTCGGCCATGCGGGCATCGAGCACTTTCAGGTCAACAGTCGTCGTGGTCATGGCTTTTGTTCTTGCAGGCGCGCCGCGATCTCGCGGATCAGATCGCGCGCCAGGCTCAGTTTGTCGTTGTGAGGGAGTTCTCGCTGGCCTTGGGCATCGACCAGCAGCAGCGCATTGTCGTCGCGGCCGAAGGTGGCCGGCCCCAGATTGCCGACGATCAACGGCACGCCCTTGCGCAGCAGCTTCTCGCGCGCATGCTTGAGCAGGTCGCGGCTCTCGGCGGCAAAGCCCACACAGAACGGCTTGTCCGCCAGCGCCGCCACGGCGGCCAGGATGTCGGGATTTTCGGTCAGCTCAAAGCTCGGCGCCGCGCTGGCACTGCTGCCGTCCTTCTTGATCTTGTGCTCGTTGATCTGCGCCGGCCGCCAGTCGGCCACCGCGGCGGTCGCGATGAAGACATCGTGCGCCGCCGCGCGCGGCAGCACCGCGTCATACATCTGCAGCGCGGTCTGCACATCGACACGTCGCACGCCGCGCGGCGTGGCCAGATGCACCGGCCCGGCCACCAAGGTGACCTCGGCGCCAGCCTCGGCCGCCGCGCGCGCGATCGCAAAACCCATCTTGCCGCTGGAGCGATTGGTGAGGCCGCGCACCGGGTCGATGGGCTCAAATGTCGGACCGGCCGTGATCAGGAGCTGCTTGCCGGCCAGCAGCTTGGGCTGGAAGAAGGCGATCAGCTCGTCTCGCAGCTCGGCGGCCTCCAGCATGCGGCCATCGCCGATTTCGCCGCAGGCCTGGTCGCCATTGCCGGGGCCCAGCACGACGGCACCATCGGCACGCAGCTGCGCGATATTGCGCTGCGTGGCCGGGTGCGCCCACATCTCGCGATTCATCGCCGGCGCCACCAGCAGCGGGCAACGCTCGGCAGGCCGAGCCAGTGCGGTCAGGCTCAGCAAATCGTCGGCCCGGCCCTGCACCAGCTTGGCGATGAAGTCGGCACTGGCCGGCGCGACCAGCATCACATCGGCGCGCCGTGTCGCGTTGATATGGGCCATATTGTTGAGCTCGCGGGCGTCCCACTGGCTCATCAGCACCGGCTGGTTGGACAGGGCCTGCATGGTCACCGGCGTGATGAAGGCCTCGGCGGCCTCACTCATCATCACCTGCACGGTGGCGCCGGCCTTGATCAGCAGCCGCACCAGCTCGGCGGACTTGTAGCAGGCGATGCCGCCCGAGAGGCCCAGCAAGACATGCTTGCCGGCGAGTTGTGTAGCTTCAGACATGGCCGCACTCTAGCAGCGGGTCAGGTCTTGCGCCTGAACACCAGATCCCAGACGCCGTGGCCCAGCTGGATGCCGCGGTTCTCGAACTTGGTCAACGGCCGGTAGGCCGGCTTCTCGGCATAGGCTGTGGCGCTGTTCTCCAGGCCCGGCTCGGCACTCAGCACCTCCAGCATCTGCTGGGCATAGGGCTCCCAGTCGGTGGCCAGATGCAGATAGCCGCCGGGCCTGAGGTGCTGGATCAAGGTGGCGACGAACTCGGCCTGGATCAGGCGGCGCTTGTTGTGGCGCTTCTTGTGCCAGGGGTCCGGAAAGAAGATGTGCACGCCGGCCAGCGAGCCGGGCGCAATCATCTGCGCCAGCACCTCGACCGCGTCGTGCTGGACGATGCGGATATTGGCGATCTGCTGCTCGTCGATCAGCTTCAGCAAGGCGCCGACACCGGGCTCATGCACCTCGCAGCCGATGAAATCATGGTCCGGCAGGGTCTGCGCGATCTGGGCCGTGGCCCCGCCCATGCCGAAGCCGATCTCCAGCACCAGCGGCGCCTCGCGGCCGAAGACCTCGGCCGGCTTCAGCAGCTCTGGCTTGAAGGGCAGCACAAAGCGCGGGCCCAGCTCGGCCAGGGCCTTGATCTGGCCCGTTCCCATGCGGCCGGCGCGCGTGACAAAGCTCTTGATCGCGCGGCGCGGCGGGGTGTCGGGAGAGTCGGACATGGCGGAGACAAGGAGAGGGAGAGGGGGCGAAAGTCTAGCCGACCCGCGCCGCGATCAGCGGCAAGGCCTGCCAGGGCGCGCCGGGCTCGGCGAGTTCGCAGGCCGCTTGCAGCGAAGCCACCGCGCGCTCGGCATCGGGCTCGCTGCCCGCATGCACCCAGGCCAGCGGCTCGCCGGCCTGCAGCTCATCGCCCAGCTGGCGCATGCCGGACAGGCCCACGCGCATATCGATCACATCGCCGGCCTGGCGGCGGCCACCGCCGAGCTCGACGATGATCAGGCCGATCTCGCGGGTGCGCATCGCCGTCAGGCGACCGGCTCGCAAGGCCGGCACCGGGCGCAGCACCGGCGCCTCGGGCAGATAGGCGGCCGGCCGCTCCAGCAGGTCGGCCGGGCCGCCCAGCGCCGCGACCATCGCCGCGAACTTCTCGGCCGCCGCGCCGCTGTCCAGCGCCCGCTGCAGCTTGGCACGCGCCTGGGCCTCGTCACCGGCCAGGCCGCCCAGCAGCAGCATCTCGGCGGCCAGCGCCAGCGTCACCTCGTGCAGGCGCGGCTCGCGTGGCTCGCCCCTCAGATAGGCAATGGTCTCGTGAATTTCCAGCGCATTGCCGACCTCGCTGCCCAGCACCTGGTTCATATCGGTGATCAGCGCCCGGGTCTTCATGCCGGCGCCATTGGCCACCTCGACAATGCTCTGGGCCAGCTGCTGCGCCATCGCCGGCGAGTCGGCAAAAGCGCCGTTGCCCCATTTGACGTCCATCGCCAGGCCCTGCAGACCGGCGGCCAGCTTCTTGGACAGGATGGAGGCGGTGATCAGCGGCACGCTCTCGACCGTCGCGGTGACGTCGCGGGTGGCGTAAAAGCGCTTGTCGGCCGGGGCCAGATCGGCGGTCTGGCCGATGATGGCGCAGCCCAGCGAGCGCACGATGCGGTCGAATTCGGCCGGGGCCGGCGTCGTCGTGTAGCCGGGTATCGCTTCGAGCTTGTCGACCGTGCCACCGGTATGGCCCAGGCCACGGCCGGCAATCATCGGCACATAGCCGCCGCAGGCGGCCACCAGCGGCGCCAGCATCAGGCTGACCTTGTCGCCGACGCCGCCGCTGGAATGCTTGTCCAGCACCGGGCCGGGCATGTCCGGCCAGTTCAGCACACGGCCGGAGTGCATCATCGCCCGCGTCAGCGCCACGCACTCGTCGCGCCCCATGCCGCGCAGGAACACGGCCATGCCCAGCGCCGCAACCTGGCCCTCGCTCCAGCTGCCATCGACCAGGCCGCGCACAAAAGCCTGGATCTGCGCCTCGGACAGCGCCGCGCCGTCGCGCTTGCTGCGGATGATTTCCTGAGCCAGCATCATCGCTGCCGCTCCTCTCTTGAATGAATCAGTAGGCGCTGGTGGCGGGCACCGGGGCCTGGCCCGACAGCGTCGCGAGAATGTCGTTGAGCAGGCCGCTGGCACCGAAACGCAGGCGCTGCGGCGTCAGCGCGGCAGCGCCGAGCTTGTCGGCGGCGAGCTGCAGATAGACCTGGGCCTCGGCCACCGTGCGGATGCCGCCGGAGGCCTTGAAACCAGCGTGCGGCAGGCCGCTCGCCGCGATCTCGCCGAGCATCACCGCCGCCGCCTGCGGCGTGGCGGACAGCGGGCTCTTGCCGGTGCTGGTCTTGACGAAATCGGCCCCGGCCATCAGGGCCAGACGGGTCGCCTCGGCAATCAGCTCGCCGGTCTTGAGCTCGCCGCTTTCGATGATGACCTTCAGGGTCAGCGGGCGGCTGGCGTGGCGCACCTCGGCCAGGAACTCGGCGACTTCGGCCGCCTGCCCGGCTATCAGCGCACGGTAAGGCAGCACCACATCGACCTCGTCGCCACCGGCCGCCGCAATCGCCTCGACATCGGCCAGCGCGCGCGCCAGATCGAGTGGGCCAGCAGGGAAATTGGCCACCGCCGCCACCTTGATCGCGGCCGGCAGCAGCGCCCTCGCCTGCGCGACAAAGCGCGGCCAGACGCAGACCGCCGCCACCGGGCCGAACTCGGTCTGGGCACGGCGGCACAGCGCCTCGATATCGGCGGCGCTGTCGGCCTCGTTGAGGCTGGTCAGATCCAGGCAGGCCAAGGCCTGGCGGGCGGCAACATGCAGGTCCATGACCATCAGGCCCGCAGCGAGGGCAGCTCGGCCAGGCCCGCAATCACCTGGGCCAGGAATTTCGCCGCGCTGTCGCCCGAGGCCTGGGCCTGCTGCAAGGTCAGCGCATGGGTCAGGGCCTCGGCCGACAGGCCGGCGGCCATATTGGTCATTAACGCGATGCCCATCACGCGCAGGCCGGCATGGCGGGCCAGGATGGTCTCGGGCACGGTGCTCATGCCCACGGCATCGGCGCCCCAGGCCGCGAACATGCGGATCTCGGCCGGCGTCTCGAACTGCGGACCCAGGGCCCAGACATAGACGCCCTCGCCCAGCTTCATGTTCTGGGCCTGGGCCACCTTCTTGGCGTGGCCGCGCAGCTCGGCGTCATAGGCCGTGCTCATGTCGACAAAGCGCTCGCTGCCCGGCTCGCCGATCAGCGGCGAGCGCTGCGGCGCGTTGATGTGGTCGGCAATCAGCATCAGGCTGCCCGGCGGCGTGTGGGCGCGCAGCGAGCCCGAGGCATTGGTCTGCAGCAGCACCTTGACGCCCCAGCGTTTCAAGCTGCGCAGCGCACCGGCCATGCCGGTGCAGTCGCCGCTCTCGTAGGTGTGGGCACGGCCGCGCAGCATCACGACGCGCTGGGCGCCAATCTGGCCGACGACGATCTCGTTGACATGGCCCTCAACCTTGGGCTGCGGAAAGGCCGGCAGCTCGGTATAGGGCAGGTTTTGCGCGCCCTCGACATGGCTGACCGCGCCGGCCCAGCCCGAGCCCAGCACCACAGCCACTTCGGGGGCCGGGCCGAACAGGGCTTGCAGCTTGGCAACGGTGGCGGTGATCGCCTGTTCCTGTGTGTTCATTGTTCTTGTCTCCCGGGAGTTCAGGTCTTCAAATGTTCGGGGCCGAAGCTGAAGGGCAGCAGCTGCTCCAGCGTCCACTGCTGGCGGATGCCGCCCGGGTCGGCCGCGATGATCAGCAGATCGGGGCCACCGAACTCGCGCAGCTTCTGGCGGCAGCCGCCACAGGGCGTGATGATGTCGGGCCCCGGGCCGCTGACCAGCACCGCCTGGGCCCGGCGCGAGCCGGCCATCAGCATCGCGCCCAGGGCCGTGGCCTCGGCACACCAGCCTTGAGGATAGGCGGCGTTCTCCATATTCGCACCCAGATGGATGAGGCCGTGCTCGTCGAGCACGGCGGCACCGACCGCATAGCGCGAATACGGCGAATAGGAACGCTGGCGGGCCTGCAGCGAGGCCTCCAGCAGGCGCTGCTGCAACTCGGGCGTCAGGGTCATGATCAACGTTCCTTGATATAGGGTCGGCCCAGCGCCTTGGGCGCCAGCGCCTGGCCGATGAAGCCGGCCAGCAGCACGACGGTCAGGATATAGGGCAAGGCCTGGATCAGCTGCACCGGCACCTCGCCACCTCCCAGCGCCGCCGGCAGCGCCACGCCCTGCATCCGGATCGCCACCGCATCCAGAAAGCCGAACAGCAGGCAGGCGAACATGGTCGGCACCGGCTTCCACTTGCCGAAGATCATCGCGGCCAGCGCGATGAAGCCACGGCCGGCCGTCATATTCGGGCTGAAGTTGGCGTTCTGCGCCAGGGTCAGATAGCTGCCGGCCAGGCCGCACAGCAGCCCGTTCATCAGCAGCGCCGCATAACGCAGCCGCGGCACCGAGACGCCAGCCGCGTCGACCATGGCCGGGTTCTCGCCGACCGCACGCAGGCGCAGGCCCGGCTTGGTGTGCTCCAGGAAAAACCAGACCGCAGCGACCAGGAAGAAGGCCAGGTAGACCAGCACGTTATGGCTCAGCAGGCCGTGGCCGATCACCGCGCCCCACCAGTCGCCGGCCACCGGCTCGGCATAGGCGGTGCTCAAGCCCGTCAGGCGCACCTCGGTGCCGACCGGCGGGGTCTGGCCGCCCTGGGCGAACCAGGCGATGCCCAGCACCACGGTCAGGCCGGCGGCCACCATATTCAGCGCCACGCCGGTGATCACCTGGTCGCCGCGATGACTGACACAGGCAAAGCCGTGCAGCAGCGACAGCGCGCAGGCCACGGCGATGGCCGCCATCAGCCCCATGCCGGTCGAGTGGCTGGCGCTGGCCGCAGCGGCCGCGGCAAAGGCTGCGAACAGCATCTTGCCTTCCAGGCCGATGTCGATGACGCCGGAGCGCTCCGACAGCAGGCCGGCCAGCGCGCACAGCAAGAGCGGCGTCGTCACGCGCAGGGTGGACGCCAGCACGGATCCGATCAGCACTTCATCCATGGGACACCGCCGTGCGTTGGAAGGCCGCATACAGCTTGGCAAACAGCGGCGCGCTGACCATGGCCATCGCGCCGGCAAACAAGACGATCAGCCCCTGCACCGTCACCACCATCTCGCGGCTGAAGCCGGGCACCTCGAAGGCCACCTCGACCCCGCCCTGGTAGAGCACGCCAAACAGCAGCGAGGCCAGAGCGATGCCCACCGGATGGTTGCGGCCCATCAGGGAGACCGCGATGCCGGTGAAGCCGGCGCCGGCGACGAAGTCCAGCGTCAGCTTGCCCTGCACGCCGGAGATCTCGTTGACCCCGACCATGCCGGCCAGCGCGCCGGACAGGCCCATCGCGATCAGCACCTGCATGCGTGGCCGGATGCCGGCATAGTGCGCCGCCTTGGGCGCGCTGCCGACCGAGCGCAGCGCATAACCGGCGCGGCTCTTCCACAGAAACCACCAGACGAAGACACAGGCCAGCAGGGCCAGCAGCAGGCTCAGATTCAGCGGCGACGAGGGCATCTCGACACCCAGGCTTTGCGCCAGGTTGTGCAGGGCCGGCATGCGGGCGCTGTCGGCAAAGTTCGCGCTCTCCACCGCCATGCTGCCCTTGGGCCGCAGCACATTGACCAGCAGATAGACATTCAGGCTGCTGGCCAGGAAGTTGAACATGATGGTGGTGATGACGATATGGCTGCCGCGCCAGGCCTGCAGATAGGCCGGCACCAGGGCCCAGACCATGCCGAACAGAGCACCCGAGACCACCAGCAGCGGCAGCATCAGCCAGGCCGGCAGGCTCGCGCTCAAGGCCAGCGCCATCAGGGCCACGCCCAGCCCGCCGAAGGTGGCCTGGCCTTCGCCGCCGATATTGAACAGGCCGCCATGAAAGGCCATCGCGACCGCCAGACCGGCAAAGATGAAGGTGGTCGTGTAGTACAGCGTGTAGCCCAGGCCGCGCACGCTGCCGAGAGAACCCTGCAGCAGCACCGCCAGCGCCTGGGTCGGGCTCTGCCCGATCACCAGCACCACCAAGCCCGCCACCGCGAGCGCCACACACAGATTCCACAGCGGCAACAGGCCGATATCCATCCAGCGCGGCAGTTGCAAGGATTGACTGCTACTCATGACTCCACGGGCTCCGCCGCCTGGGCCGCCATCAGCAGGCCCAGACTCTTCTCATCACATTGATCGATGGCCAGCTCGCCGGTAATGCGGCCGCCATTCATCACCAGCACCCGGTCCGCCAACGCCAGGATCTCATCGAGCTCGGAGCTGACCAGCAGCACCGCGCAGCCGGCATCGCGCAGCGTGCGCAGCTGCTGGTGGATGAACTCGATGGCGCCGATATCGACGCCGCGCGTCGGCTGGCCCACCAGCAGCACGGTCGGCGCCTGGCCGATCTCGCGCGCCAGGATCAGCTTCTGCTGGTTGCCGCCGGAAAACTTCGACGAGCCCAGCTGCGCATCGCGCGGCCGCACATCGAAGCGCTCCATCATCTCGGCGGTCTGCGCCCGCATATGGCCCTGATTCATCGCCCAGCCGGCCGGGCCGGCGCGGTACTGCGCCTGCTCGTGATAGCCCAGCGCGGCGGTTTCCCAGGCCGGGAAACTCATCACCATGCCGCAGACCTGGCGGTCTTCCGGCACATGGGCCAGCTTCAGCAGCCGCGCCTGGCCGGGCTCCAGCCAGGCGGTGGCGGCATCGAAACTCGCCGCGCCGACGCTCAGCCGGCCGGCATCGGGCGCGCGCATGCCCGACAAGACCTCCAGCAGCTCGCTCTGGCCATTGCCCGAGACGCCGGCGACGCCGACGATCTCGCCGGCCTGCAGCCGCAGCGTGATGCCCGACAGCACCGCCACGCCCTGCGCATCTCGCAGGGCCAGGTCTTGCGCCTGCAGGCGCAGGCTGTCGCCGCGCCTGGCGCCGCCGCTGCGGCCCAGATTGACCTTGCGCCCGACCATGGCCTCGGCCAGATCCTCCGGGCTGGTGTCGGCGATCGCGCTGGTCTTGATCACCTGGCCGGCGCGCATCACCGTGACCTCGTCGCACAAGGCCATCACTTCCTTGAGCTTGTGGGTGATCAGGATGATGGTCGTGCCCATGGCCTTCAGGCGGCGCAAGGTCTCGAACAGCTGCAGCGTCTCCTGCGGGGTCAGCACGGCGGTCGGCTCGTCCAGGATCAGGATCTTGGCGCCGCGGTACAGGGCCTTCAGGATCTCCAGGCGCTGCAGCTCGCCGACCGGCAGGTCGCCGACCAGCTCGTCGAGCCGCACATGCAGGCCGGTGTCGCGCATCAGCGCTTCCAGCTTGGCCCGCACCTCACGCTTGGCGCGGCCCAGGAAGAAGGCCGGCTCGGCGCCCAGCATCACATTGTCCAGGCAGCTCAGGGTCTCGACCAGCATGAAATGCTGGTGGACCATGCCTATGCCCAGCGCGATCGCCTGGTGCGAGTTGGCGATCGCCACCGAGCGACCGGCCACCTCGATATGGCCGGCATCGGCCTGGTAATAGCCATAGAGAATGGCCATCAAGGTGCTCTTGCCGGCGCCGTTCTCGCCGACCAGGCCGTGCACCGTGGCCGGGGCCACACTCAGATTCACACTGCGATTGGCCTGCACCGCGCCGAAGCGCTTGCTGATCCCGCACAGGCGTACCGCCGGAGGCACTCGTGTGCCGCTGCTTGCTTCTGACATCAGGAATCAGTGCTCGTGCTCTCGGGCTATCAGTACTTGCAGGCGTTGTCGGCCATGTAGTCGGCCACCTTGATCTTGCCGGCAATGATGTCGGCCTTGTAGGCATCGACCTTGGTCTTCAGCGCGGCGCTGACCAGCTTGGCGTTGTGCTGGTCCATCGCGTAGTCGACGCCGCCTTCCTTCAGGCCCAGCACGCTCAGGCCGGGCTTGTAGGACTTCAGCACGTTGTAGACGGCCACGTCGACGCGCTTGACCATCGAGCTCAGCATCGTGCCGGGCTGCATATGGTTCTGGTTGCTGTCCACACCGATGGCCAGCTTGGACGCATCCTTGGCGGCCTGGTAGACGCCCGAGCCGGTGCCGCCGGCGGCGGCGAACACGACATCGACGCCCTTGGCGAACTGCGCCTTGGCCAGCTCACCACCGCGCGTCGGATCGTTCCAGGCGCTGGCGGTGGTGCCGGTCATATTGCTGAACACCTCGGCCTTGGTGTTGGCCACCTTGGCGCCCTGCTCGTAGCCGCACTGGAATTTGCGGATCAGCGGGATGTCCATGCCGCCGATGAAGCCGACCTTGCCGGTCTTGCTCGACAGGCTGGCCATCGCGCCGACCAGGAAGCTGCCCTCATGCTCCTTGAACACCACCGACTGCACGTTCGGCAGGTTCACGACCATGTCGATGATGGCGAACTGCGACTTCGGGAATTCCTTGGCCACCTGCTCCAGCGCCGAGGCCTGGGCAAAGCCGATCGAGATGATGGGGCTGGCGCCGCGCTCGGCCATGCGGCGGATCGCCTGCACGCGCTGGGTGTCGTTGCTGATCTCGAACTCGAGATAGGTCTTGCCGCTCTCCTGCTTCCAGCGCTCGATGCCGCGGTAAGCCGACTCGTTGAACGATTTGTCGAACTTGCCGCCCATGTCGAAGATGATGGCCGGCTGAGCCTGGGCCGACGCCGACAGCGAAACGGCGGACAGGGAGGCGGCCAGCATGGCGCCGACGAGCGTGGATTGAGCGATCATTGCGTACCCATCAAGACTGGTTGAACACAGCTCGCCACGCTGCCAGCCTCGCCACGGGGACGGACATCGAACAAGCGCAGAGGCGAGACCGGACGGATTGTAGGAAATGTCAGTGTAATGGCAGCTCAAGGAAAACGCTAAACGTTTGCGCCCCAGCATTCATGCGTTTGCGCAAATTTCAGGAGGCCTGTGTATTGACGGTCTGACTGGGGCAGGAAACAGGCTGAGCGCGGTCTGACGGAGCTCAGTGGATCAGCGCCCTCGCCTGTTGCAGCAGCATGGGCCGGCCCAGGTGATAACCCTGAGCACTGCCGATGCCCAGTCCCCGGAGGGTGTCCAGCTCGGACGAGGTCTCGACACCCTCGGCGACGATGCTGCAGCCGGTCTCGGCAGCGAATCCGCGCAGGGCCGCCGCCAGAGCGCGCCGCGAGTGATCGGTGTCGATGGCGCGCGTGATGCTGATGTCGAGCTTCACGATGTGGGGATGCAGATTCAGGATGTGCCTGAAGCTGGCATAGCCGGCGCCGGCATCGTCGATGGCGACGCGCAGGCCCTGTGCTTGCAGAGGGCTCAGCACGGCGGCAATGTCCTCATAGCGCTCAACGGCCTGGTGCTCCGTGACCTCGACCACGATTCTGTCGAGCGGGAATCCTTGCAGCATGCCGGCAAAGTCGCCTTTGACAATCATCTCGGGAGAGGCGTTGACGGCGATATACACATCGGGAGCCAGTTGCGGCAGCGCGCCCAGCGCGATGCGGATGGCCTGGGACTCCAGCTCCAGTTCGCGGTTCACCATGGCCGCTTCGGAAAACCAGACATCCGGCGACCGGTAGGGGTCCGAGGAGAAGCGTGCCAGCGACTCGAAGCCGATGGCACGGTTGCTCAGCACATCGAAGATGGGCTGATAGACCATCTGCAAACCGCCGCGCTCGAGCACCGTGTCGATGCGCTGATCCAGCCGCTGAATGGCCTGGCGCGTCGACAGCTCCTCCTGGATTTGCTCTCCAACCATCTCCGCAAAGACACGCATCATCGCCAGATCACGCGCCGTCAGACTGCTGTCCGGCGCGTGGCTGAAACAGCAGAAGGTGCCGTACAGCTGCCCGTCGCCCAGCCGGATCGGCACGCTCAGATGTGCACCAACCGGCAAGGCACGCGTCACCGGCAGGCTCAGGGCCTCGGCGTTCAAGCAGGCGTCGGTCATCAGCTCGGGCAGCCGGCCGTCGATGACGCGCTGGCAGTAGCTGTCTTCCAAGGGATCGGAATTGCCGACCTGCACCAGATCATTTCCCGGGCGCGCATCGACATGGCGAAAGACCCGGCGGCCCTCCACCATCTCAGAGATGAAGGCGACATCCATGTCCAGATGGGTGCGGATAGCGTGCAGGGCGCGTGCCAGCGATGGTCTTGCCGCGGCATGCGCCCCCCGAGAGGGCTCACGCGCGAGTTCCGCAACGGCGGTGGCGAGTAGTGCTTTCAACTGCGGCCTCCTTAAAACTGCAGTCCTCCGCGTGTCGATGGACATGCGGTGTGCCCGGCTTTGCCGGTGCTACTGCCCTATGGTCGCACAAGCCCTCACATCAGGGCCAGCTCGCTGACGATGCGCCCCAGGCTGCACAGTGCCGCTTCGAAACGGGTATCGCCCGGATAGCCATGGTTGATGCGCAGATGGTGGCGGTAGCGCCGGTCGGCGGAGAACAGATGCCCGGGCGCGACGCCGACGCCGCAGGCCATCGCGCGGCGATGCACGTCCAGCGCGTCCACGGCGGCCGGCAGCTCGACCCATAAAAAATAGCCGCCCTCGGGCCGGGTCACCCGGGTGCCGGCGGGGAACTCACGCGCTATCACCCGCAGCGCCGAGGCCTGCTGGCGGCTGAGCGCATGCCGCAGGCTGCGCAGATGGCGGTCGAAGCTGTTTTGCTGCAGGAACTCCTGCAGCGCCAGCTGCGAGGGCATGGCGGCGGCCAGCGAGCTCATCAGCTTGTGCCGCCCCAGCGCGGTCGCGAAACGCCCACCCGCCACCCAGCCCACCCGGTAGCCCGGTGCCAGCGACTTCGAGAAGGAGCTGCAGTGCATCACCCAGCCCTCGCGGTCCCAGGCCTTGGCCGGCGGCGGGCGGCGCGGGCCGTGGTGCAGCTCGCCGTAGACATCGTCCTCGATCAGCGGGATGCGCCGTGCGCTCAGCATCTCGACCAGACTGGCCTTGGCCTGATCGGGCATGGTGCCGCCCATCGGGTTCTGGAAGGTCGGCATGAGCCAGCAGGCCTTGACCGGATGCTGTGCCAGCACGCGCTGCAGCGAGTCCAGATCGACGCCGGTGCGCGGATGGGTCTCCACCTCCACCGCCCGCAGCCCGCGCCGCTCCAGGGCCTGCAGCGCCGCATAGAAGCACGGCGTCTCTATGGCCACCACATCACCCGGCTGCGTACTCACCTCCAGGCAGAGATTCAGCGCCTCCATCGCGCCATTGCTCACGACGATCTCGGACGGCGGCACATCGATGCCGGCCAGGCCATAGCGCAGCGAGATCTGGTGCCGCAGCTCGCCATTGCCCGGCGACATGTCCTCCACGGTGCGCCACGGATCCATGGCCCGCATCGCCCGCCCCATGCCGCGCGCCAGCGCCTCCAGCGGAAACAGGGTCGGCGACGGGAATGCCGACCCCAGCGGCACCAGCTCACGCTGGCGCGCCTGGGCCAGCACCTGGAACACCAGGGCCGAGACATCCACCGCCATGCTGTGGCTCAGCGGTTCGCTGGCGGCGGGCTCCGGCTCGCTGCGGCCGGCTCGGCTCAGCACGTAATAGCCCGAACGCGCCCGCGCCTCGACCAGCCCCTGGGTTTCCAGCAGGTAGTAGGCCGAGAAAATCGTCGAGGCACTGAGCCCCTGCTGCCCCCGGGCCTCGCGCACCGAGGGCAGGCGGTCCCCTGGCTTCAGGCTGCCGCTGCGGATGCGCTGGGCAATGGACTCGGCATAGACCTCGTAACGTTTCATCGGGTTCCTGGGCGTGTCTGATACGTTGAACTCTCAAGATTCTGATGCTTTTGGGCGCAGACACCTGCGGCAACACTGCGTGCAGCCCCTCGGTACGCCATGGCGTGCCGGATTTCCAGCCAGCTCCTGGCGTTATCGGACCAGCTCATGAACCACCTCCCCGACGCCAGCGCCTCGCTGGCCGACTGCCTGCAGCACATCGCCGACGCGGGCTTGATCAGCCTGGGCATCCCGCCGGCCGAGGGCGGCCAGGGCGGCAGCGCGGCCGATCTGGCCGAGGCGATACAGGATCTGCGCCAGCGCAAGGCTTTCGCAGCCGAAGTGCTGCAGTCGCAGCGCCTGAGCGTGGAAGCGCTGCGCCGCTGCCGCAACAGGGGGCTGCGCGAGTACCGCCTGCCGGCCTTGCTGGACGGCTCGGTGTTCGGCGCCTGGCCCGGGGTGGCCATGCAGGCCCTGGCGGAGCTGGGCAGCGCCTCGGTCATCGCCACCGACACCGGCCGCGGGCTGCGCCTGAACGGTCCCATCGGCAGCATCCTGCACCCGCAGGGCTGTGCCTTCATCGTGCTCAGCCCGGTGCAATGGGATGCGCAACGCCCGCCGGGTCTCGCCCTGCTCGATGGCGAGCAGGACGGCCTGCACCTAACGCCGCTGGCCGGCGACGAGCGCCCGCAGCGCCGTGCGCTGCTCACGCTGGACCAGCTCTTCTTTCGCGAAGACGAGTTGCTGGAGGCCGATGCCTCCCGGCTAGTGATGGGGCTGTTGCAGACCGAGCAGGCCCGGAGGCTCAGCGCAGCATGAAGGTGGAATCGGCCCGGACCGTTTCCACCGACTTGCCCTGCGCGTCGCGCAGCTCGAAGCGGATCGGCAGCGGCTTGCCGCTGGCGAGCCGCTGTGCATCGGCTTCGGCCATGCGCAGCGTCACCACGGTGCTGCTCGTCCCGGCCGGCTCGACCTGCAGCTCGCCGCGATAGGCCAGCTGCAGGGCCAGCGGCTCGGCGCCGGTCGTGCTGGCCTGCAGGCTCAGCCGTCGTGCCTGCAGACTGGCATTCATCAGCTGCAGGCGATAGAGGTTCTCCACCGCACCGTCCTCGGCCCGGCGAGACAGCACCGCGCGATCACGCAGCACATTCATCCTGAGCGCCGGCCGCGCCAGCCATGCCCAAACCAGCGCTGCGCCGAGCAGCATCAACAAGCTGCCGTAGACCAAGACGCGAGGCCGCAGCCAGGCAGGCCCTGCCCTCCGCTGCGATGCGTGCCCCTGCAAGGCGCTGAAACGTATCAGCCCGCGCGGCGCCCGCAGCTTGTCCATCACCTGATTGCAAGCGTCGATACAGAGGCCGCAGCTGATACAGGCCGCCTGCAGCCCCTGGCGAATATCAATGCCGACCGGACAGACCTGCACGCACAGGCTGCAGTCCACACAGTCGCCCTGCGACAGCGCCCTCGCGTCCACCCCGCGCGAGCGTGCGCCGCGCGGCTCCCCGCGAACCTCGTCATAGCTCACCACCAGGGTCGCGGGATCCAGCATCGAGCCCTGGAAACGGCCGTAGGGGCAGGCATGCTGGCAGACCTTCTCACGCAACAGGCCGGCATGCAGATAGGTCGCCGCGCCATAGAACAAGGTCCAGAACATCTCCCAAGGCCCCAGCGCCGGCAGGGCCGCGACAAGCTCGCGGATCGGCGTGAACCAGCCGACCAGGCTGAAGCCCGTCAGCAGGCTGAAACCCAGCCAGGCCAGGTGCTTGCCGCCGCGGCGGCCGAGCTTGTCGGCACCCCAGCCTGCCGCGTCGAGCCGCAAACGCGCCCGCCTGTCCCCTTCGAAGCGATGCTCGATCCACATGAAGATCTCGGTATAGACCGTCTGGGGGCAGGCGAAGCCGCACCAGACCCGGCCGGCGATGGCGGTCGCGAAGAACAGCAGCAGCGCGCTGAACACCAGCAGCCCGGTCAGATAGATCAGATCCTGCGGGAACAGCACCGCAGCGAACATGTAAAAGCGCCGCGCCTCCAGATCGAACAACAGCGCCTGACGCCCGTCCCACTGCAGCCATGGCAGGCCATAGAACAGCAGCTGCGTCAGCCACACCAGGGACCAGCGCCAGCGGGCAAACAGGCCGCGCACCGAGCGCGCCTGGATGTGCAGCTCAGGTTCGACACCGCCAGGCACGGACAGCAGCGGAATGACTTTGCGGGTGACAGACATGGATCCCTCTCGGCAGCAACCGCGTCGGTGCCCCATGCATCGAGCGCTAGAAGGATGGTCGCGACAAGCGATCTGATCCGAAAGACTCAGATTTTCTCAATGAATTGAGATCAGTTGGACGCATGCCAAGGCCGTGATTCGTCGGCACCGCAGCCTGCGCCCGACGACTGAACATTCGGGAATCAGGCCCGTGCCGTGTTTTCGTGACCGCCTTGCCGCCTTCTACCGCATGCCTGAGGGCTGGCTTGGTGGCCTTGTCGCTGAGCCCGGCCACACCGCGCATACCGCACAAATCCCGGATCTGGGTTTGTGCTGCTTTGCTGACTGTTGTGTGGTCGCGCGCTACATGCAAGCGGTCCTACGCAGACAAAGAAAAAGGCCCAAGTCGTTGATTTACTTGGGCCTTCTGGTTGTTCGCGAACTTCTGCGAACCTTGTTGTGGTGGAGCCGGGGGGAATTGAACCCCCGTCCGCAAGCCATCACCGAGCAGTTCTACATGTGTAGCCGTCTGATTTGAATCTCGCGTTCAGGTCGCGCAGCGGCACGCTACCTTTCCCGCCAGTCACTAAATCTTGTTCCCTATCGAGTGACCCGACAAGAAACCAGCCGATGTGAATGACTTCTCAGCTTTCCGTCTTGCGACTTGAGCCCGGCCCATCGGCCTGCCGTTGAGAAGCTCAACTGCAATTAAGCAGCGAGTGCGAACGTAGAGTCGTTTGCAGTTACTTTGTTTCCAGTGGTTTTACGAGCGGACTGGTGCTCGACATGCCCTACTTCGGATCCGCACCCACGTCGAAACCGGGTCGGCCCCTAAGACCTGTAGTTTAAGGCAGAACCAGTTCTTTCAAGAGCTGGGCCGGCTCATTGATGACAATATCTGCGCCCCAGGCTTCGACATCAGCCCCCTGCCCCAGATAGCCCCAGCCGGCAGCGACCGTGGCCATGCCGGCGGCGCGACCGGCCTGCACATCACGTTCGTCGTCGCCGATATAGACACACCGGTCCGGCGCGATGCCGAGGCGACGCGCCGCCTCCAGCAATGGGCCGGGATGCGGTTTGGCATGCGGCGTGGTGTCGCCCCCGATCACCGCGCCGGCCTGCTCGAACAGGCCCAGCGCCCGTGTCATCGGCAGCGCGAAGCGCTCGGCCTTGTTGGTCACGATGGCCCAGGGCATGGCCGCCGTGCTCAGCGCATGCAGCACCGGCTGCATCGCTTCAAACACAGCGGTCAGACGCAGCATGCGGCGCTCATAGCGATCCAGAAAATCGGCGCGCAGCAGCTCGAAGTCCGCATGACCGGGCGCAACGTCCAAAGCCCGCCCCAACATACCGCGCGCGCCCGAGCCCACCATCGGACGCAGCGCCTCATAGGGCAAGGGATCAAGGCCGCGCTCGATGCGCATCTCGTTGGCAGCACCCGCCAGATCGGGAGCGCTGTCGATCAGCGTGCCGTCGAGGTCAAAGAGCACGGCACGCACATGGGCCAGCGAAGCGGCCGGGTTCAGGACTGCACTCATATCAAGGGTTTGCGACAGGCAATCAGGTAATTGACATCGGTATCGGTGCCAAGGCTGTAGCGCTGGGTCAGCGGGTTGTAGCTCAGACCCTTGCTGCTGTGCAACTCGAGACCGGCATCACGACCGAATTGCGCCAGCTCCGAAGGCTTCAGGAAGCGCGCGTACTCATGCGTTCCCGCCGGCAACATCTTCAGCACATACTCGGCGCCGACGATGGCCAGCATGAAGGATTTGAAGTTACGGTTCAGGGTCGAAAAGAACAGCCAGCCCCCGGGCTTGGCCAGGTCGGCACAGGCACGCACTACCGAGGCCGGATCGGGCACATGCTCCAGCATTTCCATGCAGGTCACGGCGTCGAACGAAGCCGGTCGCTCGGCCGCCAGCGCCTCGACCGCGATCTCGCGGTAATCGACGTTCTCGGTACCCGCCTCCATGGCATGCAGCTGAGCCACTTTCAACGGCTTGGTGGACAGATCGATGCCCAGCACGCGCGCGCCCTTGCGCGCCATCGAGTCGGTCAGGATCCCGCCGCCACAACCCACATCCAGCACATCAAGCCCGGCCAGCGGGCACAGGCTGTCGATCCACCCCAGGCGCAGCGGATTGATCTGGTGCAAGGGCTTGAATTCACTGTCGGGATCCCACCAGCGATGGGCCAACTCGCCGAACTTGGCGAGCTCTTGAGGGTCGGCATTGATCATGGGCGGCAATGATAGGGCAATAAAAAACCCCGCCGAGCCGAGCTCCTGCGGGGTTGGTTCTCAAGCGGCCGAAGCCGCCGAGATCACTTCTTGTTGCGGGTACCGACGACTTCGATTTCCACGCGGCGGTTCTTGGCGCGGCCTTCGGCAGTCTTGTTGTCAGCAACCGGCTGCTTCTCGCCCTTGCCTTCGGTGTAGACGCGGTTCTTCTCGACACCCTTGGAGACCAGATAGGCCTTCACGGCTTCGGAACGCGACACCGACAGCTTCTGGTTGTAGGCATCGGAGCCGACCGAGTCGGTGTGACCCACGGCAATGATGACTTCCAGATTGATGCCACCGGTCTTGGAGACCAGGTCATCCAGCTTGGCCTTGGCTTCGGACTTCAGCACCGACTTGTCGAAGTCGAAGAAGGCGTCAGCAGCGAAGGTCACCTTTTCGCTCACAGGAGCGGGCGGCACGACCGGTGCGGGCGGCTTCACGGCAGGAGCCGGCGGCGGAGCGACCGGAGCGACCGGCTCAACCTTCGGTGCCGGCTTCAGGGCGCCGTCGCAATCCTTGGCGGCAGTAGCCGGGGTCCAATTGCTGTTGCGCCAGCAATATTCGTTGGTGCCGTTCTTCCAGACGGTACCGTCTGTTGCACGCCAGTTGTCGACGGTCTGAGCAAAAGCGCCAGACGAAGCAACAACAGCGACTGCGAAGAGCGACGCCACGCGATTCAATTTCTTCATGATTCTCCTCTCAAGGAAGGCCGCAGTTGCCCTGCGAAATTTTCCAAAGCTGGAACTAAACCTCAGGAAGATTCCCAGCATTCGGGTTTCTCCTAGGGACTCGTCGATTGTGCCATAGGGCACCCAGACGGTTTGCATTGTGGCGGCGCCCGCCGCACCACATCACGCCAATGTTGCGCAGCCACTACAGCGCCGCGCAATTAGAATTCGCGCTCCTGTCTCTATTGACGTTGGCCGCACCACGGGGTGTGAGCCGCGCCCGCGCATGACCCAGTTCGCCAAGGAAACCCTGCCCATCAGCCTGGAAGAGGAGATGCGGCGTTCGTACCTCGACTACGCGATGAGCGTGATCGTCGGACGTGCCCTCCCCGACGCCCGCGACGGCCTCAAGCCGGTGCACCGGCGCGTGCTTTACGCCATGAATGAAATGGGTAACACCTACAACGCCAAGTACCGCAAGAGTGCACAGGCCGTGGGTGAAACCATGGGTAAATACCACCCGCATGGTGACTCCGCCATTTACGACACCATCGTGCGAATGGCCCAGCCCTTCAGCCTGCGCCACATGCTGATCGATGGCCAAGGCAATTTCGGCTCCATCGACGGCGATAACGCGGCGGCGATGCGATACACCGAAATTCGCCTCGACAAAATCGCCCACGAATTGTTGGCTGACATCGACAAGGAAACCGTCGATTTCGGGCCCAATTACGACGGCAGCCTCAAGGAACCACTGGTCCTGCCCGCCCGCCTGCCGAATCTGCTGATCAACGGCGCTTCCGGCATCGCCGTGGGCATGGCCACCAACATCCCGCCGCACAACCTCAACGAGGTCGTTGACGCCTGCCTGCATTCGCTGAAGAACCCGGACTGCTCGATCGATGAGTTGATGGAGATCATCCCGGCCCCCGACTTCCCGACCGCCGGCATCATCTACGGCATGTCCGGCGTGCGCGAAGGCTACCGGACCGGCCGAGGCAAGGTGGTGATGCGCGCCAAGGTCCATTTCGAGGACATCGACAAGGGCTCGCGCCAGTCCATCATCGTTGATGAGATCCCCTACCAGGTCAACAAGAAGACCCTGCTGGAGCGCATTGCCGAGCTGGTCCACGAGAAGAAGATCGAGGGCATCAGCCACATCCAGGACGAGAGCGACAAGTCCGGCATGCGCGTGGTGATCGAGCTCAAGCGCGGCGAAGTGCCCGAGGTGGTGCTGAACAATCTGTACAAGCAGACCCAGCTGCAGGACAGCTTCGGGATGAACATGATCGCGCTGATCGATGGTCAACCCAAGCTCTGCAATCTGAAGGATCTGATCACGGTCTTCCTGGAGCATCGCCGCGAGGTCGTGACGCGGCGCACGATTTTCGAGCTGCGCAAGGCGCGCGACCGCGGTCATGTGCTGGAAGGCCTGGCGGTGGCGCTGGCAAACATCGATGAATTCATCGAAACCATCAAGACCTCGCCGACCCCACCGGTCGCCAAGGCCGCGCTGATGGCCAAGAGCTGGGACAGCTCGCTGGTGCGCGAGATGCTGGTGCGCGCCGAGGGCGACACCCCCGGCGGCCGCGGCGCCTTCCGCCCCGAGGGCCTGCCGGCGATGTACGGCATGCAGGCCGACGGTCTCTACCGCCTCTCCGACGACCAGGCCGGCGAAATCCTGCAGATGCGTCTGCAGCGCCTGACCGGGCTGGAGCAGGACAAGATCGTCGGCGAGTACAAGGAAGTGATGGCCGTCATCGCCGATCTGCTGGACATTCTGGCCAAGCCCGAGCGCGTCACCGTCATCATCGGCGAAGAGCTAGTCCAGGTTCGCCAGGAGTTCGGCCAGACCAAGCTGGGCGCGCGCCGCAGCGTGATCGAGCACAACGCCCAGGAACTCGGCACCGAGGATCTGATCACACCGACCGATATGGTCGTGACGCTCTCGCACACCGGCTATATCAAGAGCCAGGCGCTCAGCGAGTACCGCGCCCAGAAGCGCGGCGGCCGCGGCAAGCAGGCGACGCAGACCAAGGAAGACGACTGGGTCGATCAGCTCTTCATCGCCAACACGCATGACTGGATCCTGTGCTTCTCCAACCGCGGCCGCGTCTACTGGCTGAAGGTCTGGGAAGTGCCGCAGGGTTCGCGCAACTCGCGCGGCAAGCCCATCGTCAATATGTTCCCGCTGCAGCAGGACGAGAAGATCACCGTTGTGCTGCCGCTGACCGGCGAGTTCCGCGTCTTCCCCGAGGATCACTTCATCTTCATGGCCACCGCCCTGGGCACGGTCAAGAAGACCTCGCTGAAGGACTTCAGCAACCCGCGCAAGGCCGGCATCATCGCGGTCGACCTGGACGAGGGCGACCATCTGATCGGCGCTGCGCTGACCGACGGCAAGCATGATGTGATGCTGTTCAGCGACGGCGGCAAGGCGGTGCGCTTCGACGAGGACGATGTGCGGCCGATGGGCCGCCAGGCCCGCGGCGTGCGCGGCATGATGCTGGAGCCCGATCAGCGCCTGATCGCGATGCTGGTGGCCGAGGACGAGAACCAGTCCGTGCTGACCGCCACCGAGAACGGGTTTGGTAAGCGCACCGCGATCACCGAATACACCCGCCACGGCCGCGGCACCAAGGGCATGATCGCGATCCAGCAGAGCGAGCGCAACGGCCGCGTCGTCGCCGCCACCCTGGTGCATGCCGATGACGAGATCATGCTGATCACCGACAAGGGCGTGCTGGTGCGCACCCGCGTCAGCGAGATCCGCGAGCTGGGCCGTGCCACCCAAGGCGTGACCCTGATCGCGCTGGACGATGGCGCCAAGCTGTCGGGCCTGCAGCGTATCGTCGAAAACGATGCCAACGACAGCAGCGATGCTGAAACCCCAGCCGACGACAGCAGCGCTGCCGACGATGCCAACAAGGAATGATGTTTTGAACTCTCAGTCCCTGAAAACTCTCGCCGCCGCCGCACTGCTGGCCGCCTCCGCCCAGAACGTGCTGGCCCAGGCAGCGCCGGCAGCCCAGCCCGCACCGGCTGCCGCCAGCAGCAGCCCCGCCAAGAAGGAACTGGTGGCCAAGCTGCTGCAACTGCAACAGCCCGGCTTCGAGACCCTGGGGCGCAGCCTGCTGCAGCGCCCCGTCACCCAGCTGATGCAGGGCGCCAGCCAGGCCCTGCAGCAAGTGCCGCCGGAAAAGCGCGAAGCTACCATCAAGGCCATCGATACCGACATCAAGAAGTTTGTCGACGAAACCGGCGGCCTGATGCGCGACCGCGCCATCAAGCTGGCGCCGTCCACCGTCGGTGCGATGCTGGAAGAGCGCTTCACCGAAGAGGAGCTCAAGCAGTTGGTGGCCTGGTTCGAATCGCCGGTCAACAAGAAGTACAACCAGATGGGCGCCGAGATGCAAAAAGCGCTGACCGAAAAGCTGGTCGCCGAGACCCGCGGCACGGTCGAGACCCGGCTCAAGACGCTGGAGCAGAACGTGGCCAAGCAGCTGGGCATCAGCCCCCCGCCGGCGCCTGCCGCCAGCCCCGCGAAGAAGTAAGCAACACCCGTCTCACGAGCTCAGCCGCCACGACCCATGACCCAGCGCCCGTTCAATTTCTCCGCCGGCCCCGCCGCCCTGCCCGAAGAGGTGTTGCGCCAGGTGGCGGCGGAGATGCTGGACTGGCAGGGTTCGGGCATGAGCGTGATGGAGATGAGTCATCGCGGCCGCGAGTTCGTCTCGATTGCCGAGCGCGCCGAGTCCGACCTGCGCGAGCTGCTGCAGGTGCCGGCCAACTTCCGCATCCTGTTCATGCAGGGCGGTGGCCTGGCCGAGAACGCGATCGTGCCGTTGAACCTCTCACGCGGCGGCAAAGTGGACGTGGTGGTCAGCGGCTCCTGGTCGAAGAAGAGCGCCGAGGAGGCCCGCCGCTACGCCGACGTGCAGATCGCCGCCGACGGTGCAGCGACCGGCTACACCGCGCTGCCGGGCGACTGGCGGCTGCGCAAGGATGCGGCCTATGTCCATATCTGCAGCAACGAGACCATAGACGGCACCGAGTTCCACACCCTGCCCGACATCAAGGCCATGGGCAGCGACGCGCCGCTGGTGGCCGATGTGTCCTCGCATCAGCTCTCGCGCGCCATCGACTGGTCCAAGCTGGGCCTGGCCTTTGGCGGCGCGCAGAAGAATATCGGCCCGGCCGGCGTGACCCTGGTCTATGTGCGCGAGGACCTGCTGGGCCATGCGCTGCCGGCCTGCCCCTCGGCCTTCGACTACAAAATCGTGGCTGATGCGCAGTCGATGTTCAACACGCCGCCGACCTTCGCGATCTATGTCGCGGGCCTGGTGTTCCAGTGGCTGAAGACATTCAGCCATGCCGGCAAGACTGGCCTGGCCGCGATCGAGCAGCGCAATATCGACAAGGCCAATCTGCTCTACGGCGCGCTGGACGGCTCGGGCCTGTTTGAAAACCGCGTCGCGGCCGACTGCCGCTCGCGCATGAATATTCCGTTCTATCTGCGCGGTGAATACAACACCGAGCGCCTGAACGACGCCTTCCTGGCCGGTGCCAGGGAGCGCGGGCTGCTGCAACTCAAAGGCCACAAGTCGGTGGGCGGCATGCGTGCATCCATTTACAACGCCATGCCGCTGGAAGGCGTGCAGGCGCTGGTCACGTATCTGAAGGACTTTGAGACAAGCCATGGCTGATAGCCCCCAACCCGGCAGCAATCCCGGTGCCGATCCCGAACTGCTGAAACTGCGCGATCAGATCGACGCGGTCGACCAGCAACTGCTGCAGCTGCTGAACCGCCGCGCCACGCTGGCCTCCGAGGTCGGCGAGCTGAAGAAGAAGGAAGGCTCGGTGGTCTTCCGCCCCGAGCGCGAGGCCCAGGTCATCAGCGGCCTGAAGTCGCACAACCCCGGCCCTTTGATGAGCGACAGTGTCGCGCCGATCTGGCGCGAGATCATGTCGGCCTGCCGCGCGCTCGAGACGCCGACCCGCGTCGCCTATCTGGGCCCGGCCGGCACCTTCAGCGAGCAGGCCGCGCTGGGCTTCTTCGGCAGCTCCATCGTGCAAGTGCCCTGCACCAGCATCGACGAGGTGTTCCGCACCACCACCGCCGGCGCCGCCGACTTCGGCGTCGTACCGGTCGAGAACTCGACCGAGGGTGTGGTCGCGCGCTCGCTGGACCTCTTTCTGACCACGCCGCTGTTCATCATCGGCGAGACCAGCCTGTTCGTGCGCCACAACCTGCTGCGGCGCGAAAACTCTCTGGACGACATCCAGGCCGTCTGCGCCCACCCCCAGGCCCTGGCCCAGTGCCATGGCTGGCTGTCCACCCATCTGCCGCATGCCGAGCGCCGCCCGGTGTCCAGCAATGCCGAGGGCGCGCGCCTGGCCTCGCTGGACAAGCGCCTGGCCGGCATCGCCAGCGAGCGCGCCGGCAGCGAGTACGGCCTGCATCTGGTGGCCCCCGCCATCCAGGACGATGCCCACAACCGCACCCGCTTTGCCATCGTCACTCACCCGGACCGGCACCCGGCGCCGAAAGCCTCGGGCAACGACTGCATCAGCCTGGTGGTCTCGGTGACCAACAAGCCCGGCGCGGTGCATGACATGCTGGTGCCGCTGAAGGAACGCGGCGTCTCGATGACGCGCTTCGAGTCGCGGCCGGCCCGCTCGGGCCAGTGGGAGTACTACTTCTACATCGATCTGCAAGGCCACCCCGACCAGCCTCATGTGGCCCAGGCGCTGCGCGAGTTGCGCGAGGCCTGCGCCTTCTTCAAACTGCTGGGCACTTACCCGCTGGATTCACACTGAGATGTACAAACAACTGGGCGTGATCGGCTGCGGCCTGATGGGCGGCTCGTTCGCGCTGGCGATGAAGAAGGCCGGCCTGGTCAAGCGCATCGTCGGCTACAGCAAGTCGCCGTCGACCACTGAAACAGCCAAGCGCCTGGGCGTCATCGATATGGTGGCCGAGTCGGCGCTGCAGGCGGTGGCCGGCTCGGACATCGTGCTGCTGGCCGTGCCGGTGGCGGCCACCGAAGCCAGCCTGCGCGCGGTGCGCCATCTGGTCGAACGCAAGGTGCTGTTCATGGATGTCGGCTCGACCAAATGCGATGTGGCCGAGGCGGCACGACGCGCGCTGGGCGACAAGCTGCCCGCCTTTGTGCCGGCCCACCCGATCGCCGGCAAGGAGTCGGGCGGCGTGCAGAACGCCGACGCCGCGCTCTACCAGGGCCGCCAGGTCATCCTGACGCCGCTCCCCGAGACCGATGCCGGCCTGGTGCAGAAGGCCACCGACATCTGGTCGGCCCTGGGCTCCCAGGTGTTGAAGATGACGCCGGAGAACCATGACGCTGCTTTTGCCGCCGTCAGCCACCTGCCGCATCTGCTGGCCTTCGCCTTTTTCCAGGCGGTGGCCAGCCAGCCCGCCGGGCGCGACTATCTGAGCCTGGCCGGCCCGGGCTTTCGCGACTTCACCCGCATCGCCGCCAGCGAGCCGGCGGTCTGGCGCGACATCCTGATGGCCAACAAGGGCGAGTTGCTGGCGCAGTCGCGCCTGTTCCGGCAGGCGCTCGACGCACTGGAAGCGATGATCCACAGCGGCGATGCCGCCGCGCTTGAGGCCCGCATCCGCCTGATCGCCGAGGCCCGCGCCAATTGGCATATGAATGCGCCACGCGCCACCACGCGCAAAGACAACTGATTCGCCCTTTTTCCATGTTCAAGATTCCCTTCCTCGACCTGCCGCCGCTGCGCAGCGCCGCCGGTACCGTGCGCCTGCCGGGCTCCAAAAGCATCTCCAACCGGGTGCTGCTGCTGGCCGGCCTGTCAGAGGGCACGACGCTGGTCCACGACCTGCTGGACTCCGACGACACCGCCGTGATGCTGGCCGCGCTGAAGGAATTGGGCTGCACGCTGGAGCAGGTCGACGGTGGCCCGCTCAAGCTCACCGGCATCGGCGCCCGTCTGGGCACCCAGCAGGCCAAGCTCTTCCTGGGCAATGCCGGCACCGCGATGCGGCCGCTGACCGCCGCGCTGGCCCTGCTGGCCGCCACCCAGGGTGGCGAGTTCGAGCTCAGCGGCGTGCCGCGCATGCATGAGCGGCCTATCGGTGATCTGGTCGATGCGCTGCGCGGCCTGGGCTGCGAGATCGACTGCCTGGGCCAGCCGGGCTATCCGCCGCTGCGCTTGCGCGGCCCATCGAGCCTGCGCCTGAGCGAGCCGGTGCGCGTGCGCGGCGATGTCTCCAGCCAGTTCCTGACCGCGCTGCTGCTGGCCCTGCCCCTGGTGGCCGAGCAGGAGGTGCAGATCGAAGTCATTGGCGAACTGATCTCCAAGCCTTATATCCACATCACGCTCGAACTGCTCAAGCGCTTCGGCATCGAGGTGCGGCGCGAAGGCTGGCAGCGTTTCACGATACCGGCCGGCAGCCGCTACCGCTCGCCGGGCGAGGCCCATGTCGAGGGCGATGCCTCGTCGGCCTCCTACTTTGTCGCGCTGGGTGCGATCGCAGCGTTTGAAGCGCCGGTCCGCATCGAAGGCGTGGGCTCGGCCTCGCTGCAGGGCGATGTGCGCTTTGTCGAGGCCGCCCGGGCCATGGGCGCCCTGGTCGAGTCCGGGCCCAACTGGCTCGAAGTCAGGCGTGGCGCCTGGCCTTTGAAGGCGCTGGACCTGGACTGCAACCACATCCCCGACGCGGCGATGACACTGGCAGTGATGGCGCTGTACGCCGACGGCCCCAGCACCCTGCGCAATATCGCCTCCTGGCGCGTCAAGGAGACCGACCGCCTGGCCGCGATGGCCATCGAGTTGCGCAAGCTCGGCGCCGAGGTCGACGAAGGCCCGGACTGGCTGCGTGTGCAGCCGCCCAAGGTCTGGCAGCCGGCCGCCATCCACACTTATGACGACCACCGGGTCGCGATGTGCTTCTCCTTGGCTGCCTTCAACGCGCTGGTCGCCGAGCCCGCGCTGCCGGTGCGCATTCTCGAACCGCACTGCGTGGCCAAGACCTTCCCCGACTATTTCGAGACCCTGTTCGAACTGGTGCAGGCCCGCGCCGACGACATCCCGGTGCTGACCATCGATGGCCCGACCGCGTCCGGCAAGGGCACGCTGGCCGATGAGGTCGCCCATGCTCTGGGCTATATCGTGCTGGATTCGGGCGCGCTGTACCGCGCCGCCGGCCTGGCCGCCTCGCGTGCCGGCATCGATCTGGACGATGGTCCGGCCGTCGCCGCGCTGGCCTCGGGCCTCGATCTGCGCTTCCGCAAAGGCCGGGCCTATCTGGGTGATAAGGACATTAGCGAGCTCTTGCGTGCCGAAGCCGTCGGCCTGATGGCTTCCCGGGTGGCGGTCCATGCCGAGGTGCGCGCCGCGCTGAACCAGCTGCAGCTCGATTTCCGCCAGCTGCCCGGCCTGGTGGCCGATGGTCGCGATATGGGCTCGGCCGTGTTTCCGGACGCCGCGCTGAAGGTATTCCTGACCGCCAGCGCCCAGACGCGCGCCGAGCGCCGCCATAAGCAATTGATTTCCAAGGGTATTTCGGCTAATATCGCGGGCTTGCGTGCGGATTTGGAAGCACGGGACGCTCGCGACAGCAATCGCAGCGCCTCGCCTTTGAAGCCCGCCGCAGACGCGCAAAGCCTCGACAACTCGGCCCAGACCATTGAGCAATCAAGGGATCAGGTGCTGGCTTGGTGGGAAGAGCGCCGGCCGTTTCAAACCCAGCGTTGAGTGGGAGACGGTCCAGGCCTGAGAAGCCAGGGCCCGCCGCCCTTCCCTCCGAACGCCAGTTCATCGAGGGCGGCGATGTCTACAACCTAACCCGCAAGCCCGTCTTGCACCCACCGCGCCTGGACCAAACGCCTTGGTCGACGCACAGGAAACCAGAATGTCCCAAACCCAAACCGCTTCCGGCATGGACTCCTTCGCAGCAATGTTCGAAGAGTCGCTGCAGAAGTCCGACATGCGCGCCGGCGAAGTGATCTCCGCTGAAGTCGTTCGCGTCGAGCACAGCTTCGTCGTCGTCAACGCAGGCCTGAAGTCCGAAGCCTACGTGCCTATCGAAGAATTCAAGAACGACCAGGGCGAACTGGAAGTTCAAGTCGGTGACTTCGTGTCCGTCGCCATCGACGCCATCGAAAACGGCTACGGCGACACCATCCTGTCGCGCGACAAGGCCAAGCGCCTGGCCTCGTGGCTGAGCCTGGAAACCGCACTGGAGTCGGGCGACTTCGTGACCGGTACCGTGTCGGGCAAGGTCAAGGGCGGCCTGACCGTGCTGGTCAACGGCATCCGCGCCTTCCTGCCGGGCTCCCTGCTGGACACCCGTCCGGTCAAGGACATGAGCCCGTACGAAGGCAAGACCATGGAGTTCAAGGTCATCAAGCTGGACCGCAAGCGCAACAACGTCGTGTTGTCGCGCCGCGCTGTGGTCGAGGCTTCGATGGGCGAAGAGCGTGCCAAGCTGCTGGAAACCCTGTCCGAAGGCGCGATCGTCAACGGCGTGGTCAAGAACATCACCGAATACGGTGCCTTCGTGGACCTGGGCGGTATCGACGGCCTGCTGCACATCACCGACATGGCATGGCGCCGTGTCCGTCACCCGTCAGAAGTCGTGACGGTTGGCCAGGAACTGACCGCCAAGGTCCTGAAGTTCGACGCCGAGAAGAACCGCGTCTCGCTGGGCCTGAAGCAGCTGGGCGATGACCCGTGGTTCGGCGTTGCTCGCCGCTACCCGACCAGCACCCGCCTGTTCGGCAAGGTCACTAACATCGCCGACTACGGCGCCTTCGTCGAGATCGAGCCGGGCATCGAAGGCCTGGTGCACGTCTCCGAAATGGACTGGACCAACAAGAACGTCGCACCGTCGAAGATCGTCTCGCTGGGCGACGAGGTCGAAGTCATGGTGCTGGAGATCGACGAAGACAAGCGTCGCATCTCGCTGGGCATGAAGCAGTGCAAGGCCAATCCTTGGGAAGAGTTCGCCGAGAACGTCAAGCGCGGCGACAAGGTCAAGGGCCCGGTCAAGTCGATCACCGACTTCGGCGTGTTCGTCGGCCTGGCTCAAGGCATCGACGGCCTGGTGCACCTGTCCGACCTGTCCTGGGACGAGACCGGCGAAGCTGCCGTGCGCAACTTCAAGAAGGGCCAGGAAGTCGAAGCCGTCGTGCTGGCCGTGGACGTCGAGCGCGAGCGCATCTCGCTGGGCATCAAGCAGCTGGACAGCGACCCCTTCACCGCCTACACCACGGTCAATGACCGCGGCATGTCGGTGACCGGCAAGGTCAAGACGGTCGACGCGCGTGGCGCCGAGATCGAACTGGCCGATGGCGTGCTGGGTTATCTGCGCGCTTCGGAAATCTCCCGCGATCGCGTGGAAGACGCCCGCAACGTGCTGAAGGAAGGCGACGAAGTCACCTCCATCGTCGTCAACATCGACCGCAAGACCCGCAACATCCAGCTGTCGATCAAGGCCAAGGACAATGCAGACAGCCAAGAGGCGATGCAGCGTCTGTCCGCCACGTCCGAGCGTGAGAACGCCGGCACGACCAGCCTGGGCGCTCTGCTGCGCGCCAAGCTGGACAATCAAGGCAACTAATCATTGCTCGCAAGGGCCCGGGCTCTGGTAGCCTAGGGCCTTGCCGGTGATGCCGCAGGCTCGCCACTCTTTCGAGGGCGAGCCTGTTTCAATTCCAATCACAAGAATTTTCACGTCATGACCCGATCCGATCTTGTTGCCCATCTGGCCGAGCGCTTTGGCCAGCTCACCCAGCGCGACACCGAGTTCGCGGTCAAGACCATTCTGGACGCGATGTCCGACGCGCTGGCCAAGGGCCACCGCATCGAGATCCGCGGTTTCGGCAGCTTCTCGATCAACCGCCGCCCGCCCCGCATGGGCCGCAATCCGCGCAGCGGCGAGCAGGTGCTGATCCCCGAGAAGCTGGTGCCTCATTTCAAACCGGGCAAGGCCCTGCGCGAGTCGGTCGACGAACAGCTGCCGGTGCTCGACGACAAGGGCAGCGAGATTCACGCCTGAGCGCCACGACCGCCGCCCCCTAGAATCTGCCTCGATGCGTATCTTCGTCTGGCTCTTCCGGGCCTTCATCTTCTTCGCCCTCTTCGCCTTCGCGCTGAACAACAGCCAGGAGGCCACCGTGCGCTGGTTCTTCGGCCACGAGTGGCGCGCACCGATGGTCATCATCGTGCTGCTGGCCTTCGGCTGCGGCGCCGCTTTAGGCGTGCTGGCCATGGTGCCGGCCTGGTGGAAGCACCGCCGCGTCGCACAGCGCGGCGGCGACATCGCACCGGCCGTTTCCGACGCTCCCACGTCCACCGAAGTTCAGACCCCCAGCGGCGTGCGCGATGGACTTTGATCTGCGCTGGCTGCTGTTCGCGCTGCCGGTGGCCTTCGGCCTCGGCTGGCTGGCCTCCAAGCTCGATGCGCGGCAGTGGAAGCGTGAGCAGCGCGATGCCCCCAAGGCCTACTTCAAGGGCCTGAATCTGCTGCTCAACGAGCAGCAGGACAAGGCCATCGACGCCTTCATCGAGGCGGTGCAGAACGATCCCGACACCTCCGAGCTGCACTTCGCGCTGGGCAATCTGTTCCGCCGCCGCGGCGAGTACGAGCGCGCGGTGCGGGTGCACCAGCATCTGCTGCAGCGCGGAGACCTGCCGCGCGCCGAGCGCGACCGCGCCCAGCATGCGCTGGCCCAGGACTTCTTCAAGGCCGGCTTGTTCGACCGTGCCGAGGAGGCTTTTGCCGCGCTGCGCGGCACCGCCTTCGAGACCGAGGCCGAGCTGGCCCTGCTGTCGCTGTACGAGCGCTCGCGCGAATGGCGCAAGGCTGCCGAGGTAGCCCGCCATCTGGAGCAAGGCGGCACCGCCTCGTTCGCGGCCCGCATCGCCAACTATCTCTGCGAGCAGGCGCTGGAAGCCCAGGCCCGCAACGAGCACGGCGAGGCGCAGGAGCTGCTGGCCCAGGCCCGCAAGACCGCGCCGCAGGCCGCCCGCGCCCATGTGCTGGCCGGCCAGATGCTGGCCCGGCGCGGTCAGCCCGAGCAGGCCATGGCCGCCTATGCCCAGTTGCTGAGCGCCAAGCCCGAGGCCTTCAATCTGGTGGCCGGCGACTATGCGGACGCGGCCCTGGCCATCGGCGCGACCGAGCCGGCGCTGGCCACGCTGCTGGCCCAGTACCAGCGCGCGCCCGGCATGCATCTGCTGCTGGCCATCGCCAAGCTGGAGCCGGCCGCCGCCGCCCAGCGCCAGCGCCTGGTGACCCATCTGCGCGCCGAGCCCAGCCTCAGCGCCGCCCGCATGCTGCTGACCCAGAGCAAGGCCCAGCTCAGCGAGGAGGAAGCTCCGCTGATGGCCGCCGCGCTGGACCGCGCCAGCCGGCCGCTGCAGCGCTATCGCTGCGCCGCCTGCGGCTTCGAGGCCCAGCACTATTTCTGGCAATGCCCGGGCTGCCTGAACTGGGACACCTACCCGCCACGCCACGTGGAAGAACTCTAAAGACACCATGGCGAGCGACCGCGTCATCCTCTGCATGAAATGGGGCAGCAAGTACGGCCCCGAGTACGTCAACCGTCTGTATGCGATGGTGCGCCGCCATCTGCGCGGCGAGTTCCGTTTCGTCTGCCTGACCGACCGCAGCGAGGGCATCCGCGCCGAGGTCCAGTGCCTGCCCATCCCCGACCTGGCCCTGCCGCCCGGCATTCCCGAGCGCGGCTGGACCAAGCTGACCACCTTCGAGGCGGATCTGCACGGCCTCAAGGGCACGGCGCTGTTCCTCGATCTCGATGTCGTCATCGTCGACGACATCACGCCCTTCTTCGAGGTGCCCGGCGAGTTCCTAATCATCCATGACTGGAAACGCCCCTGGCGCATCACCGGCAACTCCTCGGTGTATCGCTTCACGCTCGGTGCGCATGCCGATGTGCTGGCCAAGTTCCGCCGCGAGTTCGAGAGCATCCGCGCCCAGGTGCGCAACGAGCAGGCCTATCTGTCCAACGAGATGCAGGCCAAAGGCTTGCTGACCTACTGGGACGCGGCCTGGTGCGCCAGCTACAAATACCACTGCATCCCGCGCTGGCCCAGCAATTACTGGCGCGCACCCATGGTTCCCAAGGGCGCCCGCATCCTGATCTTCCACGGCGTGATGAACCCGCCCGACGCGCTGGCCGGCCGCAGCAACGGCAACTGGCGCCGCGCCAAGCCGGCGCCCTGGATCGCGGATCACTGGCGCGAATGAGCCCGCCACCCAAGGTTCTGCACTTCGTCACCGGCGGCTTCTCCGGCGCCACCCAGGTGGCGCTCGACCTGGTGCGGGCGGCCCAGGCCAGCGGCCGCAGCGAGCCCCTGCTGGTGCTGCGCAAAAAACGCCAGACCGACCCGCAGCGCATCGCCGCACTGCAGCAGCAAGGCCTGCCGATCGAACTCGTGCCGGGCTGGAGCCATGCGGCCACGATCTGGCGCCTGCAGCAGCTCTGCCGCCGCTTCCGCCCCGATGTGCTGGTCGCCCACGGCTTCCCCGAGCACCTGCTGGGGCGCTGGGCCGGGCTGCTGGCGGGCGTGCCCCATCTGGTGCATGTCGAGCACAACTCGCGCGAGCGCTACAGCCGCTGGCGCCTGCTGCAAGCCCGCTGGCTGGCGCGGCGCAGCGATGCCATCGTCGGCTGCTCGGAGGGCGTGCGGCACAGCCTGCTGGCGCTGGGCATGCCGGCGGACAAGACCCTGGCGATCTCGAATGGCATACGGCTGGAACCGTTTGCCGACGCCGAGCGCCATCCCTATGCCCGGCGCGTGCCGGGTCTGGTGATGGCCGCCCGATTTGCCGGCCAGAAGGACCACGCCACCCTGCTGCAGGCCCTGGCCCTGCTGCGCGAGCAAGGCCTCAGGCCACCGCTGCTGCTGGCCGGCGGCGGCGGCGAGCGGCATCTGCGCGCCGCCCGGGCGCTGACGCAAAGCCTGGGCCTGCAGCAGCAGGTGCAGTTCCTCGGCTTCCAAGCCGGACTGCCCGAGCTGCTGATGCAGCACCAGATCGCGGTGCTCTCCACCCACTACGAGGGCATGCCCCTGTCCCTGGTCGAGGGCATGGCGGCCGGCTGCGCCGTGGTCGGCACGGCCGTACCGGGCGTGCAGGAATTGCTGCGCGACGGCGACACCGGCCGCCTGGTGCCGCATCGCGATGCCCGAGCCCTGGCCGATGTGCTGGCCGAGTTGCTGCGCGAGCCCCAGGCCGCCGCCGCGCTGGCCGAACGCGGTCGCCATGCCGCCTTGGCCGAGCACAGCCTCGCCGGCATGACGAACCAGTACGAAGACCTGTTCAACCGATTGGCCCGCGAGCAATGAGCTGCCCTGTCTACCTGATCAATCTGCCCCGCGACACGCGCAGGCTGGCCGTGATGCAAGCCCAGCTGCAGCGCCTGGCGCTGCCCTTCGAGGTCACGCCGGCCGTCTACGGTCGGGACCTGTCCGCCGAAGAGCGGGCCAGGCTGTACAGCCCGGCACTCAACCGCGCCCGCTTCCACCAAGCCATGGCGCCCGGCGAGATCGGTTGCTACGCCAGCCATCTGCAGGTCTGGCAGCGCCTGGTGGACAGCGGCGCGCCCCATGCGCTGGTGCTGGAGGACGATGCCGAGCTGCGCCCGGAGCTGCCTGCCACGCTGCGAGCCGTGGCGGCCCTGCCGCCGCACTGGGACATGATCAAGCTGATCGGTCGCGAGCCCGAGTCGGTGCTGCAAAGCTGGCCCCTGCCGGGCTGTGCCGCCGAGCTGGTCCGCTACCAGCGCGCACCCAGCCTGACCTGTGCCTACCTGGTCAGCCGCGACGGTGCCCTGAAACTGCTGCGCAGCCGCCGGCCGTTCTTCCGGCCCATCGACGTCGACCTGCGCCACTGGTGGGAAGCGGATCTGCGCCTGTTCGGCCTCACACCCTACCCGGCCGGCCAGACCGACGAGGCCACCACCTCCAGCATAGGCAGCCGCGAGTTCGGCGCCTGGTGGTCGCGGCGCTGGCGCAAGGGTCGCACACAATGGCATTACAGCCGCGGCAATACCCGCGCCAACCGGGCGCTGCAGGCGCTGCCGGATCCCTTTCCAGAATTGAACGTTCGCTGAAGCAAGAAGTTCCCATGCCCCAGTTTGACTATCTGATCGTCGGCGCCGGCTTTGCCGGCTCGGTCTGTGCCCGCGTGCTGGCCGATGCCGGCAAGCGCGTGCGCCTGATCGACCAGCGCCCCCATATCGGCGGCAACGCCCACGACACCCGCGATGCCCAGGGCCTGCTGATCCATCCCTATGGCCCGCACATCTTCCATACCAACAGCAAGGCGGTGCTGGCCTGGTTGTCGCGCTTCACCGAGTGGCGCTTCTACGAGCACCGGGTGCTCGCCCAGGTGGAGCAGCAACTGCTGCCGATCCCGATCAACCGGACCACCATCAACCGGCTCTATGGCCTGAGCCTGAGCGGCGACGAGGTACAGGCCTATCTGGACAGCGTGCGCGAACCGCGCGAGCCGCTGCAGACCAGCGAGGACGTGGTGCTGAACTCGGTGGGCCGCGACCTGTGCGACAAATTCTTCCGCGGCTATACCAGGAAGCAGTGGGGGCTGGACCTGGCCGAGCTGTCGGCCGGTGTCGCCGCCCGGATTCCGACCCGTTGCGACGACGATGACCGCTACTTCAGCGACACCTACCAGCTGATGCCCGCCCAGGGCTATACGGCGATGTTCGAGCGCATGCTGGACCACCCGCTGATCAGCATCGAGCTGGCGACCGACTTCCGTCGCATCAAGGCCGACAGCGATGCCCAGCATCTGATCTACACCGGCCCGATCGACGCCTACTTCGATCACTGCTACGGCCGCCTGCCCTACCGCAGCCTGCGCTTTGATCACCAGCACCTGCCCGATGTGGCGCAGTTTCAGGAGGTCGGCACGGTCAACTACCCGAACGAGCACGACTACACCCGCATCACCGAGTTCAAGCATCTGACCGGTCAGCATGCCGCCGGCACCTCGATCGTGCGTGAGTATCCTCAGGCCGAGGGCGACCCCTTCTATCCGATCCCCAGGCCCGAGAACGAGACGCTCTACAAGCGCTACCAGGCCCTGGCCGATTCGCTGCCCAAGGTCAGCTTCGTCGGCCGCCTGGCCCAGTATCGCTACTACAACATGGACCAGATCGTTGCCGCCGCGCTGAAGACCGCAAACCAGCTGCTGGAGCCGCAGGCATGAGTGCGACACCGCCCCTGCGCCGCAAGAATCTCGTCGTGCTGCGGGCCGGCGACGGCTCCCTGCACCCCGGCTGGATCGCCCAGCCCAACCGCGACTTCGACATCTTCGTCAGCTACTACGGCAAGCAGCCCGGCCTGCACCAGGACAGCGCCGACTACTACGAGCACCGCCCCGGTCCCAAATGGCCCTGCATTGCCGAGCTGCTGCAAGCCCACCCGCAATTGCTGGAGCAATACGACGCCTTCTGGTTTCCCGATGACGACCTGGCCGCAGGCACCGAGACCTTGAACCGCATGTTCGCGCTGTTCCATGGCCATGCGCTGGCGCTGGCGCAGCCGGCCTTGACTGCCGACTCCTACTACAGCTGGAAGGCAGTGCTGCAAAACCCCGCCTACATCCTGCGCCATGTCGATTTTGTCGAGGTGATGGCGCCGCTGTTTGACCGGCATGCGCTGCGTGTCTGCCTGCCCACCTTCTCGCAAAGCCGCAGCGGCTGGGGCCTCGACTGGGTCTGGCCCAGCCTGGTCTCGCGCGGCCGCGACGCGGCCGTCGCCATCATCGACGCCACGCCGGTCAAGCACACCCGACCGCTGGGCGGCGATCTGTACAAGAACAACCCCGAACTCAACCCCGCCCTGGACGAGGCCAAGCTGGTCAAGCTCTACGGCCTGGGGTCGCGGCGCAGCACGGCGCGCCTGGTGCTGCACAGCGTCGTCAGCCAGCAACGCCCCGACTGGCTGACCCGCTTGAGCCTGGCGCTGCGCCGTCTCAACGCGCAGCGCCGCTTCAAGCGCGCGCAAAGAAAAGCCGCGCCGACGGCATGAGCCCGCCCACCGAAGCCCGGCCCTGGCTGAGCCTGCTGATCCCGGTCTACAACGTCGAGGCCTGGCTGCGCGCCTGCCTGGCCTCGGTGCTGTCGCAGGCTGATGCCGGCGTCGAGATCCTGCTGCTCGACGATGTCTCGACCGATGGCTCGGCCGCGCTGATGCAGACCCTGGCCGAGAAGAACCCGGGCCGGCTGACCCTGCTGCGCCACCAGCGCAACAGCGGCCTGAGCGCCGCGCGCAACACCCTGCTCGAAGCCAGCCGCGGCGAGTATCTGTGGTTCCTGGATTCCGACGACGAGCTGATGCCGGGCGCGATCGCGGACCTGGCGGCCATCGTGCAGGGCCATGCCCCCGACCTGGTGCTGTGCGACTTCCGGACCCTGCGCGAGCGCATGAAGCGCAAGCATGTCTGGCGCGGCGAGTTGCACCGCCGCAGCTTCGACGGCCCGGGCGACCGGCTGCTGAGCGACCGCTCGGCCCTGCTGCAAGGCCTGTTCGCGCTGGGTCAGCTGCACAGCTGGAGCAAAATCTCGCGACGCGCGCTGTGGGGCGATGATCTGCGCTTCCCCGTCGGCCGCTACTACGAAGACATGTACACCACCCCGGCCCTGGCGCTGCGCGCCACCAGCTATGTCTATGCGCCGCGCGTCTGGGTCGGCTACCGCCAGCGCGGCGGCAGCATTCTCGCCACGCTGAGCCCCCGCAAGATCGACGACATGATGCAGGCCCTGGCCGGCCTGCCGGCCCGGCTGGACGCCCAGCAGCCGCCGATCGGCACGGCAGCGCGTTTTGCGCTGGCGAACTATGCCGGACGCGGCTTCGTCAGCGCGGCCCGCTTCATGGCCCGCCATGCGGACGGGGCGGCGCTGGCGCGCTGCCTGCAGCAGTTCCAGGGCAACTCGCCGCTGAGCGCTGCGGCCCTGCTGCGCGCCTATCTGGCGCGCGGCTGGCTCTGGCGCGCCTGCCGGCTGCACTACTGGCTGCGGCGTGCCGCGAAGGCCTCGACATGAAGATGGACCCGACGCTGCGCCGCCTGCTGGCCTATGTCAAACCCTATCGTCTGGGCGTGCTGCTGACCTTTGTCGCCTACCTGGCGGCGGCCTCCACCGAGCCGCTGATTCCGGAGCTGCTGCGGGTGGTGTTCGGCAAGGGCTTCGAGCAGCAGACCTTCTCGATCTGGTGGATTCCGCTGGTGCTGATCGGTCTGTTCGCGCTGCGCGGCGCGGCCAGCTTTGCCGGCCAGTACCTGCTGAACTGGACCGTGCTGCGCAGCGTGATGGACCTGCGCCAGACTCTGATGAACGCGATGCTGCGCGCCGACGCCAGCGTCTACAACAGCCTGCAGCCCGGTACGGTCGTGACCAAGGTGGTCAATGACCCGCAGCAGGCCCTGAGCCTGCTGGGCGGTGTGCTGACCACCCTGCTGCGCGACGGCCTGCCGACCGTCGCGATGCTGGGCTATCTGTTCTTCCTGAACTGGCAGCTGACCCTGCTGTCCCTGGTCACGCTGCCGCTGATGGCCGTGGTGGTCAAGCAGGTCAGCCGGCGCGTCCACGCGATGGGCAATCTGAGCTACGACGCCCAGATGCAGCTCTCCGCCAAGGTCGACGACCTGACCCGGGCCTGGCGCGTGGTGCGCAGCTTCGACGCCGCCGAGCACGAGCGAGAACGCTTCGCCGAGATCGCCCAGCAGGTGCGCCGCAACAGCCTCAAGCAGGTCGCGGCCGGTGCGCTGAGCTCGCCGCTGTCGCAGCTGGTGGCCAGCGTCGGCCTGTCCATCATCGTCAGCCTGGCCCTGCTGCAGGCGCGCAGCCAGCATGCCTCGGCGGCCGATTTCGCGGCCTATATCACCGCGCTGCTGCTGCTGGTCTCGCGGCTGCGCCATCTCAGCGACCTGGCCACGCCGATCACCAATGCCCGCGTGATCGCGCGGGGCTGCATGCAGCTGCTGGACCTGCCGTCCGAGCCCGACCAGGGCCAGCGGGAGCTGGCGTTGCCGGTGCGGGGCGAGCTGCGCCTGGAGCAGGTGCGGCTGCAATACCCGGGGGCCGAGCGGGCCGCGCTGGACGGGCTCGATCTGCCGATTCCGGCCGGACGCACCACCGCGCTGGTCGGCGCCTCGGGAGCGGGCAAGAGCTCCATCATCCATCTGCTCCTGGGCTTCGGCCGACCCGATGGCGGCACCGTCTTGCTGGACGGCGTCGACATCCAGACCCTCAAGAAGGCCAATCTGCGCCGCCAGTTCGCGGTGGTCTCGCAGGACATCGTGCTGTTCGACGCCTCGGTGGCCGACAACATCGCCTATGCCCAGCCGCGCGACCCGGTACGCCTGGAGCAGGCCTTGCGCGCTGCCCATCTGTGGGACTTTGTGCAAAGCCTGCCGCTGGGGCTGGACAGTCCGATCGGTGCCAACGGCAGCATGCTGTCCGGCGGCCAGCGCCAGCGCCTGGCGATCGCCCGCGCGCTCTACAAGGACGCGCCGATCTGGGTCTTCGACGAAGCCACCTCGGCGCTGGACACCGAGAGCGAACGCGCGGTGCAGCAGGCGCTCGATCAATGGCAGGGCCGCAAGACCCTGATCGTGATCGCCCACCGCCTGTCCACCGTGCGCTCGGCCGATGCCATCCATGTGCTGGGTGCCGGCCGGGTGATCGAGAGCGGCAGCCATGCCGAGCTGCTGGCCCGGGGCGGCGCGTATGCCGCGATGGTGCAGGCGCAGATCGGCGACTGAGCACGACAATGATGATGCGGCGTCGCCAGCTCCTGGGGCTCCTCGCGGCGCTGCCGGTGCTGGCCGCTGCCGAGCCCGCGCCGCTGGAGCTCAACAGCGCCAGCCAGGCCGAGCTCGAATCGCTGGCCGGCATCGGCCCGGCGCTGGCCGAGCGCTTGCTGGCCGCGCGGACCCAGGCCCCGTTCAAGGACTGGGCCGATCTGCAGCGCCGGGTGCGCGGCATCGGCGCGGCGCTGGCGCGCAGGCTCTCGGCCCAGGGACTCCGGGTACAGGGCCTGCCCTACGAGGAGCGGGCTCCCGGCTGATGTGTCAGGCCCGACACAATCTGCCTATCTTGCCGACAAGGCCGGCGGCTCCAATGCAGACACCGGGCGATCAGCGCCCCGATGTCCACCCCAACAGGAGCCTGCATGCACAAAGCCACCAGCCACGACAGTCACGACCATGGCCTGGCCCATGACCTGGCCCGCCTTCAGTCACAACAGGCGCAGCGCCGCCGCGCGCTCGGTTTGCTGGCCGGTGCCGGCGGTCTGATGCTGCTCGGCTGCGGAGGCGGTGGCAGCGAGGACAGCGCCGCCACCGCGACCAGCAGCGGCACAACAACAGGCGCCGGAACAACAAGCGGCACGACCACCGGCAGCTGCTCGGTCATCCCCGAGGAGACCGCCGGCCCCTACCCCGGCGATGGCTCCAACAGCGCGGGTGGCGGCATCGCCAATGCCCTGGCCCTCAGCGGCATCGTGCGCAGCGATATCCGCAGCAGCATCGCCGGCGCCAGCGGTAGCGCAGCGGGCGTGCCGCTGACCCTCACGCTGAAGCTGCTCAACACCAACGGCGGCTGTGCCGACCTGGCCGGCTATGCGATCTATCTGTGGCACTGCGACGCCGAAGGCCGCTACTCGATGTACTCCAGCGGCATCACGGCCGAAAACTATCTGCGCGGTGTGCAGGAAACCGGCAGCGACGGCACGGTCAGCTTCACCACCATCGTGCCCGGCTGCTACGCCGGCCGCATGCCCCATATGCATTTCGAGGTGTTCCGCAGCGTCAACAGTGCCAGCGCCTACAGCAACAAGCTCAAGACCTCGCAGATCGCCTTCCCGACCGAGGTCTGCAGCAGCGTCTACAACAGCGTGGCCGCCTACAGCGCCAGCATCCGCAACCTGGCCGCGATCAGCTTTGCCAGCGACAACGTCTTCAGCGACGGCGTGAGCACCCAGCTCGCAACGATGGGTGGCAGCGTCGCGGCCGGCTACAGCGCCAGCCTGAGCGTGGGCATCGCCGCTTGAGCGCTGGTGTATCGTGCGCCGATGCACCGAGGGAAGGCTTTATGAACGCCAGCGCGATCCGCTGCCTGGTGGTGGATGACGACGGCGAGATCCGCAGCGCGCTGCAGGATTTTCTGCAGCGCTTCGGCATGCAGGTGGCCGCTGCGGCCGACGGCGCCGAGATGCGCCGCCGGGTCGGCGCCCAGGCCTTCGATGTCGTCGTGCTGGACCTGATGCTGCCCGACGAGAACGGGCTGTCGCTGTGCCGGTGGCTGCGCGCCCAGCACCCCGGCACGGCCATCGTGATGCTGACCGCCCAGGGCGACCCGATCAGCCGCGTGCTGGGCCTGGAGATGGGGGCCGACGACTACCTGCCCAAGCCCTTCGAGCCGCGCGAGCTGGTGGCCCGCATCCATGCGATACGCCGGCGCGTCCAGCCGGGCGAACGCCAGCAAGCGTCCAGCGCCGAGCCGCCGCGCGAGCTTCGCTTCGAGGGCTGGCGCTTCGACCGGCTGCTGCGCCAGCTGGTCTCGCCGGCCGAGGTGGTGGTGGCCCTGTCCAGCGCCGAGTACCGGCTGCTGTCGGCCTTTGTCGAGCGGCCCGGCCGGGTGCTCAGCCGCGAGCAGCTGATCGAGCTGACCCGCGCGCCGGGCGTCGAGGTCAATGACCGCAGCATCGACCTGACCGTCTCGCGGCTGCGCCAGAAGCTGGCCGACTCCTCCCGCGAACCGCGCCTGATACGCACGATGCGCGGCGAGGGCTATCTGTTCGACGCCAAGCTGGGCTGAGCAGCATGCGCTGGTTCACCGACACCCTGGCCAAGCGCCTGTTCCTGCTGATGTGGGCGGCCCTGGTGGCCAGCCACCTGGCCGCGTTCGCGGCCGTCCATCTGCTGCATTTCGAACGCGGCACGCCGGCCCGGCTGCCGGTGTTTCCCTCGCTGCCGCCCACGCCCGGCCTGCCCCAGGCTCAGCGCGAGCCGCCGCCGGGCCCGCCACCACCCGACGGCCCGGGCCAGCCGCCCCCGCAGGCGGCCGGCCTGCCCGCCGACGCGCTGCTGCTGGACTATGGTGTGCGCCTGCTGGTGATCGCGCTCGCGGCCTGGTTCGGCTCGCGCTGGGTGGCCGCGCCGGTGCGCCGTCTGGTGCAGGCCTCGCAGACCCTGAGCGAGACCCTGGGCGGCCAGGAGCCCCTGCCGGCACTCGATGAAAACAGCGGCAGCCAGGAGGTGCGGGAAGCCGCGCGGGTCTTCAACCGCATGGCCCGCGAGCTGCAGCGCCAGTTCAGCGAGCGCGGCCTGATGATGGCGGCGATCTCGCATGACTTGCGCACCCCGCTGACGCGGCTGCGCATGCGGCTGGAAACCATGGACGCGGCACCGGCGCTGCGCGAGCGCTCGGTTGCCGATATCCGCGAGATGAACGGTCTGATCGACACGGTGCTGGCACTGTTCCGCAGCCAGACCCAGGCCGCCGAACCGCTGCAGGACACCGATATCGACGCGCTGCTGCAGGCGCTCAGCGATGACCTGGTCGAACAGGGCCACCCGGTGGCCTACACCGCCGCGCCGGCCATCGCGCGGGCCCGCCCGCTGGCGCTGCGCCGGGTGCTGGGCAATCTGCTGGGCAATGCCTTGCGCTATGGCGGCGGCGCCGACATCCGGGTCGAGTCGCGGGGCCGCCAGGTCTGCATCCGCATCGACGACTCGGGGCCCGGCATCCCATCGGCCCAGCTGGAGGCGGTGTTCCAGCCCTTCTACCGCCTGGAGGGCTCGCGCAGCCGCGACACCGGCGGCATGGGTCTGGGGCTTTATATCGCCCGCGACCTGATGCAGCGCCAGGGCGGCAGCCTCCAGCTAATCAATCGCCCCGAGGGCGGCCTGCGCGCTGAATTGCTGCTGCCGCTGGCTACGCCGGGCTGAGGGTCTCGGCAAAACCGGCGCGGCGCTTGCGCATCGCGGCCGGATCGACGCTGGGCGCCTGGGCCGGCCAGCCGAAGAAGCGCTGCACATCGGCGCGGCGCGCCAGCGTGTCGGCCATGCCCAGCATGATCAGCTCGCCGGTGAACGAGGGCTCGAACAGCAGATAGCTGGTCAGCGCCGAGCCGCTGGCGGCCTTGCCCTCGCCGGCCACGCCGACGCTGCGCAGCAGCGCCTTGATGGGCGGCGGCAGGCTGGCCTGGTGCTCGGCCGCCAGATCATCGAGGCGCCGGCTCGGCGCGATCACCAGCACATCGAGCGGCCGCAGCGGCGTCGCGCGGCGGGCCTCGGGCGTCAGCAGACCCAGCGTGTTGTTGATGCGTTGCAGGCGCTCGACATCGACCGCCAGCGCATCCAGAAAGATGTTCGACAAGGCATGGCCGGCGATCTGCGCCATGCTCGGGTGGCCCTCGACCAGCACCTCGCGGCGCGCCCCCGGCGGCTCGTGCATGCGGCCCGCGCCGATCACCAGCACCCGGTCGGCGCCCAGATGCACGGCCGGCGAGATCGGCGCGCTCTGGCGCATCGAACCGTCGCCGAACCATTCCTGCCGGCCGTCCAGGTCCAGCAGCTCGGCCGGGAAGATGAAGGGGATGGCCGACGAGGCCATCAGATGCTCGATCGACAGCCGCGTCTTGACGGCCACCCGCTGCGAGCGCAGCCAGGGCTCGAACGGCAGCTGGGTCTGGTAGAAGGTCACATGCTGGCCCGAGGTGTAGCTGGAGCCGCTGATCGCCAGCGCGTGCATATGGCCGGCCGCCAGCATCTCATCGAGCCGCTCCATGCGCACCCAGCGGCGCAGCAGCGCTCCGAGCGGCGCATTGTCCAGCAGGCTGCGCGGGCGCGAGCGCTTCCAGCGCGCCAAGGCCCAGCCCAGGCTCATCATCGTCATCCAGCGTGCGCCGGTGCGTATCACGCCGAAGGAGTCGGCCGCATAGACCTGCTCGACATGCAGGTTCTGCCACAGATGCGTCAGCCCGTCGACCGCGCCATCGAAGTCGTCGGCATTGCAGGCCAGCGTGGCGGCATTGATGGCGCCGGCCGAGGTGCCGGCAATCACCTTGAAGGGATTGCCCTCGACGACGCCGGCATCGCGCTTGAGCTGGGCCAGCGCCGCCAGCACACCGACCTGGTAGGCGGCGCGCGCACCGCCGCCGGTCAGTATCAATCCTGTCGTGGGCGGGGCCGCCATGTGCTGCATGGTCTGATCGGTCTCGGGTGGAGGTGGGCTGGGTTGACGACCATCATCGCCGATCACGCGCGCAGCGACAGCCTCGAATAGAGGGTGGAGCAACGCACAAACAACAGGCGCTGAACCGGAAGCGCAGCCTTATTCCGGCGACCGCCGGCCGCAGATCCACTTAGGCTTATCGGACAAATGGAGCCGGGACTTGAGTCCCAGGACCAAGGGAGAGAAAAAATGAGTAGCAGCACCCCCGGGTCGATCTGGACACCCGCGCTGATCGCGCGCCTGACACCCCAGCAGATCGCCACGATACGGCCGGAGCGGCTGGCCGAGTTCGACAGCGTCCAGCTCAATGCCTTCTCGCGCGTCCAGTTCGCCAGCCTCAGCGTCGGCCAGCTGCGGGCACTGAGCCCCGAGCAGGTCGGCCATCTGGGCGTCAAGCATCTGCAAGGTCTCAGCGGCAGCCAGCTGCAGGCCTTCAGCCCGGAACACTTCAGCCACCTTAGCCCGTCAGCCCTGACCGCGCTGACCCCCGCCCATATCGGCGCACTGAGCCCCCAGCATCTGGCCGAGCTGAGCAGCACCCAGCTGCGCATGCTGAGCCCGCTGGCCCTGCAGTCCTTCAACGCCGCGCAGATCCAGGGCCTGGGCACGGCCCAGATCGCCGGCCTGAGCAACAGCCAGCTGGCCGTGCTCAAGCCCGCGCAGCTGGCGGCGCTGGAAACCGAGGACCTGCGCGCGCTGGGCCTGGGCCAGCTCAACAGCCTGGGCAGCGCACAGTTCGCGGCACTGGGCCCGGCCCAGTTGCAGGCGCTGAGCGAGGAGCAGTGGGCCGGCCTGAACGGCCGCCAGCTCGGTGGCTTGAGCGCCGGTCAGCTGCAGTCGCTGGGCACCGACATCCTGGCGACGCTGAGCCCGGCGGCGCTGCGCGCGCTCAGCGGTGCCCAGCTCGCCTCGCTCAGCGAGGCCCAGATTGCCGCGCTGACCGAGACCCAGCTGCGCGTGCTCAGCGTCGCCCAGATCGGCGCGCTGGGCAGCGAGGACGTGGCCGCGCTGAGCGACGGCCAGATCGCCGCCCTGAGCCCGCAGCAGATCGCCGCGATCAAGCCCGAACATCTGCGCCTGTTCAGCGACGAGGAGCTGCGCGCGCTGTCCAAGCCCCAGCTGCTGGCGCTGACCGCTGCCCAGATCGCCAAGCTGACACCCGCCCAGCTGCTGGCCTTGGATGAGGAGCAGCTGGCCGCACTCGGACCGCAGCAGATCGGCGCGCTGACACCTGCCCAGCTGCAGGCCCTGGGCCCCGAACACCTGGCCCAGCTGGGCCTGGCGGCGCTGCGCGCGCTCGGTACGGCCCAGGTGGCCGCGCTGGGCTCGGAACAGCTGGCGGCGCTCAGCAGCGAACAGTTCAAGGCGCTCAACGCCAAGCAGCTGGCCGCGATCTCGATCGAGGACATGCAGGCGCTGCGGCCCGAGCAGCTGGCCGGCCTGGACGCCGCACAGTTCGCTGCCTTCAGCGGCGCGCAGCTGAGCCTGCTCGGCGCCGATCAGATCGGCGCCGTCTCGCTGGCCGCGCTGCGCGGCCTGACGACGGCGGACGCGCGGGTGCTCAGCGAGGCCCAGCTGGGCGCCTTGAGCAGCGGCCAGATCCAGGCCCTGGGCACCCAGGCGCTGCGGGCCATGAGCAGCCAGCAGATCCAGGCGCTCGACGAAGACCAGATCCGCGCGCTGGGCAGCACCCAGCTGGGCGCGCTCAGCGTGGCCCAGCTGGAGAGTTTCAGCAGCGCCGAGCTGCAGGCCCTGGGCCACCAGCAACTGGCCGGCCTCAGCGCCACCCAGCTGCGCGGCCTCAGCGCCCAGACCCTGGCCCAGCTCAGCGACGAGCAATGGGGCGGCTTCGGCGGCCGGCAGATCAAGGCGCTGAGCAACGAGCAGCTGCAGCGGCTCAGCACCGCGCAGATCGCCGCGCTCAGCAGCGACGCGATCGCCGGCCTGAGCACGGCCCAGTTCCTGTCGCTGGGCAGCGCCCAGCTGCAGGCCATCGAGACCCGCGACATCGCGGCGCTGAGCGTGGCCGATCTGCGCGTGATGGGCAGCCAGCAGATCGCCTGGCTCAGCACGGCCCAGGTCGGCGCACTCAGCGCCGCCGGGCTGAACACGCTGAGCTCGGCCCAGATCGTCCAGTTCAGCACCGAGCAGCTCGGCGCGCTGAGCAGCCAGGCGCTGCGCGGTCTGGAGGCCGGCGACCTGGTGGCGCTGAGCCCGGCCCAGCTGCAGGCCCTCAGCAGCGCGCAATGGCTGGGTCTCGGTGCCCAACAGCTGAGCCAGTTGGGCAGCGCGCAGATCCAGGCGCTGAGCCCCGACCATATCAAGGCCCTGCCGCCGGCGGCCTTCGACGGCCTGAGCGTGCGCCAGCTGGGCTGGCTCAGCGACGAGCAGTGGGCGGGCGTCAGCCATGCCCAGCTCGCCGCGCTGGCGCCCAGCGACATCAAGGCGCTGCAGGACCGCCTGCCCCGGCTCGACACCGCCCAGCTGCAAGGCCTGGGTGCGGCCCAGGCCCAGATGCTGGGCAGCGCCACCATCGCCCAGCTCAGCGACGAGCAGCTCAAGGCCCTGGGCGCCGGTGCCATCGGTGCGCTGAGCGGCAGCGCGCTGCAGGCCCTCAGCGCCGAACGCCTGGCCCTGCTGGGCAGCCAGCAGTTGCAGGCCCTGGACGGCGCCGACTTCCAGGCCCTGGGCGCCGAGCGCCTGGGCCAGCTCAGCAGCCAGCAGATCGCCGTACTGACAGCGGCTGCGGTCGCGCCGATGGGCACGGCCCAGCTGGCTGCGCTGGGTGCCGGCCTGGGCATGAACGGTGTGGCGGCACTGAGCCCGGCCGCGCTGGCCACGCTCAGCAGTGCCGAGATCGCACACTTCGCCACCAGCGCCCTGCCCGCGCTGCGCAGCGAGCAGATCGCTGCGCTGGGCAGCGCCCAGATCGCCGGCCTGAGCGCCGCCACCCTGCAGGCCTGGCAGCCCGAGCAGGCGGCGGCCCTGTCCAGCGCCGCCATCCAGGCCCTGAACAGCCAGCAGATCCAGGGCCTCAGCGGCGCCCAGCTGACCCAGCTCGACGGCAGCCAGATCGCCGCACTGACGACCGAGGCCTGGCAGTCCCTGTCCGGTGCCAGCCTGAGCGAGCTCAGCGCCGCGCAGATCCGCGCCCTGCCCGCCGGCCATCTGCTGGCGCTGCAGGGCCAGCAGCTGCAGGCCTTGCAGCCCGACCAGCTGACGGCGCTGGGCACGGCCGGCATCGCGGCGCTGCGCCCCGAGCAGATCGCCGCGCTGCGGCCGGGCCAGATCGCCGCGCTCGGCGAAGCCCAGATCGCCGCACTCGACAAAAGCGATCTGCGCGCCTTGTCGCCCGAGGCCTTGCGAGCCCTCAATGTGGCCCAGATCAGCGTGCTGAGCCCCACCCAGCTCAGCGAGCTGGCGCCGGCCCAGCTGGCCCAGATGACGCCGGTGCAGATCGGCGCGCTGTCCAATGCCAGCCTGGCCGGGCTCAGCCTGGCCCAGCTGCAGGCGCTGGCGCCCGAGCAGTTCGATCATCTCTATGGCAGCCAGCTCGGCGCGATCACCCCCTACCGCCTGAGCATGCTCAGCAGCGCGGTGATCGCCTCGCTGGACGCCGAACAGCTGGCCGTGCTGAGCCCGGCCCAGGTGCTGACCTTGAACGCCCAGCAGTGGCAGGTACTGAGCCCCGAGCAGATCGGCGCCTTCTCGGCCCAGGCCCTGCGCGAGCTGCCGGTGTCGACACTGGCCCTGCTGACGCCCGAGCAGCTGGGTTCGCTGAGCGCGGCCCAGGGCGCGGCGCTGACGGCCAACCAGCTGCAAGGCCTGAGCCTGGCGCAGCTGCAGGCCCTGGGCACGCAGGTGATCGCAGCGCTGAGCCCCACTCAGTTCGACGCGCTGAGCCCCGCCCAGCTCGGCGCGCTGAGCCCGCAGCAGACCGCCGCCATCAGCACCCAGGACATGCGCCAGCTCTCCGACAGCGATCTGCTGGCCCTGCGCAGCGAGCAGATCACCGCCTTCAGCGCGGCCCAGCTGCGCGCGCTGGATGTCGACCAGCTCAATGCGATGAGCACGCTGCAGATCGAGGCCCTCAGCGGCCGCCAGGTCCAGGCCTTGCATGAAAACCAGATCCACGGCCTGGCGCCGCAGCAGTTCGCCGCGCTGAGCCCCGCCGATATCGGTGTGCTCAGCACCACGCAGGCGGCCGCGATCACCGCCGCCCAGGTCGACGCGATGAGCGATGTCCAGCTGCGCTCGCTGAGCGCCCAGGCGATTGCCACGCTCAGCGAGGACGCGCGTCGCGCGCTGCAGCAGCAGGGCCTGAGCCGCATCGCGGCGCCCAGCGAGGACTGGCCGGACCTGGGCGGCATCGGGCTGGGCCCGCTAGATCCGCTGCCGACCCTGCCCAAGTTCGAGCCGATTCAGACCCCGTCCCGGCCGGAGTTGGCCATCGAGCTGGACTTCGACATCGCACCGCCGCTGCACCCGCCGGCCGGCCTGGCGCAATCCCTGCCTAGCCTCGATGTGTCGCCGGTGCTGGCACTGGCGTCACTGCCCCAGCTGTCCGAGTTGCTGACGCCGGCCCAGGACGCGCTGCTAGGCGCGGCGGTGGCCGAGCCGACGCGCGGTCCGGATGAGGGCTCGCCCGCCGCCGAGCTGTCGCCGGCCATGCTGCAGGAGCTGCAAAGGATGACGCAGGAGGCACTGTTTGACGGGCGCAACCAGTTGCTGATCTAGGCCTGTCCCGCCTCAGCTCACCTCGTAGACGATCTGCGGCGGCTCCGGGCTGATCGCTGCGAAGCGCTGCAGCGCTTCGTCGCAGGGCCAGAAGCGGCTGTCCTCGCCGAGGTCGATCTTGGCCTGGCCGCTGGCCAGGAAGTGGTGGGTCATGACCTTCAGGCCCTGGTTGACGACGCCCTGTTCGCCCTGCTGCTGGCGTGCCGGCCATTGCTTGACCACCTCGTCCAGCGGCGGCAGCTTGTTCTTGACCGGCACATAGACATAGCGGCCGAAGCGTGCCCGCGCGCCGGCCAGGTCCCAGACCGCCTGCACGGTCAGCCGCAGGCCGCCGGAGAAGCGGTCGTTCTGCACCTTGCCCTGCACGATGATCAGCTCGTCGTCGGCCAGCAGCTCCTTGTGGGCATTGATCAGCTCCTCGTTGGCCACCGCCTCGATCGCGTCGCTCTTGTCGTCGAGCTTGAAGATCGCGACGCGGCCGCGGTGGCCGTTGATGATGCGCAGATCGCCAACGATGCCGGCCACCATGATGGGCTCGCGGCTGTCCTGCAGATCGGCGACGCGGCGCTTGACCATGCGCCGCACCTCCTCGCCGCTCTGATCGAACAGATGGCCGCTGAGGTAGTAGCCGATCGCGGTCTTCTCCAGGCTCAGCCGCTCCTTGATGCTCCAGGGCCCAGCCTGCACCAGCGGCGGCTCGGCAGTCGAGGAGCCATGGGTGTCATCGAAGTCGAACAAGCCGCCCTGGTCGACGTTCTGCGCCAGGCCCTCGGCATAGGTGTAGCCCAGCGCCACGCTGGCCAGCAGCCGGGCGCGGTCAGGCTCGATCGCATCGAATGCGCCGGCCTTGATCAAGGCCTCGACCACGCGCTTGTTGACCTGCTTGCGGTCGACCCGGGCGCAGAAGTCGAAGAAGCTCTTGAACGGACCGCCCTCGGTGCGCGCCGCGACGATGGCGTGGATCGCGCCGACGCCGGTGCCCTTGATCGCGCCCAGGCTGTAATTGATCTTGCGTTCCGACAGCGGCTCGAAGCGGTGCACGCCCAGGTTCACATTGGGCGGCTCGAACTCGATGCCGAAGAGCTTGGCATCGTTCATCAGGACCTTGAGCTTGTCGGTGTCGTCCGACTCGATGGTCATGTTCGCGGCGAAGAACTCGGCCGTGAAATGCACCTTCAGCCAGCCGGTGTGATAGGCCAGCAGCGAGTAGGCGGCGGCATGCGACTTGTTGAAGCCGTAGCCGGCGAACTTCTCCATCAGGTCGAAGACCTCGTCGGCCTTGTCCTGATCGATGCCCTTCTCGGCCGCGCCCTTGCGGAACAGCTCGCGATGGGCGGCCATCTCCTCGGCCTTCTTCTTGCCCATCGCGCGGCGCAGCATGTCGGCGCCGCCCAGCGTGTAGCCGCCCAGCACCTGGGCGGTCTGCATCACCTGTTCCTGGTAGACCATGATGCCGTAGGTTTCGGCCAGCACGGCCTCGGCCAGCGGGTGCGGGTACTCGACCTTCTCCTTGCCATGCTTGCGCGCGACAAAGGTCGGGATCAGGTCCATAGGCCCCGGCCGGTACAGCGCGTTCAGCGCGATCAGGTCTTCCAGCCGCGAGGGCTTGGCCTCGCGCAGCATCTTCTGCATGCCGCTGGATTCAAACTGGAACACCGACTCGGTCAGGCCGTCGGAGAACAGCTTGTAGGTCTTGCGGTCGTCCAGAGGAATCGTCTCGAAGGCGAAGTCCTTGTGCTGCGGATAGCGCGTGGTGATGAATTCCTTGGCCAGCTCCATGATGGTCAAGGTCGCCAGGCCCAGAAAGTCGAACTTGACCAGGCCGATCGCCTCGACGTCGTCCTTGTCGTACTGGCTCACCGCCGAAGTCGAACCGGGTTGCTGGTACTGTGGGCAGAAGTCGGTGATCTTGCCCGGCGCAATCAGCACGCCACCGGCATGCATGCCGACATTGCGCACCATGCCCTCGACCCGCGCGGCCAGCTTCAGCAGGCCCGCCACCTCCTCGTCCAGCGCCTCGCGCTCCTCGATCTCGGGCGCCTCCTTGCGGGCGTAGATGATCTTGTCGTCGGGCTTCTCGGGCACCAGGGCCAGGGTCACGGTCTTGCCGGGGGGCGCCGGGATCAGCTTGGCGATCGAGTCGACCTGGCCGAAACCCATGCCCAGCACCCGGCCGATATCGCGCAGCGCCGCCTTGGCCGCCATCGTGCCGAAGGTGGCGATCTGGCTGACCGCCGGGCGGCCGTACTTGTCCTTGACGTAGTCGATCACCCGGTCGCGGTTGCCCTGGCAGAAATCGATGTCGAAGTCGGGCATCGAGACTCGCTCGGGGTTCAGGAAACGCTCGAACAGCAGGTTGTACTGCAGCGGGTCCAGGTCGGTGATCAAGAGCACATAGGCCACCAGCGAGCCGGCGCCCGAGCCCCGGCCCGGGCCCACCGGGCAGCCATTGTTCTTGGCCCACTGGATGAAGTCGCCCACGATCAGGAAATAGCCCGGGAAGCCCATCTTGATGATGGTGTTCAGCTCGAACTCCAGGCGCTCGACATAGCGCGGCCGCTCGGCATCGCGTTTGGCCGGATCGGGGTAGAGCTGCTTGAGCCGGTGCTCCAGGCCGTCAAAGCTCTGTGCACGGAAATAGATGTCCATCGGCATCGGCGTGCCGTCGTCCTGCAGCGGCGTCGGGAAGTCGGGCAGCTGCGGCTTGCCCAGCACCAGGGACAGGCTGCAGCGCCGTGCGATCTCCACGGTGTTGGCGATCGCCGAGGGCACATCGGCGAACAGCGCCTCCATATCCGCCTGCGGGCGGAAATACTGGCCCGGCAGGAAGCGCTTGATGCGCTTGGGGTTGGCCAGGGTCTCGCCCTCGGCCACACAGACGCGCGCCTCGTGGGCCTCGAAGTCTTCCTCGGCCAGGAACTGCACCGGGTGGGTGGCCACCACCGGCAGGCCCAGCTCGGCGGCAAAGGGCACGCTGGCCAGCACCAGCGCCTCCTGGCCGGGCAGGCCGGCGCGCTGCAGCTCGATGTAGAAACGCTGCGGAAAGATGCTTGAGAGACGCTGCGCCCAGTCCAGCGCCCGCGCCTTGTCGCCCTGCAGCAGGGCCTGGCCCAGGCCGCCATGCTGGGCGCCCGACAGGCAGATCAGGCCCTCGCCCAGCTCCTGCAGCCATTCAAGCTTCAGGCAGGCCTGGTTGCGTATCACGTTCTGTATCCAGGCCCGCGAGAGCAGCTCGCTGAGGTTCAGATAGCCCTGCTTGTTCTGGATCAGCAGCAGCACGCGCGAGGGTTGCTTGTCCGAACCCTCGGGCTCCAGCCAGCAGTCGGCACCCAGGATGGGCTTGACGCCCTTCTTGCGGCAGGCGTTGTAGAACTTGACGCCGCCGAACAGATTGGCCAGGTCGGTGACGGCCAGTGCCGGCTGTCCGTCCTTGGCCGCCGCCGCTGCGGCATCGTCGATTCTCAGGGTGCCGTCGACGACGGAAAACTCGGTATGGGTACGCAGATGGACGAAGGGCATGGCGGGATTGTAGAGAGCGGCGCTATGCTCGCCGCCCATGCGCAAGACAACACCGCCCGCCCTGCTGCTTCTGGCTCTCGCATCCGCTGCCTGGGCCGCCGATCCGCCGCCGACAGCGGCCAGACCCAGCAGCGCCGAGATCCTGGCCCAGTCACCGGCCGGCGACTGGCGCGGCCTGGATCCCGAGAACACGGTGCTGATGGAACTGCCCCAGGGCCAGGTCCTGATCGAGCTGGCGCCCCGCTTCGCGCCCCGCCATGCGGCCAATATCCGCCAGCTGGCGCGCGGCGGCTATTACGACGGCCTGGCCGTCGTGCGCGTGCAGGACAATTTCGTCACCCAGTGGGGCGATCCGAACGGTGAGGACGAGAAGCTGGCCAAGCCGCTGGGCAAGGCCCAGGCCAAGCTGCCGGCCGAGTTCTCGGTTCCGCTCCAGGGCCTGGCGCTGACCCGGCTGCCCGATGTCGACGGCTGGGCGCCGGTAACCGGCTTTGTCGACGGCTTCCCGGTCGCCGCCGACCCGAAACAGGACCGCGCCTGGCTGGCGCACTGCTACGGCATGGTCGGCGCCGGGCGCGGCAATGCGGTCGACTCCAGCAACGGCACCGAGCTCTATGCGGTGATCGGCCATGCGCCGCGCGGGCTGGACCTGAACATCACCGTGGTCGGCCGGGTACTCAAGGGCATCGAGCTGCTCTCCAGCCTGCCGCGCGGCGGCCTGAATATGGGTTTTTACGACAAGCCCGAGCAGCGCCTGACGATACAGCGGACCCGGCTGCTGGCCGATATGCCCGAGAGCGAGCGCCCGGCCCTGCAGCTGCTGCGCACCGACAGCAAGACCTGGGGCGCGCTGCTGGACGCGCGGCGCTGGCGCAGCGGCTGGTTTGTGCACAGCCCGGGCCATATCGAGCTGTGCAGCGCCAGTGTGCCGACCCGGCCCGCGCCGCCTGTCAAATGAAGCCGCGGCGCGACATGCCTACAATCCCGGCCTGTCCGCCATGCAAAACGCTCCGATTCTGAACATCTCGGCCTATCTTTTCGTAGGCCTGCCCGACTGCCACGCGCTGCGTGAGCGCCTCCATGAGCTGGCCCTGAGGCTGGAGCTCAAGGGCACGGTGCTGCTGGCCGAGGAAGGCATCAATCTCTTTCTCGCCGGCCCGGCCGAGGCGGTGCGCCGCTGGGTCGCGGCCCTGCACGAGGACGCCCGCTTCGCCTCGTTGAATCCGAAGGAAAGCTGGAGCGAGACCGTGCCCTTCAAGAAGCTGCTGGTCAAGGTCAAGCCCGAGATCATCCGGATGAACCATCCGACGATCCGGCCGGACCAAGCCGAGCGGGCACCGGCCCTGCCCGCTGCCACGCTGGCGCGCTGGCTGGACCAGGGCCATGACGACGCAGGCCGGCCGGTCGTGACCCTGGACACCCGCAATGCCTTCGAGGTCGATTACGGCACGTTTGACGGCGCGATCGACTGGCGCATCCACAAGTTCAGCGAGTTCCCCGAGGCGGTGCGCCAGCACCGCGAGGAGCTGATGGGCAAGACCGTCGTCAGCTTCTGCACCGGCGGCATCCGCTGCGAGAAGGCCGCGCTGTATCTGCAGCAGCAGGGGCTGGACGGCCCGGTCTACCAGCTTGAGGGCGGCATCCTGAAATATTTCGAGGAAACCGGCGGCCCGCACTACCACGGCAGCTGCTTTGTGTTTGACCAGCGCGAGGCGCTGGATGCCGGCCTGCATCCGGCCATCGAGATCGAGCGCCCAGCCAGCGAGGCCCATCGAGCGCCATCGCCATGAGACGTGAACGAACGGGGCCGGGCGGCTTGCTGCTGAAGCTGCTCGGCCTGGCATTGCTGGGCGCGGCGCTGATGATGGCCGCCTTCCGCGCGCCCGAGCGCTCGCTGGAGAGCCTGGTGGCGCGCTGGGCGCCGCCGCCCTCGGACTTCATCGAGCTGGGCGGCCAGCTGGTGCATCTGCGCGACGAAGGTCCCAGCGACGACCCGCAGCCCGTCGTGCTGATCCATGGCACGGCGGCCAGCCTGCACACCTGGGAAGGCTGGGCCGCCGCGCTGAAGCCGCGGCGCCGCGTCATCAGCTTCGACCTGCCCGGTTTCGGCCTCAGCGGCGCGCAGCCGCAGGGCGACTACAGCGACGAGGCCTATATCACCTTTGTGCTGGCCCTGCTCGATCATCTGAAGCTGCCGAGCGTCGTGCTGGCCGGCAACTCGCTGGGGGGCCAGATCGCCTGGCAGCTGGCCGCCCAGGCGCCGCAGCGGGTCGCGGCCCTGGTGCTGATCGATGCCGCCGGCCATGATTTCAAACCCGACTCGGTGCCGCTGGCCTTCCAGCTGGCGCGCCTGCCGGTGCTACGGGGCCTGGTCAGCGGCCTGCTGCCGCGCCGCCTGGTCGAAGCCAGCGTGGCCAATCTCTACGGCGATCCGGCCAAGGTCGATACCGCCCTGGTCGACCGCTATTTCGAGCTGACCCTGCGCGAGGGCAACCGCGCAGCGCTGCTGCAGCGCATCCAGCAGATGCGGCCGGGCCAGAACACGGCACGCCTGGCCGGGCTGAAGCAGCCGACCCTGATCCTCTGGGGCGGCCGCGACCGGCTGATCCCGCCCGCCTATGGCCAGGCCTTTGCCGACGCGATGGCCGGCAGCCGCCTGGTGGTGTTCGATGCGCTGGGCCATGTGCCGCAGGAGGAAGATCCGGCCGCCACCGTGGCCGTGATGCGGGATTTTTTACATTCGCTCAAACCCTGATGCCTTTTGCCTCATGGGCATTGCAATATCCTCACCTTGTTTTGCCATTCGCACATTTCTTGGAGAACGCATGCAACGTCGTCATCTGATCGCTCTGGCCGCCCTGGCCTGCAGCACCCTCACCGCCCTGAGCAGCCACGCCCAGGCGCCCGATTGGAAGAAGGTCCGCATCGGCGTCGAGGGTGCCTACCCTCCGTTCTCCGAGGTCGGCCCGGACGGCAAGCTCAAGGGCTTCGAAATCGACTATGCGCTGGCTCTGTGCGCCGAGATGAAGGCCGAGTGCACCCTGGTGCAGCAGGACTTCGACGGCCTGATCCCGGCCCTGCAGGCGCGCAAGATCGACGCCATCATCGCCTCGATGTCCATCACCGATGAGCGCAAGAAGGCCATCGCCTTCTCGAAGGCCTACTACAACACCCCGGCCCGCTTTGCCGCCAAGGCCGACGCCAAGCTCGACATCAGCGCCGCCGGCCTGAAGGGCAAGAAGATCGGCGTGCAGCGCGCCACCATCCACGAGAAGTTCGCCGCCGAGCAGTTCAAGCAGAGCGAGATCGTGCGCTACGCCACCCAGGACCAGGCTTATCTGGACCTGAAGTCGGGCCGCATCGATGCCACCGTGGCCGACTCCGTCGCCATCGACACCGGCTTCCTGAAGACCGCAGGCGGCAAGGGCTATGCCTTCATCGGCCCGGCCTTCGATGACGTCAAGTACTTCGGTACCGGCTCGGGTGTGGGCATGCGCAAGGCCGACGAGAAGGCCCTGGGCAAGAAGTTCAACGATGCCATCGCCGCGCTGCGCGCCAACGGCACGTTCAAGAAGCTCAACGACAAGTACTTCGAGTACGACGTCTCGCCGAAGCAGTAAGCCCTCAATCAACGCATGTTTCTGCACGGCTTTCTGCCCAGCCTGCTGGAGGGTGCCCTGGTCACGCTGAGCGTGGCCCTGGCCTCTCTGGCCCTGGCCATGGTGCTCGGCATGGCCGGCGCCATGGCCAAGCTCTCGCGCTTCCGGGCCGCGCGCGGCGTCGCCCAGGTCTACACCACGGTGATACGCGGTGTGCCCGATCTGGTGCTGATGCTCCTGATTTTTTTCGGCGGCCAGCTGGCCGTCAACGAGATCGCGCTGGCCCTGGGGCACGAGGACTATGTCGACGTCGACCCCTATCTGGCCGGCGTGCTGACGATAGGCTTCATCTTCGGCGCCTATCTGACCGAGGCCTTCCGGGGCGCCTTCCTGGCCGTGCCACCGGGCCAGCGCGAGGCCGGCCTGGCCTACGGCATGAGCGGCTGGCAGATCGCCCGGCGCATCACCTTGCCGCAGATGTTCCGCCATGCGCTGCCGGGCCTGTCGAACAACTGGCTGGTGCTGATCAAGAGCACGGCCATCGTCTCGGTGATCGGCCTGCACGACCTGATGACCCGCGGCTCGCAGGCAGCCGGCACGACGCGCGAGCCCTTTGTGTTCTACGCGGCCGTGGCCGTGATCTACCTGGCCTTCACCAGCGTCTCCGAGCTGGTGTTCAAGCATCTGCAAAAACGCTTCTCCGTCGGCGTGCGCCAAGGACTGTTGTGAATCTGGACGCGATTGCCGAAAACCTGCCGCTGTACGTCAGCGGTGCCTGGACCACCCTGCAGCTGCTGCTGATCTCGCTGGTGCTGGGCCTGGCGGTAGCCATCCCCTTGGCCCTGCTGCGCTGCATGCCCTCGCGCTGGGTGTCGGGCCCGGTCTGGCTCTACACCTATTTCTTCCGCGGCACGCCGATGCTGGTGCAGCTGTTCCTGATCTATTACGGCCTGGCGCAGTTCGAGGCGGTGCGCGAGAGCGTGGCCTGGCCCTATCTGAGCTCGGCCTGGTTCTGCGCCTGCCTGACCTTTGCGCTGAACACCTGCGCCTACACGGTCGAGATCATCGCCGGCAGCATCCGCGCGCTGCCGCACGGTGAGATCGAGGCGGCCAAGGCCCTGGGCATGAGCCGCGGCGTGATGCTGCGCCGCATCGTACTGCCCTCGGCGCTGCGCCGCGCGCTGCCGGCCTATAGCAACGAGGCCATCTTCATGCTGCACGGCACCTCGCTGGCCAGCATCGTCACGATCACCGACCTGACCGGCGCGGCGCGCCAGCTCAACTCCACCTACTACCTGCCCTTCGAAGCCTTCATCACGGCGGCGCTGTTCTATTTTGTGCTGACCCTGGCCCTGGTGGGCCTGTTCCACAAGGCCGAAGCCCGCTGGCTCAAGCCCTTGATGCCCAGATGATGCCGCGCTGATTCCCATGCACACCTCCCGCCACCCCCTGCTCTCGCCCGCCCCAGGCACCCAGCGAGAGCTGATCTCGCTGCACTATGGCCGTGCCGGTGCCCAGAAGGCCTATATCCAGGCCTCGCTGCATGCCGACGAGCTGCCCGGCATGCTGGTGGCCCACCATCTGCGCCAGCAGCTCGATGCGCTGGAAGCCTCCGGCCGCATCGCCGGCGAGATCATCCTGGTGCCGATGGCCAACCCGATCGGCCTGTCGCAATTCCTGCTGCACGGCCATCTGGGCCGCTTCGAGCTGAACTCGGGCGAGAACTTCAACCGCCACTACCCCGACCAGATCGCCAATGTGGCGGCCGCCGTCGAGAGCGAGTTGGGCGACGACGCGGCGCGCAATGTGCGGCTGCTGCGCCTGGCGCTGCGGGAGGCGGTGCTACAGACCCCGGTGGATACCGAGCTGCAGTCGCTGCGCCGCACGCTGATGAGCCTGTCCTGCGATGCCGACATCGTGCTGGACCTGCACTGCGATGCCGAGGCCGTGCTGCACCTCTATACCGAGACGCCCTGCTGGCCCGAGTGCGAGGTGCTGGCGCGCTTTCTGGGCGCCCGCCTGACGCTGCTGGCCCAGGACTCCGGCGACCGGCCCTTCGACGAGATCTGCTCCCAGCCCTGGTGGCGCTGGGCCGAGCAGTTCAAGCACCGTTTCCCGATTCCGCAAGCCTGCCTGTCGGTCACGGTGGAGCTGCGCGGCCAGGCCGATGTCGACCACGCGCTGGCCCGCCGCGACGCGCAGCACATCATCGATTTCCTGACCCATCGCGGCCTGATCTCGGGCCAGGCGCCGGCGCTGCCGGCCGCCGTCGGCGATGCCCGGCCGCTGGCCGGCAGCATCCCGGTCAAGAGTCCCTCGGCCGGCGTGCTGACCTTTTTGCGCGATGCCGGCGCAATGCTCAGGGCCGGTGAGGTGCTGGCCCATGTGATCGATCCCCTCAGCAACCAGGTGAGCGAGCTGACCAGCCCGGTCGATGGCCTGCTGTTCGCGCGCGAGTCGGTGCGCTTCGCCCATGCCGGCATGAAGGTGGCCAAGGTGGCCGGTCTGACCGCACTGCGCACCGGTAAGTTGTTGGGTGATTGAGAGAAAAATGTCCGAAGCAAGCCTTGTCATTGAAAACCTGCACAAACGCTATGGCGAACGCGAGGTGCTGAAGG
>NZ_JBDPLH010000039.1:0-719 GCF_040187885.1 Roseateles cavernae
TGCGTGTGGGTGCACTGATGTGCGTTGGCGTGTCTTGCTGCTTATCTCTCATGTGTGCGACCCCCTCGAAACGGCGCAACACAAGCAACGGCGCGGCCTAGCGGCGCAACAGCGCTCGCAACAGGCGCAACACCTACCTCCATGCGTTTTGTTTTTTGAAAGAGAAGGGAAGGTTGAGATGGGAAAAGATGATCGGATCGAGGCGCTGCTGATCGAGTGGGCGCAGTGGGTCAAGGTGGGCGATGGTTCGGGCTTCAGCACGATGTCGGTGCTGCACCCCGACTGGAGCCCGCCAAGCCCCGGCATCACGCCCACGATGAAGACAGCCAAGCACAGCAGGGCTCAGGCCACGCACCGCGCTATCGCCCAGCTGAGCCAGCGCATCGGCAACACGCTGGTGGTGCACTACGTCCAGCGGCCTGCTCTGACGATTGCCCAGCAGGCCGAGCGGCTCGACTGTGCCGACAGCACCGTGCTGGCTNCCAGCGCATCGGCAACACGCTGGTGGTGCACTACGTCCAGCGGCCTGCTCTGACGATTGCCCAGCAGGCCGAGCGGCTCGACTGTGCCGACAGCACCGTGCTGGCTCGGGTGACGTTTGCACACCGCGAGCTGCGCCGCATCCTGTTCGGATAGCTGCCCGCAAAAAAGAGTTTTACGCGTTATTGTTTGCTGCTACATTTCAGGCACTCTCGGCGAACTGTCACTCGACAGCGCCA
>NZ_JBDPLH010000040.1:0-685 GCF_040187885.1 Roseateles cavernae
CTTGGTCTCCTGCGTGATGATCCACTTGAGCCGGTTCTTGGTGTGATACATCTCCTGCCGGCTGACCACCTCGTCGCCGATGATGAACAGCTTGCCGCTCAGCCAGGTGTTGTATCGCTCCTCCAGCTCGGTCTGGCCGACCATCACGCCGTACTCGCCATACAGGTCGCGCAGCACATCGAAGAACAGGTTCTTGCCGGTGCCCTGAGGGCCGTGGAAGACCAGCGCCGTGGTCAGCTTCGCGCCCACCTGCTGCAGCGGCAGCGCGCACCAGCGCAACACCCAGTCGGCAACATCCTCGGGCCCGAGCCCTGGCGCCTCGCTCGTGCTGCACAGATGCCGCAGCAGCTCGATCATCACGTNGACCATCACGCCGTACTCGCCATACAGGTCGCGCAGCACATCGAAGAACAGGTTCTTGCCGGTGCCCTGAGGGCCGTGGAAGACCAGCGCCGTGGTCAGCTTCGCGCCCACCTGCTGCAGCGGCAGCGCGCACCAGCGCAACACCCAGTCGGCAACATCCTCGGGCCCGAGCCCTGGCGCCTCGCTCGTGCTGCACAGATGCCGCAGCAGCTCGATCATCACGTCGCAGTCGCCCTCCGCCGGCTCGGCCGGGAAGCCGCCGAACAGGTTCAGACAATCAGCCGGCAGCTCCTGCCCCGGCTCAAACATCACCTGCTCGCCA
>NZ_JBDPLH010000008.1:0-227932 GCF_040187885.1 Roseateles cavernae
CGGCGCGGCCGGCGATGCCGCCTACGTCTCGATGAAGGGCTACCAAAAGGCCACCGTCATCATCGACATCACGAACGGCACCACGGTCACCGGCGGCGCCGTCACGCTCAAGCAAGCGACCGCCGTGGCTGGCACGGGCGAGAAGGCCCTGGCCTTCAACCGAATGCTGGCAAACATCGACGTTGCGGCCAGCCAGGCCAAGGTCGAAACCGCCGTCGTCAACAACACCTTCACCTCGGACGCGACCAACGGCAAGCGGCTCCAGTACATCCTCGAAGTCAACGCGGACACGCTGGACGCCGACGGCAACTTCGACTGCTTCCGCGTCGATGTGGCCTCCATGGCGAACGCCACCGGCACGGTGACCTACATCCTCTGGGGTGCGCGCTACTCCGGCCTGAATCCGACCGCCAACTGAGCCGGCTCGCACTGAGCTGACCCCACCGGGCGGCCCACGCGCCCGGCTCAACCCCACCCGAGACCCACCATGAACCGACTCTATGACAAAGCCGTCGAGGCGGCGCAGAAGGCGCGCCCGATGAACCTGCTGGCTGGCACCATCAAGGCGCAGCTGGTGGATCTCGGCGCCTACACCCCCAACTTCAGCACCGACGAGTTCCTCGCCGCCGTGCCCTCCGGTGCCCGCATCGGAACCGCCGCCACCCTCGGCACCAAGAGCATCACCGCCCGCGTGTTCGACGCCGCCGATGTCTCCATCACTGGCATCTCCGGCGCGCCCAGCATCGAGGCCGTGATCCTCTTCGAGGACACCGGCGACGCCGCCACCTCGCCGCTGCTGGCCTACGTCGACACCGCCACCGGCCTGCCCGTGGCTGCTGGTGCCACCCAGGTGGATATCGCCTGGTCGAACGGCAGCGACAAGATCTTCAAGCTCTAAGCCGCACAAGCCGGAGACAACAACATGGCTGCATTCGTCGTTGACGACTTCCTCGAAGCCGGGCCCACGCTGCTGACGGCGCACACCCCGGCCGTCGGTGGTGCGTGGGCGCTGCAAACCGGCTACGCCTCGGCGCTCTACTGCGGCAGCTCCGGCTTGTCGAACACGGGCGCAGCCACCCAGGGTGTGGCGCGCAACGCTGCGACGCCGCCGGCCGCCAACTACTCCGTCACCGTCGTGGGCCGCATCACCGGCGGCGTGACGACTGATTTCTTCGGCGTGACCGCCCGGGCCCAGTCCGGCGCCAACACCTTCTATTTCGCGTTCGTGCGCAACGGCACGCTGTTCCTGGCCCGGTACGTCGCCGGCACCTACACCCAGCTCGGGTCGGCCACCTTCACGATGTCGCTGGACACCGACTATGCGGTGACCATCACCGTCAACGGCACCAGCATCTCGGCCAGCTGCGACGGCGGCGCCACCATCTCGCCCGTCACCGACAGCGCCATCTCCGGCGCCGGCGCCGCGGGCTTCACCACCTTCGGCGCCGCCGGCTATGTCAGCAGCATCTCTGCCGACGAACTGGCCGCCTCGGTCTACACCGTCACCGCCCCTCCCGGCGGCAAAGTCTGCCCCCTCAGCGGCGGCACCACAGGCACCGCCACCATCGCCGTGGCCGGCACCTACACCGGCACCGCCCCGAACCAGGTGCGCCTGGTGCAAGACGGCACCAACACGCCCGTCGCCGGCTTTGACTGGACCGCTATCGCCAGCGCCAGCGGCGGCAATTTCTCCCACAGCTTCGCGGCGGTGCCCAAGGGCGCCGGCTGGTACAACGTCCAGGTGCGCGATACCGTCTCGGGCACCGTTGGCGTGTCTGGCAAGGTCGGCGCCGGCGTGCTCTTCATGGTCGACGGGCAAAGCAATGCCTGGCTCTGGTTCAGCAGCCAGGCCTATGCCGGCAACTCCACGCTGACCCCCAGCCCGCTGCTGCGCGTCACCGGCATCCAGGCCAGCAACGCCTGGGTGTCGCCGAACGCGGCCACCATGAACGCCGCCATCGCCTGCGGCAACGCTCTGGTCACCGCGCTGGCCTGCCCCGTGGCGCTGATCGACGGCGCCACCAACGGCTCCGGCCTCACCGTTCCCGGCTCGGGAGCGCAGTGGGTCAACGGCGGCGGCAGCGGCGGCGCGGCTTACACCTCCAGCAACAACGCGTTGACTGCAGCGGGCGGCAAGGTCGCCGCCACCATCTGGATCCAGGGCGAGGCCGATGCCGAGGCCGGCGTTACCCAAAGCGCCTACTACACCGCGCTCGGCCAGCTGATCACGCTGCGCCGCGCCGTCGTCGCCAACGCCGCGCACCCCTACATCCTCGTCGGCCTGGGCCGCTGCACCAACGGCGCGATCAACGACGCCGAGGCCGAGCCCATCAAGCTGGCCCAGCTCCAGAAGTGCGCCGACGCCAACATCCGCCGCGTCGACCGGCTCGACCTCGCGCTGCACACCGACGGCATCCACCACACCGCCAGCGCCTTCACCAAGCTCGGCCAGCGCTGCGCCCAGGCCATCCTTGTGGCGCTGGGTCTGGAGAGTTATGACCGGGGCCCTCGCATCGCCAGCGCCACCCAGGTCAACAGCACCACCGTCGATGTCGATCTCGTGCTGACCGCGCCGGCCACCACCGTCGCGCCCGCCTCTGGCATCACCGGCTTCCGCGTGCTCGATGCCGGCGCTCCCGTCACCATCACCAGCGCCACTCGGCAGAGCGCCACCAAGGTGCGGCTGGTGCTGGCCGCACCGCTGTCCGGCGCGCCGACGGTCCAGTACCTCTATGGCGCCACGCCCGATGTCGCCACTCCGCTGATCGATGACGCCACGCTTGCGCTGCCCCTGGAGTACAACGCCGGCGTGCTGGCTGACGTCACCGCCTCAGGCGTGTCCATCACGCTGACCACCAACGGCTCGGCCCCGGCCGCCGGCCTCACCGGCCTGCATGTGGCTCTGCTGCGCAAGTCCGGCGGCGTGCTCTTCTCCAGCCTCGCCGCGTCGTGGGACGCTGAAACCACCGACGGCTCCGGCGTGCTGGCCCTCAGCCTGGCCGGCCTCGGCATCCCGCCAGGCGAGGTGCTCGGCGTGCTCGTGACCGACAGCGACGGCACTGTCGGCCAAGACCCGTCCCACAAGGCCTACTTCGGCCACGGGGTGGCAGCCTGATATGGCCGCGATTTACCGCGCCCAAGAGGTCGGCGGCGGCGCCGTCTATAGCGCGCAGGAGGGCGCCGGCGGCACCACCGCCACCATCACAGGCGCCGGCGGCATCCCCAGCGCCGAAGCAGTCGGCACGCCAGCCCTCACGGCCACCGGCGGCGGCAGCGCTGGCGTCATCACCGGCGCCGGGGGCATCGCCAGCGCCGAGGCCGTCGGCACCCCCACGCTCAGCGCCTCCCTCTGGCCTGTCGTCAGCCCGCCCGGCATCCCGAGCGCTGAGGCATTGGGCACGCCCACGCTCATCGTCGTCGCTGCCGAGTTCGACGAGCCCGTCACCGTCGCCGAAGCCAAGCTCGCCGCCCGCATGGACGCCGACATCACCGTGCTCGACGAAGAGGTCGCCGTCGCCATCAGCGCCGCGCGCCAGCAGGCCGAGCTGATCACCGGCCGCCGCTACCGGCCCACCGTCGTCGTCTACGAGCTGGCCGCCTGGCCGCTGCCCACCGAGCCGCTCAGCGTCCACGCCGCCCGCGCCTGCGCCGTCGACTACTGGGACGGCGCGGCCTGGCAGACCCTGCCGCCGAGCGAGTACGTGTTCGCACCGGGCGGCATCGGTGGCAACGCCACATGCCTCGCCCCTCAGATCGGTCGCAGCTGGCCGGCGCTGGGCGACGTTTCCATCGGCCCGCGAGTGCGCGTCTCGCTCACAGCCGGGCCCGTCACCCGCCAGGCCGTGCCGGCTGCCGTCAAGCTCTTCATCAAGGCGCATGTGTCGGCCTGGATGAACAGTGACAGTCTGGTGCCTCAGAACATGGTGCTGAATCCAGTGCTCGTGCGAATCCTCGATGCCGAGCGGCTGTGGGGCTGACGTTTCCCATCCACTCCGCGAAGCCCACTATGACCAAGAAAACCAAAGACGAGAGCGCCTACAGCCGAGGCCACAGTCTGGGCTATAGCCTTGGGTACGCGGCCGGGCGACGGCGGGCGCACCGCGAAGCTGCGTCGGTTGCCTCGCCTGACCATCCGATTGCGCCGCCGCCGAGCCCGGTCGAGGCATCTGTGATGTCCGCTGGTTTTGATGTTCCTGGCGGCTGCCGAGTCACGCTGCAGTTTCCTCTCGACGCCACCGCAGAGGATCTGGAGTGCTTCCAGGAAATGTTGCCCTTTTACCTCGACCTGTATCGCCGCCGCCTGGCTGGCAAAACCTGACTTTCCAAGCCCCTGCCGACGCCGTCCATGCTGACTGCCGAAACCACATCCGATGCGCCAGAGGACTGCCCAGACTGCGGAGCCCTCTGGTCAGCCTCCGAGGCCGTGAAGACCGGCGACGACAAGGCGCACGAGGGCTGGGAGTGCTGGTGCTACTGCGCGGCCTGCAAGTGCGAGCTGTTCTACCCCTTCAAGCTGGCCGCCGACGCGGCCTGATTTCCCATACTTCGCGACAAACCAACATGTTCAAACATCGCCCAAACCTCGCCGCGCTGGCGGTCATCGCCCTCGCCGGAGCCGTTTCGACGTCCGCAACTCAGGGTGGGGTCACCCACACTGCCGCCCGCCCGCCGCGCCCCCGGGGCATTGTCCGGGATGAGCAGATCAAGGATGCCCGTGCCCGCGAAGTCTCTGCGTGGAATGCCGCCGTCGACCGCCGCAAGGCCGAGAAGAAGCGCCGTCAGAGCGGCGCCTGATTCCTCACCCCTGCCGGTACACACCAATGCCCACCCCCCAGCGCCCCCCTTGGGCGAACAGTGACAGCCTCGTGCCTCAGAACATGGTGCTGAATCCAGTGCTCGTGCGAATCCTCGACGCAGAGAGGCTCTGGTGCTGAAGCATCTCATCACCATCCGCCACCGCGCGCCCGGGACCGATGGGGCCGGTCAGCCCAACGGCGAAATGGTGAATCTGGTCGACCTGTGGGCCGACATTCGCCACCCCAGCGGGATCGAGGCCGCTCGGGGAGATGCGCCCGTCTCCACCGTCCGCGCCAGCATCAAGGTGCGCTTGCGCAGCGGCATCACCGCAGCCATGCAGGCCGTGCATGGCACCACTGTCTATGACATCAAGGCGGTGCTGCCTGACCTGGTGGACCGCCGCTACATGTTCCTCGTCTGCGAGGCCTCCACATGACCACGGGCGCCTTCAGCATGCGCGTCAACCTCGCCGACCTTACAGGGCAGCTAGACGCCGATGCCACCGCCATCGAGGCCACTGCCCGCCCAGTTGCCCAGGCAGCTGCTCAGCTCTTCTATGACGAGGTCAAGCGCAATGTCGCGCGCCTGAAACGGCACACCGGCAACCTCGATCGCTCGATCTACCAGGCCTACAGCAAAGACCAGAGCGGGGAGGGCTTTGCCACATACCACGTCAGCTGGAACGCCAAGAAGGCGCCTCACGGCCACCTGGTGGAGTACGGCCATCTGCAGCGCTTCGAGATCAGCTTTGATCGCGCCACCGGCCGCTTCATCACGCACAAGGACCGCCCGCTGTCGCCGCCCCGTCAGGTGGCCGCCAAGCCCTTTGTGCGCCCCGCCTTGTCCAAGGCCGAGGCGGCGCTGGATGCGGCCACCGCTGAGCTGTTCCGCCAGCTTGAAACTGCAGGAGTCGTGCAATGACCGTCGAGATCCAGCTGACAGCGCTGCTGAAGACCCTCTGCCCGAACGTCTACCCCGATGAAGCGCCCGTCGCCACGCCCAAGCCCTATGTGACCTACCAGGGCTTCGGTGGGCCGAGCTTGCGCAACCTTGACAAGACCCCGGCGGACAAGTGCAAGCACTTCATCCAGATCAATGTCTGGGCTGTCTCGCGGCTCGGTGCCAACGCGCTGGCTCGGCAGATCGAGGACGCCATGTGCGCTGCCACGGTCTTCAACGCGCAGGAAGAAGGCCTGCCGATCTGGGACCGCGACCCCGTGCAGCTGCCGGACGCGCCCGATGGGCTCTACAGCACCATCCAGGACTTCGTGGTGATCGCCACGCGATAAGGGCCGCAAGGCCACAACGAGCCAGCCGCCCGGGTAACCGTGGCGGCTTTTTACTGCCCGATGAGGGCGAATCAACGTCAACAGAAAGGCCCGCATCATGAGCTACAACTTCCCCGAGGGCGGCAAGTTCCTCTTCTCCAACACCTTCGCCGGGGCCAAGATCCTCGCCACGCTGAGCAACGCGAACCCAGCCGCCGCCGGCTCGGTGGCGCACGGCTATTTGGATAACGACGAGGTCGTGCTGACCTCCGGCTGGGAAGACGCGACCGACTCGGTGTTCCGCGTCGACCAGACCAGTGTCGACGCCTTCAACATCCTCGGCCTCGACACCAGCGACACCAACCTCTTCACTGCCGGCGGTGGCGCAAACTCGCAGGCCAAGAAGATCAGCAACTGGATCGAGGTGCCCCAGGTCCTCACCATCGGCACCAGCGGCGGCGATGCCCGATTCGCGCAGGTGAACCCCGTCTTCCGCCGCAACGGCATCAGCCGCCCGCTCGGCTTCAACCCCACCACCATCATGCTGACCCTGGCCCATGACGCCAGCAACGCCAGCTACCAGACCATGCTGGGCATCAGCCGGGTGCTCAGCCTGGTGGCGTTCAAGCTGCTGCTGGCCGATGGCTCCGCGTCCTATGGCTTCGGCTACATGGCGGTCTCGGAGGTGCCCAGTGTCAGCGCCGGCAACCCCAACTCGGTGACGGCTGTTTTCAGCGCGCAAGGCCGTACGATCAGCTACTGATCGCCCTCAACCCAGCATGCCGGCGCGGCACCGTCGCTGCGCCGGTGCCCTACTACTCCTGAGGCTGAACCTCCATGGCGACCATCAAGCTCGGCAACCGACCCAAGAACTTTCCGCTGACCATCACCGTGCCGCTGCACGAGGGCGAGGAAGGTGTGATCAAGGTGTCCTACATCTATCGCACGCGCACCGAGTACGGTGCCTTCATCGACGAGCTCATGGCCGAGGCCGACATGAAGCTTGCCGGCGAATCGGAGGAGGAGATCCGCTTCTCGGTCGAGCAGGCCTGGACCAAGACCCGCGACCGCAACGCCGACTACATCATGCGCATCATCGACGGCTGGAACCTCGACCAGGACTTCGGCCGCGCCGCTGTCGTGCAGCTCTGCGACGAGCTGCCTGGTGCGGCGCTGGCCATCATGAATCGCTACACCGCCGCCATCACCGAAGGCCGCCTAAAAAACTAACGGCCGCTGCCGCCGCCTTCTACATGAAGGCCATCGGCGAGCAGCGGCACGTTCCCTTCAGCGTTGCGCATCTGAGCGTGCCGGCAGGCGATGTAGAGGTCTGGCCTGAGAACTGGCCCACCTTCAAGGTGTTCTCCCGCCTCGAAACCCAATGGCGCATTGCGCCTGGCGGCGTCATCGGTCTTGACTACGGCGCTCTCTATCCGCTGATCGATCGCGAAGGCCTCGACACCGCTGGCTGGGATCGCATGTTTGACGACATCCGCGCAATGGAGCAAGCGGCGCTCGAAGAAATCCAGCGCCAGCAGCAGCAATAGGGCCCCTCATGGCAAACAAGCGCAAAGTACAGATCGAGACCGGTGTCGACAACACCGGCGCCCGCAAGGGCCTTGGTGAGATCAAGGATGCCGCCAAGGACATGGCCCAGAGCGTGGCCCAGTCGGGCCAGCAGGCGGCCAAGGGCGTTGAGGCGGTCGGCGCCGGCGGCGATGCGGCGGCCGCCAAGGTCGAAAGGTCCACTCGCAGCATCATCTCCGCCATCCAGCGCGCTACAGCGGCAGCCAAGGCTAACGGCACTGGTACAGCCGACTTCTTTCAGGCGCTTGGCGAGCAGAAGGGCAACCTGGAGTCGCTCAAGCCTTTCATTGAGCAACTGCGGCAGGCCGAACGCGCGCAGCAGCTGGCCAGCGGCTCGCTTGACAAGATGGGCATTTCGGCAAAGCAGACCGCCGCAGCCCTGCGGCAAGTGCCGGCGCAGTTCACCGACATCATCACCAGTCTCCAAGGCGGCCAAGCGCCGCTGACGGTGCTGCTCCAGCAAGGCGGCCAGCTGAAGGACACCTTCGGTGGTGTGGGGCCTGCCGCGCAGGCCTTGGGCCGCTATGTGCTCGGCCTGGTCAACCCCTTCAGCCTTGGCGCTGCGGCAGCCGCCACGCTGGGCCTGGCGCTGTATCAGAGCGCCGAGGAGCAGCAGGCCTTCAACCGCACCGCGATCATCACCGGCAACGTCGCCGGCGTCACGGGCGAGCGGCTCAACGAGATGGCGCTGGCCGTCAATCGCTTGGGCGCTGGCACACGCGGCCGTGCGGCCGAGGTGCTGAACGACCTGGCGCAAAGCGGCGCCGTCGGCGCGGAGAACATGTCTCGCTTCACCGCCGCAGCGCTGCGCTTCGAGCGGGTCGGTGGCGAAGCGGCCGAGAAAACCAACGACGCCTTCCGCGAGCTGGCCCGGGCGCCGCTGCAGGCTGCCCTCAAGCTCAACGATGCCACTAACTTCCTGAACCGCTCAACCTATGAGCGCATCCGGGTGCTGGAGGAACTGGGCTTGCGAGACGAGGCAGCTCGCGTCGCGCAAGAGGCCTACGCCGACTCCATCGAGAAGCGCGTGCCCGGTCTGGAGCAGAACCTGGGCCTGCTCGCGAAGGCATGGAACGGCATCACCAGCGCAGCCAAGGGCGCATGGGACGCCATGCTGGATATCGGGCGTGAGGACACCCCCGAGCAGAAGCTGGCCAAGCTGCGCGAGCGCGCTGCGTCCATCGAGCAGCAGCTGGCCTCTGGGGGCTTCAGCAGCACCGAGGGCGGTGCGGCGACAGGTCGCGGTCTGGGCGTGCAGGGTCGCAAGGATCAGCAAGCGGCACTGGAAGCCATCCGTGAGCAGATCCGTCTGTATGAGCGTTCCCAGGCCGCTGCGGCGACTGTTGCGGCTGAAGATGCCAAGCGCGCCAAGGAGATCAAGGCCGCCGCCGATTTTGACAAAGAGGGGCTGCAGTACCTGACGCGCCGCGAGCAGATCGAGCGCGAGGTCACCAAGGCCCGCAACGAAGGTGCCGCCGCAGGCAAGAGCCAGGCCGAGATCGAGAAGCGCGTCGCTGCCATCCGAGAGAAGCTCGACCCCGGCATCGGCGCCGCCCGTTCGGGCAGCGGCTTGGCCGATGTGAAGCGCCAGCTGGGCCAGCTCACCGCCGCCTATGGTGATGCCGAGGCCATCCTCAGCGCCACCCGCCAGGCTGGCCTCATCAGCGAGGCCGACTACTACGCCGCCAAACGCGCGTTCATCCAGCTCGACAAGGACGCCCGCGTGCGCGAGCTGCGCGGCGAGATCTCCGCGCTGCAGCAAGCCAACGCGAGCAACAAGCTCTCCACCGCCGAGCGCATCGCCAACGGCGACAAGATCAAGGACAACCTCGCCAAGATCACCGAGGCCGAAGGCAAGGCCGCTGCGGCTACGGTGGTGCTCGGCGTGCAGCAGAGCGCGGCGGTCAGCGGTGTGGCCAAGGCCTATGAGGACGCCAGGCTCGCCGCCGAGGACTACCTGGCCACCCTGCAGCGCGGCCAGACTCGCGAGCTCGATCTCTTCGGCGCCAGCAACAGCCAGCGCGAGGAGGCGAGGGGCCGCGACCAGATCTCCGACAAGTACATGCAGGACCGCCAGCGCATCCAGGGCGAGCGTGCGCTGACGGCAATCCAGCAAGGCGGCATCCTCACCGGCGAGCAGTCCCAGCGTTTCGACGACCTGCTGGCACTGAACCGCAGCTATGAAGAGAAAGCCCTCGGCAGCTACCGTGACTACATCGAGCGTCGCAAGCTGCTGGAGGCTGACTGGGCCCAGGGCGCCAGCAGTGCGTTCAGGAACTATGTCGACGACGCGCGCAAAATCGCGGGCCAGACCGAGAGCCTGTTCGTCAACGCCTTCTCTGGCGCCGAGGACGCGCTGGTCAACTTCGTCCGGACGGGCAAGCTCGACTTCAAGAGCCTGGCCGATTCGATCATTGCCGACCTGGCTCGCATCCTGATCAAGCAGCAGCTGGTCAGCGCCGTGAAGACCGTAGGCAGCTTCCTCGGGCTCGGCTTCGCCAAAGGCGGCGCGTTTGATCCCTCTGGCGAAGTCAAGCGCTTCGCGATGGGTGATGTGTTCGACAAGCCCACTCAGTTCACCTATGGCGGGGGACGCAACCTCGGCGAGCTTGGCGAGGCTGGGCCCGAGGGGGTGCTGCCGCTGGCTCGCGGTGCTGGTGGAAAGCTCGGCGTGATCGCGCATGGCGGCAGCAGCAGGGAGCTACCGCCGATCGTCTACGCACCAGTCACCAACATCGACAGCCGCAGCGACCGCGCGGCTGTGATGGCCGACATGGAGGCCTCGCACCGGGCCAACAACCGCGAGCTGCTCGCACTCATCAAAGATCGGATGCGCGCGTAATGGCCATCATCACCATGCCCCGCGATCTCGCCTGCGCCAGGGGCTGCGCGCTGGAGCTGATCAACAGCGACACCGCCACCCGCAGCGACCCTAGCGGCAGCATCCAGGCGCGGAGCTACGGCGTTCCGGTCTGGGGCCTGCTGCTCGTGTCCTACGAGCTGATGGTCGACATCGAAGCCGGTGCCTGGAAGGCCCTTGGCCTCAAAATGCGCGGCCTGGTCAATCACCTCGAAGCGTTTGACCCGACCCGGCCTGTGCCGCTGGGGTCACTGCGCGGCACGCTCGCGCTGGCCTTGGTGGCGCCAGCTGGCACAGCCTTGCTTGATGTCACCGCCGGCGTGGAGCAGTCGGGGCGCAGCCTGGTGCCTGGCGACTTGCTGCAGGTCGGCACCGGCCTGGGCACCAGCCAGCTGGTGATGGTCACTGCGCCGGCCCTTGTCAACGGGGCCGGCCGCATCGTCGTCGAAATCGAGCCGCCGCTGCGCGCCGAGCACCCCATCGGCGCCCCCGTCACCTGGGACTACCCGCGCGTCTACCTGCGCCGCACCGAGCCGCGCTTCGGCTGGCAGGCGTACGGGCGCCTGCACACCGATGCCATGCGCCTGCCCCTCATCGAGAGCCTCTGATGATCATCATCACCGACCCCGCGCAGACCAGCCTGCTCGCCGCCCGCGCCCTCGGCGTCGTCTGGCTGCTGGAGCTGCAGTTTGTCGACTTCACCTACCGCTTCAGCAGCTTCAACCGCGACCTGGTCGCCGGCGGCTTCGGCTGGATCGGCCTGGGCAAGCTGCTCAGCGTGGGCGATCTGCGCGAGAGCACCGACCCCAGCACCCAGACCATCCCCGTGCGCCTGAGCGTGGCCGACCAGTCTCTGCTCGCCCTGGGGCTGGGCAATGTCGAGGCCTATCGCGGCCGCCCGGCGCGGCTCTACCTGGCGCTGCTCAATGAGCACTACCAGGTGGTCGGCCCGCCGCGCCTGCGCAGCGTGCTGGAGATGCAGCCCGTCAAGATCGACCGAGAGAGCCCCGGCCCCGAAGGCGGCACCGTGGGCGGCTACATCGAACTCCCGGTCGGCGCGCCCGGCATGGGCCGCGCTCGCAACGCCGAGGGCATGCGCCTGAGCTATGAGCAGCACTGGTTCGAGAACCCCGGCGACCGCTTCCTGGAGTTCGTCCTCGGCCTCATCAAGCAGCCCACCCCGTGGCTCAGCAAGCGATTCCAGCAGCAATGACCACCACCATCAGCCGACCCCGGCGCCTCACCGACTACCTGGCCCAGCCGCCGGCCCCGTTTGCCTGGGCCGCCGCCAACTGCTGCCACTGGGCCGCTGCCTGGGTGGCCCAGGCCACCGGCACCGACCCCATGGCTGGCCTGCCCGAGACCGCCACTGCCGCCGCCGCGCGCCGCCTCGTCAAGCGCCTGGGCGGGAGCCTGCGCGCCGCCTGGTCCAAGCAGCTCGGCCGCGAGCCCATCGCGCCGCTGCTGGCCCAGCTGGGCGATATCGTCCTCGTGCAGCTGCCGCCCGAGCAGCAGCTGGAAGAGGGCGTCGGCGAGCTGGTCGGCATCTGCGCCGGCGCGCTCATCGCGGTGGCCACCGCGCAGGGCCATGTCGCCTACCTGCCGCTCTCGGCCGGCGTTTGCGCCTGGCGCCTGGAGGTGCAGGCATGATGCGCGCGCTCCTGCTGGCCTTGCTGCTGGCCGCCGTGTGCGCCCCGGCGCTGGCCGACCCCATCAGCATCGTCGCGGCCATCGCCCCTTTCATCGGCGGCACGGCGGCCGCCTTCATCGTCAACTATGCCGGCACCATCGCGCTGACCGCGCTGGGCGTGTTCGGCAGCGTGCGTGCCCGCTCCAAGCAGCGCAAGGCCGCCGCCCAGGCCAAGGCGGCCTACAACGCCAGCCTGCAAGACCGCAACGTCAGCGTGCTCGCGGCCGACCCGCCGCGCCGCTATCGCCTCGGCCGCTGCTGGGGTGGCGGCGAGGTAGTTGCGGTCTTCACCACCGATAAGCAAGGCCTCAAGGAAAACGGCACCTCCTACACCAAGGCCGACGGCTACAAACACGTCGTCATCGTCTGGGCCTACCACCAGTGCGCCGCCATCCATGACCTGGCTTTCGAGGGCGTGCCCATCGGCCCGCTCGACGTGGACGGCTGGGCCATCGGTTCGCACTGGGCCACCAGCCGCAAGATCAACCAGAGCCGGGGCGGCCTGGGCGGCGTGCTCGGCGAAGTCATCCTCACAGCGTCCAGCACCGTCACCTCGGTGACGCTGATCATTGATGCCGCCGACCCCAAGACAGCCGCGCATGCTCCCGTGCCCAACGGTGGCCCCTACGGCTGGAGCATGAGTGGCCTGACGCTCAACCTCCCCGCCCAGGTCCTGCTCAACGACGCCCCCTATACCCCCACCGCCGCCGACCGTTGGGAGGTGAACTACGCCCGCGAGGCCCCTGACCGCTCCACCGTCCGCGTGCGTCACCACCTCGGCGAGCCCGGCCAGGCCGCTGACTCGCTGCTGATGAGCCTCGTGCCCGCCAGTTGGACCGCCGCGCACAAGGGCACCGGGCTTTGCTACAGCGTCATCACCATGGACCTGGAGCGCCAGGAGTTCCAGAGCGGCCCCGGCGGCTGGACAGCCGACATCTCCGGCCTCATCGTCCGCGACCCGCGCACCGGTGCAGACGCCTGGACGAGCAATCCCGCGCTGCTCGCCTACTGGTATCTGCAGCAGAGCATCGGCTTCAGCCGCGCCGCCGCCGACATCGACGAGGCCAGTGTCATCGCCGCTGCCAACGCCTGCGACGAGATCGTCAACTACCGCGTGTGGAACGGCACCGAGTTCGTGCTGACCCCCAGCCCGCGCTACACCTGCCACGGCGTCATCACCAGCGACCAAGACCGCGAGAGCGTGCTGCAGGACATCGCCGAGAGCATGGCCGGCTGGGTCTACCCGAGCGGCCAATGGGTGGTGCAGGCCGGCGCCTGGACCCCGCCGGTCATGGACCTCACGGACGATGACCTCTACGGCTCCATCTCCATCGTGCAAAGCGGCGAGCCCATGGGCGAGCTGTTCAACAGCGTGCGCGGCCGCTACGTGCCGAACAACACGGCCGTCGCCACCGAGATGACGCCCTACAGCAACCCCGTCTTCGTCGCCGGCGACGGCGGCCGGCTGTGGGACACCGTCGATCTGCCCTTCACCAACAGCGACCACCGCGCCACCCAGATCGCCCGCGTCAAGACCGAGCAGGCCCGCAACGGCGAGACCATCTTCTACCCCGCCAAGATGCGCGCCTGGCCGCTGCAGCCCGGCGACCGCGTGCGCGTCAAGAGCGCCGAGTACGGCTTCGATTACAAATGGTTCCGCGTCACCGACTGGTCCTTCGGCCTCACCGCCCCGGTGGGCCTCACCCTTCAGGCCGACACCCCTGATGGCTATGACCTGGCTGACGCCACGCTGCTCGACCCCACGCCCAACACGGTGCTGCCCTCGCCCTCCATCGTGCCGCCCATCACCGGCCTGGCCGTCACCAGCGGCACCGCCGAGTTGCTGCAGCAGGCCGATGGCACCATCACCTCCCGCGTCAAGGTCAGCTGGGACCGCACGCCTGCCGCCTACATGGCCGAGGGTCGCATCGAGATCAGCTGGCGCGCGGTGGGCCGCGATGTGTGGACCCGCGTCGACGCCGCCGGCGACGACACCTCGGCCTACATCACCGGCCCCCAGGATGGCACCGTCATCATCGTCTCGGTGGTGGTTGTCAATGGGCTGCGGTTCCGCTCGCCCGATGTGTGGGCCTGGCATCAGGTGCTGGGCAAGACCGAGCCCCCCGCGTTGGCCAGCGGCCTGGTGCTCAGCGTGGTGCCCGGCGCGCTGCGCGGCACGCTGTCTACGCCCAGCACCGAGCTGGACTATGCCCGCACGATCTACCGCTACGGCCTGAGCTTCGCCGCCGGCCTGCCGGTGCCCGGCACCAGCGACAAGGGCGGCTTCACCTGGCCCTCGCCGCCGGTGGGACCGGTGACGATCTGGTATGCGCATGAGGACACGAGCGGCAACGAGGGGCCGGCGGCGAGCGCGAGCATCACAGTCACTGCGGCGGCGCTGTTCCCGCCGTCCAACACGCTGAGCATCAAGCTCAACGTCAACGACTTCGCAGGCACGCTGAACTACAACGAGGCCTATATCCATGGCTACTCCAACGGGGCGCCGGCTGATGTGCCCGGCACCGTGCTGATCAATGGGGTGCAGACCCCAGCCCCCAACCAGTGGGTGCTGACGAACATGGGTCCGGGTCAGTTCTACCTGATGTTTGATACGGCGGGGCTGTTTGACTTTGGTGGGTTTGGCCTGCGTCATTACGCCATGGTGCGGCGCTCGGGCGGGGTCTGGCAGTACGACAACAACACCACCGCATGGCAAACATTTACGCCCTCGGCCACTATGTTTGTGATCGGCAGCGTCTCTCCTGCTGTGGCTGATGCCAATGTGGCGCCCGGGCTGACCAGCGGATCGATCTGGGCCACGGCCTGGAGCCCGGATGCGATCGCGGCGGTGGCTGACAGTGCGAACTGGTCTGGTGTAGGGGGCCGACCCACCATGTACCGCGTCGCGGCGCGCGGCTACAACGCAACCGGCCACCCCATTGAGGCGGGGCTGTACGACGCTGACACCGGCGCGGTGCTGGTTGGGCCGGCCAATATGTACCGCGCGATAAAGATCAATCGGATCACCAAGGCTGTCACCGATGTGGGCGGCTTCAACACTTACGCCGGCGTGGCCAACGCCGACGCTATGGCTGCGGCGCTCAATGCGATCGGCAACGATCACATCGTTGTGATCCCTACTTTCGATGAGCCCCAAGGCAACCACCTGCACCCGCCACTGCTGGCTGCCATGCTGCGCCACGGCGCGAGCCGACAGGTCTATGGTTCATCTCAATTCCGCAACCGATCTGCCTACATCCTCGTCGCCATCGGTGCCTGTGGCGAGGGCAACGGCGCTGAGTGCTATGCCGGCGCGGTCGACTCCGACCCAAATGCATGGTGCGATGTGGGCTTCAGCCTGCACAACGGTGTGCTGCAAGTCAGCGGGGCCAACAGCGGCGCGCGAAGCCTTTATGACTATGGCTACCTCCAGTCCGACAACATCGCCATCGGTGCGCTGGTCTCTTCCTACAACGCCCGCACGGCCGGCCCCATTGGCTGGTCCAACATCACCTGATCGGGAGAAACCGATATGCCATCCGGTAGCGGCGACCTGGCCACTGTGAGTTTCACGCCCAGCATTGAAGGCGTAGTGCAGCTGCAGATAACTTTCAAGTTTCAGGGCCTGAGCGATGACGGCGGCGTGATCAGCGCGCGTTTGTTCGTTGAGCAAAGCGGCGTGCGGACCTATGGGCCTCACGAACCAATGTCCAGCGGTGGGATGGAGTTCGAGCGCTTCAGCTACGCGCTCCAGCACCGGTTCGCCGTCGCCGCCGGCGCGCCCGTACTCTGCGGCCTGTGGGGCCAAGCCACCGGCGGGCCGGCGTCGGGCTCATGGCGAGACATGGATGTCTCGGCCTGGCTGCACAAGAGGGCCACCTGATGCGCCGCCACCACTTCGCTGACCCCACCACCGGCATCATCAGCAGCGACTATGTCGACGTGCCCGAGGGTGATCTCCCGCTGGCCCTGCAGCGCCGCCCCGGGCAGATCCTGGTGCCTGGCGTCACCTGGCCCGAGACCCAGCGCATTGCCGCCCTGGTGGCCGACGACTTCGGCAACCAGATCGCGGTGCTGGAGGACTTCGTCCCGCCGGCGCCGGCCGACGATGAGCTGCGCACCTGGCACTGGGACGCCGAGCAGCGCGGCCATGTGCCCACGCCCACGCTGCTCGCGCTGCAGCGCAAGGCCAGCGCGCCGCTGCTGGCCGAGCTGGCCGAGCTCGATGCGCGCCTGGCCCGCCCGCTCGGCGAGCTGGCCGAGGCCTCGGCCACCGGCCAGCCCGCGCCGGCCGAGGCCGTCGAGCGCCTGCAGCAGATCAACGCCAGCAAGGCCCAGCTGCGTCAGCAGCTCGCGGCCATCGCTGCTTCGACATCCGCGGCCGAGCTGGCCAGCATCGTCAGCACCATCAACCCCTGACCGGAGCCCATCACCATGCACCGCACCGCCCGCCATCTCGTCGCCGCCGTCCTCACCGCGCTGCTTGTCGCCTGTGGCGGCGGCGATCCCGAGGATGAGCATGTCGACACGCCCCGCGTCGACTGCAAGGCCCGCCCCGAGCTCTGCAAGTAGGCCGGCCACCCCGCACCCCACCAGCCCGCCGCGAGCGGGCTTTCTTACGTCCGTTAGAAAAGAAGGAAAGTCATATGCCCGAACCCTCATCCAGCGGAGTGGCCGGCCTGGCCGGATGGAAGCTCCTAGGTGGTGCTGCCGGCATCGCCGCCGGCGGCGTCACGCTCGCGGCCGTCGTTGTCATGCTGATGACCTGGCCCAAGACCGCCAGCGAGCTGGCCGTGGCGTTGATCAGCACCGTGCTGTCCAGCCTCGCTGGAGGGGCGGCGGTCATCATCTATTTCGACCTTCTGCGGCATGTAATCGGTGCCTCGGATCTCCACACCTATGTAGCCCTGATGGCTGGGCTCGGCATCGTGTTCACCTGCGGGCTGCCGGGGTGGCTGCTGGTGCGAGCTGCTTTCAGCTGGATGGAGCGACGTCGAGATAAGGATCTGGGCGAACTGGCTGACGATGTCCGCAGCGCGATCGGAGGCAGGCCATGAAAGACCTCCCGCGTGCCACGCTCACCCGCGGCCCCAGTACCTCGGCCGGCACCTTCGGTCGCATCCAACTGGGCGACTCTTTGTGTCTGCACAGCGTTGAGCTGCCATGGCGCAACAACCTCACCGGCAAGAGCAGCATCCCGCCCGGCATCTATCGCTGCGAGATCGTCAACAGCCCCCGCTTCGGCCGCGTTTACGGCGTGCGCGATGTGCCCGGCCGCTCCGACATCCTGATCCACGCCGCGAACTTTGGCGGCAACACCGAGCTGGGCTTTGACAGCGACCTGCTCGGCTGCATCGCCCCGGCCATGGCGCTCGGTGCGCTCAACAACCGCCAGGGCATCTCGCAGCAAGCGGGCCTGCGCAGCAAAGAGGCGCTGGCCAGGCTGATGGAGTGGGGCGCCGGCCGGCCGTTTGAGCTGGAGATCCGGTAAGTGGTCATCAGCCCGCGCCTGCTGACCTTCGCTGCCGTCCAGGCGTCTGCACTCGCGCTGGCCTGGCACCTTGGCGCCGGCCGCGTGCAGGGCCAGTGGGACGCCGCCGAGCTGCAGCGCGAGCGCGCGATCGCTACCCACGCCGCCCAAGAGACCCGCCGCCAAAGCCAGGCCGCCGCCGAATACGCCGCACAGGCGCAGCAAATCAGGGCCGCTGCCGCCCTGGCCCTACCCGAGGTCCGCCATGAGCTACAGCGCCCGATTTCCTGCCCCGCCGGCGGCACCGTGCCGATGGCAGATCTGCCTGTGCCTGCTACTGTGCTTGATCGGCTGCGGCACGCCGGCGCCGATCCGCGTGTCGAGTAGCCCACCGCCCGCCGAGCTGGCCGCGCCCTGCTGGACCGGCCCGGCCTGGCCGCAAGGCGATGGCGTCACCATCGGCGCCGTGATCGAGACCATGCTGCAGCGCGAGGCGGCGGCGGCTGAGTGCCGCGCCCGGCATGGGGCGCTGGTGCGGGCGTGGCCGCAATGAGCAGCATGCACTGGCACGCCGAGCCGTCGACGCTGCTGCTGCGTGGCTATGACCAGCCAGGCGGCTATGCGCTGCGCTTGGCCTATGGCGCCGTGGCCCATGTCAAGCTGCTCGGCGCCGGCGTGGCCTACATCGAGGGCGCCCTGCGCAACGACGGTCAGCCCTTGAGCCCGGCCGACTGGCGCGATGTCGCCCGCCTGCTGGCTCAGCAGCACCAGGTCGAGATCATCGAGGCTGTGCGCCACGGGCGCCGCGTCAGCTGGCCGACCGGGCGTGCTCGTTGAATCGAAAGGAACCGTAGCAGCAAACAAAAGCAGGGCGGCCGGCCTGGATGCGCTAACACCCAGGCCGGCCACCAAACCCACAGAGCATGCCTGTGAGCCCAGCCAAGGCCCCACCACCTCCCGGGAGGCGGGGCGAGTGTATCAACCACCTGGAGCCTCACATTGGCAAACCCTATCGTCCCTTGGATCGGCGGCAAACGACGCCTGGCCGATCACCTGATTCCTCGCTTTCCGGCACACAAGTGCTACGTCGAGGTCTTTGCTGGCGGCGCCGCGCTGTATTTCCTGCGCCCGCCCGCTGAAGTTGAGGTCATCAACGACGTCAACGGCGAGCTGATCAACCTCTACAGGGTGGTCAAGCACCACCTAGAAGAGTTCGTCCGGCAGTTCAAGTGGATGCTGTCCAGCCGGGCTGTTTTCACCTGGCTGCAGGACACGCCGGCCGAGACCATGACCGATCTGCAGCGGGCGGCGCGCTTCTACTATCTGCAGCACCAGTGCTTCGGCGGCAAGGTCCAGGGCCAGAACTGGGGCACCGCCACGACGGCGCCGCCGATGAACCTGCTGCGCATCGAGGAGCAGCTCAGCGCCGCCCACCTGCGTCTCTCCAGCGCCTACATCGAGCAGTTGGACTGGCGCGCCTGCCTCAAGCGCTATGACCGCCCGCACACCTTCTTCTACATGGACCCGCCGTACTGGGAAACCGAGGGCTATGGTGTGCCGTTCCCGTTCGGTGAGTACGAGGCCATGGCCACCGAAATGCGGCGGCTGCAGGGCAAAGCTATCGTCAGCCTGAATGACCACCCGGCCATCCGCGCTTGCTTCGCTGGGTTTCACATGGAGACAGTGGACATTACCTACAGCGTGGCCGGCGGCGACAAGCCATCGCCGCGCCGCGAGCTGATCATCTGGTCCTGGGATCAGGCGAGTGAGCCGGCGGGGTTGTTCTGACGGCGGGCTAGAGCAGATGCCGATTCGTCGGCGCCCTGGCGGCCAGCTCCGCATCAGTCTCGGCCACATCGATGATCACGCAGGTGCCTGGGATGCGCTCAGCTGTCGGGTCGCGCGCCAGGGCATCAGCCTCCCGGTAGCGGCAAGGCGACCGGCGCCGGCGCCCCCACTGGTCAGTCATCTGCCAGTACCAAAATTCGGTCGGTTTCATACTGGCTGTTTATACAGTATCCGGTTCCCGTAGTGTGCGGGGGAATTTGGCATAAACGCCGCAAAAGATGCCACTCCCGCACATGGCGCACGCCCGTTTCCCCAGGAGTGCGGTCCATGCAAGCTGCGCGGATAGAACTCGAAATCAGGCGGACGGAAACGTCTCGGGGGTTCGAATCCCCCCCTCTCCTCCAAGATTCACCTGGTGAATCATGCAAAAGCCAACCCACCAGGGTTGGCTTTTTGCTTTGTGGCCATCGTTGTCGACACCCCCCTTTCGAGGGCCCCCTTCAGTCGTATAGGCATGCAGGGCGGTCGGGCCGATAGTCAGGTCCACACAGCGGCGGTGGGCGCCGCAAAGGAGCATCACATGCACTTTGAGGAAGTTGACGCGGGAGATTTCCGCATCTATGCCGGCGCGATCGAGCGGCCCCGCACCTTTGGCTATGTTGCGGCCGTGGTGGTGATGCGGGTGCGTGGCAAGGCACCCCGTCAGGAAGCCTTTCGCGATGAGAACCTGGCCGGCGGCTATGGCTGGGCCTCGCCGTCCGACGCGCTGCGCTTTGCCGTCAACGCCGGACGCGATGTCGTGATGTGTGGCGGCGGCTCGCTGTCCGCCGCGCGGGCCTGATCCAGGCGGTCGGCAAATCCGTCGCTAAGTACCGTCATTCCGTGCTTCGTCGCGTCAGGCCTCGCGCGGGCTTGGTCCGACACCCGGCGCCCGCTATCGTGTGGGCATGTATGAGGCACATCTTCCCGAGCTAGCACCGCGGCCGACCCTGCCCAGCCAGCGCCAGGCCTGGCAGGGTTTTGTGGCCTACCTGACGCCATGGCGCCTGGGCCTGGCCTCGGGTGTGGCCGTCATCGCCGCCTTGTTGCTGACGCCGGTCTTCATCACGCCCTTGCCGGTGCTGCTGGGCCGCACGCTGTTCGTGGCCCTGCTGGCCTTGTTGGCCTTCTCGGCGGCGGGGCAATGGCCGCGACGTCTGCCCACCTGGCTGGCGCGCTGGCTGTTCCAGGTGCTGGTGGTCGGTTTCAGCGTGCCGGTGGCCACCTTGCTGGTCTATCTGGTGGCGGTGGGTGGCGACATCGGCAGCCTGCTGCGCAGTGAGGGGCGGTTGCTGGGCTTTCTGTGGATCGCCGGCTCGGGCCTGCTGATCGGGCCGCTGCTGGCCATGGGGGCGCTGTACCGGCAACGCGATGCCGAGGCGCGCAGCCAGGCCCTGCGCTTCGAGCTGGAGCGCAGCGAGCTGGAGCGGCGTGCGCTGGACGCCCGGCTGCGCCTGCTGCAGGCCCAGGTGGAGCCGCACTTTCTGTTCAACACCCTGGCCAATGTGCGCGCCCTGGTCGAGACCGGCTCGGCCCAGGCTGCGCCGGTGCTGGGCAGTCTGATCGCCTATCTGCGCGCCGCGATGCCGCGCCTGCATGACGAGGCGGCCAGCCTGGGCGATGAGCTGGCTCTGGTGCGGGCCTATCTGGAGCTGATGCATCTGCGCATGCCGGATCGGCTCAACTACCGTATCCAGGTGCCGGCCGAGCTGCTGTGCCTGCGCTTTCCGCCGATGGCCTTGCTGACCCTGGTGGAGAACGCGGTGCGGCACGGCATCGATCCGAGCGAGGAAGGCGGCAGCATCGAGGTCTCGGGCCACCGGCTGGATCCCGAGGGGTCGGTGTGCCTGTGGGTCAGCGACTCCGGTGTCGGCCTGCTTCAGCCCATGGGGGCGGGCACCGGACTGCGCAATCTGCGCGAGCGCCTGCAGGTGGTGTACGGGGCCTCGGCCCGCCTGGATCTGACCGAGAATCTGCCCCGGGGCCTGCGGGCCGAGATCCAGTTCAAGCCATGACCCTGAGTGCACCGACCGCCCTGATTGCCGACGATGAACCGCTGCTGCGTGACAGCCTGGCGCGCGGCCTGGCCCAGGCCTGGCCCGAGTTGCAGGTACTGGGACAGGCGCGCAACGGGCGCGAGGCGGTGGCGCTGTTCGAGCGCCTGCAGCCCGACATCGTGTTTCTCGATGTGCATATGCCGGGCTTGAACGGGGTCGAGGCAGCCCGGGCGATGGCGCGGCGGGCTCATCTGGTCTTCGTCACCGCCTACGAGCAGTACGCGGTCCAGGCCTTCGAGCAGGGCGCGCTGGACTATCTGGTCAAGCCGGTCGAATCGGCCCGCCTGGCCGATACGGTCGGCCGGCTGCAGGAGCGGCTGCGCGGCGCGGCGCCGGCCGCCGGCGTCGACGCGGCGCTGGAGGCCGCCATTGCGCAGCTGACCGAGCGGCTGCGCACGCCGGTGACGGCGGCGGCACCGGCGCCGGCCTATCTGCAGTGGCTGCGGGCCTCGGTGGGCGCCAGCCTGAAACTGATCCCGGTCGAGCACATCATCTTCATGCGCTCCGATGAGAAGTACACCTTGGTGGTCTGGAACGAGGGCGAGGCGCTGATACGCACGCCGATCCGCGAACTGATCGAGCAGCTGGACCCGCAGGTCTTTGTGCAGGTGCACCGCTCGGTGGTGGTGAGCCTGCGTGCGATCAGCCATGTGACCCGTGGCCCGAATGAAACGGCCGATCTGCATCTGCGCGGCCGCGCCGAGGTGCTGCCGGTCAGCCGCAGCTATCTGCACCTGTTCCGGCAGATGTAGGCCGGCCGGCTCAGCGCTTGATGGGGGGCTGCAGAGCCTGCGACTGGCCCTGCACGACGACCGGTTCGAGCTGCCAGACCGCGACGCCGAGGCTGGCGGCCTGGAACAGGGCCAGCACGGTCAGCAGCAGCACGGCCAGCATCAGCACCGTGTGCAAGGCGCTGTCGGAGAAGCGGTGCAAGAAGCGCATCGAACCATGCTGGCGGAGGGACTGAAGGCTGCCGAGCCAGTGCTTGCTGTCCATGATGGTCTCCTGCTGGGGCGTGATCGATCAGCCCTCGTTCCAAGTCTAGTGGGCCGGGGCCGCCGCTTCCAGTGCGCCGCCGGCCAGCAGCGACGCCCGGTTCTCGGGCAGCACATAGACGATGCCGCGCTGCCGACCCAGCACCGGCCCGACCACGGCCTCGTAGAAGTCCACCGCGACCACCACGCAGCCCAGCGAGATCCGGTTGTCATCGGGCGTGTCCGACTGCAGCCGCTGCGGGCGACGCTCGCTGGCCGCCGCCGGGCGCAGGCGATGGATGGCCAGACCGGCCTCGTAATCAAACCAGACCACCGCTTCGCCCTGCAGATTGCGGCCCGGTTCGGACGCGAAACGTCCGGCCGGCGTGGTGCGCTCGAAGGGGAGGATCTCGGACGGGGCGCGCTGGCCCACGCCGGGCACCGCATGATCACCCGGCGCCGAACCCAGCAGCGCCGCCGCCGCACCCAGCAATTGACCGCTGCCGGCGAATACATACAGCCGGGCGTCTCGCTTGTCGACGATGGCGAAAGGGCGGCCCTGGTGGTCGTGCTGGCTCAGCACCCAGTCGGCCTGGCTGCGGGCCGCCGGCGAGGCGGGCTCCCCGGCAAAGTCGGCGCCGGCATGGCAGGCGCCGGCGAGGACGCTGCCGATGCAAAAAACGCCCATCCAGGCTCTGAACCCCATTTCCGCCCCCGTCGTCTGCTGCGTTGCCGCAAACCGGGCTCGGCCCGGTATCGATAGCGGCAATGGTATGCACGCGGCGGGCCGATCAAGGCGGAATCAAGCAGGCCAAGGCCTCTTATCTCCGGCTCAGCTGGGCCGTCGCGACAGGAGCGCGCTGGCTGGGAAGCTTGTCGAACACGGCGTCCAGCGCCTTGACCTCGGGCAGCACATAGACGACGCCGCGCTGGCTGCGGAAGGTCTTGCGCAGCACGGCCTCGTAAAAGCGCTGCGGCACATTGATGCAGCCGTAGGAGATGCGGTTGTCGGCCGGGCTGGGCGAGGCCAAGCGCTCCAGCCGGCGCTCGCTGGGCTCGAGCGCACGCACCCGGTGCATGGACACGGCCGCGTCATAGTCCACCCAGATCACATCCTCGCCCATCGAGTTGCGCCCGGGTTCGGCGATGAAGCGCCCGGCCGGGGTGGTGCGCTCCTCGGGCCGCACCTCGGCAATCGGGCGCTTGCCGATGCCGGCCACGCTGTCGTCACCGACCGCCGCGCCGAGCAGCACCGGACTGGCGCCGAGCAGACGGCCCTGGGCGTCGAACACGAAGACGCGGGCCTCCAGCTTGTCCAGGATGACGAAAGGCATCGCGCGGTGGTCACCCGAGGCGACGGCCCAGTTGGCGACCCGGCGGGCGGGCTCAGAAGCCGGCTGGGCCCGGAAGTCGGCCAGGCGGGGGGCGTCGGTGCTGGTCTGCCGGGCAACGGCCAGCGGGGCGCCGGCATTGTCCCTGCCCAGCCCGGAGCCGTTCGGCGGCAAGATCAAGGCCAGGAACGCAGCGCCCAGCAGCAGGCCCTGTCGGAGCCCGCCGAGCAATTCGGCGCGGGGTGGCAGCTCGAAGCGGGGCGGTGGGCAATAGGATCTGTACACGATGAGCGGGGGGCTGAACGTGGCGGATGTGGGGCTTCATGAAACAAGGTCCCGAAGCGCAGCGGAATCGGATCCGGGAGGCTTGGGGACCTTGTTCAACCGGCGCTCGTCAGAGCGGGCGGCTGAAGCTCATGAAGACGGCTCAGTTGCGATCGGCGCGCGGGGCGCGCTCGGTCAGCGGCGCGTTGCTGTCAGCAGGGGCTGTGCTCATCGGCGCCGGCGTGCTGCTGTCGACCGGCGGGGTCTGAGTCGAGGGCTGCGCGGTGCTGCCCGTCTCCGGCAGGGCCGTCTGGGTGCTCGGTGCCGCCGGGCTCATCTCGGTCGATTGGGCTTGCTGCTCGGCCGGCGCGGGCGCCATGGTCTGGCTGTCGCTGCTGGCCGGGGTCTGTTCCGAGGTCTGCGCATAGGCCAGGCCGATGGCGCCGACCAGGGCCGCTGCAGCAGAAATCGTCGTCAGGGTTTGCGAGATTTTCATGTCATAACTCCTTGATTGAGGTTCTGAGGGCTTCGTCAACGGAAGGCCGTGGGGCCTGACTCAAATCTAGGCTTCTGGCGGGGGCAGAAGAATCGGAAGGTGGCGCATGCGCCTGTAGGACGGTGGCTGTCAGCAATTGCTACTGCGGTTGGCGGCTGCAATGAAAAAGGGGCCGTGAGGCCCCTTGCTTGTGCTGTTGGCGGTGCTCAGATCGCCTGGGTGCGCTGCTGCAGCCAGGCCAGCGCCTCAGCGCCGAGCAGCGGGCTCAGGCGCTGGCGGACTTCGGCGTGATAGCGGTTGAGCCAGTCGATCTCATCGCTGCGCATCAGGCTCAGGTCGATGCAGCGTGTGTCGATCGGGCACAGTGTCAGCGTCTCGAAGCGCAACATATCGCCGAACTGGCCCTGCTCGGGCGTGTCGTGAGGGACGTTCAGGATCAGGTTCTCGATGCGCACACCCCATTGGCCGGGACGGTACACGCCGGGCTCGTTGGAGGTGATCATGCCGGGTTCCATCGCCATGTTCGCGTCGGGCACGGCCTTGGAGATGCTTTGCGGGCCTTCATGGACGTTCATGAAGTAGCCGACGCCATGGCCCGTGCCGTGGCCGAAGTCCAGGCCCTGCTCCCACATCGGCACGCGCGCCAGCGCATCCAGCATCGGGCTCAGCGTGCCGCGCGGGAACACCGCGCGGCTGAGGTTGATCATGCCCTTGAGCACCAGGGTGTAGTCGCGCTTCTGGGCGGCGTTGACCTGGCCGATCGGCCAGACCCGGGTGATGTCGGTCGTGCCGCCCAGGTACTGGGCGCCCGAGTCGATCAGCAGCAGGCCGTCCCCCCGGATTTCGGCATGGGATTCGGGCGTGGCACGGTAGTGCGGCATCGCGCCATTGCTGTTGAAGCCGGCGATGGTCGGGAAGCTCAGGCCCACGAAGCCGGGACGCTTGACCCGCTCGGCCGTCAGCTTCTCGTCGATGGTGATCTCGGTGATGCGCTCGCCGCGCGCCTGCGCCGCCTCGAACCAGGCGTAGAACTCACACATCGCGGCGCCGTCCTGTGCCATCGCCTCGCGCACGAAGCCGGCCTCGGCGGCGGTCTTGCGGCTCTTGGCCAGGGTGCTGGGGTTGATGGACTCGACCACGCGCACCTCGTCCGGGGCCGCCTCGCGCAGGCCCAGCGTCACGCGCTTGGGGTCCAGCAGCAGCACGGCCTCGGCAGGCAGGGCGGCCAGGGCCTGCGGCGCCTGGGCATAGTCGGCCACGCGCACGCCATCGGCCGCCAGCCGGGCCTGCAGCTCGGCCGGCAGCTTGCCGGCGCCGACGAACAGCGTGGCGCTGTGGGCATCCAGCAGCAGATGGGCCAGGAAGACCGGGTTGTAGTCGACATCGGCGCCGCGCAGGTTCAGCAGCCAGGCGATGTCGTCGACGGTGGAGATGAAGTGGTGGCTGGCGCCCTGACCGCCATTGACGGCGGCCATGCCGGCGCGCACCTGGGCCAGCTTGTCGGCACGGCTGACGGCCGCGTGCGGCGGCAGGTGTTCATAGATGGCCGCAGCGGGCAGGCCGGCACGACCCTCCCAGGCGGACTCGACCACATCGACATCGGTGCGCAGCTTGATGCCGGCGCGCAGCATCGCGGCGCGCAGCTGCTGGGCCAGCGCCAGGCCCAGCACCTGGCCGTCCACCGCCAGGGCCTGGCCCGGCTGCAACTGCTCGGCAATCCACTCGATGTAATGGGTGGCCGCGCCGGTCGGGATCTTGACCAGCTCGACGCCGGTGCCGGCCAGCTCACGCTCGGCCTGCGACCAGTAGCGGCTGTCGGCGAACACGGCGGCGCGCTCCAGCGTCACGACCAGGGTGCCCATCGAGCCGCTGAAGCCCGACAGCCATTGCCGGCCCTGCCAGCGCTCGGGCAGGTACTCGGACAGATGGGGGTCGGCCGAGGGCACGAGGGCGGCATGGGTGCCGCTGGCACGCAGGGCGTCGCGCACGCGCTCGATGCGCAGGGTGATGGGGGAGCTGCGGGTGTCCATGATGTCTCCGGCATGGCGCCTCGTGAGCGCCGTTGTGGGCTGAGCCGCGATTCTAGAGCTCGGTGCGCAGGGTCCAGAGTTCGGGGAACAACACCACGTCCAGCATCTTGCGCAGATAGCTGACGCCGCCGGTGCCGCCGGTGCCGCGCTTGAAGCCGATCACGCGCTCCACCGTCGTCACATGGCGGAAGCGCCAGAGCCGGAAGGCGTCCTCCAGATCGACCAATTCTTCGCCCATCTGGTACAGATCCCAGAAGGCCTTGGGGTCGCGGTAGACCTGCAGCCAGGCGGCCTGCACGCCTTCGTCGGCCGCATAGGGCAGGGTCCAGTCGCGCGCGGTGTGGCTGGCCGGCAGGGCGATGCCGCGCCGGGCCATCAGGCGCAGGACCTCGTCGTACAGCGACGGGGTCTCGTAGGCCTGCTGCACGGCGGCCAGCAGATCGGGCCGGTGCGCATGGGGCTTGAGCATGGCCGCGTTCTTGTTGCCCAGCATGAACTCGATCTGGCGGTATTGCGCACTCTGGAAGCCGCTGCTACTCGACAGATAGGGCCGGATCGCGCTGTACTCGGGCGGCGTCATCGTGCCCAAGACATCCCAGGCATGGACCAGTTGCTCCATGATGCGCGAGACCCGGGCCAGCATCTTGAAGGCCTCGGGCAGTTGGTCTGCCGCGACATGGCGCACCGCGCCATGCAGCTCGTGCAGCATCAGCTTCATCCACAGCTCCGAGGTCTGGTGCTGGACGATGAAGAGCATCTCGTTATGGTCGGGCGAGAGCGGATGCTGGGCGCTCAGCACCTGGTCCAGGTGCAGGTAGTCGCCGTAGCTCATGTCTTTGGAGAAGTCGAGCTGGGCGCCTTCTTCCTTGACGACGTTCTCGGTGTGATGGAGAGGGCAACTCATGTGACCGCCGATTTTTCATTGAAACGTGCTTCTTGCCATTCGCCGCTGGCCAGCACCTGGCGCAGGTGTTCGATGGCGTCCCAGACCTCGGCGAAGCCGATGTACAGCGGCGTGAAGCCGAAGCGCAGGATGTGCGGCACCTGGTCCAGCCGGGCCGGATCGCCGGCGCGGAAATCGCCGATCACGCCGCGCGCGATCAGGGCCTGAACCACGGCATAGCCGGCCTGGTCCAGAGGCGCTTTCAAGGCCAGGCAGACTTGGCTGCCGCGCCGCACTGCTTCGCGCGGCGACACCACATAAACGCCCAGTTCGCCGCAACGCTCCTCGGCCAATGCCGCGAAGGCCTCGGTCAGCGCCAGCGACTTCTCGCGCAGCGCCGCCATGCCGCCCAGCGGCTCGGCCGCCAGCACCGTGTCGACGCCGCATTCCAGCGCCGATGTCGCGATCACCGAGGGGGTGCCGCAGACATAGCGGCGCACCCCGGGCGCGGGCTGATAGCCGGGCGTGAACTGGAAGGGCGCGGCATGACCCATCCAGCCGGACAAGGGCTGCCAGAAGCGGTCGGTGTGGCGCGGATGCACCCAGACAAAAGCCGGCGCGCCGGGGCCCCCGTTCAGGTATTTGTAGCCGCAGCCGATCGCGAAGTCGGCCTTGGCGCCGTTCAGGTCCACCGGCACCGCGCCGGCCGAATGGGCCAGGTCCCAGACGGTCAGCGCGCCGGCGGCCTGGGCGGCAGCGGTCAGCGCCGCCATATCGTGGCGGTAGCCGGTGCGGTAATTGACCTCGGTGAGCATCAGCACCGCGAGCTCGGTGTTCAGCGTCGCCGGGATCTCGTCCACGCTGTCCACCAGCTCCAGGCTCATGCCATGCTGGGCGCACAGGCTCTCGGCGATATAGAGATCGGTCGGGAAGTTGCTGCGCTCGGAGACGATCACCTTGCGCTGCGGGGCATCCGCTTGCGCGATGCGGATCGCCGCGGCCAGCACCTTGTAGAGGTTCAGCGAGGTCGAGTCCGCAACAATCAGCTCGCCCGGCGCCGCGCCGACCAGGCGGGCGATCTTGTCGCCGACCCGCTCGGGCAGATGCATCCAGTCGGCCGTGTTCCAGCTCTTGATCAGGTCCTGGCCCCATTCGCGGGCGATCACGTCCTGCACGCGCGCCGCGGTGGCCTTAGGCAGCACGCCCAGCGAATTGCCGTCCAGATAGATCACGCCGGCGGGCAGCTCGAACTGGGCCTTCAGGCCGCGCAGCGGATCGGCGGCGTCGCGTGCCAGCGCTTCGTCTCTTGTCTTCATCGTCATCACTCAAACTCCATCAAAGCGCACGCAGCACGGCGCGCACGGGGGATGCACAGGCGCCAGCCAACTTCAGTGGCAGCGCGATCAATTCATAGTCGCCCTCGGCGACCTCGTCGAGCACCAGGTTCTCCAGCACGCGCAAGTCCAGGCGCAAGAGCTGCTGGTGGCTGTCCAGGCTCTTGCTGCTGGCCGGATCGACCGAGGGCGTGTCCAGGCCGATCAGGCGCACGCCCTGGGCAGCCAGCCATTCGACGGTCTCGGGTGCATAGGCCGTGAAGTCCGGGTTCCAGGCCGTGTCGGCCCTCTCGCAGCAGCGCACCAGCACGCGCGGCGGCAGGTCCTGCGCCGCATGCTGCAGGTGCTCGATGCGGATCAGCGGCCCGCAAGCGATCGCATGGATCACACGGCAGGGGCCCAGATAGGCGTCCAGATCGACCTCGGCCGCACTGGCCACGCCATCGGCGTAGTGCAGCGGCGCATCGGCATGCGCGCCGACATGGGGCGACATCGTGATCGCGCTCAGATTGACCGGACAAACCGGCTCAAGCGTCGACAGCCGCGCGGTCCAGCGCAGCGCATAGGGCTCGTCGCCCGGGAAGATGGGCGAATCGCTCGCCACGACGGGGGAGATATCCCAGAGGCGTCGTTTCATGGAGGACTCCTTTTCAACAGCGGCGGCACCTTAACAAGGCAGCGCAGGCCGTGGTGTCGGTTAATTCCAACAGGACTTGAAAGCGGCGTTCGATGTGCTGATCGCGGGTAAGTCCCGAGTTTGGCACAGGCTGAAAGTAATTGACACTTAAACTATCGATGCCTAAAGTTAGCCCAACTCTGGAGATCCAGGAATGCGCATCACCTGCATAGGCGGCGGTCCCGCCGGTCTGTATTTCGCGCTGCTGATGAAGCAGCAGGACCCGACCAACGAGGTCACCGTGCTGGAGCGCAACCGCGCCGGCGACACCTTCGGCTGGGGTGTCGTGTTCTCCGACCAGACCCTGGCAGCGCTGCGCGAAGCCGACCCCAAGACGGCCGGGCAGATCCTCGACGCCTTCAATCACTGGGACGATATCGCGGTCCATATCCAGGGCCAGACCCAGGTCTCCGGCGGCCACGGCTTCTGCGGGATCGGCCGCATGAAATTGCTGAACATCCTGCAGGAGCGTTGCGCCGAGTTGGGCGTGGAGATCCGTTACCAGAGCGATGTGCAGGACGATGCCGACATCGACGCCGACCTGATCATCGCGGCCGACGGCCTGAACAGCCGGCTGCGCACGAAGTACGCCGCCACCTACCAGCCCGATATCGATCTGCGCCAATGCCGCTTCGTCTGGCTGGGCACGACCAAGCTGTTCGATGCCTTCACCTTCGACTTCCAGTCCACCGAGTGGGGCTGGTTCCAGGCCCATGCCTACCGCTTCGACGAGACGCACTCGACCTTCATCGTCGAGGCGCCGGAGAGCGTCTGGCAGGCCGCCGGCCTGGAGGCGATGAGCAAGGAGGAGGGCATCGCCTTCTGTGAAAAACTGTTCGCCAAGGTGCTGGACGGCCACAAGCTGATCTCCAACGCCTCGCATCTGCGCGGCTCGGCCCAGTGGATACGCTTTCCGCGCGTGGTCTGCAAGCACTGGGTGCATCACAACGGCCGCGCGCCGGTGGTGCTGATGGGCGATGCGGCCCACACCGCTCACTTTTCGATCGGCTCCGGCACCAAGCTGGCGCTCGAAGATGCGATCGGCCTGGCACGGGACATCGGCGCCCACGGTGGCGATCTGACAGCGGCGCTGCAGCACTACGAGGCCACCCGCAGCATCGAGGTCTTGCGCATCCAGAACGCCGCACGCAACTCGACCGAGTGGTTCGAGAACGTGGCCCGCCACGCCAATCTGGCACCCGAACAGTTCGCCTATTCGCTGCTGACACGCTCGCAGCGCATCTCGCACGAGAACCTGCGGCTGCGCGATGCCGGCTATGTGGAGCGCTTCGAGCAATGGCTGGGCCAGCGCTGCGGCATCGCCAAGGCCGTGCCGCCGATGTTCACGCCCTTCACGCTGAAGGGCTTGACGCTGAAGAACCGCGTCGTCGTCTCGCCGATGGCGCAGTACTCTTGTGTCGACGGCCTGCCCGGCGACTATCACCTGACGCATCTGGGCGCCCGCGCGATGGGCGGTGCCGGCCTGGTGTTTGCCGAAATGACCTGCCCCTCGGCCGATGGGCGCATCACGCCGGGCTGCCCGGGCCTCTATACCGACGAGCAGGGCGCCGCGTGGCAGCGCATCGTCGATTTCGTCCATGCCCACAGCACGGCCAAGATCGCGATCCAGATCGGCCATGCCGGCGCCAAGGGCTCGACCCGGGTGGCCTGGGAGGGCATCGACCAGCCGCTGCGGGATGGGGAAGGGGGCGGCAACTGGCCGCTGATCTCGGCCTCGCCCCAGCAGTATCTGGATGGGGTCAGCCAGGTCTCGCGGGCGATGACGCGGGACGATATGGACCGTGTTCGCGACGATTTTGTTGCCGCCACCAGGCGCGCACTGACGGCTGGCTTCGACTGGCTGGAGCTGCATTGCGCCCACGGCTATCTGCTGTCCAGTTTCATCTCGCCGCTGACCAACCAGCGCAGCGACGAGTACGGCGGCGCTTTGGAAAATCGCCTGCGCTATCCGCTGGAGGTGTTCGCCGCGATGCGCGCGATCTGGCCGCAAGAGAAACCGATGTCGGTGCGGATCTCGGCCCATGACTGGGTGGACGGAGGCATCACGCCGGAAGACGCGGTGCAGATCGCCGCAGCCTTCAAGACGGCCGGCGCCGACCTGATCGACGTCTCCTCGGGCCAGGTCAGCAAGAAGGAAAAGCCGACCTATGGCCGCATGTGGCAGACGCCGTTCTCCGAGAGCATACGCAACCGCGTCGGCATCGCGACGATCGCGGTCGGCGCGATCTCCGAGGCCGACCATGTCAACAGCATCATCGCGGCCGGCCGTGCCGATCTGTGCGCGATCGCCCGCCCGCATCTGGCCAATCCGGCCTGGACGCTGACGGAGGCCGCGCGCATCGGCTACCTGGGCGGGCAGGGCGTCGATTGGCCGCCGCAATACCAGGCCGGCAAGGTGCAGCTGGAGCGCGAGTTCGAGCGGCAGCGGGCCCAGGCTGCGGCCGGCGCGGGCATGTCCGCGCTGGAGCAGGCCAACAAGGCCTTGGGAGTTTGATGTGACTGAGCTTCAAGGTCTGCATGCGGTGGTGACCGGCGGTGGCAGCGGCATCGGCGCGGCGGTGGCGGCTCGCCTGCTGGCGGGCGGCGCGCGCGTGACGCTGATGGGCCGCAGCATCGAGAAGCTGCAGGCGCAGCAGGCGCTGCTCGGCGGCGATGTTGCGGTGCAGACCGTCGACATCGGCGACGAGGCCAGCGTGAAAGCAGCCTTCGCGGCCGTCGGCGCGGTGGACATCTTGGTGAACAACGCCGGCCAGGTCGAGACCGCGCCGCTGCATCGCACCAGCCTGGCGCTGTGGCAGCAACTGCTCAACGTCAATCTGACCGGAACTTTTCTGTGCTCGCGCGAGGTGATGGCGGGCATGAGCGAGCGCGGCTTCGGCCGCATCATCAATGTGGCCAGCACCGCCGCGCTGAAGGGCTATGCCTATGTGGCGGCCTATTGCGCGGCCAAGCATGGCGTGCTCGGGCTGACCCGGGCGATGGCGCTGGAGCTGGCGCGCAAGGGCGTGACGGTCAACGCGGTCTGCCCCGGCTATACCGAGACCGACATCGTCGCGCAGGCGGTGGCGACCATCAGCGAGAAGACGGGCCGCAGCGCCGAGGCGGCGCGCGCCGAGCTGGCCGCCAGCAACCCGCAGGGCCGGCTTGTACAGCCCGAAGAGGTGGCCGCCAGCGTGCTGTGGCTGGCGCGGCGCGACAGCGGCGCGATCACCGGCCAGGCGATCGCGGTCTGCGGCGGGGAGCTGATGTGATGCTGGACGAGAGCCCCGATATCGAATCCCGCGTCAATGACCAGGACCACCAGGCGCTGAAGCTGTGGCTGCGCTTGCTGGCCTGCACGACCCGTATCGAGGACCAGATCCGCCAACGCCTGCGCCACGATTTCGCCACCACCTTGCCGCGCTTCGATCTGCTGGCCCAGCTGGAGCGGAATCCGGAGGGCCTGGCGATGCGTGAGCTCTCGCAGCGCCTGATGGTGACCGGCGGCAATGTCACCGGCATCACCGATCAGCTGGAGGCCGAAGGGCTGGTGCAGCGCGAGCCGCACGCGACCGACCGCCGCAGCTTCACCGTCAAGCTGACGCCGGCCGGCAAGCGCCAATTCAAGCGCATGGCCGCGACGCATGAGGGCTGGATCGTCGAGCTGCTCAGCGGCTGGAGCGCCGAGGAGAAGGCCCAGGTCTATGCACTGCTGGCGGGTCTGAAGACACATCTGGCCGAGACAACCAGGAAGTAGAAAGAAAGAAGTCATATGGACCAACATCTGATCGCCGGCAATCGCCGCAGCCTGGCGGGCTTTGCGCCGCAGCACTTCGGCTGGCGCCAGGAGGGCGCGGTCGGCGTGATCACGCTGAACCGGCCCGAGCGCAAGAACCCGCTGACCTTCGAGTCCTATGCCGAGCTGCGCGATCTGTTCCGCACGCTGAGCTATGTGGACGAGGTCGGCGTCATCGTCGTGCAGGGCGCCGGCGGCAATTTCTGCTCCGGCGGCGATGTGCACGAGATCATCGGCCCGCTGACCAAGATGAGCATGCCGGATCTCTTGGCCTTCACCCGCATGACCGGCGATCTGGTCAAGGCGATGCGGGCCTGCCCGCAGCCGGTGATCTCGGCCATCGACGGCGTCTGCGCCGGCGCCGGCGCCATCATCGCGATGGCCTCGGACCTGCGCGTCGGTACCGCGCGCAGCAAGACTGCCTTTCTCTTCACCCGCGTCGGCCTGGCCGGCTGCGATATGGGCGCCTGCGCCATCCTGCCGCGCATCGTCGGCCAGGGCCGCGCCTCGGACCTGCTGTATTCGGGCCGCAGCCTCGGCGGCGAGGAAGGGTTGAGCTGGGGCTTTATGAACCGGCTGGCCGAGCCCGAGGCGCTGCAAGCCGAGGCCCTGACCTGGGCCGCACAGATCGCCGAAGGGCCGGGCTTCGGCCATGCGATGACCAAGAAGATGCTGCACCAGGAATGGGCCATGGGCGTCGACGAGGCGATCGAGTCGGAAGCACAGGCGCAGGCGATCTGCATGATGACCCAGGATTTCCATCGTGCGTATCACGCCTTTGTCGCCAAGCAGCGACCCGTCTTCGAGGGCAACTGAGATGCACCTGAAACACCTGGCCTGGCCCTTCTTCGACGACAAGCACCGTGCGCTGGCACGCGAGCTGGATGCCTGGTGCGCCACGCACCTGGATCATGCACACGGTGAAGACGATGTGGACGCCCAGTGCAAGCAACTGGTCAAGGCCCTGGGCGCGGCCGGCTGGCTGAACCACGCGGTGGCCGGCGAGGGCGAGGCCATAGACACCCGGGCGATCTGTCTGCTGCGCGAGACCTTGGCGCGCTACAACGGCCTGGCCGATTTCGCCTTCGCGATGCAGGGCCTGGGCTCGGGCGCGATTTCGCTGATGGGCACGCCGGCGCAGCGCGAGCGTTACTTGCCGCGCGTGGCGCGCGGGGAGGCGCTGGCGGCGTTTGCGCTGTCCGAGCCCGAGGCCGGTTCCGATGTCGCGGCGATGCAGTGCAGCGCCACCGAAGACGGCGACGGCTATCTGTTGAACGGCGAGAAGACCTGGATTTCCAACGGGGGCATCGCGGATTTCTATGTGCTGTTCGCGCGCACTGGGGAAGCTCCGGGATCGCGTGGCATCAGCGCCTTCATCGTCGATGCGGGACTGCCGGGCTTCGAGATCGCCGAGCGCATCGAGGTGATCGCACCGCACCCGTTGGCGCGGCTGAAGTTCACGAACTGCCGCGTGTCCAAGAGCCAGATGATCGGCGTGCCGGGCGAGGGCTTCAAGGTGGCGATGCGCACCCTGGATGTGTTCCGCACCTCGGTCGCCGCCGCCGCGCTGGGCTTTGCGCGGCGCGCGCTGCAAGAAGGTTTGCGCCAGGCGCACGAGCGGCCGATGTTTGGCGCGACTCTTGCTGATCTGCCCTTGACGCAGGCCAAGCTGGCCGACATGGCCTGCACGGTGGACAGCGCGGCCCTCTTGGTCTACCGCGCCGCCTGGCAGCGCGATCAAGGCCACAACATCACCCGCGAAGCGGCCATGGCCAAGCTGATGGCCACCGAGGGCGCGCAGCAGGTGATCGACGCCGCCGTGCAGCTGCACGGTGGGCGCGGCGTGCGGCGCGGCGAGATCGTCGAGTCGCTGTACCGCGAGATCCGCGCGTTGCGGATCTACGAGGGGGCCAGCGAAGTCCAGCAGTTGATCATCGGTCGAGACCTACTGAAGAACGGTTGAAGAGAAGACGACATGAGCTACACCGCCCACCTGGATACCTTTGCACGCGACAACCTCCCGCCCAAGGACCAGTGGCCGGAGCTGGTGTTCGATCTGCCCGAGCTGCAGTTCCCCGAGCGGCTGAACTGCGCGCATGAGCTGCTGGACCGCTGGGTCGAGCAGGGGCAGGGCGAGCGCTTGTGCATGCAGGGTGTCGGCGTGCACTGGACCTATGCGCAGTTGCAGGCCCAGGCCAACCGCATCGCCCGCGTGCTGGTCGAGGATCTGGGCGTGGTGCCCGGCAACCGAGTGCTGCTGCGCGGCGCGAACACGCCGCAGATGGCGGCCTGCTGGTTCGCGATCATGAAGGTCGGCGCGATCGCGGTCGCGACGATGCCGCTGCTGCGCGCCAAGGAGCTGTGCCAGGTGGTGCAGAAGGCCCAGGTCAGCCATGCGCTGTGCGATGCACGCCTGGCCGAGGAGCTGACGCTGGCGCAGGCGCAATGCCCGACCTTGAAATCGGTCGCCTACTACTTCAGCGAGGCCCCGGACGGCATCGAGGCCCGCGCCGCCGGCAAGCCCGCCGCGTTCGCCAACGTCGAGACCGCTTCTGACGACTGCTGCATCATCGCCTTCACCTCGGGCACGACCGGCGAGCCCAAGGGCACGATGCACTTCCACCGCGACGTGATGGCGATCTGCCGCTGCTGGCCGCCCCATGTGTTGCGGCCCGAGGCGTCGGACATCTTCATTGGCAGCCCGCCGCTGGCCTTCACCTTCGGCCTGGGCGGCCTGGTGCTGTTCCCGATGAGTGTCGGCGCCTCGACCGTGCTGCTGGAGAAGGCCGGGCCCGACGCCTTGCTGCCGGCCATCGCCCAGTACCGCGCCACCGTTTGCTTCACCGCGCCGACCTCGTACCGGGTGATGGCGTCCCAAGTCGGCGCGTACGACATCGCCAGCCTGCGCAAATGCGTCAGCGCCGGCGAGGCGCTGCCGGCCGCCACCCGGCAGCTGTGGAAGGAGGCCAGCGGCATCGAGATGATCGACGGCATCGGTGCCACCGAGCTGCTGCACATCTTCATCTCGCACACCGAGGCGCAGGCCAAGCCCGGCGCCACCGGTACACCGGTGCCCGGCTACCGCGCCTGCGTGATGGACGATGAGGGCCAGGTCTTGCCTGCGGGGCAGATCGGCAAGCTGGCCGTCCAGGGGCCGACCGGCTGCCGCTACCTGGCCGACGCCCGCCAGGGCAAGTATGTGAAGAACGGCTGGAACCTGACCGGCGACGCCTACCTGATCGACGATGAGGGCTTCTTCGTCTACCAGTCCCGCACCGACGACATGATCGTCTCGGGTGGCTACAACATCGCCGGCCCCGAGGTCGAGAGCGCCTTGCTGGCCCACCCCAAGGTGGCTGAGTGCGGCGTGGTCGGCGTGGCCGACGCGGAGCGCGGCCAGATCGTCAAGGCCTTTGTCGTGCTGCGTCCCGGTGTGCAGGAGCAGCTCGGGCAAGACCCGACCCTGGTGCGCGAGCTGCAGGACTATGTGAAGGCGAACATCGCCCCCTACAAATACCCCCGTGCGATAGAGTTCCGCGCCAGCCTGCCACGCACCGAGACCGGCAAGCTGCAACGATTCCGTCTGCGCCAAGAAGGCTGAACCATCCACCCCACCCCTACGGAGATTGGTATGAAGAAGAAAAACCTTGCTGTTCTGTATGCCGCGATGATGTTGGGACTCAGTGCCGCCGGCGGCAGCGCCTGGGCGGCGGACAAGGTCAAGATCGGTCTCTTGTCCACGCTGTCCGGCCCCGGCGCCGGCCTGGGTGTGGACATCCGCGACGGCTTCAATCTGGCCGTCAAGCATGCGGGTGGCAAGTTCGGCGGTCTGCCGGTCGAGGTGATCACGGCCGACGACCAGCAGAACCCCGATGTCGCCAAGCAGACCTCGGAGCGTCTGCTCAAGCGCGACAAGGTCGACTTCATGACCGGCATCGTGTTCTCCAACATCATGCTGGCGGTCGGCCCCAGCGTCTTCGACAGCAAGACGCCCTATGTGTCAGCCAATGCCGGCCCCTCGCAGTACGCCGGCGAGCAGTGCAACCCCTACTTCTTCAACGTCGCCTGGCAGAACGACAATCTGCACGAGGCGGTCGGCAAGACCGTGATGGACAAGGGCTTCAAGAAGGTCGTCGTGCTGGCCCCCAACTACCCCGCGGGCAAGGATGCGATCACCGGCTTCAAGCGCTTCTACAAGGGGGCGGTGGCCGACGAGATCTACACCAAGCTCGGCCAGCTCGACTACTCGGCCGAACTGGCCCAGGCCCGCGCCGCCAAGCCCGATGCGATGTACATCTTCCTGCCGGGCGGCATGGGCATCAACTTCATCAAGCAGTTCGTCGGCGCCGGCCTGTCCAAGGATGTGACCCTGTTCGGCCCCGGCTTCTCGGCCGACGAGGATGTGATCAAGGCCGTCGGCGAGCCGATGCTGGGCATGTTCAACAGCTCGCACTGGGCCCATGACATGGACAACCCGGCCAACAAGAAGTTCGTCGCCGACTTCCTGAAGGACTACGGCCGCCTGCCTTCGCTCTATGCCAGCCAGGGCTATGACGCGGCGTTGTCGATCGCCGCCGCGGTGCGCGATGTCAAGGGCAAGGTCGAGGACAAGCCGGCCGTGCTGAAGGCGCTGAAGGCCGCGAAGTTCGACTCGGTGCGCGGGCCTTTCAAGTACAACAACAACCAGTACCCGGTGCAGGACTATTACCTGCGCGTGATCACCAAGGACACGCAGGGCCGTGTGACCAACAAGACACTCGGCAAGATCTTCTCGAATCACGCGGACGCCTATGCGGCCTCGTGCAAGATGAAGTAAGCATCGGATGGACTGGATCCTCGTTGTCGAGCAGGCCTTGAACGGCCTGCAGTTCGGCTTGATGCTGTTCCTGCTGGCCGCCGGGCTGACCCTGGTGTTCGGCATCATGGACATGATCAATCTGGCCCATGGTTCGCTGTACATGGTGGGCGCCTATCTGATGGCCGCCGTCACCGAGGCCAGCGGATCGTTCGGCCTCGGCATAGGCGCGGCGCTGGCCGGCACGGCGGCCTTCGGCATGCTGCTGGAAGTGAGCCTGCTGCGCCGGCTCTATGCCCGCGATCACCTGAGCCAGGTGCTGGCGACCTTCGCGCTGATACTGATCTGCAACGAGGGCGTGCGCATGATCTGGGGTGCGCAGCCGGTGCTCTTGAACACGCCGGCCGCGCTGTCGGGTCCGGTCGAGCTGCTGCCCGGCCTGATGTATCCGGCCTACCGACTGCTGATCATCGGGGTGGGGCTGGCGGTGGCGGGGCTGCTCTACCTGCTGGTCACGCGCACCCGCATCGGCATGTGGGTGCGGGCCGGGGCGTCGAACCGGGCGATGGCCACCGCGATGGGGGTCAATATCCGCTGGCTGTTCACTGCGGTGTTCGGCTTCGGCGCGGCACTGTGCGCGCTGGCCGGCTCGCTCTTGGGGCCTATCCTGGCGGTGCAGGTGGGCATGGGCGAGAGCATCCTGATCCTGGCCTTTGTCGTCATCGTGATCGGCGGCATCGGTTCGATCCGCGGCGCCCTGGTCGGCGCGCTGCTGGTGGGCCTGGTCGATACCTGCAGCCGCACCTTGCTGCCGGCCCTGCTGCGCCAGCTGGCCTCGGCCGAGGTGGCCGCCAACCTGGGCCCGGCGCTGGCGTCGATCCTGATCTATGTCTTGATGGCGGCGGTGCTGTTCTGGAAGCCGCAGGGCCTGTTCCCGGCGAGAGGCTAATGATGGCGAGACAGAGTCAACTTCATCATCGCGGCCTGGGTCTGTGGACCTGGCCCTTGCTGGCCCTGCTGGCGGCGCTGCCGCCGCTGCTGACGGCATTCGGCCTGGAGTTCTATATCGGCGTGGCCAGCCGGCTGCTGATCTTCGCGATCGCCGCGTCCAGCCTGAACCTGATCCTGGGTTTTGGCGGCATGGTCAGTTTCGGCCATGCGGCTTTTGTCGGCCTGGGCGCCTACACGGTCGGTATCCTGATGGACGCCGGCGTGGCCTCGGCCTGGATCGCCTGGCCGGCCGCGATGCTGGTGTCGGCTCTGGCCGCGGCTTTGATCGGCGCGATCAGCCTGCGCACCCGCGGCGTCTACTTCATCATGATCACGCTGGCCTTCGCCCAGATGTTCTATTACCTGGTGATCTCGCTGAAGGCCTATGGCGGCGAGGACGGTCTGCCGCTGCCGGCACGCTCGGCCCTGGGTGTCGATCTGAAGGACGACGCGATCTTCTTCTGGGTCGTGCTGACGCTGTTTGTCGCGGTGATGGGCCTGCTGCAGCGCCTGGTCAACTCGCCCTTCGGCTGGCTGCTGCAGGGCATCAAGGAAAACGAGACCCGCATGGGCGCGGTCGGCGCCCGTGTGTTTGCGGTGCAGTGGCAGGCTTTCGTGCTGGCCGGCGCGATCGCCGGGTTGGCCGGCGCGCTGCTGGCCAATCTGAACGGCCTGGTGACGCCGCACACCATGCACTGGTCCCAATCGGGCCAGCTGATGATCATGGTCATCCTCGGCGGTGCCGGCTCGTTGTGGGGCGGGGCGCTGGGCGCGGCGGCCTTCCTGCTGCTGGAGGAGGTGCTGGCCGGCTACACCCTGCATTGGCAGATGGCGCTGGGCGTGGTGTTGCTGGGCGTGGTGCTGTTCGCACCCCAGGGCCTGGTCGGGATGTTCAAGCGTAGAAGGAAGGCCGTCCATGGCTGAGCCGCTGCTGAAAGTCGAATCCCTGGTCAAGCGCTTCGGCGCGCTGGCCGCCACCGACCATGCCTCCTTCGAGGTGCGCGCCGGCGAGGTCCATGCGCTGATCGGCCCGAACGGCGCCGGCAAGACTACCCTGATCCACCAGATCTCCGGGGCAATGGCCTCGGATGCCGGCCGGATCCACTTCGCCGGGCAAGACCTGACGCCTGTCGGCATGGCCGCCCGGGTGCGTGCCGGCCTGGTGCGCTCCTACCAGATCACCAGCATCTTCAAGCGCTTCTCGGTGCTGGACAACCTGGCGCTGGCAGTGCACGCGCGCCGGCCCGGCCAGCCGAGCTGGTGGCGCGCGGCCGTCAAGGACGAGGCCGCCTATGCCGAGGCTTCTGCGCTGCTGGAGCGCATCGCCCTGGGCCGGCATGCAGACCGCCCGGCCGGCAGCCTGGGCCATGGCGAGCAACGCCAGCTGGAGGTGGGCCTGGCGCTGGCGGCGCGGCCGCGCCTGCTGCTGCTGGACGAGCCGATGGCGGGCATGGGGCCGGACGAATCGGAGCGCATGGTCGAGCTGCTGCAATCCTTGCGCGCGCAAGACCTGACCCTGCTTCTGGTGGAACATGACATGGACGCGGTGTTCCGGCTGGCCGACCGCATCTCCACTTTGGTTTTTGGCAAGGTCATCGCCAGCGGCACGCCGGCCGAGATCCGCGAGCATCCCGAGGTCAAGAAGGCCTATCTGGGCGACGAGATGGAGGCCGCACTGTGAGCGAAGCCATTCTCGAGATCAGCGGGCTGGAAGCCTGCTACGGCAGCAGCCAGGTGCTGTTCGGCCTGGACCTGCAGATCAGGGCCGGCGAGGTCGTGACCCTGCTGGGCCGCAATGGCATGGGCAAGAGCACCACGCTGCGCTGCCTGACCGGCTGGATGGTACCGAGCCAGGGCCGCATCCGCTTCGCCGGCCAGGATGTCACCGGCTGGAGCGCCGACCGCATCGCGCGCCTGGGCCTGGCCATCGTGCCGGAGGGCCGGCAGATTTTCCCGAACCTGTCGGTACGCGAGCATCTGCAGGCCTTTGCCGGCAACCGCAGCGGCGCGAGCCAGCCCTGGGATGTCGAGCGGGTGTTCGAGCTGTTCCCGCGGCTGCGCGAGCGGGCCTCGAATATGGGCAACCAGCTCTCCGGCGGCGAGCAGCAGATGCTGGCCATCGGCCGGGCGCTGGTGACCAACCCGAAGCTGATGATTCTGGACGAGGCCACCGAGGGCCTGGCCCCGCTGATACGCGAGGAGATCTGGCGCTGTCTGGACCGGCTGCGCGAGGCCGGCCAGACGATTCTGGTGGTGGACAAGTATGTGCGGCGCCTGATACGGCTGGCCGACAGGCACAGCATCCTGGAGCGCGGCCGGGTGGTCTGGGCCGGCGATTCGGCGGCGCTGGATGCCGACCACGGCCTGTGGCAGCGCTATCTGGGGGTCTGAGCGAATGACAAACGCCTGTGTTTTCGAGCGGCAGGAACTGGTGCGCTTCGGCCATTGCGACCCGGCCGGCATCGTGTTCTACCCGCGCTACTTCGAGATGCTCAATGCCTTGGTCGAGGACTGGTTCACCCAGGGCTTGGGCGTCGACTATGCGCAGCTGCTGGGCCCGCGCCGCGTCGGCATGCCGACGGTGCACCTGGGCACCGACTTCAGGCGCATCAGCCGCATGGGCGATGTGCTGACGCAGCGCATCGCGATTCAGAAGCTGGGCCGCAGCTCGCTGAGCCTGGCCATCTCCTTCGACGGGCCCGACGGCCAGCGTGTGGCCTTCGAGCAGGTGCTGGTCTGCACCTCGCTGGACACGCACCAGCCCACTCCCTTTCCCGATGATTTGCGCGCCGCCCTGGAGCGAGCCGCAGGAGACAAGACATGACGAAACAAATCCTTCAGCCTGCCGACTGGGCCGCGCCGCGCGGCTATGCCAATGGTGTGGCCGCCACGGGCAAGCAGATCTTCGTTGCCGGCCAGATCGGCTGGAACGGCCAGTGCCAGTTCGAGAGCGACGACTTCATCGCCCAGGTGCGCCAGACCTTGCTGAACATCAAGGCCGTGCTGGCCGAGGCCGGGGCCGGTCCCGAGCACATCACCCGCATGACCTGGTATCTGCTGGACAAGCGCGAGTACCTGGCGCGCGGCCGCGAGGTCGGCCAGGCCTACCGCGAGGTGTTGGGTCAGGAGTACGGGATCGCGATGAGCGCGGTGCAGGTGGCGGGCCTGATGGAGGACCGTGCGAAGCTTGAAATCGAGGTGACAGCGGTGTTGCCTGCGCAGGGCTAGGATGAGCCCGAGTTTTTGTAGTATCTAAAGGAGACTGACCATGGCCAAGGCCCAATTCCACTGGGACGACCCGCTCTTGCTGGAGCAGCAACTGACCGACGATGAGCGCGCGGTGCGCGACGCCGCCCGCGCCTATTGCCAGGACAGCCTGGCGCCGCGCGTGCTGGAGGCTTTCCGCCACGAGAAGACCGATGCCGGCATCTTCCGCGAGATGGGCGAGCTGGGTCTCCTGGGCCCGACCATTCCCGAGCAGTACGGCGGCGCCGGCCTGAACTATGTTTGCTACGGCCTGGTGGCCCGCGAGGTCGAGCGCGTCGACTCCGGCTACCGCTCGATGATGAGCGTGCAGAGCTCGCTGGTGATGGTGCCGATCAACGAGTTCGGCTCCGAGGCCACCAAGCAGAAATACCTGCCCAAGCTGGCCAGCGGCGAGTGGATCGGCTGCTTCGGCCTGACCGAACCGAACCATGGCTCGGACCCGGGCTCGATGATCACGCGGGCCAAGAAGGTCGACGGCGGCTATTCGCTCAGCGGCGCCAAGATGTGGATCACCAACAGCCCGATCGCCGATGTCTTCGTCGTCTGGGCCAAGGACGACGGCGGCCAGATACGTGGCTTTGTGCTGGAGAAGGGCTGGAAGGGCCTGAGCGCGCCGGCCATACACGGCAAGGTGGGCCTGCGCGCCTCGATCACCGGCGAGATCGTGATGGACGAGGTGTTCTGCCCCGAGGAGAACGCCTTCCCCGAGGTGCGCGGCCTGAAGGGTCCGTTCACCTGCCTGAACAGCGCCCGCTACGGCATCGCCTGGGGCGCGCTCGGCGCCGCCGAGGACTGCTGGATGAAGGCCCGCCAGTACGTGCTGGACCGCAAGCAGTTCGGCAAGCCCCTGGCCGCGAACCAGTTGGTGCAGAAGAAGCTGGCCGATATGCAGACCGAGATCACCCTGGGCCTGCAGGGCTGCCTGCGCCTGGGCCGCATGAAGGACGAGGGCACGGCCGCCGTCGAGATCACCTCGATCATGAAGCGCAACAGCTGCGGCAAGGCCCTGGACATCGCCCGCGTCGCGCGCGACATGCTGGGCGGCAACGGCATCTCCGACGAGTTCGGCATCGCCCGCCATCTGGTCAATCTGGAAGTCGTCAACACCTACGAGGGCACGCATGACATCCATGCGCTGATACTGGGGCGGGCGATGACGGGAATTGCGGCGTTCTGAGGAGACGAGGCTTGTTGCTTGAGGGCTGGGCCTTGTCTGCGGAAAGGGCCCAGTCCTGACTAGTTCATCGCTGCGGCCGCGCCGCTGGTCTCCGCCGCGTTCAGGTCCGCCCGCCGCGCACCGGTGAACCGCTTGGCCCAGTAGGCCTCGCGCATGTCTTCCACCCGCACCTTGGAGCCCGAGCGCGGCGCGTGGATGAACTTGCCTTCGCCGACATAGATGCCGACATGGGAGAAGGTGCGGCGCATGGTGTTGAAGAACACCAGGTCGCCGGGCTTGAGTTCGGTCTTCTTGACCGGGGCCAGGCTGGAGAGCTTGGCCTGCTCGTCGGCGCGGCGCGGCAGCACCAGGCCCACGCTCATCTCGAAGATGTGGCGGGTGAAACCGCTGCAATCAAACCCGCTTTCGGCCGAATTGCCGCCACGCTTGTAGGGCACGCCGAGAAAATTCATCGAGGCCAGCACCAGGTCCGAGGCCTTGTCGCGCACCTGGTCCAGCAGGCCGCCGCTCTCGACCGAGACCTGGCCCAGCAGGCCGCGCTCCTGCAGAAAGCGGCTGACGGCATCGCCCGCACCCATCGCTGCCGGCTGCGAGGCGGCCGGGGCCGGCGGCAAGACCTGGCCCTGGGCCGCAGCGACGGCCAGCAGCAGACCGCAGGCCGTCAAGAGGCGCTGCAACCGGGTGCTGTGAGGGAGGCGGCGGCTGGCGTCGAACATGGGTGTCGGCGCGCAGCTTATGGGGGGGCTGTCGAAGGTGTCAAGCGAGAAGGGCGGCGCTCACGGGTAAGCCCGGGGGCGCCTCAGGGCAAAGTCGGTACTAACCCGGATTGGACCACAGCTCTGCTGGCAATCCCCCTGTGCAAGGGCTTGCGCTGGCGCAAGCATTGGTAACTTGTGCATTATTTGTGAGCAAAGTCGCGCACCAGGGTCAGTCTGCCGTCAGTCCGGTTTTCTGAAATGCCCGGGCACAAGACACAGGAGACATCCATGCCCGCGCCCAGCTATGCCGAATTCCATGCCCGTTCCCTGCATGATCGTGAGGGCTTCTGGGCCGAGCAGGCCGCGCTGATCGAGTGGCACAAGCCCTTTGATCAGGTGTGCGATCTGCGCCATCCGCCGTTCGCGCGCTGGTTCGTCGGTGGCCGCACCAATCTATGCCACAACGCGGTGGACCGTCATGCGCGCTCGCGTCCCGAGGCCAACGCGCTGATCTGGGTCTCGACCGAGGTGGACGAGGAGCGGGTCTACAGCTTCGCGGCGCTGCAGCGCGAGGTCGAGCGCATGGCGGCGATGCTGCTGGCCCAGGGTGTGAGCCAGGGCGACCGGGTGCTGATCTATATGCCGATGATTCCGGAGGCGGCGTTCGCGATGCTGGCCTGCGCCCGCATCGGCGCGATCCACTCGGTGGTGTTCGGCGGCTTCGCCAGCGTCTCGCTGGCCAGCCGCATCGATGACGCGGCGCCGAAGCTGATCGTCAGCGCCGATGCCGGCAGCCGCGCCGGCAAGCTGCTGCCCTACAAGCCGCTGCTGGACGAGGCGATCCGGCTGGCGGCACACAAGCCCGCGCATGTGCTGCTGGTCGACCGGGGTCTGGCAGCGATGGAGCGGGTGCCGGGCCGCGACCTGGACTATGCGGCGCTGCGCCAGCAGCATCTCGAGGCCCGGGTGCCCTGCGCCTGGCTCGATGCCGAGCATCCCAGCTACACGCTCTACACCAGCGGCACGACCGGCAAGCCCAAAGGCGTGCAGCGCGATACCGGCGGCTACGCGGTGGCGCTGGCGGCCAGCATGAAGCACATCTTCTGCGGCCAGCCGGGCGAGACCTACTTTTCGACCAGCGATATCGGCTGGGTGGTGGGCCACAGCTACATCATCTACGGGCCGCTGCTGGCCGGCATGGCGACCCTCATGTACGAGGGCCTGCCGATACGACCCGATGCCGGGATCTGGTGGCAGTTGGTCGAAAAGTACAAGGTCGCGGTGATGTTCAGCGCGCCGACCGCGGTGCGGGTGCTGAAGAAGCAGGATCCGGCCCATCTGTCCCGTCACGACCTGAGCTCGCTGCGCGCGCTGTTCCTGGCCGGCGAACCGCTGGACGAGCCGACCGGGCGCTGGATTGCCGAGTCACTGGGCCGCCCGGTGATCGACAACTACTGGCAGACCGAGACCGGCTGGCCGATCCTGAGCGTTGCGCACGGCATCGAGGCCACGCCGACCCGCTTCGGCTCGCCGGGGCTGGCGATGTATGGCTACGACGTGCAGCTGCTGGATGAGCACAGCGGCGCGCCGCTGACCGCGCCGAACCAGAAGGGCGTGCTTGCCCTGGGCTATCCGCTGCCGCCCGGCTGCCTGCAGACGATCTGGGGCGACGATGCGCGCTACCAGAAGACCTACTGGTCCGGCATTCCCGGCCAGCAGGTCTACTCGACCTTCGACTGGGCGCTGCGCGATGCCGACGGCTACTACTTCATCCTCGGCCGCACCGACGACGTGATCAACGTCGCCGGCCATCGCCTGGGCACGCGCGAGATCGAGGAGAGCATTGCCAGCCATGCCAATGTGGCCGAGGTCGCGGTGGTGGGCGTGGCCGATGCGCTCAAGGGCCAGGTCGCGATGGCTTTTGTGGTGTTGAAGGATGCGGCCGTCGATGCGCTGCGGGAGGAGGGCGAGATCATGCGCCGGGTGGACGAGCAGCTCGGCGCGGTGGCGCGGCCGGCGCGGGTGCGCTTTGTCACGGCCCTGCCCAAGACCCGCTCGGGCAAGCTGCTGCGCCGCGCGATCCAGGCGGTCTGCGAGCGGCGCGATCCGGGCGATCTGACGACGATCGAGGATCCCGCCGCGCTGCAGCAGATCCGCGAGCTGTTCTGAATCGGTCACTGGTCCCTCCGACATCGTGCTTCATCGCATCGCCGCCTCGCCGGGCGGCCGAGGCGGCACAATCCGCGCGCGCCGCCATCGCGGCCACAGTCAATGGAGATGACCGCATGAAGCTTCACAAGACCTGCTTGCTGGCCGCCGGCCTGCTGGCCCTGAGCGCCTCGGCGCAGACCCCTCAGGCCACGGGCCTGCCCGGCCCGGCCTTCCCGCAGTACAAGAACGCCGCCCAGATCAAGACGGCCTGCGACAAGGGCCTGAGCGCGGCCCGCCAGCGCCTGTCCGGCCTGGAACGCCGCAAGGTCGATGCCGGCTGGCTGGCCGCCTACGATGATTTCTATGCCTTCATCGAGGACACCCAGTACCCGATCGAATTCGTGCTCAACGTCCACCCCGACAAGCCGGTGCGCGAGGCCGCGCAGGCCTGCTCGCTGCGCTGGGCCGATTTCACCTCCAGCTACGGCCAGAACGAGAAGATCTACCGGGCCTTGAAGTCCGCGCCCGCCGCCGATGCGATCGACCGCGAGCTGGTGCGGGTGGGCCTGGGCGGCTTCGAGGACGGCGGCGTGGCCCTGCCGCCCGCACAGCGCAAGCGCGCCAAGCAGATCCTCGACAAGCTCAGTGAGCTGAACCAGAACTTCGAGAAGAACATCCGCGATGCCGGCGTCAAGGTGGCGTTCACCGAGGCCGAGCTGAAGGGCGTGCCCGAGGGCGTGTGGAAGAGCGCGCCGCGCGATGCCGAGGGCCGCATCGTGCTGGGTGTCGACTACCCGAGCTATGGCCCGGTGCTGCAGAGCGCCGACAGCGGCGCGGCGCGCGAGCGCATGTGGCGGGCCAAGACCAATGAGGGCGGGGCGGCCAATCTGAAGCTGCTGGCCGAGATCATCCAGGCGCGGCACGAGTACGCCAAGCTGTTCGGCTTCACGAACTATGTGGACTTCAATCTGCGCCGCAAGATGGCCAAGGACGCGGCCACCGCCTGGAAGTTCCTCGACGAGGTCAAGAGCACGGTGACCGAAGGCGAGCGCGCCGACCTGCTGGAGCTGCGCGCCGCCAAGGCCGAGCAGCTGGGCAGCGCACCCGAGGCGACCACGGTGCAGCGCTGGGACGCCAGCTACTACAGCGAGCGCATCCGCCAGCAGCGCTACAGCGTCGACCAGGAAGCCTTCCGCCAGTACTTCCCGCCGCAGGAGAGCCTGCTGTTCACGATGCGCATCGTCGAGAAGATGATGGGCGTGCGCTACACGCCGGTGAAGGCTCAGCTCTGGCACCCCGAGGTGCAGGCCTTTGCGGTCAGCGATGCGACCACTGGCAAGGCCCTGGCGACCATGTATGTGGACCTCTACCCGCGCGAGGGCAAGTACAACCATGCGGCGGTCTGGCCGCTGCGCTCCAGCGCGACCCGCCTGGGCCGCACGCCGACCGCTGCCCTGGTGGTCAATTTCGATCGCAAGGGCCTGACCCTGGACGAGGTCGAGACCCTGCTGCACGAGCTGGGCCATGCGGTGCACAACAACCTGTCGCAGACCCGCTATGCCAGCCAGGGCGGCACCTCGGTGATGCATGACTTCGTCGAGGCACCCTCGCAGATGCTGGAAGACTGGGTCTATGACAAGCAGGTGCTGAAGCTGATGGCCGAGGTCTGCGCGAGCTGCAAGCCGGTGCCGGACGCGCTGGTCGACAAGGCCCAGGCCGCCAAGGACTTCGCCAAGGGCTCGCAGTACGGCCGCCAGCATCTGTATGCCGGCTACGACCTGGCCCTGCACGGCCCGGACGTGCCCGAGCCGATGGCGCTGTGGGCCAAGATGGAAGGCGCGACGCCGCTGGGCCATGTGGCGGGCACGATGTTCCCGGCCGGCTTCGGCCATGTGGCCGGCGGCTACGGCGCGGGCTACTACGGCTATCTTTGGAGCCTGGTGCTGGCGATGGATCTGCGCACCGAGTTCAAGGCCGACAAGCTCAGCCCCGAGACCGGCCGTCGCTACCGCGACATCGTGCTGGGCAATGGCGGCCAGAAGCCCGCGCCGGAGCTGGTGCATGAGTTCCTGAAGCGCGAGCCCAACGCCAAGGCCTTCTTCGACTATCTGCGCAAGTAAGCCGGCCCGGTAACTGGCCGGTAATTCACCTCGCCCTACAAAGCAAGCGATGGCTCTCGTGGGAGAGCTCGCTTGGGGAGATGGTGATGAGACTGCTTGTAAACAGGGCCCTCGGTCTGGGCCTCGCTCTGGGTTTGTGGGGCTGCGGCGGCGGCGACGGTGTTGATGAACCCATTGCCGCCGCGCCGACACCGGCGCCCGCTCCGGCGCCGACACCGACACCGACGCCGACGCCCACGCCGACGCCGACGCCCACGCCCACGCCCACGCCCACGCCCACCGCCGCCCCCGCGATCAGTGCCGGCCTGGGCTATGGTCTGGTGCTGCGTGCCGATGGGGCGGTGCTGCTGCTGGGGCGCAGCACGCTGCTGGACCGCATGCCCGGCACGGCCTTGGCGGGCAGCACGGCCCGGGTGATCAGCGGCATTGCAGCCAGCTCCATTGCCGCGGGCCGCCTGAGCTCGCTGGCGCTGGGCCGGGACGGCCTGCTGTATGGCTGGGGCGTCAGCAGCGGCGGCACGCTGGGCGGCGATGCGATCAATGCCAATGTGGATGCGCCGCGCGTGATGGCCGGTGTCGACGGCGTGGCGGCGGGCCTGCCCGTCAGCAACTACTCGCTGGCCCTGCGCAACGACGGCACGGTCTGGCATTGGCCGGGCGTGCTGCGTTATGCACCCGAATCGGTCGTGCCGCGCCAGATCGCCGGCTTCAGCGGCGTGCGCAAGCTGGTTGCCGGCATGACCGGTGGCGTCGACAGCAAGCAGTCGCCGCTGGCGATCAAGTCCGACGGCACGGTCTGGCGGCTGTCCTGGAGCACCGCGACGGTGATGGGGACGGGCGGCCCTGAGCAGGTCCACAGCGGCAGTGCCGAGCAACTGGCCGGCCTCGCCGATGTGGTCGATGTGTCATGCACCCAGCACTGCCTGGCGCTGCTGAGCAACGGCCGGGTGATGGCCTGGGGGCGCAATGTCGAAGGGCAGCTGGGCAAGGGCAGCAGCGGCGACTTCGTGCCGGTGACAGTGCCGGCCCTGGTGCCAGGTCTTGACGGCGTGCGCGCGATCGGTGCCAGCCGCAATGCCTCGGTGGCTGTCGGCAGCGACGGACGCCTCTGGGCCTGGGGCGGCAGTGCCTACAGCGGCCTGGGCAGTGGCGGGCCGGTCGCCTCGCCGACCCTGCTCGCCGGTCTCGCGGCAGCGGTCGATGTCTCCTGCGACGACGGCCTGTGCCTGCTGCGCCTGGGCGACGGCACGGTCTGGGGCTGGGGCGGCAATGGCAACGGCGAACTGGGCGACGGCAGCACGCTGGAGCGCCTCACGCCGGTGCAGGCCTCGGGCTTGTCCTTGAACTGAGGCCTGGGTTGTAATGCCGGCTGTCTTGGCGGCCAGGGAGAGCAGCATGGGGACGGCGTGGCAGTTGCAGTTGCTGGGGGTACCGCATCTGCGCAGGCTTGGCGCGGCCGACTCGCCGCCCGAGCCGCTTGCCCGCAAGGACGCCGCCTGGCTGGCCTATGCGGCGCTGAACAAGCCGGCGACCAGCGCCACGCTGGCCCTGATGCTGTGGCCCGAGGTCACGGCGCCGGCGGCGCTGAACAATCTGCGCCAACGCATCTACCGGCTGCGCCGAGCCACGGGGGCGCGCTTGGTCGAGATGGGCGAGCGCATCGAGCTGGCACCCGACCTGGGCGTCGAGGCGGCACCGGCGCTGCTGGGCGACGACCCGGAGGCCCGCATCCAGCCGCTGCTGGCGGGTTTCGAATACGACGCCGAGAGCGAGTTCGCCGCCTGGCTGACGGCCGAGCGCCAGGCCCGTGCCCAGGCGCTGCGGGAGCTTCTGGCCCGGCTCGCGGCCGAGGCGGAGCAACAAGGCCAGCTGGTGCTGGCCCTGCGCCATGCCCGCCGCCTGCTGAGCGAGGACGTGCTCAGCGAGTATGCGCACCGCCGCCTGATGCGCCTGCACTATCTGCGCGGCGATGCCGCCGCTGCCGTGGCCGCCTTCGAGACCTGCGAGGCGGCGCTGAAGGAGGGGCTGGGCCTGCGGCCCGGCGCCGAGACCCTGGCTTTGCTGGAGCTGGTCGAGCGTGGGCAAGCCCTGACCCCGCTCGCACCGACCCTGCCGGCGGTGAGCCTGATGCGCCCGCCGCGCCTGGTCGGGCGCGACGAGCTGCTGGCCCAGCTGGCGCGGGCGGAGTCCGTGGTGACGGTTTTGGTGGGTGAGGCCGGCATGGGCAAGACCCGGGTCCTGCAGGAGCTCGAGCGCGGCTGCGCTGCGTCGGTCTTGCATGTGCAGGCGCGGCCAGGCGATGCCGGCGTTCCCTACGGCAGCCTGCTGCGCCTGGTGCGCGCGCTGATGGAGCGGGTCGAGCTGGCCGATGGCACGGCCCTGGCTCCGCTGCTGGACGAGACGAGTGCACCCAGGCTCCGGACCACTGTGCAGCAGCTGCAGCGGGCGCTGGAGGATCTGCTGGCCCGGGCCCGGCTCGCCGGGCTCGCGCGCTTGCTGGTCGACGATCTGCATTTTGCTGACCGGGCCAGTGTCGAGATGCTGCTGGAACTGGTGCGCTCCGATGCTCTGGAGGGCCTGCGCTGGGTGCTGGCTCACCGGCCGGCCGCTGCCGCCGATGCCGACCTTGCCTTGCTGCAGGACCTGGCCGAGTCGCCGCAGGCGCGCTGGTTGGAAGTCTTGCCGCTCAGCGAGCCGCAGTTGCAGGAGCTGGTGGACAGCCTGGGCCTGAGCGGGCTGGATCCCGCGCCCTGGGCCGCCGCGCTGGCGCGCCACACCGGCGGCAATCCGCTGTTCGTCATCGAAACCCTGCGGGCCTCGCTGCAGGGCCGGCCGCAGGCCCGGCTGCTGCCACAGCCGGTCGGGCTGATGCATCTGCTGGAGCAGCGCCTGCGCCGGCTTTCGGACGCCGCGCTGGCCCTGGCGCGGGTGGCCGCGATTGCGGTACCCGACTTCAGCGTGGCGCTGGCCGAGCAGGTGCTGGGCGCGCCCGCGCTGGCGCTGGCCAATGCCTGGGACGAGCTGGAGGCCGCCCAGGTCTTGCGCGGCACCGACTTCGCGCATGATCTGGTGCATGACGCGGTGCTGCGCATCACGCCCACCGTGCTGACGGCTCATCTCCACGGGCAGGTCGCGGCCCTGCTGCTGCAGCAAGGCGTGGAGCCGGCGCGCGTGGCTGCGCACTGGCAGGCGGCCGGTCAGCTGCGCCCGGCGGCCCAGGCCTTCGCGGCGGCCGCCCAGCGCGCTCAGGCTGCCGGGCGCGCGCGCGAACAGGCCCAGCTGCTGCTGGCGCAGGCCGATGCGCTGGAATTGGCCGGCGAGGCGGCGCCCGCCCGGCTCGCCCGGCTGGCGGCCGTTCGGCCGCTGCTGCTGGGCGAGGGTGCCGCTGCGGCCCTGGCACTGAGCGAGCGGCTGCTGCCGGCGCCGACCGACCGGGCGGCACCGGCGGCCCAGGCCTGGGCTTTGCATGCGCTGACTTGTCTGTGGTCGGGTCGCCTGGCCGATAGCGAGGAGGCCGGCCGCCTTGCGCTGGCGTTGGCCGAACCGCAGGAGGAGCTGGTGCGCATGGAGGCGGCGCGCTGCGTCGCCCAGGCCTGCGGGCTGCTGGGGCGGCCCGAGGAGGGGCTGGCGCTGCTGGCGCCCTGGGAGGAGCGTGTCGCCAGCGTCGACGATGTGGAGCAGCGGCTGGACTTCTGCGGCACCTATGTCAATCTGAAGATGTATACCGACCGGCCGGTCGAAGCGATGGACTGGACCCAGCGCCATCTGCGCTGGGCCGAGCAGGCCGGCCATTTGAGCGAGCAGGTCAGCGCGCACATGAATCTGGTCGGCCACCGCTTGCGCCAGGGCGATCTGGAGGCCGGCGTCGCGCATGCGCAGGCCGCCGCCGTGTTGGCCGCCGATGCCGGGCAGCTGCAGGAACTGGCCGCGTGGAACAACGCGGTGCTGGGCTATATGTTGTGCGGACTGGGGCGCTATGCCGATGGCCTGGCCCGGCTGGAGGGTGAGCTGGCGCGCACGCCGGCCGGCATCGGCGCGCTGCGGGCCAATCTGGAGCAATGGCTGGCCCAGTCCTGGCTGAACCTGGGTCAGCCGGCGCGGGCCCTGCATGTGCTGGGCGGCGATGAGGCGGTGCCGCCCGGCAACTGGCGTGCCAAGCGGCTGATCATGCGGGCGCGCCTGACGCAGGCGCTGGCCGGCGACGCCAGCCCCATGCTCGACGAGGCGCTGGCGGCTTCGCTCAAGCCCATGCATCGCTATGACTGGCTGCAGATCCGCCTGCTGCAGGCGCAGCAGGCCGAGCCCGACCTGGCCCTGCGCTGCTGCGAGGAGTTGCAGCCGCTGATGGCGCAGCGCCAGCTGCAGGGCCTGGCGGCCGAGCTCGAGCGGGTTCGCCTGCAGGCCTTGTTGCTGCTGCCGACACTGGACGCGGTGCCGGCCTGTGTCGACCGGCTGGAGGCCATGGCGCTGCGCTGGCGGCACCCGATGTTCAGCCCGGCCCAGCAGTTGGCGCAGGCCGCACAAGGCTTTGCTCGGCTCGACCTGGCGGCCGATGCCCGGCGCTGCCGGCTCGCGGCCCTGCACTGGGTGCATCTGCAGGTGTTCCCGCAGGTGCCGGCGGCGTTCCAGGACAGTTTTCTGCACCGCAGCGCCGTCACGGCCGGCCTGTCGGTCGCCGAGTTGCCGGCGCGCTGAACGCGCCTGCCCGATACTGGCCCGATGCCCGAGCTTGACCGCCCCGTTCTCGATGCGCCCACGCGCCGCTTCCTGCCCTGGCTGGTGGCGCTGGCCTTTTTCATGCAGACGCTGGACACGACCATCCTGAACACCGCGCTGCCGGGCATGGCGGCCGATCTGGGCGAGAACCCGCTGCGCATGCAGTCGGCCGTGGTGGCCTATATGCTGACCGTGGCGCTGCTGATCCCGGCCTCGGGCTGGCTGGCGGACCGCTTCGGCACGCGCCGGCTCTTCATCTGGGCCATCGTGCTGTTCAGCCTGGGCTCGCTGGCCTGCGCGCTGAGCCCCTCGCTGCGTGTGCTGGTGGCGGCACGGGTGCTGCAGGGGGTCGGCGGGGCGCTGCTGGTGCCGGTCGGGCGGCTGGCGGTGCTGCGCGCGTTTCCGAAGGAGGAGTTCCTGCCGGTGATGACCTTCATCGCCTTGCCGGGCCTGATCGGGCCGCTGATCGGGCCGGCGCTGGGCGGCCTGCTGGTGCAGTACGCCAGCTGGCACTGGATCTTTCTGATCAATCTGCCGGTCGGGGCCCTGGGTGTCGCGGCCAGCCTGCGCTATATGCCCCAGCTCAGGAGCGCCACGCCGGGCCGCTTCGACTGGAGCGGCTTTGTGCTGTTCAGCCTCGGGCTGATGCTGCTGTCGGTCGGGCTGCAGGGTTTCGGCGAGCATGTGATCAGCGTCGCGGTCAGCATCGTGCTGGTGGTGGCCGGCATGGCCTGCATGATGGCTTACTGGCTGCATGCGGCGCGCGCGCCGGCACCGCTGTTCAATATGCGGCTGTTCGCGATCCCGACCTACCGGATCGGGCTGATCGGCAATGTCTTCGCCCGCCTGGGCAGCGGCGCCACGCCTTTTCTGACTCCGATGTTTCTGCAGCTGGGCCTGGGCTTCTCGCCCAGCGTGGCCGGGCTGTCGATGGTTCCGACGGTACTCGGCGCGATGCTGACCAAGACCGTCGCGATCAAGCTGATACGCCGGGCCGGCTACCGCCGCGTGCTGGTCGTCAACACGGTGCTGCTGGGTCTGATGATCGCGAGCTTTGCCCTGGTCGACCGCGACACCTCGCACCTCTGGCTGGCCCTGCATCTGGGCCTGTTCGGCATGGTCAACAGCATGCAGTTCACCGCGATGAACACCTTGACCCTGGGCGACCTCGACGCGCAGACCGCCAGCAGCGGCAACAGCCTGCTGTCGGTGGTGATGCAGCTCTCGATGAGTCTGGGCGTGGCCACCTCCAGCGCCTTCCTGCTGCTCTACTCCGGGGCCGAGCGCAGTGCGGATCTGCTGCCGGCCTTTCAGGCTACCTATCTGTCGATCGGCGTGATGGCGGCGCTGGCGGCCTTTATCTTTGCCCAGCTGCGACGTCACGAGGGTGTGGCCGATGCCGGCGACACGATGGGGCAGGAATAGTCACGCGCTTCGTCCACAATCGGCAAGCGGCGGATCGCGCCGCGCTGCGGGAGCAATCATGGGCTTGATGGATTCTTTGCTGGGCGCGGCCCAGCAGGCTTTGAACGGTCAGCAGGGGCAGGGCGGCGTCGACTGGGTCAGCCTGATTGGCGGCCTGCTGTCCAATCAGGGCTCGGGCCAGGGCGGGCTGGCCGGCATCCTGCAGCAGCTGCAGGCCGCCGGCCTGGGCGAGCAGGTGCAGAGCTGGGTCTCGACCGGCGCCAATCTGCCGGTCTCGGGCGATCAGCTGGGCTCGGCCCTGGGTGGTGATCTGCTGGGTCAGCTGGCCGGTCAGGCCGGCGTCTCGACCAGCGAGGCGGGTGCGCAGCTGAGCCAGTGGCTGCCGCAAATCGTCGACCAGCTGACGCCCAATGGCCAGCTGCCCAGCGGCGGCATGGATCTGGGCGGACTGCTGGGGCAGTTGCTGCGCCGCTGAGCGTTCAGCGGCTGCGCCGCCAGTCGGTCTCGATGAAGCGCAGCACGCTGTCCTCGTGATGGGGGCCTATCACCGCATGGGCCTCCTGCTTGACCTCGGCGATCGCGTTCTCGACCGCGATGCCACGATGTGCGGCGCGCAGCATGGTGATGTCGTTGACCTGGTCGCCGAACACGACGATCTCGCGCTCGTGCAGGCTGTAGCGCTGGGCCAGGGTCTTGATCGCCTGGTCCTTGGTGGCGCGCCGGTCATGCAGGGTCAGCCAGGGCCAGCCGGGCCGGTAGAGATCGTCGGCCAGATGGATGTCGATCGCGTCACCGGCCAGGGCCTGGATCTCGGTCATCAGCGCCCGCATCGGCGCCTCGCGCTCGATCAGAATCATCGTCACCACCGGGTCGACCAGCTCGGCACCGATATTGTCGGTGTGGCGCAGCCGCGGGTCGCCGTTGTGCTGGCGCTGCTCGACGAAGTCCAGCTGGGCTTCGTTGTGCACCGACTGCCAGAACAGGCGGTCGCCGCGCGGCCCGTAGGTGGCCGCAAAAGGCATGAAGCCGCGCCTGCGCATCAGCGCGAAGATGGCCTGGGCCAGGGCCGGGTCCATCGCATGGACCAGCTCGTGCTGGCCGCTGCTCATCTCGCTGATATAGGCGCCGTTGGCCGAGATCACCGGCAGGCGCAGCGGCAGGTCACCGAGGATGCGGGCGATCGACGAGACATGGCGGGCGCTGGCCACCGTGAAGGACAGGCCCTCGTCCAGCAACCGGACCAGGCCGGCGCGGGTGAACGCGGACAGCTCGGCCTGCGGGTTCAGCAGCGTGCCGTCCAGATCCGAAACATAAAGCGTCACAGGACCTCGGAAGCGAAATCGGCCAGACGCGAGCGTTCGCCGCGCGCCAGCGTGATGTGGCCGCTGTGGCCCCAGCCCTTGAAGCGGTCGACGGCAAAGGTCAGGCCCGAGCTGCCCTCGGTCAGATAAGGCGTGTCGATCTGGGCCAGATTGCCCAGGCAGACGATCTTGGTGCCGGGGCCGGCACGGGTGATCAGGGTCTTCATCTGCTTGGGGGTCAGGTTTTGCGCCTCGTCAATGATGACGAACTTGTTCAGGAAGGTGCGGCCGCGCATGAAGTTCAGGCTCTTGATCTTGATCTTGCTGCGCACCAGATCATTGGTGGCGGCACGGCCCCACTCGCCGGAGCTGCTGTCGCCGCGCGCCAGCACCTCCAGATTGTCATCCAGCGCACCCATCCACGGGCCCATCTTCTCTTCCTCGTTGCCGGGCAGGAAGCCGATGTCCTCGCCGACCGGCACGGTCACGCGGGTCACGATGATCTCGGAGTAGCGGCGCTCGTCCAGCACCTGCTGCAGTCCGGCGGCCAGTGTCATCAGGGTCTTGCCGGTGCCGGCGGTGCCGGTCAGCGTGATGAAGTCGCAGTCCGGGTCCATCAAGAGATTCAGCGCGAAGTTCTGTTCGCGGTTGCGCGCGGTCACGCCCCAGACCGAATTCTTCTGATGGCCGTAGTCCTTCAGGGTGCGCAGCACGGCGCTCTTGCCGGTGATCTCGGTGACCTTGGCATAGAGCGGCGCGGCGCCGGGGGCTTCCAGGTAGATGAACTCGTTGATCAGCAGCGAGGGCACCAGCGGACCGCTGATGCGGTAGTAGGTGATGCCGCCTTGCTGCCAGCTCTCCATGGTCTTGCCGTGGCGGTCCCAGAAGTCAGCCGGCAGCGCCTGCACGCCGGTGTAGAGCAGGTCCGAGTCTTCCAGCGTCTTGTCGTTGCGATAGTCCTCGGCGGGCAGGCCCAGCGCGCGGGCCTTGATGCGCATATTGATGTCCTTGGACACCAGCACCACCTCGCGGCCGGGCTGCTGGCGCTGCAGCGCCTGCACCACGCCGAGGATCTGATTGTCCGCCTTGCCCTGCGGCAGGCCTTGCGGCAGCGGCGTGTCGATCAGCCCGGTCTGGAAGAACAGCTTGCCGCCGGCCTCGCGATGGCCGGTGTGGTCCAGCGGCAGGCCCAGGGCCATTTCTTCCAGCGTGCTGCTCTGCAGGCTGGCGGCCAGCGCATCGAGGTCGCGGCTGACCTGGCGCACATTGCGGGCCACCTCGGTCATGCCCTTCTTGTGACCGTCCAGCTCTTCGAGCGTGATCATCGGCAGATAGATGTCGTGCTCCTCGAAGCGGAACAGGCACATCGGGTCGTGCATCAGCACATTGGTGTCCAGCACGAAGAGCTTGGCCGGGCCGGCGATACGCGGCTTGGCGGCGGCCTTGGGCTTGGCGGCTTTTTGAGGGGCCGGTGCCGGGCTGGGCGTGACCAGGGCCAGGCTGGGCTGCGGGCTCGGCGCAGCGGCCGGCGCCTGCTTCCTGGCCGCAGACTTGGTCGGCGCCCTGCTCGGCGCCTTGGTCGGGGATGCCACGACGCTGGGCGCGGCCGCTACCTCTATCGCCGCGGCGCGGCTTGGAATCGCTTGGGGTGTTTTGCTGACCGCCAGCGTGGAGGCAAAGGCGGAGGGCTCAAGGAGGCTGGCGCGTTTGGTCGGAGGCTTGGGCAGTGGCATGAGGTGTGGAGCAGGCCGCGTTTACGGTCTGGAGGTCAAAGGCAAAAGATAGATGTCCGGGCCGAAAAAGCAAAAAGCCGCACAGGCTGCTGTGCGGCTTTGGGGGGATCTGGCTGCGTGGCTACCGGGCATGGAAGCCATTATGCACAAAGCCTCATGACGGCCGAGGCAGGTGCTGCAGCGCGGCAAAGATGCAACAAAGCCGGCCCGAAAGACTCTCCGGGCCGGCTTCGCGTGGATACTGCAGAGCTCGGCGAAAGGCTCAGGCGGCTTCTTTCTTGAAGGACTTGACGGCCTTCAGTACCTCGTCGACATGGCCGGCGACCTTGATGCCGCGCCACTCGGCACGCAGCACGCCGGCGGCGTCGATCAGGAAGGTGGAGCGCTCGATGCCCTTGACCTTCTTGCCGTACATGATCTTGTTCTTGACCACGCCGAACATATGGCAGAGCTTCTCTTCGGTGTCGGCGATCAGCTCGAAGGGCAGTTCCAGGTTCTGCTTGAACTTGTCGTGCGACACCATATTGTCGCGCGACACGCCCAGCACCACGGCGCCGGCCTTGACGAAGTCCTTGTGGCGGTCACGGAACTGCATCGCTTCGGTGGTGCAGCCCGGCGTGTTGTCCTTCGGGTAGAAGTACAGCACCACGGCTTGACCGAGAAAGGCTTGCGGTGTGAACTTCACGCCGCCGGTGGCAAGAGCTTCAATGTCCGGGAGAGGTTTGTTGAGCGCTGGCGTCATGTGGCGTTCTGTAAAGATGTGTGCCCGGGTGGGCATAGCCGCCAATTATACGTTGAACCGCAAGCCCTCTTGTCGCCACTGAGGGGGATTGCCAGCATAGCGGGTTTGGCCGCCTCTCAGGGGCGTTCTATCAACAAGGCGGCCAGGACCGTGCGACTTTCACTGGCCAGCACGTTGTAAGTGCGGCACGCCGCGGCCAGATCCATGGTTTCGACGCCGATGCGCGCGGCGATCAGGCTGCGGTAGAGCGCCGGGCGGGCGAAACGGATCCTGGCACCGCTGCCGAAGATCACCAGCTCGGGCTTGAGCGCCAGGATCTGCTCGAAATGCGCTTCGCTCAGATCCTCGAAGCGTGCCAAACCCCAGGCCTTCACCTCGCCGCGCCAGGGCACCAGCAGGCTCTCGCCGTGCTGCTGGCCGTTGACCCAGACGTTCTGGCCGTCGTGGCGGGAGATGCTGTTGCCGCCTTGCGGCTCGTCAAGTTGGAACTTCATGCTGTTGTGCGGGCGCTGTCGGCCGGGGCGGGTGCAAACCCTGTGTTTAAATTCTACGTTTGCAGCCCCACGCCCCCAGGAGTCCCGTCTTGAAGCCCATCGCCAAGTCCAGCAAGCTGGCCAATGTCTGCTACGACATCCGCGGACCCGTGCTCGACAAGGCGCGCCAGATGGAGGAAGAGGGCCAGAAGATCATCAAGCTGAACATCGGCAATATCGCCGCCTTCGGCCTGGAACCGCCGGACGAAATCGTCCAGGACATGATACGCAACCTGCCCGCGGCGGCCGGCTACACCGATTCCAAGGGCTTGTTCGCGCCGCGCAAGTCGGTGGTGCACTACTGCCAGGAAAAGCAGATCCACGGTGTCACGGTCGACGATGTCTATCTGGGCAACGGCGCCTCCGAACTGATCGTGATGGCGCTGAACGCCTTGCTGGACAACGGCGACGAGGTGCTGCTGCCGGCGCCCGACTACCCGCTCTATACCGCCGCAGTGGCGCTGTCGGGCGGCAATCCGGTGCACTACATCTGCGACGAGAGTAGCGACTGGTTCCCCGACATCGCCGACATCAAGGCCAAGATCACGCCCAACACCAAGGCCATCGTCGTCATCAACCCGAACAACCCGACCGGCGCGCTCTACCCGGAGAGTCTGCTGCGGGAGATTGTCGAAGTGGCCCGTCAGCACCAGCTGATCATCATGGCCGACGAGATCTACGACAAGACGCTGTATGACGGCGCCGTCCACACCAGCATCGCCTCGCTGGCCGACGATGTGCTGTGCCTGACCTTCAACGGCCTGTCGAAGAACTACCGGGCCTGCGGCTACCGCGCCGGCTGGATGGTGGTGTCGGGCGAGAAGCGCCATGCCAAGGACTACATCACCGGCCTGAACATGCTGGCCTCGATGCGCTTGTGCGCCAACACCCCAGGCCAGCTGGCGATCCAGACGGCTCTGGGCGGCTACCAGAGCATCAAGGACCTGGTGGCGCCGAGCGGCCGGCTGTGCCGCCAGCGCGATCTCGCCTACGAGCTGCTGAGCCAGATTCCTGGCGTCAGCGTGGTCAAGCCGAAAGCGGCGCTGTATATGTTCCCCCGCCTGGACCCCAAGATCTATCCGATCGAGGACGACCAGCAGTTCGCCTACGAGCTGCTGGCCGAGGAAAAGGTGCTGATCGTGCAAGGGACGGGCTTCAACTGGACAGCCCCCGATCACTTCCGCCTCGTGTTCCTGCCCAATTCCGACGATCTGAAGGAAGCGGTGGGCCGCATCGAGCGTTTCCTGGCGCATTACCGCAAGCGTGCCGGGCGTTGAACGAACCTAATCCAGAATTGAGATACCAGATGAAAGCGATCAAAGTCGGCCTCTTGGGCATTGGCACCGTGGGCAGCGGCACCTTCAATGTGTTGCGCCGCAACCAGGAAGAGATTCGCGGCCGCGCCGGCCGTGGCATCGAGATTGCCATGGTGGCCGACCTGGATGTGACACGCGCCAAGAGCATCGTCGGCGACGGCGTCGAGGTGGTCGACGATGCGCGCAAGGTCATCGCCAACCCCGAGATCGATATCGTCATCGAGCTGATCGGCGGCTACGGCGTGGCCAAGGCCCTGGTGCTGGAGGCGATCGCTGCCGGCAAGCATGTGGTCACCGCCAACAAGGCCTTGCTGGCCGTGCATGGCACCGAGATTTTTGCCGCTGCGCACGCCAAGGGCGTGATCGTCGCCTTCGAGGCGGCCGTGGCCGGCGGCATCCCCATCATCAAGGCGCTGCGCGAAGGCCTGACCGCGAACCGCATCGAGTGGATCGCCGGCATCATCAACGGCACGACCAATTTCATTCTGTCGGAGATGCGCTCCAAGGGCCTGGACTTCGGCGTGGTGTTGAAGGAGGCGCAGCGCCTGGGCTATGCCGAGGCCGACCCGACCTTCGACATCGAGGGCGTGGACGCCGCGCACAAGGCCACCATCATGTCGGCCATCGCCTTCGGCATCCCGGTGCAGTTCGACAAGGCCCATGTCGAGGGCATCACCAAGCTGCAGGCCGCCGACATCAAGTACGCCGAACAGCTGGGCTATCGCATCAAGCTCTTGGGCATCACCCGCCGTCGTGACAACGGCATCGAGCTGCGTGTGCATCCGACGCTGATCCCGACGAATCGCCTGATCGCCAATGTCGAGGGCGCGATGAATGCGGTGGTGGTGCAGGGCGATGCCGTCGGTACCACGCTGTACTACGGCAAGGGCGCCGGCTCCGAGCCGACTGCCTCGGCCGTGATCGCCGATCTGGTGGATATCACCCGGCTGCACACCGCCGACCCCGAGCACCGCGTGCCGCATCTGGCCTTCCGCCCCGATGCGATGAACGACACGCCGATCCTGGTCATGGACGAGGTGCAGACCGCCTTCTATCTGCGCCTGTGTGTGGCCGACCAGGCCGGCGTGCTGTCCAGCATCACCACCATCCTGGCCGAGAACGACATCTCGATCGATGCGGTGCTGCAGCGTGAATCGGCCGAGGGCGAGAAGCAGACCGATCTGATCATCCTGACCCACGACACCGTCGAGGGTCGCATGAACAAGGCGCTGGCGCAGATGCAGGCGCTGAGCACCGTGCTGGCGCCCATCGTGCGCATCCGCAAAGAGGAACTGGCCTGATGAAGTACATCAGCACCCGTGGCGACAAGACCGAACGCGCTTTCTGCGAGATCCTGCTCGAAGGCCTGGCGCCCGATGGCGGGCTCTATCTGCCCCTGCAGTATCCCAAGGTGGATGGTGCGACGCTGACGAAGTGGCGCGGTCTGGCCTATGCCGACCTGGCCTTCGAGATCCTGTCGCTGTACATCGACGACATCCCGGCCGAGGACCTGCGCGCGATCACGCGCCGCACCTATACCGAGGCCGTGTTCGGCACACCGCAGATCACGCCGCTGAAGACCTTGGAGCCGGGTCTGGCGCTGCAGGCCTTGTCCAACGGGCCGACCCTGGCCTTCAAGGACATGGCGATGCAGCTGCTGGGCCAGCTCTTCGAGTACGAGTTGGGCCGTCGCGGCGAGACACTGAACATCCTGGGCGCCACCTCCGGCGATACCGGCAGCGCGGCCGAGTACGCGATGCGCGGCAAGGCCGGCGTCAATGTCTTCATGCTCTCGCCCCATGGCCGCATGAGCCCCTTCCAGCAGGCCCAGATGTTCAGCCTGCAGGACGCCAACATCCACAACATCGCCGTCGAAGGCGTGTTCGACGACTGCCAGGACATCGTCAAGGCGGTCTCCAACGATCTGGACTTCAAGCGCAAGTACAAGATCGGCACGGTCAATTCGATCAACTGGGCGCGCCTGCTGGCCCAGGTCGTCTACTACTTCGCCGGCTATCTCCAGGCCACGACGAGCAACGAGCAGAAAGTCAGCTTCACCGTGCCCTCGGGGAATTTCGGCAATGTCTGTGCCGGCCATGTGGCGCGCATGATGGGCCTGCCGATCGCGCAGCTGGTGGTGGCGACCAACGAGAACGATGTGCTGGACGAGTTCTTCCGCACCGGGAGTTATCGCCCCCGTGGCACGGACCAGACGCACGAGACCTCCAGCCCCTCGATGGACATCTCCAAGGCCAGCAATTTCGAGCGTTTCGTGTTCGACCTGCTGGGCCGCGATGGCGCCCGGGTCAAGGCGCTGTTCGGCGCCGGTGGTTTTGAACTCGACGCCCAGGAGAAGGCGCATATCGCCGACTTCGGTTTCGTCTCCGGCTCCAGCCGACACGCCGACCGTCTGTCGACGATTCGCCTGTGCCACCAGCGCTACGGCCAGCTGATCGACACCCACACGGCCGACGGCCTGAAGGTGGCGCTCGAACAGCGCCAGCCCGGCATCACGATGCTGGTGCTGGAAACCGCGCTGCCGGCCAAGTTCGCTGCCACCATCCGCGAGGCGCTGGACCTCGAGCCGCCGCGCCCCGCCGGTCTCGAGAATATCGAGGCCTTGCCCAAGCGCGTCACGGTGATGCCGGTCAATACAGAGGCCGTCAAAGCCTTCATCCAAGCCCATGTCTGAGGCCATGCGTCCTGCGCTGCAAAGCCTGGCCGAGGCGCTGCAGCGCCTGCTGAGCGCGGTCGAGCCGCTGGCGGCGGTCGACACGCTGCCGACCGCCGAGGCCCTGGGCCGCGTGCTGGCCGCCGATGTGGTCTCGGCCCTGGACGTGCCGCCGGCCGACAACACCAGCATGGACGGCTATGCGCTGCACGCCGCCGATGTGGCAAGACCTGGCACGGTGCTGCCGGTTGCGCAGCGGGTGCCGGCCGGCGTGGTGGGCGCGGTCCATCAGCCCGGTACGGCCGCGCGCATCTTCACCGGTGCGCAGATCCCGCTGGGCGCCGATGCGGTGGTGATGCAGGAGCAGTGCGAGGCTGTGGCCGGTGAAGGTCTGGGTGCGGTGCGTGTCAACGCTGAAGTCCGTGCCGGTCAATGGATACGCCGCCGTGGCGAGGATGTGCAGCAGGGCAGCACGGTGCTGGCCGCCGGCCACCGGCTCGACGCAGCGGCGCTGGGCCTGGCGGCCTCGGTCGGCGCGGCCGCGCTGACGGTGGCGCGCCGACCGCGCGTCGCGCTGTTCTCGACCGGCGACGAGTTGGTGATGCCCGGTGAGCCGCTGAAACCCGGCGCGATCTACAACAGCAACCGTTTCACCCTGCGCGGCCTGCTGCAAGGCCTGGGCTGCGAGGTCATCGATCTCGGCATCGTGCCCGACAACTTGGATGCGACGCGCGCCGCGCTGCGCGAGGCCGCGGGCCGGTCCGATCTGATCATCACCTCGGGCGGCGTCTCGGTCGGCGAGGAAGACCATCTGCGCCCGGCCGTGCAGGCCGAGGGCTCGCTGGACCTGTGGCAGATCGCGATCAAGCCCGGCAAGCCGCTGGCCTTTGGCCGTGTCCAGGACGCCTGGTTTCTCGGCCTGCCCGGCAATCCGGTGTCCAGCTTCGTGACCTTCTTGCTGCTGGTGCGGCCGGTGATCCTGCGCCTGCAGGGCGCCACCGTGCTGGCGCCGCAGCGCTACCAGCTGCGCGCCGATTTCGACTGGCCCCGGCCCGACCGGCGCCAGGAGTTTTTGCGCGTGCGCCTGAATGCGGCCGGCGGGTTGGAGTTGTTCCCCAACCAGAGCTCGGGCGTGCTGACCTCGGTCGTCTGGGGCGACGGCCTGCTGGACAACCCGTCCGGCCAGGCGATCACGGCCGGCGATATGGCGGCCTTCATCCCGTTCTCGGAATTGTTGTCATGAGCATCACGGTGCGCTACTTCGCCTCGCTGCGCGAGGCTCTGGGCCCGGTCGAAACCGTGGCCTGGACGCAAGACCTGACCCTGGGTCGTTTGCGCGACCAGCTGCTGGCGTGCGGCGAGCCGCACGCCGCGGCGCTGGCGCGCGGCAGGTCGCTGCGCTGCGCGCTGAACCAGCAGCTGGCCCAGGAAGATGCGCTGATCCCCGACGGCGCCGAGGTGGCCTTCTTCCCGCCGGTCACCGGTGGCTGAGTTCGCTTGAACGGTCTGCATCTCACCGCCGACCTGCGCGGCTGCGCCGCCGGCCAGCCGCTGATGCAGGACTGCGAGGCCTTGCGCGCGCTGTGCATCGCGGCCGTGGCCGCCGCCGGCCTGGGCGCGGTGGCCGAGCTGTTCCATCGCTTCACGCCCGTGCCGGGGCAGGCGCAGAGCGGCATCACCGGCGTCGTGTTGCTGGCCGAGTCGCATCTGGCCATCCACACCTGGCCCGAGCTGAGTGGGGTCACGCTGGATGTCTATGTCTGCAATCTGGGGCGCGACAACAGCGCCAAGGCCGAGACACTGATGGCGGAACTGGTCGGTGCCTTTGCGCCGCGCGAGGTGCTGCGCCAGTCCTTGCAGCGCGGTGCCGAGCTATAGGGTGCGCGCCAGCCGCTGTGCCGCGACCACGCCCTGCGTGTACGCCTCCTCGAACACCGAATAGCCCGCCAGATCGCTGTGCGCGAAATGCAGCCGGCCGGTCTGCGGCTTGCGCAGTGCCGCCAGCGCCGGGTCGCCGCGCACACCGGGCAGCGGGATGCTCATCGCATGGCCCCAGCGCGCCAGGTCGACGCGCAGCAGCTGCTCGCCCAGGTCGGGATGGGTGGTCTGCAGCTCGGCGATCACGCGCCGGGCCCAGCCCTGCCAGTCGTCCTGCAAGAGCGCGCCGCGCTGAGCGCGCGGCAGGGCCCAGTAGGCGCTCAAGACGGTGGGGCCGGGGTGAGGGCGGGTCTGCTGGTGCATCGCATCGACATAGCCCAGCGCCTGGCTGCCATAGACCACGCTGTCCCAGGCCGGGCCCACACCGAGGCGGTCCAGCAGCGGGCCTTTGAGCTGCAGATTGGCCACCAGCCAGGGGGCGTGTTGCTGGCGGGCGGCGGCGGCCTGCAGCGCGGGCGGGGCGCTGCTCAGCAGGCGGTGGGCGATGAAGAGCGGGACGGCCAGCACCACATGGCCGGCCTGCCAGCGCTCCGGTGCATCGGCGGCCTCGTTCCAGGCCAGCAGCTCGATGCCGTGCCGCTCCGGGCGGATACGCAGCACCGTGCGGCCGGCCATCAGACGCTGCGACCCCAGCGTGCTGGCCATGCGCTCGGTCAGCCAGGCGTTGCCCTCGGGCCAGGTCAGCACCGCCTCGCGCTCGCCGGTTTCGTCGCCGGGGGCATGAAAACCATGGCGGCTGGCGAAGTAGTGCAGGCCGGCCCAGGCCGAGACCTCGGCGCTGGGTGCGCCATAGTCGTCGCGGCAGCAATAGTCCAGATACCATCGCAGGCGCGCGGCGTTCAGACCCTGGGCATCGAGCCAGGCCGCGAAGGTCTGGCCGTCCAGCGCCACATGGCCGGCCGTCCAGCGCGCGCGGCTGCTGGGCATCGCAAAGCCCAGCTCGCGCCGCGCCTTGTCGACCAGGCGGCCAAAGCGCCGGTACTGGTCCAAGGTGGCCGCATCGCCGGCCGGGGGCAGCAGGCCCTCGTGCCACTGGCCCTCGAAGAACAGGCGCTCCTGCGGGCTGTGGCAGAGATGGCGTTCGTCGTAGACGGTGCGGCCCAGCGTGTGCCGGGCCAGGCCCAGCTCGTGCAGCAGCTCGGCCACCTCGGGGGCCTCGGGGCCTGGCAGCGGCAGGTAATGGGCGCCCAGCGGGCAGGCCATGCCGGCCATGCGGTGGCCGCGGCTGTTGCCGCCGGCGCCGTCCTCCAGCTCCAGCAGGGCCACATCGTCGATACCGCTGTTGACCAGGGCGCGGGCGCAGGCAAGACCCGACACCCCGGCGCCGACCACCAGCACCGAGGTCTTGCGCAGTGCACCCTGGCCAGGGCTGGGCAAGGCTTCGCGCAGCCGGTGGCCCCGTGCCGGCGTCGCGCCGACCCAGCCGCCTTGCAGCGGTGCCGGATCGGCCCGACAGCCGGCCAGCAAGGCCGTGCCCGCGAGCCCGGCGGCCAGCATCAGTTCACGACGCTGCATCGTCAATGGACCCGTCCCCATTCCTGCTCGAACTCATGCACCAGGATCTGGTTGGACAGGCGGTTGACCTCGGTCGGCACCCGCGCCATATCGGGCGGGAACTGGGTCAGCGCGGGCAGCCCCTCGACGCTGAGAAAGCGCAGGCCCTCGGGCAGCGCGCGCGGCGGGGTCCAGGGCCGTCGCCCGGCCAGGATGAAACCCCATTCGCCGAAGCTGGGCACATGGGCGTGATAGGGCGTGATGGCCAGGCCTGCCGACTCTATGGTGCTGGCTACGGTCCAGAAGCTGCGCCGCGCGACCAGCGGCGAGCTGGTCTGCACCACCGCATAGCCCGAGGCCGCCAGATGCTGGTCCACCAGCTGGTAGAAGCTGCTGGTGTAGAGCTTGCCCAGCGCGAAATTGCTGGGGTCGGGGAAGTCGATGATGATGACGTCGAAGCGCTCGCGCGACTGCTCCAGCCAGCCGAAGGCATCGGTGTTGACGATGCTCAGCTTGGGGCTTTGTAGCGCATCGCCATTGAGCCGGCGCAGCAGCGGCAGGGTCGAGAACAGCCGCGTCATATGCGGGTCGAGCTCGACCAGGGTGACCGCCTCGACCGAGGGGTAGCGCAGCACCTCGCGCACCGCCATGCCGTCGCCGCCGCCCAGCACCAGCACGCGCTTCGGCGCGCCGTGGCCGGCCATCGCCGGATGCACCAGGGCCTCGTGGTAGCGGTACTCGTCGCGCGAGTGGAACTGCAGATTGCCGTTCAGGAACAGCCGGGTGCCGGCATTGCCCTGGGTCACGACGATGCGCTGGTAGTCGCTGCTCTCCTTCAGCACGATGTGCTCGCCGTAGAAGCGCTCCTCGGCCCAGGTGGTCAGGCCCTCGGCGCCCAGCAGGGCGGCCACCAGCAGCAGCACCGCCAGCGCGCAGGCCAGCGCATGGGCCTTGAACGCACGCAGCTGGGCGCGAAACAGCCACAGCGCCCACACGGCCACGGCCACATTGAGCAGGCCGAAGGCGATGCCGGTGCGTATCAGCCCGAGCTGGGGCACCAGCACCAGCGGGAAGGCCAGGGCCACCAGCAGCGCGCCCAGATAGTCGAAGGTCAGCACCTGGGAGACCAGGTCGCGCAGCGCATAGCGCTGGCTGAACTGGTCCTTCAGGATGCGCATCACCAGCGGGATCTCCAGCCCCACCAGGGCTCCGACCAGCAGCACCAGCGCATAGAGCAGGGTGCGGAAGGCGGCCAGCTCGGCCGGCGGCAGCAGGCTGTGGACGATGAAGAGCCCGGCCGGCATCAGCCCGCCGATCACGCCCACCAGCAGCTCGATCTTCAGGAACTGCGCGACCAGCTGGCGCTCGACATAGCGGCTCAGCCAGGAGCCCACGCCCATCGCGAACAGATAGGTGCCGATGATGGTGGAGAACTGCAGCACCGAGTCGCCCAGCAGATAGCTGGCCAGCGCGCCGGCCGCCAGCTCATAGACCAGGCCGCAGGCGGCGACGACGAAGACACTGGCCAGCAGCAGCAGCTCGGCGACCGAGATGCGGGTCGTGGCGGCGTTGCCGGCTTGCGCCGGTTCGGTAAGAGGCATGGAGGGCGCAGCGGAGAAGGGCTGCCGATTGCAGCGGCGCTCAGTCTATGCGGGTTCCGGGCTCGGCCGGGCCTAGCTTGCGCTGCAGCTCCAGATACAGCGGCAGGCGCGCGCCACCCAGCTGCACCGCCCGTGCCACCGCCTGGCGGGCCTGCTCATGCTGCCCCTGCTCCAGCAGCACCTGGGCCAGATTGTTCCAGGCATCGGCCAGCTCGGGCCGGACCTGCACTGCGTGGTTATAGGCCGAGGCCGCACCCGCCAGATCGCCGCCGGCATAGGCGCTGTTGCCGGCGCCCAGCAGCAGGGCCGGCTGCGTGGGCCAGCGCTGCAGTGCACCGGCGTAGGCCTGGGCGGCGGCACGGGGATCGACGCGCTCCAGCGCCGCGATCGCGCCGGCCGTGGTCTCGGCCTGGGCGGTGGCCGGCAGCCGGGCCGGTGGCAGGGCCAGCATGGCCCAATGGCCGCCGCGGGCCCAGGTGCGCTCGAAGGTCGCGATCGACATCTGCAGCCTGGCCGTGCGGCCCGAGTGCAGGGTCAGCAGGCCGCGTTCGCGGTCGAAGCCGATCAGCACCGCGTAATGCCAGACCGGATAGACGGGCAGCGAGAGGTTCTGGAACACCAGCACCGGATGGCCGGCGGCCACCTCCTGCAGCAGGGTTTCCAGGCTCGGCGCCAGCCGGACGCTGAGCAGGCCGTGGCGCCGGCTGGCGGCCAGCAGTTCCTGCTGCAGCGAACCCTGGCGGCCGGGCAGATAGACCTGGGGCAGCAGCTGCTCGGGCGTGGCCGGCACGCCGGCGGCCTGCAGCAGCATGGCCAGCGCGGCCGGGCCGCATTCATAGTCCTCCTGCGCGAAGAAGGGCTGCTCGCTCAGCAGGGCCTGGGGCGGCAGACTGGCGGGCCACTGCTGGCTCAGGCGCTGAGCCTGGGGCGGCGTCGCGCAGCCGCCCAGCAGCAGCAACAGGGCTGCAAGAAAACAAAACCCCGCGAGAGCGGGGCTGGATGGGCGTGGGCCGAGGCCCCGGATCATCGGACCGAACGGGTGAAGGGGAAGACCTTGGTCAGGCCCAGGATGTCGGTCACCAGCAGGATCACGAAGACGGTGAACAGCAGGCCCAGCACCTCGCCGCCGGCCGGGGCGCTGTCGATGCGGCCGGCCAGTTCGGCAACCTCGGTGTCCGACAGCGCGGCGACGCGGGCCTGGGCGGCCTCGGCATCGACGCCCTGGCCCATCAGCGCCTGGCGCACATCGTCGCGGGCCAGGAAGTCGCCGACGCGGGCGCGCGCGGCTTCGGCCGACAGCGCGGTGCCGGCGGCCGCTTCGGCTGGCAGCAAGGCCTCGGTCGGCACGATGACGGCCTGCGCGGACAGGCTCATCAGCGAGCAGGAAACGATCAGCGTGGAAGCGATCAGGCGGCGCATCGATGTCTTCATGGTGTTGGACCTCAGGTGAGCGCGCAGTGTAGGCGTGGCGCAGCCCCGATTCTGCGCCGATTTACAGCTTGTGACCTTGATCCGCGTGGCGTGTCCAGCGATTCAGCCCGGCCGGCAGGCGAGCGCGAAATCGACGTGATAGTGCTCGTCATGGCGCACCCAGGGCTTGCTCTTCATGAAGGGCAGATGCTGGCGCAGATAGGGACCGCGCGGCGTCGCGAACAGGGCCGGCAGGTAGGTGGTGTCGAGGATCACCCGGGCGATGCCCACGCCCTGCGCCCGGGCGGCACGGTGCAGCGTGTACAGATGCTCGGCCAGGGCCGGGAAATCGATGCGGTGCTCGCCATGCCGGGCCTCGGCGTCGAACTCCAGGTCGTAGCCGAAGCGTGTCAGCGCGGCGGTGGGCAGGGGCACCGAGCGGCCCTGGGCATCGCGCACCGGCACGAAGAAGTCGACCGACAGGCCGTTCTGGTGGGTGCGGTGCGGCTTGAACGAGCCGCCGGCGGCCCAGCCGGTCTCCCCGTAGACGTAATGGACGCCGGGTGTGCGGGCCTGCAGCGCCGCATAGGAGGCGACGATCACGTCGGCCACCTTCGCATGCACATAGGTCCGGCCCGCTGCGGCCGCCAGTTCGCTATAGGCCGAGAAATTGGCACCGCCGGTGGGCAGCTTGACGCCGCCTTCGAGGCGGCCCTTCGCGACCGTGCCATAGCAGCGGCTCTCGGCGGCGTGGGCGGCATGGGCAGGCAGGCCGCTCAGCGCGAGGCAGAATAAGGCCAGGAGGGGCCGGCGGGGCAGCATCGATCCGCGCGTCAGGCCGCTTGCGCTGCGCTGCCGCCGGTGAACAGCGGGCCGTCCCAGCCTTCCAGATACTTGGGGAGCGCGTCGTCGACATCGAGTTCGCGAGAGGCATAGAACAGATGGAACTGCGGCCGCAGCGCCGCTGGCAGCTCGCCGCCATGGGCGCGGGCGAGCAGGCTGTTGCGGATCACGCGCATGTCCAGCCGGTTGCTGCCGAACAGGGTCTCGCCACAGGCCTGGCAGAAGAAGCGCCGCATCTGCCGCTCCGGGTGCTTGTACTCACCCAGGGCCGGCGCGCCCCGCGTGACGCTGACGGCCTCGGGTGGCCAAGCCGTGGCGGCCAGCACCGGCAGGCCATAGAAGTCGCGGCAGGCGCCGCAATGACAGTAGGCGCGTGCCGCTGGGCTGCCGCTCAGTGTCAGCTCGATGCTGCCGCAATGGCAGCTCAGACGGATATCGGGGGGGAGAGGGCTCATTGCGGGTCGCAGCTGCATGGGAAACACGCGGCTTATACGTCAGCAGCGCGTTGCTAGGGCCGCCGCCCCCGCCCGGTGATGCGCAGTGCGAACAAGGCCGGCCTCAGACATGCTGATCCACCAGCACCGGATTGCCGTCCGGGTCGATCACGACAAAGCTGGCCGGGCCGCTGCCGGCCTCGTCGGCCTCGCTCTGCAGCACCAGGCCCTGGGCCTTCAGCTGGCGCTGCAGCTCGCGCACATCGCTGAAGCTCGGTAGCGGGTCGGCGTGCTGGGTCCAGCCGGGGTTGAAGGTCAGCATATTGCGCTCGAACATGCCCTGGAACAGGCCGATCACATGCTCGCCGTTCTTCAGGATCAGCCAGTTCTGGGCCGCGTCGCCGCCCCAGGTCTTGAAGCCCAGCTTCTCGTAGAAGGCGCGCGAGGCCTCGATGTTCTTGACCGCGAGACTGATGGAGAAGGCACCGAGTTCCATGGTTTGATGCTCCTGGGCTTCAGACGGTGGGGCATCTTGCCACGCCGCTGGTCGGCAATATGCCCCGATTGACGAACGAGCCGCTCTCGCTATGCTCGCCCCACCGCATATTCCTTCCAGCCGCACCGCCATGCACACAATGCCTGCCCCGGTCATGGAGCCCTTGACGGGCTACCGCGAACTGCCCGCCCACACCATGCTGGAGCGCGCTCGCGCCAGCTACGAGAACCTGCTGCGCCGCCGCACCGTGCGCGACTTCGATAGACGGCCGGTCGACCGGGCCGTGATTGAGCAGTGCCTGCTGGCCGCCGGCACGGCGCCCTCCGGCGCGAACCAGCAGCCCTGGCATTTCGTCGTCATCACCGATCCCCAGCGCAAATCGCAGATCCGCGAAGCCGCCGAAGAAGAGGAGCGCACGTTCTACAACGGCCGTGCGCCCGAGGAGTGGCTGCGCGCGCTGGCGCCGCTGGGCACCGATGCCAACAAGCCCTTTCTGGACGAGGCCCCGCTGCTGATCGCAATCTTTGTGCAGAAGTACGGCATCGACGCACAGGGCGAGCGCTTCAGCCACTACTACGTGCCCGAGTCGGTGGGCATCGCCACCGGCTTCCTGATCGCCGCCCTGCACGAGGCCGGCCTGGTCACGCTGACCCACACGCCCAGCCCGATGGGTTTCTTGAGCAAGCTCTGCGACCGGCCCGAGTCCGAGAAGCCTGTCATCCTGCTGGTGGTCGGCCATCCGAAGCCGGGCTGCGAGGTGCCGGTACATGGCGGCATCAAGAAGCCGCTGGCGCAGATCAGCAGCTGGCTGTGAGGGGCTGGTGCTAGAGCAGGCCGGCCTTTTTGTACCAGCGCACGCAGGCCATCTCCAGCAAGGCAAAGCCAAGCCAGGCCGGAATCAGCAGGGCCGGGTGCAGCAGCACGGCCGCGACCAGCAGCGGAACAACACCCAGCCAGCAGGCGAGCTTGTAGCCGATGGGCAGGGCCGCATAGCGCTGGCCCTTGGCCGAGCGGCGTCTGAACTCACGCCGGTTGATCAGCGCCAGCGCTGCCAGGGCCAGGGCGTAGATCACAAGGGCGGCAGCGATTTGCATGGGCTGTCGAGATTGGCTGCGATTTGCAATGGAGGGCACCTGACTCACTGGCGCGCTGCGCACTACTTTGGCCAAGTGATACTGCCTTGTCAGGCCGCATCTTTCTCAAGCTGAAGACTCGCCAGCAAGGGAGCAATGAATGCCGACGCAAACAAGCAGGCTCCGACTTGATCCGCCCCTAGGTAGAACGCCACGAATGTCAGCACCAAAATTGGAAGAAACCAAGCGCCAAAAGCCTTGCCGGCGAAAGTCAATTTCACAGCGGCATGGCATGAAGGGCAGGTCTTCTTCGTAGATGCACGCTGGTCCTGCCAGCCCTTGCTAAAAATTGCCACAACTTGATTGCAATGAGGGCAGGAAGGCTTGAGAAACGATGACATGCGGTACTTCTGTCGTTGGTCCAGGCAGGTCCAGAGGGCAGGTCTTGAATGTGACGGGGCAACTTAGAGCTCAAGGCCTTACGTTGCCGATTTGTGACTCCGTTATTCAAGTGAGCGTTTGGTGCCATTTCTGGGTAACACCGCTGGTGCATTGGTTTGCTAGGACTCGCTGATGTTGGAGGTGACCTGCTTGCCACCAAACCAGACCAGTTTTCCGTCGTACTTGTCCCCGGGCTAATCAATCAAGTCGGGCCAATCGGCGTGGCTTGGCAAAGCAGAAGGATCAACGTGCGACCTCAAGACCGGTCGTTTTCGCCGCAAACGAGCGAGCCGAGCGATCCATCTTCCTGCCATCCTCACCCCTTGATCGCCGCCGCCACAATCATCCCGATCGCGATGCACTTGGCGCCGATCACGATGGCGAGGGCGAGGTTCTTGTGTTCGACGATTTCTTCCCAGAGCTTGTAGGGGGTCAGCTTGTCGACGATGACAAAGCTGACCCAGAACACCAGCACGCCGATCACCGCGTAGAGCACCGAGCCCAGCAGCACCGCCGGTTTGAGCCATTCGAGTTCCGTCATTGCCGTTCTCCTTGTCGTTTCATTGACTGGTAAGTGGTGGGCGGGGGAAGGTCTTGCCGGCCTATTTGTGGCCGCCCCCGCCGCTGTAGCCGCCGTAGGATCCGCCGCCGGTGCCCAGGCGCACGCCGCTGCCGCTGCTGGCACGGCGCTGGCATTCGCGGTATTCGTTGCTGGCCTCGCCAAAGCTCTGCTTGTAGCTCTGGCAATCGTCCTGGCTGCAGCCGCGCATCAGCATCACCAGGATGAAGAGGATGAACAGGGTCAGCAGGATCTTGAACACCAGGCCGTGGCCGCTGGTGGGCGCCGCGTCGCGGGTCAACGCGGCGGTGCTGATCGCCAGCTTGAAGGCACGGGCGACCTCGGCGGCATCGAGCTTGCGGCCATGGCTCCAGCTGATCTCCTGGGTGCTTCCCTTGCTGCCGGTCTGCTCGCGCGACAGCAGCTCGACCCGGCCTTCGCCCCTCCACTCGTAATCGGTGACCTGGGCGCGCTCGCCGCGCCGCAGCTGCCAGTAGAACTCGCCCAGCACATAGCTGATCTGGGCCGCATAGGACTCGCCCTCGTACAAGGCCTTGAAGCGCCGGCCCTGCCACTCGACCGTGTTGCTGCCGCTGCCCTTGGGCGCGCCGGTCAGCGGCCGCACCAGGCTCCAGCCCTCGTTGGTGTCGACCAGAAAGGCAAAGCCCTCGCTGCGGTTGTAGAGCAGGTATTCGCGCCAGAAGCTCTGCTCGTCCTCGCTGTCCGCCGCGGGCAGGTCGCAGCGCTCCAGATAGCCGACCACCTGCCAGGGCAGCGCCGGGCCGCCGGCGGCAAGCGCCAGCGTGCCGCTGCGGCCCAGCGGGATCAGCGGCTCCAGTGTGTTGGCCTGCTGGGCATAGTGGGCCAGGTCTTGCCCCAGGCCCTTGGAGATGTCGACCACCGCGTGGCATTGCGAGCAGACGATGCTCTGGCTGCTGTCGAGCTTGGGCGCCAGCGCGGCGCCGCAGCTGGGGCATTCGCAGGTCTTGCCGATGAGGGTCTTGCTGCTGATGGCCTCGCCCTGCGCGTCCTCGCGCAGCCCGCTCATCGCCAATTCGGCCAGCCGCACCGGCCGGCCCAGCGACCAGCTCGGTGGCGCATCGGGCGGCCCGCTGAACTCCAGGCTGGCCACCTCATCGGCGCTGTTACGCAGCTCGGCCACCAGGAACTGGCGCTGCGCATCGGCCAGTGGCGCATGCGGCAGCTCGCCCTGGGCAGCGGCCTGGCGCGCCAGGGTCAGCGCACCGACGGTCCAGGCCTGGCCAGCCAGCAGCACTTGCGCGCCCAGCACCAGCTCATGGGCCTGCGGCAGGCCCTCGGGCGGCGGTGCCTCGAAGCCCAGTACATAGCTGCCGTTGTCTTCGGACAGCCAAGCGCTGCGCTGGTTGTCGAACAGCGCATGCCACTCGTTCCAGCTGCCCTCGGCATAGCTCAGCTGAAGCCGGCCGACGAGGCTGAAGGCGGCGCCGGCATAACGGCCGGCCGCCCCCAGCTGCAGCGGCGAATGGTCGTCGAACAGCTCGGCGCTCGCGCCGATCTTGCGCAGGCTCTCGCCCTCGCGGAGCAGGGTGCTGCGGCAAAAGCCGCAGACCGCGCTGGCCGAGGCGGCGCTGGCGAACTCGACCGGCGCGCCGCAATTGGGGCAGGCCGCCTGCCAGCGGCGTTGGGGTGTGCCTGAAGAGGCCAATTCAGCCGAGCTTCTTCAGCAGCTCGGCCTTCTTCGCGGCGAACTCTTCGTCGGTCAAGATGCCCTTGGCCTTCAGATCGCCGAGCTTTTCCAGCAGGGCCATGATCTCGTCGGCGCTCTGCACGGGGGCGCTTGCTGCTGCTGCTGCTGCTGCTGCCGGCGCACCGGCACCGGCCAGGCCCTGGCTCAGCTGCTGGGCCAGCACCTGGCCCATCGCAAGACCTGCCCCCAGACCCATCGCGTCGCCGGCCACACCGCCGCCGCCACCCGAGGCGGCGCCCTCGGCCATCTTGGGCAGCGATTGCGCGGCCTGGTACTGCATGAATTGGCCCATGTTCTGGCCTATCATGCCCATGCCTATCTTCTGGTCCAGGATCTTCTGCAGCTCCTCGGGCAGGGAGACGTTCTGCAGGGTCACGCTCTCCAGCTTCAGGCCCAGCGCGCTGAACGAGGGCGCGGTGGCCTCCATCAAGGCCTTGGCGAACTCGATCTGGTTGGCCGCCAGGTCCAGGAAGGGGATGCCGCTTTGCGCCACCGCATCGCTGATGTGCTGCAGCATCAGGCCGCGCAGCTGGCCGTCCAGGTCCTCGACCGTGTAGCGCTCGCGCGTGCCCGAGATCTCGGTGTGGAACAGCTTGGGATCGGCGATGCGGTAGGCATAGTTGCCGAAGGCGCGCAGCCGCACCGCGCCGAAGTCCTTGTCGCGTATCGTGACCGGCTGGGTCGTGCCCCAGCGCCGGTCGATGCGCTGGCGGGTGCTGAAGAAATAGACATCGCTCTTGAACGGCGACTCGAACAGCTTGTCCCAGTTCTTCAGATAGGTCAGCACCGGCAGGGTCTGGGTGCTGAGCTTGTACATGCCGGGGCCGAACACATCGGCCACCTTGCCCTCGTTGACGAAGACGGCCATCTGCGACTCGCGCACCGTCAGCGAGGCGCCGTACTGGATTTCCATCTCGGCCATCGGAAAGCGCCAGGCCAGCGTGGTTTCGTCATCCTCGGTCCATTGCAGGATGTCGATGAACTGCTTCTTGATGAAATCCATCAGGCCCATGGTCGTGCTCCCCATAACGAACGGGCACCGTGCCCGCGCCGAGAGTATCCACCAGCGCCAGGCAGGCGTCTGCCCCACCTGCGGGGGAAGAGGGCGGGACTCAGTGCTTGCGGCGCGAGAACAGGCTGCCGCCCAGCATCGCCGCCGCCATGCCCCAGAACAGCGGCGCAATGCCCAGCGCCGCGCCCATCGCGCCGAACACCAGGGGCATCACGGTCTGGCTGGTGTTGATCAGCGTGGTGCGCAGGCCCAGGGCCTCGGCGGCCCGGCCCTCGGGCGCCGATTGGTGCAGCAGGGTCAGCACCATCGGTTGCGGCGCGCCCAGGCCCAGACCCAGCAGAAAGGTGATGGCCATCAGCACGCCGACGCTGTCGGTGAAGGGCACGGCCAGATAGGCCAGGCCGGCCACCAGCAGCGAGGCCACCAGCAGCGGCCAGGGCTGGACGCGGTTGACGATGAAGGGCATGGCCAGGCGCACCGCGAAGGTGGCGGCCGCGAAGGCGCCCATCACGATGCCGATCTGCGAGGGCGTCAGGCCGATCTGCGCGCCGTAGACGGGGATCGCGAAGTTGTAGATGTCCCAGCCCACGGTCAGGATGGCCATCGCGATGAAGAGGCGGCGCAGCTCCGGCTCGCGCAGCAGATCGAACACCGGCCCGGGCGGGCTCAGGTCATGCTTCTCGCGCAGCGTGATCTCGGGCAGCAGCCGGCCCCACAGGGCCAGCAGCGGCAGCACCGTGAACAGCGCCAGGATCAGGAAGCAGGCGCGATAGCCCAGCGCGTCGATCGAGATGCCGGTCAGCATCGGTGCGACAAAGGTCGAGGTCGAGAAGCCCAGCGCCACATAGCTGAAGTTGACCGTGCGTTCCTCGGGCGCGCTCATCTCGCCCACCGCGTGGTAGACCGAGACATTGAGCAGCATGAAGGACAGGCCCACCAGCACGCTGGTCAGATAGAGCGTGGCGAGCTGGGGCACGAGAAAGGGCAGCAAGGTGCCCAGGCCCACGCCTATGGTGCCGATCAGCATCGGCCGGGTGATGCCCGAACGGTCGATCCAGCGCCCGGCCGCCACCGAGGTCAGCGCCGGCAGCAGCGCATACATGGCCATCAGCGTGCCGACCGTCAGCGTCGACGCGCCCTGCTTGATCGCGAACAGCGCCACCGCGATGCGGCTGCCGTTGAAGGCGACATGGTTCAGAACCAGCAGGATGATGATCAGGGGCAGGGGACGCATCGCGGCTTGATTCTAGGCAAGCCGGCGAGTGCCACTGTCCACAGCTCGCACGCTTCAAAGGCTGGGCCAGACCCCCGGTTCCACTTCCAGGCGCAGGCACCAGTCCGAGGGAATGGTGCCGGCCCAGACTAGGTTGTGATGCGGCAGCAGGCGCCGCTTCGCGAAGGTCATGCGCGAATCGGCCAGCGCCAGCAGGGTGCTGGCGTTCCAGTCCTGCTTGGGCGGGCTGGCGGCCACGCCGATGGTGGCGCTCAGCGGCGGCTGGCCGCCCAGCTGGCCCAGCGCGCTGGCGATGCGCTCGCGCAGCTTCTCGGCCAGCGCGGCGGCGGCGGCGATGTCGGTGTCGGGCAGTATCAGCACGAACTCGTCGGCGCCCAGATAGGCCAGGCCGGCGCCGGCGGGCTGCAGCTGCTGCAAGAGCATGGCCAGCTGGGTCAGCACCTGTTCGGCGCTGGCCTGGCCCTGCTCATCCTGGTAGCTCTTGAAGTGATCGATATCCAGGGTCAGCACGGCCAGCGAATGGCCCGAGGCCCGCGAGGCCTGGGCCGAGGACTCCAGCGCCTGCATCAGCGCCTTGCGATCCAGCACACCGGGCAGGGCCCGCAGATCGGCATGTACAACAGTCATCAGGTGCTCCGGGGTGGCGATGCACCATGCTAGTGAGCGCTGCGGGCCTGCGGCATGCTCCATTACCCTGGGGGCGGCGCGGCTCGCCCCGCTGTGGTGCGCGGCCTCACAGCCGCGGCGGCAGATCGGCGGTCGACAAAAAGGCCTCGATCAGCCGCATCTGGCGGCGTTCCTTCAGCACATAGAGGTACTCGGCCACCATGGGCGCTTCGCCGCGCAGCGGCAGCACGCGCAGCTCGGGATGGTGGGGCACCTCGTGGCGGGCCACCAGGCTGACACCCATGCCGCGCACGATGGCCTCGCGCAGCGCCTCGCGGCTGCCGATCTCCATCACCTGGGCCGGCCGCACGCCGGCCAGCTGCAGCATCTCCTCGCCGAGCTGGCGTGTCATCGAGCCGCCCTCGCGCAGCAGCAGCCGGCAGGGGGCCAGGTCTTGCGCGCTGACCTCGGTCTGGCGCGCCAGCGCATGGTCGCTGCGCAGCACCAGCACCAGCGGATCTTCGCCGAGCTTCCAGCACAGCAGGCGGGCGTCGCGCACCGGATGGGAGGAGGCCGCCAGATCGACGCGGTACTCGCGCAGCGCATCCACCATCTGGCGCGAGTTGCCGATGTGCAGGCTCAGCTCGATGCCCGGGTAGCGGCTCTGGAAGCGCTGCACCAGGTCCAGCATGTAGTAGGGCGCGGTGGCGCCGATGCGCAGGCTGCCCTGGCGCAACTCGGCCTGGTTGCGCAGCGCGAACTCGATCTGGCTCTCCTGCTGCAGCAGGCCTTCGACCATGGGCAGCAGCTCGACGCCGGCATCGCTGATGGTCAGGCGGCCGGAGTTGCGGCGGAACAGCTCCAACCCGTAGTGCTCCTCGAGCGCGCGGATCTGGGTCGTGACCGTGGGTTGGCTGATGCCCAGCTGTCGGCTGGCCAGCGTGACGCTGCCGAGCCGGGCGACGGTGAAAAAGGCCTTCAGTTGGGCGGTGAGCATGGACGGGCGAGGGTAGTCGCCCTTGATGACGAATTGATGTCGAACCCGCGTCAGAGCCGCGACGCAAATCCGCCAATGCGGGCTTTGCCGCGCTTGGCTCGTATGACATGTTCTTTACATATTTGAAATCTAGAGTGCGCTCCATTGCTTCCCCCACTCCTTCCTCGCACCCCAGGAACGCTATGAAAAACTCCCTCACCCGTCGTGCCGGCCTGCTGAGCCTGGCCGCCTTGTCGACCCTGCTGGCCGCCGGCGTGGCCCAGGCCCAGGGCAAGACCGAGCTGCTGGTGTACTCGGCGCTGGAGGCCGACCAGATCAAGGCCTACAAGCAGGCCTTCGAGCAGGACCACCCGGCGATCGAGCTGAAGTTCGTGCGCGACAGCACCGGCATCGTCACCGCCCGCCTGCTGGCCGAGAAGGCCAATCCGCAGGCCGATGTGATCTGGGGCCTGGCCGCCACCTCGCTGATGCTGCTGGACAAGGAAGGCATGCTGCAAGGCTATGCGCCCAAGGGCCTGGAGAAGGTGCGCGCCAATATGCGCGACCCGCGCGCCCAGCCGACCTGGGTGGGCATGGACCTGTGGTCCTCGGCCGTCTGCTTCAACACCGTCGAGGCCGACAAGCGCAAGCTGCCCAAGCCGGCTTCCTGGGCCGACCTGACCCAGCCGGCCTACAAGGGCACGGTGACGATGCCGCACCCCGCCTCCAGCGGCACCGGCTATCTGATGGTGTCTGCCTGGCTGCAGATGATGGGCGAGGACAAGGGCTGGGCCTTCATGGACGCGCTGCACCAGAACATCGGCGTCTACACCCACAGCGGCTCCAAGCCCTGCCGCCAGGCCGGCGCCGGCGAGTTCCCGGTGGGCCTGTCCTTCGAGTACCGCGCCAACAAGACCAAGAAGGACGGCGCGCCGATCGACATCGTGTTCCCGAAGGAGGGCCTGGGCTGGGATCTGGAGGCCACCGCCATCCTGAAGACCAGCAAGAAGCCCGAGGCCGCCAAGGCCCTGGCCGACTGGGCCGTGACCCGCAAGGCCAACGAGCTCTATGGCGCGAACTTCGCGATCCTGGCCCTGCCCGAGGCGCAGCAGAAGATGGAGCATGTGCCGGCCAATCTGGAGCAGCTGCTGGCCAAGAACGATTTCGGCTGGGCCGCCGCCAACCGCGAGCGCATCCTGACGGAGTGGGCGCGCCGCTACGAGGCCAAGGCCGAGAAGAAGTAAGTAGGAACCGCCATGCTGTCGCTGCGCCACCTGAACAAACGCTATGGCACGCAGCCGGTGCTGCGCGGCATAGCCCTGGATGTCGCCGCCGGCGAGTTCATCAGCCTGCTCGGCCCCTCGGGCTGCGGCAAGACCACCTTGCTGCGCCTGATCTGCGGCATCGAGGCGGCGGACAGCGGCAGCATTGTGCTGAACGGCCAGGACATCACGGCTTGGCCGGCCGCGCAGCGGCGCTTCGGCGTGGTGTTCCAGTCCTACGCCTTGTTTCCCAATCTGAGCTTGGCCGACAACGTCGCCTATGGCCTGCAGCAGGCCACGCGCGGCGAGCGCGCGGCCCGCGTTGCCGAGCTGCTGGAGCTGGTGGGCCTGGCCGACAAGGCGAACAAATTCCCGGCCCAGCTCAGCGGCGGCCAGCAGCAGCGGGTCGCGCTGGCGCGCGCGCTGGCGCCGCGGCCGCCGCTGCTGCTGCTGGACGAGCCGCTGTCGGCCCTGGATGCCCAGGTGCGCCAGGGCCTGCGCGCCGAGATCCGGCGCCTGCAGCAGCGCCTGGGCATCACCACCATCATGGTCACGCATGACCAGGACGAGGCGCTGTCGATGGCCGACCGCGTCGTCGTGATGCACCAGGGCCAGATCGAGCAGCAGGGCAGCCCGCAGCAGCTCTATGCGGCGCCGGCCACGCCCTTCGTGGCCGGCTTTGTCGGCAAGATGAATCTGCTGCCGGGCCTGGTGACCGGTGCCGGCCGGGCCCGTGTCGGCACGGCCGAGCTGGCCTGCGCCAGCACCAGCTTCGCCCGCTACAAGACCGGCAGCCCGGTGCTCTTGGGCCTGCGGCCCGAGTGCCTGCGACTGCATGGCCAGGCCGGGACCAACCGCCTGCCGGTCAGCCTGGTCGAGGCCATGTTCCTGGGCCATTGCAGCCTGCTGCGCCTGCGCTGCGAGGCGCTGGATGCGCAGCTGGAGCTGCAGCTGGCCACCGAGGGCGATGCCCAGCTGCCGGCCTGGTTGAACGAGGGCCCGCTGTGGGTGGAGCTGCCGCCCGAGGCGGTCAGTGCGCTGGACACGCCGCTGTCGATGCGGGTGGCGGCATGAGCCGCCGGGCCGTTCCCAAGGCGAATTCCGTAGTGCGCAGCACGGAGGATTCCCAATGAGCGTTGTATTGTCAGAGCCCCTGCTGCTGCCGAAGGCGGTCGCGCAGCAGGGCGAGGCCCGCGCGCTCGGCGGCCTGCTGGGCCTGGCGCTGATCGTGCTGGCCGTGGCGGTGGCGCTGCCGGTGGCGGCCCTGCTGCTGCTGAGTTTCTATGGCGCCGACGGGGCTTTCGTCGGCCTGGCCAATTTCATCGCCTATGCGCGCGGCCCGAATGTGCTGGCCTCGCTGGGCAACAGCCTGTGGCTGTCGGCCGCCAGCGCCGCGATCTGCGTGACCCTGGCCTACGGCTATGCCTTCGCACTGATGCACAGCTGCATGCCGGGCCGGGGCCTGCTGCGCGCGATCGCGCTGGTGCCGTTGCTGGCGCCTTCGCTCTTGATGGCCATCAGCCTGATCTATCTGTTCGGCAACCAGGGCCTGCTGAAGGACTGGCTCGCCGTGCTGGGCCTGGGCCCGGCCTATGGGCCTTTCGGCATCATCGCCGGCTCGGTGCTGTGGACCTTCCCGCATGCGCTGCTGATCCTGTGCACCGCGCTGGCCAGTGGCGACGCGCGGCTGTACGAGGCCGCCGCCAGCCTGGGCGCGAGCCGCTGGCGCATCTTCCGCACCGTGACCCTGCCGGCCAGCCGCTACGGCCTGCTGATCTCCTATGTGGTGGTGTTCGTGCTGGTGATCACCGATTTCGGCGTGCCCAAGGTCATCGGCGGCAACACCCAGGTGCTGGCCACCGACATCTACAAGCAGGTGATCGGCCAGCAGCAGCTGCAGATGGGGGCGGTCGTGGCTTTGCTGCTGCTCTTGCCGGCCGGGCTGGCCTTCTGGGTCGAGCAGCGCCTGCGCGCGCGCCAGTCGGCCGCCTTGAGCGTGCGCGCGGTGCCTTACCGGCCTAGCCCCTGCAAGCCGCTGGACCGCGCGCTGCTGCTGTATTGCGGCCTGATCGCCGGCGCGCTCGTGCTGGTGATGGGCGTGGCGCTGTTCGCCTCGCTGGCGACCTATTGGCCCTACAAGCTGCAGCCCACCCTGGCCAATTACAACTTCGACCTGATGGACGGCGGCGGCTGGGCCAGCTACGGCAACTCGATCAAGCTGGCCTGCGCGACCGCGGTGCTGGGCGCGGGCCTGAGCTTTCTGTCCGCCTATCTGGTCGAGAAGCCGCGCCGCTTTGCCGCCGCACGCGGCCTGCTCAATGCGGTCGCCAGCCTGCCGATGGCGGTGCCGGGTCTGGCGCTGGGCCTGGGCTATATCCTGTTCTTCAACGCCGCCTGGAACCCTTTGCACTTCATCTACGGCGGCATGGCCATCCTGGTGCTGTGCACGGTGGCGCATTTCTTCTCGGTCGCCCACATCACGCAGCTGACCGCCTTGCGCCAGCTCGACCGCGAGTACGAGCTGGTGGCCGAGTCGCTGGGCGTGCCCTTCTGGAAGACCTTGTGGCGCGTGCACCTGCCGGTGCTGCTGCCGACCCTGATCCAGGTGGCCGGCTACTTCTTCGTGAACGCGCTGACCACGGTCTCGGCCGTCGTCTTCCTCTATTCGCCCGCCACCACGCTGGCCTCGGTGGCCGTGCTGGCGATGGACGATGCCGGCGATATCGCCCCGGCGGCCGCAATGGCCTGCCTGATCTTCCTCAGCGCCGCGAGCGGCCGCCTCCTGCTGGCGGGCCTGGAGCGGCTGCTGATTCAAAAGACGCAGCGCTGGCGCGCTGCATGAAAGACTGAGAAGCAATGACTGTGGATGTGTTGGTGGTGGGTGCGGGCATCGTCGGCCTGGCCCATGCGTATGAGGCGGCCCGGCGCGGGCTCAAGGTGATGGTGCTGGAGCGCGATGCGGCCTGCATAGGCGCGTCGATCCGCAACTTCGGTTTCGTCACCGTGACCGGCCAGCAGGCCGGTGCCAGCTGGACGCGGGCGCGGCGCTCGCGCGAGGTCTGGGCCGAGCTGGCGCCGCAGGCCGGCATCGATGTCGTGCACCGCGGCCTGTGGCTGGCGGCGCAGCGGCCCGAGGCGCGCTCGGTGCTGGAGGCCTTCATGGCCACCGAGATGGCCCAGGGCTGCGAGCTGCTGAGTCCGTCCGCCGCGGCCGCGCGCTTTGCCGGCCTGCGGACCGAGGACCTGCAGGCGGTGCTCTACAGCCCGCATGAGCTGCGGGTCGAGTCGCGCAGCGCGATCCCGCGGCTGGCGGCCTGGCTGGCCGAGACTCATGGCGTGCAGTTCCGCTTCGGTGAGGCGGTGCTGTCGGTGGCCACGCCCGAGGTGCAGACCTCGCGCGGCGTCTACCGCGCCGAGCGCGTCATCGTCTGTGGCGGCGCCGAGCTCAACGGCCTGTTCGCACCGCTGTGGCAGCCCCATGAGCTGCGCCTGTGCCAGCTGCAGATGCTGCGCGTGCGGCCGCAGGCCGGCTTCCGGCTGGAAGGCTCGGTGATGGGCGATCTGAGCCTGGTGCGCTACGAGGGCTATGCGGCCCTGCCCGAGGCCCAGGCGCTGCGCGAGCGGCTGCAGGCGGAGGAGGGCGCCAGCCTTGCGCACGGCATCCATCTGATCGTCGTGCAAAGCGCCGATGGCTCGCTGGTGGTGGGCGACTCGCACCACTACGGGCCGGTGCTGCCGCCCTTTGCGCTGGAGGAGGTCGACGCGCTGATCCTGCGCCATCTGCGCGCGGCGCTGCGCCTGAGCGAGGCCACGGTGACCGAACGCTGGGTCGGCACCTATCCCTCGTCGAGCCGCGAGCCCTGCCTGGTGCTGGCACCCGACGCCGCCACCCGCGCGGTCACCGTCACCAGCGGCACCGGGGCCAGCACCGCCTTCGGCCTGGCCGAAGAGGTGTTCGCCGCCTGGTGAGCAAAGAAACATACAAGGATTTGCGATGACTCAACTTCAAGCGCTCGTGTTCGACTGGGCCGGCACCATCATCGACCATGGCAGCCTCGCGCCGATGGGCGCTTTCGTCGAGCTGTTCGCCCGCCACGGCGTCGCGATCAGCATTGACGAGGCCCGGGTGCCCATGGGCCTGGCCAAATGGGACCATATCCATGCGCTGGGCACGGCGCCGCGCATCGCGGCCGAATGGCTGCGCCAGCATGGCCGATCGTTCTCCGACGCCGACTGCGACGCGCTCTACGAGGAATTCACGCCGATGAATGCGCAGAGCGTGCTCAACCATGCGGCGCTGATTCCCGGCGCGCTGGAGGTGGTGCAGGACCTGCGCGAGCGCGGCCTGAAGATAGGCTCGACCACCGGCTACAACCGCCCCATCATGGAGGTGGTGCTGCCGCTGGCCGCGGCCCAGGGCTATGTGCCCGACAACCTGGTCTGCGCCGGCGATATGGACAGCGCAAGACCTGGCCCGCTGATGATGGTGCGGACGCTGTCGGACCTGCAGGTCTGGCCGCCGGCTGCGGTCGTGAAGGTGGATGACACGGTGCCGGGCCTGCAGGAGGGCCGCGCGATCGGCGCCTGGGTGGTGGGCCTGGCCGTCAGCGGCAACACCCTGGGCCTCAGCGAGGCGCAGTGGCTGGCCCTGCCGGCCGAGGAGCAGCAGCGCCTGCGCGAGCGGGCCACGGCCGAGCTGCGCGCCGGCGGCGCCCACTATGTGATCGACAGCGTGGCCCAGCTGCCGCCGGTCATCGAAGACATCGAGCGCCGCTTGGCTGCCGGCGAGCGGCCCGACTGAGGCCGGGGTGAATCGGCCGCTCAGCGGCTGTGTGAGGTCAGCCGGGCCAGCGGCGTCGCCAGGCTGACACCCGGCGCGGCCACGCTGGCGCCGCGCTTGGGTGGGGTGCTGCTGAGCACATCCTCGTCCAGCTCCTCGCGGGCCTTGCCCGGCAGCTGGCCCAGGCCTTCGGGGTTGCGGCGCATCGCGACGCCGACGGCCAGGATGTCGATGACCAGCAGATGCAGGATGCGGCTGACCATGGGCAGATGGGTGGAGACATCCTCGACATGGTCGACGATCAGCGTCGCATCGGCCTTGCGGGCCAGTGGTGACTGGCTGGCCGTGATCGCGACCACAGCGGCGCCGCGTTCGCGCGCCTTGTCGGCCACCGCCGCCAGCTCCGGCAGCTTGCCGCTGGCGCTGATGATGACGGCCACATCGCGGGGCCCCAGCACATTGGCGGCCAGCGACTGCAGGCGCGGGTCGGTGTAGGCGCTGCTCGGCACGCCGAAGCGCAGGAATTTGAACTGCGCGTCCTGGGCCACGACACCGTAGTGGCCGACGGCATAGAACTCGATGCGGTCGGCGTGCAGCAGCAGCTCGATCGCGCGGTCGATCATCTCGCGGTTCAGCGCGCTGCGCACCTGCAGGATGGCCGAGGCGGTATTGCCCAGCACCTTGGCACCCAGCTCCACCATCGAGTCGTCATGGGTGACCTGGGTATGGGTCACCGGCACGGTGCCGGTCAGGCCGGAGGCCAGGCGCAGCTTGAAGTCGGACAGGCCCTCGCAGCCCAGCGAGCGGCAGAAGCGGATCACGGTGGGCTGGCTGACATTGGCGGCACGGGCGATCTCGGCGATCGGCGCGTTCAGCGCATCGCGCGGATGGGCCAGCACATGCTCGGCCACGCGCAGCTCGGCCGGCGAGAGCTGCTCGCGCGCGCGCCGGATCTGGTTCAGGATGGCCGCGCCCGGTGCGGTCTTCAGCGTGCGCAGCTGGGCGTCCAGGATCGCCGAGGCACCGATGAAGGTGGCGTGCTCGGCGGTGATCACATAGGTCGGGATCGCCGCCACATAGGCCGAGAAGCGGCCCTTGTCCTCGAAGCGCTGGCGGAAGGCCGAGCGGTCGAAATACTCGCCCAGCCGGGGCACGATGCCGCCGCCGATATAGATGCCGCCCAGGGCGCCCAGCGTCACCGCCAGATTGGCCGCGGCCGTGCCCAGCAGCGCGCAGAACAGCGCCAGCGTCTCGACGCAGACCGGGTCGCTGGCGTCCAGCGCCCGCTGCGTGATCTCGGGCGCCTGCAGGTCCTCGGCCGGGCGGCCGGCATAGTCGGCCATCGCGCGGTACATCAGCGCCAGGCCCGGGCCCGACAGCAGGCGCTCGAAGGACACATGCTCGAACTCTCGCCAGGCGAAGCGCAAGAGCGCGATCTCGCGCTCGTTGCGCGGCGAGAAACTGGTGTGGCCGCCCTCGGTGCCCAGCGCCACCCAGCCCTCGCCGGCCGGGATCAGGCCCGAGACCCCCAGGCCCGAGCCCGAGCCGAGCAGGCCGACGACGCTCTGCTTATTGGCCTCGCCGCCGCCGATCTGGCGCAGGTCGCGGCCGGACAGGCGCGGCAGGGCCATGGCCAGCGCGGTGAAGTCGTTGACGACCACCAGGGTGTCCAGCCCCAGGCGCTGGCGCATCTCCTCGATCGAGAACTGCCAGTGGTAGTTGGTCATCCTGACCAGGTCGCCCTCGACCGGGTTGGCGATCGCGACGCCCGCATGCTCGATCTTCAGCGCCGGCAGGGTCACCAGATAGGCGCTGACGGCGGCATGGAAGTCGGCGTGGTCGGCGCAGCGCAGCGAGGCGATGTGCTCGAACTGGCCCTGGGCGGTTTCCAGCGCGAAGCGGGCATAGGTGCCACCGATGTCGGCGATCAGCCGGGGACTGTCGAAGGGAACCATGGCGATAGGCGGGGAGAAGGTGATGGGCAGGACGGCTGAATGGCGGTCGCCGGCGTGTCCGGATGCACGGGGCGGGTGCGCGCGATTATGGGGCCGTCCGCCCCCATCTCACCCCCGGCAAAGCGCGCACAGCGGGGTCGGCGCTGCGGCGCTGACACGACCGGTCCTGCTTGTGTGTTTGTAGCTAAGCTACATATTTTCGAGTGTCTTTTAACGATGAATCGGTGGGTCTGAATGCTGATTTGCTCGATTTTCATAGGGAAGTATGGATTTATGGGTTCTTGCTCTTGTGGTGTGAATGTAGTTTTGTTACCTTGCACTCCAGTAGAGCCAACAGCATCGGCGGCCTTCCTCCTGGTTTGAAGCGGGTGGAGGGTGGCCAGCAAGCCTGAGACCATCGTGCATTGCCAACTTCCTGATTCCTTGCGGCCCCTCTTGTGGTCTGTCCTGTCGCGCCCGTCCCTGTGTCCTGCTGTGCCGGGGGTGTGCTCATGACGGCGGCGGCGCCCTATTTGGTGGCCGACATCGGCGGCACCAATGCGCGTTTTGGTTGGGTGGCGGCTGGCGGCTCGGCGGTGACGCAGGTGCGCACGCTGCCGGTGCCGGCCCATGCCGGGCCGGCGGAGGCGGCGCGGGCTTATCTGGTCGGGCTGCAGCGCGATCTGGGTGCGGCCTACCGGGCGCCGCGGCGGGCCGCGTTCGCGGTCGCCACCGCGGTGGCCGGTGACCGGGTGGAGCTGACCAACAGCCACTGGAGCTTTTCGCGCGCGGCGGTGCAGGCGGATCTGGGGCTGGATGTCTTGCTGATGCTCAATGACTTCGAGGCGCTGGCGCTGTCGCTGCCGCGCCTGGACGCGGCGCAGCTGCGCGCGCATGGCGGGGTGTTGCCGCGGCCCAGCGGCACCTTGGCCGTCATCGGCCCCGGCACCGGCCTGGGTGTGGCCGGGGTGGTGCAGACCGCGCAGGGCTGGCTGGCGCTGCCGGGCGAGGGGGGGCACGCGACGCTGGCACCGGCCGATGAGTTCGAGAGCGAGTTGCTGGCGCGGGTGCGGCGCGACCATGCCCACGTGTCCGCCGAGCGCTTGCTGTCCGGCATCGGTTTGCCGGTGCTGCATGGGGCGGTGGCGGCGGTGCTGGGCCAGCCGGTGTCGGTGCCTATAAGCACCGAGGCGATTGTCGAGGCGGGGGTGGGCGGCGCCGATGCGCTCAGTGCCTGCACGCTCGATGCCTTCTGTGCCCTGCTGGGCAGCTTTGCCGGCAATGTGGCGCTGACCCTGGGGGCGCGTGGTGGTGTCTATATCGGCGGCGGCATCGTGCCGCGCCTGGGCGAGCGCTTCTTTGCTTCGCGCTTTCGGGAGCGCTTCGAGTCCAAGGGGCGCTTCCGTTCCTATCTGGAAGGCATTCCGACCGCCTTGATCACCGACACGTTGGCCGCGCTGGGTGGGGCGGCGCTGGCGATCGAGCAGGCCTGACGGGTTGTTGTTGTCTGGCTTCGGTGTTGTGTTTTTACAATGTAGTTGAGCTACATGAATGGCGTTTAGCGCCCGGAACAACACCGCCGTGAGGTCTTGGTGGTGGCTTGTTTCATAGGGAAAAAGCCAAAATTCTGATTTCATTAAGGGTTTTCGGCTGTGTTGTGAAAAATCTAGTTTTGGTACAAACAAGGCTGTAGCGAGATTCCGGAACAAGAAAAAAAGCGCAGGAATCCGGGCAGGCCTGGGTGGACCGGCCCACCGTTTGTGTTGCGTCGATGACATCGTTTAGGAGACAAAGATGACGAATGCTGTGAACCAGGCCGGCGCCACGCCCGGCGCTTTGTGGAGACTCAGTCCGGTGGCCGGTGCCTGCACCGTGCTGCTGATGGTGGCCACGGTGGCGCAGGCCCAGCAGGCCGCCCAGACCACCTTGGACACCGTCACGGTGACCGGCATCCGCCGCGGCATCGAGGCCGCGATCTCGGTCAAGAAGAACTCGGACTCCATCGTCGAATCGGTCTCGGCCGAGGACATCGGCAAGCTGCCCGACAGCAGCATCGCCGAGTCGATCGCCCGCCTGCCGGGCCTCTCAGCCCAGCGCGTGGCCGGTCGTGCCCAGGTGATCAGCGTGCGCGGCCTGTCGCCCGACTTCGCCACCACATTGCTCAATGGCCGCGAGCTGGTCAGCACCGGCGACAACCGCAGCGTCGAGTTCGACCAGTACCCCTCCGAGCTGCTCAGCGGCGTGACGGTCTACAAGACGCCCGATGCCGGTCTGGTCGGCCAGGGCCTGTCGGGCACGCTGGACATGCAGACGGTGCGGCCGTTGAACTTCGGCAGCCGTGTGGTCGCGCTGAACGCGCGCGGCCAGCGCAGCTCCCTGGGGGCTGCGGCCAATGCCAAGGCCACCGGCAACCGCTTCAGCGCCAGCTATATCGACCAGTTCGCCGACAAGACCATAGGCCTGGCCATCGGCTACGCGCACCAGGAAACCCCGGTGCAGGAAGAGCAGGTCGGCCTGTACGAGCCCTGGAAGGTCGAGGGCCGCCCCGGTGTGGCCGCCGGCAGCTATGTGATGGACGGCATCAAGGCGCTGCGCCGCACCGGCAAGACCACGCGCGACGGCGTGATGGCCACCGTGGAGTTCCGCCCGTCCAAGCACTGGACCAGCGTCGTCGACGCCTTCGCTGCCGAGGCCAAGCAGGTCGACACGGCCAACCAGTTCGAGCTGAACCTGCAGTACAACGGCAACTTCCCCTGCAACCCGGCCTGCACCTGGACCGATGCGACGGTCAACGGCAACGGCACGCATACCGGCGGCACCATCACCAATGTCTACCCGCTGGTGCGGGGCATGTACAACAAGCGTGATGACAAGATCTCGGCGCTGGGCTGGAACAATAAGTTCCAGTTCGACAACGGCGTCAGCGTGGTGGCCGACCTCAACTACTCGAAGGCCAAGCGCAACGAGCTGAGCCTGGAGAACAATGCCCAGCTGAGCCCGGTCGGCGGCGTGCCCTTCGACACGATCAAGCTGAACTTCGCGAGCTCGAACTTCTCGACCATGGTGCCGCAGCTGGACTACTCGGACCCGGCCAAGCTCTTCCTGCGCGGCACGATCTACGGCTCCGGCTACGGCAAGGTGCCCCGCGTCGAGGATGAACTCAGCGGCTTCAAGCTGACCGGCAACTTCCCGGCGCCGACGATGCTGTCGGGCTTGGTGGCTGACATCGACGTGGGCCTGAACTACGCCGACCGCTCCAAGAAGAAGCGCCAGCCCGAGGGCAATATCAATGTGGGCGCGCAGGGCGACACCACGGTGGCGGCCGATCTGCAATACCGCCCGGTCGATCTCGGCTTTGCCGGTCTGGGCATGATCCCGGCCTGGAATGTGCCCGGCGCGGTCGGTCGCTACATGACCTTCAACCCGACCGACACCGAAGGCTATCTGATCGCCAAGGCCTGGGATGTGGAGGAGAAGACCACGACCGCCTTTGCCCGTGCCAATGTCGACAGCACGATGTTCGGCCTGCCGGTGCGCGGCAACTTCGGTCTGCAGATGGTGCGCGTCGAGCAGCAGTCGACGGCCAATTACTTCGACGGCACCGCACCGGTCGGCAGCCAGGTCAAGCCGGTCACCGAGGGCAAGACCGTGACCGACTTCCTGCCCAGCCTGAACCTGGCTTTCTCGCTGGGCAATGACCAGACGCTGCGTTTCGCGCTGGCCCGCCAGATGGCACGGCCGCGTGTCGACCAGCTGCGCTCGGCGCTGGACTTCGGCATCGACAAGGCCAATGGCAAGCCCGGGGCCAGCGGCGGCAACTCGCAGCTGGACCCCTGGCGTGCCAATGCGCTGGACGTGTCCTACGAGAAATACTTCGGCTCCAAGGCCTATGTCGCGGCCGCCGGTTTCTACAAGGATCTGCGCAGCTATATCTACACCCAGGGGCGCGACAACTACGACTTCTCGAAGTTCGTCGCCGGCTACCTGCCGCCGACCAACTGCGGCGCCGGCAACCAGGCCTGCCCGCCGGCTCTGGATACGGGCACCTACACCGCGCCGTTCAACGGCAGCGGCGGCAAGCTCAAGGGCGTGGAGCTGTCGGCCTCGCTGCCGCTGAACCTGGTCAGCCCGATGCTCAATGGCTTCGGTCTGGTCGCCAGCGCCAGCTTCACCAGCAGCAATATCCGTATCAAGGACATTGACCCCGATGTCGTCAAGAGCGTGGGCAATGATCCGATCAGCCTGCCGGGCCTGTCCAAGCGCGTCTACAACCTGACCGCCTACTACGAGCGCGACGGTTTCGAGGCCCGCATCAGCCAGCGCAAGCGTTCCGACTTCATCGGCGAGATCGGCAACTTCAACGGCAGCCGCACGCTGCGCTATGTGGTGGGCGAGAGCATCGTCGACCTGCAGCTGGGCTACAACTTCAACCAGGGCGCGTTCAAGGGCCTGGGCCTGCTGTTCCAGGTCAACAACCTGGGCGACGATGCCTACCGCACCTATGCGGCCAGCAAGGACCGTCCGTTGGAGTACATGAAGTGGGGCCGTACCTATCTGGTCGGTGCGAACTACAAGTTCTGATCGGCTGTCAAAGCCTTCCGGCCCCGGACGCTCTCCGGGGCTTTTTTACTGGAGTTCGACATGCGCTGTCTGATCACCGGATTGAGGGGCACGCTGGCGCCGGTGCTGGCCCGGCAGCTGCGCGAGGCCGGCCACGAGCTGCTGGGCTGGGACCGCGAACAGGTCGATCCCGAGGATGCGGCGGCGGCCTCGGCCTGGCTGGCGGCGCAGCGCCTCGACGCGATCGCCCATCTGGCGATGGGCAGCGCCGACTGGGCCGGCCGGCTGGCCGCCCATGCGGCCGCACGAGGCCTGCCCATGCTCTTCACCAGCACCGCGATGGTGTTCCATCACGAGCCCGACGGTCCGCATGGGCCGCAGGATGCGCGCACCGCGCAGGACGACTACGGCCGCTACAAGATGGCCTGCGAGGACGCGGTGCGCGCCGCCTGCGCCGATGCCACGGTGGCACGCATCGGCTGGCAGATCGATGCCGAGCGCCCCGGCAACAATATGCTGATGGCGCTTGACGACTGGCAGCGCCGCGAAGGCAGGGTCGCGGCCAGCGCCGCCTGGCGGCCGGCCTGTTCCTTCATGGACGACACGGCCGCCGCGCTGATGGGCCTGCTGCTGCGGCCCGAGCCGGGCGTCGTGCATCTGGACAGCAATGCCGACGAGGCCCATGGTTTTGATCGCGTCGCTGCGGCCCTGCGGGCGCACTTCGGGCGCGCCGATTGGCGCATCGAGGTACATCAGGACTATCGCCACGACCAGCGCCTGGCCGACGGCCGGCGGCTGATGCCGGGCTTGTCAGAGCGGCTGCCCGAGCTCCTTGCTGCCTGAATCGCCAGCCGAAGGCTTTTGTGTTGCTGTCGCGCGCAGCAGCCGGGGCAGCAGAGCCAGGCCGGCCAGCGCGGCCAGCAGGCTCAGCGCCCACAGCGCGCTGCCCGGCGCCAGCAAGACCTGACCCTGCCAGAGCTGGGCGCCGGCGACGCCGGCCAGCGCGAGCAGGCGCAGCCGTTCGCCACCGGCCGCCGCCGCCGGGTCTTCCAGCAGCCGGGCCAGCAGCACCAGGCTCAGCACCAGACCTGCCGCGGCGGCCAGGCCCAGCTGCAGGCTCAAGCGCGGCTCCACCGCCAGGAAGTACACGCCCAGCAGCAGGAGCAGCGCCAGCTGCAGCAGGCCGTACAGCGGCAGGCCCGGCGGCAGCGGCGGTGCATAGCGGACAAAGCGCGCCAGATCGGGCCTGGGCTTGGGCGCCAGCCGCTCGGCGGCGGCCGGCCGCCAGGCGGGGCGCCGAAACCAGATGGTCAGCTTGTCGCGCCAGTTGTCGGCCAGCCGGGCATCGCGCCACAGCTCGGCATAGTTGCGGGTATTGGCCTGCCAGACGCTCCAGCTGCGCAGCGGCCCCAGCACGCCGTAGACGATGGGCTCGCCCTCACGCTCCTCGACAAAAGTGCCGAACAGCCGGTCCCACAGGATCAGGATGCCGCCGTAGTTGCGGTCCAGGCAGTAGTCGTTCTGGCCGTGGTGGACGCGGTGGTTGGACGGCGAGACGAAGACCCGGTCGAACCAGCCCAGCTTGCCGACCAGCCGGGTATGGACCCAGAACTGGTAGAGCAGATCGATCAGGCCGACGACGACAAACATCAGCGGCGGCACCCCCAGCAGGGCCATCGGCAGATAGAAGATCCAGCTGAACAAGAACCCGGTGCTGGTCTGGCGCAAGGCGGTGCTGAGGTTGTATTCCTCGCTGCTGTGGTGCACCACATGGGCGGCCCACAGGATCGCGACCTCATGACCGAGTCTATGGTTCCAGTAGTAGAGGAAGTCGTAGAGCAAGAGGGCGAGCAGCCAGGTCCAGACGGTGTCCAGCGGCCACTCGAGCAGCGCACCATGCTGCCAGACCAGGGTGTAGAGCCCCACCGTCATCAGCTTGGTGAACACGCCCGCCAGCTGGCTGCTGATGCCGGCCGCGAGGCTGGCGACCGTGTCGGCGGCGCGGTAGACGGCCTCGCCGCGGCGGCGGCTCCACAGGAACTCAGCCGCCATCAGCAGCACGAAGACCGGGACGGCGTAGACGATGGGATTGAGCATGGCCGCAGTCTAGGCCTGGCACCCGGGGCCTGGGAGGCGGTGCAAACCCGGCCGCCTCAGATCAAGCCGGCCCAGCCCTGTTGATGCCGGTCAAAGCGCTCGCGCAACAAGGCCTGCTGTTCGGCCGGCAGCGGGCCTTGGGCGACGGCTGCCAGGTTCTGCTTCAAATGGGTCAGCTTGCCGGTGCCGACGATGGCGCTGCCGACGCCCTGCGCGTGGGCGGCAAAGCGCAGCGCCAGGTTCATCCAGTCGCTGCCCTCACCCAGCGCCTGCGGCAGCCCCATGGCCTGCCAGCGGTCCCACAACTGGCCCTCGGCAAAATCATCGGGCCGCTGCGCATGGCGCCAGACCGCGCCGGCCACCGGGCGCTTGGCGATCACACCCAGGCCGCGCGAGTGGGCCAGCGGCAGGCGCTGCTCCAGATTGACCTGGTCGCAGACGCTGATCGAGGTCTGCACGGCGCCGAAAACTTCGCAGCCCAGCGCGAAATCCAGCTCGGCGTTGTCGCCCGAATAGGCCGCCACACGGAGCTTGCCGGCGCGCCGGCAATCGTCGAGCGCGCGTATCACCTCGCCCTGCTGCAGCACGGTCAGCGGGCAGGAATGCAGATGCACGATGTCGATGGCCTCGCAGCGCATCAGGCCCAGCGCGCGCTCGACGCCGGCGACGATGCAGTCGTAGGTCCAGTCCGGCACGCCGTCGACGCCGTAGCCGACCTTGGTGGACAGCACGAAGTCCGCGCGCCGATGCGCCAGATGCCGGCCTATGCGGGCCTCGGACAGGCCGTAGCCGCGCGCGGTGTCGATCAGATTGATGCCCAGGTCGAGCACCTCGTTGAGCAGGCGGCCGGCCTCGTCCTCGCTGACGCGATGGTCGTTGATATGCATCGCGCCAAAGCCCAGGGCCGAGACCCGCAGGCCGCTGCGGCCGAATTCACGCCATGGCATGGGCATCAACCTTTGACGCCGCCGGCCGTCAGCCCGGAGACGATCCAGCGCTGGGCCAGCAGGAAGACCGCGGTGATAGGCAGGCCGGACAGTACGGCCGCGGCGGCAAAGTCGCCCCATAGAAAGCGCTGGTCGTGCAGATAGTATTTGGAGCCCACGGCCAGGGTCAGATTGCCTTCCTCGCGCAAGAGCACCGAGGCCACCGGGTACTCGATGATGGTGCCGATGAACGCCAGCACGAAGACCACCATCAGGATGGGCACGGCCATCGGCAGCAGCACCAGGCGGAAGGCCTGCCAGTGGCTGGCGCCGTCGACCTTGGCGCATTCCTCGATCTCGACCGGGATGGTCTCGAAATAGCCCTTGATGGTCCAGATATGGGTGGCGACGCCGCCCAGATAGGCCAGCACCAGGCCGGCATGGGTCTCGATGCCCAGACCGGGAACGTAGCCGCCTATGGTCTCGAAGATCGCATAGATCGCGACCAGGGCCAGCACCGGCGGGAACATCTGCAAGAGCAGCATCGAGTTCAGGATGCTGGACTGGAAGCGAAACCTCATGCGCGCGAAGGCATAGGCGGCCGTGGTCGAGATCGCGACGATCAGCAAGGCCGAGAGCGTCGCGACCTTGACCGAGTTCCACAGCCAGGTCAGCACCGGGAAGGGCGGCTGCACCACGCTGCCATCGGGGGCCTGGTAGGGGATGCCCAGCGCCAGATGCCAGTGCTCCAGGCTGATCTCGCTCGGGATCAGGCTGCCGGTGGCGAAGTTGCCGGGGCGCAGCGAGATCGAGACCACGGCCAGCAGCGGAAACAGGGTCAGGGCCAGAAAGACCCACAACAGCGCGTGCGCCGCGAAGACGCGCCAGCGGGCTTGTTTGCCTCGAACGATGGCCATATCAGCTCGCCTTCTTCATCAGTCGCAGATTGATCAATGACATCGCCGCCACCAGGATGAAGATCAGCGTCGAGATCGCGGCAGCCAGGCCGAAGTCCGAGCCGGAGTCCTTGAAGGCGATGCGGTAGGTGTAGCTGACCAGGATGTCGGTCTGGCCGGCCGGGATCTTGGTCGACAGATAGTCGGGCCGGCCGTCGGTCAGCAGCGCGATCAGCACGAAGTTGTTGAAGTTGAAGGCGAAGGCGCTGACCAGCAGCGGCGCCAGCGGCTTGATGATCAGCGGCGCGGTGATCTTGAAGAAATTGGTCAGCGGGCCGGCGCCGGCAATCGCCGAGGCCTCGTAGAGATCGGCCGGGATGGCCTTCAAGAGGCCCGAGCACAGAATCATGATGTAGGGATAGCCCAGCCAGACATTGACGATCACCAGCATCAGCTTGGCCAGCAGCGGGTCGGCGAACCAGGCCGGCTTGACGCCCAGCAGCGCGTCGAGGATGGCATTGATCTCGCCGAAGTTCTGGTTGAACAAGCCCTTGAACACCAGGATGGAGATAAAGCCCGGCACCGCGTAGGGCAGGAAGAGCAGGGTGCGGTAGGTGCCGCGGTACTTCAGGTCTTCCCAGTTCAGCACGGTGGCCAGCAGCATGCCGATGGCGGTGGCGCAGATCACGGTCACCAGCGAGAACACGACGGTCCAGCTGAAGATGGACAGGAAGGGGCCGCGGAACTCGGCGTCGACCACCATGCGGCTGTAGTTCTGCCAACCGACCAGCACCTTGAAGCCCGGCTGCAGGCGCTCGCCGCTGGCGCTCTCGAAATAGCCGGTGTCGCGGTTGGCGCGGAAGACCTGGCCATCGGCGGTGCGCGTCAGGCTCTGGTCCGCGTTGGCCCGCCAGTGCCGCGTGATCGGGCCGAACTCGCGCAGGCCCAGATAGTGCAGCGCGTCCAGGCCGGTGCCGGCGGGCAGTGTCAGCCTGAGCTGCATCAAGGCCTCGCGGTGCCGGATCAACTCGCGCAGCGGCAGGGCTGGGCCCAGGGTCAGGTCTTGACCGGCCTCCATGGCAACTTCGTTGCCGGTCTTGCCCAGGGCCAGCGGCGGCGAGACCCATTGCGGCGCTGCCTCGTCGGCGCTTCGCAAGGCCAACCGGAAGCGCTGGCCTTCCGCATGCAGGCTGAAATGCTGCACCTGGGCCTGGACGGGCTCGTGCTGGTCCAGCAGGTACTCGCGCACCCGCTCTTCGCTCAGCAGATGGGCCGAGGAGTAGTTGGTGAAGCCGATCTGGGCCGTGTAGACCAGCGGGAAGGCGATGAAGACCAGCATGCCGGCAATGCCGGGGAAGAGATAGCGATAAGCGAAGCCTGCGTTGCTGACATAGACGTAAAAGCCGGCGCAAAACAGGGTCAGCGCGCCCACGGCCCAGGCCATCTGGCCCGAAGCATGGATCATGAAGACCGTGTAGAGCGCGGCCAGCATGGCCAGGCCGGTCAGCGGCCAGCGCAGCAGGCGGGCTGCTTTTTCGAGTGCGCTCGGAGGCAGGGTGGAATAGGCCCCGGACGGAAGAGTGGCGGTCGCGTTCATGACTTACTTGTTCAGCAGCATGCGGCCCGAGGCGCCGTCGAGCGCGTCCTTCGGGGACTGCAGTCCGTTGGTGATGGCTTCGAGCGCGGCGTCCATCGCGGTCCAGAAGCGGCCGACCTCGGGGATGTTGGGGATGGGCTCGCCCAGGCGGGCGTTCTCCATGCTGGCGCGTATCAAGGGGTTGGCTGCCAGCTCGGCATAGAAGGCCTTGTTGGCCGGCACGCCGATCGGCACATCGGCATCCAGCAGCTTCAGCGCCTCGGGCCGCATCAGATGGTTCTCGACGAACTCGCGGGCGATGTCCTTGAGCTTGCTGGGCGCGGCAATCATGCAGCCGAGCACGCCGACAAACGGCTTGGAGGGCTTGCCCGGCAGCACCCCGGGGATCGGCGCGACGCCGAAATCGATCTTGGCCTTGCGCGCGTTGTCCCAGGCCCAGGCGCCGGAGATCATCATCGCGACCTCGCCGCGGGCGAAGCCGGTCTCCATCTCCGCGTAGCGCGCGCCCTTGGGCATATGGCCTTCTTTGAGCAGGCGCTCGATCATCCGCGCGCCGGCCAGCGCGCCGGGGTTGTTGACGCCCACCTGGGCCGCATCATAGTCGCCCTGTGCATCGCGGCCGAAGATCTGGCCGCCGGCGCCGGCCAGCAGCGGCCAGCTGAAGAAGCTCTTGTTGTAGTCCCACAGGATGGCGTGCTTGCCCTGGGCCTTCAGTTGCTTGTCCAGCGCGATCAGCTCGTCGAAGGTGGTCGGCGGCGTGGGCACCAGGGCCTTGTTGTAGATCAGCCCGGTGGTCTCGATTGCGATCGGATAGCCCCAGAGCCGGCCCTTGTAGGCAAAGGCCTTCCAGGCCGTCTCCTCGACCTCGTCGTAGAGCTTCTTGCCCGGGCGCAGCGGCGTCAGCAGGCCGGACTTGGCCCATTCGCCGACCCGGTCATGCGGCCAGCAGAAGATGTCCGGCCCCTTGCCGGCGCCGGCCGCCTGCTGGAATTTGTCGGTAGCGTCGACCGGGTGTTCGACCACCACCTTGACCCCCGACAGCTTCTCGAAGGCGTTGCCCACCTTCTGCAGCCCGTTATAAGCCTTGTCGCCATTGATCCAGACCAGCAGCTTGTGATCCTGGGCCTGGGCCGTGCCCGCCAGCAGCAGGCCCGTCAGCAGCAGCGCTGTCGTTCTCATGCCGACAGCTCCGGCGCGGCCTGGCGGCGCAGCGCGCGGCCCTGGGTGTCGAACAGATAGAGGGCCTCGGGCGGCAGGTGCAGTTGCAGCGCATCGCCGCTGCGCAGGCGGTCGCAGCCGTTGCGACCCTCGAACTGGCAGGTCAGCGGCTCCTCCAGACCGGGGTAGGGGCAGTAGGCAAAGGTAGTGCCGCCCAGCGACTCGACGAAGGCGACGGTGCTGTGCAGCAGATTGATGTCGCCACCGATGCGGATGTGCTCGGGTCGGACACCCAGCGTCAGCTGGTCGCCTGGGCTGGCGCGCGAGGCATCGACGCGGGCCAGCAGCGTGCTGCCGTCAGCCAGCCGAACCTCGGCGTCGGAAGCGCTTCCCCGGACCAGTTCCGCGGCCAGGAAATTCATCTTCGGCGAGCCGATGAAGCCGGCCACAAACAGATTGTCCGGATGCTCGTAGAGCTCCAGCGGCGTGCCGACCTGCTCGATCCTGCCGGCCGAGAGCACGACGATGCGGTCCGCCAGCGTCATCGCTTCCACCTGGTCATGCGTGACATAGACCATGGTGGTCTTCAGCTCCTCGTGCAGCTTGGCGAACTCGTAGCGCATGCGCACACGCAGCGCGGCATCGAGATTGGACAGCGGCTCGTCGAACAGAAAGACCTCGGGCTTGCGCACGATGGCGCGGCCGATCGCGACACGCTGGCGCTGGCCGCCGCTCAGGTCTTTGGGCTTGCGGTCCAGCAGATGCTCGATGTGCAGGATCTTCGCGGCGTTGCGCACCGCGCCGTCGATCTCCTGCTTGGGCACCTTGGCCAGCTTCAGGCCGAAGGCCATGTTGTCGTACAGATTCATATGCGGGTACAGCGCATAGCTCTGGAACACCATCGCGATGCCGCGCTCGGCCGGCGGCACATCGTTGACCAGCACCCCGCCGATGCGCAGCTCGCCGCCGGTGATCTCCTCCAGGCCGGCGATGGTGCGCAAGAGCGTGGACTTGCCGCAGCCCGAGGGGCCGACGAAGACCATGAACTCGCCATCGCGAATCTCCAGGTCAACGCCGTGCAGGATCTTGGTCTCGCCGTAGGCCTTGGCCACGCCGGACAGCAATACATCAGCCACAGAACACCTCCGCGCCGGGCCCGGGGGTCGGGCGCGGCTTGTCTCTCAGGGTTGGATTTGTAGAGAATATACAGGTGAAAATGTAGTCATACAACGGAAGTTGCCCGCAGTTCGAATCATTGACTCAAGTAAAATCAATGGCTTATGCGTGAATTCGGGATTTCCCGATGTAGTCAAACTACACAAACAGCGAGGGCTAGACGATACTTTGGCCAACGCCGCCGCTGAGCCTTGCTTTTCTTGCTCATGCGGCATTCTTGCCCCGGCCCCCGGGCCCCGCATTGATGAACACCCCTATGACCGCCAGCGCTCAACTCGGCCACCGCCCGGCCGCCTCGCCCATGACGACAGACGCCCTCCTGACCGCTGCCGCCTTCCAGCGCCAGCTCGACCAATCCATCGAGGGCGCCGGCCAGCGAGCCGCTCCCGAGACGCTGCTGCGCGCCGCCGCCGAGGCCTGCCGCGAGCTGCTGGCGCAGCGCTGGGCCGCGACCCAGGCGGCCGATGCCCGGCGCGGCGCCGGCGCGCCGGTGCGCCGGGTCCACTATCTGTCGATGGAATTCCTGATGGGTCGGGCCCTGTCCAATGCGCTGGCCGCGCTGGGCCTGGATGACACGGTGCGCGAGGCCTTCCTGGCCCAGGGTCAGGCCTTGCCCGATGTGCTGGAGCGCGAGCCCGATGCCGCACTGGGCAATGGCGGGCTCGGCCGCTTGGCGGCCTGCTTCCTGGATTCCTTCGCCGAGCTGGGCCTGCCGTCCTTTGGTTACGGCCTGCGCTACCAGTACGGCATGTTTGCCCAGGCCATCCAGGGTGGCCGCCAGGTCGAGGCGCCGGACGACTGGATGCGCGCCGGCAACCCCTGGGAAGTCCATCGTCCCGAGTTGCGCTATCCGGTGGGCTTCGGCGGCCGGGTCCTCGTGGAGGAGGGGGGCGCACGCCGCTGGCTGCCCGCCGAACGCCTGGTCGCCGAAGGCTATGACTTCATCGTGCCGGCCCACCACAGCGAGCGCGTCTCGACCTTGCGCCAATGGCATGCGACGGCCGCCGATCCGATCGACTTCGCGGCCTTCTGCCAGGGCGACCATGCCCGCGCGGCCGAGCACCGCGTGGCCGCCGACGCGCTGAACTGGGTGCTCTACCCCGACGACAGCACCGAGGCCGGCCGCATCCTGCGTCTGAAGCAGGAGGCCTTCCTGGTCAGTGCCTCGCTGCAGGACCTGATCGCACGCCATCTGCGGGAGTTCGGTGATCTAGGCGGTCTGGGCAAGCTCAATGCCGTCCATCTGAACGACACCCATCCGGCGCTGGCCCCGGCCGAGCTGATGCGCCTGCTGCTGGACGAGCACGGCCTGAGCTGGGACGAAGCCTGGGCGATCACGCGCCAGGCGGTCTCCTACACCAACCACACCTTGATGCCCGAGGCGCTGGAGACCTGGGGTGTGCGCATGTTCGAGGCCTTGCTGCCGCGCCATCTCGAGATCATCTACGAGATCAACCATCGCTTCCTGGCCGAGGTCAGGGCGCGCTTCCCGGGCGACGAGGCCCTGCCGGGCCGCGTCTCGCTGATCGACGAAGGGGCCGGCGGCGAGCGCCGCGTGCGCATGGCCGCGCTGGCCATCGTGGCCTCGCACAAGGTCAACGGCGTCGCGGCCCTGCATTCCGAGCTGATGGTGCAGACCATCTTTGCCGACTACGCGAAGATCTTCCCGGGCCGCTTCCACAACGTCACCAACGGCGTGACGCCGCGCCGCTGGCTGCAGCAGGCCAACCCGGCGCTCTCAAGCCTGATCGACGGCCGCATCGGCACGGCCTGGCGCCAGGACCTCGCGGACCTCGCCCAGCTCAAGCCCCTGGCCGCCGATGCGGGCCTGGGTCGCGAGCTGATGGCCGTCAAACGGGCCAACAAGGACAGGCTGGCGGCCTTGATCCGCCGCGAGCTGGGCATCACTGTCAATCTGGACAGCCTCTTCGATGTGCAGATCAAGCGCATCCACGAGTACAAGCGCCAGCTGCTCAATATCCTGCATGTGATCAGCCGCTACCAGGCCATCGTCGCGAACCCGGATGCAGCATGGGTGCCGCGCACCGTGGTGATCGCCGGCAAGGCCGCCTCCGCCTATGTCGCGGCCAAGTCCATCATCCAGCTGGCCCATGATGTCGGCCGTGTCGTCAACAGCGACCCGCGCGTCGGCGACAAGCTCAAGCTGGTCTTTCTGCCCAATTACAGCGTCAGCCTGGCCGAGACCATCATCCCGGCGGCCGATCTCAGCGAGCAGATCTCCACCGCCGGCACCGAGGCCTCGGGCACCGGCAATATGAAATTCGCGCTCAATGGCGCGCTGACCATAGGCACCTGGGACGGCGCCAATATCGAGATGGCCGAGGCTTTTGGAACAGAGAATATGTTCACCTTCGGCCTGCGCACCGAAGGCGTGGCCCAGATCAAGGCGCTGGGCTATGACCCACGCCTGTATGTCGAGCAGAACCTGCAGCTGAAGAACGTCGTCGATGCGATCGCGCGCGGCGAGTTCGGCGGCGATGCGAGCCGCTACCGCGCCCTGGTCGACAACCTGCTGGGCCGCGACGGCTATCTGCTGATGGCCGACTTCGCCGACTATGTGGCCGCCCAGGCCCGGGTCGATGCGCTGTTCCAGCAGCCCGAGGCCTGGGCCGAGCGGGCGCTCTTGAACATCGCCGGCATGGGCTGGTTCTCGTCGGACCGCACGATTGCCGACTATGTGGAGCGGGTCTGGTCCGTCAAGAGTCTGAGCTGATGTCCACCCCGCTGCTCGCCGCCGCGGACCTGGCCCTGCTGGCCCGGGGCGAGCACCCGCGACCCTACCGGGTGCTGGGCGCCCACGCGCTGAAGCACCGGCGCCAGGCCGGCGTGCGCTTTGCCGTCTGGGCGCCGCAGGCGCGGCGTGTCAGCGTGGTCGGCGATTTCAACCACTGGGACGGGCGCCAGCATCCGCTGGAACTGCACGCCGAATCCGGTGTCTGGGTCGGCTTTGTGCCGGGCGCCAAGCCCGGCGACTTCTACAAATACGAGCTGGAAGGCGCGGACGGCCGCCTGCTGCCGCTGAAGGCCGATCCCTATGCGCGCGCCGCCCAGCTGCGGCCCGAGAGCGCCAGCATCGTGGCCGGGCCGGTGCCTGACCGGCAAAATCTGGCCCCGACCTCGACCCGTTTGGCCGCCAACCGGCGCGATGCGGCAATCTCCATCTACGAGGTGCATCCAGCCTCCTGGCGGCGCGGCGCGGGCCAGTTTCCCCGCTGGGATGAGCTGGCCGCGACGCTGCCGGCCTATGCCGCCGATCTGGGCTTCACGCACATCGAGCTGCTGCCCATCACCGAGTTTCCTTTTGACGGCTCCTGGGGCTACCAGACCCTGGGCCTGTATGCACCCAGCGCGCGCTTCGGTCCGCCCGAGGGCTTTGCGCGCTTTGTCGCGGCCTGTCATGCCCACGGCCTGGGCTTGCTCTTGGACTGGGTGCCGGCGCATTTCCCGGCCGATGCCCATGGCCTGGCGCAGTTCGACGGCACGCCGCTCTATGAGTACGCCGATCCGCGCGAGGGCTTTCATCGCGACTGGAACACGCTGATCCCCGACTTCGGCAAACCCGGCGTGCGCCAGTTCCTGGCTGGCAGCGCGCTGTACTGGGCCGAGTGCTGGGGCGTCGACGGCTTGCGCGTCGACGCAGTGGCCTCGATGCTCTACCGCGACTACTCGCGGCCCAGCGGCGAATGGACGCCGAACGTACAGGGCGGGCGCGAAAACCTGGAGGCGATCTCGCTGCTCAAGCGCATCAACGAAACCTTGAGCACCGAGGCGCCCGGCGCCATCAGCGTGGCCGAGGAGTCGACCAGTTTTCCCGGCGTCAGCGCGCCCACGGATGTCGGCGGCCTGGGCTTTCACTACAAATGGAATATGGGCTGGATGAACGACACGCTGGCCTATATGCGCGAGGACCCCATCCATCGCCGCTGGCATCACGACAAGATGACGTTTGGCCTGGTCTACGGCTTCAGCGAGAACTTCGTGCTGCCGCTCTCGCATGACGAGGTCGTGCATGGCAAGGGATCGATGCTGGGCAAGATGCCGGGGGATGACTGGCAGCGCTTTGCCAATCTGCGTGCCTACTACGGCTTTATGTGGGGCCACCCGGGCAAGAAGCTGATCTTCATGGGCCAGGAGTTCGCCCAGCCGGGCGAATGGAACCATGAGGCCGAGCTGCCCTGGGCCCTGCTGCAGGACGCTCGCCATGCCGGCGTGCAGCGCCTGGTGCGCGACCTGAATACCCTGTACCGCGCCGAGCCGGCTCTGCATAGACTGGACTGCGAGGCGAGCGGCTTCCAATGGCTGCAGGCCGAGGATCGCGAGCAGTCGGTGCTGGCCTGGGCGCGCCGGGATGGGCAGGGCAGGGCGGTGATCGTCGTCAGCAACTTCACGCCGGTGCCGCGCCCGGGCTACCGCCTGCCGGTGCCGGCCGGTACAGCGTCGACGACCAAGGCCTGGCGCGAGCTGCTCAATACCGATGCCGAGATCTATGGTGGCAGCAACGTCGGTAATCTGGGCCTGGCGCTGGCAGCCGCTGCCGATGGCACCATCTCCCTGAGCCTGCCGCCACTGGCCACACTCTTTCTGGTTCCCGACTGAAATGACTGACCTGCCCTCCGCCCTGCAAGAAGGCCGCCACCAACCGCTGGGCGCGCTGGCCCGCGACGGCGGGATCAATATCGCGGTGTTCTCCGAGCATGCGCGCGGCATCGAACTGTGTCTCTTCGATGCCGGCGGCCAGCGCGAGCTGCGCCGCTATGCCCTGCACGGCCCGCACGACGGCGTGTTCCACGGCTTTTTGCCGGGCCTGGGGCCAGGTCTTGTCTATGGCCTGCGCGCGCATGGCCCTTACGAGCCCGAGGCCGGCCACCGCTTCAATGCCCACAAGCTGCTCCTGGATCCCTATGCGCGAGAAATCGTCGGCCAGTTCGGCTGGCGCGCCGAGCACCATGGCTATCCGCTGGGTCATCCGGACGGCGCCCGGGCCTTCGATGCGCGGGACAACGCGCTGCATGCGCTGAAGGCGCGCGTGCCGGCGCCCGTCACGGACTCGCCTCGCAAGTCCGCGCCGAGGATAGCTCTTGCCGACGCGGTGCTGTACGAGGTCCATGTCAAAGGCTTCTCCAAGCAGCATCCGGAGATCCCGGCCGGGCTGCGAGGCACGTATGCCGGCCTGGCCCATCCGGCCGCCATCGCCCATTTCAAGGCCCTGGGCGTCACCACGCTGAGCCTGCTGCCGGTGCAGTACGCCATCGACGAACCGCATCTGGCCGACAAGGGCCTGCACAACTACTGGGGCTACAACACCCTGGGCTTCTTCTGCCCCGACCCGCGCCTGGCCCAGGCGGCGCATCGCGACGATCCCGGCGCGGTGGCGGCCGAGTTCCGCGCGATGGTCGCGGCCCTGCATGAGGCCGGGCTGGAAGTGGTGCTGGACGTGGTCTACAACCACACGCCCGAGGGCAATGAGTTCGGCCCGACGCTGTCCTTCCGTGGCCTGGACAACAAGAGCTATTACCGCCTGGTGGCCGATGACCAAAGCCGCAGCGAGAACCTGACCGGCTGTGGCAACACGCTCAATGCGCAGCATCCGCGCGTGACCCAGTTCGTGCTGGACTCGCTGCGCTTCTGGGTCGAGGAGATGGGCGTCGATGGCTTTCGCTTCGACCTGGCGCCGGTGCTGGGCCGCGTCGAGCGCGGGGCCTTCGAGCCACAGGCCGCCTTCTTCACCGCGCTGCGCCAGGATCCGGTGCTGAGCGCGGTGCACCTGATCGCCGAACCCTGGGATGCCGCACCCGACGGTTACCAGCTCGGCCGCTTCCCGGGCCGCTTCCTCGAATGGAATGACAAGTTCCGCGATGCGGTGCGCGGCTATTGGCTGCAGAGCGAGTTGCAAGGGGGCAGGGTGGGCCGCGGCGAGTTCGCGCGCCGCTTCACCGGCTCCAGCGACCTGTTCTTCCACCATGGCCAGCGCCGGCCCACCGCCTCGGTGAATTTCGTCGCGGTGCATGACGGCTACACGCTCCATGACGTGGTCAGCTACGCGGCCAAGCACAACCAGGCCAATGGCGAAGACAACCGCGACGGCCGCGACGGCGAACTCAGCGCCAATTTCGGTGTCGAGGGGGCGTGCGAGGATGCGGCGATACATGCCACCCGCGAGCGCGTGCGCCGCGCGATGCTGGCCAGCCTGCTGCTGGCCCAGGGCACGCCGATGCTGAATGCCGGCGACGAGATCGCCAACAGCCAGGGCGGCAATAACAACGCCTACTGCCAGGACAACGCCACCGGCTGGCTGGACTGGGCGGCCGCCGATGCGGACCTGGCCGCCTTTGTGGGCCTGGTCTTGCGCCTGCGTCGCGAACACGCGCTGCTGCACCATGGCCGCTGGTTCGTGCCGCCGCCCGGTGGCCGGGGAGACGCGAGCGTGAGCTGGTACACGCCGGGTGGCGCCGAGATGCAGGTCCATGACTGGCATGAGGGCGGCAGCGCGGCCTTCGCCTGCCAGCTGCGCTGCCCTGACGGCCGCGCGCAAGCCCTGGCCCTGGTGTTCAATCCCGAGCCGCAGCCGCTGCCCTTCACGCTGGCCCAGGGGCTCTGGCAGCTGCTGCTGGACAGCAGCGGCGAGCTGAGCCCCAACTCGCAGTCGGTGAGCCTGCCCCTGAACGTACCCGCGCACAGCCTGCTTCTGCTGCGCGCCGTCTGAGAGAGTGAGAGAAAAGAAATGGACCTGAACCAACGCATCGCCGGCGTGCTGCTGCACCCGACCTCCTTGCCCGGCCCGCACGGCGCCGGCGATTTCGGCCCGGCCGCCTACCGCTTTGTCGACTGGCTGGCCAGCGCCGGCCAGCGCCTGTGGCAGCTGCTGCCGACCACGCCGATAGGCCCGGGCGACAGCCCCTACCAAGGTGTCTCGGCCTTTGCCGGCAACCCCTGGCTGGTGGCGCTGGAGCCGCTGATCGAGAAGGGCTGGCTGGCGCAGCCTGATGTGCCGGACTTCGATCCCTTGCAGCTGCAGTACGGTCGGGTCCTGCCCTGGCGCGAGCAGCAGCTGCGCGCCGCAGCGGCCGGCTTCGTCGCCCGCGCCAGCGCCGCCGACCGTCGCGACTTCGCGCAATGGTGTGAGGCCGAGCGCAGCTGGCTGGACGACTATGCGCTCTTCATGGCGATACGCTCGCCGCTGAATGGCCAGCCCTGGTGGGCCTGGCCGGCACCGCTGGCCCGGCGCGAGCCGGCCGCGCTGGCGGCGGCGCGCCAGACCCATGCCGAGGAGTTCGCCTTCTGGCAGTTCGTGCAATGGTGCTTCGATACGCAGAGCGCCGCGCTGAAAGCCTATGCGAATACGCACGGTGTGCACCTGATGGGCGATCTGCCCATCTTCGTCGCGCACGACAGCGCCGACTGCTGGTCGCGCCCCGATCTCTACCATCTGGACGAGCAGTTCCAGACCACGGTGGTGGCCGGCGTGCCGCCCGATGCGATGTCGGCCGAGGGTCAGCGCTGGGGCAATCCGCTGTATCGCTGGGAGCGCATGGCGGCCGAGGACTACGCCTGGTGGACCGCGCGTGTCAAGCGCGCGCTGAGCCAGGCCGATGTGTTCCGCATCGATCATTTTCGCGGCTTCGCCGGCTATTACGAGATCCCGGCTGCCAGCCCCAATGCGCAGCAGGGCCGCTGGGTCACGGGGCCCGGCCGAGCCTTGTTCGAGGCCATCGAGAAATCGCTGGGCAAGCTGCCCATCGTCGCCGAGGACCTGGGCTTCATCACCGACGATGTGCACGAACTGCGCGAGAGCTGCGGCTTCCCCGGCATGAAGATCCTGCAGTTCGGCTTCGGCGGCGACGGCAGCCACGAGTTCCTGCCCCATATGTGGCCGCGCGACAGCGTCGCCTACACCGGCACGCACGACAACGACACGGTGCGCGGCTGGTGGGGCCAGGCCGGCCCGCGCGAGCGCGCCTTCGCCGGCTCCTACCTGCCCTGTGGCGACCACGATGTGCACTGGGCCATGATCCGCGCCTGCAGCAACTCGGTCGCGAACATCGCGGTATTCCCGCTGCAGGACGTGCTAGGCCTGGGCAGCGAACACCGCATGAATGTGCCCGGCGTGCTGGGCGGCAACTGGGGCTGGCGCTTCAGCTGGGCCATGCTGGGCATCGACTGCGGCAACGAGCCGGCCCGGGTGCTGGGGCTGATCACGGCGGCCAGCGGGCGGGGGAACTTTGAGCTTTTGCGGTTGCCTTGCTGAGGAGGGACTAGGTGGGGCGTGGCCAGGGCGATAGACGGTAAGCGTTCCTCTGCGGACCTTCCCATTGCTGAAATCGCCGCCGAACTTCAACCAACGGGCCTCCGTAGAAGCCGGGGCGATTCAGGTTGTGCCTCAGCGGACGAGCAACTAGACCCTGCGCCACTTTGAAACCACCTCGTTATAGATTTGATCTAGCACCCCCGCGCGGTCATCCGCACAAAAGTAGCAGAGAGCCAAGGCGTTGTATTGGTCTGCGTGTGTCGCGACTTTGCGCATGAGGCTGGCCGCTTTTGACGGCCGCAGTTCACGCCCGGAAATATGAGCTTGAATGGCAGGTGCCAGAACACGCAAGAGTGGATGGCGAAACCTGCGACGCAGATGGCGAACGATTGCGCGGGCTTGATCGGCCTCCAGTTCGACGGATCGAGGTGGGCGACAGGCTTCATGGACAATCATGAACGCGGCGTTCGCCGAGATCCGCGCTGCGCGTGCTGACAAGCGGTGCCACTCCGTTTGACGACGGTATGGAAAACGGCAATCGATCCGCTCGATGAACTCGGACTCATTCATGAGGCACAACGTTCGCGCTGAGCGGGAAAAGGTTGGGCATCAGTCTGGCGGCAGAGGAGGCGCACCAGCCTGAGCCTACGGACTCGTGAAGCGACGCGCGGCTCACGCCCGCGCTCCCGAAAATCCTTGAGTCGCTTTTGGGCTGCCGCTATCTCGGCAGGACTGCGGTCTCGGAATAGCCAATACGCGCCGAAACCGACGAGCACAAGAGCGATGACGATGAGCGCTGAGCGGACGCCGCCGGCGGTCCGCTCGGCTGGAGTGTTAGACATCACCGCTACTCGCTACCCAGCCAACTACCGGGGCCTGCGCGTCAATGATGTTCTGAAACCTCCCGATGGTCACGGTCGGCTCGCGCTTCCGGTCGGCGTAAGCCACAAACTGCTCGCCTTCCTGGACGATCCAAACAAAGAGCTGTGGCTTTTCAAAGTGCGCCACAACATCCAGAGGTGACTTCGGCGAGAAGCCCAGCTCGAAACGAAAGCCCCTTGTTTCAAGCTCGCGCTGAAGTGGTAAAAGATCTTGGAGAAATCCGTGCGGCGCTGGCATTGGTGATGTCTACAGTTCGACGTAAGGGGCAGACGCAAGTGGGCGGAGCCCGCTTTTAGCGGAGGGGTTAGGCCGCTGCGTGGCGAAGTGGAACTTCATGCCTTGATATCCCATGGATCCAGCATTGCCTGCAGCGCTTGAACTTCGCCAGCATACTTGGCTACAAGAGAAGAATTGACGAGGATTTCTTTGACAAGCACAGCCTCGGCTTGGCTCGAGATGCTGCCGCGCCGAATGAGGTTCTGAACCAATCGATCCACAGACGGAGGCAGATGGGTCTCAAGAACACCTCGGGCGAGCAGATGCGCTGAAATGGCTAGTTGCTGCTCGGCCGTGTGAGTCTCGCGAAGCCATGTATCGACTTCCCGCGCGACAGCTCGAAGAGTCTTTAGATCGGCATCTTGGCGGAGCTGCGTAGCGTACTCAGATAGGCCATGCATCGTTTTTCCCTCCGGCGAAACTTCGCAGTAGGCGTGGACCTTCGTCTCAAGCGAGGCAAGAGTTTCCTGTTTGGATGCAGCAGTCATTGCGCGGTGACCCCCATCATTCGTGCCCGAAGAGACGGCGAACAAAGGACCAAAAAACCACTCCCGCACCATACCGATGCCGCAGCGCAAACAACTCCGCATATGACAGCAGCGAACAGCCAATAGTCCAGCAAGTCTCCGTGCCGGACCACTCGACCAAACAGCCATCCACCGACCACAAAGCCGAGAAAGGCCGCGACCAGATGGGGAACCCACCAACCTGGTCCGTCGTCAGTGTCGTCGGTCGCCATGTTTGCGCTTTAACATGAAAGCTCAGCGGGCGGCGAAGCCGTCCGCTGCAGTGACAGGTTGAGCCGCTGCTGTCTACACATACGAGTGAGCAAGTTCAACGGTGGCACCGATCCGATCTGCAACGGTCAAGAACGACGCTGATGACAGCGCAAATTCCTTCAGGATGCTGAGCTCCGTCGGACCGTCGCACCACCGATTTCCTTCGCCAAGCGCTTCTAGTTCTGCAGTGGGCTCGAAGCGGAAGTTCAGGCTCAGCTGGCTGGTTGCGTCGTCATCTTGAATACCGTCCTCGATGAACTGCCGAGTGATGTTCAGACTGAAATGACGACCTGTCCCCCAGTCATATGTTCCCCACTGGAAAAGAAGCATGTCGCCGTCTGCACCACCGCAGCCAATCGGCTTTGCCGATTGGAAAAAATCGAACATCAACCCCATGCCTTGACGAGGAGTGCAGAGCGGAATGCTTACACCCCGGGCGGCGGCAAATGACGTAAATGCGGCAGGAGATTCAACCGGGTTCATGTTTGACTGGGGTCGGATCGAGCGAGTGGTTAAGCCGCATTTTCATCATTCACGTCTGTCGTTCTTTGAAGTTGGCCACCTCGGCACTCCAGTGGCATGGGCGTACATGAGTGCGACGCAAAAGGAGACGCCAGCGCCGAACACAAGCGCGGTAGTGAACTCACCCGCGGACCGACTTGCGGAGAGAATGGCAAACGCGAACCCACCGACTGCAGCTCCTGCAAGGGAAAGCGACCAGTAGTTGAGCCTTGCAGTCCGATGAAGAAGCGCTCGTATCGGTATTCCGAGTACCACTAGGCCAACGGCACTTACCAGAGCCGAGACCAACACCACCATCGGGAATACGATCACTGCGTCTGAGAGGCTCTGGTAGAGCGTCGGAAAGTGAATTGGCGCCAGTAGCGCCGAAGGTATTGACGAGAGCAGTGCCACAGCCACGATGGCTCCGAAGTGCAGGAGTAGTGTGCGCATGGGGGCTGTGCGGCTTAAACAAGATGGCTTCGTGACGCCGGGCGGCCCGACCCCTGCGATGCCGTAGGTTGCAGGCACTGGGCCTGCAGAGCTACACCAAGGCACCCGGCGGACGGGCTACCGGGGCGTTGCAAGTTGGCGAGGAGTCGGGCCATGGAGAGCAAATCTAACAGCATCTTGTTTGTCGGTCTGGACGTCCACAAGGACAGTATCGACATCGCCGTCGCGCAGGCACCGCGTGACGGTGAACTCCTCCGCATCGGCTGCATCAAGGGGACCTGACGTCGCTGGACAAGGCGCTTCGCAAGCTGCTCAGCCGGGGCCAGGTCTTGCACATCGTCTACGAGGCTGAGTCCGTACACAGGAAGTCTTGAGGATTTTCAGTGCCTGGCGAAGGGCCAGGCCTCAGACCTGGTGCGCCCTGCAAGGGGGGCTTGTGGGTTCGTCATCTGGCGGTGATCGACCCGACGAGGCAGGTGCTCAACGACTGACTGGCGCCGCAAAAAAAAGCGCGCCCACTCAGCGCGCCAGCGCCGCGACCATGCGATCGGCCACATTGATCCGGTCGGACAGCGTGCGCAGCAGGAAGGTGTCGAACGCGATCGCTACGGCAGGCCGCTCTCGCCGCATGCGTTCGTAGGCTGCGCGCGTGAGCGTGTAGCGGCTCGCCGGTCCCTCGGTCGACACGGTGGCCGACCGCGGCACGCCGCGGAAGAAGCCCATCTCGCCGACCACCGAGCAGGTGGTCACGACCCGGGTGCGCACGGTGCGGCCGGTGTTGGCATCGGTCACGTCGACCACGAGCCGGCCGGCTGCCACGAGGTCGATCTCGTCCGAGTCGTCGCCTTGGGCGTACAAGACCTGGGAGCTGGCGACCTCGTGTCGTTCCAGGTAGGCGATGAAATCTTCCGCAGACACGCTGGTTCCGAGCTGCGATTGCAGCCACGCCTCGAATCCGTCCTCGCCGGCGTCGGGCGCACGGCCCGCGCGCTCCAGCACGCGCTCCTCGCACCAGGCGAGCGCGGCGTTGAGATCGGCGAACGGCGGCGGCCCGCCCTGGGGGGCGGCGACGCTGCCGTGGCGCCCGAGTGCACGCGCGACGGCCGGCGCCGTCGCTGCGAGCAGCAGCACCGTGCCTCGCTTGTCGCAGTGGTTGCGCAGCTTGCTCAGGCTCACCACGGCCGACGCATCCATGCCGGTCACCAGACCGAAGTCGAGCAGCACGTGGCTGACCGGCAGCGAGGCACGTGCGTCGAGGTCGCGGCGCACGCGCTCGAAGAGCCCCTCGCCGGAACCGAAGAACACATGACCGGCCAGCCAGTAGATCTGAATGCGCTCGCCATGGTCCGCGAGGTAGCGCTCGTCCGCCGCCGTGCGGCTGACATTGCCGGTGAACTGGGCGCGCGACAGGTGCTGGCGCACGACGCCGGTACGCGCACAACTCGCCGCAAACAGCAGGCAGGCCCCCACCACGCCGCCGATCACGCCGGCGAGGTAGCCGTAGCGCACGCAGGCCGCGGCGATGGACACCGACAGCAGCAGGTCGAGCCAGGCACGCTGGGCCAGCAGCCGCGCAAGGGCCTCGACTAGCAGGTTCCAGCCGAGGTAGAGCATCAGGCCGGCCACGACGGGCAGCGGGACCAGTGCCGGGACGTCCGCGTGCGTCAGCCCCACCAGCAACAGGATCGCTCCGCAGAAGACACCGCTGCGCCTTGCCGCACCGCCCGCCTGTTCGAGCAGGCGGCTCGATCCGAGCTGCACACAGGCCGCGATACCGCCCAGGGGTGCGGCGGCCAGGGTCGCGACGCCATGCTCGCGCAGCTCGCAGTCGAGATCGCCGGTGGTCTTGCGCATCGACTCGAGCGTCGCGGTCTTGGTGACGATGGAGACGAGTGCCACGACGGCCGCGGCCGCGAGTTCCGGCACGAAGCCCGCGAGCAGGGCCCAAGGCACGGCGACCGAGCGCGCGGCGTCGAGCGGCGACCAGGACACCAGTGCACCCGGCGAGGGCAGGTACCAGCCGGACCCGGAGTTCGCGAGCCCGTTCCGATGCAAGAGCAGGTGGCCGGCGGCCGTCACAGCGAGCAAGGCCATCGGCATCGCCAGCCCCGAACGGACCCAGCGCCGCAGCGCCAGCATCAGGCCCAACATTGCCGCAGCGCAGACCAGTCGGGCGAGCTGCCCGCCGCTCCAGGGCGCGAACAGCTCGCTCATCGCATGGCCGCTGCTCATGCGCACCCCGCCCGCGAGCAGCAGACAGCCGGTGGCCGCAAGAAAGCCCGCGACGACAAACGAGGGCACGAAGCGCATGTAGTGCCCCCAGCGCAGCAGCCCAAGCGCGAGCAGCAGGGCGCCGGTCAGCAGGGTGGTCGCCGTGAACAGCAGCAGTACCGCGTTCACAGCCGTCTGCGGGCTGCCGCCGGCCGCCAGCACGGCCGCACCGGCACTGGCCGACAAGAGCACCAGCACCGCGCCGGTGGCGGAGTCGATGACGGCAGCCGTTGGCGGCAGCGAAGTGCGCCACGCAAGCCAGATGCCGGTGATGCCGCCGCCCACGAGCATCGCCCAGACGGCCACCGGCGCGCCTGGAGACAGTGCGCCGGGGAACATCAGGGCCGCGAACGAGACCACGTTCGCAACCAGCGCCACCGAGCCGACCAGACCGGCCAGCAGGTCACGCAGCAGCGCACGAACGTGCTCGCCAAGCGCCGCGGCCCACTGGGTCGCCATCTTCTGTTCCGCCATGCTTTTCCCTTCCCGGCCGTGCACGGCCCGATCAACTGGATGCCGACGCTCAGCCCGCCGGCCCCGCAGGCGCTTCACTCCCCACATCACGCTGTGCCCACGCCGCGACGATCTCGCGGTGGTGCGGGATGTTCTGCAGGAATCCCTGGCGCAGCGCGGCGTCGGTGCTGTTGCGGCTGATCGCGTCGGCCTGGGCCATCAGTGCACCGTGGGCGCGGACCAGCCAGTGGTCCGCGCGCGGGTCGCCGGCGCGGGCCAGGGCCTGGTGGCAGCTCAGTTCGACCTGGCGCTCGTCGATGTGGTCCAGCGAGCCGCCGGCGGCCACATGGTCGAGCACCGGCTGAAGCGCGGCCAGCGCGCCGGCGGTGTCGCCTTCGGCTAGCGCCACCCGCGCCAGGCCGGCACTGGCTTCCTGTTGCAGCGGGTGGTCGATCTCCAGCGCCCGCTGGCGCGCCTGGGCGTAGTAGGCCCGCGCAGCGCTGCCGTGGCCCAGCGCCAGTTCGGCCGCGGCCAGTTGCAGCGTGGCCAGTATTTCCTCGTCGCGCGCCTGCGCCGCCACCGCGATGTCCCGCGCCGCGCCGGCCAGCACCAGCGCCCCCGCCGCGTCGCCCTGCCACAGCGCCACCACGCCCAGCATGCACAGCGTCGTGCCTTCGACCACGCGGTTGCCGTCGGCGCGCAGCAGTTGCAGCGCCGCACTCAGGTCGCGCTGGGCCTGCGCCAGGTCGCCCAGGTTCAGCCAGCCCACGCCCAGGTTGGACAGGCCGATGGTTTCGTTGACGCGGTCGCCGGTCTCGCGGTAGATCTGCAGGCTCTGCCGTGTTGCGGCGAGGTAGCCCAGCATGTCGCCCTGCGTGGCGGCGGCGATGGCCAGTACGTTGAGTATGGGTGCCTCGACATCGCGCAGCCCCAGGCTGCGCGTCTCGGCCAGGCCCTGCAGCGCGAGCGAGCGGCCGCCCTCGAAGTCGAGCTGCTTCACCCGCGCCCAGGCCAGCAGCCGCAGCGCATGCAGTCGCGGGCCGTCGTCGCCGGCCGCCGCCGCGCAGGCCATGGCCTGGCGTGCCGCAGTCTCGCCGGTTGTCCAGTCGGCCATGCGCATCGCGCGCAGGCTGCGGCGCCTGGCCGCATGAGCGCGCCGGCGGTTGTCGTCGAGCGTCTCGGCCAGCTGGGCCAGCGCGTCCAGGTCGGTGGCCTGCTCGGCCCGGCGGGCCTGCAGGCCCAGCGTCTTCTCGCGCACGCTCAGCAGCCGCCAACGCAGTTCGGCACCGTCCGTCGTCGCGGGCGGCACCTGGCCCAGCAATGCCAGCGCCCGGCCCACGTGCGCCAGCACCCGCTCGTGGGCAAATCGCTGCCCCGCCTGCTCGGCGGCGCGGGCGTGGAACTCGGCGGCCCGGGCCGCGTCGCCCGCCTGCTCGAAGTGCTCGGCCGCCAGGCCCTGCAGGTCGCCGGCACGCAGGCCGCCCCGTTCGGTCAGCAGCGCCAGCCACTGCGCCACCTTGGCGTGGCCTTCGCGCCTGGCGCGCTTGAGCACGGTGTCGTAGGTCACCTGGTGCAGCAGCTGGTGGCGAAAGGCATATTCACGCAGGTCAGCGCGCAGGCCTTCCAGCGCGGCCTCGGTGCGCGGCAGGGTCAGCGCGCGCCGCGCCAGCGCAGGCAGTTGCTGCGCGGCCTCCGCCTCCACGGCGGCCAGGGCCTGGTCCCAGAATACCGCGCCCACCACACTTGCCTGCTGCAGCGCATGTTTCTCGGGCCCTGGCAGACCGTCCAGGCGCGCCTGCAGCACACCCGTCAGCGTCGATGGCACCTGGGTGGACAGCAGGCGCTCGGCGTCGATGGCCCAGGTCTCGCCGGTGCGGATGGCGCTCTGGTCGATCAGCATCCGCAGCAACTCCTCCATGTAGAAGGGATTGCCTTCGGCGCGCCCGACGAGCAACTCCGACAGCCCCATCGGGATGCCGGGCAGTTTCTTCAGCAGTTCTTCGGCCAGCAGCCGGCTCGTCGGCAGGTCGAGCGGACGCAGGTCGATGCGCTGGTGAGGGCCATCGCTGCGGCGCCCGCCGGTGCGCCGCTCGAACAGCGTCGGCCGCGTGAAGGCCAGCAGCAGCAGCGGCACGTCGCGGTTCACATCGGCCAGGTGCTCCAGAAAGTCGAGCGTCTCGTCGTCGGCCCAATGCAGATCGGTCAACTGCAGCACGACAGGGCTGCCGTCGCTGGCGCTCAGCCGCCGGAACACTTGCGCGGCGGCATGAAAGGCGCGGTTGCGGATCTGTTTGGGATCCTCGGCGATGCCCTGGATGTGGCGGCTGTCCTGCCACTCGATGCCGATCAGGTGGCCCAGCAGGTGGGCGTGGGCTTCGGCCAGATCAGCGCCGTCGTCATGCAGAAAGAGCGGCACCACGCCGTCTTCCATCTTCCGGCGCGCGAGGTCCACGCTGTCGTCATCGCGGATCTGGAAGCGCCAGGCCAGCAGGTCGCGCAGCAAGCCATAGGCCTGCAGCCCGGTCTGTGGCGTTGCGCGGCCGCGGAACAGATAAAAGCGCTCGGGCTGCTCCTCGCTCCAGGCCTCGAACTCGTGCTGCAGCCGGCTCTTCCCCACGCCCGCCTCGGCCACCACCGTCACCGCAGCCAGCCGGCGGTCGGCAAACAGGCGCTTGAAGGCGGCCTGCAGGGCCTGCAGTTCGGTGTCGCGGCCGATCATCCGGGTCGCCACGCCTTCGATGCCGCGCGTGCCGACGCGGAAGTTGCGCGGCTTGGCGCTCTTGACCAGATAGCTCCGGATCGGGCTGTCGACGCCCTTGACCGTCAGCGGCGCCTGCGCCTGGACATCGAACAGGCCACGCACCTGCGCGTAGCTGTCGTGGCTGATGCGCAGCGCGCCGGCCGGGGCGGTCTGCTCCATGCGGGCGGCGATGTTGACGGCGATGCCGCGGATGCTGGCGTCGCCGTCGACCCCACCGCCGAGCAGCACCGCGCCGGTGTGCAGGCCCACGCGGACGTTGAAGCCGGCGTGGCCGTGGGTGGACTCGACTTCGGCGCCGAGCTGCTTGCCGAGTTCGAGCAAGGCCAGGCCGCAGTGCACGGCGCGTTCGGTGTCATCCTCGTGGGACTCCTCGGCACCGAAGGCGGCCAGGATGCTGTCGCCGGCGTACTGCAGCACCTTGCCGTGGTGCGCCTGGACGACGGCCGTGCCACGCGCCAGGGCATCGTCCATCACGGCGCTGATGGCTTCGGGGTCGAGGCGATGGGAGAGCGTGGTCGAGCCGACCACGTCCAGGAACAGGATGCTGACCTGCCTGAGGGTCTGGGCTGCCTCGGCAGGCGGCGCTGGCTCAAGCAATGCGGCCAACTGGGCCTTGAGCGGCGCCACCGCCATGTCCACCACCGCGTCGCCCAGCAAGCCGCGCTGAGCCTCCAGCGCCTGGATCGCGGATCGAAGCTGTTCGTGCTCGGGCGACATGGGTGCTGAGCATAGCAACGCGGGGTCGAGTGCGCGAGGCCTTGCGCTCGCGGGGGCTCGACCGATGAATGACTGCGGCAGCGGGTGAAACGCGAGCGACCGCACCGGGCCGGTGCGGTCGACAAAGCGTTCAGGTATCGATCGTCACCTTGCCGTCCTTGACCACCTTGCCCCATTTGGCGGTTTCGGTCTCGATGAAGCGCTTGAACTTGTCGGCCGAGCCGCCGCCGTCTTCGGCGCCGTACATGTCCAGCTTCTCCTGCACATCGGGCATGGCCAGCACGGTGTTGACGTCGCGGTTGACCTTGTCGGTGATGGCCTTGGGCAGCTTGCCGGGGCCGGCCAGGCCGTACCAGGTGGTGGCCTCGAAGCCCTCGAAACCCTGCTCCTGCATGGTCGGCACGGTGGGGTGGCCCTTGGCGCGCTTGGTGCGGGTCTGGGCCACCGCGATCACCTTGCCGCTCTTCACATGGGGCGTGGCCGCCGTCATCGTCTCGAAGCTGTACTGGATCTGGCCGCCCATGATGTCGGTCAGCAGCGGGCCGCTGCCCTTGTAGGGGATGTGCAGCGCGTCGACCTTGGCCTGCTGCTTGAACAGCTCCAGCGCCAGATGTTGCGCCGAGCCATTGCCAGCCGAGCCGAAGCTGATCTTGCCGGGCTCGGCCTTGCACAGCGCGGCGATGTCCTTGGCAGTCTTGGCCTGCTGGCCCGGGTGCGCGATCAGCAGATTGGGCGTGACGCCCACCAGCACGATGGGGGTGAAGTCGCGCTCGATGTTGTAGCGCAGCTTGGGCTGCAGGCTGGGCGCCAGCGCATGGCTGTTGATATGGGCCATCAGCAGCACGCTGCCATCGGCCGGCTGCTGGGCCACATACTCGGCCGCCAGCACGCCGGCCACGCCGGCCTTGTTCTCGATCAGCACCTGCTGGCCCCACATCTGCGAGAGCTTCTGCCCGACCACCCGGGCCAGCGCATCGGTGCCGCCGCCCGGCGGGAAGCCGACGATGATGCGCACCGGGCCGGTGGGCCAGTCGCCCGCCTGGGCGCGCAGCTGGGGCGCGACGAGGCCGGCAGCGGCCGCACCGGCCGCCTGGATCAGGGTACGTCTTTGCATGCTTTGTCTCCTGTTGTGATGGGAAATCGAGCGAAGGAACGCGCGGTCGATCAGAACAGCATCAAACCAGCACCAAACGCACCGGGGGCAGGCCGGCGATCTGCCCCAGCGCCTCGCCGGGGCCTTCGGGCAGATAGGCACCGGTATAGGTGCCGGTGGTGATCAGCGTGCCGGGCGGGACGGCCTGGCCGCGCTCACGGCAATGGTTGAGCACCCAGACCAGCAGGCGGCGCGGATCGCCGGCCGGGTTGGCGGGCAGAGTCGGGGCGATGTCGCGGCCGTCGAACTGCCAGCTCAGTGCGGGCGCAACAAAAGGGAAGGCCGGGTCATAGGGCACACAGGCGCCGGCGACCAGCGCGCCGTGGTTCTGCAGATCGGCCAGCTGGGCCAGCGGCGCCAGCGGCTTGTCGCCCTGGGGGCGCAGGCGGCTGGCGACCAGCTCGATGGCGGCGCAGACGCCGTCGACGCCGGCCAGTGCTTCCTCGAGGCCATAGGGCTGCGGACGCACCGGGAACTCGCGGCCGATCCGGAACGCGATCTCCAGCTCCAGGCCCAGAAAGCGGCCGAAGCGGGCCGGCTGCAGGCGTGCCGGACTGAGCAGCACCTGCGGCAGCGGCGCGCCCAGGGCCGGGCCGTCGGCGCCCCTGGCCCCGACCTTCCAGCCCGCTGCCTGCTGGCCGCGCAGCAGCAGGGTCAGGTCTTGCACCGCATGGGAGGAAGCCGCGTCGAGAGGTGTCAGTTCGAGCGGCAGCGCGACCGGCCCGTCCATCCAGGCCTGGGTCAGCAGGGCGGCCAGATCAGCGTCCATGTTCAGCCCCGCTTCAGTGCGGCTGCCGCGTGGGCGGCGAAATAGTCCATCGCCGCCTGCACGCCGCTGCCGGCGAGCCGGACGCCGGCCAGCTTCAGCCCCATCTCGCAGCCGGCCAGCGTGGCCAGCAGGGTCAGGTCATTGCTGTCGCCCAGATGGCCGATGCGGAACATGCGGCCCTTGAGCTTGCCCAGGCCGGTGCCCAGCGACATGTCGAAGCGCTCGTAGATCAGCCGGCGCACCGCGTCGGCATCGACGCCCGCCGGCATGATGACCCCGGTCAGCACCGGCGAGTAGACGGCCGGATCGGCGCACTGGATGGGCAGGCCCCAGGCCGTGACGGCGGCGCGCACGCCGGCGCCCCAGCGCTGGTGGCGGGCGAACACCGCGTCCAGCCCCTCGGCGGCCAGCATCTCCAGCGCCTCATGCAGGCCGTAGAGCAGATTGGTATTGGGTGTCGAGGGCCAGTAGCCATCCTTGTTCATCTCCAGCATCTCGTCCCAGGCCCAGTAGGCCTTGGGCAGCTGGGCGCTCCTGGCGGCCTCCAGCGCGCGCGCCGAGGGCACGTTGAAACTGATGCCCGGCGGCAGCATCAGGCCTTTCTGCGAGCCGCTGACCGTCACGTCCACGCCCCATTCGTCATGCCGGTAGTCGGCGCTGGCCAGGCCCGAGATCGTGTCGACCAGCAGCAGGGCCGGGTGGCCGGCCGCGTCGATCGCGCGGCGCACCGCGGCGATATCCGAGGTCACGCCGGTCGAGGTCTCGTTGTGCACGACGCAGACCGCCTTGATCTTCTTGTCGACGTCCTTCTTCAGCCGCGCCTCGATCAGCTCGGCCTGCACGCCGCGGCGCCAGCTCGGCGCATGGGGCAGGTGCTCGTCCTCGCCGGCCCAGGCCAGGATCTCGGGCTTGAGCCCGAGGCGCACAGCCAGCTTGGCCCATAGCGCGGCGAAGTGGCCGGTCTCGTACATCAGGACCTCGTCGCCGGGGCTCAGGGTGTTGACCAGGGCGGCCTCCCAGGCGCCGGTGCCCGAGGCCGGGTAGATCAGGACCGGCTGCCGGGTCTTGAAGATGGGCTTGATGTCGGCCAGCAGCTGCCGCCCCAGCGCGCCGAACTCGGGGCCGCGATGGTCGATGGTGGGCAGGCTCATCGCGCGCAGGATGCGGTCCGGCACCGGGCTGGGGCCGGGGATCTGCAGGAAATGGCGGCCGGTGGGGTGATGGTCGAGCTGGAGCATGGGGGTCTTTCCGAGTTCTTTGCCTTCGGCTAGTTTTGCATGCAAAAACAAGGGGTGCACCTTGGAATACCCTTAATCATTGGCTTCTTGGGGGTAAAAATTTGCATGCAAAATATGACGAAGGAGTTTTCAGCCATGGCCGAGATCGTCAAGATGTCCCACCTGGCCCTGCATGAGCAGGTGTCCGCGCGCCTGCGCACCATGCTGGTCGAAGGCCGCATCGCGCCGGGCGCCAAGCTCAACGAGCGCGAGCTCAGCGAGCAGCTGCAGGTCTCGCGCACCCCGCTGCGCGAGGCCATCAAGCTGCTGGCCGCCGAGGGGCTGGTGGATCTCTTGCCCAACCGCGGCGCGGTCGCGGTCAAGCTGACCGAGGCCGATGTGATGCACAGCTTCGAGCTGCTGGCCGAGCTGGAGGGCCTGTCCGGCGCGCTGGCGGCCGAGCGCATTGCCGAGGCCGAGATCGCCGAGCTGCGCGCTCTGCATTTCGAGATGATGGCCTGCCATGCGCGGCGCGACCTGTCCGGCTACTACCGGCTCAATGCCCGCATCCACAGCGCGATCAACGAGGCGGCCGGCAACCCGGTGTTGGCCCAGACCTATCGCGCGATCAATGCCCGCGTGCAGTCGCTGCGCTTTCGCACCAACCAGGACGAGGCCAAATGGGCGCGCGCGCTGGCCGAGCACCAGCAGATGATCGAAGCACTGGCCGCGCGCGATGGCGCCCGGCTGCGCGAGGTGCTGATCCAGCATGTGCTGGCCAAGCGCGACGCGGTGCTGGCCCTGCTGCGGGACGGGGCCATCTATCCGGCCGAGGCCGCGCGATGAGCGGCGATGTGCTGCTGATGGAGCAGCGCCTGCGCCGCGAGACCGAGGGCGAGGTGAGGTTCGATGCCGGCTCCCGTGGCCGCTATGCCACCGACGCCTCGATCTACCAGATCATGCCGCTGGGCGTGTTCGTGCCCAGGACCGAGCGCGACATCGCCACCGCGATCGCGATCGCCGGCGAGCTGAAGATCCCGGTGCTGCCGCGCGGCGGCGGCACCAGCCAGTGTGGCCAGACCACCGGCGCGGCCCTGGTGATCGACAACAGCAAGCACTTTCGCCGCGTGCTGAGCGTCGATGTCGAGCAGCGCCGCGCCACGGTCGAACCGGGCCTGGTGCTGGACCATCTGAATGCGCAGCTCAAGCCCCATGGGCTCTGGTACCCGGTCGATGTCTCGACCAGCGCCCAGGCCACCTTGGGCGGCATGGCCGGCAACAATTCCTGCGGCTCGCGCTCGATCGCCTATGGCAATATGGTGCACAACGTGGTCGGCGCCAGCGCCTGGCTGTCCGATGGCTCGCTCGTGGACTTCGGGCCGGTGTCAGGTCTTGCCGCCGGCCGTGCGGCCGGGATCGCCGAGTTCGTGCGCGGTCTGGCGCAAAGCCATCGCGCCGAGCTGGCCGAGCACTGGCCCAAGGTGCTGCGCCGCGTCGGCGGCTACAACCTCGACATCTTCGACTGCCAGAACGAGCGGCCCTATACCGACGACGGCAGCGTCAACCTGGCCCATCTGCTGATCGGCTCGGAGGGCACGCTGGCCTACACCCGCAGCCTGAGCCTGCAGTTGGCCGAGCTGCCGCGCGCCAAGGTGCTGGGCGTGGTCAATTTCGAGAGCTTCCACGCGGCGATGGATGCGGCCCAGCACATCGTCAAGCTGGGCCCCAGTGCGGTCGAGCTGGTCGACCGCACGATGATAGAGCTGAGCCTGGCCAACCCGGCCTTCAGGCCGACGATAGAGACCGCGCTGATCGGCCGTCCGGCAGCCATCCTGCTGGTCGAGTTCTCCGGCCCGCAGAAACCGCCCCTGCTGAGGCAGTTGGTCGAGCTGGTCGAGCTGATGGGCGAGCTGGGCCTGCCGGGCACGGTGGTGGAGATGGCCGACGAGGCGCCGCAGAAAAACCTCTGGGAGGTGCGCAAGGCCGGGCTCAACATCATGATGAGCCTGAAGGGCGACGGCAAGCCGGTGTCCTTCATCGAGGATTGCGCGGTGCCGCTGCCGCACCTGGCCGAGTACACCGACGCGCTGACCGAGGTGTTCGCGAAGTATGGCAGCCGCGGCACCTGGTATGCCCATGCCTCGGTCGGCACCCTGCATGTGCGGCCCATCCTGGACATGCGCCGCGACGGCGCGCTGAAGATGCGGGCGATGGCCGAGGAGGCCTCGGCCCTGGTGCGCAAGTTCAAGGGCGCCTACAGCGGCGAGCATGGCGACGGCCTGTGCCGCGGCGAGTGGATTGAATGGCAGTTCGGCCCCAAGCTCGTTGAGGCCTTCCGCGCGATCAAGCAGCATATGGATCCGGCCGGTCTGTTCAACCCCGGCAAGATCATCGACCCGCCGAAGATGGACGAGGGCGCGCTGTTCCGCTTCCCGCCGGCCTCGGCGCCCAAGCCCTACCGCACGATTGCCTTGAGGCCGGCGCTGGACTGGTCGGCCTGGAATGTGCAGAACGATCCGGTCACCGAGGCCACGACCGCGCCCGGCAGCGGCGGCGACAGCACCGGCGGCCTGGCCAAGGCGGTCGAGATGTGCAATAACAATGGCCACTGCCGCAAGTTCGACGCCGGCACCATGTGCCCCAGCTACCGCGTCACCCGCGACGAGCAACACCTGACCCGCGGCCGCGCCAACACGCTGCGACTGGCGCTGTCGGGCCAGCTGGGCGAGGGCGCCTTCACCAGTGAGGCGATGGCCGAGACCATGGCGCTGTGTGTCGGCTGCAAGGGCTGCAAGCGCGACTGCCCCACCGGCGTCGACATGGCGCGGATGAAGATCGAGTTCCTGTCGCACTACAAGGCCAGGCATGGGCGGACGCTGAAGGACCGGCTGGTCGCCGCGCTGCCCGACTACGCGGCCTGGGGCGCGCGTGCGCCCTGGCTTTTCAATCTGCGCCTGCCGGGGCTGACCGAGAAGCTACTTGGCTTCTCGGCCAAGCGCAGCCTGCCGCGCTGGCGCCGCGACACCTTCTGGCGCGCACCGGACCAGGGCCTGTTCTCCAGTCTTGAGGTCACCTTGGCGGCGGGCGAGAAGGCTGCCGTGCTCTTCGTCGACACCTTCAACGGCAGCTTCGAGAGCGAGAACGCGCTGGCCGCCGCCCGCGTGCTGAAGGCGGCCGGCTATACCCTGCACCAGGTGAGCAAGGACGGCGGCCAGCACTGCTGCGGCCGCACCTATCTGGCCAGTGGTCAGGTCGATGAGGCCAAGGCCAGGGCGGGTGCGCTGATCCAGGCACTGCTGCCGCTGGCCAGTGCCGGCATTGCGGTGGTGGGCCTGGAGCCCTCCTGCCTACTGACCCTGCGCGACGAGGCCCTGGTGATGGGCCTGGGCGAGCCGGCCCAGGTCGTCGGCGCCCAGGCGCTGATGTTCGAGGAGTTCATCGCCCGCGAGGCCAGGGCCGGCCGCTTCGATCTGACGTTCAAGCCCGCCGAGGCGCCCATCCTGCTGCACGGCCATTGCCATCAGAAGGCCTTCGGCGCGGTGACTCCCATCCTCGAGGTGCTGCGGCTGATTCCCGGCGCCAGCCCGGAGCTGATCGAGAGCAGCTGCTGCGGCATGGCCGGCAGCTTCGGCTACGAGGCCAGGCACTACGAGGTGTCGATGCAGATGGCCGAGCTGAGCTTGCTACCGGCCATCCGCGCCCGGCCCGAGGCCATCGTCGTGGCCGACGGCACCAGCTGCCGGCATCAGATCAAGGACGGCGCGCAGCGCGAGGCTGTTCATGTGGCGCGGCTGCTGGAGCGATTGATGACCTGATGTCCAGGACGAGGGCCGAACGCGCCGGAAGGGTCAGGCTTTGCCCCAGTTCGTGACGCTGGCCGCTCATCACGTCGATCCCATGGGCCTGAAGCCCCAGCACCTCGCCGAAGCGCCGCGTGTCCAGCCGGGTCTCGCTGCCGTTCTTGTTCAGCACCAGCATCACGGTTTGCGTGCCCAGCTGGCGAAACAGCACATAGCAGCCCTGCTCGGGCGTGTAGTGAATCAGCCGCCCGGCATGCACGGCTGGCGAGCCCTTGCGCCAGTTCAGCAAGCGGCGCAGCCAGTCCTGCGCTTCACGCTGCCGCGCGCTGAGTCCCTGGCCGCTGAAGCCGTTGACGCTGTCGACCGCCCAGCCGCCGGGGAAGTCGGCCCGCACCACGCCGTCGTCGCGCTGCTTCGGGCTTTGCAGCAGCAGCTCGCTGCCGTAGAAGAACTGCGGGATGCGCCGCGTCACGGCCAGATAGGCCCAGGCCATCTTGGTCAGTGCCAGCTCGCCGTTGAGCAACGAATGCAGGCGCGGCGTGTCGTGGTTGCCCTCGAACAGCACCAGATTCGCCGGGTCCGGGTAGACGAAGTCATGGGCCAGGGCCTCGTAGAGCTTGATCAGCCCGCCGCCCTGGTCCTCGGGTTCGCTGAGGCCGGCCAGCAGCGCCCCATGCAGCGGGAAGTCCATCATGCTGGGCGTCTGCGAGACATAGCCGTCGTGGTTTTTCTTGCCACGCTGCCAGTAGGACACGATGGCCGGATGCGGGCTCCATTCCTCGCCGACGATATTGAGCCGGGGGTACTCGCGCATCAGCCGGGCCGACCAGGCGGCCAGGAAGTCCTTGTCGGAATAGCTGTAGGTGTCGGTGCGGATGCCGCTGAGCCCGGCGGACTCGATCCACCACAAGCTCATCTGGGTCAGGTAGCTGGCCAGCAGCGGATGGCGCTGGTTCAGGTCCGGCATCGTCGTGGTAAACCAGCCGTCGGTGAAGCGCTTGCGGTCGCTGGCGGCGGCGTAGGGGTCGAGCAGGCTGATGCGGGCGTGATGGGTCTCGGTATAGGCCGGCCATTGGTTGAGCCAGTCGGGGTCGGGCAGGTCGCGCATCCACCAGTGCTGGCCGCCGATGTGGTTGAGCACGATGTCCTGGATCACGCCCAGGCCCTTGGCGCGGGCCTCGGCGACCAGGGCGCGGTAGTCCGCATTGCTGCCGAAGCGCGGGTCGACCTGGTAGAAGTCGGTCGCGGCATAGCCGTGGTAGCTGTAGGCGGCGCTGTTGTTCTCGCTCAGCGGGGTCGGCCAGAGCTGGGTGAAGCCCATGGCGGCGATGTAGTCCAGATGCTGGCGCAGGCCCTTCAGGTCACCGCCATGCCGTCCGCCCGGTGATGCGCGGTCAAGCCCCTCCCGCATCCCCGCGCGGGCCGTCAGCCCAGGGTCGCCCTGGGCAAAGCGGTCCGGCACCACGAGGTAGATCGCGTCCTCGGGGCCGAAACCCTGGCGCTGCGCCGAGCCGGGCTCGCGGGCCTGCAGCGCATAGCGCTGCGTCAGCACGGTCTTGCCCTGCGCGTTGTCGAAATGCAGTTCGAGCTCGCCGGCCCGGGCGGCCGCGTCCAGTTGCAGGTCCAGGAACAGGTAGTTGGGGCTGCTGACCCGGTGGACCTTGCGCAGGTTGACGCCGGCATAGGGCTGCAGCCTGGGGTTCAACTCGGCGATGCGCTCGCCATGCACCAGCAGCTGCAGGCCGGGTTCGGCCATGCCGACCCACCAGGACGGCGGCTCGATGCGGGAGAGGGTGTGGGCGTGGGCTGTGTTCATCAGAAAGCTGGCGCCGAGGGCGAGCGCGGCCAGAGTGCTTGCGAGGATGTTCATGGCGTGATGCGGTAGACGGCGACCGATCGGGCCGGGATGGACGGCCGGCCCTGCGCATCGGCGCGTGGCCGCGTCTGCCCGCGAGGATAAACGGCCTGCAGCCTGGCCCGGGCCGGCAGGGTCATGTGCGGCGTCGGCGCGGCCTGCGCGCCGTAGTTGATCACGACCAGGGCCTGCTCGCGCCCCAGCCGGCGCCGGAAGCTCAAGACCTGACCCTCGACCCGGGCCTGTTCGTAGCTACCGCGGGCGATGGCGGGCAGGGTGTTGCGCAGCCTCAGCATGGCTTTGTAGAAATTCAGCAGGGAGTCGGGGTCGGCAGCCTGGGCGGCGGCGTTGTGGCGGGCGGCATTCGGTGACGGCGGGCGATAGGGCAGAGCGCTGCTGAAGCCGCCATCGGCGCGCCAGCTCATCGGGCCACGCAGCGGTTCGTCGCCGGGCAGGCCGGGGATGCCGGCCATGCCGATCTCCTCGCCGTAGTAGATGAAGGGGGTGCCGGGCATCAGCAGATAGCTGGCGGCGGCCAGCTTGTAGGCGGTCTCGTCGCCGGCCAGCTGATCCCAGATGCGCGCGCCGGCGAAGATGTCATGGTTGGCCAGCATGGTCGCCATGGTCGGCGGCGCCGTCCTGAAATAGTCGGCCACGGCCTGGATCGCGGCCGGCTCGCCGCGCGCGGCCTTGATGATCTGATGCTCCAGGCCGAAGGCAAAGGCGCTGCCGCAGATGGCCGGGTCGGCATAGACCTGCGGATTGGCGGTGGCCTCGCAGACGACGTGGCGCTGGCGGTAGCTCTTGATCAGGTCCTGCAGCTGCTTGGTCAGACGCCGGCTTTCGGGCTGGTCGTTCCATTCGACGGCGTCGGTCTCGACCAGATGCGGCACAGCATCGAGCCGGAAACCGTCCAGGCCGCGATTGAGCCAGAAACGCAGGCTGTTCAGGTGGTAGTCCCAGACCTGGGGGTTGTTCAGATTGAAGTCCGGCATCGCCGGGCCGAAGGTGGCGAAATAGCTGCCGGTCGGCGTCGTGGTCCAGGGGTTCTGGCCCCAGATGTCCCAGCCGCTCGGGGACTCTTGCTGCCAGACAAACCAGTCGCGGTAGGGGCTGGCCGGCTTGTGCAGGGCCTGCTGGAACAGCGGGTGGGCGGCGGCGCTGTGATTGATCACATAGTCGATGATGACGCCGATGCCGCGCCGGTGTGCTTGACGGAGGAACTCATCGAAATCGGCCATGCTGCCGTACTGCGGCTCCAGCGCGCGGAAATCGGTCGTCGCATAGCCGTGGTCGCGGTCGGCGCTGGCGGTGATGGGCATCAGCCAGATGCCTTTGACGCCCAGGTCCTGCAGATAGTCCAGCCGCGCCGTCAGGCCTCGCAGATCGCCGATGCCGTCGCCATCGCTGTCCTGGTAGCCGCGCACAAAGATCTCGATGAAGGCGCCATGCTGCCAACCGGGCGCCAGACGGCTGCCGGGGTCGCGAGCCGGCACCGGGCCGAGATCGGTGGCGGCTGCGCTGCCGGCCATCGCACAGGCCAGGATGAGGGTTTTGATCATTGTCTCGATGTTGTAGCTAAATTACTTGTCTAGCGATTTGGTTTGGCGGCAGCATAGGTGAAACATCGATGGATTGGAAGTTGTTGGTGAAAGTCGCTAGCTGATTGTTGATGTAGTTTTGCTACTATTTTGAAAATGAGACAACAGGAGCGAGCCATGGCCGCAGGCGGCATCGGGATGTGGGCGGGGATGCTGGCCTTGCTGGCCGGGGTCGCGCAGGCGGCCGACGACAGCGCCGAGCTGCGCGCGGCCTGTGATGCGGCGGGCTTCGAGCAGCTGCTTGCTGAGGCGCCGGCCATGGATGCGCGCGGCCATTGGCTGAACCGGCGCCTGCTGCTGTGGCCGGCGCTGAGGGCCAGCGGGCGTTTCAAGCTCTATCACTCGGCGGCCGGGCGGCTGGACGCGAGAGCCGGCCACCAGGTCAGCGGCTTCGATGGCGTGGTGCCGCTGACACCGCGCTCGGCAGCCCTGCCGCCGGCGCTGGCCGGGCGCTTCCGCCATCTGGGGCCGGGGCTGCTGCTGGCTGTGCCCGAGTCTGCGGTGGCGCGCCTGCCGGAGCTGCTGCGCGGCCAGATGCTGCTGGTTCAGGAGGACGAGCGGGGTCAGGTCTTGCAGGCGACCGGCCTGCAGGCCGCCGCTGCGTTGGACGATCTCTATGCCAGGGCTGCGGCCGTGCCGGATCTCGGGGTGAGCGTCGGCGCCGGCCGCCACACCGGCTTCAAGCTCTGGGCGCCGACGGCCCGCGCGGTGCATCTCTGCCATTACGCCAGCGCCGCGGCGGCGGCGCAGCAGGCCCTGCCGATGCGGCGCGACGCCGCCACCGGCATCTGGTCGCTGCGCCTGCCCGCCGATCTGAGCGGCGGCTACTACAGCTATCTGGTCGAGACCCATGTGCGCGGCGTCGGCCGGCTGCGCAACCGGGTCACCGATCCCTACTCGCTCAGCCTGAGCGCCGACTCGCACCGCAGCTATATCGCCGATCTGGCCGCGCCGGCCTTGAAGCCGCCGGGCTGGGATGCGCTGCAGCTGCCGGATCGTGTCAAGCGCAATACCGAGATGGTGATCTATGAGCTGCATGTGCGCGACTTCTCGATCAATGACGCCTCGGTGCCCGAAGCCCAGCGCGGCAAGTACCAGGCCTTCACCGTTGCCGGCTCGCTGGGCATGCAGCATCTGCGCGCGCTCGGCGAGGCCGGCCTGACGGACGTGCATCTGCTGCCGGTGTTCGATATCGCGACGATTCCCGAGACCGGCTGCGCCGTGCCCCAGGTGCCGGCGGCGGCGCCGGACAGCGAGGCCCAGCAGGCGGCGGTGATGGCACTGGCCGAGCGCGACTGCTTCAACTGGGGTTACGACCCCTTGCACTACAACGCCCCCGAAGGCAGCTATGCCAGCGATGCGATGGACGGCGCGCGCCGCATCATCGAGTTGCGCCAGATGGTGCAGGCGCTGAGCCGGGCCGGCCTGCGGGTCGGCATGGACGTGGTCTACAACCACACGGCCGCCGCCGGCCAGCATCGGAAATCGGTGCTGGACCGCATCGTGCCCGGCTACTACCAGCGCTACGACGCCCAGGGCCAGGTGGAGCGCTCGACCTGCTGCGACAACACCGCCACCGAGCACCGCATGATGGGCAAGCTGATGGAGGACTCGGTGCTGCTGTGGGCGCGCGAGTACAAGATGGCCTCGTTCCGTTTCGATCTGATGGGCCACCAGCCGCGCGCCGCGATGGAGCGGCTGCAGGCGCGGCTGCGGCGCGAGCTGGGCCGGCCGGTGCAGCTGATCGGCGAGGGCTGGAACTTCGGCGAGGTGGCCGATGGCCGGCGCTTTGTCCAGGCCTCGCAGCTATCGCTGAACGGCAGCGGCATCGCCACCTTCAGCGACCGGGCGCGCGACGCGCTGCGTGGCGGCGGCGCGGCCGACGGCGGCGAGGACCTGATTGGCCGCCAGGGCTGGCTCAACGGCCTGCACCATGCGCCGAACGCGCTGGGCGGCGCGGCCACGCGCGAGGATTTGCTGCGTGCCGCCGACCTGCTGCGGGTCGGCCTGGCCGGCTCGCTGCGCGGCTATGAGCTGCAGACCTTCGGCGGCGAGCGCCGGCGCCTGGCGCAGATCGACTACGCCGGCCAGCCGGCCGGCTATGCCTCGGCGCCGGGCGAGGTGGTCAACTATGCCGACAACCATGACAACCAGACCCTGTTCGACATCAATGCGTTGAAGCTGCCGCAGCAGACTTCGCGCGAGGATCGGGCCCGGGTGCAGTTGCTGGGCATGGCCGTCACCGCCTTCAGCCAGGGCGTGCCTTACTTCCATGCCGGCATCGAGACCCTGCGTTCCAAGTCGCTGGACCGCAACAGCTACGACTCGGGCGACTGGTTCAACCGCCTGGACTGGTCGCTGAGCGACAACTATTTCGGCACCGGGCTGCCGCCCAAGGCCGACAACGGCGCGAACTACGCGCTGCTGCGCCCGGTGCTGAACAACCCGCTGATCAAGCCCGAGCCGGCCCAGATCCGCTGGACCCGCGATGCCTTTCTGGACCTGCTGCGCATCCGCGCCAGCTCCAGCCTGTTCCGCCTCGATTCGGCGGCGGCGGTGCAGCAACGACTGCGCTTCCACAACACCGGGCCGCAGCAGAACCCGCTGCTGCTGGTGGGTGAGCTGGACGGCCGCGGCCTGGCCGGCGCCGGCTTCGAGCGGCTGATCTATATCGTCAATGCAGGCAAGAGCGCTCAGGCCCTGAACCTGCCGCAAGCCCGGGGCCTGGCCTACCGGCTGCATCCGGTGCACCTGGCATCGCAGGCCGCCGACAAGAGGCCGGCCGAGCAGGCTGGCTTCGAGCCGGAAACCGGGCGCTTCACGGTGCCGGCGCGTAGCGCCCTGGTCTATGTGCTGAATTGAGGGCATCGGCACGGCTTTGCGCACTGGCGAGCCAGGGCTTTCGGTGCTAGCTTTGGAACCAGGGACGCACGGTGGTCGCAACAGGCTGGCCGGCGCCATGTTCGCAGGAGACAGCACCATGAAACCCCTGGCCGTTCTCTGGCTCGCACTCGGGTTTGCTGCACTGACCGGTTGTGCCAGCGCGCCGCCCGCCCCGCAGCCGCAGCGCCTGTTTGACGATGCCCTGTTCGCGCCGGCGCCCGCCTCGCTGGGTGCCGAGGCCCTGTTCAAGCTCAGCCCCGAGATGCAGCGCTATCTGGACCATGAGATCGCCCAGCAAGCTCGCCGCGAAGGCAGCCGCCAGGGCCTGATCGATGCGCTCTACAACAAGAGCAAGCTGCAGCTGGAGTACGACGCCAGCATCACCCGCAGTGCGGCCGAAGCCTTCGAGGCGCGCCGCGGCAACTGCCTGTCCCTGGTGCTGATGACCTCGGCATTCGCCAAGGCGCTGGGCCTGCCGGTGCGCTACCAGAGCGTCTATGTCGAAGAGTTGTGGAGCCGCAGCGGCGATCTCTATTTCCTCAGCGGCCACATCAATCTGAGCCTGGGCCGGCCCGTCTATGAGCGCAGCGCGCGGACCTTCGAGGCCGAGCTGCTGGTCATCGACTTCCTGCCGGCCGAACAGCTGCGCGGCCAGCGCAGCCGTGTGATCGACGAGAGCACGGTGATCGCGATGTATATGAACAACCGCGCGGCCGAGCTGCTGCAGCAGGGCCGCACCGACGAGGCCTACTGGTGGGCGCGTGGCGCGATGACCCAGGATCCGCGCTTCATCGCCGCTTACAACACGCTGGGCGTGATCTATCGCCGCCATGGCCATGCCGAGCGGGCCGAGCAGGTGTTCCGCACCGTCCTGGCCGAGGAGCCGGCCAATGCCCAGACCCTGTCCAATCTGATCCTGGTGCTGAAAGACAGAGGCCGGCGCGAGGAGGCCGAGCTGCTGAGCGCCAAGCTGCGCGACATCCAGCCCAATCCACCGTTCAAGTACTTCGACGAGGGCGTCGTGGCCATGCGGGCCGGTGACTTCAAGGCCGCGAAGAAACTCTTCACCCGCGAGATCGAGCGCTCGGCCTATTTTCACGAGTTTCATTTCTGGCTGGCCCTGGCTAACTACGGGCTGGGCGAGCTCGGCGAAGCGCGCAAGCATCTGGCGCTGGCGCGCGACAACAGCGCCACCGTCAAGGACCGTCAGATGTATGCGGCCAAGCTGGAGAGCCTGCGCAATGTCAGGCTGGTGCAGTAGCGGCCGAGGGCGTGCCTACAGCGGCGCGAGGCCGTGGCGGGCACGCGCCCGCGCACAGGCCTCGTCGCCGATGCCCATCGGTGCGCGCAGGCCGAACTCGCGGCAGGGGCCGGGCCGCCATTCATAGATGCCGCAGCTGGCCTTGATGCCCACCGTGCCGACCAGGGCCGCGCAGCGCGGCTGGGCATGATCGGTGCCGCGCATGCGGCTCAGGCTGTGGTTGAGGTCCACCGTCAGCCCGTCGGGCACGCAGCCGCCCTCGCTTTGCAGCTCCTCGCGGGCGAAATCGACCCGGAAGCTGGCGCAGCAGGCGCCGCAGGCGATGCAGGGATTGGCGGGGGGCGCAGACATGGCCCGATTTTAGGAGGCGCGCACCACCGTCACGCTGCACTCCGCCTCGGCCACCACCTGGGCCGAGACGCTGCCCAGATAGCGGCGCAGCGCCGAGCTGCCGCTGGCCCCCATCACCAGATGGTCGACCCGGGCCTTGGCAGCGAACTCGATCAGGGCCTGGGCCGCATCGGGCGCCTCCAGCACATGGAAGGTCAATCGCCCATCCTCCAGCGCCAGCGCGCGGCTGATCGGGCGGGCCCAGTGCTTCAAGGCGATCAGCTGTTTGACATGCAGGCTCTGGCCGGCCTTGTCGGTCAGCTCGTCCATGCCGATGCGGGCCGTCTTCATCACGCTGACGCAGGCCAGCCGCGCGCCCGGCTCGGCCTGCACCAGGCGCCGCACCGTCTCCTGCAACTGGGCCAGCAGGGCGGGGGTGGCGGCCTCGGTGTCGACCGCCGCCATGATGATGGGGCTGCGCGCCACCTGCTCGTCAACACTGGCCGCGGGCGAGGGCTCGGCGCCCAGCGCGAAAAACCAGCGCTTGAAGGTCTTGACCACCGAGCTGGTTTGCAGGCGCTCGGCGCGGCGTGTCAGCGCGATGCCCTCGGGTCGCTGCAGATCCAGCGCGAGCTGGGCCGCGCTCTGGTAGCGACGCTCGGCCTTGACCTCCAGGCAGTGCAGGATCAGCTCCTGCAGCCAGGGCGGGATCTCGGCGCGCAGTGCGCGCGGCGGCACCGGATCGATGTACAGGCGCCGACGCAGGCCGCGCACCGACGAGGGCTGGCCGAAGGGCCGCTCGCCGGTGGCCAGGTGGTAGAGCATCACGCCCAGCGCGAACAGATCGCTGCGCGGGTCGTTGCGGACGAACTGCACCTGCTCGGGCGACATATAGGGGCCGGTGCCCATAGGCAGCTCGAACTCCTCTTCTAGCAGATCGGGCAGCTGGCTGTGGCGCGACAGGCCGAAATCCACCAGCACGGCCACGCCGTCCGGGCGGAACATGATGTTGCTGGGCTTGATGTCCAGATGCACCACATGCTGGCGGTGCAAGGCATGCAGGGCGGTGGCCACCTTGATGCCGATGTCCACCACCTCGTCCAGCGGCAGCGGCGCATCGTCCAGCCGTGGCCGCAGCGAGGGGCCATCGATGCGCTCCATCACGATATAGGCCTGGCGTGTCCAGTCGCCGCGCGCCACATAGCGCGGCACATGCGGGCCCTTCAATGCCGGCATCAGCATCTGCTCGACCTCGAAGCCGACGATGGTGGCCGGGTCTTCGCCGCCCTTGATGCGCGGCAGCTTCATGATCAGCGGCAGGCCGTCGCCCGGGCCGGGCTCGACGCGGCTGACGGCCCAGAGATTGGCCATGCCGCCCTGGTGCAGGTGCTCGTCCAGGCGGAAGCCATCGAGCACCAGGCCCGGCACCAGCGGGCCGGGCAGGGGCAGGTCTTGCGTGCTGTGGGGAGCGCCGTCGCTCATCGGCCTACTCGCCCTGGCTCAGCCGCGCGGCCAGGCGTTCGGCCACGGCCTCGGGCAGGCCGGAGCTGCGGATGCGGGCGGCGGCGGCCTCGACGTCATAGGGCACGCGCTGGAAGCTCAGCAGGCCGGTCTCGGTGTCGAAGCAGGCATAGCAGGCCTCGGGATTGCCATCGCGCGGCTGGCCGCAGGAGCCGGGGATGATCAGCCACTGGCGGTGGCTCAGCAGCGGGATCTCGACGCCGGGCACCGGGCTGAAGTCGCCGGCCTTGCCGGTGCCCGACAGATGGTAGAGCATGGGCTCGTGCATATGGCCGCAGAAGGTGTAGGCGCGGTCGGTGGCCTGCAGGCTGCGCATCGCCTCGGCACGGCCCTGGATGTATTCGAAGCCCTCGGGCGCAAAGGCGTTGGCATGGACGAACAGGCAGTGGCCCCGGCTGGCGGTCATCGGCAGCTCGGCCAGGAAGCGCAGCTGCTCGGTGCTCAGCTGTTCGCGGGTCCAGGCGGCGGCGGCGCGGGCGTCGTCGCGCATGGTCGGCAGCGCGCCATGGACCACCGCGCTGTCGTGGTTGCCCATCACCGCCAGCGCACCCTGATCGACCAGCTCGCGAACCCGGTCCAGCACCCAGCCGGGGTCGCCGCCATAGCCGACATAGTCGCCCAGAAAAGCGTGGCCGTCGCAGCCCTGGGCCTGGGCATGGGCCAGCACGGCCGTCAGGGCTTCTCGATTGGCATGCAGATCGGTGATCAGCGCAAGTTTCATGGGCGCATCATGCTACAGGGGGCTGACGGCAGGCTGAGCTATGCTGGCTGCTCTGCATCTGCCGCCGCGGATCACTCGTCAAAGGGTTGGGGTGATGGTTGAAAGTCTTGGGCGCCTGCTGCGCCGGATTGTGTTGTGGCCCCTGGCGCTGGGACTGTCGACGCCTTCGCTGGCCGACTGCTCGCGCGCCATGCAGGTGCCGGCGGCACCGGTCGGCCTGAGCATGATCGTCTCGGACGAGGGCATCGGCGGGGTCTACCACGATGTGCTGAACGGCATCTCGGGCTGCAACTTCCTCTTCACCCCGGTGCCGCGGGCCCGACTGGAGGCCATGTTCGAGAATGGCCGTGCCGACCTGCTGATACCGGCGGCCCGCACGCCGCGCCGCGATGAGTTCGGGGTCTTCGTGCCGCTGATCTATGCACGCGCCACGCTGATCTCGCTGAACGCGGAACGCGCGCCGGTGCGCAGCCTGCAGGAGTTGCGCGAGCGCAAGGAGCTGCGGGTCGCGCTGGTACGTGGCTTCGATTATGGCGATGCCTACCAGGCCCTGATCAAGGATCTGCGTGCCCAGGGGCGGCTTTTTCTCGATGTGGACCCGGTCTCGGTGGGGCGCATGCTGCAGGCCGGTCTGGCCGACATCACCATCATGGCGCCGTCCATCCTGGTCGGTGCATTGCTGGCCGATACCCGCTTCAAGCCGCTGATCGAGAGGCTGCGCTACGAGCCGGTCGATGAGCTGCCCTGGGTCGACAGCGGTGCCTACATCTCCAGGACATCGGTCAGCGAGCAGGACCGTGCGGTGCTGCGCGAGGCCTTGGAGAAGGCTTCGCGCAGCGGCATCGTCTGGAAGACCTTCCAGCGCTACTACCCGGTCGGCAGCCTGGCCGACAGCATCAAGCCGCGCTGAGCCTCAGCCGATGCGGCCCAGCAGCAGGTACTCCATCAGGGCCTTCTGCACATGCATGCGGTTCTCGGCTTCTTCCCAGACCACCGACTGCGGACCGTCGATCACATCGGCCGCGACCTCCTCACCGCGATGCGCCGGCAGGCAGTGCATGAAGAGCGCATCGGGCTTGGCGACAGCCATCATCTCGGCATCGACGCACCAGTCGGCAAAGGCGGCGCGGCGGGCCTCGTTCTCGGCCTCGTAACCCATGCTGGTCCAGACATCGGTGGTCACCAGATCGGCACCGCGGCAGGCGTCCATCGGGTCCTGGAACACCTTGTAGCAGTCGGTGTTCTTGATGCCCGCGACCACCGGGTCGACCTCGTAGCCGCCCGGCGTGCTGACATGGACCGTGAAGCCCAGGATCTCGGCCGCCTGCAGCCAGGTGTTGGCCATATTGTTGCCGTCGCCAACCCAGGCCACGACCCGGCCCTTCAGGCAGTCGACATCGACGACGCCGCGGTGGTTCATGCCGCGCGCCTCGATGAAGGTGAACAGATCGGCCAGGATCTGGCAGGGGTGGTACTCGTTGGTCAGGCCATTGATGACCGGCACCCGCGAGTGGGCCGCGAAGCGCTCGATCTTGGTCTGCTCGTAGGTGCGAATCATCACCAGATCGACCATGCGGCTGATCACGCGGGCGCTGTCCTCGATAGGCTCGGCCCGGCCCAGCTGGCTGTCGCCGGTGGTCAGGTGCACCACCGAGCCACCCATCTGGTACATGCCGGCCTCGAAGCTGACCCGGGTGCGGGTGCTGGCTTTCTCGAAGATCATCGCCAGCGTGCGGTCCTGCAGCGGCTGGTAGCGCTCGTAGTTCTTGAAGCGTCGCTTGATCAGCGCGGCGCGCTCGAACAGATAGACGTACTCCTCGGCCCGGAAGTCCTTGAACTGCAGGTAGTGGCGCATCAAGCTCATCCCCGGCTTCATGGCTGGGCCAGGAAGGCTTTGATCAGCGGGCAGAGCAGGGCGACGATCTGTGCCGCCTCCTCCTCGCTGAGGATCAGCGCCGGCACCAGGCGCACCACCTTGTCGGCGGTCACACTGATCAGCAGCCCGGATTCGAGGGCTTGGCCCAGCAGCACGCCGCAGGGGCGCGACAGCTCGATGCCCAGCATCAGGCCCTGGCCGCGGATCTCGACCACGCCGGCCACGCCGGCCAGCTCGCGCTCCAGCCCGGCCTTCAGCGCCGCGCCGACGGTGGCCGCATTCGCCAGCAGGCCTTCTTCTTCCATGATGCGCAGGGTCTCGACCCCGGCACGCATGGCCAGCGGATTGCCGCCGAAGGTCGTGCCATGGTTGCCCGGCTGCAGCACCTTGGCCGCGCGCGGTCCGCAGACCACGGCGCCGATCGGTACGCCCGAGCCCAGGCCCTTGGCCAGCGGCATCACGTCCGGCTGGATGCCGGCCCATTGGTGGGCAAACCACTTGCCGGTGCGGCCGATGCCGCATTGCACCTCATCCAGCATCAAGAGGATGTCGTGCTGGTCGCAAAGCTTGCGCAGTGCCTGCAGGAATTCGATGCGGGCGGGGTTGATGCCGCCTTCGCCCTGGATGGTTTCCAGGAAGATCGCGGTCACGTTGGGGTGTGCCTGCAGCGCGGCTTCCAGCGCCGGGATATTGTTCAGCGGCACCCGCACAAAGCCCTCGACCAGCGGGCCGAAGCCGGCCTGCACCTTGGGGTTGGCGGTGGCGGACAGGGTCGCGATCGAGCGGCCGTGGAAGGCGCCTTCGAAGACGATGCATTCCGGGCGGCTATTGCCGCGGTCATGGCCGAATTTGCGGGCGATCTTCAGCGCCGCCTCATTGGCTTCCAGGCCGCTGTTGCAGAAGAAGGCATTGCTCAGGCCCGACAGCTCGCAGAGCTTGGCGGCCAGCTGCTCCTGCAAGGGCACATGGTAGTAATTGCTGGTGTGGATCAGCTTGGCGACCTGCTCCTGCAGCGCCGGGACCAGCTTCGGGTGGCCATGACCCAGGGTGTTGACCGCGATGCCGCCCAGCCCGTCCAGATATCGTCGGCCGTTGACGTCCCAGACCCAGCAGCCCTGGCCGTGCGACAGCGCAACGGGCAGGCGGCCATAGGTTTGCATGACATGCGGCTCGGACGGTACGGCAGACACAGCGTTCATCAACTCTCCGGATAGGTGGTGGGTGTTGGGAAAGGCCGGGGCGGCCTGGCCGCCCCTGTGCACAATTCTAAGGGGGCTGTTTCGCGCAGCCATCGCTTTGTGCGCAGAACTGCCGCCCTTGGTGCGGCCTGCAAGCCCCCGTCTTGCTGCGGCGCAACACATCCGAGGCACAATAGCGCTCTTGCCGCGGGTCGCGGCAGACCGGGCCGCCGCAGCCATCTCCTCGGTGCCTGGGTTTGAACTCCTTGTCAGACGCATGAGCCAGTCCCCCAAACCGCGCGAAGTCTTTATTCAGGGCCTGACTCTGGACGGACGCACGTTTCGCCCCAGCGACTGGGCCGAGCGGCTGGCCGGTGCCATGTCCTGCTTCCGGCCCGGCGGCTCGCGCGGCGGCCCGGGCGCCCACATCGGCTATTCGCCCTACTGCGTGCCGCGCGTCATCAACGGCATCAAGTGCGTGATCGTCAATGAAGAGCTGAAGGCGCTGGAGCCCATGGCCTGGGACTTCGTGATGAACTTCGCACGCGACAACCAGTTGCAGGTCGCCGAGGCCTGCCTGCTGCCCGACAAGCCACCAGCCGGCTGAGCAGCACGGCCTATCGCTGGCGCGAGTGCCGAGAACGCCACAGGGCCAGCAACTCAATCAAACCCCATAAACAGGCACTTGCCAGTGCAAGCGCGGGACGAAGCTTCAGAGGGTGGCTGGGTGTCATCGCAACAGGGGACGAGTTTTCGTGTTGTTCAAGCTACGCACACTTGATGTCCGCCGTGTGACGAGATGTAATCAAACCGGGCATATCGAGGCTGCAGCGGCGGCGTCTATGCTCCAGGTCCTCACCAATTGGAAGCCCGGGTGTCCAGCACACAGGCCGTAGAGCCGTCTCCCTTGATCGAATTGCTGGAAATGGAACGCCTTGTCGAGCAGGGCGCGCCTTATCTGCAGCGGCGCCAGCTTTGCGATGTCGAAGTGGCGGGCCGGCGGCTTCCCGTGCTGGCTTTTTGCCTCGGCAACCCCGATCCGGAGGTGCCGGCTATCGGTATTTTTGGCGGTGTGCATGGTTTGGAGCGCATCGGTGCCGAGGTTGTGATGGCCTATCTGGGCAGCCTGGTTGCACGCTTGCGCTGGGACGCGACCCTGCATCGTCAGCTTGAATCGCTGCGCATGGTGTTCATGCCCATGGTCAACCCGGGCGGCATCTGGCGCGGCACGCGGGCCAACCCGCAAGGTGTCGATCTGATGCGCAATGCGCCGGTCGAGGCCAGCGGCGGCGCGCCTTTCATGCTGGGTGGCCAGCGCATCAGTGCCAATCTGCCCTGGTATCGGGGCGCGGCCGGCGCGCCGATGCAGATCGAGAGCGAGGCCTTGTGCGCGCTGGTGCGGCAGGAGTTGCTGAGCCACCGCTTCGCGATCAGCGTTGACTGCCATTCGGGCTTCGGCCTGAGTGACCGCATCTGGTTTCCCTTTGCCCATACCGCCGTGCCGATCGAGCATCTGCCCGAGATCCATGCCTTGGCCGAGATCCTGGATCAGACCCATGTCCAGCACCGTTATGTCTTCGAGCCGCAGAGCCGGCAGTACCTGACCCATGGCGATCTCTGGGATCATCTGTATCTGCAGGCCTGCGAGCGGCCCGAGCGCATGCTGCTGCCGCTGACCCTGGAGATGGGATCCTGGCTGTGGGTCAAGAAGAATCCGCGCCAGATGTTTTCGCGCCAGGGCATGTTCAATCCGCTGATCGGCCACCGCCAGCAGCGGGTGCTGCGCCGGCATATGAGCTGGCTGGATTTTGTGTCGCGGGCCGCCAGCGGTGCCGAGCGCTGGCTGCCTAGCCCCGAGCAGCGCGCCGAGCAGCGCGAGCGTGCTTTGACGCGTTGGTACCGGCGCGGGAGGGTGTCATGAGCGAGCCGGTGACCTGGGTGCTGCTGCGCGGACTGACCCGCGAGGCCGGCCACTGGGGCGCGTTCCCGGCGGTGTTCACCCAGGAAATCACCGCCCAGCAGCCGGGCGCCCGGGTCATGACCCTGGACCTGCCCGGCAACGGTGCGCTGTACCGCGAGGCCAGTCCCAGCCGTGTGCCGGATATGGTGGAGGCCTGCCGGACCGAGCTGGCACGTCGCGGGCAGACCGGGCCGGTGCATCTCTTGGCCATGTCGCTGGGCGCGATGGTGGCGTGTGACTGGGCCTCGCGCTATCCGGACGAGGTCGGCGGCACGGTGCTGATCAACACCAGCCTGCGTCCCTACAGCCCCTTCTTTCATCGCCTGCGTCCGGCCAACTACTGGAAGCTGCTGGCCCTGGGCCTGCTGCGGCTGGGGGTGCGCTGGCGTGAGGCGAGGGTGCTGAAAATGACCTCGCGCATGGTGACCGAGCCCCAGCCGGTGCTGGAGTCCTGGGTGGCGCTGCAGCGCAAGCATCCGGTGGGGGTGCGCAATGGCGTGCGGCAATTGCTGGCGGCGATGCGTTACCGCGCCAGCCGTGGCCGGCCGCATGCGCCGATGCTGCTGCTGTGCAGCCAGGCGGACACCCTGGTCGACTGGCGCTGCTCGCAGTCCCTCAGCCGCGCCTGGGGGGTGCCGCTGCGTCTGCATACCCAGGCCGGCCATGATCTGCCGCTGGATGACCCGCCCTGGGTGGCGCGTGCGGTGTCGGACTGGCTGCGCGCACGGCAGATGCATGCCAGTGCTGGGCTGGGTCGGACCTAGATGCTCCGGCAGCAGGCCCGCCGAAGCGAGCCAGGCATGAAAAAGCCCGCCGAAGCGGGCTTTTGCTTTGCACCAGATCTGGTTTTCAGGCGGCCAGCGCCTTGATCTTGGCGGACAGGCGGCTCTTGTGGCGAGCAGCCTTGTTCTTGTGGAAGATGCCCTTGTCGGCGACCGAGTCGATCACGTTCTGGGCGGTCTTGAAGAGCTCAGCGGCCTTGGTCTTGTCGCCAGCGACCACAGCCTTTTGCACGTTCTTGATGACCGTGCGGAATTTGGAGCGCAGCGCCGTGTTGGCGGCGTTCAGCTTCACGTCCTGACGAGCGCGCTTGCGGCCCGATGCCAGACGGACGGTTTTCTTTTTGGCTTTGGAAGAGCTTGCCATGTTGTGTATCTACCCAGATGGTGCAAAGACCGCGAGTGTAGCACTTTTGTGAAAGCTATGGCAAAGACTCTGTGCCGATATCGAGGCGGGTGCTGCAGCGCAGCGCGGATAATGCGCCGGCTTCGGCCCCTCCACACGCTCTGTGCCCCTTCATGAATCTGCTGCGCGCTGCCTCCACGATCTCCGTTCTGACCCTGCTGTCGCGCATCACGGGCCTGGTGCGCGAGCAGTTGGTGGCCGCGCTGTTTGGCGCCTCCAGCCTGACCGATGCCTTTCAGGTCGCTTTCCGGATTCCGAACATGCTGCGGCGGCTGTTTGCCGAGGGGGCATTTTCCCAGGCTTTCGTGCCCATCCTGGCGCGCACCCGCGCGGCCGACGGGGATGAGGCCACGCACAGCCTGATCGATGCCGTGGCCACGGTGCTGCTCTGGGCGCTGATCGTGGTTTGCGTGCTGGGTGTCGTCGGCGCGCCGCTGCTGGTCTGGCTGCTCGGGGCCGGATTGCCTGCCGATGGGCGCGAGGCCGCCATCGTGATGACGCGCTGGATGTTTCCCTATATCGGCTGCATGTCCCTGGTCGCGCTGTCGGCCGGCATTCTGAATACCTGGCGGCGCTTCGTCGTGCCGGCGGCCACGCCGGTACTGCTGAACCTGTCGGTGATCGCCTGCGCCTGGCTGCTGCTGCCCAAGATGGAGGCCTGGGGCTGGCGGCCCATCTATGCGCTGGCGATCGGCGTGATGATCGGTGGCGTGCTGCAGCTGCTGGTGCAGATTCCGGCGCTGCGCCGCATCGGCGCGTTGCCGCGCCTGGGCTGGTCGCCGTCGCGCCTGCGGACGGCCTGGCGCCATCCTGGCGTCAAGGGCGTGCTGGGCGCGATGGGGCCGGCCTTGCTGGGTGTCGGCGTGGCCCAGCTGTCGCTGGTCATCAATCTGCAGATCGCCATCTTTGTCGGCGCCGGCGCGGCGTCCTGGCTGACCTATGCCGACCGGTTGATGGAATTTCCCACCGCCTTGCTGGGCGTGGCGCTGGGTGCGGTGCTGACGCCGCAGCTGTCGGCGGCCCAGGGGCGTGGCGAAGCGGCAGCCTATTCGGCGATGCTGGACTGGGGGTTGCGCATGGTGGTGCTGCTGGCCCTGCCATGTGCGGTGGCCTTGCTGGTGTTTGCCGAGCCCATGGTGGCAGTGCTTTATCACCGCGGCGCCTTCACCGCGCTCGATGTGGACCAGACCAGCACGGCGGTGATGGGCTATGGCGCCGGCCTGATGGGCCTGGTCGCGATCAAGGTGCTGGCGCCCGGCTTCTATGCCAAGCAGGACATGCGAACGCCGGTGCGCATCGCGGTGATCGTGCTGGTGCTGACCCAGCTGATGAATGCCGCGCTGGTGCCGCTGCTGGGCGTGGCCGGACTGGCCCTGTCTATCGGCCTAGGTGCGCTGGTCAATGCCGGCTGGCTGCTGCGCGGTCTGGTGAAACTGGGCAGCTACGCGCCATCACCCGGCTGGCTGGGTTTTGGCCTGCGAGTGCTGCTGGCCAGTGCGCTGATGGGCGGCTTGCAATATCTGATCGCCACCCGGCTGGACTGGATCGCGCTGGGCGAGCGTGAATTGCTGCGTGCCTTGCTGATGGCGGCGAGTCTGGCGGTATCGGCCCTGCTGTACTTCGGGGTGCTGGCCCTGTGCGGGCTGAATCTGCGTCAGTTTGCCCGGCGTGCATAAACTCGGATTCATGACGCTGTCCCGATATTGGCAAGCCCCCTCGGCCCTGGAGCATTTCGCCACCTTGGTGGCCGACGCTGGGGCGCTGAATCTGCTGGAGACGGCCGCCTGCATTGCCCAGGACGACTACCCGAGCCTGGACGTGCAGGCCGTGCTGGCCGAGGTCGATGCCCTGGCCGAGCGCTTGCGCCGGCGGCTGCCGGACGATGCCGCGCCCAGCCACCGGCTGTTGCTTTTGAACCGCTATTTCCATGACGAGCTGGGCTTTGCCGGCAATGTCAACGACTACTACGCCCCGGACAACAGCTTCATCCATCAGGTGCTCGCGACCCGGCGCGGCATACCGATTGCACTGGCCGTCATCTATATGGAGCTGGCCGGCCAGATCGGGCTGCGCGCCAACGGCATCGGCTTTCCCGGCCACTTTCTGGTCGGCCTGCACCTGCCGCAGGGCGAGGTGGTGCTGGACCCGTTCACCTGCCGCTCGCTGTCGCGCGAGGCGCTGGAGGAAGCCCTGCTGCCTTACCGCGGCGGCGCGGCCGAACCGCCGCTGGAGTTCTTTCTGCAGGCGCTCAGCTCGCGCCAGTTGCTGGCGCGTATGTTGCGCAATCTGAAGGAGATCCACCGCAGCGCGGCCGACTGGCCGCGCCTGCTGGCGGTGCAGCAGCGCCTGGTGCTGCTCCTGCCCGAGGAGCCGCAGGAGTTGCGTGACCGGGCCCTGGTGCAGGAGGCGCTGCAGCACTGGAGCGGCGCGGCGGCCGATCTGGAGCGCTACCTGAGCCTGCGTCCGGATGCGGCCGACCGGGCCGAGCAGCGCCAGCGCCTGCAGGCCTTGCGTGCCAGGGGCGAGCCACCGCTGCACTGATGGCGGCCCGTAGAATCGCGGCCAATTTGAAATCCCGGGCGCGTGGTGTTACACCGGTTGAGAGGGTGTTGGTTTGGTTTTGAAGCAGATTCCGCTGTCGCTGGGCCCGGAGCCGGTTTACAGCTTTGACAATTTCCTGCCGGGTGGCAATGCCGCCGCGCTGACTCATTTGCTGAGCCTGGGCGCGGGCGCGCCGCCGGTGTTCCTGTGGGGCGGCCCGGGCAGCGGCAAGACCCATGCGCTGCGCGCGCTGGCCCAGCGCTGGCAGGCGGCCGGCGCCCAGGTGGGCTGGTACGACGCCGACACCGCGCTGCCCTGGGAGTTGCCCAGCCAGCCCAGCCTCCTGCTGATGGATGACTGCCAGCACTTCGATGCCGGCCAGCAGCACGCCGCCTTCCAGCTCTTCGTCGAGGCGGCCACCCATGGCCTGGCGGTGGTGGCCACCGGCACCGCGCCGCCGGTGGATCTGGCCTTGCGCGAGGATTTGCGTACCCGGCTCGGCTGGGGCCCGACGTTTGCGCTGCAGCCGCTGTCCGAGCTGGAGGTGAGGGCTGCGCTGCGCCGCGAAGCCGACCGGCGCGGCATCTTCCTGTCGGACGAGGTGATGGACTATCTGCTGACCCGCTTCGCCCGCGACCTCAAGCACCTGATGGGCCTGCTGGACCGTCTCGATGAATTTGCCCTGTCGGCCAAGCGCGCGGTCACCGTGCCGCTGCTGCGCCAGATGCTGGCCGATCAAGCCCCCTCTTCCCAATCATGAATCTGACACTCTTCGATCTGGACGGAACCCTGATTCCGAACGACTCCGACCACGCCTTCGGCGGCTTCATGGTCGACATCGGCTGGGCCGACGGCGAGGCCTGGCGGGCCCGCAATGACGAGTTCTACGCCCAGTACCAGGCCGGCCGGCTGGACCTGGACGAGTACATCGAGTTCTCGACCTCGGTGTGGCGGGCGCGGCCCCTGGCCGAGGCCCTGGCCGCGCGCGAGCGCTTCATGGCCGAGGTGATGGCGCCGCAGCTGTTGCCGCAGGCGCGGGCGCTGGTGCGCCGGCATCAGGAGGCCGGCGATCTGGTGGCCATCGTCACCGCCACCAACGAGTTCGTCACCGCACCGATTGCCCAGGCCTTTGGCGTCGAACACCTGATCGCGGTCGACCTGCAGCGCGAGGACGACGGGCGCTTCAGCGGCCTGGTGCGGGGCGTGCCGTCCTTCCAGGCCGGCAAGATCACACGGGTCGAGCAGTGGCTGGCCGGCTTGGGGCGACAATGGCAGGATTTCGAGCAGATCCACTTCTACAGCGATTCGGTCAACGACCTGCCTTTGCTGGAGCGCGTCAGCCACCCGGTGGCGACCAATCCGACCCCGGCGCTGGAAGCGATTGCCGGCCAGCGCGGCTGGCCTCTTTTGAAACTCTTCGCATGATCAAGAAATTCATCGACAAGCTGCTGGGCAAGCCTTCGGCCAAAGCGCCGGCCAAGAGCGCGCCGGGCTCGGTGCTGGGCAAACGGGTCGAGGTGCAGGTGGCCGATCACGGCATCGATCCGAGCCTGCTGGACGAGCGCGCGGTGCGCGTCGTGCAGACCCTCACCGATGCCGGGTTCGAGGCCTATATCGTCGGCGGCGCGGTGCGCGATCTGCTGCTGGGCATGCGGCCCAAGGATTTCGACGTCGCGACCAATGCCACGCCCGAGGAGGTCAAGGGCCTGTTTCGGCGCGCCTTCATCATCGGCCGGCGCTTTCGCATCGTCCACGTGGTCTACGGCCGCGGCCGCGAGCATGAGGTGATCGAGGTCTCGACCTTCCGCGCCCTGTTGGCCAATGAGAGTGCCGAGCAGGTCAGCGGCAACGAGAAGACCTCCAAGAGCGAGCTGGCCGGCAAGTCCCATGTGGTGGACGCCGAGGGGCGTGTCTTGCGCGACAACGTCTGGGGTCCGCAGGTCGAGGATGCCGCGCGGCGCGATTTCACCGTCAACGCGCTCTATTACGACCCGCAACGCCAGCTGGTGGTCGACTACCACGGCGGCCTGGCCGATGCGAAGAAGCGCGTGCTGCGCATGATCGGCGATCCCGATACGCGTTACCGCGAAGACCCGGTGCGCATCATCCGTGCGGTGCGTTTCGCGGCCAAGCTGGGTTTCGAGCTGGAGCCCAAGACCCGCGCCCCGGTCAAGGCCTGCGCCCAGCTGCTGGCCAATGTGCCGGCCTCGCGCCTGTTCGACGAGATGATCAAGCTCCTGCAGACCGGCCATTCGCTGGCCAGCCTGGAGCAGCTGCGCAAGCAGGGGCTGGCGCGCGGCGTCTTCCCTATCCTGGACGCGATGCTCAACGAGCAGGGCGAGCTGTTCGAGGGCGTGCGCGGCACTTTTGTGCGTCAGGCCTTCGAGGACACCGACCTGCGCGTGCGCGAGGGCCGTGGCGTGTCGCCCAGCTTCATGCTGGCCTGCATGCTGTGGCACGAGGTGCTGGAGCGCTGGACCCGCATCCGCGAGGAGGGCGAGGCGACCGTGCCGGCGCTGGCCCAGGCCATCGATGCGGTGTTCGATGCCCGCATCGGCGATATCTCGGGCCGCGGCAAGCTGGCCACCGATATGCGCGAGATCTGGATGATGCAGCCGCGCTTCGAGCGCCGCAGCGGCAGCGGGGTCTACACCCTGGTTGAACAGCCGCGCTACCGCGCCGGTTTCGACTTCCTGCGCCTGCGCGCCGATGCTGGCGAGACCGATGCGGCCCTGGCCGACTGGTGGGAAGACTTTGCGCTGGGCAGCGACGATGAGCGCGCCGCCTTGCTGGACGAGGCGCGTGAGGCCGACAAGCAGCGCCGTGGCGGCGCCAAGGTGCACCAGCTGCCGCGCAAGACCGCGTCGCCCAAGCCGGCGACCCTGCCGGCCGATGGCAGCGAACCGGTCTCGCTGGACGGCGGGCCGGCCAAGAAGCGCCGTCGGCGCCGCAAGCCGGCTGCCAAGGCGGCCGCCGCCGAATGATGCTGGCCGGGGCGGGCAGGGTGTCTGCCTATATAGGCCTGGGTGCCAATCTGGGCGACACCGCCCAGACCCTGGACCAGGCCCTGGACGCCTTGGCGGCCTTGCCAGACACCGAGTTGCTGGCGGTCTCCAGCCGGTATCGGAGTGCGCCGGTGGACGCCAGCGGTCCGGACTATCTGAACGCTGCGGCCAGGCTCGATACGGCGCTGCCGCCCGAGGAACTGCTGCGCTGCCTGCAGGCCATCGAGCTGGCCCATGGTCGCGAGCGGCCCTTCGTCAATGCCTCGCGCACCCTGGACCTGGACCTGCTGCTCTACGCCGATCGGCAGATTCGCAGCGAGCATTTGTGCGTGCCCCATCCGCGGCTGCACCAGCGTGCCTTCGTGCTGCTGCCGCTGCTGGAGCTCGCCCCTGACTTGTCGGCGCCGGGCCTCGGTGCCTTGCGGCCCTGCGTGGCCGCCGTTTCCGACCAGCGCATCGAGCGCCTGCCGGGTCGTTGAACCGGCCGGCGCCGGTTTGTGCGCTGCTCGCCGTTACACTCCTGCCTTTGCCGCTTGTGACGCGGCGATGAATTTTTTGTGACATTGCGTTGTCCATGTGCTCATGCGCAGGGCGGCGGCGCAAGGAGAACTCATGCTGTTTGGCAAGCTGCTGCCCCGCGAGGGCAATTTTTTTGAGCTGTTCAATGAACACGGGGATCAGATCGTCGAGGGTGCGCGCGCCTTCATGCTGATGATCCAGAACTACAACGACCTGAATCTGCGCGAGAAATACGCCGCCGAGGTCGACAAGGCCGAGCACCATGCCGACCGCGTCACCGCCGAGGTCAACCGCCTGCTGCACCGCACCTTCATCACGCCGATCGATCGCGAGCAGATCCACGGCCTGATCAATGCGATGGACGATATCCTGGACCTGCTGCAGGACTCGACCGAAACCATGTCGCTGTATGACGTGCGCTCGATCCCCGAAGAAGTGTTGCGCTTGGGCGAGCTGAGTGCCAAGTGCTGCGAGCGCGTGCAGTACGCCGTGTCGCTGCTGCCCAAGCTGAGCCAGCCACAGACGGCCGAGGCGGCGATCAAGACCTGCGAGGAGATCGACAAGCTGGAGTCGGACGCCGACCGCGTGATGCGCTCGGCCATGTCCAAGCTGTTCCGCGAGCAGGAAGATGTGCGCGAGCTGATCAAGCTGAAGGCCATCTATGAGCAGCTCGAGTCGATCTCCGACCGCTGCGAGGATGTCGCCAACCTGATCGAGGGCATCGTCCTCGAGAATTCCTGAGCGCGCGAGCCTGTCATGGAATCAATGCAGGTCGCCTTTTGGGTCGTCGCCATGCTGGTCATCCTGGCCGTGGCGTTCGACTTCATGAATGGCTTTCACGATGCGGCCAACTCGATCGCCACGGTGGTGTCCACCGGCGTGCTCAAGCCCCAGCATGCGGTCTTGTTCGCGGCCTTCTTCAACTTCGTCGCCGTCTTCGTCTTCCACTACGCGGTCGCCAAGACCGTGGGCAAGGGCATCGTCGAGCCGGGTATCGTGGACCACCATGTGGTCTTCGGTGCGCTGATCGGCGCCATCGTGTGGAACGTGGTCACCTGGTACTACGGCATCCCGTCGAGCTCGTCGCATGCGCTGATCGGTGGCATCGTCGGTGCGGTGATTGCCAAGGCCGGCACCGGGGCCTTGATCGCCACCGGCGTGGGCAAGACGGTGCTCTTCATCTTTGTGTCGCCGCTGCTGGGCTTTTTGCTCGGCTCGCTGATGATGGTGGTGGTGGCGCATCTGTTCAAGCGTGCCTCGCCGCTGCGGGTGGACAAATGGTTTCGCCGCCTGCAGCTGGTGTCCGCAGGGCTCTACAGCCTGGGCCACGGCGGCAACGATGCGCAGAAGACCATCGGCCTGATCTGGATGCTGCTCGTGGCCTCGGGCTATCTGGCCGCCACGGAAACCTCGCCGCCGGGCTGGGTGGTGTGGATCTGCTACATCGCCATCGGTGTGGGCACCATGTTCGGCGGCTGGCGCATCGTCAAGACCATGGGTCAGAAGATCACCAAGCTCAAGCCGGTGGGTGGCTTCTGCGCTGAGACCGGCGGCGCGCTGACCCTGTTCCTGGCAACGGCACTGGGCATCCCCGTCTCGACCACCCACACCATCACCGGCGCCATCGTCGGCGTGGGCTCGGTGCAGCGCATGTCGGCGGTGCGCTGGGGTGTGGCCGGCAATATCGTCTGGGCCTGGATCTTCACGATACCGGCCTCGGCCTTTGTGGCCGGCATCTGCTACTGGTTGAGCTTCACCTTGTTCTGATTTGAACAAAGGGCCTGCGGGCCCTTTGTTCATGGTCAGTCCAGGAAGCGATGGCGCCAGCGCTCGGCCGGCAGCAAGCAAGCCTCACTGCGGCCGAACAGGCGGTAGCGATGACGCGCAACCCAGCGATAGGCGCTGTCACGTAGCGGAGCAGGAACGGGCCAGGCCAGCCAGGCCAGACGCCAGGGCCAGCCCAAGCGATGCAGCACGCGCAGGATCGCGGCCGTATGTTGCCAGCTGCGCTCGCCGTCGACCAGCAACAGGGTTTGCAGACCCTCGGTCGGAAGGCCGGCTGCGTTCAGCAGGGCTTGGCCGCAGCGACCTTGCATCGAGGCGAAGCGGAAGTGCTGCTGCCTGTCGTGCCTCAGCAGAAACCGCACCCAGCCATTGCAGAGCAGGCATTGAGCATCGAAGACGATGATCATGGCTTGGGTAGCTCCAGATGACCCTGGTAGGCGACCACCTGACCAAGCCCGGGCAAGCGGGCGCGGACATGAAAATGCAGGCGATCGCCGTCACCGCGCTCCTCAGCGAGTACCTCGGGGCACAGCCAGCCGGGGCAGGGCAGGCCGAGAAAGCGCAGGCCGCACAACGCCATCCTCAGCTCGCCCTTGCGCTCGGTCAGCTCGAAATCCAGGCGCGCGAGCCCAAGTCGCTCGATCAGGCGCCCCTGCTCAAGACGCAGCACCGATCTCATGCTCTGCTGCGGGAAATGGCGTACCCAGCACTCCTCGTGCGGCGCAGCGCGCAGTTCAAAACGGATTGGCCCCTGGCTGGTTTGCAGCGGTGTGCCCAAGGTGCGGGCCAATATCCGTGCGATCCAGCCTTGCGGAGCTTCGGTCTGCACCATGCCTTGCAAGCGGCAATCGCCGCTCAAGCTGTGGAAACGTTGCAGCGCAGGGGCCAAGCGCTCGAAATCCGACCCCATCGCACGCTGGTAGAGCGAGTCCTGGGTGCCGCATGCCGCGACACGGATGGGTTCAGCGAGCCGCATCGCCCGTGGTCTCGACCTGGCTCTCGAAATACCGTTGTGCGCTGAAGGCGATGGTCGTCATCAGGCTGGTGCCGCCCAGCAGCACGCAGGCCACGACGCCGATCACCGGGCCCCAGCCGGTGGCGCGTGGCGCGGCACCGGGGTTGTGCTGGGCGTCCCACTTTTCGTCGGGGGTCAGGCCGTAGACGATGCCGCAGATCATCGCGTTGACCAGCATCAGGCCCAGCAAGGGCATCAGCAGCCAGCTCAGGCGGTCGTCCTGGCCGAGCTGATCCATGCGCTGCAGGCCGTAGAGCCCCAGCAGCGTTGGCGCCGGGTGCAGCCAGGCCAGGCGATCGCCGAAACCATGCAGATAGATGCGATGCAGGCCGAAGCTGCCCAGCAGCAGGGCCAGCCAGGTGGCCAGGGTCTTGGACTTGTAGGGCGTCACTGAGGCTCCGGGCTGCTCTGGTCGCCCTGGCCGAGCTGGCGCTGCATCATCACCACGTCCAGCCAGCGGCCGAACTTCCAGCCCGCACTTTTCAGCACGCCGCTGTGCTCGAAGCCCAGTGCGCTGTGCACACCGATCGAGCCCTTGTTCTCCGAGTCGCCGATGACGGCCAGCATCTGGCGTGCACCGGCGGCCTCGCAGCGCGCGATCAGTTCGGCCAGCAGCAGGCGGCCCAGGCCTTTGCCCTGATGGCCCGGGCGCAGATAGATCGAGTCCTCCAGGCAGAAGCGGTAGGCCATGCGCGGGCGGAAATAGTTGGCATAGGCATAGCCAAGCACCAGGCCGTCCTGCTCGGCGACCAGCCAGGGCAGGCTGCGGCTGAGCACCTCGGTGCGGCGGCGCCGCATCTCGGCCAGATCGGGCACCTCGGTTTCGAAGGTGCCGGTGCCTTGCAGCACCGCCACTTCATAGATCTCGCGAATGGCCGGCAGATCGGCCTCGGTGCTGGGGCGTATCAGCAAGCCGGCGGCCGCTTGGGAGTTTTCTGATTGCATATGGGCTATTTGTTGGAAACCAGAGTTTATAATGCTGGGTTCTGGCGACGGTCGGTTGCAGCGATGGTGTTCTCTCAGGGGGCGCCTTGATGTGGTCGGCGTATCTACGGCGCTGGTGTCGAAGTCAATGCGGCGGACTGTGGTCCCGGGTATTCCGGGGCATGGGCCGTCAAACGATCTGCTCGCCCTGAGTGTCTCCTCGTGCGGTTGGTCACTAAATCTTAGGAAACATCATGGTTGTGATTCGTCTGGCTCGCGGCGGCTCCAAGAAGCGCCCTTTCTACAACATCGTCGTGGCTAACAGCCAACAGCGCCGTGACGGCCGCTTCATCGAGCGCGTGGGTTTCTACAACCCCGTCGCCTCCGGTGCTGCCGAGCCGCTGCGCGTGGCCGTGGACCGTGTCAACTACTGGGTCGGTGTCGGCGCCCAGCTGTCGCCCACCGTCGCCCGTCTGGTCGACCAGGCCAAGAAGGCCACCCCGGCTGCCGTCGCGGCCTGAGTGAGTGAATGAGCATGGTGTCCGAGACCTCTCGCGCATCCGCAGCCGGCTCCAGCGAGCTGGCCTGGCCGGATGATGCCATCGAGATCGGGCGCGTGCTCGACGCCTGGGGTGTCAAGGGCTGGATCAAGGTCCTGGCCTATTCCAATGACCCCCAGGCCCTGTTTTCCTCTCGGCGCTGGTTTCTGAAACCAAGCGAAGAGAACAACAAGCCGGCTGCGGCGGTGGCCGCCAAAGCCCGTGCCCTGCCGCCGGTGTTGAAGGTGCTGTCCGTGCGCGAGCATGGCGACGGCATCGTCGCCAATGTCCAGGATGTCAGCGATCGCAGTGGCGCCGAGGCGCTGCGCGGTGCGCGCATCTTTGTCTCGCGCTCGACCTTTCCGAAGGTTGATACCGACGAGTACTACTGGGTCGATCTGATCGGCCTGACGGTCGTCAATCGCGCTGGCGAGACCCTGGGTGTGGTGGCTGATCTGATCGACGCCGGCCCGCACAGCGTGCTGCGCATCACGCCGCCCGGCCTGACCCCGCCGATCAAGCCCGACCAGGAGCGCCTGGTGCCTTTTGTCTCGGCCTTTGTCGATGACGTGAATCTGGACCAGCGCCGTATCACGGTCGACTGGGGCCTGGATTACTGAGCCCCGCAAGCCCTGCGGCGGCGCGCGATGCGCTTTGACCTGATCACCCTGTTTCCCGAGCTGTTCGGGCCGCATCTGAGCAGCGGCGTGACGCGCCGCGCCTTCGAGAGCGGGCAGGTCGATGTCCGGCTCTGGCAGCTGCGCGACTTTGCCGACGACAACTACCGCCGCGTCGATGACCGCCCTTATGGTGGCGGTCCGGGCATGGTGATGCTGGTCGAGCCGCTGGAGCGGGCGCTGGCGGCGGCCAAGGCGCAACGGCTTGCCCAGGGTGAGGCGGCGGCGCCCGCCGTCATCCATTTCAGTCCGACCGGTCGACGTATCGATCAGGCTCTGATGCAGGAACTGGCGCAAGGCCAGGGCGGTGTGCTGCTGTGCGGCCGCTATGAGGGCATCGACCAGCGCTTCCTGGATCGGCATGTGACGCTGGAGCTGAGCCTGGGTGACTTCGTGTTGTCCGGCGGTGAGTTGCCCGCGCTGGCCTTGCTGGACGGCATTGCCCGGTTGCAGGACGGGGTGCTCAATGACGCGGCCTCGCACCAGCAGGACAGTTTTTCCGACGGCCTGCTGGACTGCCCCCACTACAGCCGGCCCGAGGTCCTGCGCGGGCTCGAGGGGCAGGTCGAGGATCTGCCGGTGCCGGCGGTGCTGATGTCGGGTCACCATGCGCAGATCAAGCGCTGGCGGCGCGAGCGCCAGCTCGAAATCACCCAAATGCGCCGCCCGGAGCTGATCGAGACGGCCCGTCGGGAAGGGCGTTTGAGCCGCAGCGATGAGGTGTTCCTCAGCGATCTGTTGTCGAAGCCTCGGTGAAACTTCCGAAAACGGTTATACTCGTAGGCTTTTCGATCCTCTGACGGGCCGATTCGCGAGCCAAAGCTGATACCGCAAGGTTGACGCCAATGGGCGGCTTGCGCGGCGCAGACACCATGTCGGTGATCTGACGACCTTGGCGCCATCATGATCACAGGAGAAATCAATGGACTTGATCCAAACCCTTGAGCAAGAAGAAATTGCTCGTCTGAACAAGACCATCCCCGCGTTCGCCCCCGGCGACACGGTGATCGTCAGCGTGAACGTCGTTGAAGGCACGCGCAAGCGCGTGCAGGCTTACGAAGGTGTCGTGATTGCCAAGCGCAACCGCGGCCTGAACAGCAGCTTCATCGTGCGCAAGATCTCCAGCGGCGAGGGCGTTGAGCGTACCTTCCAGCTGTACAGCCCGCTGATCGCGTCGATCGAAGTCAAGCGTCGTGGCGATGTGCGCCGCGCCAAGCTGTACTACCTGCGCCAGCGCTCGGGCAAGTCGGCTCGTATCAAGGAGAAGCTGGCTTAATTGCCGGGCTCCTGCAGCAAAGCCGCCTCCGGGCGGCTTTGTCGTTTGCGCTCTATGCTTTGACGATGTCCCGCCCGCCCATCCTGAATCCCCAGTTGGTACCCGTGACGGGTGTCGACGCCCATCTGCCGGCGGTCGATGCTTCGGTGCTGACCCCGCAAGCGCTGCGCCATCGCTTTGCGATGCCGCCGACCTGGCAAGCCGAGCTGCCCGGCGATGGCGGCATTTTTGCGTCGCGCACGCCGGCCTCGGCGGCGGTGCTGCTGCCGCTGGTGATGCACGAGCAGGGGCTGACGCTGCTGCTGACCCGCCGCACCGCCCATCTGCGCGAGCACGCCGGTCAGATCAGCTTTCCCGGCGGACGCGTCGAGCCCGAGGATGGCAGCGCGGTGGCCACCGCCTTGCGCGAGACCGAGGAGGAGATCGGCCTGGTGCGCGAGCACATCGAGATCATCGGCGAGCTGCCGATCTACACGACGGTGACGGCCTTCCAGGTCACGCCGGTGGTTGCGCTGGTGCGGCCCGGCTTCGAACTCACGCTCGACGAGTTCGAGGTGGCCGAGGCCTTCGAGGTGCCGCTGCAGTTTCTGATGACGCCGGCCCATCATCAGCGCCATCTCTTCAGCTTCGAGGGCGGGCAGCGCCAGTTCCTGTCCATGCCCTGGCGCGGCCCCGACAGCACAGGCCAGACGCACGACTATTTCATCTGGGGCGCCACAGCGGCGATGCTGCGCAATCTCTATCGCCTGCTGATCGCCTGATCCGGGCTTGAGTCGCACCATCCGCCGCTATCATCCCGGGCCATGAACTTCTTTGCGGTCTTGTTCGCGCTGATCTGCGAACAGCTCAAGCCCTTGCCCCATGGCAACCGGGTCCATCACACCATCATTGCCTGGGTCCGCTGGACCGGTCGCAACTTCGACGCGGGACGCGAACACCACGCCGGCGTGGTCTGGGCCATCACCGTGCTCGGCCCGGCCGTGCTCACCGCGCTGATCTATATCGCGCTGAGCCGCTTCAGCGTGCTGCTGGCGCTGGCCTTCAACGTGCTGATGCTCTACCTGACCCTGGGCTTTCGCCAGTTCAGCCACTACTTCACCGACATCCGCGACGCACTGGAGCGCGGCGACGAGCTGGAGGCGCGCCGGCTGCTGGCCGAGTGGCGCCATCTGGACGCCAGCGAGCTGCCGCGCACCGAGCTGCTGCGCCATGCGATCGAGCACTCGCTGCTGGCCGCACATCGCCATGTGTTCGGCGTGTTCTTCTGGTTTGTCGTGCTGTCGACGGTGGCGCTGGGCCCGGCCGGTGCGGTGCTCTATCGGATGGCCGAGTTCGCCAGCCGCTACTGGGCCTTCAAGAGCCGTACCCTGGATGCGCCGACCAATGAGCGCCTGATGCAGCTGTCGCGCCAGCTGTTCGGCTGGGTCGACTATCTGCCGGCGCGCCTGACGGCCACCGGCTTTGCCATCGTCGGCAATTTCGAGGAAGCGGTGAACGGCTGGCGTCGCGATGCCAAGCTCTGGCTGCATCCCAACGAGGGCATCATCCTGGCCTCGGCCGCCGGCGCTCTGGGCGTGCAGCTGGGCGGCTCGGCCGCGCCGGGCATCACGCCCGACCGCAGCAAAACCTTCGAGGCCGGCAGCGATGCCGAGGCGACCCGCGCCGATGGCTCGACGCCGGGCCAGCTGCCGCAGCTGGGCCATCTGCAAAGCGTGGTCGGCCTGGTGTGGCGCTCGGTCGTGCTGTGGATGCTGCTGCTGGCCCTGCTGACGCTGGCCAATCTGGTCGGCTGATCGGTCGATCAGAAGAGGCGGCAAAAGAAAACCGCCTCGTCCCGAGGCCATCATCGGCCAGGGTCTCGAGGCGGCGCCCGAATTGCTTAGGGTCGGTGCGGGTCTGTATCAGGCCATCGCTTGAATGCCCGCGATCGCCCATTCGCGGCTCTCGTCCAGCGGGCGCACCAGATGCCAGACCTCATCGAAGGGCTGGGCAGCGGCCTCGCTCTGCTCGCGGATCAGGCCCGAGAAACGCACACTGACGATCTGCTCGCCGCGCTCCTCGACCCGCTCCACCACCTGGGCCTGCAGCTCCAGCACATCGGTGCGCTGCGTGCCCTTGCGCTCCAGCAGCTCCTGCTGGATCGAGGCATACATCTCGGGCGTCGTGAAGCGGCGCAGATCGTTCTGGTCGCCGGCGTCATTGGCCGCCTGCATGCGGATGAAGACGCGCTTGGCGATCTGCTCGAAGCCGTTGGTGTCGAAATCCGAAGTCGGCACAGCGGCGACCGGTGCCGAACCGCCGGCAGGCATCGCCATCGGCGCCGGCATCACCGGCGCCTGGGCTTGGCCGAAGGGGGCGCCGGCGCCCGCGAATTGCAGGCCTTGCGATGCAGCCTTCTTGGCGGCCATGCGGCGCATCACGAAGCCGATCACCACCATCACCACCAGGCCCAGCAGCACCATGGTCATGATATTGGCCAGGGCCTCGCCGAAGCCGAAATGGCTGGCCAGCGCGGCCAGACCCAGGCCGGCGGCCAGGCCGGCCACCGGACCCATCCACGAACGCTTGGGTGCGGCGGCAGCGGCGCCGGCGGTCGCACCCGCTGTCGGGGCTGCGGCCTGCTGGGGTGCTGCATTCTGCTGCTGGGCCGGGGCGTTCTGAGGCGGTGTCGCGGGCTTGGCCGGCTGCGTCGGCACGCTGCGCTTCATGCCGCCACCACCCAGGCGCTTGGCCTGCACGTCGGCGGCCACCAGGCTGAGGCTCAGTGCAGCAATGACGGTGCACAAGGCAAGTGATTTCACGCAATATCTCCTGTAGAAACGGTTCGTAGCTGGGGGCTTGGCCGGCGGTTTCAAGCCCGCCCCCGGAAGCAGGGGTCCAGTATGCCTTGCAACGGCCGATAATCATGGCAGGGATGGCCGCTGGGCGCGACAGCAAGATCAACGTACACGTGCCCGGTCCAGAAGGACCATGCCATGAATGCGATCAGCATACGCGCCCGGCTCGCCGCCCTGGTGGCCCTGATGCTCTTGTTACTGGCGGCCTCGGTGGGCAACAGCCTGCTGCGCCTGCATGAGGCCAACCAAAGGCTTGGCGCCACCTACCATGACCGGGTGGTACCGCTCAAGCAACTGAAGCTGGTGGCCGATGCCTATGCGGTGGGCTATGTGGACGCCGCCCACAAGATGCGCGATGGTGGGCTGACGCCGCCGGCCACCGTCAAGACCATCGAGGACAACCACCAGATCATCATCAAGAACTGGAAGGCCTACACCGAGACCCGACTGACGGCGGAGGAGGCTGCGCTGGTGCGCAAGGCCGAGGCCAGCATGAAGCTGGCCGATGTGGCCGGCCAGCGTCTGCTGGCCCTGGCACGGGCGGGCGACAAGCCCGGCATCGCGGCTTATGCCGCCGAGCAGATGTATCCGGCCATCGACCCGGTGGCCGAGATCCTGCTGGCGCTGACCGAGCTGCAGCTCAAGGTGGCCGAGTCCGAATACGAGGCCAGCCAGCAGGCCTTCAGCACCATGATCTGGCGCAGCCTGCTGATCTTTGCGCTGGTGCTGAGCGCCGCTGCCTGGGGCGCCTGGCTGATCGTGCGCTCGATCACCCGGCCCTTGTCGGCCGCAGTGCAGGTGGCCACCGCGGTGGCCGGCGGCGATCTGCGCACCCAGATCGAGGTCGAGGGCAAGGACGAGACCGCCCAGCTGATGGCGGCGCTGAAAACCATGAACGGCAGCCTGCTGGCCATGGTGTGCCAGGTGCGCGACTGCGCCGTATCGATCACCAGCGGCTCGTCGGAAATCGCCCGCGGCAGCATGGACCTGAGCCAGCGCACCGAAGAGCAGGCCAGCAGCCTGGAGGAGACGGCGGCGTCGATGGAGCAGCTGACCTCGACCGTCAAGCAGAACTCCAGCACCGCCGCCGAAGCCAGCCGGCTGGCCGACAGCGCCTCGGCCGTGGCCCAGCGCGGCGGCGCGGCGGTGCAGGGCGTGGTGCAGACCATGGAGGGCATCAGCGAGCAGTCGCGCAAGATCGGCGACATCATCGGCGTGATCGACGGCATCGCCTTCCAGACCAATATCCTGGCGCTGAATGCGGCCGTCGAGGCGGCCCGGGCCGGCGAGCAGGGCCGCGGCTTCGCGGTCGTGGCCGGCGAGGTGCGCACGCTGGCGGGCCGCTCGGCCGACGCGGCCAAGGAGATCAAGCAGCTGATCTCGGCCAGCGCCGCGCGCGTCGAGGCCGGCTCGGCCCAGGTGCAGGACGCCGGCCGCACGATGACCGATCTGCTGGCCCAGGTGCAGAGCGTCACGACGCTGANCACGCTGGCGGGCCGCTCGGCCGACGCGGCCAAGGAGATCAAGCAGCTGATCTCGGCCAGCGCCGCGCGCGTCGAGGCCGGCTCGGCCCAGGTGCAGGACGCCGGCCGCACGATGACCGATCTGCTGGCCCAGGTGCAGAGCGTCACGACGCTGATCTCCGAGATCAGCATGGCCAGCAAGGAGCAGAGCCAGGGCATCGACCAGGTTAGCGATGCGGTGATGCAGATGGACCAGGTGACCCAGCAGAACGCCGCCCTGGTCGAGGAATCGGCGGCCGCCGCCGAGAGCCTGCGGCTGCAGGCCGAGAGCCTGGGTCAGGCGGTCGCGGTATTCAAGACCTGAACCGGCCCTGTTCAGGCATCCCGCACATCGGCCAGCACCGTGTTGCCGAAATCGGCGCGCGCCAGATAGCGCAGCACCTTGGCGGCGGCGGCCTCGGGGCTGTCGAGCTGGCCCTCGGTCTTGAAGGCGGCAAAGCGCGGCTGGTCGGGGAAGGCGGCCGGGTCGCCGGCGCGCAGCTGGCCCTGCATCTCGGTGTCGATGATGCCCGGCGCCAGCGACACAACGCGGGCCCCGTGCTCGCGCCCGTCCTCGTCCAGCGCGATCGCACGCGACAGGTTGTCCATGCCGGCCTTGGCCGCACAGTAGGGCGCGCTGCCGGCCATCGCCCGCCGGCCCAGGCCGGAGGAGATGTTCAGCAGCCGCTTGTCGGCCGTCCAGTCGCGCGTGGCGCGCAAAAAGGCGCTGGACAGCAGCAGCGTGGCCTCCAGCCCGACGCGCAGCGCGCCCGACAGCTCGGCCAGCGGCACCGCATCGATCGGCCCGGGCGGCGTGATCACGCCGGCGTTGTTGATCAGGGCGGCGTGGCTGAAGCGGGCCGGGTCTTGCACCGCCAGCCAGGCTTGCAGGCGCTCGGCTGCGTCCAGCGGCTCGGCCAGGTCCTGCTCCCATTGCTCCAGGCCGGGTCCGGCGGCCAGGCTGGCGCTGCGGCGCCGCGAGATGCCGATGACAAGATGCTCGGGCGAGAGCAACTGGCGGGCGATGGCCTCGCCCATGCCGCGCGAGGCGCCGGTGATGATGTAGAGCTTCATGGCTGAGGGTTACGGTTGAAGATCAAAAGCAGATTGTTGGCCGGCAGCGAGCGGTACTCCCGCAAGCCCAGCCCGGCTTCGTCGGCCTGCTGCTGCACGGCCTCGAGATTGCGCAGGCCCCAGGCCGGATCGCGCGCGCGCAGATCGGCATCGAAGGCGAGATTGCTGGCCGCGGTGGCAAGACCGGGCACCACGAAGGGGCCGTAGATCAGCAGCAGACCGTCCGGGCGCAGATGGCGGGCGGCGCCCTGCATCAGGGCCGCGCAGCTGGCCCAGGGCGAGATGTGCAGCATATTGGCGCAATAGATCAGGTCCAGCGCCTGGTGGCTGGGCGGCAGCGGCCAGGCTTGCTGGTTCACATCCAGGCGCAGCGGTGCGCGGCCTTCGGGCCGCCAGGCGGCGATCGATGCCAGTGCCTGCGCGTCGGGGTCCGAGCCCTGCCAGTCCCAGCCGGGCAGCGCGGCGGCGAAATGGGCCAGATGCTGGCCGCTGCCGCTGGCGATCTCCAGCGCGGTGCCGCTGGGTGGCAGCAGGGTCAGCAGGGCGTCGAGGATGGGCTGCTTGTTGCGGCCGGCGGCGGGGGAATGCAGGGCGCTCATGGTTTTCAGAATTCCGGTGGGCAATCGAGGCTGAGCGCGCGCGCGGGCAGCGCCAGATGGCAGGCATGAAGAAAGAGCCTGGGAGCGGCCGGGCCGCCGTAGAGCGCGTCGCCGACGATGGCATGGCCCAGCGCCAGCATGTGCACGCGCAACTGGTGCGAGCGGCCGGTGATGGGCTCGAGCTCGACCCGCGTCTGCTCGCCTTCGTGCGCAAGGCTGCGGTAGCGCGTCAGTGAGGGCTTGCCGCCGATGGCATCGACCTGCTGGCGTGGCCGGTTCGGCCAGTCGGCGCTCAGCGGCAGGTCGATCTCGGCCCAGGCGCCGCCGGTGTCGAGCCGGCCCTGCAGCAGCGCGATATAGCGCTTGGCGACGCGACGCTCGGCGAAGTCCAGGCTCAACGCGCGCTGCATCGCGGCACCGCGCGCGAACAGCAGCAGGCCCGAGGTCGCCATATCGAGCCGGTGCACGGTCAGCGCGTCAGGGAAGCTCCGCTGCAGCCGGTGGACCGCGCAGTCCTGCTTGTCCGCGCCGCGGCCGGGCACCGACAGCAGGCCGGCGGGCTTGTTGACGACGATCAGGCCCGCGTCGGCATGCAGCACCTGCATCAGAACTGCTCGATCCAGCCCGATTGCAAGGCCGACTGCGGGTTGGAGCCGGCCGCGCGCACCGCCGCCAGTGCCTGCTCGGCAGTCAGGCCCAACGCCTTCAGCACGCAGGCCGCCACCGTGCCGGTGCGGCCGATGCCGGCCGCGCAGTGCAGCAGCGCGCGGTCACCAAGCACCAGACTGTGCTGCAGCAGCTCCACGCCCTTGGCGAAAGCGCTCGGGTCGGCGCCCAGGCCGAAATCGCGCATCGGCAGATGCTGCCAGCGAAACGGCAGCCGGCCCTCGGCAATCGCCTTGTGATAGGCCGGCGAGAGCTGGGCCACCTCTTCGAGCGGATTGAGGCAGACCACCAGGCTGAGGCTGCGGGCGCGCGCCTCGTCGAGAAAGCTGCCGAAAGACTCCAGGCGGCCGGGCATCGATTGCAGCCAGAGCTGACCGGCCACGCCGGCGGGGAGGGGGAGGGGTCGGAAAGCCATGGCCGGCATTCTCCACCACGGCGCCGCGTCGCGCCGCGATCAGGGCAGCTCGGGCCGGTGCAGCACGCCCAGCGCCTGCTCGCGCATGGCCTGGCGGGCGCGCAGCAATTCATCCAGTTCTACCGCCACCGCACGCTCGGCCTCGGCCTGGCCGAGGGCGCGATGACAGGCCAGTGCGGTGCGCAAGGCCGGCAGCCGCATATTGAAGCTGCCATGGCCGGGCGCGGGTGCCAGCAGCCCGTCCAGCCAGGCCAGGCCCTCGGCCGGCCGACCCCGGCGCAGCGCCAGTTCCGCCAGGCTTTGCTCGGCGGCCAGGCGGTTGTAGCCGGTGCCTTGCTCGCTGTACTGGCGATGGGCGGCCGTCAGCCAGGGTTCGGCCTGGTCCAGGCGGCCGCACAGCAGGGCCAGATGCGCGGCGGCGAGCTGCAGGCTCGCCCGCGCGGTGAGCGGCAGGCGTTCGTCGGCCAGCAGGCCGCTGGCCTGGGCCAGGAAACGCGGCGCATGGACCAGCGCGATCTGCGCGGCCGCCTCCCCGGGGCCATGCAGCAACTCCTCGTAGGCCAGGCTCAGCGACAGCAGCAGGTTGATGAAGGCCAGGGCCAGCAGATTGCTGTCGTGCGACTCGCGGGCCAGCGAGATGGCCCGCATATGCATCAGCTCGGCATGGCTGACGTCGCCGAGCCGGGCGTGCACATGGGCGGCGCAGCTGAGCGTGCGCGGCAGCAGCTCGGCCGAGTCGCCGGCGGCGGCCAGGGCCTCCAGGCTGATCGGCCTGGCCTCGTCGGCCAGCCCCAGCTCGGCCAGCGCAAACGCGGCCAGGCTCAGACCGTCGACCTCGGTCCGGGCGTTGCCGCAAAGCCGCCCGAGCCGACCCACTTCCAGTGCCGGCAGATAGACCTGCCAGAGCGCGCCCATCTGCCAATGGGCGCGTGCCTGCATCAGCAAGGCCTGGGCGCGCTGCGCATCGGGCAGCGCGGGGCTCAGGGCCTGCGTGGCCAGCGCCAGTGCCACCGACCATTGCTGCCGGGCCAGCGCGGCATCGGCCTGCTCCAGCAGCTGCAGGGTCTGCTCGGCGGGGGCGGGCGAGGGCGATGCGGGGCGGGAGGGCGCGTCGGGCATGGTCGGCATCGGAAGGGCTTGCTGGGACTTTATGCCAAGCCGGCGCCGCATCCGGGGTGGGCTTTCGAGCATCCGCGGCGGCCCCGCTACTATGCTAGCCACTGACAACAACCGGGACGGAACTCCGCATGATCGAGACAGTAAAAGGCCTGCGCGCGGCGCTGGTCGCCGCCGGGCTGGCCGCGCTGGCGGCCGGCGCGCTGGCCGACTTCGAACTGAAGGACGAGCAGGGGCGGCGCATCCTGCTCAAGGATGACGGCAGCTGGCGCTATGCCGATGCGGCCGCGCCCGCAGCACCCGCTGCGCCGGCGGCGCCGGCCAAGCCGCTGCTGCAGGCCGAGCTGCGCTTGGAGCGGCGCATCGAGGCGCCCGGCGGTTGCCGCTTCGAGCTGGCCTTGAGCAACAAGCTGGACTACGAGATTCGCAGCGTGGTGCCCGACTTCACCGTGCTGCGCACCAACGACGTGGCCTATATGACCCAGCTGACCGGCTTTGGTCCGGTGCGGCCGGGCGACGAGCATAGACGCGCGCTGCAGTTCGCCGGCATCGGCTGCGGCGAGATCGCCAAGCTGCAGGTGCATGGCGGCGACCGCTGCGAGATGGGCGAGCTGAACAAGTTCACCGAGTCCAAGGGGGCCTGCCTGGCCCTGCTGAAGGTCTTGCCCAGCGACTTGCTGCCCTTCGAGAAGAAGGCCGAGACGCCGGCCAAGAAATAGGCTGCGCGGCCGCCTCAGCTCAGCGCAGCCTGTTGCGGCAGCGCCATGAGGTCGTGGCGCGCCTGCCGGCGCGTATCGTCCCGCTCGGCCAGGGCCTGCTCCAGATCGGCCCGCGTGCAGGCCGCTTCGCCGGCCAGCGCCAGCGCCTGCTGGCAGGCCAGGGCGCTGCGCAGCGCGGCGATGCGCAGGCTCTGTACCCCGTGAGTGGTCTCACGGTCGAGCTCCGGCCGCAACCAGGTCAAGGCCTCGTGATGCCGGCCGCGCCGATGCAGCAGTTCGGCCAGCACCTGGCGGCCGGCGTGCAGGTAGAAATGGCTGGACAGCGCGGTGCTGTCGGCGATGACCTGCCGCAGCTGCGGCTCAGCCTCGTCGGCCCGCTCGGCCAGCATCAGCAAGCGAGCGATCGCCAGTCGCATCCCCACCTGGCGCTCCTCCTGGATGCGGCCGTCCAGCAGCAGACCGCGCGCCTGGCTCAGATGGTGCAGCCCGCGCTGCAGCACCGCCCGTGCCGCCTCCGGCTGAGCCTGCTCCAGCAGTTCGGCATGAGCATGGGCGAAGCTCACCAGCAGGTTGGCATAGGCCTGCTGCAACTCGCCGCTGTGGGCGGACTCGCGGGCCATCGACAGCGCCTCCATATGCAGCGGCTCGGACAGCTCGGGCTGCCCGGCCAGCGCGTAGGCATGGGCCGCGCAGCTCAGCGCGCTCGGCAGGTGCGGGTGCTGGCCCGGCTCGCGCGCCAGCACCAGCGCCCGCAGCGCCGGCATCAGCGCCTCGTTCACCAGACCCAACTCGCTCAGACCCAGGGCCGCCAGCCCGAGCGCCCGGATACGCTGGCCGGTCGGCAACGGCAGGGCCGCCGCGCGCAGCGCCGCCGGGTGGACCTGGCTCAGATGACCCTGCCACCAGTGGCTCATCGCAAGCTGCAGTTGCAACTCGCCATGCGCCGGCGTGCCGCCAGCTGCGCTCAGGGCCGCCTCGGCCAGGCCTTGCGCGTAGTCCCAGCGGTGGGCCAGCATGGCGGCCTTCACGGTCGCCAGCGTCGCGGCGGCATCTGCTGCGGGGTCAATAGGCGGCATGGCGGCGGGCGGGTCGGTCTGCGTGGCGTCGCTGCCCAGTATGCCTGCGCCGTCAGCGCGCTCAGGACACGATGTAGGCGCCAGCGCCGCTGCTGAGCAGGCGGCCCTCGGCGTCCTTGAATTCCATGCGGGTCGAGGCCACGCGGCTGCCCAGGCGCAGCACCTCGGCCGTGGCGTGGAAGCAGGGGCCGGTGGCCGGGCGCAGGTAGTCGATGCGCAGGTCTATGGTGCCGAGCTTGCCGAAGCGCGCCAGCCGGGCCAGCGGCGCCTCGTCCATATGGCGCGCGCCGGTCGCCGCCATCACGGCCAGCCCGCCCATCGCATCGAGGGTCGCGCTGATCACACCCCCATGCAGACGCTGGTGGGTGAAATGGCCGATCAGCTCGGGCCGCATCGTGATGTGGGCCTTGACCCGGTCGGCCTCCAGGCTGTCGATCCGCAGGCCCAGCACCTGGTTGAAGGCGATGTGCTGCTCGAAGATCTCGCACAGGCGCTGGACGAACTCGGCTTCAAACAGGCTGGAGTGACAGGTCATGCCCCCAACGGTAGCGCATTTTCAGATCGGTTCAGGGGCGAACGGTGATCTCGTTCTTGACCGCCTTGACGCCGTCGACCTTCCAGGCCAGCGCCTCGGCGGTGCTCTTTTCGGTGCTGTTCTTCGCGAAGCCCGACAGCATCACGGTGCCCTTCATGGTCTCGACGCTGATGGCCGAGGCCGCGACATTGGTGTTGTCGACAAAGCGCGCCTTGACGGCCGTGGTGATGGCCGCATCGTCGACATAGGTGCCAACCGATTGCTGGCCGCGGGTGACGGCGCAGCCGGTGGTGGCGAGCAAGGCCAGCGTGGTCAGGCCGATGGCGAAAGTGTGGCGAATGGTCATGAGAATCTCCTTGGAGTGGTGAGGGCAGTGGACTGCGCAAGTTGCGACAAGCCATGACTGCACTGTAGAAACTTTGTCGATATCGGCCCATAGGCGCACAGCGCCAGCCCATGTAGGACGCCGACTACGGCAAGCCGAGGCCTCCTCTGCTAGGCCGCAGCCCAGGGTGATTTGCATACTGCGTTCACTCCATCAACCCAAGAGGATGCCTTCATGAACACCAGTTTCAAGATCAAGTCTGCACTGCTGATTTCCGCCCTGCTGGCCCTGCCCATGGCCCAGGCCGCCACCATCAGCAAGGACGAGTACAAGGCCGGCAAGACCCGCATCAGTGCCGAGTACAAGGCCTCGAAGGCCAGCTGTGATGCGATGTCGGGCAATGCCAAGGACGTCTGCCAAGAGCAGGCCAAGGGCAAGGAGAAGGTGGCCCTGGCCGAACTCGAGTACGCCCACAGTGGCAAGCCGGCCGATCAGACCAAGCTGCTGACCACCAAGGCCAAGGCCGAGTACGAGGTGGCCAAGGAGAAGTGCGACGACAAGGCCGGCAACGACAAGGATGTCTGCGTCAAGGAGGCCAAGGCCGCCGAGACCAAGGCCCTGGCGGACGCGAAGCTGGGCAAGCAGGTCGGCGAGGCGCGCAAGGATGCCGTCGAGGACAAGCGCGATGCCGACTACAAGGTGGCCCTCGAGAAGTGCGACGCGCTGGCGGGCGATGCCAAGAGCGCCTGCATCTCCGGTGCCAAGGCCCAGTTCGGCAAGAGCTGACCTTTGCTCGCTGATCCTCGCCTGCGGGCGAGGCCGAACCCGTGATCAGCCGATCACGGGTTTTCTTATTTCTGGCGCGGCTCGGACCGCAGATCGAACTCGCGCAGCATCACCGGCTCCAGTGCGCCCTGGGCGACGCGGCGCTGCACGGCCAGGGCCAGCTCGGCCGAGAAGGCCTCGAAGGTCTCCAGCGGATCCTCGTCCTGCGAGCCGGGGCGGAAGCAATGATGCAGGGTCGCGCGACTGACGCTGGCGCCCACCTGACCGGTGCCGACCGGAACATAGAAGCGGACGGTTTCCGACGGCTGGTGAAAAAAAGCGGCGTGGGACATGGTGGGGCCTGCGGTTGACTGCGTACGGCGCGAGGCCGGGAGTGGTGTTGCCCGTCTGTGCCGGCTTCTCGCCCGAGGCTAACCCTTATTCGTCCGCGGCGTGGGATTGTTTTGCTACCTTGCCCGCGCTGGCGTTCCCGTGAGCTTGCTATCTATTCTATATTTCGATTAAGATGGAAATATGGAAGAGCAGCAAGTCATCAAATCGCTGGCCGCGCTGGCCCAGGCCGCGCGGCTGCAGGTGTTCCGGGCCCTGGTCGTGGCCGGCCCGGCCGGCCTGACGCCCAGCGCACTGGCCGAGCAGTTGGCGCTGCCCGGCTCGACGCTGTCTTTTCATCTGAAGGAACTGCTGCATGCCGGCCTGGTGACTCAGGAGCGCGATGGCCGCCACCTGATCTACCGCGCCGCCTATGAGCAGATGAACGCCTTGCTGGCCTATCTGGCCGCCAACTGCTGCCAGGGCGAGGCCTGCCTGCCCGACCCCAACAAGATGTGCTGCCCATGACGACATTCAACGTTCTGATTCTCTGCACCCACAACTCGGCCCGCAGCGTGCTGTCCGAGGGCATGCTGAACCACCTCGCCGTGCGCTTGGGCCGCGACGTCCGCGCGCACAGTGCCGGCAGCGCACCCAGCGGCCGCATCAACCCCTTCGCCATCGAAGCGCTCAGCAACGCCGGCATCGAGACCGACGCCTACCGCAGCAAGAGCTGGGACGAGTTCACCGGCCCCGAGGCGCCGCCGCTGTCCCTGGTGATCACCGTCTGCGACAGCGCCGCGGCCGAGCAATGCCCGGTGTTCTTCGGAGCGAACCGTGATGGAGGCCAGCCGGTCAAGGTGCACTGGGGCTATGCCGATCCGTCGAATGCCGAAGGTGGCGACGAGGGCAAGCGCCGCGCTTTCGAGCTGACCCGCCAGGCCATCGGCTACCGCATGCTGCAGTTGCTGCAGCTGCCGCTGGAGTCGATGAGCAGGCCGGAGCTGCTGGCAGCGCTGAACGCCATCGCGAAGAGCTGAGGCGCGACCATGCATGCAAGCACCTCCCAGAAGCTGCTGGCCGAGGGCCTCGGCACCGCGCTGCTGCTGGCGGTCGTCATCGGTTCCGGCCTGATGGCCGAGCGCCTGTCCGGCGGCAATGTGGCAATCGCGCTGCTGGCCAACACCCTGGCCACGGTGGGCGGCCTGTACATCCTGATCGAGGTCTTCGGCCCCGTCAGCGGTGCGCATTTCAATCCGGCCGTCAGCGCCGTGATGGCCTGGCGCGGCGAGCTGCCCGCGGCCATCCTCCTGCCCTATGTCGGCGCCCAGCTGCTGGGCGCGATGCTGGGCGCCTGGCTGGCCCATGCGATGTTCGATCTGAGCATCCTGCAGTTCTCCAGCAAGCCCAGGAGCGGCACCGGGCAGTGGATCGCCGAGGGCGTCGCCACCTTCGGCCTGCTGCTGGTGATACTGCGGGCGCCGGCTTCGCGGGTGGCGGCCATGGTCGCGGCCTATATCGGCGCGGCCTACTGGTTCACCGCTTCCACGGCCTTTGCCAACCCGGCCGCTGTGTTCGGCCGCATGTTCAGCGACAGCTTTGCCGGCATCGCGCCGGCCAGCGCGCCGGGCTTTGTCCTCGCCGAGCTGCTGGGCGCCGCGCTGGCGCTGGGCGTGCATCGGCTGCTGCGGCCGGCGACTGCCCGCCAGTCTTCCCATCCTTCTGCCTCCGAGCGCCATGTCTGATCCGCTGTTTCCACAAGCCAGCTTGCCGGCCCTGCAAGCGGCCCTGTTCGAGCCACCGACCCAGGAGCGCCTGAGCGTGGCCGCGCCGTCCCGGCACCGGCCGCGCTTCCTGCTGCTCTATGGCTCGCTGCGCGAGCGCTCCTACAGCAAGCTGGCCGTGCTGGAAGCCGGCCGGCTGCTGGAGGCCATGGGGGCCGAGGTGCGCGTTTTCGACCCGGCCGGCCTGCCGCTGGTGGATGGCGCGCCGGACACCCACCCCAAGGTGCAGGAACTGCGAGCGCTGGCCCAGTGGTCCGAGGGCATGGTCTGGTGCTCGCCGGAGCGCCATGGCGCGATGACCGGGCTGATGAAGACCCAGATCGACTGGATCCCGCTGAGCAGCGGCGCGGTGCGGCCCACCCAGGGCAAGACCCTGGCGGTGATGCAGGTCTCGGGCGGCAGCCAGTCCTTCAATGCGGTCAACCAGATGCGCATCCTGGGCCGCTGGATGCGCATGCTGACCATCCCGAACCAGAGCTCGGTGGCCAAGGCCTTCCAGGAGTTCGACGAGGCCGGCCGCATGAAACCCTCCAGCTACTACGAGCGCATCGTCGACGTGATGGAGGAGCTGATGAAGTTCACGCTGCTGACCCGCGATGTCTCGCCCTATCTGGTGGACCGCTACAGCGAGCGCAAGGAAGACGCCGAGGCGCTGAGCCGTCGCGTCAACCAGTCCAGCATCTAGCGCGCCATGGACCGCCCCGACGTCCTCATCATCGGCGGGGGTCAGGCCGCGCTGTCGCTGGGCTATTTCCTGCGCCGCAGCCGGCGCAGCTTCCTGATCCTCGATGCCGAGGACGGCCCCGGCGGTGCCTGGCGCCATGCCTGGCGCTCGCTGCGCCTGTTCTCGCCGGCGCAGTGGAGTTCGCTGGCGGGCTGGCCGCTGCCGCCCGAGCCGGGCCAGAGCTATCCCTCGCGCGAGCATCTGCTGGACTATCTGGCGCGCTACGAGCAGCGCTATGAGTTGCCGATTGAGCGGCCGGTGCTGGTCGACAGCGTCGAAGCCTCGCCCGAGGGCCTGCTCGTCCGGGCCGGCGCGCGGCAGTGGCGGGCCCGCAGCGTGGTCAGCGCCACCGGCAGCTGGCGCCATCCGGTCGTGCCGGTCTACCCGGACCAGGCCGCCTACCGCGGCCGCCAGCTGCATTCGGCCCGCTATCAAGACCCGACCCCGTTTGCCGGCCAGCGCGTGCTGGTGGTGGGCGGCGGCAACTCCGGCGCACAGATCCTGGCCGAGCTGTCGGAATATGCGGCGCAGACCGTCTGGGTCACCGAACGGCCGCCGCAGTTCCTGCCCGACGAGGTCGACGGCCGGGTGCTGTTCGAGCGCGCCACCGCGCGCTGGCTGGCCCAGCAGCGCGGGGAGCCGGCCGAGGTGCTGCCCGGCGGCTTCGGCGACATCGTGATGGTGCCGCCGGTGCGGGCCGCGCGCGAACGCGGCGTGCTGACGGCGCGTCCGCCCTTCGAGCGCTTCACGGCCGAGGGCGTGGTCTGGCCCGATGGCCAGGCGCAGGCCTTCGACGCGGTGATCTGGTGCACCGGCTTCCAGCCCGCGCTGGACCATCTGGCGCCGCTGGGCCTGCCGGAGCCGGACAGCGGCCGCATCGCGGTGCACGGCACGCGCAGCATTGTCGAGCCGCGGCTGTGGCTGCTCGGCTATGGCGACTGGGTCGGTGCGGCCTCGGCCACCCTGGTCGGCGTGATGCGCAGCGCGCGCAGCACGGCGCTGGAAATCGACGACTACCTGAACCAACTGGACGCGCCGGCCGGGCCGACGCCCTGAGGCGGCAGCCCATCGCTGCGCCGCCCTCATCTTTGACTAGATAGATGCTATTGACAACCAAATCCGCGAGGACTACCGTGCGAGCAACTAGTTGCTATCCACAACCTCATGAATACCTCCTCCGCCTCGGCCGGCGAACTGCTGCGCGAAGTGGCGCGGCTCTACACCCGGGCCCAGCGCCTGGTGGCCGACTGCTGCCAGACCACGCCGACCCAGTGCCACATCCTGACCGAGCTGGCTCGGGCTGGTGTCGCGCTGCCCATGTCGGAGCTGGGCACGCGGCTGCTGCTGGAGAAGAGCTGGGTCAGCCGCGCCGTCGAGGGCCTGGCGGCCAAGGGCCTGGTCCTCAAGACCGACAACCCCGTCGATGCGCGCAGCTGGCTGGTGGGCCTGAGCCCGGCTGGCGAGGCACGGGTTAGCGAGCTCAACGGCTTGCTGGACGGCCATGCGGAGCAACTGCTGGCCACGCTTCCAGCCCCGCAGCGCGAAGCGGTGCAAACCGCGCTGCTGCTGCTGCTCAAAACCCTGCGGGCGGATCACAGCGCGATGTGCTGCCTGCCCGCCAGCGAACGGAACAAGGACGGATAAATCATGACCACCCTCCCTATCTCCCTGCGCCAGGCCGGCCCGGCCGACTGGCCCGCGATCAGCGCGCTGCTCGGCGCCCACCGGCTGCCGCTGGACGGTGCCCGCGAGCATCTCGCGCACTTCCTGCTGGCCCAGCAGGGCGGCGAACTGGTCGGCTGCGCCGGCATCGAGCGCTACGGCGATATCGGCCTGCTGCGCTCGGTGGCGGTGGCGCCCGGGCTGCTGCAGCAAGGCATCGGCGCCCGCCTGCTGGCCACGCTCCTGGATGAGGCCCGGCGGCGTGGCCTGCGCCGGCTCTTCCTGCTGACGACGACGGCCGCCGGCTATTTCGAGCGTCTGGGCTTCGAGCACGTCGAACGCGCCGCGCTGCCCGCCGCACTGCAGGCTTCGGCCGAGTTGCGCGGCGCCTGCCCGGCCTCGGCCACCGCGATGGCGCTGCTGCTGGTTGAGGACGATGCCCCGACCCAGGCTGGCTCCGCCGGCGATCTGCCGGTGGCCGTGCTGGGCGCCGGCCCGGTGGGCCTGGCCGCTGCCGCCCACTTGCTGGAGCGCGGCATCACGCCGCTGATCCTTGAGGCCGGGGACTCGGTCGGTGCGCACCTGCTGGATTACGGCCATGTGCGCCTGTTCTCGCCCTGGCGCTACAACCTCGACGCCGCGATGGCCCGCCAGCTGCGTGCCGGCGGCGGCTGGCAGGCGCCACCCGAGGACGAGCTGCCGCTGGCGCGCGAGATCGTCGAGCGGGTGCTCCAGCCCTATGCCGCGCTGCCGGCGGTGGCGGCCGCGCTGCGGCTCGGTACCCGCGTGACGGCGCTCAGCCGCGAGGGCTTCGACAAGGTCAAGACCACCGGCCGCGAGCAGGCGGCGTTCGTGATCCGCGCCACGCAGAGCGATGGCCGGACCCTCGAGCTGCGCGCCCGCGCGGTGATCGACGCCACAGGCACCTGGGGCCAACCCAACCCGGCCGGCGCCAACGGCCTGCCGGCGCTGGGCGAGCCCGAGCTGGCGGCTCGCATCGCCTATGGCATTCCCGACGTGCTGGGCGCGGCGCGCTCGCGCCATGCCGGCCGCCGCACCCTGGTGCTCGGTGCCGGCCATTCGGCCGCCAATGCGCTGCTGGCCCTGGCCGAGCTGGCGCAGCAGGTGCCCGGCACCCGCCTGGCCTGGGCCACCCGCACGGCCGCGCCGGCGCGTGCCTTCGGCGGCGGCGCGCTGGACGCGCTGCCGGCCCGCGGCCAGCTCGGCAGCGCACTGCGGGCGCTGCGCGACGAAGGCCGGCTGGAGTTCTTCGGCGGGCTGCGCATCGCCGCGCTGCGCCAGGAGGAAGACGGCAGCCTGACCGTGCAAGGGCAAGACCTGACCCTGAGCGGCTTCGACGAGTTGATCGTCGCCACCGGCCAGCGCCCCGATCTGAGCCTGGGCAGCGAGCTGCGCCTGAAGCTCGACCCCTGGCTGGAGTCGACCGAGGCCCTGGGGCCGCTGATCGATCCCAATCTGCACAGCTGCGGCACGGTGCGCCCGCATGGCCATCGCGAGCTGGCCCATCCGGAGCCGGGCTTCTACACCCTGGGCGTCAAGAGCTATGGCCGCGCACCGACCTTCTTGATGGCCACCGGTTTCGAGCAGGCGCGCTCGGTCGCGGCGGCGCTGGCCGGCGACACCGAGGCGGCCGACCGGGTCGAGCTGGAGCTGCCTCAGACCGGCGTCTGCAGCAGCGGCCCGGCCGTGCGCCGTGGCTGCGGCAGCAAGGCCGGCGCCGCCAGCACCGCCTGTTGCGGCTGATGCGCATGGCGGCCTTGCAGCGCAGCGGCACGGTGGCGGCGCTGGGCACGGCCCAGACCCTGGCCTGGGCCTCGTCCTACTACCTGCCGGCGATGCTGGCCGCGCCGATGGCCGCTGACCTGGGGGTGAGCAGGCCGACGGTGTTCGCGGCCTTCTCGATGGCCTTGATCGCCAGTGCGCTGCTGGGGCCCTATGCCGGCCGGGCCATCGACCGCTGGGGCGGCCGGCCGGTGCTGATGGGCAGCAGCCTGATGTTCGCGCTGGGGCTGGCCGCGCTGGGCCTGGCGCGCGACGGGGTCGGACTGTTCGCGGCCTGGCTGCTGCTCGGGCTGGCGATGAGTGGCGGGCTGTATGAAGCGGCCTTCTCGACCCTGGTGCGGCTGTATGGCCACGAGGCGCGCAACAGCATCACCGGCATCACCCTGATCGCCGGTTTTGCCAGCACCGTGGGCTGGCCCTTGTCGAGCCTGATGGAGCTGCAGTTCGGCTGGCGCGGTGCCTGCTTCGCCTGGGCCGGCCTGCATCTGCTGCTCGGCCTGCCGCTGAACTGGCGCTTGCCCGAGGTCGACCGGCCCGCTGCCGGGCCGAAGCCGGATGTCGCAAGGGCCGCGACGGCTGCCGCCGGGCCGACGCTGGTCGGCTCGCGCCATGCGGCCGCCTTGCTGGCGGTGGTGTTCGCCATCACGATGTTCATCAGCACCGCGATGGCCGCCCATCTGCCGGGCCTGCTGCAGGCCGCGGGCGCCAGCCTGGCGGCGGCCGTGGCGGTCGGGGCCCTGGTGGGGCCGGCGCAGGTGGCCGGCCGGTTGCTGGAGTTTGGCCTGCTGCGGCGGCTCCATCCGCTGCTGTCGGCGCGGCTGGCGGCGCTGATGCATCCGACCGGCGCGGTCCTGCTGGCCGGCTTCGGCGCGCCGCTGGCCGCCGTGTTCGCACTGCTGCATGGCGGTGGCAATGGCGTGCTGACGATTGCCCGGGGGACCTTGCCGCTGGTGCTGTTCGGGCCGCAAGGCTACGGCCACCGGCAGGGACTGCTGGCGGTGCCGGCGCGCTTTGCCCAGGCGCTGGCGCCCTGGTTGTTCGGTCTGCTGCTGGCGCGCTGGGGCGCGCAGGCCATGTGGTTCTCGGCCGGGCTGGGGCTGATGGCCTTTGTCGCGCTGGCCGCGCTGAGTGCGGACCCGCCGCACGAGGAACCGTGATTTTTGCCGGCCTTGCGCGATCTTGTGCCGCCGGCCTGCCTGGTAATTGCCCGGGCTTGCTTCCATAGTTTGAACAAGGCGCCTGCGCGTTGTCGGCGGCGTCCGACGCCGGCCGGCGCTGCCCGCCGACAGCGCCGGACCGCCTCCCTGCCTACGATGGAGGCGTCTCAGCGAAGGAGTGCGGACATGACGGGCTCAGCAGCTTCTGCCTCGGTTGGCGCCTGTCGCTGCCTGATGGCTTGTCTTTGCGCCGCAGCCCTGGTTTCGCCGGCGTTGGCGCAGGATCTGTCCGAGCGGGTCGCGCTCGATGGCTCGGTACTCAGACTCAGCGTGAACCAGGGCGAGCCCTTGGCGACCAGCGGCGCGGTGCCGGCGCTGGGCCCCGGGGCGCTCGCCTCGTCGAGCGCGCGCCAGACCATGGTGTGGATGCGGCCTCGCGCGGGAGCGCTGGGTCTGGGCCTGGGTGTGGAGCAGCGCGAGGGCCTGCTGCCCGCTAACGGCGGCGCGCGCCAGGCCGGTCTGTTGGTGGGCGTCTCGCTCGCCACCGGGCAGCGCTCCGAACTGGTCCTGCAGACCCCGCTGCTGAATGCGCCTCGAACCGTGCCCGAGCCGGGGCTGGCGTCGGCCGACGAGGCCCGCCAGCTGCGCATGGGTCTGGTGTTCGACAGCCGCAAGCCCTACGAGGATCTGCGCCGCGGCGTGCGCGTCGAGCTCAGCGGCCAGACCACCGTGTCCTTCAAGCCGCGCGGCGGCCGCATCGGCGTCACGGTGCAAAGCCGCTGGTGACACGGCGGCCCCCGGGCTTGCAACGGTCGGCCTTGTCCTACAGCAGGAAGCGGCGTGCCGATATAGCCGGCCCGGCCGGGCTCGACCAAGATCAGTGCATGGGCCATCGCGGTGGTGGCCCAGGCAGTCATCAAGGAGCAGCCCCATGATCAGCAAACGCATAGGCATCGTCTCGGCCCTGCTGGCCGGCATCGCGCTGTGGCGCCGCCAGGCCCGCCGCCAGCAGCACGCTGCGGTGGCCGGCGGCCCCGTCAAGCCCCAGGAGGTCCATACCTGGGAAGGCGAGGGTGGCGCCTTGCGCGGCAGTGGCAGCCAGCTCGGCCCGGCACCCTCGCAATGAGCCCCGAGCGCCCGCTCCAGCATGATGTGAACGCGCTGTTCGCCGAGCTGCGCGCCGCCAATGAAGAGTGCTTCGATGCGCTGCGGCAAACGCCGTCCGAGAGAGTCGCGCAGGCGCAGCGTCAGCTGCTGCTGGCACTGGAACTCAGCTGGCGGCTGGAGGAGCTGGTGTTGCTGCCGGCGCTGCGCCGCAGCGGCCTCAATACCGCCGAGATCGAGCAGGAGATGGAGGTGCTGCGCGAGGCGGCCGACATGCTGGCCAGCGACACGCTCGATGCCTCGGCCGCTCATATCGTGCTGGGCGCGATCGAGGGCATCGCGATGCTGCGCGCCAAGCGCATCGGCGCCGCGCTGGCCTCGGCGACCCAGGCCGGGCCGCTCGACAACGCCCGGCTCGCCGATGAGTTCCAGCAGATGCTGGAGCGCTGGCGGGGCGAGCTGCGAGGTGATCAGCAAGGCCCACCGGCCTCCCGGCCGCACTGAGACCCGGGGCTCAGCCGGCGCACCGAAGCAGCAGCAGTGCCAGCCACTGCGGCCGCCAGCTCAGCGTGAAGGCGATCAGCAGGGCCGCGCCGGCCAGGGTCATCACCCAGACCAGCGAGGCCATCGAGACATGGTCGACGCTCAGGCACAGCCCCAGCGAGCCCAGCAGACCGGCGGCGCCCAGCAGGCGCAGGCCGCCCACGGTGGCGGGCTTGAGCGGCCTGGGGCCGCACACCTGCTGCCAATGCACCTCCATGGCCAGCGCCAGCCAGCCCAGGCCGGCCACGGTGGCGGCCAGCGCCGCCAGCAGCATCAGGGGCTCACGCATGGGCGGCCTCCGCCACAGGGCTGCTGCTGGCCAGGCGCGCGCGTCGACCGAGCCGGCGCGCCGCCAGCACGGCCAGCGCGGCGCTGGCCAGCAGCGCCACATCGACGCCGGCCACCGGCCAGTAGGCGCGGCCCAAGGTGCTCAGCAGATGATCTCCGGTGCTGGCCCAGTTCAGCAGCACGGCGGTGATCGCCAGGGCAGCCACCGCCCAGCACTGCTCGCCCCAGGCCGGTGCGATGCGGCCCTCGGACACCGGCGCCGTGCGCCACAGCGCATGGGCAAAAGCCAGCAGCCAGGCGCCCCAGAAGCCGTACTGCTCCCAGTCGCCGCGTGCCGGCAGATCGCCGGGCAGCAGGCGGTTGGCGATCAACACGGCCATGGTGGCGATCAGCATGCCGGTCACCGTGGTGACGGCCAGCGCATCGACCCAGCGCGCGCCGCTGAGCCCTTGCTTGGCATGCTGGCGTTTGCGCTTCTCGACGAAGAAGATGAAGCCCGTCGCGATGCAGACGCAGCCCGACAGCCCGCCCAGCACATAGAGCCAGCGCAGCAGCCAGTGGCGGAAGTGCTGCAGATGCAGGCCGGTCAGGAAGTTGTTGATGCCGGCCACCACGGTGACCGGGGGGTCCTCGCGGATCAGCGCGCCGCTGCTGCCCTTGAAATGCATGCCCTCGCCGGTCAGCGTGACCCGGTCGGTGCCGGCGCGGTAGATGCTGACATAGGCATTGGCGTCGCCGACATGCTGCACGCTCAGGAAGCCGACCTCGCCGGCCATGCCCTTGGCGGCCCAGCGGCGCTGGGCCTCGGCCACCATCGCGTCGACCGAGGCCAGCGCGGCCGGCTGACCGGCGCGCTGGGCCGGCAAACCGGTTTCCATCGCCTCGTGCTGCTCATGCAGCTCGTGCAGCGGCTCCAGCTGGGTGTGGGTGACCGGGAAATAGATGCCGCCGAAGATCACCAGCCCCGACAGCGCGAAGATGAAGTGGAAGGGCAGGGCGACGACGCCGGTCAGGTTGTGCAGGTCCAGCGCGCTGCGCTGGGTATGCTTTTTCGGCCGGAAGGTGAACAGCTCGCGGAAGATCTTGCGGTGCATCACGACGCCGCTGACCAGGGCCACCAGCATGATCAGCGCGGCGAAGCCGACGATCCAGGTGCCGAGGTTTTTCCAGTGCAGGTTCAGGCTGTAGTGCAGCGGGTAGAAGAACTGGCTGCCGATCTTCAGATGGTCTTGCGGCAGTGGGCGGCCGTCGCGCGGATCGATGGTCAGGCTGCCCCAGACCAGGTCGTCGGCCTGCTTGGCATTGGGCAGCACAAAGCTGGTGAAGACGCTGAGCACCGGGTCGCGGTGCGTGGTGTAGGCGCCCCAGCTGTTGACGACCGGGAAGCTGTCGGCCATCGGACCGTTGACGCGCTCGCGCGCGGCCTCGATATTGGCCGCGTCGGGCTTGGTCATGGCCTTGAACACCGGTTGCAGCACCCGGTCGAACGAAGGCATCGGTTGCGGCGCGAAGCGCGATTCGGGAATCGCCCAGCGGTCGATCTCGCGATCGAACACCGACAGCGAGCCGAAGAAGAACACCACCATCAGCACAAAGCCCAGCACCAGGCCGAACCAGGTGTGCAGCCAGGCCATGGTGAGCCGGAAGTTCTGGAACACGGGTCTTACTCCTTGGGTCAGGGATTCAGAGCAGCGCGCGCTGGACCAGCCAGGCCGCCGCAGTCATCAGCGCGCCGCCCCCCGCCAGCACGCCCCAGACGCGGGCCAGGTTGCGGGCCGCGAAAGCCCACAGAAACAGCCCGAGGAAGAGGAGGAAGGCCAGCATATAGCTGAGCGACTCGGCATCGTGGAAAGGCATGCCGGCCGCGAACATCGACGCGATGAACAGCGCGACAAAGCCCCAGCAGAAGGCATAGCCGCCCAGCATCGCCGCCGCGATGCGGGCGACGATGTGCAGGCGGGACGGAGGGGTGAATGGGGTTGGGCTCATCGCGTGTCGCCGTCGCTCACCAGCGGTAGGCCAGCGAGCCCACCAGCTTGCGCTGGCTGCCGAACCAGCAGTCGCCGCGCTCCAGGCAGGAGGCGATATAGGTCTTGTCGGTGGCATTGCTGATATTGAGCGCGGCATGCCAGGGGCCCCGGTCCCAGGACACCATCAGGTCCAGCAGGTTTGTCGAGGGCACGCTGGTGATGTCGGCGCCGTCCGCGGTCTTGCCCACATGGCGCAGCCCGACGCCGGCCTTGAAGCCGGCCAGGCCGTAGGCGTCGAGCCGGTGCGTGGCCCAGACCGAGGCGCTGTGCTTGGGAATGCTGCTGAGCTGCTTGCCCAGATAGGCCCGGTCGCTGCCCTCGACCTTGGACTGGTAGGCGTCCATATAGGTGTAGCTGGCCAGCAGATCCCACTGGCGCAGGCTGGCGTTGAGCTCCAGCTCCAGGCCCTTGACCGTGACCTCGCCGCGCTGCACCGAGAAACCGACATGAGCAGGGTCCGGGTCATTGGTCAGGCGGTTGGTTTCGCGCAGCTCGTAGACGGCCGCGGCCGCCGTGATATTGCGGTTGACCGGTGCCCATTTCAGGCCCAGCTCGATCTGCTTGCCCTGCTTGGGTCTGAAGGTCTTGCCCTCGAAGTCCTTGCCCGCCACCGGCTCAAAGGACTCGGCATAACTGGCATAAGGCGACCAGCCGCCATCCATCAGGCGCACCAGGCCCAGGTTCTTCGAGGTGGCGGAATCACGGGCATCGCCGCTCTTGACCTGGTCGTGGCGCAGGCCGGCCACCAGCACCCACTGCGGGCCGAACTTGATCTGGTCCTGCACGAGCAGCCCGGTCTGGCTGACACGGCTGATGTCGGCATTGACGGCGGACAGCGCCGGCAGCGGGAAGCTGCCATAGACCGGCTTGTAGACATTCAGCGCCGTGGCGGCGCCATCCCAGGACTTGTGGCCGCTGCGCGAGCGCATCGCGTCGACGCCCAGCAGCACGGTGTGCTGGATGGCGCCCAACTGCAGCCGGCCTTCCAGCAGCAGGTCGCTGTTGGTGATGCGGTTACTGTCGTCGTTGGCAGACCAGGTGCGTTTCAGGTACTGGCCCTTGTCATTTTCCGTGCCGTCGGCATCGACGTAGCCCTCCCACCAATTGGCATACATCGTGCGCATCTGGCCGTCGACGCGGTCATGGCGCAGCCGGTGCGTCAGCTTCCACTGCTCGTCCAGACGCTGCTCCCACTCGTAGCCCAGGCGCTTGCGTTCGCCGCCGTAGCGGTCCCAGTCGGGCTCGCCGATGAAGACCGAGGGCGACAGATAGCCCTGGGGGCCGGGGCGCAGCGTGCCGGCGATCGGGAAGAAGGCATTGGTGTTGCCGGTCTTGTCCTTCTGGTACTCGCCGTAGACGCTCAGCTTGGCGCCGGCGAACGGTGTCCAGCTCAGCGAGGGCGCGACATACTGGCGCTCGTCGTAGGCATGGTCGACCTGGGTGCCGCTGTCCTTGACCAGGCCGACCACCCGGTAGAGCATGCTGGCGTCGCTGTTCAGTGCGCCACCCAGATCGGCGTAGATCTGCTTGTGGCCGTTATTGCCGAACTGGACGCCGAGCTCGCGCAGGCTCTCGGCCTGCGGTCGCTTGGACACCAGGTTGACGACGCCGCCGGGGCCGTTCTGGCCGGCGATCACCGAGGCCGGGCCACGCAGCACCTCGATGCGCTCGAAGGCATAGGGCTCGTTGCGCACCACGCCCCACCAGCCGCTCAGCGGCAGGCGCAGGCCGTCCAGCAGGGTCGAGCCCTCGCTGCCGCCGCGCAGCGAGAACCAGTCGCCGCGGTTGTCCAGGCCGTACATCTCGGAGCGCACGCCGGCGCTGTAGCGCAGCACCTCCTGCATGGTCTGCGAGCTCTGGTCGCGGATCTGGTCGGCGCTGATCACCGAGATCGACTGCGGCACCTCGCTGAGCGGTGTGTCGGTCTTGGTGGCGGTGGCGCTGCGCTTCGCGACATAGCCGTTGACCGGACCGCCGGCGCTTTCCTTGTCGGCCGCAGCCTTGATGCGCACCGTCGGCAAGGCCTCGGAGGACTCGGGGGCAGGGCTGCTCTGTGCCCACAGCGCGGACGGCAGCACAAACAGCAGCGCGGTGGCGCGGGCGATGGCGTGGGGACGCCAGGACTTCTGGGGGCTCATCAGCGGACAACTCCAGCGGGAATCAGGGGCGGAAAACGAGGGCGGGCATGCTGCCGGGGCAGGTGCATCCGCTGTCGGGAGATTTCCGTGGCTGGCGATGGCTGGCGTGTCGGGCGGGCGGTCACGCGCAGCGAGACCGCAAGAAGCGTAATCTTAATTGAGAATGATTCCCGTTATTGAACTCGTCAGCCGGTCCGGTGGTGTTGATGCAACGACCGTGCGCTCTGCACACGCTTGCCAGCTTAGCAAAATACTGTATATTTACACAGTATTGAGCGAGAGTCATCTCGCCAACAAACCCGAGCGAGGGCATCAGTATGAATCTCAATCTGAACGACCCAGACAGCATCATTGCCTGGTGGCGCGAGTTTCCCGAGCGCCACTGGGACTATCTGGATGTGTTTGCCAAGCAGCCGCAGTTCATGGCCGCCGTGCGCCAAGCACGCTTGCGCATCCGCAGCGATCCGCAGCTCGCGCCCATCCTGAACCGGGCGGTGAGTTCGGGCGCGGATCGCCGGCGCGCGATGGCGGCCTTGCTGACGCGGGCGCGTGATCTCGAGGTCGACGATGAGGCCTTCGGTCCCGGCGCCTACGGTTCGCACTGAGCGCGGCGCTCCCCACGTTTTTTACCTTGCAGTTGCCGGGCGTTTGTTCTTCACGACCCGCGCGTTTACCCGACGGCCTTCTGAGGCCGTCGGGCTTTTTTGCGTTCCAGGCTGTTCAGCCGGCCTGCCGATATCAGCGATGAAGAGGAGGCTCCCACGGCATCGATATCATCGAATTTCCGAGTGCATATCCAGGGGGAGTGATGATGAGAAGATTCTTGCTTTGTGCTGGTCTGCTGATGACCTCCGCCGCGCCGGCTTTCGCGGCCGATCGCTCGCCCGCCTGCGAGGCGAAACGGGCGGCCATCGAGACCCAGATCACCCAGGCGCAAGCCAGAGGCCGCAGCCAGGAAGTTGCCGGCCTCAACAGGGCCTTGGCCGCCAACAAGGCCCGATGCACCGACGCCTCCCTGGCCAAGGAGAGGGAGACGCGCATCCGGGCCGCGGAGCGCAAAGTCGCCGAGCGCGAGAAGAGCCTGCGCGAAGCGGAGCACAAAGGGGATGCGAAGAAGATCGCGTCGAGAAAGACCAAGCTCGATGAGGCCCGCCATGAGCTGACGGAAGCGGAGAAGCCCGTCGGCTCCTGATCGCGTCGAGTGGACCGGTGACGGGCGGCACGCCAATCCAGCGGCTCGATGGCGTTCTTCTGGCGCCGACCTCCGTTCAGGCCGGCGCCGATGGATCCGATGGCAAGGCCCATTGCAGGCTGAACGCCACGCCGCGCCCGTCAAGGCCTGGGCCCAGTTCGATGTCGGCGTCAATCCGTCGCGCCGCCGATCTGACGATCGCCAGGCCAAGACCGGACCCGTTCTGCCCGTCATGGGCGCCACGCACAAAACGTTCGAACAGCCTGTCCTGTAGTGCCGGGGCAATGCCCGGACCATCGTCCCGGACCTCCAGCCGCATCCGCCCGGCCTGTCGTTCCAGCTGCAGCTCCACCCGCCCTCCGACCCGACCGTAGCGCACGGCATTGCTGACGAGGTTGTCGATGATCGATTCGAACGCCTGCTGCGGACCGCGGCAGGGGGCCTGGTCCGGGCCCCGGTAGCTGAGCTCGATGCCGCGGCTGTGCGCCTCGGCCGCCTGGATCGCAAGACTGTCGCGAGCGATATCCGCCAGATCCACGGAGGCGGCCTCATGCGGGCCCTCGGCATCGAGCCGCGCCAGCGCGAGCAACTGCCCCACCAGGCGACCGGCCCGTGCGATGCCCAGATCCAGCCGCTGCGTGGCCTGATGGCGCTCCTCGGCGCTGCTGCTGTGGATCCAGCGGTCGCGTTGCGCGCTGATCACCGCGAGCGGCGTGCGCAGTTCATGAGCGGCATCGGCCAGAAGGCTGCGCTCGCGCTGCAGCAGGGCATGCAGCCGGGCCAAGGTGGTGTTGAGCTCGCGCACCAGCGGTTCCAGCTCGGCATAGCGAGCCGTCACGCGCAGCGGTGCGAGATCCCCGGGGCGGCGCTGCGCCAGTTCGCTGGACAGGCGGCGCAGCGGCCTCAGCCCGGAATGCACCGACAACCACACCGGCAACAGGACCAGCGGAAAGGCCACCAGCAGCGGCTGCAGCAAGCCCTCGCGACTGATCATCACCGAGTCGAAATTCAACCGCCGGCTGCGCGTCGACTGGGTCACGACGATGCGGTAGCGCCCATCGGCGGATTGCGTGCGGTAGGCCCGATAGGCTTGCGCGCCTGCCAGGTCCGCATAGCCATCCGGCCCGTCCGGAACCTGCTGTGGCCCGGCGCCGGCACGGGCCAGCAAACGCCCTTGCGAATCCAGCACGATGAAGGCCAGGAAACCCTCCGGATAGCCGAGCACTTCGCTGTCGCTGGCGATCTTTGCACCCACGCCTTCCAGCATCGCGACCAGACGGCCCTCGTCGTCCGTCGCCGCCTCGGTCAAGCGCGTCAGGCTCTGGGCCAGGGCCAGCATCTCGCGGTCGAAGCTGCCCGACTCCTCGGCATAGACCATCCAATGCCCGAGGGTGTAGATGGCCCCCCAGACCAGGACGCAGGCCAGCAACAGCGCCAGCCACAGCCGCTTGGCGATGGACGGACGCAGTCCCACTTTCACAAGGGGGCCGCCATGCCGTAGCCGACGCCGCGCACCGTGCGGATGCAGTCCTCGCCCAGCTTGCGGCGCAGATTATGGATATGCCATTCGAGCGCACTGAACTCCAGCGCCTCGCCCAGCGGTGCGACAGCGCGCACCAAGCGATGCTTGGTCACCACGCCGCCGCCATGCCTCGCCAGTTCGGCCACGATGGCGAACTCGCGTGGCGACAGCGACACCAGTTCCTCGTCGGTGCGCACCTCGCGGCGCCCCATATCGATGCTGATACTGCCCAGTGTCCAGATGCTGGAGGCCTGCCCGGCCGCCCGTCGCGTGACGGCCCGCACGCGGCTGGCCAACTCGGCGGCCTGCACCGGCTTGATGACGTAGTCGTCCGCCCCCGCATCGAGGCCCGCGACGCGCGCCTCCAGCGCATCACGGGCCGTCAGCAGGATCACGGGCAAAGCCAGGGCAGCGCGCCGCCACTCCCTGAGCAGCGTCAAGCCCTCGCCATCGGGCAGCCCGAGGTCGAGGACGGCGCAGACATAGGGCATGGATTCGTCCGCCGGACCGCACAGGGCACGCGCCTGTGCGAGGGTGCGCACCCATTCGCTGCTCAGCCCATGAGCCTTCAGCGCTTTCTGCAGGTCCGCGCCGAGGTCCAGATCGTCTTCGACCACAAGAATGTGCATTCAGGCTCTCCAAGCGATGCCAGGCGCAGCTTATGCCAATGCTGTGAAGGCGGCCCAAAGGCGAAGCAAAGGAAGTCGCCCCTAGAGTGCGGCGGTTCTTGAGTCAGCCAGCCCCAAAACAACCCGGGGCATTCCGAACCTTCAAGCTACGAGGCCCATCATCATGCTCATCTCACGCGCAATGCTCGGCGCTGCCCTGCTGCTGCTGCCGACCCTGTTTCTGGGTTGTGGCGGCGGCAACGACGCGGCCTTGGCCACGCCACCGCTCGACCGCAAGGCGGTTCAGGCCCTGGTGGACAAGGCTGTACCTGCGGAGGCGCTGCCGGGAGCCCTGGTGGCGCTGCGGGAGGCTTCCGGACCGACGCTGGGTTTCGCCGCGGGTCGCGGCCGGATCGAGCCGGCTGCCGCCCTGCGAGCCGAAGCCCGCTTTCGCGCCGGCAGTGTGCTGAAGCTGCTGATCGCCACGGTGGTGCTGCAACTGGTCGAAGAGGGCCGCCTCTCGCTCGCAGCGCCGCTTGGCGAGCTGCTGCCGCCGGACCGCGTCGGACGGTTCAATTACCGGGGGCAGATCACGCTGGAGCAGCTGCTGAACCACAGCAGCGGGCTTGGCGATACCGCCACCGGCGCGGCGCACGATGCCGACGTGCTGAGTCATCCCGGCAAGTTGCGCAGCGAGCAGGACTATCTTGACGCCGCGCTGCTGGAGCCGCAGCAGCCTCCCGGTGCCCATGCCTACGCCAACACCAACTACATCCTGCTCGGCCTGATCATCGACCGGGCCGCGGGCCGGAGCTGGCGCGCCGAAGTGCAGCAGCGCTTGTTTGCCCGCTTGGGCATGCGGGACTCTTCGCTGCCGGAACCCGCCGACCTGGAGATGCCGGCACCTTTCGCGCACGGCTACGAGTCGGTCGAGGGCGTGGGGCTGGTGGATGTCAGCCGAATCTCCCCCTCGATGGCCGGGGCTGCCGGTGGCCATGCCCTGGTCACCAGCACGGCAGACCTGGCGCGCTTCGCGGCCGCGCTGTTTGGCGGAGCGCTTTATCGATCCCCGGCCACGCTGGAGCGCATGCTGCGCTTTGTGCCCGCCGAGCCGATCGGCGACATGGGCTACGCCTACGGCCTGGGCGTCATGCGCCACCAGTTGCCGGACGGCAGGGTATTCCTCGGGCATGGGGGCGCCAGCGCCGGCTATTCCTGCGCCATCCTCTACGATCCAAGCCGTCGTCTCGTCGTGGTGGCCGCTCGCAACGGATCCGATCTGGGCTCGACCTATCTGGACCTGGCGCTGCCGGTGGCTCGCTATCTGCAGCAAGAACGCTGATGGGCGCTGGCGGGCCGTCGGGTCGAAACTGCGCAGCCTCTTCCCAAGGCAAAGATCGCGTGGTGGAGAGGAGGAGGATCGAACTCCCGACCTCCGCATTGCGAACGCGGCGCTCTCCCAGCTGAGCTACCCCCCCGACGCGAAAAAAGTATAGCAATCGCCGCGCCGCGTGGGGCCGGGCGGCACTGCGGGTTTTCGGCGAGAGCGCGGGTGGGGTGGGCTGGGGGACACTTGCGGCCATCTCGGTCCGCAACGACAAGCAAAGGATGCCCCATGGCCGACCACGCTCCCGAGTGGTTTGACACGCAGTACGACAACCGGGCCCGCGTGGCCGACAGCGCGCAGATTCTCGAGCGCTGGACGCGGGCGGCCCAGCTGTCGCGCGAGAAATCGGCCTGCCGGCTGGACCTGGCTTACGGCCTCCATGCCAGCGAGCGCCTGGACCTGTTCCCGGCCCAGACCGAGCATTCGGCGCTGGCCCCGGTGCTGGTCTTCATCCACGGCGGCTACTGGCGGGCGCTGGACAAGGCCGATCACTCCTTCCTGGCCCCGGTCTTCACCGACGAGGGGGCGATGGTGGTGATCCCGAACTACGCGCTGTGTCCCGGCGTCAGCATGGAGCACATCCCGCTGCAGCTGGTGCAGGCCCTGGCCTGGGTCTGGCGGCACGCGGCCGAGCACGGCGGCGACCCGAACCAGATCGTGCTGGTCGGCCACTCGGCCGGCGGACAGCTGGCGGCGATGCTGGCCTGCTGCGACTGGAAGGCGGTGGCACCGGATCTGCCGCGCCATCTGGTCAAGGGCGTGCTGTCGATCTCGGGCCTGCATGATCTGGAGCCGCTGCGCCATGCGCCGTCCTTCCAGCGCGATCTGCGCCTGGATGCCGATGCGGTGCGGCGCCTGAGCCCGGTCAATTTTCCGGCGCCCGACGAGACGCCGGTCTACTGCGTGGTCGGCGCCAAGGAAAGCGAGGAGTACAAGCGCCAGAACGGCCTGCTGCGCCAGGCCTGGGGGGCGCGCAGCGTGCCGGTCTGCGAGGAGGTGCCAGGTCTTGACCATTTCAGCATCCTGCACGATCTGGCCAACCCGGAAGGCCGCAGCCATCAGCTGGCGCGCAAGCTGCTGGAGTTGCGCTGGTACAGCGGCCTTTTGTAGTCCTCAAGCCGCCATGTATCGCCCGGGCCGGTGATTGACCGCCAGCGCCGCGTTGATGGCCGCCATGCCCAGCAGCGACAGGCCGATGCGGTCGGCCGGTACCAAGGCGGCCGAGGCCAGCAGGATGAGCGCGTCCAGGCCGGCCTGCACATAGCCGGCGCGCCAGCCGTAGCGCTCCTGCAGATAGAGCACCAGCACATTGAGCCCGCCCAGGCTGGCGCGGTGGCGGAACAGGATCAGCATGCCGGCGCCGATCAGCAGGCCGCCGGCGATGGCAGCGAACCAGGGGTTCAGATCGGCGAAGCGCAGCCAGCGCGGCAGCAGCTCGGACAGCAGCGACATCAGGCTCACCGCCAGCACGGTCTTGACGGTGAAGGCGCGGCCCAGCCGGCGATAGGCCAGCCAGTAGAAAGGCAGGTTCAGCGCGAAGAACAGCGCACCGAAAGCCAGGCCGCTGCCATAGTGGATCAGGAAGGCGATGCCCACCGTGCCGCCGGTCAGCATGCCGGCCTGCTTGAACAGGGCCACGCCCAGCGCGACGAACAAGGTGCCGGTGATCAGCGCCTGTGCGTCCTCGAACAGGCTGTGACGGAAGCTGCGGCTGCTCAGCTTGGCATTGCTCATTCGACGATGCCGCTGAGGAAGAACTTGATCACGCCCTTGGCCGCGAAGCCCACCAGGCCGAAGCCCAGGCCCAGCAGCAGGATGAAGGTGCCCAGCTTGCCGGCCTTGGACTCGCGGGCCAGCTGCAGGATGATGAAGACCATATAGAGCATGAAGGCGGCCACGCCGAAGCTCAGGCCGAAGGTCGCGATCTGCTCCTCGCTATAGCCGAACATCGCCGTCAGTCCTTGGGGCTCACCAGATCGCGGTAGGCATGCCAGCTGGCATGGCCCAGCAGCGGCAGGATCACGATCAGGCCCAGCATCAGCGTGAGCATGCCGATCAGGGTCAGCCCCATGATCAGCAGGGCCCACAACGCCACCGGTGCCGGGTGCTCGAGCACGACGCGCCAGCTGGTGAACACGGCGGCCAGCACCGAGACGCGGCGGTCCAGCAGCATCGGGATGGCCACCACGCTGGACGCGAACACCGGCGCAGCCAGCAGCGCACCCAGCCCGAGCCAGGCCTCGAACAGCAGCGACTGCTCGCTCAGCACCACCTGGCGCAGAAAGTCCAGCGGCTTGGCGATGGCGCCGGGGGCGAACACGGTGATCAGCGAGGCCGAGGTCAGCACCCAGCCGCTGCCGGCCAGGGCCAGCAGCAGGCCGAACAGGATCAGCCGTCCGTCATGCGGCCGCCAGGCCTGCAGCACGGTGCTCCAGCCGGGCCGCTCGCCACGCTCCAGCGCACGGCTGATCGCATAAAGCCCGGTGGCCAGGATGGGGGCGACCAGCAGAAAGCCGCTGAAGGCGCCGGCCAGCAGCCAGAAACGCTCGCGCGCCAGCCAGAAGATCAGGCTCCCGCCGGCGGCCATCACGAGGCCATGGGCCAGCGAGGGGCCGGGGCAGCGGCGCAGATCGGCCAGACCGCGCGCCAGCCAGCCCAGCGGGCGCAGCAAGGGGATGGGCTTGACGCCGAAACGGCGCGATTCCTGCAGGGCTTGTTGGGTTCGCATCGAGGATCCGATAGTGCCAGTGCGAGTGTGCACCCATCTTGACCTGGATCAGGCCGGCAGCTGTCGTGCCAGGTCTTGCAGCACCGCCGGCTCGGCGCTGGCCAGCTCCAGCCGGCGCGCCTGGGCCAGCTGCGGAAAATGGCCTTGCAGCGAGCGCTCGTAGCCGGGGTCGTAGTGCTCGCGCATCAGCGCGGCGAACAGCGTGGCCCAGTCGCCGGCGCGGGCCTGGGCCTGCCAGCTGCGCACCGTGTCGCGGCCGCGCAGCGTGATCAGGCCGTCGATCAGGGCGCAGAAGCCCTCGGGATCGGCACGGAAATGCGCATAGTCCTGCAGCAGGAGCTCGACCCGCGCGGCCTCGGGCATTTCCAGCCACAGGCAGGGGCTGGCGCGCATGCGCTCATGCAAGGCCTCGGGCACGCGCAGCTGGCCGATCTTGCGGCTCTCGCTCTCGACGTAGATGGGCCTGGATGGGTCGAGCGCGCGCAGGCGCAGCCATAGCAGGCTGTCGAAGCGCTTCTGGCTCGGCTGGGGCTCGCCGGGCAGGCCGCCCAGCACCGAGCCGCGATGCGCGGCGCAGGCCTCCAGATCCAGCACCTGGGCGCCTTCGGCGGCCAGGGCCTGCAGCAGGCGCGTCTTGCCGCTGCCGGTGCGGCCGCACAGCAGCTGCAGCTGCAGCGCCGCCGGCCATTGCGCCAGGTCCTCGCGCACCTGGGCCCGGTAGGCCTTGTAGCCGCCTTGCAGCTGGCGTGCCTTGAAGCCGATCTGGCCGAGGAACCAGGTCATCGCGCCGGACCGCTGGCCGCCGCGCCAGCAATAGACCAGCGGCCGCCAGCTCTTGGGCAGCGGCGCCGAATGCGCATCCAGATGGGCAGCGATATTGCGCGCCACCATGGCCGCGCCGATCTTGCGGGCCTCGAAGGGCGAGCTTTTGTAGAGCGTGCCGACGACGATGCGCTCCTCGTTGCTGAGCACCGGCCAGTTCAGTGCGCCGGGCAGATGGTCCTCGGCGAACTCGGCCGGCGTGCGCACGTCGATGATGGCGTCGAAGCGGCCCAGCTCGGCCAGCGCCTCGGGCGCCGCGACGACATGGGAGGGCAGGGTGCTCATGAAGGCAGCGAGACGGCGTCCAGCAGCTCGGTTTCGATCTGCAGCTGGGCCTTGTTCTGCTGCAGCGCGGCGCCGTCGACCAGGAAAGTGTCCTCGACCCGCTCGCCCAGGGTCGAGATCTTGGCCAGCTGCAGATTGATGCCGTGCCGGGCCAGCACGCGGGCGATTGCATAGAGCAGGCCGGCGCGGTCGCTGGTGCTGATCGAGAGCAGCCAGCGCTGCGCGCGCTCGTCGGGCCGCAGCGCGATGCGCGGCGTGAAGGGGAAGGACTTGACCCGGCGCGACAAGCGGCCGCGCTTGGGCTCGGGCAGCGGCCCCTCGGCGTTCAGCGCCTCGCCGAGCTTGGCCTCGACCAGGGGCACCAGATCGCGGTGATGCGATTCGAGGTCGGAGCTGGTGACCTGGAAGGTGTCCAGCGCATAGCCCTTGCGGGTGGTGTGGACCTTGGCGTCCAGGATGTTGAAGCCGGCGCCATCGAAATAGCCGCAGATGCGCGCGAACAGGTCCTGGCGATCCGGCGCATAGACCAGCACCTGCAGGCCTTCGCCGATCGGCGAGGGGCGGGCGCGCACGATCGGGGTGGCGGCCTGCACATGGCGCCACAGCGAGCGCGCATGCCAGGCGAGGTCGCCGGCCTCGTGGCGGGCGAAATAGCTCAGCTCCAAGGTGGCCCACAGCGGCGCCTCGGTATCGGGCAGCATCGAATGCAGGGCCAGCTTCTCGCGTGCCTCCTGCTTGCGGGCCTCGATATCGGCCGCCAGATTGGGCTTGGCGCCGCCCAGGGCGCGCAGCGCCAGCCGGTACAGATCCTCCAGCAGCTTGCCCTTCCAGGCGTTCCAGACCTTGGGGCTGGTGCCGCGGATATCGGCCACGGTCAGCAGATACAGCGCGGTGAGGCGGCGTGCATTGCCCATCTTCTGGGCGAAGGCGGCGATCACCTCGGGGTCGGACAGGTCTTCCTTCTGTGCCACCCGGGACAGGGTCAGGTGTTGCTCGACCAGGAACACGACCAGCGCGCTGTCCTCGCGCGACAGGCCGTGGTCGCGGCAGAAGCGCCGGGCCTCGACCGCGCCGAGGTCGGAGTGGTCGCCGCCGCGGCCCTTGGCCACATCGTGGAAGAGGGCGGCGATATAGAGCAGATAGGGCTTGTCGAACTGCGCGGCCAGCTGCGAGCAGAAGGTGTACTCGTGCGCATGCTCGGGGATGAAGAAGCGCCGCACATTGCGCAGCACCATCAGGATGTGCTGGTCCACCGTGTAGACATGGAACAGGTCGTGCTGCATCTGGCCGACGATGCGGCGGAACACCCACAGATAGCGGCCCAGCACCGAGGTCTGGTTCATCAGCCGGAAGGCATGGGTCTGGCCTTCCGGCTGCTGCAGGATCTGCATGAACATCGCGCGGTTGGCCGGGTCGCGGCGGAAGGCGCCGTTCATCTGCTCGCGGGCGTTGTAGAGGGCGCGCAGGGTGCGCGCCGACAGGCCTTTGATGCCGGGCGTCTGCTGGTAGACCAGAAAGGTCTCGAGGATGGCGTGGGGCTCGCGCTCGTAGAGGTCGTCGCTGGCGACCTCCAGCATGCCGGCCCGCTCCATGAAGTGCGCGTTGATCGTGCGGCGCAGGTCCTGCTGCGAGCCGTTGATCTGCTCCTCCAGGTTCAGCATCAGCACCTGGTTGAGCTGGCTGACGGCCTTGGCGGCCCAGTAGTAGCGCCGCATCAGCACCTCGGAGGCGCGCTGCCCGGGGCTGTTCTCGTAGCCGAAGCTCAGCGCGACGGCGGTCTGCAGATCGAACACCAGCCGGTCCTCGCGGCGGCCGGCCACCGCGTGCAGGCGGCAGCGGATCAGGTTCAGCAGGCCCTCGTTGCGCTGCAGCTGGCGGCTCTCGAAGGGCGTGATCAGGCCGCGGGCGCTGAGCGCGCGCCAGGTCTTGCCCAGGCCGGCGGCCCGGGCGATCCAGATCAGCAGCTGCAGATCGCGCAGGCCGCCGGGGCTTTCCTTGCAGTTGGGCTCCAGCGAATAGGGCGTGTCGTCGTATTTGGTGTGGCGCTGGCGCATCTCCAGCGTCTTGGCGCGCAGGAAGGCGCGCGCATCCATGGCCTGGCCGAGCGCCTTCTCGAAGCGCTTGAACAGCGGCCGCGCGCCGGCCAGCGGGCGGGCTTCCAGCATCGCGGTCTGCACCGTGACGTCGCCGGCCGCTTCCTGCAGGCATTCGCCCAAGGTGCGCACCGAGGAGCCGATCTCCAGCCCGGTGTCCCAGCAGGCGGTGATGAAGGCCTCGATGCTGCTCTTGACGGCGCCGGGCTGGTGGGCCTCGCAGCCGTCGGGCAGCAGCAGCAGCACATCGACATCGGAGTAGGGAAACAACTCGCCGCGGCCATAGCCGCCGACGGCGGCCAGGCAGGCCCCGGCCGGCATGCCGGCCTGGGCCCACAGCGTCTGCAGCAGCGCGTCGACCTGGCGCGCCAGCTGGCGCATCAGGGTGTGGGCGGCCGTGACGCTGGCCTTGTGTTGCAGGAAGTCGGCGATCAGCGCCTGCTTGCCCTGCTTGAGCTGGCGGCGCAGCTCGGCGATGTCCAGGGTGGTGCCGCCGCCGGGCGTAGCGAGCATGGGCTCAGCCGGCGGTGATGAAGGCGGGGGGCGGCGGGCTGCCTTCGGAGAGCGTGAAGATCTCGTAGCCGGTCTCGGTCACGAGCACCGTGTGTTCCCACTGGGCCGACAGCGAGCGGTCCTTGGTGACGATGGTCCAGCCGTCGCCGGTTTCGCGGATCTCGCGGCGGCCGGCATTGATCATTGGCTCGATCGTGAACACCATGCCGGGCACCAGCTCGTCCAGCGTGCCGGGGCGGCCGTAGTGCAGCACCTGCGGTTCTTCATGGAAGACCTGGCCGATGCCGTGGCCGCAGAACTCACGCACCACCGAGAAGCCGGCGTTCTCGGCAAAGGTCTGGATCGCGTGGCCGATATCGCCCAGGCGCGCGCCCGGTTTGACCTTGGCGATGCCCTTCCACATGGCCTCGTAGGTGAAGGCGCACAGGCGCTTGGCCGCGATCGAGCCCTCGCCGACGACGAACATGCGGCTGGTGTCGCCATGCCAGCCGTCCTTGATCACGGTGACATCGATATTGACGATGTCGCCGTTCTTCAGCGGCCGGTCGTTCGGGATGCCGTGGCAGACCTGATGGTTGATCGAGGTGCAGACCGACTTGGGGTAGGGCGTGTAGCCCGGCGGGCAGTAGTTCAGCGGCGCGGGGATGGCCTTCTGGACATGGACGATATGGTCGTGGGCCAGTTTGTCGAGCTGCTCGGTCGTGACTCCGGGCTTCACATGCGGGGTCAGCATGTCAAGCACCTCGGAGGCCAGGCGTCCGGCAATGCGCATGGCTTCGATATCGGCGCCGGATTTGATCGTGATCGTCATGCGCGGATTATCTCAGACGGCTTTTACCTCTCACGCCGTCCAGGCAATCAGGCCGCTCCAGGCCGTGGCGAGAATCACGATGCCGAACACGATGCGATACCAGGCAAACACCTCGAAGCTGTGGCTGGCGATATAGCGCAGCAGCCAGCGTACGCAGATCCAGGCGCTGACGAAGGAGAACAGCAGGCCCACGCCGAACATCGGCGCATCGCTGAGCGCCAGCAGCGCACGGTCCTTGTAGAGGCTGTAGGCGCCGGCGCCGATCAGGGTCGGAATGGCCAGGAAGAAGGAATAGTCGGTCGCGGCCTTGCGCGACAGGCCGAACAGCATGCCGCCGATGATGGTGGCGCCCGAGCGGCTGGTGCCCGGAATCATCGCCACGCACTGGGCCAGGCCCACTTTCAGCGCGTCCAGCGGTGTCATGTCGTCGACATGCTCGATGCGCACGACGGCCTGCTTGCGCCGCTCGGCCCACAGGATCAGGAAGCCGCCGACGATCAGCGCGATCGCCACCACGGTGGGGGTAAACAGATGGGCCTTGATCGCCTTGCCCAGCAGCAGGCCCAGGATCACGGCCGGCGCGAAACCCACCGCCACATTGATCAGGAAGCGCCGCGAACGGGCCTCGCTACCCAAGCCGACGGCCACCTCGCGCAGGCGCTGCCAGTAGACCAGGATGACCGCGAAGATTGCGCCGGTCTGGATCGCGATGTCGAAGACCTTGCTCTTGGCGTCGTCGAAACCGAGCAGGGCGCCGGCCAGTATCAGGTGGCCGGTCGAAGAAATCGGCAAAAACTCGGTCAGGCCTTCCACCACACCCATGATGGCGGCCTTGATCAACAGCACTGCGTCCAACACTCACTCCCTGCTTGATTGGGCCCGCATGATAACGGCGCCCCATGACAGCACCGCTTGCAAGAACGGGGCCCGGACAAGCCGCGATTGACCGGCGGGTAGGTGCTGCGTACATTACTGACCAGTCAGTCAGTACAAGCCGCATGCCGCCGTCCCCCGCCTCCATCCCCTCCGCCAGCCCCCGCCAGCGCCGCAAGGAAGCGCGGCCGCAGGAGTTGCTGGAGGCCGCGCTGGCCCTTTTCATCGAGAAGGGCTTTGCCGCCACCCGCTCCGAGGAGGTGGCCGCGCGCGCCGGCGTGTCCAAGGGCACGTTGTATCTCTACTACCCCAGCAAGGAAGAGCTGTTCAAGGCGGTGGTGCGGGCCAATCTGGCCAGCCATATCGCCGAGGGCATGCAGATCGCCGCCCAGCACCAGGGCAGCATGGCCGAGCTGCTGGCGCTGGTGCTGCGCGAATGGTGGCAACGGGTCGGCCTGGGGCCGGCCGGCGGCATCAGCAAGATCATGATGGCCGAGGCGCGCAACTTCCCGGAGCTGGCCCAGTTCTATCTGGACGAGGTCATCGTTCCGACCCATCAGCTGCTCGGCGGCCTGGTGGCGCGCGGCATCGCCAGCGGCGAGTTCCGGCCGGTGCCGGTGATCGAGACCGTGCAGGTGCTGATCGCCCCGATGCTGCAGATGGTCTTGTTCGAGCACTCCTTCGGGGCCTGCCAGATGCTGAGCCCGCCGATACAGCCCGAGGCCGTGCTGGCCGTGCAGCTGGACCTGATGCTGCGCGGGCTGCTGAGCCAGTCGCCCGGCAGCCAAGCCAGGGAAAGCGAGCGATGACAGCGGGCCGCAAGTTCAAGCTCCTGCTGCTGGGCCTGGCGCTGCTGGCGCTGGCCTTGGTGCTGCTGTCGCGGCGCGACAGGCCGGCGGCGCCACCGGTGGCCGCCAAGAGCGGCGCGGTGCTGGAACTGGGCGCGCTCGATGTGGCCAGCGCCACGCGCCAGCGCTTTGCGCGCAGCCTGGCGCTGTCGGGCGGCTTGAAGGCGCTGGACCTGGCCCTGGTCAAGGCCAAGGTGGCGGCCGAGCTGAAGACGCTGACGGTGCGCGAGGGCGACCCCGTGCGCGCCGGCCAGCTGCTCGGCGAACTGGATGCCACCGAGCTCGACTGGCGGCTGCGCCAGGCCGAGCAGGGCGCAGCCGCCGCCAAGGCTCAGCAGGAAATTGCCCGCCGCACGCTGGACAACAACCGGGCTCTGGTCGGCCAGGGCTTCATCTCGGCCACCGCGCTGGAGTCCTCGGCCTCCGGCGAGGCGGCGGCCCAGGCCAACTGGCTGTCGGCCCAGGCCGCGGTCGAGCTGGCGCGCAAGGCCCGCGCCGACGCGCGGCTGATCGCGCCGATCAGCGGCCAGGTCTCGCAGCGTCTGGCCCAGCCCGGCGAGCGGGTGCCGCTGGACGGCCGCATCCTGGAGATCGTCGACCTGAGCCGGCTGGAGCTGGAAGCGGCGGTGCCGGCCGAGCAGATCGCCGGCCTGCAGATCGGCGCGACCGCGCAGCTGCAGGTCGAGGGTCAGGACTTGCCCATCACGGCCACGCTTTCGCGCATCAATCCGGCCGCCCAGGCCGGCTCGCGCGCGGTGCTGCTCTATCTGCGGGTCGAGCCCAAGCCGGGGCTGCGCCACGGCCTGTTCGCGCGCGGCAGCCTGGTGCTGGATCCCCGCGAGGGGCTGGTGCTGCCGGCCGATGCGCTGCGCATCGACAAGGCGCGGCCCTATGTGCTGCTGGTGCGCGAGGGCCGGGTGCTGGCGCAGACGGTGGAGCCGGGCCGCAGCGGCGAGGTCGACGGGCAGCCGGTGATCGAGATTGTCGGCGGCCTGGGCGAGGGCGCCCAGGTGCTGCGCGGCGCGACCGGCCAGGTGGCCGAGGGCACGGCGGTCAAGCTGATGCCGGCCGCCGCGCGCTGACCGCCCATGTGGTTCACCCGCGTCTCGATCCAGAACCCGGTGATGGCCGTGATGGTCATGCTGGCCTTTGTCGTGCTGGGCCTGTTCAGCTACCAGCGTCTCTCGGTCGACCAGTTCCCGAACATCGACTTCCCGACCGTGGTCGTGCAGATGGACTATCCGGGCGCCTCGCCCGAGATCGTCGAGAGCGAGGTGACCAAGAAGGTCGAGCAGGCGGTCAACACGGTGGCCGGCATCAGCGCGCTGACCTCGCGCAGCTACGAGGGCAGCTCGGTGGTGATCGTCGAGTTCAATCTCGATGTCGATGGCCGCAAGGCGGCCGAGGACGTGCGCGAGAAGGTCGCGCTGATGCGACCCACGCTGCGCGACGAGGTCAAGGAGCCGCGCATCTCGCGCTTCGACCCGCAGAGCGTGCCGATCTTCAATGTCGCTGTGCTGTCGACCGATGGCTGTCCGGCGCCGGGCCGCCCCAAGCCGGACGCGCCCTCTCGGGGGGCAGGCATCGCCAGCGATACCGTGGGGGCTTCATGCCTAAGCACCCAGGAGCTGACCACCTGGGCCACGCAGGTGCTGCAGAAGCGGCTCGAGAATGTGCGCGGCGTCGGCTCGGTCAGCGTGGTCGGGGGGCTGCAGCGCCAGATCCAGATCCAGCTGCGGCCGGCCGCGATGGAGGCGCTGGGCATCACGATGGAGCAGGCGCTGGCCGCCGTGCGCAGCGAGAACCAGGAGCTGCCGCTGGGCAATATCCGCTCGGCCGTGCAGGAGCGGGTGGTACAGATCAATGCGCGGCTCAAGCGGCCCGAGGATTTCCGCGACATCGTCGTCGCGCGCAAGAACGGCGCCTCGATCAAGCTCTGGCAGATCGCCGATGTGGTCGACGGCCCGCAGGAGATCGAGAGCCTGGCGCTCTACAACGGCCAGCGCACCGTGCTTCTGAGCGTGCAGAAGAGCCAGGGCGAGAACACCATCGCGGTGGTCGACGGATTGCAGCGCGCGCTGGCCGAGGCGCAAGGCCTGCTGCCTGCGGGCCTGAAGACCGAGGTCAACCGCGACAACTCGCGCGCCATCCGTGTCTCGGTGGCCAATGTGCGCCAGACCCTGATCGAGGGCGCCGCGCTGACGGTGCTGATCGTGTTCCTGTTCCTGAACAGCTGGCGCTCGACCGTGATCACCGGGCTGACGCTGCCGATCGCGCTGATCGGCACCTTTCTGTTCATGTACCTCTTCGGCTTCACGATCAACAACATCACGATGATGGCGCTGAGCCTGTGCGTCGGCCTGCTGATCGACGACGCCATCGTCGTGCGCGAGAACATCGTGCGCCATGTGCAGATGGGCGCCAGTCCGAAGCAGGCGGCGCTGGACGGCACGCAGGAGATCGGCCTGGCGGTGCTGGCGACGACGCTGTCCATCGTCGCGGTGTTCCTGCCCATCGGCTTCATGGGCGGCATCGTCGGCAAGTTTTTTCATGAGTTCGGCATCACCATCGTCGCGGCGGTGCTGATCTCGATGTTTGTCAGCTTCACCCTGGACCCGATGCTGTCCAGCGTCTGGCACGACCCGGCCGCCCATGGTGGCGGCCCGCCGGTGAGCTGGTATGACAAGACCATAGGCCGGGTGACCGGTGCCTTCGAGCGCTTCACCGAATGGTTGTCGGAGGGCTATCAGAAAATCCTGGCCTGGTCGCTGGCTCACAAGGGCCTGACCCTGCTGGTGGCGCTGGCGACCCTGCTGCTGAGCTTTGCGCTGCTGGGCGGCATCGGCAAGGAGTTCGTGCCCAAGGCCGATCTGTCCGAGACGCAGGTCAATTTCTACACCCCGGTCGGTTCCTCGCTGGAGGTCACCGAGGCGCGCGCCCGGCAGATCGACGCGCTGCTGCGCGAGCTGCCCGAAGTCCGCTACACGGTGACCACGATCAACAGCGGCTTCGCGGCCGGCAAGATCTATGGCGCGATCTATGTGCGGCTGACGGATCGCAAGGATCGCCGACGCAGCGTCAACGATCTGGTGACGCCGCTGCGCGACAAGCTCGCGACGATACCGGGCATCACGGTGACCAATATCGGCCAGACCGATCTGGGCGGCGGCAAGAGCCTGCAGTTCTCGATCCAGGGCGCCGACCTGAAGGAGCTGGAGCGCCTGTCCAAGAGCGTGATCGCGCGGCTGCAGCAGATCCCCGGCCTGGTCGACCTGGACAGCACGCTCAAGCCCGACAAGCCGACCGTGGCCATCGAGGTCAAACGCGAGGCCGCCGCCGACGCGGGGCTCAATGTCAACGCGCTGGCCGGCTCGCTGCGCACCTGGCTGGCCGGCACGACGGTGGGCAACTGGCGTGCGCCCGATGGCGAGAACTACGACGTGCTGCTGCGACTGGCGCCCCAGGGGCGTGACAGCCTGGCCGATCTGGCGCAGTTGCCCATCCCGGTGGCGCCGGCCGCCGACGGCGCGGCGCGGGTCGTGCGCCTGTCCCAGGTGGCCGAGATCCGGCCCTCGACCGGCCCGAACCAGATCAACCGCCGCGACCTGAACCGCGAGATCACGATAGACGCCAACGCGCTGGGCCGCAGCTCGGGCGAGGTCTCGGCCGATATCAAGAAGGTGCTGGACGACACCGCCTTCCCGCCCGGCTACCGCTACAGCTTCGGCGGCTCGACCAAGAATATGAACGAGTCCTTCCAGTACGCGGTCGGCGCGCTGGCCCTGGCCATCGTCTTCATCTACATGATTCTGGCCAGCCAGTTCAAGAGCTTTCTGCAGCCGCTGGCGCTGATGAGCTCGCTGCCGCTGACGCTGATCGGCGTGGTGCTGGCGCTCTTGGCCTTCCGCTCGACCTTGAATATGTTCTCCATCATCGGCATCGTGATGCTGATGGGTCTGGTGACCAAGAACGCCATCCTGCTGATCGATTTCGCGATCCGCGCCCGCGAGGGCGAGCATGGCCATGGCGTCGACGCCGAGCCGATGGGCCGCGAGGCGGCCCTGCTGCGCGCCGCCCAGGTGCGGCTGCGGCCCATCCTGATGACGACGCTGGCGATGATCTTCGGCATGGTGCCGCTGGCCTTTGCGCTCAGTGAGGGCTCGGAGCAGCGCGCGCCGATGGGGCAGGCGGTGATCGGCGGCGTGATCACCTCCTCGCTGCTGACCCTGGTGGTGGTGCCGGTGATCTATTGCTATCTGGATGATCTGTCGCAGTGGGCGCGGCGGCGCTGGCAGGGCCAAAGCGTGGCGCCGCCGAAATAGAATCCGCGCTGCAGTCAGAAAGACCGTCTTCGAGGAACCTTATGAACGTCGAACAAGCCCGCTTCAATATGATCGAACAGCAGATCCGCCCCTGGGATGTGCTGGACCAGGGCGTGTTGTCGCTGCTGGCCCTGGTCAAGCGCGAGGACTTCGTGCCGCCGGCCCACCGGGCGCTGGCCTTTATGGACACCGAGATCCCGCTGCCGCACGGTGGCGCCATGCTGGCGCCGCGGGTCGAGGCCCGGCTGCTGCAGGAGCTGAAGGTGGCGCGCCACGAGAAGGTGCTGGAGATCGGCACCGGCGCCGGTTATCTGACGGCCCTGCTGGCCCACAAGGCCCAAAGCGTGATCAGCATGGAGGCCGATGCCCAGCAGGCCAAGCTGGCGGCCGAGACGCTCAGGCGCAACGGTGTCAGCAATGCCAAGGTGCGCGAGGGCCATGGCGCCCAGGGCCTGGCCGCCGAGGCGCCGTTCGATGTGATCCTGCTGGCGGGCTCGGTGGCCGAGGTGCCGCAGGCCCTGCTGGACCAGCTCAAGCCCGGTGGCCGGCTGGCGGCCATCGTCGGCGAACTGCCGGTGATGCGCGCCACGCTCTACACCCGTTCGGGTGCGGGCTTCAGCAGCACGGTGCTGTTTGACACCGTCGCGCCGCGCCTGCCCGGCTTTGCCGAGCACACCGCTTTCTCGTTCTGAGCCGCATGCCGCAGCAGCTGTCTATTGAAGCCGCGCGGGCTCTGTGCGCCGGCGGGGCGTCCGGCCAGGCGCCGCTGCTGCTGGACGTGCGCGAGCCCTGGGAGGCCGCGCTGGCCAGCATCCGGCTGGACGGGGTGGCCAGCACGCTGATGCCGATGGGGCAGGTGAGCGCTCGCCTGGCGGAGCTGGACCCGGCGCAGCCTGTCGTCGTTTATTGCCATCATGGCGTGCGAAGTCTGCAGGTCGTCGCATTCCTGGAGCGTCAGGGCTTCGAGTCGGTCTATAACCTCGCCGGCGGCATTGACGCCTGGTCCTGCGAGGCCGATCCGTCCGTGCCCAGATATTGACCCTAGCACCCGAAGTGCCGGCCCAGGCCTTCACAACACTCATCGCAAGCCAAGGAAGCCTCATGTTCGCTGATCAGAAAATGAAGAAGAAGACAAGCCCGCATTCGCGCATGAGTTCTTCATTGACCCGACTGTCACTGTGCGTGGCCCTGGCTTTCGGCGCTGCGGCCAGCGCCCAGGCGCAAAGCCTGCTGGAGCTCTACGAAGCCGCGCGCGTCTATGACGCCGGCTATCTGGCCGCCCGGGCCCAGGCCGACTCGGCCATCTACAAGGCCGAGCAGGCCAATGCGCTGGACCGGCCCACGCTGGGTCTGGGCGTCAGCGGCACCCATCTGCAGAGCGATCCGCCAACGGTCTATGGCGCCGGTGGCGCCAAGGTGGCCGGCGACCGGGTCGGATCGAGCACGGTGCAGGCCGGCCTGCGTGCCAACTATGCGCTGTACAACCGCAGCAACAAGATCACGATCGAGCAGGCCAAGCGCGGGCTCAATGTCGCCCAGGCCGATCTGGAGATCGCCGAGCAGGACCTGATCGTGCGCGTCTCGCAGGCCTATTTCGATGTATTGGCAGCCGGCGATGTGCTGTCGACCACACGGGCCAGCAAGGCCGCCATCGCCGAGCAGCTGGCCTCGGCCAAGCGCAATTTTGAGGTCGGCACCGCCACCATCACCGACACCCGCGAGGCCCAGGCCCGCTTCGATGTGGAAAGCGCCCGCGAGCTGGCGGCCGACAACGATCTGCGCATCAAGCGCATCACGCTGGACCAGATCGTCGGCCGCTCCGGCGTCGAACCCAAGCCGCTGGCCGTGCCGGTGGCGCTGCCGGCCGTGACGCCCTTGACGGTGGACCCCTGGGTCAATCAGGCCGACGAGCTGCACCCCCAGGTGCGCAAGGCCCGGCTGGGCCTGGATGTGGCGGGCCTGGAAGCCGACAAGGCGCGGGCGGCGGACGGCGTGACGGTGGACCTGAGCGGCAATCTGGGCGTCAGCAATGCCCGCGGCCGCGGCGCGCAGCTGCCCGGCACAGGCGGGCAGGGCTCGGTCGCGGTGGAGATGAATCTGCCGCTCTACACGGGTGGCTATAACAGCAACCGCATCAAGGAAACCCTGGCGCTGCAGGAGCGCTCGCGCAATGACCTGGAGTTTGCCCGCCGCACGGTGGCCGAGGGCACGCGCCGCGCCTTCTTCGGCGTGCAGTCGCTGGCCGCCCAGGTCAAGGCTCTGGAGGCCGCCGAGTCGTCTAGCAAGCTGGCGCTGGAAGCCACCCAGCTGGGCTACAAGGTCGGCGTGCGCGTCAACCTCGATGTGCTGAACGCCCAGAGCCAGCTCTATGCGACCCAGCGCGACCTGGCCAAGGCCCGCTACGACGTGGTGCTGACCGGCCTGCGCCTGCGCCAGGCCGCTGGCCAGCTGCGCCCCGAGGATGTGGCGGCGGTCAACACGCTGCTGTCAAAGTAAGAAGGCCAGGCCTTCAGGCCTGGGGACTGCGCCGACGCCGCTTCGCGGTGGTCGGCGTTTTCTTTTCTTGTGCGATCGAGGTCACACCGGTCCACGTCCAGTATCCGACTCATCCTCAAGCCGGCGCCTCAACTCCCTCGCATTGCTCACCATGGATCGCAGCAACACCCTGAGCCTCAGCGGCGGTCTGAGCCCCCGCGTGATCGCCTGCCTGGCCGCCACCTGGCTGGTCTGGGGCTCGACCTATCTGGCCATCAAGTACGCCTTGCTGAGCTTTCCGCCCTTCTTCCAGATGGGTACGCGCTTCCTGGCCGCCGGTGTCTTGCTGGCCGCATGGATGCGCTGGCGCGGCGCGGCCTGGCCGGGCCCGCGCCAATGGCTCAATGCGCTGCTGGTGGGCAGCCTGATGCTGGGCGGCGGCATGGGCGGCACGGCGACGGCCGAGCAGACCGTCGGCTCGGGCCTGGTGGTCGCCTTCATCGCGGTGATGCCCTTGATGATTGCGGCGCTGAACCTGCTGTGGCGGGTGTTGCCCAGCCGGCTGGAGCTGGCCGGCATCGTCGTGGGCCTGTTCGGCGTGCTGATGCTGACCCAGGGCCAGGGTTTCGGCGCCTCGCCGCAGGGCCTGGTCGCGATCACGACGGCCTGCGCCTGCTGGGCGCTGGGCAGCGTCCTGTCGCAGCGCGGCTTTGCGCTGGCGGCCGGGCCCATGGGTTTTGCCAGCGAGATGCTGGCCGGCGGTGCGGTGCTGATGCTGTTGAGCCTGCTCAGCGGCGAGACCCTGAGCCTGCCGCTGCGCGGCGAGGCGGTCTGGGCCTGGCTGTATCTGGTGGTGTTCGGCTCGCTGATCGCGTTCAATGCTTATATGGTGCTGCTGGCCGAGGCGCCGGCCGGCCTGGCGTCGAGCTACTCCTTCGTCAATCCGGTGATCGCGATGCTGCTCGGGGTGGTGATCGCCGGCGAGGTGGTCAGCGGCTACGAGTGGCTGGCGGCCCTGGTGGTGCTGGTCGGCGTCGTGCTGCTGCTGCGCGGGCGCAAGGCCTGACCCCGTCAGGCCTTGCCGAAGCGGGCAAAATGGCGCCATGCTCTATCTGCTCTCGCCCGCCAAATCGCTGGACTACGACACCCCGGTCGCCGCGCCGCTGCTCAAGCTCGCCACCGAGCCGCAGTTCCTGCCCCAGTCCAAGGCCTTGATCAAGGTCTTGAAGACCAAGACGGCGGCCGATATCGCCGCGCTGATGGACCTGAGCCCGGCCTTGTCCGAGCTCAATGTGAACCGGTACCACGCCTGGCAGCCTCGCTTCACCGAGGCCAATAGCAAGCCGGCGGTGCTGGCCTTCAACGGCGATGTCTATGACGGTCTGGACGCCAAGAGCCTGGCTGTCGAGGACCTGCAATGGGCGCAGCAGCATCTGGCCATCCTGTCCGGGCTGTACGGCGCGCTGCGGCCGCTGGACCGCATGCAGCCCTACCGCCTGGAGATGGGCACGAAGCTGGCCACCGAGCGCGGCAGCCATCTCTACGGCTTCTGGGGCGACACGCTGGCCGAGCACCTGAATGCGCGCGCGGCCCAGCAGCAGGTGCCGGTGATCGTCAATCTGGCGTCGCAGGAGTATTTCAAGGCGGCCGATCGCAAGGCCTTGCAGCCGCGCGTGATCGAGTGCCAGTTCGAGGACTGGAAGAACGGCCAGTACAAGATCATCAGCTTCTTCGCCAAGCGGGCGCGCGGCCTGATGGCGCGCTATGCGATCACGCGGCGCATTGATACGCCGACCGGCCTGAGGGACTTCGATCTCGACGGCTATGCCTACCAGGCCGAGCTGTCGACGCCCGAGCGCCTGCTGTTTCGCCGCCGCCTGGGCTGAAAGGGCCGGAGGAGTCCACCATGAGTGCCCAGACCATCACGCCCGAGCTGCAGCGCTGGATCGTCGAGCAGGCCAAGGCCGGGCTGACGGCCGAACAGGTGCTGCAGGCCATGCTCAAGAGCGGCTGGGACGAGACCGTCGCGGCCCAGGCGCTGGCGCAGAGCGTCGCCGGTTTCGTGCCGGGCCAGGGCCTGGTCCTGCCGGTGCCCAGCGCGGTGCCCGAGCCCGACCTGAGCGGTGCGCCGCCGCTCTTGAATGCCGGCGACCGCGCGGTCGGCGTGCTGGTCAGCCTGCAACTGCCGCGCCTGCTGGTGTTCGGCGGCCTGCTGTCCGACGAGGAGTGCGATCTGATGCGCGCGGCGGCGGCCAGCCGCCTGGCCCGCTCGGAGACGGTGGCGGCCTCGGCCGATGGCAGCGAGGTCAATGCCGCGCGCACCAGCGAGGGCATGTTCTTCGAGCGTGGCGAGAACGAGATCTGCCGGCGGGTCGAGGCCCGCATCGCCCGTTTGCTGAACTGGCCGGTCGAGAACGGCGAGGGCCTGCAGGTGCTGCGCTATCGGCCCGGGGCCGAGTACCTGCCGCACTACGACTACTTCGACCCGCGCCACACCAGCACGCCGCCCATCCTGCAGCGCGGCGGCCAGCGGGTCGCCACCTTGGTGATGTACCTGAACACGCCCGAGCAGGGCGGCGCGACGATCTTTCCCGACATCGGCCTGGAGGTCGCGCCGATCAAGGGCAATGCGGTGTTCTTCAGCTATGACCGGCCGCACCCGATCACGCAAAGCCTGCATGGCGGCGCGCCGGTGCTGGCCGGCGAGAAATGGGTGGCGACCAAATGGCTGCGCGAACGGCGCTTCGAATGACCGCTAGCGATTCAGCGGCAGCTGGCTCTGCTTGAGCTGGCGCAGCACAAAGCTGCTCTTGCTGTGGCGGATGCCGGGGATCTTGTAGAGCCGCTCGCGCAGCAGGCGCTCGTAGTCGCGGGTGTCGGCCACCGCGATGCGCACGTAGTAGTCGTAGTCGCCCGAAACCAGAAAGGCCTCCAGCACCTCGGGGATCTGCTCCAGCGCGCGGCCGAACTCGAACAGCGCGGCGTCCGAATGATCGTTCAGGGTCACCTGCACGATCACCGTGTCGGCCAGGCCGATCTTGGCGGCATTGACGCGCACCGAGTAGCCCTCGATGACGCCGGCTTCTTCCATGCGCTTGATGCGGGTCCAGCAGGGCGAGCTGGTCAGGCCGACCTTGCCGGACAGCTCCTGCAGGCTGATGCGGGCGTCGCGCTGCAGCTCGGTCAGGATGGCCAGATCGAATTTATCGAGTTTCATGCTGCCGGATTCTATTCATCAAGGAAGTTTTCCTGAATTGAAGTCTTGTGCAGGAAATTTCAGCAGCAATTTCTGGGCGAGCTTGGGCACAGTGAGGGCATGAATGCTGTTCTCCAAGACCTGCCCCACGCCATGCCTGCCAATGGCGCCGAGGCCCTGATCGCGACCTTGCTGAGCCTGGGCGTCGACACCGTGTTCGGCTATCCCGGCGGCGCGGTGCTGCCGCTGTACGACGCGCTGTACGCCGAGCCGCGGCTGCGCCATGTGCTGGTGCGCCATGAGCAGGCCGCCGTCCATGCGGCCCAGGGCTATGCGCGCACGACCGGCCGGGTCGGGGTGGTCTTCGTGACCTCGGGGCCGGGCATGAGCAACACCACCACCGGCCTGCTCGATGCCTTGTGCGACTCGATCCCGGTGCTGTGCATCAGCGGCCAGGTCGCGACCACGGCCATCGGCACCGACGCCTTCCAGGAATGCGATGCGCTGGGGATTTCGCGGCCGGTGACCAAGTGGAATGTGCAGGTGCGCGAGGCCGCCGCGCTCAGCGAGACCCTGGCGCTGGCCCATGCCAAGGCGGCCGGCGGGCGGCCGGGGCCGGTGCTGGTCGATGTGCCCAAGGATGTGCAGCTGGCGCCGGTGGCGGCGTGGCGGGCACCGGTGTTGCCCATGGCTGCCCCTGTGCTGCCGGCGGCCTCTCAAGTCCAGGCCGCACTGGCCCTGCTGGCGCAGGCGCGCCGGCCGGTCTTCTATGGCGGCGGCGGGCTGATCAATGCCGGCTCGGCGGCCTGTGCGGTCTTCACGCGCCTGGTGCGGGCCAGCGGCGCGCCCTGCACGCTGACCCTGATGGGGCTGGGCGCCTTCCCGGCCGACGATCCGCAGTCGCTGGGCATGCTGGGCATGCACGGCAGCCTGGAGGCCAATCTGGCGATGCACCATGCCGATCTGGTGGTCTGCGTCGGTGCGCGCTTCGACGACCGTGTGACCGGCCGGCTCGATGCCTTCTGTCCGCAGGCCCAGGTCATCCATCTGGACATCGACCCGCGCTCGATCGGCAAGGTGGTCAAGGCCGACGTGGCCCTTCTGGGTGCCTGTGGCGCCAGCCTGCGGGCGCTGGAGCAGGGTTGGCAGGGGGGCTGTGATCTGGGCGACTGGTGGGCGCGGATCGAGGGCTGGCGTGCCGAGCGCTCGCTGGCTTTCGAGGACCGCAGCGATTGCATCCTGCCGCAGGCCCTGATGAGCCGGCTCGATGCGCAGCTGGCCGACCGCGATGCCATCGTCGCCACCGATGTGGGCCAGCACCAGATGTGGGCCGCGCAATACCTGCGCCAGCAGCGGCCCGGCCGCTGGCTCAGCTCGGGTGGCGCCGGCACCATGGGCTATGGCCTGCCGGCCGCGATCGGCGCGCAGATCGCGCACCCCGAGGCCCTGGTGGTCTGCGTCAGCGGCGATGCGTCCATCCTGATGAATATCCAGGAGCTGTCGACCGCGGCCCAGCACCGCACGCCGGTCAAGGTGGTGCTCAGCAACAACGGCCGCATGGGCATGGTGCGGCAGTGGCAGGAGCTGATCCACGGCAACCGGCTGAGCCACAGCTATACCGAGGCGCTGCCGGACTTTGTCGCGCTGGCCCAGGCTTTCGGCTGGCAGGCACGACGGGTCGAGCGGCGCGAGGAACTGGACGCGGCGCTGGCCGAGTGCCTGGCCAGCGAGGGGCCGTTCTTCCTGGACGTGGTGGTGGCGGCCGAGGAGAACTGCTTCCCGATGATTCCCGCTGGCGCGGGGCATCACGAGGTTCTGCTCGGCAAGGGCCGCCAGTACATGGCCTGAAATGAACAAGGGCACCCGAAGGTGCCCTTGTCATGGATCGCGAGTGCTTAGACGCGCTTGCGGTACTCGTGCGTGCGGGTGTCGATTTCGATCTTGTCGCCCTGGGCCACGAAGATGGGCACCGGGATTTCGAAGCCGGTGGAGATCTTGGCAGGCTTGAGCACCTTGCCCGAGGTGTCGCCCTTGACGGCCGGCTCGGTCCAGGTCACTTCGCGCACCAGGCTGGTCGGCAGCTCGACCGAGATGGCCTTGCCTTCGTAGAACACCACTTCCACGGGCATCGCGTCTTCCAGATAGGACAGGGCGTCACCCATGTTCTCGGCTTCCACCTCGAACTGGTTGTATTCGGCGTCCATGAAGGCGTACATCGGGTCGGCGAAGTAGGAGTAGGTGCACTCCTTCTTTTCCAGAATGATCTGGTCCATCTTGTCGTCGGCCTTGAACACGACTTCGGTGCCGGAGTTGTTCAGCAGGCTCTTGAGCTTCATGCGCACGGTAGCGGCATTGCGGCCACCGCGGCTGTATTCGGTCTTCAGCACGACCATCGGGTCCTTGCCGTGCATGATCACATTGCCGGCGCGGATTTCTTGAGCGATCTTCATGAGTGTTCGGGTCCGTTGAGGGAGTCGTTGGAGTCGTGGTTGGGGGCTGGCTTGCTCTCGGACAGGTGAAAGCAGGTGCCCAGCGCGCGCCCGAAAACTCCCATGGCGCGGCAAAGCCCGAGATTTTAGCCTGAAACGCCGACGAAACGCAGCAGCTGGGCGCTCAGATCGGCTTGCGCTGCCAAATGCGCACGCCAGCTTTGCGCATGGCGCTGCGCGGCTTCGGCTTGCGGCAGGCCGGCCGGCCAGGCCGCCAAGCCATTCCAGGCGCGCCACAGGCCACGGCTGGCCGCTGCCAGCTCCGGCGTCGCATCGGCCAGCCACAAGTCCATGAAGGCTTCCAGCTTGGGCCCATGGGCACCGTCGTGCTGGGGATAGATCTGCCAGACAAAGGGCTTCGCTGCCCACTGGGCACGCACAAAGGAATCTTCGCCACGCACGAAGTTCAGATCGCAGGCCCACAGCAGGTGGTCGAACTCGGGCTGGCTCAGGTAGGGCAGGGCCTGCCAGCGCAGCGTCGGCGGCAGCGCCAGCCCGGCGATCTGGGCCTGGGCCGCACCGGGGCAGACCAGCAGCAGGGTCGGCGTGTCGGCCAGTGCCTGCAGCAGCGCCGGCAGCGCCGGGTTGGCATAGGCGAACAGGCTGAGCAGGCGCTCGCCCGGCCGCGGCGCGATGCCTTGGGCGGCCCGCCAGGCGGGGGCGTCGAAGCGCTGCTGGCGCTGCAGCAGCTCGGGCTCGCGCAGCAGGCCGCCGGTGTGCGGCGTGAAGCCGGGGTAGAAGAAGCGCTTGGACAGCCCGGCGCCGGGGCCGCTGAATTGCGGCGAGGCCAGGCCATGGCTGCGCTCGACATAGGGCTCGGCGCTGAGGTACTCCAGATTGATCCATTGCGGCGGCGCCGGCCGGGCCGCCATGCGCGCGACAAAGGCCGGCGGCAGCTCGCAGCCAAAGGTCTCGACGACGACATCGCCGACCGCCGCTGCGTTATCGGCGCTGTCCCAGGCCAACACCTCGATACCTTGCGGCGCGCCGTCGCTCGCCATCCAGGCCAGCGCCGAGGCATCATCGAGCCACAGCCGCACGGTCTGGCCGCGCGCCGCCAGATCGCGGGCCAGCCGCCAGCTCACGCCGATATCGCCATAGTTGTCGATCACGCGGCAGAACAGATCCCATTGCAATCTCATCGCCGGATTATCTGGCGGCACAATCGCGCCCCATGCAAGGCAGCAGCAACCCCTCCGAAACCGATACCGCAGCGACGCCCGAGCCGGCCGACGCCGAGCAGGCCGCACGCGAGCTGCGCGCCCAGGTGCTGGCCGCTGTATTGGCCGAGGTGGCAGCCTTGCCGGGCCTGCCGGGCGTCTACCGCTATTTCGACGCCCAGGACCAGGTGCTCTATGTCGGCAAGGCCAAGAACCTGAAGAAGCGGGTTTCGAGTTACTTCCAGAAAGACCATGGCGGCACCCGCATCGGCATGATGGTCGCGCGCATCGCGCGGCTGCAAACCACGGTAGTGCGCACCGAGGCCGAGGCCTTGCTGCTGGAAAACAATCTGATCAAGACGTTGAACCCGAAGTTCAACATCCTGTTTCGCGACGACAAGAGCTATCCCTATCTGAAGCTCAGCGGCCATGACTACCCGCGGGTCAGCTATTACCGCGGCGCGGTCGACAAGCGGCACCGCTATTTCGGGCCATTCCCGAGCGCCTGGGCGGTCAAGGAATCGATACAGCTGATCCAGAAGGTGTTCCGGCTGCGCACCTGCGAGGACACGGTCTTCAACAACCGCAGCCGGCCCTGCCTGCTGTACCAGATCCGGCGCTGCTCGGGGCCTTGTGTGCCCGAGGGGCAGGGGGCGGAATACGGTCGCGATGTGCGCAATGCCGAGCGCTTTCTGCTGGGCGAGACGCAGGAGGTGATGGACGGGCTGCAGGCGCAGATGATGGCCTATGCGGACGCGCTGCAGTTCGAGCTGGCGGCCGAGGTGCGCAACCAGATCAGTGCGCTGTCCAAGGTCTTGCAGCAGCAGGCGATGGACGAAAACAGCGCCACCGGGCGCGACCGCGATGTCGACATCCTGGCCGTCAAGGTGCAGGGCGGGCGGGCCTGCGTCAATCTGGCGATGGTGCGGGGAGGGCGGCATCTGGGCGACCGGGCCTATTTCCCCAAGCATGTCGAGGACGCCACCGCGGTGGCGCTGGCCGATGATGAAGAAGAGGGGCAGGCACCGCGCCGCTCCGCCCAGTCACCGGAACGGCAGGTGCTGGAGGCCTTCATGGCCCAGCACTATCTGGACGCGCAGGTGCCCTCGCTGATCGTCGTCAGCGACGAGGTCGATGCCGCGCTGGCCGAGGCCCTGACCCTGCAGGCCGGCTACAAGGTGACGACCCAGGCCCAGCCGCGCGGCCAGCGCCGCATCTGGCAGGAGATGTGCGTCAAGGGCGCCGAGCTGGCGCTGGCACGCTTGCTGTCGCAGGAAGGCTCGCAGCAGGCCCGCACCCAGGCCCTGATCGAGGCGCTGGACCTGAGCGTGCAGGAGCTCGACAAATTCCGCATCGAGTGCTTTGACATCAGCCACACGGCCGGCGAGGCGACGATGGCCTCCTGCGTCGTGTTCGAGGGCCACCAGATGCAGAGCGGCCAGTACCGGCGCTACAACATCGAGGGCATCACCGGCGGCGACGACTATGCGGCGATGCGCCAGGTGCTGACGCGGCGCTACAACAAGATGGCCGAGGCCGCCCAGCTGGGCACGGGCCGGCTGCCGGATCTGGTGCTGGTCGACGGCGGCAAGGGCCAGGTCTCGATGGCGCGCGAGGTGTTCGAGGAGCTGGGCCTGGATCTGGCGCTGATCGTCGGCGTCGAGAAAGGCGAGGGCCGCAAGGTCGGGCTGGAAGAGCTGGTGTTCGCCGACGGCCGCGACAAGGTCTACCTGGGCCGCGACTCGGCGGCGCTGATGTTGGTGGCCCAGATTCGCGACGAGGCGCACCGCTTTGCGATCACCGGCATGCGCGCCAAGCGCGCGGCGGTGCGCACCGGCGGCTCGAAGCTGGAGGATGTGCCCGGTGTGGGGCCGAAAAAGCGCGCGCAGCTGCTGCAGCGTTTCGGCGGTGTGCGTGGCGTGGCCGGCGCCAGCGTCGACGAGCTCTGCACGGTCAAGGGCGTCTCAAGAGAATTGGCAGAGGAGATCTATCGTGTTTTGCACTGAACAAGAGGGCCGCTGGCAACGCGCCGCACGCGGGCTGGGCCTGGGAGCGCTGCTGGCGCTGGTCGGCTGCTCGGGCCCGCGCGCGCCGGTGCCGCCGCCGGCATCGAGCGCCCAGCCCAGCGGCTCGGCACCGTCGGTCGCCAGCCCCGAGCTGCCAGGCAAGGCGCCGGGCCAGCCGGCGCCGCTGGTGCTGGAGCCGCCCAAGCCGGTGCGCAGCGCCGTGGAGCTGCGCCTGCAGGCGGCCTACCGGCTGATCGTCGCGAACCCGGATCGTGTCTATATGGGCGAGGTGCCCGAGCCCTTGCTGGCGATCCCGGTGCTGGAGATCGAGCTGTTTTCCGACGGTCGCGTCAAGCACATCCATGTGCTGCGCAAGCCCGGCCAGGCGCTGGACACGGTGCAGCTGGCGATCGATGCGGTGCATCGTGCCGCACCGTTCGGCGATGTCTCGCGCATGCCCAAGCCCTGGAAGTTCAGCGAGACCTTTCTGTTCAACAACCAGCGCAAGTTCAAACCGCGCACGCTCGATCAGTGAGCCAGGCTCGGCATTAATGAGACAAAGTCGGTGCCCGTCTCGGGCGCTGCACGGTAATTGGGCACAATGCCCGCATGTTCTTCACGCTGCCAACCCTGTTCACCTGGGCCCGGATCCTCGCGATCCCGCTGATCGTCGGGGTCTACTACCTCGACTTGCTGCCGGCGCACCAGAATCTGTTTGCCACCGTGCTCTTCGTGGTGGTCGCGCTGACCGACTGGCTGGATGGCTATCTGGCCCGCAAGCTCAACCAGGCCTCGGCCTTCGGCGCTTTCCTGGATCCGGTGGCCGACAAGATCCTGGTCTGCGCGGCCCTGCTGGTGCTGCTGGAGCTGCAGCGCGTCAATGCCATGGTCGCCCTGGTCATCATCGGTCGCGAGATCACCATCTCGGCGCTGCGCGAGTGGATGGCACAGATCGGCGCCTCGCGCAGCGTGGCCGTGCACATGGTGGGCAAGCTCAAGACCACGGTGCAGATGGTGGCCATCCCCTTCCTGCTTTATGACGGCCGCCTGTTCGACCTGATTCCGACCCGGGAGTGGGGCACCTGGCTGATCTATGCGGCCGTCGTGCTGACCATCTGGTCCATGGTCTATTACCTGCAAAAAGCCCTGCCCGAGATCCGCGCCAAGGCCAAGTGAGTCTGCGCTTTGGGGCTGTCCGTTGGGCGCTTTCTGGGCGCTTGGGCGACCGCCGACGCACTCATTTGTATCGGGACTTTTCCCGGCTCAGCAGCCCGGATGATTGCGTCTAGAATCCGCTTCCCCGCAGGTTCGCCGGCGCTGGCGTGCCAGGATGGACGCGGCAAGGTGTCCTGGCGGCCCAGACAGGACGTCGCCTTCGTTGCCGCGTTTTTGCAAAACCTTTTGAGGGGATTCTTTGTGAACAAGTCCGAACTGATCGAGCACATCGCCAAGCAGGCCGACATCTCCAAGGCGGCGGCGGGGCGTGCGCTGGAGGCGCTGATTGGCGGTGTGAAGACGACGCTGAAGAAGAACGGCAGCGTTTCTCTGGTAGGCTTCGGCACCTTCAGCGTGACCAAGCGCGCCGCGCGCACGGGTCGCAACCCGCGCACCGGCGACACGATCAAGATCAAGTCGGCCAAGGTCCCGAAGTTCCGTCCCGGCAAGGCGCTCAAGGACGCGGTGAACTGAAGAATCCCGGATATACCGGGTGCTTAGCTCAGTTGGTAGAGCGGCTCCCTTACACGGAGTAGGTCAGCGGTTCGAGCCCGTTAGCACCCACCAAGTCTTGCCCGCCCCGAGGTGGCGCGGGCCGAGGCTAGAATCACATCCGATGCAAAGGCGAACCCAGGTTCGCCTTTGTCGTGTTTGAGCAGCGCCCGGTCGTGGCCATGCCGGCGCGCACCGCAATGCCTGTTTGAGGTCCTTGATGTTTGAATTCGTCCGTAAGCACAATCGCCTGTTCCAGTTCATCCTGCTGATCCTGATCGTGCCCGCCTTCGTGCTGGTCGGCCTGGAGGGTTACAGCAGCTTCATGGATGGCAGCAATGCCGGCGTGGCCAGCGTCAATGGTCGCAAGATCACGCAGGCCGAGTGGGACGCCACGCACCGCGAGCAGATGGAGCGCATGCGCGCCCAGATGCCCAACCTCGACGTCAAACTGTTCGACTCGCCCGAGGCGCGCCAGCAGTCGCTGGACTCGCTGGTGCGTGAGCGCGTGATGCAGGCGGCCGCTCAGGGCCAGCATCTGGTGGTCAGCGACGAGCGCCTGCAGCAGCTGTTCCGCAGCGACCCGCAGTTCGCCTTCCTGCGCAACCCGGACGGCACCGTCAACAAGAATCTGCTGATCGCCCAGGGCATGAGCTCGGAGATGTTCGCCCAGCGCCTGCGTCAAGACCTGACCCTGCGCCAGGTGATGATGGGTGTGGGCGGCTCGGCGCTGGCCGGCAAGGCCAATGCGGCGGTGGCCTTCGATGCCTTGCTGCAGCAGCGCGAGCTGCAGCTGCAGCGCATCGAGGCCAAGGACTTCCTGGCCCAGGTCAATCCCAGCGATGCCGAGATCGAGGCCTTCTACAAGGAACCGGCCAATAACGCGCGCTTCCAGCTGCCCGAGACCGCCAGCATCGAGTACCTGGTGCTGGACCTGCAGGCGCTGAAGTCCGATGTCAGCGTCAGCGACGAGGATCTGCGCAAGTACTACGCCGAGAACCAGTCGCGCTACACCGTGGCCGAGGAGCGCCGCGCCAGCCATATCCTGATCAAGGCCGACAAGGACGCGCCCGCCGCCGAGCGCAGCAAGGCCAAGGCCCGCGCCGAGGAACTGCTGGCCGAGGCACGCAAGAACCCGGCCGGCTTCGCCGATCTGGCCCGCAAGAATTCGCAGGACGAAGGCTCGGCGCCCAATGGCGGCGATCTGGACTTCTTTGCCCGCGGCGCCATGGTCAAGCCCTTCGAAGATGCCGCCTATGCGCTCAAGCAGGGCGAGATCAGCAATGTGGTCGAGTCCGATTTCGGCTACCACGTGATCCAGCTGACCGGCCTGCGCGGCGGCGACAAGAAGAGCTTCGAGGCGGTGCGTCCCGAGCTCGAAGACGAGGTGCGCCGCCAGCAGGCGCAAAAGCGCTACACCGAGGTGGCCGAGCAGTTCAGCAACACCGTCTATGAGCAGTCCGACAGCCTGAAGCCGGCGGCCGACAAGCTCAAGCTGAGCATCCAGACCGCCATCGTGCAGCGCGCTCCGGCGCCCGGCGCTAGCGGTCCGCTGGCTTCGGCCAAGCTGCTGGAGGCCGTGTTCGGCAACGAGGCGCTGCGCAACAAGCGCAATACCGAGGCGGTCGAGACGGCGCCCAACCAGCTGACGGCCGCCCGCGTGGTGCAGCACAACCCGGCCCGCCTGCCGGCCCTGGCCGATGTGAAGCCGCAGGTGCGCGCCCAGCTGATGCAAAAGCGCGCCACCGAGCTGGCCATCAAGCAGGGCCAGGAGCGCTTGGCGGCGCTGCAGAAGTCCGGCGATGCCGCCGGCCTGGATGCGCCCGTCGTCGTTTCCCGTGCCAAGCCGGCCAATCTGTCGCAGAAGGTGCTGAACGAAGTGCTGCGCGCCGATGCCAGCAAGCTGCCGGCCTATGTCGGCGTCGACAGCGGCGAGGGCGCCTATGTGCTGGTGCGCATCAACAAGCTGCTGCCGCGCGACCCGGTCGTGATCGACGAGCAACGCGCCAGCCAGCAGTACGCGCAGGCCTGGACGGCGGCCGAGTCGGAGGCCTATTACAAGGCGCTGAAGACCCACTACAAGACCAAGGTCACGGTGCCTGCCGCTGCCGCCGCATCGGCACCCGCTCCTTGATGGATTGAATAAATTTTGGCGGTTTGGAGGTAAATCTCTTCTCATACCGCTGAAGTCTGCTTATAATCATAGGCTCAGCGGTGGTTGTAGCTCAGTTGGTAGAGTCCAGGATTGTGATTCCTGTTGTCGTGGGTTCGAGTCCCATCAGCCACCCCAAGAAATAAGAAACGCCGACAAGCAGCCTGCTTGTCGGCGTTTTGCTTTGTGCTCGCGCTGCTCAGCGCTTGCCTTGCCTGACCTGGTCGCCCAGCTGCGTCAGCCAGCGTGTGCCGTCGGGGCGTTTTGCGGCCAGTCCCAGATCCTGCAGGCGCTGCTGCAGTTCCTCGGAGACGACGCGGCCGCCCGGTGCCTGGGGGATGTAGTAGAGCGCGGTGCGCTCCTCGGGGGTCAGCGTGATGGTCGGGGGAGTGTCGGTCGGGTTCATCGGATGGGCTCTGAATCAAGGCGCGCACCTTACCACTGCCGTGCGGCCAGCCGCTCAAGCGAGCTCCCCCAAAAGTAGGCCCACCCCAGCGGGATTGGGTTGGCGGCCGGGATGACCGATGCTGGCGGCATGCCAAACGAGAAACTGACACTGATCAGCCCGCCGCAAGCGGCCCGACCACTCGATGCCGGCCAGGTGCTGGCGCAGTTCAAGCGGGCCAGCGAACAGCTGTTTCGCCGCCGCCTGCCTGTCGAAGCGCCGACCCTGCAGGGCCTGGAGGTCAGCGAATCGACCTGGGCGGAGTGGGAACGTCTGATCAACAGCGATCCGCGCTGAGCCGGGCGCCGGGCGGGCTCAGTCGCCCGCAGCTTCCTTGCGGTGCACCCAGGCGAGCACGGCGCTGAGGCCACCGGCCGCGATCAACAGGCCGGCGGTGGCGGCCGACCAGAAGCCGCTGGCGCCCTGCAGCGAGGCCGGCGCGGTGCTGCCGAAGGCCAGCCAGTAGCCACCGCCCATGCCGACGCCCCAGATCGCCAGCGCATAGACCAGCATTGGCGCGGTGGCGATGTGATGGGCACGCAGCACGAAGGCGGCGACGGTCTGCACCGCGTCGCCGACATGGAACAGCCAGACCCATAGCAGCAGGGGCAGGGCAGCCGCGATGATGGTGGCGTCGGGCGTGTACAGACCCAAGACCTGTTCGCGCGCGAAGAACACCAGCGCGCCGACCAGGCAGGAGAGGGCCAGTGCGATCTCCAGCCCGTGCCAGCCCAATCGCCGGGCCTCGGCCAGGCGCTGTGCGCCGATGCTTTGCGCGACCAGGGTGCCGGCCGCATTGCCCAGCGCCATCGGCATCATGAACATCAAGGCCACCAGATTGGCGGCCAGCTGGTGACCGGCCACCGCCGTCGGCCCCAGCCGGGCGATGAAGATGGCCATGAAGGTGAAGCCGGTGACCTCGATCAGGATGGCGCCGCCCATCGGCACGCCCAGCTTCAGCAAGCGCCGGATATCGGCCCAGCGCGGCGGCTGCAGCCGGCCGGTGTTCAGGCCGAAGGGAGCGTAGAAACGATCGCGGCGCAGCACCAGCAGCGCAATCAACAACTGGCTCCACATCACGAGGGCGGTGGCGACGGCGCAGCCCACCGCGCCGAGTTCCGGCACGCGCCAGGGCGTCAGCGGGACCGCGAAACCATACAGGAAGAGCGCGCTCAGCGGCACCTTCAGCGCCAGGCCGCAAAGCTGCAGCGCCATCACCGCCTTGGGGCGGGAGACGGCGGTGTTGAAGGCTCGATAGGCGGTGAAGATCAGCGCGGCCGGCAGGCTGAAGGCCAGGGTCTGCAGATAGGCTCGCACCTTGGCCTCGACCTCGGGCGTGGTGCGGGCGATCGCCAGCAGCGGGTCGGGAAACAGCAGCACGGCCTCGCCCAGCAGCAGCAGGGCCAGCGCCAGCCAGGCGCCCTGGTGCAGCTGATCGCCGGCCTCGCGCAGCTTGCCGGCGCCGAACAGCTGGCCGGCCACCGGCGCCACCGCCATCACCACGCCCATCAGCCCGACGAAGACGCTCATATAGACGGCCGCGCCGACCGACAGCGCCGCCAGATCGATGGCCGAGTGGCGCGCCACCAGCACCGTGTCCACCGTGCTGAAGGCCAGCACGGCGATCTGGCCGACGAACACCGGCCAGGCCAGCGGCGCGATGCGGCGCAGGCTGTCCAGGTGGGCCTGGCTCAAGACTTGACCCCGGTGTTGTCCGGATCCTGGGGATGATCGATGCCGCTGAGTTCGCGGGCGCGCTCGGCATAGCGGTTGAAGCGCCAGGCCGTGGCCTCGATCGAGATGCGGCGCCAGGTGCTGCGTTTCTCGCCGGGCGTCATCACCGGCCAGTGCTGGACCTCGTCGAAGGTGCGGCCGCAGCCCTTGCACAGTTCGTCACCCTGGCTGGTCGAGCAGATCGCGATGCAGGGCGCATCGGGCGTGCTGGCATACCAGGCCAGCCAGGCCTCCTTGGCCCGCGCCGGCATGCTGTCCTCGTCGCAGTCGTCCTCGCGGTAGTACACCATCAAGGCGTAGATCTCGGCCAGCGCGCGCACCTCGGCGCAGGCGCTGACGCCGTCGGGCGAAGGCTGGCGCTGCCGCCACCAGTTGATCGCGGACTCGATGTCGGTGATGTGGATGCCGGCCATCAGCGCCCGCCCGGCCGCCCGAAGGGCGCTGAGCGCCCCCTTGGGGGACAGTGAACGAAGTGAGCGTGGGGGTTCATGATCTTCAATAGTTCAGGCCCATCGCGCTGCGGACTTCCCGCAAGGTCTTGCGGGCCACCGCGCGGGCGCGCTCGGTGCCGACCTCGACGATCCAGTGCACCTGCTTGGGGTTGGCCAGGTAGTCGGCCGCGCGCTCGCGCCAGGGCTGCTGCTCGCGCTGGATCGCTTCGATCAGCGGCTGCTTGCAGTCCAGGCAGCCGATGCCGGCGCTCGTGCAGCCCTGCTGCAGGTCGGCGCGTGTCGCGGCGTCGGTATAGAGCTGGTGCAGCGGCCAGACCGGGCAGCGTGCCGGGTCGCCGGCATCGCTGCGGCGCACGCGCTGCGGGTCGGTAGGCATCGTGCGTATCTTCTCCTCGACCACGGCCGGCTCGTCGCGCATCGCGATCGCATTGCCATAGCTCTTGCTCATCTTCTGGCCATCCAGACCGCTCAGCCGGGCGGTCTCGGTCAGCAGTTCCTGCGGCTCGGGCAGGATGGCCCGGTCCGGGCTGTAGATGCGATTGAAGCGGCGCGCCACCTCGCGGGTCACCTCGACATGGGCGCTCTGGTCTTCGCCGACCGGCACATGGGCCGCCTTGTAGATCAGGATGTCGGCCGCCTGCAGCAGCGGGTAGCCAAGCAGGCCGTAGGTGGCGCCCTCTGCATTCGGACGGCTCTTCTCCACTTGGTCCTTGTAGCTGGGGATGCGCTCCAGCCAGGACAGCGGCGTGCTCATCGCCAGCAGCGTGAACAACTCGGCATGCTCGGGCATGCGGCTCTGGATGAAGAGGGTGGCCTGCTCGGGGTCGATGCCGGCGGCCAGCCAGTCGACCACCATGTCGTAGACATTGCGTTCGATGCTGTTGCGGTTCTGCCGATCCTGGTACTGGGTGGTCAGCGCATGCCAGTCGGCGACGAAGAAGAAGCAGTCATGGCTGGACTGCAGCCGCACCCAGTTTTTCAGCGCGCCGTGATAGTGGCCCAGATGGAGAGCGCCGGTCGGGCGCATGCCGGAGAGGACGCGGGGGCGTGGCTGGGATTCGATCTCGGGGTTCATGGCGGTCGGCTCGGGCGGGGAGGCGCATTGTTACACTGCCGGCCGATGAAGAATATCGTGATCCTGATCTCGGGGCGGGGCTCCAATATGGAAGCCATTGTGCGAGCCTGCGCGGCCGAGGGCTGGCCGGCGCGCATTGCGGCGGTGATCAGCAACCGGCCCGGCGCGGCCGGGCTGCACTTCGCGGCCGCGCATGGCATCGCGACCGCTGTGCTCGATCACAAGGCCTTCGCGAACCGCGAGGCATTTGACGCCGAGCTGCAGCGGGTGATCGATGGCTTTGCCCCCGATCTGCTGGTGCTGGCGGGCTTTATGCGCATCCTGACGCCGGCCTTCACCGCCCACTATGCGGATCGCATGCTGAACATCCACCCCTCGCTGCTGCCGGCTTTCACCGGGCTGCACACCCACCAGCGCGCGCTGGAGATGGGCTGCAAATTCGTCGGTGCGACGGTGCACTTCGTCACCGCCGAGCTCGATCACGGCGCCATTGTTGCGCAGGCGGTGGCGCCGGTGCTCGATGGCGACGACGCGGACGCGCTGGCCGCACGGGTGCTGAAGCTGGAGCACCGCATGTACCCGAGCGCGGTGCGCTGGTTCGTGCAGGGGCAGCTGGTGGTCGAGGACGGCCGCGTGCGGCAACTGGCCGGCGAGGCCCAGTTCTTCAGCTGATCAGGCCGGCCAGGATGTTGATCGTCAGTGCCAGCACGACGGTGTTGAACACAAAGGACAGCACCGCGTGCAGCAGCACCAGGCGGCGCATGGGCCGCGAGCTGACGGCCACGTCCGAGGTCTGCGAGGTGGCCGCCAGCGTGACTGCGAAATACATGAAGTCGACATAGTCGCGCTGCGGCTCGTCACCAGGGAACTCCAGGCCATGCGGGCTTTCGTCGCCGCTGTGGTAGAGGCTGGCATAGGCGAGCGCGAACTCGAACGGCAGCAGCAACCAGGAACCGGCCACTGTCGTGATGGCCAGCAGAAGATAGGCCCAGCTCTGAGGGGCGCCCGGCCCATGCCGCACCTGGGACAGCTCCAGCGCAATCGCCCCCAGGCTGGCCGCCGCACTGGCCACGGCCAGCAGCAGCATCGCCGCCATGCCGTCGGCACGGGCGCGTGCCTGGCGCTGCAGATGCAGATGGTCGGAGCGCCACATCATCTGCAAGGCCAGGCCCAGATAGAGCCAGACACCGACATTCCAGCCGATCAGGCTGCGCGTCAGCGCCGGCAGGCTGGCGGGCAGGGTCAGGCCGACGACCACGCCCACGGCCAGGGCCGACAGCAGGCGCGGACGCAGGCGCAGCTGGCGCAGCAGCTTCATGGGTCGACGGCGCTGAAGCGGGCGACCTGCCGGCCGTCGACGTCCAGCATGCCGAAGAACATCGCATGGGGTCGCACCCACAGGCCGCCGGCCCCGTAGAGCGGGCGGTAAACCACCAGCGGCTCCAGCGTCTCGCTATGGCGGGCCACGCCGATGACCTCGTAGTCGGCGCCCTTGTAATGGCGGTAGCGGCCGGTCGGTGTCGGGGGCAGCTCGGGCAGATCGTCAGCGCTCATGGGCGGGCCGGGGATAATCGGGGCTATGCATCCTAATGCCCTTCTAGAAATGAGCTGCGAGCTGCTGCGCGCGGTGCTCAAAATGGACGCACCCGCCGATGGCGTGGTGTCCGCGTTTTTCCGCAAGAACAAGGCCCTGGGCCAACGCGAGCGCCATGCGCTGGCCGAGACCACCTATGCCGTGTTGCGCCAGCGCCTGCAGCTGCAGCATCTGGCCCAGTCCGGCACCGGTCCGCTGGAGCGCCGCCTGGCCATCCTGGCCTGGCAGGGCAGCGAGACCTTTCTGCGCGGCGCGCTGAGCCCGACCGAGCAGCAATGGCTGGCCCAGGTCCAGGCCATCGACAAGAGCGGCCTGGCCCCCAAGCTGCGCCACAACCTGCCCGAATGGCTGGCCGAGCCGCTGCTGCAGCGCCTGGGCGATGAGGGATTCTGGGCGCTGGCCGCCAGCATGAACGAGGGCGCGCCGCTGGATCTGCGCGCCAATGTGCAGAAGGCCAAGCGCGAGGAGGTCCAGGAGGCGCTGCGTGCGGCCGGCGTCAGTGCCGAGCCCACGCCGTTCTCGCCCTGGGGCCTGCGCGTGCAGGGCAAGCCGGCGCTGAACAAGCTGGAGGTTTTCACCAGCGGCGCGGTCGAGGTGCAGGACGAGGGCAGCCAGCTGCTGGCCCTGCTGCTCGATGCCAAGCGCAGCGAGATGGTGGTGGACTTCTGTGCCGGCGCCGGCGGCAAGACGCTGGCGCTGGGTGCGGCGATGCGCAATACCGGCCGGCTCTATGCCTTCGATGTGTCCGGCCACCGACTGGCGGCGCTGAAGCCGCGGCTGGCGCGCAGCGGCCTGTCCAATGTCTACCCGACCCAGATCGCGCATGAGCGCGACGAGCGCATCAAGCGCCTGTCCGGCAAGATTGATCGCGTGCTGGTCGATGCGCCGTGTTCGGGGCTGGGTACTTTGCGGCGCAACCCCGATCTGAAATGGCGCCAGTCGCCCCAGGCGATTGCCGAGTTGCAGGCCAAGCAGACGGCCATCCTGAACAGCGCGGCGCGCCTGCTGAAGTCGGGCGGCCGCCTGGTCTATGCGACCTGCAGCCTGCTGGATGCGGAGAACGAGAGCATTGCCGAGGCCTTCAGTGCCGCCCATCCGGAGTTCAAGCTGCTGGATGCCGGCGAGCAACTGGCACGGGCCCATGTGGCGCAGGCCGAGCGCCTGGTCGACCGGGGCTATCTGCGCCTGTGGCCGCATCAGCACCAGACCGATGGCTTTTTTGCCGCCGTCTGGGAGCGGAGTTGAATGGCAGGCCGGCAGGTCGCGTGCGCGCTTGCGTACAGAAACTCTTAACACGACCCGCCTACAATCGAGCCGGATTGTGGTTTTCTGTTAACGCTCCGCTGCGGGCAGGGTAAGGAACGAATGAACTTTCTCATGAGCCTCCACGATGGCTTGGTCCAGTGGCTGGGCTTCGGCCTGCTGGAGGCCAGCATCTGGCAGGTCGTGGCCTATGCCCTGGTCGTGACCCATATCACCATCGCGGCGGTGACGATCTTCCTGCATCGGGCCCAGGCGCATCGGGCGCTGGACCTGGGGCCGATTCCTTCGCATTTCTTCCGTTTCTGGCTGTGGCTGACCACCGGCATGGTGACCAAGGAATGGGTCGCAATCCACCGCAAGCACCATGCCAAATGCGAGACCGAAGACGACCCGCACAGCCCTCAGACCCGCGGCCTGAAGAAGGTCTTGCGCGAAGGTGCCGAGCTGTACCGCCATGAGGCCAAGAACGAGGAGACGCTCGCCAAGTACAGCCATGGCGTGCCCGATGACTGGATCGAGCGCAATCTCTACACCCGCTTCAGCTGGCAGGGCGTGGGCCTGATGTTGATCATCAATATGGTCTTGTTCGGTGCCATCGGCGCGAGCATCTGGGCACTGCAGATGGCCTGGATCCCGATCTGGGCGGCCGGCGTGGTCAATGGCATCGGCCATTTCTGGGGCTACCGCAACTTCGAGGCCCAGGACGCGTCGACCAATATCTCGCCCTGGGGCCTCGTCATCGGCGGCGAGGAGCTGCACAACAACCACCACACCTATCCGACCTCGGCCAAATTCTCGATCAAACCCTACGAGTTCGACATCGGTTGGGCCTATATCCGGGCGATGGAGATGGTGGGCTGGGCCAAGGTGCGCAAGACCGCGCCCAAGCTGCGTCTGGGCGCGATCCGGCCGGCCGACAAGGACACGCTGGAGGCGCTGATCGCCAACCGCTACGAGGTGATGGCCCATTACGGCCGCGGTCTGAAAGAGGCCTGCACCACCGAGCTCGCCCGGCTGAAGGCCCAGGGTGAGCAGCACAGCGCAAAGTGGCAGCAGTTCAAGCTGGCCAAGCGCTGGCTGCACCGCGATCAGGATCGCATCCCGCAGGCCTATCGGGCCGAGATCGCCAGCGTGCGCGCCGCCAGCCCGGCGCTGGACAAGCTGCTGCTGATGCGCGAAGAGCTGCGCCAGCTCTGGACCCGCACCAATGTCTCCGCCGAGCAGTTGGTCAGCGATCTGCAAGCCTGGTGCCACCGGGCCGAGGAGAGCGGCATTGCCGAGCTGAGGGCCTTCTCGATGGGGCTGCGCACGGCGCGTGCCTGAACTTGTCGGGCAGGTTTCCCCCGGGTAAAGGGCGCCGCGAGTCGGCGCCTTTTTCATGGCGGCTGCCTATACTTTGTGCGTAGCAAGCAGTTCAGGAGCGCGTCATGCAAAGAATGTTCAAGGCCTCGATGCTGGGATTGCTGATGGGCTTGTGTCTGTCGGCGCAGGCGGCGGTCGAGGTGAAGTTCGTTGAGCCCGAGAAGTTCCAGGATGCCAGCGAGTCGATCATCGATCGCGAGCGCACGCTGGAGATGCTGGAGGCGCATCTGCGCAGCCTGGCCGAGAAAAACGTGCCGGCGTCGCAGAAGCTGTTGATCGAGGTGCTGGACCTGAATCTGGCGGGCCAGCTCGAACCTCGCGGCGCGATGATGGATCGCATCCGCGTGCTGCGTTCGGTGACCTGGCCGAGCATCGAGCTGCGTTATGTGCTCAGCGATGGCCAGGCCACGCTGCGAGAGGGCAAGGTGAGTCTGTCCGACATGAACTATATGTGGGGCCTCAACCGCTACACCAGCGGCGAGCCGCTGCGCTACGAGAAGCGCATGCTGGATGAATGGTTTGCCGGCGAGTTCGCGGCTGACGCGGCCCGCAAGCCCTGAAACGAAAAAACCCGCCGAAGGCGGGTTTTTCTTGGCCGCAAGACCGGGCCGAATTACTTCAGCTTGATTTCCTTGTACAGGACATGCTTGCGAGCCTTGGGGTCGAACTTCATGAATTCGAGCTTTTCGGGCGTCGTCTTCTTGTTCTTGTTCGTGGTGTAGAAATGGCCGGTACCCGCAGTGGATTCCAGCTTGATCTTTTCGCGTCCGCCTTTGGATGCCATGGTGATGCTCCTTAATTCCTAGTGGACTTTTTACAGCTCGCCCTTGGCGCGCAGGTCAGCGACGACTTGGTCGATGCCGACCTTGTCGATCAAACGCAGAGCCGCATTGCTGATGCGCAGACGCACCCAGCGGTTTTCAGTTTCCAGCCAGAAACGGCGGTACTGCAGGTTCGGCAGGAACCGACGCTTGGTTTTGTTGTTGGCGTGGGAGACATTGTTCCCCACCATGGGCTTCTTGCCCGTGACTTGACAGACGCGTGCCATGACGCTTCTCCGGTTTGATTTTCTGACCCAGCTGCCTCAGGGGAGCTGTATTCAGCATCCCCGGTGAGACATCCACATGACCGCTTTATGCAAGCTAAACCCGTCGGCCCCGTCATCGATACCAATCGTTGACAAAACCTCGGAGCGCGGTCCATCCAGCAAGCAAGCCGGCGAGTATAGCCTGAATTCAGGCCAAAGACCAGCGGCCGCCGGGATTCAGCCTCAGCCTTGCTCCTGCTCCAGGAAACGCTGGGCGTCGAGCGCGGCCATGCAGCCGGTGCCGGCGCTGGTGATGGCCTGGCGGTAGATATGGTCCTGCACATCGCCGGCGGCGAACACGCCGGGCACGCTGGTCATGGTCGCAAAGCCGTTCAAGCCGCTCTTGGTGATGATGTAGCCGTCCTTCATCTCCAGCTGGCCCTTGAAGATGTCGGTATTGGGCTGGTGGCCGATCGCGATGAAGCAGCCCTGCAGTTTCAGCTCCTTCGTGCTGCCATCGGCCGTGCTCTTGATGCGCACGCCGGTGACGCCGCTCTGGTCGCCCAGCACCTCGTCCAGGGTGTTGAACAGATGCAGCTCCATCTTGCCGGCCTTGACCTTGTCCATCATCTTGTCGATCAGGATGGGCTCGGCGCGGAACTTGTCGCGGCGGTGGATCACATGGACCTTGCTGGCGATATTGCTCAGATACAGCGCTTCCTCGACCGCCGTATTGCCGCCGCCGACCACGCAGACCTCCTGCTCGCGGTAGAAGAAGCCGTCGCAGGTCGCGCAACCACTGACCCCGCGGCCCATGAAAGCCTCCTCCGACGGCAGGCCCAGATACTTGGCCGAAGCGCCGGTCGCGATGATCAGGGCGTCGCAGGTGTAGACGCCGCTGTCGCCCTTGAGCGTGAACGGGCGCTTGGAGAAGTCGACCTCGTTGATATGGTCGTAGACGATCTGGGTCTTGAAGCGCTCGGCATGCTGCTGGAAGCGCTGCATCAGCTCGGGGCCCTGCACCCCCATCACATCGGCCGGCCAGTTGTCCACCTCGGTGGTGGTCATCAGCTGCCCGCCCTGAGCCATGCCGGTCAGCAAGGTGGGCTTCAGATTGGCGCGCGCGGCATAGATGGCGGCGGTGTAGCCGGCCGGGCCGGAGCCCAGAATCAGCAGCGGATGGTGTTGGGTGGTTTGGCTCATGAGGGCGATATGGGGTTGCGGGCACAACACACAAGAGTTGATCGCCGCGCTTATACGGCCAAGACCCTATGGAGAGTTGTGACCAAGTTGGCACAATGGCTACATTCTAGGCAGCTGGCCGATCAAGCGGCTGACGGCCTCACAACAACCCCAACATACAAAAGTCAGAGGAGTTTCTTCATGGCCATGCTGTCCAACCTGGACCTGATCCGCAGGGTGCCCTTGTTCTCCCTGCTGACCACCGATCAGGCGCAGTCCATTGCGGACAGCGTGGTCAAGCGCCGCTTCAAGCGCGGCGAACTGATCGTCGAGCAGGGCACCAAGTCCAACGCGCTCTTCATCCTGCTGAACGGCCGCGCCCGCGTGCTGACCGCCGACACCCGGGGGCGCGAGGTCATCCTCGCGGTGCTGCAGCCGGGCGACTATGTCGGCGAGATGAGTCTGATCGACAATGAGCCGCACTCGGCCACCGTGCGCGCCGAGGTGCAGACCGATATGCTGGTGCTGGGCCGCAGCGAGTTCTCGCGCTGCCTGCCGGACAGCAGCAGCCTGTCCTACGCCATCCTGCGCGGCCTGGTCGCGCGGCTGCGCAATGCCGATCGCCAGATCGAGTCGTTGGCCCTGCTGGATGTCTATGGCCGCGTCGCGCGCACCCTGCTGGACATGTCCGAAGAAGAGAAGGGCCTGAAGATCATCCGCGGCAAGGTCTCGCGCCAGGACATGGCCAAGGTGGTCGGCGCCTCGCGCGAGATGGTCAGCCGGGTCATGAAGGATCTGGAGGACAAGGGTGTGATCGAGACCCTGGAGAACGGCTCCGTGGTGATCAAGGAGCGCCTGGCCCACGACTGAGCCCGGTGATTCCTGCGCCACAATGGCGCCATGAGCTTTCCTCTGGGATCACTGCTGGGCGACGATGCGGCTGCCGCGCCCGATAAAGTCTATAAACGCCAGTCCAAGAAGGCGGCCGCCGCGCCGGCGCCGGTCAGTGCGTCGCGCACGCCGCTGTGGCTGGCGCTCGGTGCCTTTGTCTGGGCACTGTGCCTGCTGGCCCTGCTGAGCCACGACCGCGCTGATGCGGCCTTCTCGATCTCGGGTAGCCGCGAGCTGTATGGCAACTGGTTCGGCGCGCTGGGTGCCTGGGTCTCGGACCTGCTACTTTTCGTCTTCGGTTACTCGGCCTGGTGGCTGATGCTGGTCGGCCTGCGGGTCTGGTTGGGCAGCTTGGCCGGCGTTTTGCGGGCTGAGCCGCCGCCTCAAGGTAACAAATTGCGCGCGCGCGGCCTGTTCTGGCTGAGCGTTCTGCTGCTGATTTGTGCGAGTTGCGCCCTTGAGTGGTCGCGGCTCTATGCCTGGGAATCGCGGCTGCCCGGTCATGCCGGCGGCGTGCTGGGCTACACCCTGGGTCCCTGGAGCATGCGGGCGCTGGGCTTTGCCGGTTCGGGCGTGGTCTGGATCGCGGCCTTGCTGGCCGGCGCCTCGCTGGCCCTGCAGTTTTCCTGGCTGCGTGTGGCCGAGGTGATAGGCACCTGGGTCGAGACCCTGCGTGAGCGCCGCCAGGAGCGCCGCGAGATCAAGGAAGACCAGAAGGTCGGCCAGCAGGCCTTGCGCGAGCGCGAGAAAGTGGTCGAGGTCGAGCGCCATGTGGTCGAGGAGCACATCCCCATCGTGATCGAGGCACCGGTGGTCGAGGTGCCCAAGTCCACCCGCGTCGCCAAGGAGCGGCAGAAGACCCTGTTCGCCGACGCCAGCGATACGAAACTTCCCCAGGTCGATCTGCTGGATGCCGCGCCGACCCGGGTCGAGTCGGTGACGCCCGAGTCGCTGGAAATGACCAGCCGCATGATCGAGAAGAAGCTGAAGGACTTCGGCGTCGAGGTGCGGGTCGTCGCGGCCTCGCCGGGCCCGGTGATCACGCGCTACGAGATCGAGCCGGCCACCGGCGTCAAGGGCTCGCAGATCGTCAACCTGGCCAAGGATCTGGCGCGCTCGCTGAGCCTGGTCAGCATCCGCGTCGTCGAGACCATCCCGGGCAAGAACTTCATGGCGCTGGAGTTGCCGAATGCGCGCCGCCAGACCATCAAGCTCAGCGAGATCCTGGGCTCGCAGGTCTATGCCGACGCGCCGTCGATGCTGACGATGGCGCTGGGCAAGGACATCATCGGCGCACCGATGGTGGCCGACCTGGCCAAGATGCCGCACTGCCTGGTGGCCGGCACGACCGGCTCGGGCAAGTCGGTGGGCATCAACGCGATGATTCTGAGCCTGCTCTACAAGGCCGAGGCGCGCGATGTGCGCCTGATCATGATCGACCCGAAGATGCTGGAAATGAGCGTCTACGAGGGCATCCCGCATCTGCTGGCGCCGGTGGTCACCGACATGAAGCAGGCCGCCAACGCGCTGAACTGGTGCGTGGGCGAGATGGAGCGGCGCTACAAGCTGATGTCCAAGATGGGCGTGCGCAATCTGGCCGGCTACAACAAGAAGATAGCCGATGCCGACGAGCGCGGCGAGAAGATAGGCAACCCCTTCAGCCTGACGCCCGAGGCCCCGGAGCCGCTGGAGCGCCTGCCGCATATCGTCGTCGTGATCGATGAGCTGGCTGACCTGATGATGGTGGTCGGCAAGAAGATCGAAGAGCTGATTGCGCGCCTGGCGCAGAAGGCCCGCGCCGCCGGCATCCACCTGATCCTGGCCACGCAGCGGCCCTCGGTCGATGTGATCACCGGCCTGATCAAGGCCAATATCCCGACCCGTTTGAGCTTCCAGGTCAGCTCCAAGATCGACAGCCGCACCATCCTCGACCAGATGGGCGCCGAGGCCCTGCTGGGCATGGGCGATATGCTCTATATGGCCTCGGGCACCGGCCTGCCGGTGCGCGTGCACGGCGCCTTTGTCAGCGACGAGGAGGTGCACCGCGTCGTCGAATACCTGAAGGAGCAGGGCGGTGAGCCCAACTACATCGAGGGCATTCTGGAAGGCGGCGTGCTCGACACCGAGGGCGGCGAGGCGCCGGCCCCGGGCGAGTCGGCCGGCGAGGCCGACCCGATGTATGACCAGGCGGTGGCCATCGTGCTGCAGCATCGCCGGGCCTCGATCTCGCTGGTGCAGCGCCATCTGCGCATCGGCTACAACCGGGCGGCGCGTCTGCTGGAGCAGATGGAGAAGTCCGGCCTGGTCGGCGCTATGAATACCAATGGCAGCCGCGATCTGATCATCCCGAAGCGAGACGAATGAAACAGCTACTCATCTCCTTGTGTCTGGCCGCAGCCGCTTGTACCCACGCCCAGGCCGATGCGGTGCAGACCCTCAGGGACTTCAGTCGCGAGGTCAAGAGCGGCAAGGCCGAGTTCACGCAGACCGTCACCTCGCCGGACGGCAAGCGTAAGAAGAACTCCTCGGGCAGCTTCGAGTTTCAGCGCCCCAACCAGTTCCGCTTCGCCTATGCCAAGCCTTTCGAGCAGCTGATCGTCGGTGACGGCAAGAAGGTCTGGATCTATGACCCCGATCTGCAGCAGGCCAGCTCGCGCCGCATGGACCAGGCCCTGGGCGCCACGCCGGCGGCCCTGCTGGCCGGTGCGAATCTGGAGAAGGACTTCGAGCTGAAGGCCCAGCCTTCGGCCCAGGGCCTGGACTGGGTGCTGGCCACGCCGCGCGGGCCCCAGGCCGACAGCACCGGCCTGCAAAGCCTGAAGATCGGCTTCAAGGGCAAGGAACTGGCCGCGATCGAGGTGGTCGACGGCTTCGGCCAGCGCTCGCTGCTGCAGTTCAGCGCAGTGAGCAGCAATGCGGTGGTGGCGCCGGAGCGTTTTCGCTTTGTGCTGCCGGCCGGCGCCGATCTGATCGAGCAGTAGGAGCGGCACCGGATGCCGCATAACGTCAGTCTGATCTCCACCATTGCCGCCGGATTCGGCCTGGCAATTGTTTTCGGTTTCCTGGCCTCGCGCCTGAAGATGCCGCCCCTGGTCGGCTATCTGCTGGCCGGCATCGCGATCGGCCCGGCCACGCCCGGCTTCGTCGCCGATATCGATCTGGCCGGCCAGCTGGCCGAGATCGGCGTGATGCTGCTGATGTTCGGTGTCGGCCTGCATTTCTCGATGAAGGACCTGCTGGCCGTCAAGCGCATCGCGGTGCCCGGCGCCATCGTGCAGATCGCGGTCGCCACCGCCCTCGGTTTCGGACTGTCAAACTGGTGGGGCTGGAGCCTGGGCGGCGCCCTGGTGTTCGGCCTGGCGCTGTCGGTCGCCAGCACCGTCGTGCTGCTGCGGGCGCTGGAGGCGCGGGGTCAGCTGGAAACCGCCAATGGCAGCATCGCGGTGGGTTGGCTGGTGGTCGAGGACCTGGTGATGGTGCTGGTGCTGGTGCTGCTGCCGCCGCTGGCCGGCCTGCTGGAAGGCAAGAGCGAGGCCAATCTGCTGGGCACGGTGGGCTGGACCCTGGCCAAGGTCGCGGCCTTCATCGTGCTGATGCTGGTGGTCGGGCGGCGGGTGTTTCCGCGTCTGCTGTTCGCGGTGGCCGGCACCGGTTCGCGCGAGCTGTTCACGCTGTGCGTGGTCGCGGTGGCGGTGGGCGTGGCCTATGGCTCGGCGGCGCTGTTCGATGTGTCCTTCGCGCTGGGCGCCTTCTTCGCCGGCATGATGATGCGCGAGTCGGAATACAGCCACCGCGCGGCCGACGAGTCGCTGCCCCTGCGCGATGCCTTCTCGGTGCTGTTCTTCGTCTCGGTGGGCATGCTGTTCGACCCGCAGGTGCTGCTGGACGAGCCGCTGAAGGTGCTGGCGGTGGTCGCGATCATCGTGGTCGGCAAGACCCTGGCCGCGATCGCGCTGGTGCTGGCTTTTCGCTACCCGCTCAATACCGCGCTGACCGTCGGCGCCAGTCTGGCCCAGATCGGCGAGTTCTCTTTCATCCTGGCCGGACTGGGCGTGGCCGAGGGCCTGCTGCCCAAGGAGGGGCAGAGCCTGATACTGGCCGGCGCGCTGATCTCGATCGCGCTGAACTCGGTGCTGTTCACGGCGATCGAGCCGGTCAAGGCCTGGGTGCTGCGGCGCTCGTCCTGGGCGCGCCGCATGGAGCAGCGCGACGATCCGCTGGCCGAGCTGCCGATGAGCACCGATCAGGCCAAGCTGGAGGGTCAGGTCGTGCTGGTGGGCTATGGCCGGGTCGGCAAGCAGATCGCCGACGGGCTGCTGGCCGAGGGTGTGCATCTGGTGGTGGCCGAGCAGCAGCGCGAGCTGGTCGAGAGCCTGCGCCAGCGCCAGATCGCGGCCGTCAGCGGCGATGCCAGCGACCCGGCGGTGCTGATACAGGCGCATATCGCGCGGGCGGCCCTGCTGGTGATCAGCGGCGGCGACAGCCTGCAGGCGCGCCAGATGGTGGAAACGGCGCATCAGCTGAACCCCTCGATCCGCGTGCTGCTGCGCGCCTACAGCGAGGACGAGGCTGCGCTCTTGCGCCAGGCCGGGCTGGGCGAGGTCTTCGTGGCCGAACAATGCCTGGCCACGCATCTGACCGAGCGAGTGCTGGCCGCAATGGGCAGCGCGGCCAAGTCGCCGCACTGAGACAATCGCCGGCATGTCGAATGCCAACGAGTCCTTGTTTCCCGAGATGGCGCCACAGCCCGGCGCCGCGCCGGCCGCCGCGCACCCAAGCCACCAGCCATTGGCCGAACGCTTGCGGCCGGCCAGCCTCGACGAGGTGATCGGCCAGTCGCATCTGATCGGTCCGGGCCGGCCGCTGCGCCTGGCCTTTGAGTCCGGCAAGCCGCATTCGATGATTCTGTGGGGCCCGCCCGGCGTCGGCAAGACGACGCTGGCGCGGCTGACGGCCGAGGCCTTCGGCTACAAGTTCATCGCACTGTCGGCGGTGTTCTCCGGGGTCAAGGAGATCCGCGCGTCGATGGAGCAGGCCGAGCACAACCAGGCGCTGGGCAAGAAGACGATTCTGTTCGTTGACGAGATCCATCGCTTCAACAAGAGCCAGCAGGACGGGCTGCTGCCCTTTGTCGAGTCGGGCCTGGTGACCTTTGTCGGCGCGACCACCGAGAACCCTTCGTTCGAGGTTAACTCGGCCCTGCTGTCGCGCGCCCAGGTCTATGTGCTGCAGGCCCTCAGCGACGCGGAGCTGGGCCTGCTGGTGCAGCGCGCGCAAGAGCTCGTGCTGACCGAGCTGCGCCTGGACGAGCCGGCGGTCAACACCCTGGTCGGCTATGCCGACGGCGACGCGCGCCGCCTGCTGAACTTGCTGGAGCAGACCGACACGGCGGCCCGGGTGGCCGGCGTCAGCCTGGTCGATGCCGAATTCCTGCAGCAAGCCCTGACCCTCAATGCGCGGCGCTTCGACAAGGGCGGCGACAACTTCTACGACCAGATCTCGGCGCTGCACAAATCGGTGCGTGGCTCCAATCCCGATGCTGCGCTCTACTGGCTGTGCCGCATGCTGGATGGCGGCGCCGACGCCAAATACCTGGCGCGCCGCCTGGTGCGCATGGCCTGGGAGGACATCGGCCTGGCCGACCCGCGCGCGATGCAACTGGCCAACGACGCCGCCAGCACCTTGGAGCGCCTGGGCTCGCCCGAGGGCGAGCTGGCGCTGGCCCAGGCGGCGATCTACCTGGCCATCGCGCCCAAGAGCAATGCTGGCTATATGGCCTATAACGAGGCACGCGCCTTCATCAAGAGCGACAAGTCGCGCACGGTGCCGCCCCATCTGCGCAATGCGCCGACACGGCTGATGAAGGAGCTGGGCCATGGCAAGGCCTACCGCTACGCCCATGACGAGCCCGAGGCCTATGCGGCCGGCGAGAGCTATCTGCCCGAGGGCATGGCCGAGCCCGGCTGGTACCGGCCGGTGCCGCGCGGACTGGAATCCAAGATCGCCGACAAGCTGGCGCATCTGCGTCGGCTCGATGAGGAGGCTGGCAAGGAGTGAGTCATTGTTGTGGATACTTAATTAGTTTTATGTATACACTAAAAACAGGCAATTTTTGAGAATCCCGCCAGCGGGTATTCCCCAGCGAATCGGGCGATTCACGCACTTCTACAATCGCGCCAGCCTGCAGGACCGATGGCCATCTGGGCCCGCCGACGATTGCGGCGGGCCTTTTTGTTGCTCAGGTCTTCGCACAATGAATCGCGGTCTTCGGCCCCTTGGGGGCCGGACCGCCGAACCGGAGAAGTCGCGATGGAAACCTTTATCCAGCAAATCATCAACGGGCTGGTGCTCGGAAGCATGTATGCGCTG
>NZ_JBDPLH010000041.1:0-655 GCF_040187885.1 Roseateles cavernae
CTTGGTCTCCTGCGTGATGATCCACTTGAGCCGGTTCTTGGTGTGGTACATCTCCTGCCGGCTCACGACCTCGTCGCCGATGATCAGCATCTTGCCGCTCAGCCAGGTGTTGTATCGCTCCTCCAGCTCGGTCTGGCCCACCATCACGCCGTACTCGCCATACATGTCGCGCAGCACGTCGAAAAACAGGTTCTTGCCCGTGCCCTGCGGCCCGTGGAACACCAGCGCCGTCGTCATCTTGGCGCCGATCTGCTGCAGCGGCAGCGCACACCAGCGCATCACCCAGTCGGCGATATCCTCCGGCCCCATGCCCGGCGCCTCGCTCGTGGCACNCACCATCACGCCGTACTCGCCATACATGTCGCGCAGCACGTCGAAAAACAGGTTCTTGCCCGTGCCCTGCGGCCCGTGGAACACCAGCGCCGTCGTCATCTTGGCGCCGATCTGCTGCAGCGGCAGCGCACACCAGCGCATCACCCAGTCGGCGATATCCTCCGGCCCCATGCCCGGCGCCTCGCTCGTGGCACACAGGTGCCGCAGCAGCTCCTGCATCACCGCGTAGTCGCCCTCCTCGGGCTCCGATGGCAAGCCGCCGAACAGGTTCAGACAGTCAGCCGGCAGCTCCTGCCCCGGCTCAAACATCACCTGCTCGCCA
>NZ_JBDPLH010000042.1:0-647 GCF_040187885.1 Roseateles cavernae
ATTGGTCTGGAAGGCGATGCCGTCGATCACGCCGGTGATGTCGCCGATGCGCTGCGCGGCCGCCTCGATGCCCTGCATCGAGGCGATCGCCTCGCCCATCTGGCTGCCGGCGCGCTGCGCCACGGCCCGCGTGCCGTCGGCCAGCGCGCGGGCCTCGCCGGCACTGGCGATGCGCAGGCGCAGGCGCTGCATCACCTCGTCGAGCCGGGCGCTGGCGCGCTGGGTGGTCGCGGCGGTCTCCTCGGTGCGGCTGGACAGGTCGAAATTGCCCTGCGCGATCTGGCCCGAGGCGGCGTGCAGCTCGTCGACATTGGCGCGCACCTCGCGCACCATGCCGGCCAGCCCGCGCTGCATGGCCTGCATATGGGCCATCACGCTGCTGCGGTCGTCCTGCGCCACCCGCAGCCGCTGGTTCAGTGCGCCATGGGCAATGCCCTGGGCCACCTGGCGCACATCGCTGGGCTCGCCGCCCAGCGAGCGCATGATGCGGCCGCTGATCAGGCCGGCGATCACCGCCCCCATCAGGCAGGCCAGGCCCAGGCCCAGCCAGGCCGCCCAGCGTGCCTGGGCATAGCGCTCGCGCCCCTGCTCGTACTCGCGCCTGGCCACGTCCAGCTGCACGGCCACCAGCGCGTTGAGCTGATCGC
>NZ_JBDPLH010000043.1:0-570 GCF_040187885.1 Roseateles cavernae
TTGCCGGTGCGCGCCGCGCGATGCGCAGCGGTGTTCAGGTGCGTGGTCTGGATGACCGGGCCACCCTCCTGATGCTGAGCGCGGGCCTGCGCGCCGGAGGCCTGGGCCTGCAGCGGCTCGCCGCTGTTCGCGGGCGCCTGGCGGGCCTGCGGGGTGCGCAGGCGGTCGTCCTGGGCCGCGACGGTGGCGCGCAGGCTGATCTCGCCTTCCAGGCGCTCGACCTCGGCGGTGTTGTCGCGGATGGTGTTGCGCTCTTCGGTTGTCAGCTCGCGGCCGGCCTGGTCGGCGGCAGCGAGGATGACGTTGGAGCGCTGCACCAGGTCTTCCTGGCGGGTGCGGTAGCCGGTGATGACGGCGTCTTCAGTGTCGGCGCGGGGGCCGGCAAAAGCGACAGCGAGGAAGCCGAGGATGGCTGCCTGCCGCAGATGGAACATGTGCTTGTGGGTACGCATGGCGTTTCCTTTCAGGTCAAAAGAAAGGCCCACCGAAGTGAGCCTAGTGGCAGAGCCTCGCGGCTCGGGAACGCGGCAGGGCTTAGGTGCCCGACCCGCGAGACTGGGTGACCGCGCG
>NZ_JBDPLH010000009.1:0-217014 GCF_040187885.1 Roseateles cavernae
TGGCCACGTCCAGCTGCACGGCCACCAGCGCGTTGAGCTGATCGCTGAGCGGGTCGATCAGCTGGTAGAGCTGCTGGCCGGCCAGGCGGGCGAGGGCGCGCTCGTCGCCGGCCGCCAGCGCGGCCAGCAGTGCACTGCGCAGGCCCTCGGCCTCGGCCAGCAAGGGCGTGATGCGGGCCACCAGGGCCTTCTCCTCGGGCACCAGATAGGTCTGGCTGTAAGCGCTCCACTGCCGGCGTATCAGTTCGCCGGCCGCCTCGATCTGACGCGCCGCGGCGGCCGCGCCAAGCTGGCCCAGCCGCACCTTGTGCGTGCTGTCGACCACGGTGACGGCATAGGCATCGGCCACCGCCTTGATCTGCTGCAGCGGCACGACCCGGTCGTCGTAGACCGTGCGCAGCGATTCGTTGGAGCGGGCCAGCATCGTCATGCCCGCCAGCGCGAGCCCCGACATCAGCAGGCACAGCACGGCGGTCAGCAGGGTCAGGCGGGCGCGCACGCTGGGGATGCGCGCAAACAAGGCGTCGAGCAGCATGGTCTTCACTCCCTGAGTGGGCGTCCGAAGCCCGGGCCTGCATCTGAGGCAGGCTTGGTTCCGGCGGGCGCTCGCCGACTATATCGATCGCCGGTGACGGCGGCTAGCGCCCGCTGGCCGCGTCTTGTTCCCCTGATGTAACCTGCAGCCGGCCCGGATCTTGTAATATGGTTACCAATATTCAACCTGCCGAGTTACATCGGCCGACGGCATGAACAACACCCTCAAAGCAGTCACGGCACGCATCCGCGAACGCAGTGCCGCCACGCGCGGCCGCTATCTCGATGGCCTGGACAAACTGGCGGGCCGCAAGCGGGGCATCGAGCGCATGGGTTGCGCCAATGTCGCCCATGCGGTGGCCGCGATGCCGGCCAATGACAAGCTGCGCATCGTCGCCGAGAAAGCGCCGCACCTGGGCGTGGTGACCGCCTACAACGATATGTTGTCGGCCCACCAGCCCTACGAGGTCTATCCGGCCCTGATACGCGAGGCCGCCCATGCGCTGGGCGCCACGGTGCAGGTGGCCGGCGGCGTGCCGGCCATGTGCGACGGCGTCACCCAGGGCCTGCCCGGCATGGAGCTGAGCCTGTTCTCGCGCGACAGCATCGCGATGTCGACCGCGATAGCGCTGTCCCACGATGTCTTCGATGCCGCCCTGCTGCTGGGCATCTGCGACAAGATCGTGCCGGGCCTGCTGATCGGTGCCCTGCATTTCGGCCATCTGCCCTGCGTCTTCGTGCCGGCCGGGCCGATGAGCTCGGGCCTGTCGAACAATGACAAGGCCAAGGTGCGCGAGCAGTTCGCCCAGGGCAAGGTCGGCCGCGACGAACTCCTGAAGGCCGAGTCCGCCGCCTATCACGGCGCCGGCACCTGCACCTTCTACGGCACGGCCAATAGCAACCAGATGCTGCTGGAGGCCATGGGCCTGCACGTGCCCGGCGCGGCCTTTGTCCATCCGCACGACGAGCTGCGCGAGGCCCTGACCCGCGAGGCGGTGCGCAGCGCGCTGAGCATCACCGCCAAGCAGCGCTACACGCCGATCGGCAAGCTGGTCGATGAGCGCTGCATCGTCAATGCGATGGCGGCCCTGCTGGCCACCGGCGGTTCGACCAACCACCTGATCCACTGGGTGGCCGTGGCCCGCTCGGCCGGCATCCTGATCGACTGGAGCGACTTCTCCGAGCTCTCTGGCGTGGTGCCGCTGCTGTCGCGTGTCTACCCGAACGGTGCGGCCGATGTGAACCAGTTCCAGGCGGCCGGCGGCCCCGGCTTTGTGATCCGCGAGCTGCTCGATGCCGGGCTGATGCACGAGGACGTGCTGAGCGTGGCCGGCGAGTCGCTGCGCCCCTATGCCAAAGTGCCGACGCTGGCCGCCGAGGGGGCCCAGGTGGTCTGGCATGCGCTGCCGCCGGACAGCGGCGACGAGTCGGTGGTGCGCCGCGCCGCCGCGCCCTTCAGCGCCACCGGCGGCCTGAAGCTGCTGCAGGGCAATCTGGGCCGCTCGGTGATCAAGGTGTCGGCCGTTCCCGAGGACCGCCACATCGTCGAGGCGCCGGCGCGCATCTTCAATGACCAGGATTCGATGCTGGCCGCCTTCAAGGCCGGCGAGCTGGAGCGCGATGTCGTCGTGGTCGTGCGCTTCCAGGGGCCGCAGGCCAATGGCATGCCCGAGCTGCACAAGCTGACCCCGCCGCTGGCCGTGCTGCAGGGCAAGGGCTTCAAGGTGGCCCTGGTCACCGACGGCCGCATGAGCGGCGCCTCCGGCAAGATCCCGGCGGCCATCCATGTCTCGCCCGAGGCCCTGGCCGGCGGGCCGCTGGGCAAGCTGCGCGACGGCGATCTGGTGCGGCTGGACGCCGTCAGCGGCGAGCTGCTGGCCCTGGTGCCCGATGCCGAATGGGCGGCCCGCGAGCAGGCCGCGATCACGCCCGAGCAGCGCGACGACAACGGCCACGGCCTGGGCCGCGAGTTGTTTGCCGGCATGCGCCGCAATGTCTTGAGCGCCGAAGAGGGCGCTGTCACCTGGTTGTGAAGAATCCAATGATGAACACCGATACCCTCAGCCTGGCCAGCCACGGCCCCGTCATTCCCGTCATCGTGATCCAGCGTCTGCAGGACGCGGTGCCGCTGGCCGAGGCCCTGGTGGCCGGCGGCGTCAAGGTGCTGGAGGTGACGCTGCGCACCCCGGTGGCCTTGCAGGCGATGGAGGCGATGGCGCGCGCCGTGCCCCAGGCCATCGTCGGCGCCGGCACGCTGCGCACCGTGGCCGATGTCAAGGCCGCCCGCGACGCCGGCTGCCAGTTCGGCGTCAGCCCCGGCTACACCGACGCGATCGGTGCCGCCTGCCGCGAGCAGGGCCTGCCGCTGCTGCCGGGTGTGTCGACCGCCAGCGAGGTGATGCAGGCCAATGCGGCCGGCTACGGCTTTCTGAAGCTGTTCCCGGCCGTGGCCGTGGGCGGCGTCAATCTGCTGAAGGCGCTGGCCGGGCCTTTTCCCGATGTGGCGTTCTGCCCCACCGGCGGCATCTCGCTGGCGACCGCGCCGCAGTTCCTGAGCCTGTCCAACGTCAAGGTCTGCGGCGGCTCCTGGCTGACCCCGCAGGACGCGGTCGACGCCGGCGACTGGGCCCGCATCACCCGGCTGGCTGCCGAGACCCACTCACTGCGGTAGATCGAAGACCAGGCAGGTCGTGCTCGCATGGGCATAGAGCTTGCCGTCGTGGCCGACCAGGCGCGCTTCCGAGGTCGCGACCTGGCGACCGCTGTGGGTCACCGTGCCGATCGCGCGCACCAGCGGCACTTTCTCGCTCAGCGCGCGCACCAGGTTCACCTTGAACTCCAGCGTGGTGTAGCCGCGCCCCGGTTCCATCTTGGTGTGGACCGCGCAGCCCAGTGCCGAGTCGAGCAGGGTGGCGAACCAGCCGCCGTGCACCGAGCCCAGCGGGTTGTAATGGCGCAGCAGCGGCCGGCCCTGGAACACCGCCTCGCCGTCGGCCACCGAGATCAGCGTGAAGTCCAGGGTCTTGGCGATATGCGGCGGCGGCAGCTCGCCGTCCAGCATGGCCTGCATCACCTGCAGACCGGTGCGGCCCTTGATTTGATCGGGCCGCGCCAGCCCCGGCTCGGCCAGCCGTGCACGCACGGCCGCCTCCTCATCGATCCATTGCTGCAAGAGCGCCTCGGGGCTGTTCTGATGATGCATTGCCGACTCCGTTGATGATGTCGGCGATTATTGCGAGTGTGGGCCTTCCTTGCTGGCGTGTGGGTCGTTCTCTCAGGCCGCTCGGGCCTTCGCCTCGCGCCGCAGTGCCACCGCATCGGGCAGGGCGCCGGCGGATCCGCGGTCCAGCCTGAAGACCTGCAGCGCGGCTGCCACCTCGCCGGCCTGCTCCTGCAACTGGCTGCCGGCACGGGCCAGCTGCTCCACCAGGCTGGCGTTCTGCTGGGTGATGCCGTCCAGGTGCTGGACCGCCTCATGGATCTGCGAGATGCCCATCAGCTGCTCGCGGGCGCCGTTGTCGATGCCGCCGATCAGCTGGGTGAAGTGCTCGACCGAGGCCAGGGTCTCGTCGATGCTCTCGCGGGCCTGGCGGGTCTGGCGCTCGCCGGCCTCGACCTTGGTCGAGGAGTCGTCGATCAACTGCTTGATTTCGCGCGCCGCCGTGCTGCTGCGCTGGGCCAGCGCGCGCACCTCGGAGGCCACCACCGCGAAGCCGCGGCCATGCTCGCCGGCCCGGGCCGACTCGACGGCGGCATTGAGGGCCAGGATATTGGTCTGGAAGGCGATGCTGTCGATCACCTGGATGATCTCGCCGATGCGCTTGGACGAGCTCGAGATCCCGCCCATGGTGTCGGTGACCGAGTGCACCACGCCGGCACTGCGGCGCGACACCTGGCTCAGCTGCTGGGCCACACCGCTGGCCTGCTGGGCCGCGTCGGAGCTGTGGCGCACGGTGGCGGTGATCTGCTCCATGCTGGCGGCCGTCTGCTCCAGGCTGGCCGCCTGCGACTCGGTGCGCTGGGCCAGGTCCTGGTTGCCCTGCGCGATCTCGGCGCTGACCACGCGCATCTGCTCCAGCTCGCGGCGGGTGTCCGACACCAGGGCCCGCATATTGACGGCCAGCTGGCGCAGCGCGCCCTCCAGGCCGGCTACCTGGGCGTGCCGGCCCGGTTCCAGGGTCTGGCTCAGGTCACCGGCGGCCAGGCGGTTCGCATAGCCGGTCGCGTGGTCCAGCGCGGCGCGGCCCTGGGCGTTGGCCAGCGCGGCGGCGGCGATGGCCGCCAGGCCCAGCAGCGGGAGGGCTACCGCCAGTCCCAGGTTCTGGCCCAAAACCAGCCCCAGACCGCCGACCAGCGCGTAGCCGCCGGCCCAGCGCAGCGCGGGCGCGAAGCGGCCGAGGCCGCGCAGCCGGCCGGCCAGGTCTTGCCGCAAGACCTGGCCCCGCTGCAGCACATGCAGCAGGGCCCCGGCCTGCTTTTCCGCCCGCATCGTCGCGTACAGGGCCTCGGCGGCGGCGATCTGCGCGCGGCTGGCCTCGGAGCGCACCGACATGTAAGCGACCGGCTGATCGCCTTCCAACAGCGGTGTGACATTGGCCTGCACCCAGTAAAAGTCACCGTTCTTGCGGCGGTTCTTCACCAGGCCCGACCAGGGCAGACCGGCGCCTATCGTGGTCCACATATCGCGGAAGGCCTCCTCGGGCATGTCGGGGTGGCGTATCAGGTTGTGGGGCTGGCCCAGCAGTTCGGCCCGGTCGTAGCCGCTGACCGCGACAAAGGCGGTATTGCAATGCAGGATGCGGCCCTTCAGGTCGGTGGTGGACACCAGGCTTTGCCCGCTCGGGAAGGGATATTCACGCGAGGTGACGGGAAGGTTGTTACGCATCAAAAACTCTCCAAGGCCGCGCCCGCACAATGGACGACCCGACAAGAATGTCAGGGTTATTACGGTCTCGACTTGATGCAGCTCAAGGCGCGGCGGGCTTGCAGCGCCTCTATCGCCAGTGCCGGTACGATGTCACGATGCCCAGCCATCTTGATCTTGACAACTGGCCGCGTCGTGCGGCATTCGCGCACTTCGCCGGCCTGAGCCAGCCTTTTTTCAGCCTGTGTGGCCGCGTCGATGTCAGCGCCCTGCAGGCCCGGGTCGCTCAGCACAGTGGCGCGACCCTGTTCCTCGCCTATCACCATGCGGCCTTGCGCGCGGCCAATGAGGTCGAGGCCTTTCGCTACCGCCTCGACGAGGGCCGGGTGAGGGTGCATGAGCAGGTCGACGGCAGCACCACGGTGCTGCGCGAGGACGAGAGCATCGCGTTCGCGACCCTGCCTTACGAGCATGACTTCGGGCGCTTCGTGGAGCGCGCGCTGCCGCTGCTGGCCATCGCCAAGGCGGGCGGCGCCGGCCCGCTGGAAGACGCCGATTCGCAGGCGATGATCCATATGACCACCATCCCCTGGCTGGCCTTCACGAGTTTCAGCCACGCGCGCGGGCCGGCGGCGCTGGACTCGGTGCCCAAGCTGGCCTTTGGCAAGTTCAGCGAGGAGGGCGGTCGGCTTTGGATGCCGGTGGCGGTGGAGGTGCACCACGCGCTGATGGACGGCCTGCATGTGGGCCGTTTCTATGAGGCCATGCAGCGGGCGCTGACGCCCTGACGATCAGGCCTCGATCTCGACGATCACCGGCGCATGGTCGCTGGGGCGTTCGTTCTTGCGCATCTGCCGGTCGATCACGCATGACTTGACCCCGGCCCGCAGTGCCTCGCTGACCAGGATGTGGTCGATGCGCAGGCCCTGGTTCTTGCGGAAGGCAAGGTTGCGGTAGTCCCACCAGCTGTAGCTCTTGGGCGCCTGCTCGAACAGGCGGTAGCTGTCGACCAGGCCCAGTTCCAGCAAGGCCTGGAAGTGGGCACGCTCCTGCGGCGAGCAGTGGGTCTGGCCGACAAAGGCGGCCGGATCGTAGCAATCGCGGTCCTCGGGGGCGATGTTGAAGTCGCCCATCAGCACCAGCTTCGGGTGAGCCCGCAGCTCGCCGGCCAGCCAGCCCCGCAAGGCCTCCAGCCAGGCCATCTTGTAGACGAATTTGTCGCTGTCCAGCGCCTGACCGTTCGGGAAATAGCCGCCGATCACGCGCACGCCGGCCACCGTGCCGGCGATCAGCCGGGCCTGCTCGTCGGCATAGCCGACGATGTTCTTGACCACGTCCTGGGCCGGCTCGCGGCTCAGCAGTGCCACGCCGTTATAGGTCTTCTGCCCGAACCACTGCACCTGGTAGCCGGCCGCGCCGATCTCCAAGGTCGGGAACTTGTCGTCGGTCAGCTTGGTTTCCTGCAGCACCAGCGCATCGACCGGGTTGGCGGTCAGCCAGTCCAGCAGCTGCGGCAGGCGCACGGCCAGGGAGTTGACGTTCCATGTTGCGAATTTCATAGGGGCCGTAACTTATTGATTTAACAAGACAATATTTCTCTTGTTCTGTGTCGGGCCCCCAGAGAGGGCCGCAATTGAAAAAGCTGCAGGGGGATCGTTCGCCCGTCCTGGACCCATTTTTGTCGATACGCAACTGAATGCGGGCGAAGAACCACAGGGTTTCGCAGGTGCCTTGCAACGCCTGAGGTCATTGCGCAGGATTCTCGCTGAAAGCGAAGGTGGCCCCAGGGAGGCGCCGCCTATGACTTCAGCTAGAGGTGCGCAGCATTGGCTGCAGCACGGAGCAGGCGTCCTGCGCGATGTCCCGGAGCCACCGCCTGTGGGTCGAGGGTCTGCGCCAGACGCCCGCAGTGACGCGCGGCACGCCCAGGGGCGGCGTCGCCCCAGCCGCTCAGGCCTTCACTTCGACCACCTGCGCGAAGCCGCCGAAGATCATGCGTTTGCCGTCGAAGGGCATGGGCGGATTGCCAGGTGTGGACGGATCCATGCGCGGGTCCTCCATCATCTTCTTCATGCCTACGTCGCGTGTGGCCTTGTCAGGCCATTCGACCCACGAAAAGGCCACCGTCTCATCGGCCGTGGCCTGGACTGCGCGGCGGAAGTCGGTGACCTTGCCGTCAGGGACGTCGTCACCCCAAGCTTCGATCACACGGATTGCACCGAGCTCGATGAACATCGAGTCGAAATGGCGCGCGTGCTCGATGAACTTCTGCTTGTTGACAGTGGGGACCGCGATAACGAAACCATCGATGTATGACATGTCTTCACTCCTGTTAGGTGGACTGGCCGGCGCGCCCGCCTGAGGGCACCTCGTCTCCCATCGACGAACGACGAGAGGCTACATCGACAAAGCGTACACGGCAGGAGGACATCCTCGCTACTGCGGCGATGAAGCCGGCGGTTGCGGCGGCGCCGCTTCTTCAACCGGCGGCGGCGCGACCGGAGGCGCTACCGGCACGGGTGGCGGCAGCACGAGTGGTGGTGCCTGCACCGTGGGCAGCGGCTGAACGGGCGCCAGTGCGATGGGTGGCGGCAGACCCGGCATCACTTGCAGGGTTTCGGCCGGTTCCTTGGTCGTTTTTGGCGCTGGCGTGGCTACCGGCTTGATGGAGGCGACCGGCGCGAGATGGCTGGTGCCTCGGCCGGCCGCCGATGCGATGGGTGACGAAGGCGCGTCGAGCGGAAGACTCGGTGCGGCGGCAGTGGATGGCGCGGTCGCGACGGGCGTGGGGTCCTGAACAGGCGCAGGCGCCTGTGCGGTGGCCGGTGCCGTCGTCGTGATGGGAGAAGAACCGGCCAGTTGTTTCACCTCCGCCAGTGCGAAATCCAAGTGCTCGCGCATGCCTTGAGGGTCACTCATGGTGGCCACAGCGAGGGCACCTCCCGTTGTGCCCACGGCGGCGAACAGGATCCACGCGCTGGCATGGCTGCGCTGAATGAAACGGGGCGAGGTGTTGGGCTGCGAGGCCGGCCGAGTGGCGCCGCCTTCATCGCCTGACGAGGAGAACTCGTCGGCGTTCATGGGGATGTCGAGACGATGGCCGGCTGGCATGTGATCCCACCAACCTTCGGCATGGAGATTGTTTGTGAACATCATGGTCATGTCGTACTCATGGCTGGTTGCGATGAGCAAAGTTTCTGCCTTTGCGCCAAGGCGCAGCGTAAGGCGGTGCATGACAAGCAAGTAGGACAAAGTGCCGACGCGCTGTTGTGCGGTAACGCGATGTAAACGCGCGGCGATCTCGGCAAGGCCGGGCTCGCGGAGATCGAACAGTTCTCCGAGCCGGCCCGGTAGCGCGTTTGTGCCGTTCTAGCGTTGGCAGAAGCTCTCGAACAATGCGCTGATGTCGCTGACCTCCGCGGATGTCAGTGAAGCGGCTGCCATTCCATTGATGTTCGCGCGCTGCACTGCCCAATGGCGAACGCCGAGCGCTGCCAGTTTGCGGGCCAGCAGCAGCAGCTCGTGCTGAGGATACAGACTCGGGTGCCAAGTGGTGCGGCACTCATGGGCTACGCCGCTGCTCAGAACCAGGCGCAGCGCCGTCTGGACTTTGGCGCTGCTGCCGGGCACGCCGCTGATCGCATCGATCCTGTCCAGCGGCGCCTTGATGTCGAGGCCCAGCCAGTCGATCAGCGGCAGCACGGCGGCCAGCCGCTCGGGGTAGATGCCGGCGCTGTGCAGGCCGATCGCGAAGCCGAGGGAACGAACCTCGGCGATGGCTGCAGGCAGGGCGGCCTGCAAGGTCGGTTCGCCGCCCGAGAAAACCACACCGTCGAGCAGGCCCCGGCGGCGCTGCAGAAAAGCCAGCACGGCCCCCCATGATTGCACCGTCGGCGCATCGGCAGGCAGCAGACCCGGGTTATGGCAATAGCTGCAACGCCAGGGGCAGCCCTGGAGAAACACAACCGCCGCGAGCCGGCCGGGAAAGTCGATCGTGGTCAGCGGCGTCAGGCCGCCGACCCGCAAGGTGGCGGCGGCTGTGCTCAGGTGGAGGCTCACGCGGCCCGGCGCAGACCGGGCTCGGCGAAGAAGCGGCGCTCCTGGTGCTCGCCCTGCTTGCCGGTGTTGAAACTCGAGACCGGCCGGTGGTAGCCCATCACGCGCGTCCAGACTTCGCAGGGTTGGCGCTCATCGTCGCGCAGCGCGATGGCTGTTTCGGTCATCGGGACAGGGTGGATCATTGCAGAGTCTCCTTGGTGGTTGAACAGGGGATGGAATCGTTGGCTGCGGCCCGGCGGCGCTTCTGTTCGAGCCGCTCTTCATCGCAAGCGGGGCAGAAAGGGTGTTCTCCGGCCAGATAACCATGGCTCGGGCAGATCGAGAAGGTCGGCGTGACCGTGATGTAGGGCAGGCGGAAGCGGCTCAGCGCGCGCCGCACCAGCTCGCGGCACGCAGCGCCACTCGAGACGCGCTCACCCATATAGAGATGCAGCACGGTGCCGCCGGTGTACTTGGCCTGCAGCGCCTCCTGGCGTTCCAGCGCCTCGAAGGGGTCGTCGGTGAAGCCGACCGGCAGCTGCGAGGAGTTGGTGTAGTAGGGACGGTCTGCGCTGCCGGCCTGCAGGATCTCGGGCCAGCGTTTGCGGTCCTCGCGGGCGAAGCGGTAGGTCGTGCCCTCGGCCGGCGTCGCCTCCAGGTTGTAGAGGTGGCCGGTTTCTTCCTGGAACTCGACGATGCGGGCGCGCACATGGTCGAGCAGGCGCAGCGCCAGCGCATGGCCGCGCGCGTCGGTGATGTCGTAGTCGTCGGCGCTGAAGTTGCGGATCATCTCGTTGAGGCCGTTGACGCCCAGGGTCGAGAAATGGTTGCGCAAGGTGCCCAGATAGCGCTTGCTGTAGGGAAACAGGCCCTGGTCCATCAGGCGCTGGATCAGCTCGCGCTTGAGTTCCAGGCTCTGCCTGCCGAACTCAAGAAGCCGATCCAGCGCAGCCAGCAGGCCGGCCTCGTCGCCGCAGTGCAGATGGCCCAGGCGCGCACAATTGATCGTGACCACACCGATGCTGCCGGTCTGTTCGGCGCTGCCGAACAGACCGTTGCCGCGCTTGAGCAGCTCGCGCAGGTCCAGCTGCAGCCGGCAGCACATCGAGCGCACCATATTCGGCTCCAGCTCCGAGTTCACGAAGTTCTGGAAGTAGGGCAGGCCGTACTTGGCCGTCATCTCGAACAGTGCGGCGGCGTTTTCTGACTCCCAGGGGAAATCGGGTGTGATGTTGTAGGTCGGGATTGGGAAAGTGAAGACCCGGCCTTTGGCATCGCCGGCCGTCATCACGTCGATGTAAGTGCGGTTGATCATGTCCATCTCGAGCTGCAGATCGCCGTAGGAAAACGGCATCTCCCGGCCGGCAATCACCGGCACCTGCTCGCGCAGGTCCGCTGGGCAGGTCCAGTCGAAGGTCAGGTTGGTGAAGGGCGTCTGCGTGCCCCAGCGCGAGGGCACGTTGAGGTTGTAGACCAGCTCCTGGATGCACTGGCGCACCTCGGCGTAGCTCATGCGATCGGCACGCACAAAGGGCGCCATATAGGTATCGAAGGAAGAGAAGGCCTGCGCACCGGCCCACTCGTTCTGCAAGGTGCCGAGGAAATTGACGATCTGGCCGACCGCCGAGCTCATGTGTTTGGGGGGGCCGGCCTCGACCTTGCCCGGCACGCCGTTCAGGCCTTCGTGCAAGAGCGTGCGCAGCGACCAGCCGGCGCAGTAGCCGCTGAGCATGTCGAGATCGTGGATGTGCAGGTCGCCGTCTCGATGGGCCTGGCCGATCTCGGGTGCATAGACATGCGAGAGCCAGTAGTTGGCCGTCATCTTGCCGGACACATTGAGGATCAGGCCGCCCAGCGAATAGCCCTGGTTGGCATTGGCGTTGACGCGCCAGTCGTCGCGATTCAGGTACTCGTTGATCGAGCGCTCGACATCCACCAGGGTCTTGCGATCCTCACGCAGCCGCGCGTGCTGCTCGCGGTAGACGATGTAGGCGCGCGCGGTCTTCAGATGATTGGACGCGATCAAGGTCTGCTCGACGATGTCCTGGATCTGCTCGACGCCGGGTGCCTGACCGTGGAAGCGGTGCGCCAGCACCTTCAGCACGCTGGCGCACAACAAGGCCTGTTCGTCGGCGCCGTACTCGCCGCTGGCAATGCCGGCGCGTTGCAGTGCCAGCGCGATCTTCTGGGCGTCGAAGGCCGCGTGGCGCCCATCACGCTTGAGAACCTGGGCGGGAAGGCTGGCATGGATGTTTGACATGGATGGTTCTGAACACTAGATATGGTGTGCAGCCTATCCTTCAAACACTAAATGTGGATTTGCGCTGACGCAAACTCCCGACTCGACCTGGCGCCGCAGGCGCCACGGCGGGGTCAGCCGAAACTCAGCGGGCGGCCTTCGACGTCCAGTGCCAGCAACCCCTCAAGCTGGCCGCTGCGGATGCGCTCGACCATGGTGCGCAGCGCCTGCTCGATGCGGGCCTCGGTCGCCGGCTTGCCGCCCTGGCCGGACAGGGCGGCGATGAAGACGACCTGCCAGGGTGGCCCGGCCTTGGCGGACTCGGCACGCAAGGCCTCGAAGCTGCCGAGCTCTGCAGGCGACTTGTCCACGCAGACCCGTGGTGAGAGCGTGCCGCCCTGGCCGCTGGCAAAACGCTCACGCTGCTCAGGACTGGGGTCCTCGGGCAGTTCGGCCGTCGTGAAGACGAAGAGCAGTCGCTGGGGCTCGGCCTGGAGGGTGGCGCCGCGCAGGAGCAGCTCGAAGGGTGTGTCGCTTGTCATGGGCGCAAGCGTCGCGCCTGTCGCGTCCAGAGGGTTTGCTCTGGATCAAGACAGCATCGCGGATTCGCTGCGCCAATATCAAAAACTGCGGAAGGTTTGGATGACAAGCAGCACACCCGTCCCCGCCAGGCGCCCACTGCCCCTGGTGTATTCCTGCTCGGGCTGCTCCAGTGCGGCCCAGCTGGCCAACTATCTGGCTCTGCGCCTGGACCGCGAGGGCGAAGCCGAGATGTCCTGCATTTCCGGTGTCGGCGGCAATGTGCGCAGCTTGGTGCGCCGTGCCCGCGACGCGGCTGCCGAGGGCAGGCCCATCATTGCCATTGATGGCTGCGCGCTGGCCTGCGCCAAGCAGTGTCTGGCCGAGCGCAGTGTCGCGCCGACCTGGCATCTGCTGCTGGCATCGTCGGGCGTCGCCAAGCGCTATCACGCCGATTTCGACACTGCACAGGCGGAGCAGATCTATCCGGTGCTGGTCGAGCAGGTGCAGGCGCTGCGTGACGCGCCTATCCCAGGTAGATCCACCAGCCCAGCGGGTTCTTGCTGATCGCCACCGAGGCGATCCAGCCGACGGTTGCCAGCGCTGCGAGCCAGGCGGCCGCGCGCAGCGCCAGTGGCCGGCCGGGTTTCAGCGCCAGCATGCCCAGCGCGATATAGAGCAGCAGGCCGAGGAGCTTGGCCAGCAGCCAGGGCGCCTCGAGCGGCGATAGCCGCAGCATCCAGGCCAGCGCGAGCGCCGACAGCAGCAGCACCGAGTCGACCAGATGGGGCAAGGTCCTGGCCGGCCGGCTGCCGACCCAGGCAGCGCCCAGCAAGGACCCGAGGCCGCGCGCGAAGAAGCCGCTGACCGAGAGCAGCACGGCGCCCTGGTGCAGGGTCTTGATCGTCAGATAGTCCATGGCCGGATTCTCAGCCCGGCCGGCCATCGAGGCGGGCGCGCGTCAGGATCGGCCAGTAGCGCAGCGCGTAGAGAGCGAAGCCGGCCGACCACAGCGCGGCCGACAGCAGCACCGCGTGGACGGTCTGCGCCGGCGCTAGCAGCGGCCAGCCGACGCGCACCACGGCGGCGGCCGCGACCAGCGCGTAGCTCGCCACATCGCCCCGGCTGGCCCGCAGCAGCCGGCCGGTGTGGCCCAGCGCGGTGCGCGTCATCATGCCGATGACCAGCCCGCCGATGGCGCCCAGGGTCAGCGCGTGGGTCGCCAGCGTCGGGGCCAGCAGGCCCAGCGCCGCCAGGCCGCGCAGCAGCAGGTGCAGCGGGATCCACAGATAGGCCAGATGCAGCACCCAGACCAGCGGCGTGCGCAGCGTCTTCAGCGGCTGCCACAGCAGCCAGCGCGCCAGATGGGCGGCCGAGCAGACGCCGGCCAGCAGGGCCAGCGGCAGGCCGCCCAGCCCCAGCCCATCGCCGGCCAGCAGCGCCAGCGTGCCGCCCAGCGCGGCCTGTTCCAGCCAGGGCCGGCGCGTCGCATTGGCGCCGGGCACGCCGTTGTTGGTGAACATCGGGATCACGCGGCCGGCCATCACCGCCATGATGAAGAGCACGACATCGAGCCCCAGCTGGATGCCGACCCAGCCGGGCAGCTGCAGCAGGCCCAGCTGGCTCAGGTGCACGCCGGCCTGGGCCAGAGTCAGCAGCGCCAGCAGGCCGATGAAGAAGTAGTTGCGGTGGTTGCGGGCGGCGATGAAGGGCAGGGCCAGCGCGATCGTGGCCAGCAGCGGGAAGGCGATATTGACCAGGGCTGCCGCCCAGCCCCAGGGCGTCAGCACCAGCACGCGGCCGGCCAGCCACAGCCCCGCCAGTGCGGCCAGCGCGGCACCGGTGGGTGTCGGGCGATTGCTCCAGTTGCGGCCGGCGGTGAACAGAAAGCCCACCAGCACGGCCAGGGTGAAACCGAACAGCATCTCGTGCGCATGCCATAGCGGCCCCTGCAGATAGGCCTGCGATCCCAGCAGGCCGGCGAACTGCAGCGCCCACAGCGCGATCGACAGCGCGGCGAAGCCGCTGGCCAGCAGGTAGAAGGGGCGGAAGCCGAGCTGCCAGAGCGCGAAGGCCGGTGCAGCCGCCGGGCGTGGGGGTTCCTCGATCTTGATGAATGACGCAGCCATCATGGCAACTTTCTTGCGCCGGTGGCGCCATGGCGGCGGCGCCACGCGAACGCGGCGCCGATCAGGGTCAGGGCAAACAGTGCGAGGGCGCCGGCATTCAGGCCGGCTCCCCAGGCACGCAGCGAGTCGTTCACGAAGCCACCGCCCAGCCGCAGCAGCAGGGACAGATGCAGAAGCGCCAGCGGCAGGTAGAAGGCCGGTCCGAACTGCAGCTTGATGCGGGCCACGGCCGGCAGGATCACCGGCGCATGGCCCATCATCATGCTGACGATGAAACCCAGCCCCAGCGCATGCAGGGCGGTGTCGCGGGCCGTGTGAAAGCCCAGCGCCGTGGCGGCCCAGGCCAGGCCGGCCAGCGCCAGCCAGACATAGCCGCCGAGCAGGCAGACCGCCATATAGCGGCTCAGGCCCTGGGCGAAGACCGTGCGGCGGGCGATGTCGAACAACAGCAGCCACAGGGCCAGCATCGCCAGGGCGGCGCCATAGAGCAGCGCTGACAGCGCCGCGCCCAGCAGCAGGGCGGCGAGGACCAGATACAGCGAGGCCTCGGCGCCGGGCCGGCGGCGCATCAGCCGCGTCATCTCCAGGCGCTCGGCCGCGATGGTCAGCACCAGGAAGGCGAACCAGCAGCGCAGCACGGCGTCGGCCGCGATGCCGGCCGCAAACAAGGCATTGCCGGCCAGCCAGGCCAGCGCGCCGAGCAGCAGCAGCGCGGTGTGCGCGGCCGGTTGGCGCCGCACGACGACGAGGTTGACCGCGACGAAGGCCAGCGCCGCCAGCGCAGCCAGCCCCGCAGCGGCGGCGCCGTAGCCCAGCAGCCAGCACAGGCCGGCCAGGCCGGACATGAACGGCCCGATGAAGGCGGCGCGGTGGCGCAGCGCCACCGCCCGCTCGATCGCGATCACGGTCCCCAGGAAACCGCCGCTCATCAGCGCCGCGTGCTCGAGGCCGGCGTGGCTCAGCCAGAGGGCATCGCTCAGCGGCAGGCCGGCGCGCAGCAGGCCCCCGCCCACGCCGCCCAGCAGCGACAACGCCATCAGGGCCAGCAGCAGCGGCCGCGCCAGCCGGGCGGATGCCGCAGGATGGAGCGCGCGGCGCGGTCTCACCAGCGCATGAAGCGCTTGGCCCGTTCGCTCATGCGATCGGTACTCCATGGCGGCTCCCAGACCAGTTCGACCTCGATGGCCAGCGCGGCCGGCACCACCCGGTCCAGCTCGGCCTCGACCTCGTCGATGATGACGTCGGCCACCGGGCAGGCCGCCGAGGTCATTGTCAGACGCACATGGACCTTGTCGGCGCCGACCTCGACGCCGTAGATCAGGCCCACATCGACGATGCTCATCGCCACCTCCGGGTCGACCACGCGGCTCAGCGCGTCGATGAGGGGCTGGCGCAGATCCTCCGGGCCGCTGTAGGGGAAGGGCGTGTTCATGACGACGGACGCGCGGTGCGCGCGGCGGGCTCGATGAACAGCATCCGCGCCAGGGCCTGGCGGTTGTGCACCAGGTCGGCCAGCGTGTAGCGGTCCAGCACCTTGTAGAAGGCATCGACCGCCTCGCCCATCACGTCGCGCAGCTTGCAGATCGGCGTGATGGCGCAATGCCCGCCCTCGGCGCTGAAACACTCGGCGGGCAAGGCCGCGCCCTCGGTCAGGCGCACGACGGCGCCGACGCCGATCAGCTCGGGCGCCAGCCCCAGCTCCAGCCCGCCGCCCTTGCCGCGCACATTGGCCAGCCAGCCGGTCTTGCCGAGAAAATGCACGACCTTGGTCAGGTGGTTCTCGGAGATCGCGAAGCTGGCGGCGATCTCGGCAATGGTGGCGCGCCGGCCCGGCCGGGCGGCCAGGAAGATCAGCACGCGCAGGGCGTAGTCGGTGAAGCTGGTGAGTTTCATGGCGGACGGTCAGTTCAGGCTCGGTGCGGCACGGTGCACCGGCTCGGGGGGCGGCCGGCGCAGCAAGCGCATGGCATAGGCCGCCAGCATAAGCGCGCCGGCCGCAAACACGAGGTCACCCGGCACGCGCAGCCAGACCAGGGCCTCCATCACCGGCGAGTGGATGATCTCCGGCGAGCGGGCGTACCACAGGCCGCGGCTGACGCTGGCCCAGGCCTGGTAGATGCCGGCCGGCAGCAGCGACAGGAAGACCATCATCGCCAGCCCGAGGTTCAGGCCCCAGAAGGCGGGCTTGAGCAGGTGGTCGGCATGCAGATGGCGCGCATACAGGCCGCGCAGGCAGAACAGCATCAGGCCGATGCCCAGCATGCCGTAGACGCCGAACAGCGCCGCATGGCCGTGGGCCGCCGTCATGTTCAGCCCCTGCACGTAGTACAGCGAGGCGGGCGGGTTGATCGCGAAGCCCAGCACGCCGGCGCCGACGGTGTTCCAGAAACCGACCGCGACGAAGCACAGGATCGGCCATTTGTAGGCGGCCAGCCAGGGCATGGACTTCGAGCGGCGCCAGGTCTGCAGCGCCTCCAGCCCGATCAGGGTCAGCGGCACGACTTCCAGCGCCGAGAACACCGCGCCGACGGCGATCACCGAGGTCGGTGTGCCGGTGAAGTAGAGATGGTGCAGGGTGCCGAGGATGCCGCCGAACAGGAACACGATGGTCTCGGCAATGATGGCGCGGTTGGCGCTGGCCGAGCGCACCAGGCCCAGCTTGGTGAAGATCAGCGCGACCACGGCGGTGGCGAAGACCTCGAAGAAGCCCTCCACCCACAGATGCACCAGCCACCAGCGCCAGTACTCGACCATCGAGTAATGGGTGTGCTGGCCCCAGGTCAGCGACGAGGCATAGAAGCCGCCGATGCAGGTGGCCGACAGGAAGACCATCGCGATCAGGCCGCGGGTCTCGGAGGGCCTGGTCAGCGCCGGCCACAGCGCGCGGCCGAGCAGCACGACCCAGAACAGCAGGCCGGCGAACAGCAGCAGCTGCCAGACGCGGCCCATGCTAGTGAACTCCAGGCCCTGATTGCCGAGCCAGAAGCTGAAGTCGACGCCGCGGTGCTGCAGGGTGCCCAGCCAGCCGGTGACGGTGGAGCCGACGACGACGAAGATCAGCGCCCAGAACAGCAGGTCGACGCCGAGCTTCTGCCACTTCGGCTCGCGGCCCGACAGCAGCGGCGCGATGTAGAGGCCGGTGGCCAGCCAGGCGGTGGCGATCCAGAAGATGCCGACCTGGGTGTGGACGGTGCGGCTGACCACATAGGGCAGCAGCTCGGCCAAGGGCAGGCCGAAGAAGCTCTGGCCCTCGACCGCGTAGTGCGCGGTGATGACGCCCATCGCGATCTGCAGCAGCATCAGGCCGACGACCGCGAAGAAATACTTGCGGGTGGCCTTCATCGAGGGTGTTGCCACCGCACCCAGCAGCGGATCGGCGCTGGGCGGCTCGGCCTCGGGCTCATGCTTGTTGCTGCCGTGCAGCCACAGCATCGCGGCGATGCCGGCCAGCAGCAGCACGATGCTGACCATGGACCAGATCGCGGCCGAGGTCGACAAGGTGTTGCCGACCAGCGGCTCGTGCGGCCAGTTGCTGGTGTAGGAAAGCCCGGTCTCGCCGGGCCGGTCCGTCACGGCGGCCCAGGAAGCCCAGAAGAAGAAGGCGGTCAGCGCCTGGCGATCGCTGGCCTCGGGCAGGGCGCCGGCCGTCATCGCATACTGCTCGCGCAAGGTGTCGAGTGAGGCGTCGCTGCCGAACAAGGCCTCGTAGTGGGCCGCCACCTCGCGGATGGCCTGGGCCCGCTCGACCGAGACGGTGAGCTTGCCGCTCTCCGCGTCATAGCTGTTGTGGCGCATCTCCTGCTGCAGCGTCGCCTGGATCGCCCCCTGGTCGGCCACGCTCAGGGTCGCGACGGCGCGGTGCTGCTGGCTGCGGATCGCCCGCAGGGCCAGGGCTTCGCGGTGCAGCCAGTCGGCCGACCAGTCGGGCGCCACATAGCTGCCATGGCCCCAGACGGTGCCCAGCTGCTGGCCACCGGCCGCCAGCCAGGCTTGCTGGCCGCGCTGGATCTGCGCGCCGGTGAACAGCACATCGCCCTCGGTGCTGACGACGCTTTTCGGAATCGGCGGCGCCGTCAGATAGATCTGCCAGCCGAGGTAGCCGAGCGCCCCGAACGACAGCACGAAGATAAGGCCCAGCCAGCGCCAGAGCCTGTGGTTGGTGTTCATCGCAAGTTCCTGCGGATAGAAGAGGGGAGCCGTGGGCTCAGGCCTGGCCGCCGCAGCTGCCGCAGCAGGGGCTGTGCGTCGGTGCGTTCTTGGTGATCGCGACGCGCCAGACCTCGGGGCCGCTCTCCAGATAGTCCCAGCGGAAACCGTTGGGAAGCTCGGCCTGGAACTGGTAGTACAGCGGCTTCGGGTCATGGTCGTTGACCAGCTCCATCGCCTGGCCGGCCGGCAGCTGGGCGAAGGTCGAGAAGATCAGCGGGTGGCGTTCGCGCGGGATGATGTGGCGAACGTCGATCAGTGTGGGGTGGCTCATCAGGGCTCCGTGGTGGCTGGTTTCTATAAGGTGTGCAAATTGTGCACCTTTAAAAACAAGCTGTCACCCGCGCCGATTTGATCTGGCGCAACAGGCCGGCTGGTTCACGCCCACAGCGGCCCGATCGCGTCCAGCGTGTTCTTCAGCACCAGGCCCAGTTCGGTGTCGCCCTCCATCACCAGCGCGCGTTCGAAGAACAGACGGTCGGCGTCGTCGCTGCCGCGCAGCAGCCGCCAATAGCTCGGGGCGGCGGCGGCAATGCGCAGCGCCACTGCGGCGCCTGGCGGTGCGGGTCGGAAGCCGCGCTCGTCGAGCAGCAAAGGCAGCGACAGGCCGAGGTCGATGACATCGATGCGTACGGCCCGGCGCGACAAGGTCGCGCGTGCATCGGCGGGCAGCCGCGGCAACAGCCAGCGGTTCAGCGCCAGCGCCAGCGCCTGGGTCGGTGGCTGCATCGGCAAGCGGCTCAGCACCGGCTTCAAGCGGCCCGTCATCTCGGGGGACAGCAGCAGGCTGATCATGGTTTGACACTCCAGTCCATGCCGGGCCGACCACGGGCGAATCCGTTGGCCAGGCCACCGGGCAGCGCCCGATCCTGCAGGCCTTGCAGCGCCGGGCCGGCCGGCTCGCCGCCATTCATCACGGCCTCGAAGGCCGCGATCACCTCAGCGAAGCGCTGCGAGCTCGGCGACAGACGCAGCCGTGACACGCCGGCCGCCCGCAGGATCTCACGCTCGCCGAGCAGGCATTGCTGCGCCGCCGACTGGGTCTGAATGCCGTTCAGCACCAGAAAGGGCGCGCCGTCACTGGTCGACAGCAGCAGGCCGTCGCCGTCGTCGCGGCAGCGGAACTCGCACTGGTCCTTGCTGAGCCGGTGGTGGCGGGCTGTGAAGCAGCGCGCCGAGAAGGCCAGCGGCATGCGGCCGTAGGCGAACACCTCGCAGGGCAGGTCCTGCTGCCCGCCATTGACGGCCTGGATCGCGTCCAGCGCCAGCTCGACCGGCGCGACCCAGCGCACGGCGCCCAGGCGCCGATACTCGTCCAGCGCCGCGCAGCTGTAGACATTGATGTGCGGGCCCAGCACGAAGCGGGCGCCGAGGCCGTCGAGCATGTTCAGTGCCGAGGCGTCGCCGGCCTCGACCAGGAAATCGCCTTGCTCGGCGATGCGGCGCAGCAGGCGCAGATCGGCCTCGGAGGCGATCAGCGCCTGGGTCGCCAGCACCACCTCCTTGCCGGCGCTGCGCAGGTCCTGCGCCAACGCCAGCCAGTCGGCCAGCTTGATCTCGTGGCGGCGCTCGCAGACCACCTCGCCGAGCACGACGCTGTCGGCCGCCGACTCGGCCACCTCGGCATAGAAATGCAGCAAGGCCTCGCGCGGCCAGTAGTACAGCACCGGGCCGATGCTCAGCGCCATCCGGTCCTGGGGGCGGAGGGGGTCAGGGTTTGTCATCGTCATCGCCATGGTCGGTCGTAGGCTCCCAGCGTGTGTTGTTGGCCCTCGGCCAGATGGCCCAGCGCGGCGGTCCAGGCCGGCTCGACGCGGTAGCGGTCCGGCGCTGCGGCGGCCGCGTCGATGGCCTGGCGCCAGACCCGCGTGACCTGCTCGACATAGGCCGGGCTGCGCTGGCGGCCCTCGATCTTGACGGCCCGCACGCCAAGGCGCATCAGCTCGGGCAGCAGGGCCAGCGTGTTCAGGCTGGTCGGCTCCTCGATCGCGTAGTCGCGCCGGCCCTTGACCTCGAAGCGGCCCTTGCACAGCGTCGGGTAGCCGCGCGGCTCATCCGGGCCGTAGCGGTCGATCAGCAGCCCGCCCAGCCGCGCCTCGACGCCGTCGGCCGCGTCCTGCCAGCGCACATGGGAAGGCGGCGAGCAGACGCCGGCATTGTTGGGCGACTGGCCGGTCACATACGAGGACAGCGCGCAGCGTCCCTCGACCATCACGCACAGGCTGCCGAAGCCGAACACCTCGATGTCCACCGCGGTGTGGCGCAACACCTGGCCGACCTGGGACAGGGTCAGCACGCGCGGCAGCACCGCGCGCTGGATGCCGTAGTGGCGGTGGTAGAAGTCGATCGCCTCGTGGCTGCTGGCCGAGGCCTGCACCGACAGATGCAGGCGCAGCTGCGGATGGGTCTTGCAGGCATAGGCCATCACCGCGATATCGCCGACGATCAGCGCGTCGGCGCCCAGCTCGACCGCGGCATCGACGGCGCGGTACCAGGTCGCGACATCGTCGGCGCGCGCATAGGTGTTCAGCGCCATCAGCACCTGGCGGCCGCGCTGGTGCGCATAGGCCACGCCCTCGCGCAGCTGCTGGTCGTCGAAGTTCAGTCCTGCGAAGTTGCGCGCATTGGTGGCATTGCGCAGGCCGAGGTAGACGGCGTCGGCGCCGGCATCAATGGCCAGCTTCAGCGCCCGCAGCGAGCCGGCGGGGCAGACAAGTTCGGGGATGGTGGTCGCGCTCATCGCAGCGGGGTTCCTTGCTTCAGTAGGAGAGGGATTCAGTCCGGGCGTCCGTCGGCGCGCGGCAGGCCCCACCAGCGGCCGTAACGCAAGGTCCAGCCCAGGCAGACGGCGCCCCACAGCAGGGCGGCGGCACTCAGCAGCGGTGCTGCCCGGGCGGCGGCGACCAGCGCAGCGGCAATGCGCAGCAGCACGGCCAGTTGCAGCAGCCAGAACAGGCGCCACAGCGTGTCGTCCGCGACCACACGGCGGCCGCTATGGCCGCTGCTGACGCGACCGACCATGGCCAGCAGGATCGAGCCGAGGAAGCCCATCGTGTAGGCATGCAAGGGCGCCAGGCCCAGCGACTGCATGCCGCCAGCGCTGAGACCCTCGGACAGGCCGTCCAGCAGCAGGGCCAGGCCCAGCCAGACCAGCCCCAGATGCAGCATGGTCAGCAGGCGCGGCCGCAGACTCTGGTGGCGCGCCCACTGCAGCGCCAGCGCCAGCACGGCCAGGCCGGCTGCGGCCTCGATGCCGGCATGCAGCCACAGCAGGCCGTTCGAGCGCGGCGCCAGCAGGGCCCAGCCGCTTTGCAAGCCGAACAGCAGCAGCCAGCCGCGCAGCGGCCAGGCCTCGGCCTTCGGCAGGGCGGCGCTGCCGAAGAAGGGCAGCATGCGGTGCAGCACGGTGATGAAGGTCAGGCCGCTGAAGCCCCAGAGCGAGGCGCGACTCAGTGCCGGCAGCCGGCCCGCTTCGCCGCTCGCCAAGGCCAGCGCGGCGGCCCACAGCAGCAGAGCGCCGAGGATGCCGGCGCCGCAGACGATCTGTGTGTGCAGACGATCGGTTTCGCCGCTGGCGCGCAGCAGACCCGCAAAACGCCACAGCAAGCCGCTCCAGCCCCAGGCGACAGCCACCAAGCCGAAGCTGCCCAGCACCCGACCCAGTACGGGATCGGGACCGGCGTGAATGGCCAGCAGGAACAGCAGCCAGCCGCACAGCTGAGCCAGCACCGGCGACAGCAGGGCAGCGGCCGGCAGCGGCGTGCAGGCCAGCCAGCGCGGCCCGGCGGTGAACAGGAAACCGGCAAAGAACAGCGGCATGAAGCCCAGGCTCATCAGCAGGCCGTGGGCCGTGGCGGGCGTCAAGTTCCAGGGCAAGACATGACCCTGCAGCCGGGCCAGCATTGCCAGCGCCCACCACAAGGCGCTGCCAGCCAGCAGCAGCGCGGCGGCTGCGAAGCCAAGGCGATGCGGTGCGCTGAGCAAGCGGGCGGCTTGCCAGCGCTCGCCAGGCTTGCCGAGCTCAGGCCTTGGCGCCATGGGCCAGCGCGCCGTTGGACAGGCGTTGCAAGGCCTGTGCATCGCGGACATGAATGCGGTAGCGGTCCATGTCGATGACCCTCATATCGCAGAGCTGGCGCAGCATGCGCGAGAAGGTCTCGGGTGAGGTGCCCAGCTGCGAGGCGATGGCACGCTTGTGCTGGTTCATCACCACCGCCGATGACTGGTCGCTGGTCTGCAGTTCGTCGATCAGCCAGCCGGCGCAGCGTGCCAGCACACTCTTGGCCAACAGGTCATGGGCATCGCCGGAGACGCGGCGCACCCGCTCGGCCACCGCCGCCAGCAGGCTGCGGGCGATCTCCGGCCGCGTCACGAAGGCCTGCTCGACCTCGCGCACCGGCAGCCAGTAGGCGGATACAGCAGTCTCGGCGCGCGCGCTTTCAAGATAGTTGCCGCCTAGCCAGGCGCTCTCGGCATCTATCCAATGGCCGGCATGGATGGTGCGTGTCTGCCGCCATTGCTGCTGTTCGTCGTGGCAACCGACGCTGACCGTGCCATTGACCAGCAGCCACAAGGCGCTGGCCGGTTCGTCGGCCCGGATGAACAAGGTCTTGGCTGGAATCTTCTGGAACTGGCCCAGCTGAGCCAGTTCCAGGGCCGCGGCCGCGCTGAGCAGTCCGGGCCGGAAGGCTTTGCTGAGCGTGCCGCACAGGCCTTCGCGACTGTTGTGCGCGGGCACCAGTCGCACGGCCGCTTCGTTCGGATCGGCGAGGCGATGCTGGAAGTGGTTCATGGCAGTCTCCATCGTTCTAGGTTGAGGGCTTGATGAATGTGGCGGGCGCCGCGCATATCAATTTGCGGCAGCGCAAGCCGGTCAGGGTTTTCGTTTGCGCGGCATCAAACCTGCAGCCGCCTCGCCATCCCGGCCGACATCCAGGGGGGCGCGGCGTTGCTTGCCACGATCAGCGCATCGACCTGCGGGCGCCCGGCCAGCAAGCGTGTTCTCGCCGCCGGCCCCCCCACCATCAGCGCTGTGCCCAGGCCGTTCAGATCGGCGACGCGGCGCGCCACCAGGGCCACACCACGGACGCCGCTGCTGGGCTGGCCGCTGCGCGGGTCGAGGATGTGGTGGTAGCGCCGACCATCACGGACGAAACAACGCTCGTAGTCGCCCGAGGCGGCGACGACACCGTCGCTCAGCGCAATCAGGCCCAAAAGTCCTTGCGGCGCCCGCGGCGCACGCGGATCGAGCAGACCGATGCGCCAGTCGCGCCCTTGCAGTTGCCCACTGACCAGCACATCGCCACCGCCGTTGATCATGGCGCCCGCCAGCCCCCGGCTTTGCAGCACCCGCAGACCGGCCTCGAGAATCGGCAGCTTGGCAATGCCGCCCAGATCGATCCGCATACCACGTCGACGCAGATAAGCGCGGCTGCCCGATTCATCGATAAGCACGTCCCGGTAATTCACCAGACTCAATTGACGACGTATTTCATCCGCGCTTGGAATAACTGTTTGTGCTGGATCAAAACCCCATCCTGAAAATGCCCCAACGGTAATATCAAAGGCACCGTTGCTGTATTCGGAAACCTGCCGCGCTGTTTTCAGCACCTGCATCAATTCGGGCGCAACGACCACCGGCTGGAGCCCGGCGGCGAGCTGCAGCGCGCGCACGGCGTTGTCGGCCCGGTAGCGGCTCATCAGGTCGGCCTGGCGTGCCATCTCGGCCCAGGCGGCGGCCAGCGCTGCGCCGCTGCTGGCGGCGTTGCGGCCTTCGACGGTGATCTCTACCCTCGTGCCCATCAGCACGCGCGACTGCTGGACCACGCGCGGGTTGGCCAGCGCCGGACGCAGCCAGGCGGCCGTGGCCAGCAAGGGAAGGGCGCCGAGCAGGCGCCGGCGCCCGGCGTCCGGGCTGGACGGCTCTGGTGGAAGGGGTGACATCAGCAGGCTCTCACTGCGACTGCGCCACCATGAACTGGACGGCGGCCTTGACCTCGTCGTCGCTCAGCGCGGCGGCGCCACCACGCGCCGGCATCATGCCCTTGGCCCCGGTGAAACCCTCCAGCGCGTGCTTGTCGAGAACCGCCTGCCCTTGGGCGATGCGCGGGCCCCAATCGGCCTTGTCGCCCGGCTTGGGCGCGCCGGCCACGCCGGCGGCGTGGCACATCGCACAGGTCTTGCCGTAAATGCTCTTGCCCAGGGCGTTGTCCGCGACGGGGGCGGGCGCTGCGGTCACGGCCGGCGCCGCTGCGGCGCTCGGTGCCGGCGCGTCCTGCTGGCCGCAGCCCATCACGAAGAAGGCCGTCGCCAGCGCCATGGTCAGGTTTTTCTTGCTCATCAGATGCTCCTTGTGTGCATGGCCAGGATTCTAGGAATGAGTAATTATTTAAGGTGCATAAATTTTGCCCTTTATGAAAATGATTGATCTGGATCAGTTAGGCGCCGGGCGGGGCCGACGAACATCCGTCTGCCCAAACACTTACAGGCCCGGTCGGCAGCGCTGGCCGACCATTTCCAGAGGACTTGCAATGACCAAACAAAACGCCTCCCATGCGGCCGCAGCGGCCGGTCTCGGCCGCCGCCGGTTCATCAACACGGCCGCGCTGGCCGGCCTGGCCGGCATCGCCGCCTGTACCGACAAGGCCACCGGCACAGCCACGCCGCCGGCCGGCAGCGCACCGGCCGGTGGTGCCGGCCATGGCGCTGCCGGTGCGGTGCATCTGAAACCCGGCGAGCTCGACACTTACTACGGCCTGTGGAGCGGCGGCCATACCGGCGATATGCGGGTGCTGGGCCTGCCTTCGGGTCGCGAGATCACGCGGATTCCCTGCTTCGTGCCGGACGCACTGGTCGGCTGGGGCGTGACCAATGAATCGAAGCAGGTGATGGGCACCAAGGCCGACGGCAGCCTCAAGTACACGGTGGCGGACACCCATCACACCCATGCCTCCTACAAGGACGGCAACTACGACGGGCGCTATGCCTGGATCAACGACAAGATCAACAGCCGCATCGCGCGCATCCGGCTTGATCATTTCGTCTGCGACAAGATCACCGAGCTGCCCAATGTGCAGGGCTTCCACGGCATCTTCCCGGACAAGCGCGATCCGGTCGATCCGGCGATCAACTACACGACCCGGGTGTTCTGCGGCGCCGAGTTCTCGATCCCATTGCCCAATAGCGGCAGCGAGGACACGGGCAAGTACCACTCGCTGTTCAGCTGTGTCGATGCCGAGTCGATGGAAGTGCGCTGGCAGGTGTTGATCGACGGCAACTGCGACCTGACCGCGACCTCTTACGACGGCAAGCTGGCGGCTACCAATCAGTACAACACCGAGATGGGTGCCAAGTACGAGGACATGATGTCCTCCGAGCGCGATGCCTGCCTGTTCTTCAACGTCGCCCGCATCGAGGCGGCCGTCAAGGCCGGCAAGTTCAAGACCTATGGCGACTCCAAGGTGCCGGTTGTCGACGGCACGCTGGCCGCCAACAAGGACGCCAAGAGCGCGCTGACCGCCTATGTCTCGGTGCCGAAGAACCCGCACGGCGTCAATGCCAGCCCGGACCAGAAGTATTTCATCTGCGCCGGCAAGCTCTCACCGACCGGCACCGTGATCGAGCTGGCCAAGGTGCTGGACTGGTTCGACGGCAAGCTCGAGAAACTCGATGACGCCATCGTGGCCGAGGTCGAGCTGGGCCTGGGCCCGCTGCACACCGCCTTCGATGGGCGCGGCAATGCCTACACGACCCTGTTCCTCGACAGCCAGGTGGTGAAGTGGAATGTCGAGAAGGCGATCGCCTTCCACAAGGGCGACAAGAGCGCGAAGTATGTGGTCGACCGCATCGATGTGCAGTACCAGCCCGGCCATGTCAACGCCTCGCAGTCCGAGACGATCGCGGCCGACGGCAAGTATCTGGCGGTGGGCTGCAAGTTCTCCAAGGACCGCTTCCTGCCGGTCGGTCCGCTGCATCCGGAGAACGAGCAGCTGATCGACATCTCGGGCGAGAAGATGGTCTTGCTGGCCGACCATCCGGTGCGCGGCGAGCCGCATGACTTCATCATCTTCAAGCGCGAGTTGCTGCGCCCGAAGCAGGTCTATGCGCTCGATGATTTCCCGCTGGCCATCAAGGACCCGAAAGAGTCGGGCGTGTTCCGCAACGGCAAGAAGGTCACGATCAAGATGACCTCGCAGGCGCCGGCCTTCAGTCTGCGCGAGTTCAAGCTCAAGAGGGGGGATGAGGTGACCCTGATCCTGACCAATCTGGACAAGATCGAGGATCTGACGCACGGTTTCGCCATCCCCAAGTACAACGTCAACTTCATCGTCAACCCGCTGGAGACGGCGTCCGTCACCTTCGTGGCCGACAAGCCCGGCGTGTTCTGGTGCTACTGCACCCACTTCTGCCACGCCCTGCACCTCGAGATGCGCAGCCGCATGATCGTCGAGGCCTGAGCCTGAGCGAAGCCCCGGCGCGTCTCGAACGCGCGCCGGGGCTTGGGAAGACCGATAAAACCATGCAGTTCCTCAGACAAGTTTGTGCGGCCGCCCTGGCCGCATTTTTTCTGCTGTTGCCGAGCGCACCGGCCGTCGCCGCCGGCGCCTACGAGGCCCAGCTGCCGACCGAGCTGGCGACGGCGCGCGATCTGTGCGCGCTGCTGCCTTGCGCCGAGGTGTTTCCCGGCGCGATCGCGTTCTCCGAGCGGCTCGGATCGCCGCCCTATGTTGAAGCCTATGGCGCCGGCGAGGGCGGTGGGAAGCACGGCAAGCTGCTGGGCTATGTGATGCTGTCGACCGACATCACCGACACACCGGCCTACTCGGGCAAGCCCGTCGTGACGCTGATCGGCATGGACACGCGCGGCCGCTTCGTCGGCGTCAAGGTGCTCAAGCATTCCGAGCCCATCCTGCTGCTGGGCATTCCCGAATCGGCGCTCTTGAAGTTCAATGAGCAGTACCTCGGCAAATCGGTGGCCGACAAGCTGGAGATCGGCCAGTCGCGCCCGGACGAGGGCGTGCTGGGACTGGACGCGATCTCGGGCGCCACCGTCACGGTGATTGCGCAGAACCAGGTGATGATGGCCTCGGGTGCCGCAGTGGCGCGCCAGGTCGGCATCCTGGCGCCGACGCGGCGCGAACCGGCCCGCTATGCGCCGGCCAGGCCGGACGCCGGCTGGGCCGAGCTGGTCAAGCAGGGCAGCGTCAAGCGCCTGCAGGTGCGGTCCGAGCAACTGGGCTTGGACAAGTCCGATGAACCCTTTATCGAGCTGTGGTTCGGCGACCTGAACCATCCCGATATCGCACGCAGCCTGCTCGGCGCACAGGGTCACGACAATCTGCGTGCCCAACTGAAGCCCGGCGAGCATGCGATCTTCGTCATCCGCACAGCCGGCGCCGAGTCCTTCAAGGGGTCGGGCTTTGTGCGTGGGGGCCTCTATGACCGGGTGCAGGTCAAGCAGGGGGCGGACTCCTTCACCTTCCGCGATCTCGACTACCTGAACCTCTACGGCATCGCCGCTGCCGGCGCGCCGGCCTACACCGAGTCGGCCATCTTCGTGATCCGCTCGTCGGCGTTCTCGGCCGCCTACCCATGGAAACTGTCGCTGCTGGGCAACCGCATCGACCGCGCCACCGGCGCGCGCAGCTTCACCAGTTTCGACACGCCTTTGTGGCTGGCCGACGAGTTGCTCGACGGCGGCCGCCCGGCCATCGAGGAGGCGGCCGCACCCTGGGTCCAGGTCTGGAAGTCGCGCGCCGTCGAGATCGACCTGTTCGCCGCGCTGCTGATCGCGGTGGCCGTGGTCTATGCCTTCCGGGAGACGCTGACGCGCCGCGCCACCCACAAGAACAAATGGCCGGTCAATGCCTTCAAGTACAGCGCCTGGGCCCTGAGCATAGGCTTCGTCGGCTTCGGTGCCATGGCCCAGCCCTCCATCACCCAGGTGCTGACCTGGTTCCATGCCTTGCTGTTCCAGTGGACCTGGTCGCTGTTCCTGTCCGACCCCTTCATCTTCCTGTTCTGGATCTTCATCATCCTGACCGTGTTCCTGTTCGGGCGCGGCCTGTTCTGCGGCTGGCTATGCCCCTTCGGTTCGCTGTCGGAAGCGCTGTACAAGCTCGGCGGCCTGCTCGGCCTGAAGCGCTGGCAGGGCCATCTGCCGCGCGTCTGGCACGACCGGCTGAAGTGGCTCAAGTACGCGCTCTTCTTCGGCCTGCTGACGGTGTCGATGTTCTCTATGGGCCTGGCCGAGAGGCTGGCCGAGGTCGAGCCCTTCAAGACCACTTTTCTGGTCGGCATCACGAACCGGGCCTGGCCCTATGGCCTGTTCGTCTGCGCGCTGCTGGGGATTTCGCTGTTCATCGAGCGGCCCTACTGCAAATACATCTGCCCGCTGGGCGCGGCGCTGGCGATGCCCAGCACCTTCCGCTGGTTCGGCCTGAAGCGCAAGCAGGACTGCAACAGCTGCAAGGCCTGCGCGGTCGGCTGCGGCTCGCTGGCCATCGACGCGGACGGCCGCATCGACCACCGCGAGTGCCTGCACTGCCTGGACTGCATGGTGCTGTACACCGATGTCAAGGGCTGCCCGCCGCTGGCCAAGGAGCGCAAGCGCCGCGAGCGCGACGGGCTGGAGATCACGCCGATCGGCCGCGACGGCTACTTCATTCCCATCCATCCGGCGCCAGCGATGCCCGCCAAGGTCGCGAACGGCCCCGACCCGCGCATGCCCACAGAGGCGGTCCGGCCGCCGCACAAGGCCGACGCGCGCGGGCTGCGCTGGCTCTGGCTGGAACTGGTCGATCATCTGTGGCCCTGGAGCGCCGAGGGCTGGCGCAGGCAACGCGGCCTGCAGATCGCCGGCGGCTCGCTGGCGCTGGCAGCCAGCCTGGTCTGGCTGCTGGCCGGCAGCGGGCGGCTGTCGCCAAGTGCCGTCATCGCCTGGTGGTTCGGCTGGAGCGTCTACGAGGTGCTGATACGCCTGTCGGGCAAGCGCTATGTGAAGGACGGCCCCTGGTGGCAGGCCCACTACCGGCGCGCCTCTTGGATGGACATGCTGAGCTATGTGGGCTTCAAGAACCTGCTGATCGGCGCCGCCCTGTTCCTCAGTCTGAAGGCCCTGGGCCTGCTGCTGCCATGAGGCAACTCCTGACCCTGCTGCTGATGCTGGCCCTGGGCTGCGCCCAGGCGGCGACGCTGCGCGTGCGTCCGGGGGACTCGCTGCAGCAGGCGATCGATGGCGCAGCGGCCGGTGATGTGCTGGAGATCGAGCCCGCCCGCCATGTCGGCAACTTCGTCATCGACAAGCCGCTGACCCTGCGCGGCAGCAATCCCGCGCGGCGGCCGACGCTCAGCGGCGCGCAGCAGGGCGACACCTTGCGTATCACGGCGCCCGATGTGTGGATCGAGAGTCTGATCGTGCGCGACTCGGGCGACAGCCTGAAGGCCCAGAACGCCGGCATCTACATCCGCCCCGGCGCGCACCGCGCCGTGGTGTTGCGCTGCGACCTGAGCTACAACCTGTTCGGCCTGTGGATCGAGAAGGCCAACGATGTGCGCATCGAGGCCAATGTGATCACCGGCAAGCGCGAGTACAACTCCGCGCAGCGCGGCAACGGCGTGCAGCTCTACAACACCCGTGGCGCCCGCATCATCGGCAACAACATCGGCTTCGTGCGCGACGCGCTCTATGTCGACGTCTCGCATCACGCGATCTTCCGCGGCAACAAGCTGCACCACAGCCGCTACGGCAGCCACTACATGAACTCCTACTTCAATCTGTGGGAGGACAACGACAGCTACTACAACCGCGGTGGCCTGGCGCTGATGGAGGTGCGCGACCAGATCGTGCGCAACAACCGTACCTGGGGCAACTCCGACCACGGCATCATGCTGCGCACCCTGCAGGACTCGGTGGTCGAGCGCAATATCGTCGCTGGCAACAACCGCGGTTTCTTCATCTACGACGTCGAATACGCGACCCTGCGTGGCAATCTGGTGGTCGACAACCGCGTCGGTGTTCATCTGGCCGCCGGCTCGACCCGCAACCTGGTTCAGGGCAACGACTTCATCGCCAACCGGGAACAGGTGCGCTATGTCGGCGCGCGCGACGAGGCCTGGGGCGCCCGGTCAGCAAAACCGGACGAAGCCGCCCAGGGCAACCACTGGAGCAACTACCTCGGTTGGGACCGGGACGGCGATGGCGCCGGCGACATTCCCTACGAGGCCAATGACATGGTGGACCGGCTCAGCTGGCGCCACCCCGGCATCAAGCTGCTGCTGGCCAGCCCGGCCGTGCAGGCCCTGCGCCTGGTCGGGCGGCAATTCCCCGTGCTGCGCGTGCCCAGCGTCGTCGACGCCGCGCCGCGCATGCATCCCCAACACAAAGACTGGAGTGCCTGGCGTGACAAGCATTACCCTGGCCCTTGATCGCCCGAGATCAGAACCGACGAACCCGGCGATCGCGCTGCGTGGTGTCAGCAAGCGCTTTGGCGCGGTCACCGCGGTCGACAGCGTCGATCTGCAAGTGCAGCGCGGCGAGCTGTTCGGCCTGATCGGCCACAACGGCGCAGGCAAGAGCACCTTGTTCAAGATGATGCTGGGCCTGATCCCGGTCAGCACCGGCGCAATCACGGTGGCCGGAGCCGCGGTCAGCGGCCCCGACTTCCGCGCCGCGCGCCGCCAGATCGGCTACCTGCCCGAGAACCTGGTGCTCTACGACAACCTCAGCGGCCTCGAGACGCTGCGCTTCTTCGCCCGGCTCAAGGGCGCGGAGGCTGCCGGCTGCCCGGCGCTGCTGGATCGCGTGGGCCTGGGCAGCAGTGGCGCCAAGCCGGTGCGCGACTACTCCAAGGGCATGCGCCAGCGCCTGGGTTTCGCCCAGGCCCTGCTGGGCCGGCCGCAGGTGCTGTTCCTCGATGAGCCGAGCAACGGCCTGGATCCGTCGGCGATCCGCGATTTCTATGCCGCGCTGCAGGAATTGCGCGCCCAGGGCGTCACGGTGCTGATCACCTCCCACATCCTGGCCGAGCTGCAGCAGCGGGTGGATCGCCTGGCCATCATGGCCAACGGCCGCATCCAGGCGCTGGGCAGTGTGCAGGCCTTGCGCGAGCAGCAGGATCTGCCGCTGACGATCAGCCTGCGCATCGACCCACCGAGCCTGCCGGCATTGCGGGTGTCGCTGCAGGCGATGCCGGCCTTGCGGCTGAGTGGCAAGAGCGACGCAACGGGCGCGCTGGAGCTGCAATGCCCGCGGGCGCACAAGATGGCGGCGCTGGCCCTGCTGGCCGGCCGGGTGCTGGACCTGCAGATCCGCGAGCCCTCGCTGGAGGATCTGTTCTTCGAGCTGAGGGCTGCCGCATGAGTTTCCTGCCCGATATCGAAGGGCGCCAGGTCATGGCGCTGGCGGCCAAGGAGTTCCGCGACCGCATGCGCAACCGCTGGGTGCTGGCCGTGGCGCTGGTGTTCGCGGTGTTCTCGCTGGTGATCAGCTATTTCGGCGCTGCGGCCCAGGGTCAGCTGGGACCCCGCTCGATCGAATTCGTGATCGCCAGCCTGGTCAGCCTGGTGATCTATCTGATCCCGCTGATCGCGCTGCTGCTGGGCTTCGATGCCATCGTCGGCGAGCGCGAGCGCGGCTCGCTGGACCTGCTGCTGGCCTTGCCGATCACGCGGCTGGAGCTGCTGCTGGGCAAGTACCTGGGTCTGGCCGCGGCGCTGACCCTGTCGACCCTGGCGGGCTTCGCCCTGGTCGCGGGGCTGCTATGGCGCCAGTTCGGCTGGGCCGGCTTGTACCAGTACCTGGGCTTCATGCTCAGCTCGGTGCTGCTGGGCCTGGCCTTCCTGAGCCTGGCGCTGCTGCTGTCGGTGCTGGCGCGCGAGCGCAGCAAGGCCTCGGGTCTGGCGATCGCGCTGTGGTTCGGCTTCGTGCTGGTGTTCGACCTGCTGATGCTGGGCCTGCTGGTGGCCAGCGGCGGCGAGTGGGGCGGCCAGGCCCTGGCCTATGTACTGCTGCTGAACCCCACCGATGTGTTCCGCATCCTCAATGTGTTTTCGCTGGACCAGGTGCGCAGTCTTTACGGCCTGGCCAGCATCGTGCCGCCCGCCTTGGCCAATCCCTGGCTGATGGGCGGGGCGATGCTGGCCTGGATTGCTGCGCCGCTGGCCTTGGCAAGCTGGAGATTCAAACCATGACCATCAATCGACGACATCTGATGCTGGCCGCAGTGGCCGGCCTCTCCGGGCTGGCCGGCTGCGGCGAGAAGCGCGATGGCAGCGCCATCGCGTTGGAGATCGAAGCCGGCAGCACCTGCGACCTGGACGGCATGCTGCTGGCGGACTATCCCGGACCCAAGGCCCAGATCCATTTCGCCGGCCAGGCCCAGCCCAGCTGGTACTGCGACACGGTGGAAATGTTCAACACCCTGCTGCGACCCGAGCAGGCGAAGGCCATCCGCGCGGTCTATGTGCAGGACATGGCGCTGGCCGACTGGGAGCAGCCGCGCGGCCATTGGTTCGACGCCCGCAGCGGCTTCTATGTGCTGGGCAGCCGGCGGCATGGCTCGATGGGCCCGACGGCGGCGAGCTTTCGCAAGCCCTCCGACGCACAGGCCTTCGCCGCCGCCCATGGCGGCAAGGTGCTGGCCTATGCCGAGGTCAGGCCCGAGATGGTGGACCTCAGTGGCGGCGCGCTGCACGACAGCCGCATGTAGAGCCGATGCCGGGATACCGAAGTCGCAGGCCGCTGGCCTTGCTGAGCCTGTCATTGCTGCTGGGCAATCAGGGCGGTTCAGCGCCCCGGCCGGCGCTGGAGCCCGCTGCCGAGGTCTGCGTGGTTGCGCCGCCGACGCCGCACGACCCTCGTTCGGGCCTGGCGCTGCTGGCGCCGCGATCGGTGCCGGCCGAGGCGCGCTGCCCGGTCTGCGGCATGTTCCCCGCTCGCGCGCCCGACTGGGCGGCCCAGGTGGTCTTCGACAACGGCGACACCCAGTTCTTCGACTCGCCGCTGAGCCTGCTGATCTATCTGCAGGATGTGGGCCGCTACACCCGCGGCCGTCGTGCCGGCGAGATCGCCGGCAGCTATGTGCGGTCCAGCCAGGGCGGGGGCTGGCTGCTGGCTCGCGATGCCATCTATGTGCAGGGCTCGGCCGCCCTGGGGCCGATGCGTGCCGGCAATCTGCCGGCCTTTGTCGACCGCGCCAGCGCACAGCGCTTTGCGGCCGAGCAGGGCGGGGCGCTGCTGACCATGGCGCAGATCACGCCGCAGTTGCTGGCGCGGCTGGATGCGCGCCGCGCGCTGCATCGGCATTGACCGCCGGCTTCGGGACGAGCTGGCGGCAGCGGGTCTGGAACCCGTGCTCGTTCAGGCATTCGTCGCGGAACTTGCCGTTGAAACTCTCGATGTGGTCGTTCTGCAGGGGTCGCTCCGGCTGGCTCAGGATGTGCCGAATGCCGTGAGCCATGGTCCATCGCGACGTCCACGCCCTGTCCACACCCTCGTGCGACAAATCGTCATCCACGGTCCGTGCTCAGGCCACCCGGTTGCGTCCCTGCTGCTTGGCCTGGTAGAGCGCGGCGTCGGCCACCGCGACCAGTGATTCGATCGATTGAGTGTCGGACGGCACGCAGGATGCCACACCGAGGCTGAGTGTGATGACGGGCATGACCGGCGATCCCGGGTGCGGGATCGCCAGCGCCTCGCAGGCCCTGCGTATGCTCTCGGCCATCGCGCTCGCCGCCGCATGATCGGCGCCAGGAAGCAGCACGACGAATTCCTCGCCGCCATAGCGGGCGGCGAGATCGCCGGCGCGGCTCACCGCCTGCCGGAATACATCGGCCACCGCAACCAGGCAGCGGTCGCCCTGTGGATGGCCGAGCAGGTCGTTGTAGAGCTTGAAGCCGTCGATGTCGGCGATCACCACGGCCAGCGCGCTGTGCCCGCGCCGTGCGCGGCGCCATTCCTCGGCCAGCATCTCGTCGAAGCGACGGCGATTCGCCAGTCCGGTCAGCGAGTCGATGAAGGACAGGCGGGACAGATGCTCGTTGGCCTGCCGCAGCTCATCGGTGCGCTGTGCCACCAGGCGCTCCATCTCCAGCTGCCGCGCCCGCAGATGGCGGGTGCGCAGGCGAAACAGCGCCACCACGGCCGCCACCGCGGCCAGCAGGGCCAGCGCCAGGAACCAGAGGGTCTGATAGACATGCGGCCTGACCCTGATCGCCAGCGCGGGCTCGAGCTCGCTCCAGCGCTGGCCGTCGATGCTGGCCGCGACCCGGAAGCGGTAGCGGCCATGGGGCAGGGCCGGGAATGCCGCCTCGCGCCCCTGTCCGGCATCGACCCATCCCTGGCCGATGCCATCCATCCGGTAGCGGAAACGCACCCGGTCGGCGTGCTGCAGGGTCATCGCCGTGTAGCGGATGCGCAGCGGCACCGACCCCGGCAGCAGCACGATCTCGCCCTCGACCGGCCCATGGGCGTCGCCCACGCGCACCTGTTCCAGGCGCACGCGGGGCGGCGCGTCCATGCCCGGCAGCCGGGCGGGGTCGACGATGACCAGTCCCTTGGCCGAGGGCAGCCACAGATGGCCTTTCGCATCGATCGCGCCGGCCGGTTGCAGGCCGCCGGCAAAGGTCGTGCCGCGCAGCGCATCGCCAGGGCCGAAGCCTGCCGAGCGGACCCGGGCCAGCCGCCCCTCGGCAAAGGCATCGAGGTCGGCGCGGGCGACGCGGTAGAAACCGCGGTTGCAGCTCATCCACAGATAGCCCAGGCGGTCTTCCAGAATCGTCTGCGACAGGCCGTCCCACAGACCGTCGCTCGTGCGTATGCCGACCAGCTTGCCGTCGCGCAGCCGGTTCATGCCCTCGCCATTGGTGCCGATCCAGAGGCTGGAGGCCGCATCCTCATACAGGGCCATGATCCAGTTCGAGACCAGGCCATCGGCCTTGGTCAGCGTGTGGAAGACGCCGTCGCGCCAGCGCACCAGGCCCTGGCCGGTGGTGCCGAACCACAGCGTGCCCGCACGGTCCTCCAGAATGGCCGCCACGCCCTCCTGCGGCAGGCCATCGGCCTGGACGGCTGTGAAGCCCTGGCCGTCGAAGCGCGCCAGGCCGGCGCGGGTGCCGGCCCACAGCACACCGCGGCTGTCCTGGTAGAGCGCGCGCACCTCGGCATTGGGCAGGCCCTGGGCGAGGCCATAGATGCTGATGCGGCCATCGGCGGCCAAGCGGGTGACGCCGGCCGTGTAAGTGCCTATCCACAACGCGCCGTCGCGGTCCTCATGAATGCTGGAGATCTCCTCGGTGGGCAGGCCCTCGGCCGTGCCCAGCCGGGTGATGCGACCGGCTTCGATGCGGTTGAGCCCGCCGCCGGCCGTCGATACCCAGCTGACCCCGTTGCGGGCATGCAGCACGGCGCGGACGTTGTCGTGCGACAGGCCCTCGGGCGCGCCGAACACGCCGAACGGGCGCGTGCGCAGGCGGTTCAGACCGCTGACCCAGGTGCCCACCCAGACGCTGCCTTCGCGATCGACCTGCATCGACCAGATCTGATCGCCGGCCAGCCCGCCGGCGCTGGCGATCGAGCTGAAGCGGCCGGCGCTCATGCGGCTGATGCCGGCCCCCCAGCTGCCTATCCAGAGATTGCCTTGCGGGTCACGCGCCAGCGCGGTCAGGTGGTCGGTGGGCAGGCCGTCGGCAACGCTGTAGATCCGGATGCCGGCCTTGCCGACATGGACCAGGCCGGCGCCGGCCGTCGCGGCCCAGACGCCGCCGTCCGGGTCGGCCAGCACCGAGCGCACCTGCAGATGCGGAAAGCCGTTCGAGGGGTCGAAGACCCGGAAGCGACCTTCGCTCATCGACACCAGACCGCCGCCGGAGGTGGCGATCCACAGCACGCCGTCGCGGTCGAAACTCAGACCGCGCAGGCGGTCGGTGGGCAGGCCATCCGCCTGCTGGTAGAGCCGGGTGCTGCCCTTGTCCCAGCGCAGCAGGCCATTCTCGGTGGCCGCCCACACGGCACCGTCGCGCGCCTGGGCAAAGGCCCAGACCCGTCGCCCGCCGGTCAGCTCGCTGGACAGCGCGCTGCGAAACTTGCCGCCCTGGTAGATCGTCGCGCCTTTGGCATGGCCGATCCAGAGCTGCTGCTGGGCATCCTCCATGAAGCCGAAGACAGGCTGGGCGGCCAGGTCCGGCGCCTGGCTCGCATCGAAGCTGGTGAAGTGCGCGCCATCGAAACGGGCCAGGCCACCGGCCGTGCCGACCCACAGATAGCCATCGCTGCTCTGGAACAACGCCTGCACGGTGTTCAGCGGCAGGCCTTGCTCGGTCTGCCAGCCGTCGATCTTGTACTGGCTCAGCGAACTCGGCAGCTCGTTGAGCGCCCGCGCCGGCAGGGTTGCCAGCATCCAGCCCAGGGTGAGGGCGCCGCAAAGCCGGGCCAGCAGTCTTGCAAGCGTCATCGGGAGCAGGGGGCTTGGGTCGGTCAAAGAGTGGCGGGGGCGGGCTCGGCCCTGGACCGGCGGACGTGATCAGCGTCGCTGCCACCGGACGGGCTCGGGTATTTTACGAGACCGGGCTGACAGGCCTGTTGGCGGCCGATGGTGTTAGGGTCGGGTCGTGCGCGGTGGCTCCTCACCGAGCGCCTGTCAGGAGAAGCGATGATGAACTTGCGTGCGATGGCCATAGCCCTGGTACTGGCCTTGCTGGCTATTTTTGCAATGCTGAACTGGGTGCCGTTCACGACACCGACACCGCTGACCCTCGGGTTCACCGATGTGAGCGCGCCGCTGGGCCTGATCATGCTGGTCGTCACCGGCGGGGTCAGCGCCTTGTTCCTGATCTACATCCTGTTCCAGCAGGCCGGTGTGATCATGGAGTCGCGCCGCTTTGCCAAAGACCTGAAGGCGCAGCGCGAGCTGGCCGATCAGGCCGAGGCCTCGCGCTTCACCGAGCTGCGCGGCTTTCTGGAGGCCGAGCTGCGCCGCATCGAGGCGCAGAGCGCTGCGGTCGGGCGTGAGACGGCGGCCCGGGTCGAGCAGCTGGAGCAGCGGCTGCTGCAGCAGCTGGGTGAGTCGACCCGCAGCCTGTCGGCCTATGTCGGCGAGGTGGACGACAAGCTCGACCGGGCCCTGCCGCCGCGCGCACCCTGAACCCACCCGAAGTTGGCCCCGGGCTAGCAGCGGGTCAGGCGCCCTGACGCAGGATCTTGAATCCCAGGGCGACGACAACAGCCCAGCCCACCACCCCCGAGGCATAGAAGGCCAGGCCGGTGGCAACGACATTGCTCATCCCCAGAGCGACCAGCACGGGCATGGCAAGGCCGGCCAACGCACAAAACACGACCCATGGCACCGAGCCCGCCGCCCAGAAGTTCGCGGCCAACACGAAGCAGGCGATGATCAGGGCACCGAAGGCCAGCATGAAGGCGATGCTGTGCAGCACGGCGGGGGTGCTCATCACCGGCTGCAGGTCTTCGGGCGTTCCGGGAGGAAAGCCCAGGGCCGCTGGCGCCGGAAACACCCCCGCCATCGCCAGGCCGAGGCCGTAAAGGCCCAGCAGCAGCGGCGCGGCCAGCGCTCCCGTGGCGCGCCAGACGCCGGCGGCAAACAGCATCGTCAGCCCACCGCTGATGATGAAGGTGGCGGTCATCACCCAGCCTCGGTCGCCCAGGCTGAGCATGCTGACGGCATGCCTGGACAGGTTGAACCCCGGGCGAATCAGGCTCTCCACGGTTGCCACCAGCAGGAAGAGGCCCGCAGCGGCAACACCGGCCATCAGCAGGGATTGTGTGGTTTGATCATTCGTCATGTGTGTCGGTCTCAGAAGGTAGGAATCGCAGAGAGGAGGCCCCTCTGAGTCACGACGAACAAAGCTACGATGAATCGACATGGGCCATGCCGGCCCGGGGGGCCATCCGCCGATCGGGGCCGAGCCCAACGAGAAGGAAGAGTGGGCGCATGGCCGTGCCGCGCCCTACAGCTTGGGCGCGAGCAGCCGAGCTGATCGCTCAGGACGAGGGCGCGATCAGCGCGACGCGCCGGTTCTGCGCGCGGCCACTCTCGCTGGCGTTGTCGGCGATCGGCTTGTCCTTGCCGAAGCCGCGCACCACCAGGCGCTCGGACTTCATGCCGGCGCCGGCCAGCACCTGGGCCACGACGGCGGCGCGGCGCTGCGACAGGCGCTGGTTGTAGTCGGCCTCGCCGACGTTGTCGCTATGGCCCTCGATCCGCAGGCCGTCGATGCCCACCTCGCTGAGTGCGCGCGCGATGCGCTGCAGATTGGCGCGCTGCTGCAGGTCCAGCTGCTCCGAGTTGAACTCGAACAGCAGGCTGGCCGCCAGGCTCAGCTCCCAGCCATCGCCCTGGGCCACGAAACCCAGATCGCGAAAGACCTGGGCCTGCTGCGCGGTCCAGATCGAAGCCGGTGCGGCGGGCACCGGCGGCGCATGCTGGCAAGCCTGCAGCACCAGAGCGGCCAGAGCGGCCAGCAGCAGGCGCAGCGGGGTGCGCAAGATTCCATCGAAGGGGCGGGTACTGCTCATGGCGATCAACTCTGGGCTGGTGAACTGCGGGAAGGGGCGGTTTGCTTGCTGCGGTACATCGCCGCATCGGCGGCCCGGAACAGCGCCTCGGCGCTGTCGCCGTCATCGGGGAACACGGCCACACCGACGCTGATACCGGGCACCACGCTGCCGGCGCCATGCAGTGCTACTGGCACCGACACGGCCGAGCGGATCTGCTGCACCACGCTCTGGGCATCGCTGGCATGGCGCAGCGGCTCGATCAGCACGACGAACTCGTCGCCACCGAGCCGGCCGACCAGGTCGTTCTCGCGCACCGCACTGCGCAGGCGTTGCGCCACGGCGGTCAGCACCAGATCGCCGGCCTCATGGCCATGGTGGTCGTTGATCTGCTTGAACTTGTCGGCATCGACGAACAGCAGGCCCAGGCTGGTGCCGGCGCGGCGGGCGCGCGCTATGGCCTGGGCCAGGCTGTGCTCGAAATGGGCGCGGCTGGCCGCGCCGGTCAGGCTGTCGTGGCGCGATTGGAAGGACAGTGCCTCATGGTCGGACTGCAGGGCCTGGTGCCGGCGCAGCAGCTCGGCCTCGCGGGCCTGCACCTCGGCCAGCAGCGCATTGAAGTCGGCGCTCAGCTCATCGATCTCCAGTACCGTGGCCGGCGGTGCGCGCCGCGCGAAAGCACGCTCGTTGCGGATCGCGCGGGTATGGGCGGCCAGTGCGCGCAGCGGGTCGACCAGCAGGTGTTCGAGCCGGCGCGACACCAGGGCCACGGCCACGCCGGTCAGCGCCATGCCCAGCAGCACGCCGGCCAGCGACCACAGCAAGGCGGTCAGCAGCAGGCGGCTGTCGCCGCGCAGATGCACGGTGGCCGCCATGCCGCGGCGGCCGTCGCTGATCGGCGCGCTGGCCTCGACCGGCAGCAGCCAGCGCGCCAGCGTCCGGTCGAGCAGACCCTCATCGCCGCGCTGGTAGCTGCTCAGCGCCTCGCCCGAGGCCAGCGTGATGCGGGCGCTGGCGATGCCCTCGCTTTCGGCCACGGCGGCCAGCAGCTCGCGCGACGCATCGGCATCGCGGAACACGACGGCGGCTTCGGCCGAGTAGGCGATCGAGCGCGCCACCAGCTCGAGGTTGTGCTGCTGCGACAGGCGCAGCGACAGCAGCAGGCCCAGGGTCAGCACCGAGCCGACGGCCAGCAGCGCCACCAGCGCCACGCGCAGATGACCGCGCCGCAGCATGGCGCCGAGGCTGGTGCGCTTGTCGCTCATGAGGAGCTGGCCGCGCGCGGGCGGGCCAGGCGCAGCACCAGCGGATTGACGCGCAGACCGCTGCGCGCCACCGCGTCCAGATTGACCTCGAAGCGCAGGCCCGTGGCGGCCGGCTCCAGGCAGAACAGGCCGCCATCGCTGCAGAACTCGGGGCCGCGGCCCAGGGTCAGCACCGGCTTGGCGGCCAGGCTGCGCAGCGCAGCGCGCTGGGCCTCAAGCTCCCAGCCGTCGAAATAGACCGCATCGCAATCGGTGGGCAAGGGCAGCAGCGCCTCGATGGCACGGGCGCGCAGCGGCCGGCCCGATTTGGCCTGCTCCAGGTGGGCGAGGATGGCGGCCGCCTCGGCGGCCTGGCGGCTGATGCAGACCTGAAGCAGCCGGGCTTCGCCCGGCCAGGCCGTGTAGTTCAGGATGCCGACCATGATGGCACCGGTGCTCAGGGTCGAGTCGGCCACTGTCAGGCCGCGCGGCGGCATGGCGTCCTCGGCGGCGCTGGCGCGGCCGGCCAGTACGAGCCCCGCAAGCACAGCCCAGATCCAGGGGCGCATCAGCAGGGGCAGAAAACTCATGGGCAGTCAGATCGTTCGGGCGGGCACGCCGCATGCGGCGGGGGCCACCCAGTCAGGAGGCCCCCAGTTTACTTGGGCCGGCCTGGCCCACCCATCCCGTGACTGGGCGTCAGGCCGCGTCTGTCGGGGATCGGCCCGGGGGCCGCCTGTTCAGGGCGCCGAGGCGGCGCTGGCCGCCGGTGCGACCGACTTGCTGATGATCTGGCGCACGATCACACCTTCGGCGACGCTGCCGCTGCTGCTGCCCTGGCCGTGCACCAGCCGCTCGCAGTCGGCCCGTTCGGCTGCGGGCACGCGCTCGCAGCGCGCCAGCGCATTGGCCAGATAGTCGGGCCGGGCCTGCGCGCCCGGCTGGGCGCGGCGCGCCTCGGCCAGCGCCGCGCCGGCTTCCTTCAGACAGGTCTCGCGGCTCTGGCTGCTGCGGCCCTCCAGGCAGACGGCCCGCTCGGTCCGGTACCGGGACTGGGCACTGTCGGCGCCCGCTGGGGCGGCGCCGGCCGCCGCAGCGGCCAGCAGCAGGCTCAGGCCTGCGGCCAGCGAGAAGAGGCTTGTGTGCTGTGTCATGGTGGACTCCGGCGTTCAGGTTTGCGGGCTGAGCTGGCCGTCGCGCAGCCGGACCTTGTCGCCGGTCTTGAAATCGGGCGGGTTGTCGAAGCTCAGCATCTGCTGGCTGCCATCCTGCATGCGCAGCTGCACCTCGTAGACCTGCTTCTTGTCGCCGCGCTTCTGGATCTCCCGGCCCAGCACCGCGCCGCCCACCGTGCCGACCACCTGGGCGGCGGTGCGTCCGCTGCCCTTGCCGACCTGGCTGCCCAGCACCGCGCCCAGCAGGCCGCCGGCCACCGCACCGCCGACATAGCGGCCATCACCTTCGACCTCGACCCGGTTCACTGCCAGCACGGTGGCGCAGTCGGAGCAGGCCACGGCGGGCCGCAGGCTGCTCAGGCGCTTGGCATCGAGCGCGTTCTCCAGCGTGGTGCTGGTGCTGCGGTCGCCGACTTTCAAGCGGGCGACGATGGGATTGCTCGGGTTCAGGCGGTCGCTGTCGCGTATCGTGTAGACGCCGTCGTACTGGCCCGGTCGGCTCTCGTCGAGACGGAAACGCTCCTGGGCGCCGACCAGGCGCACGACGGCGCGCCCACCGGGCGTGCCGCGCAGCGTGAAGTGCAGCTGCTTGCCGGCCTGGCGATCGCCGCCATGGCGGACCTCGAAGCGTTCGATCACCGGCGCGCCGCCGGCCTCGGCGGCTGCACCGGTCTGCCAGCCGCTTTGCAGCACCTCATCGAGCACGGCCGAGCCGACCTTGTTGCCATGGCGCAGATTGGCGCTGACCTGGGCATTGGGCTGCAGGCGGTCACGCTGGCTGATGGTGTAGACGCCCTTGTAGACGCCGGGGCCGGTCTCGATCAGGCTCAGCGGCCGCTGCGCGCCGTCGATCTGCAAGGAGGCCTGGGCGCCGGGCGTGCCCCAGACCGTGAAGCCGAGCTCGGTGCCCGGGCTCAGCTGCGGCACCTGCTCGACATCAAAACCGGTGATGCGCGGTGTGGTGGCGACGGCGCGGTAAGGCGTGGTCTGGGCCAGCGCGGCAGGCATCTGGCTCAGGGTGATGGCGCAGGCCATGGCCAATGTCGTGAGTTTCTTCATTGCGAATCTCCTGTGTCTGAGTCTGTGGCTGACTGTGCGGCGTGCCGGCAGCGCAGGCGATCAGGCGATCCCACCGCCGCCTGTAGGACAAGGCCTTGTGCTCACACGGTCGCTGCGACTACAGGCGGGGGCAGGCTCGCCCGACAGGGGCGCGCCAGTGCAGGCCCTATGGTGTCGCCCATATCCACCGATCGCCTCGCGAGGCTGGCAAGAACGATGAAACGAAGACGATGGCTGCATCCGGCCCTGCTGGGTTTTCTGGTGTCGCTGGCCGGGCTGACCGAACTCTCCGCAGCGGCCGATCCCGCCCCGGGCACGGTGGTGCTCGCAGGTTTCCAGGCCAATCCGGCGCGCCCGCGCCTGCGCTTGCTGGTGGTGGGCGACAGCACGGCGGTCGGCACCGGTGCCAGCGCGCCGGCGCAGAGCCTGGTCGGCCTGATCGGGCGTGCGCACCCGGACTGGACGATACGCAATCTGGCGCTCGACGGTGCGAAACTGGAGGACATCGCCGCGCAGCTGCGCGTCGGTGCCGAGTTCTATGACCGCCTGCTGATACTGGGCGGCGGCAATGATGTGATACGGCTGAGCTCGCTGCCGCAGATGCGCGAGCAGCTCAACACCATCCTGGCGCTGGCCAAGCAGCGCTCGTCCAAGGTGGTGCTGATGCCGGCCGGCAATGTCGGCAATGCGCCGTTCTTCTTCTGGCCGCTGTCGCGCTGGATGACGCAGCGCTCGCGCGAGCTGCATGCGCTGGCGGCCCAGCTGGCCGCCGTGCACGAGGTGCGCTATGTGCGGCTCTTCAAGGAGCGCGCCGACGATCCCTTTGTGGCCCAGGCCGGGCTGCTGCACGCCGAGGACGGCATCCACCCCAGCGATGCCGGCTATGCGCTGTGGCTGCGCGAGCTGCAGGCCCAGGCGCCGGGCCTGTTCTAGCCGCCATCCAGCGCCCACCAGGGCGGCAGCAGGCGCTGCACCTGGGGCCGCGCGAAGCGGTCATCGATCAGGTGCAGCACGCCCTGGTCGCTGGGCGTGCGTATCACCCGGCCGGCCGCCTGCACGACCTTCTGCAGGCCCGGGAACAGATAGGTGTAGTCGTAGCCAGTGCCGAACAGGGTCTGCATGCGCTGCCGGATCTGTTCGTTGACGGCATTGATCTGCGGCAGGCCCAGGGTTGCGACAAAGGCGCCGATCAGGCGCCGGCCCGGCAGGTCTATGCCTTCGGAGAAAGCCCCGCCCAGCACCGCGAAGCCGATGCCGGCGCCGTCCTCGGCAAAACGGGCCAGGAACTGCTGGCGCTCGGCCTCCAGCATGCGGCGCGACTGGGTCCAGATCGGCAGCTGCGGCTGCTCGCGCGCCAGCAGCTCGGCCACCTGCTGCAGATAGTCGTAGCTGCTGAAGAAGGCCAGGTAGTTGCCGGGCTGATCCGCATACTGCCGCGCGATCAGCGCGGCGATCGGGGCCAGCGAGGCCCGGCGGTCCGGGTAGCGGGTCGAGATCGCGCGGCTGATATGTACCTGCAGCTGGGCCGCGTCAAAGGGCGAGCCGACCTGCAGCACCGCATGGGTCTCGGGCAGGCCCAGCAGGTCGGCGTAGTAGGGGCGCGGCTGCAGGGTGGCGGAGAACAGCGTGCTGGTGTGGGCCGCCTCCAGGCGCGGGCGCAGAAAAGGCGCGGGCACGATGTTGCGGATGCACAGGGTCGAGTTCCCGGCCGCAGCTGCCGTGGCCAGCCGGCTCAGGTCGACCAGCGAATGGCTGTCCAGCAGCTCGGCCATGCGGCCCCAGTGCAGGGCCTCGAAGTAAAAAGTCTGCAAGGCCGCATCGGACTCGGCCGGGTGTTCGCTGAAATGGTCGGTGATGGCGCCGCTGCAGGCCTGCAGCGCGCTCAGCAGGGGATCGGGCATGGCCTCGTAGACGCGGTAGGGCTCGGCCTGGGCCTTGTCGAGCGCGCGCCAGGCGCGGGCCAGCTTGTCCAGCGCCTTCTTCAGTGCCGGGTGGGCGCGCGCGGCCGGCGAGCGGCGCGCCTGCGCCAGGCTGTCGGGCAGCAGCTCGGCCGTGTACATCTTGCGGCCGCGCTCGACCAGGTTGTGGGCCTCGTCGACCAGCAGGCCGACCCGCCATTGATTGGCCTGGGCCAGGCCGTGCAGCAGGGCGCCGAGATCGAAGTAGTAGTTGTAGTCGCCGATCACGACATCGGCCCAGCGCGCCAGTTCCTGGCTCAGGTAGTAGGGGCAGACCTGGTGCTGCAGCGCCAGCTCGCGCACCCGGGCCTGGTCCAGCGCTTCCGTCTGCGCCACGGCGGCCGCGCGGGCGGCCGGCAGCCGGTCGTAAAAACCCAGCGCCAACGGGCAGGAATCCCCATGGCAGGCCTTGTCCGGGTGCTCGCAGGCCTTGTCGCGCGCCACCATCTCGAGCCGGCGCAGGCCCGGCGCGTCCAGGGCCTGCAGCGCGTCCAGCGCGAGCTGACGGCCCGAGGTCTTGGCGGCCAGAAAGAAGATCTTGTCCAGGCGCTGGGTGGGCGCGGCCTTCAGCAGCGGGAACAAGGTGCCGGCGGTCTTGCCGATGCCGGTGGGCGCCTCGGCCAGCAGGCAGCGGCCGCCCTGGGCCGCGCGGTAGACGGCCTCGGCCAGCTGGCGCTGGCCGGCGCGGAACTCGCCGAAGGGGAACGGCAGCGCCTGCAGCGCCGTGTCGCGGGCCTGGCGGTGCGCCAGCTCCTGCTCGGCCCAGGCCAGGAAGCGCTGGCAATGCTGCTCGAAGTGCAGGCGCAGTTCGGACGCACTGCAGCGTTCGCTGAGCAGGGTTTCCTGCTGGCTGCCGACATGGAAATAGACCAGGGCGACCTCCAGCTCGTCCAACCCCTCCTGCTGGCACAGCAGCCAGCCATAGATCTTGGCCTGGGCCCAATGCAGCCGGCGGTGCGAATCGGGCTGGTCCTGCAGCCGGCCCTTGTAGGTCTTGATCTCTTCCAGGCGCCGCAGCCTGGGCTGGTAGCCATCGGCCCGGCCGCGCACCTGCAGGCTTTGGTAGTCGCCGCTGAGGCTCAGCTCGGCGCGGTAGCCTTCGCCGCGGCGCTCGGCCACCAGGGCATGGCCGGCCATGCCTTCCAGCGCGGTGGGCGCCGGCGTGAAGCGCAGGTCCAGGCTGCCCTGCTTGGCAGTGAACTCGCAGAGCTCGCGCACCGCGACGCGGTAGCGAGTTGGCGGCAGCGCCTCGTTCACGGCAGCTCCGGCGCGGCGTCATCCTCGCCCAGCCGGGCCTGCAGGCCCTCGCGCTCGCTGTGCAGCGGTGTCGCCTTGGCCAGCGCCAGCCAGACCGCGAAGGGCAGGCTGCGGCTGCAATGCCGGGCCGGCCGCAGCAGCTCGAAACGACCGTCGGCCAGGCTGCCCTGCAGCACCCAGATGCCGAACTGCTCGGGGATCTCGTTGGGCTGGGCGACGCCGGCCGGGAACACATAGAAGCACTCGCAGCACAGCCATTCATAGGCCTGGCGCTTGGCCGCATGGCGCAGGTCGGACAGCAGATCGGCGCGGCTGAACTTGATCTCGTGCACCTGGGGCCGCAGATAGGCCTCGACCGAGGTGTTGCGCACCGAGAACAGGTCGGGGCGGGCCATGCGCCAGCTGTTCTTCAGCGAGGGCGGTGGTGGCTCGGCCTCGTCCCACAGCGGCGGCTTGTCGTCCGCCGCGACCGGCTCGCTGGCGATCAGCGCCCGCAGCGACAGCTCATGCCAGACGATGCGTCCCTCGGCCAGCAGCTCCTCGGCGAAGCGCTGGGCCAGCCGGTCATGGGCGCTGAGCGGGCGTTGCTGCTGCTGGCGCTGCTGGGCCAGCCAGGTGATGCCGGCCTCGGTCAGCCGCAGCGTTTCGCGGCCCTCGGGCGAGAGCTGCTGCGCCAGCATGCCGGCCGCCAGCAGGTCGAGCTCGATGCCGTCCTTGCAAGGCCAGCCCGCCGAGCGCCAGATCTGGGTCAGACGGCTGCGGTGGACGCGGTTCAGGGCGAGCTCGGCCATGGCGGCTGCGGAGGAAGTGATGTAAATACTGATTATAAATACAGTATTTCTTTGAGCCCGCTCAGCCGACCGGATCGCTGCGGACCTGCTCGAAGCGCAACGCGCCCTCATCGAAGTCCCAGCGCTCGACAACCCGCTGCGGCAGCCGGATCACGTTGACCGAGTTGCCCGCGCCGGGCCGCAGCCGGGCGCTGACCGCGGTGCCGGCCTGCACGGCCCACAGCGGCCGCGCCAGCCCGGTCTGTGGCGGCTGCAGCGGCAAGACAAAAGGCAGGTGGATATGGCCGCCGACGATCAGGTCCGCTCCGGCCTCGGCCCAGCGCCGCAGCGCCGCCTGGTGGCCGCGCAGCCGGTTGTTCAGGTCGTTGGCCTGGGTCACGGCCAGCGGCTGGTGCACCATCACGATGCGGCATTGTGCGGGCGAGGCAGCCCGCAGCCGCCGCGCGACGCGCTCGATCTGCGCCTCGGAGAGCTCGCCATGCTTGTGGCGCCACCAGCGCGTCGTGTTGAGCGCCAGCACCAAGGCCTCGGTGTTCTCGAACTGCGGCTCCAGCTCGGCGCCGAAGGCCTGGCTGTAGCGCCGGTAAGGCCAGAGCAGCCGGGCCAGCGGGTTGAACAGCGAGATGTCGTGGTTGCCGGGGATGGCCAGCACATGGGGCACCCGCAGCCGCTCGACAAAGGCGCGCGCGGCGCCGAACTGGGCCGGTGTGGCGCGCTGTGTGATATCGCCGCTGAGCAGCAGCACATCGGGGCGCAGGGCCTGCGCGAGCCGCTCCAGCGCCGCGACCACCGGCGCCCGCTCGGTGCCGAAATGGGTGTCGGAGATCTGCAGCAGCAGCGTGCTCATCGCGCCTCCGGCTCGCCAGCCCTTTCGGCCGCCGGCCCCGGCGGGCGTATCAGCAGCAGGGGCTCGGGCGCGACCCGGAACTGCAGCGGCAGCTTCATCCAGACGATCTCGCCATCGGTGGCCAGCTTGATGCGGCCCAGGCCGAAGCGCCGCGAGGCGCGCACGGTCAGGCAGGCAAAGGAGAAGTTGAACAGCTGCGAGGCCTCGCCGAGCCGGCCCAGCGCGCCGCGCAGCAGCAGGCCTAGCAGGGCCCAGCGGCCCAGCGGCCGCAGTGTGATGCCGGCCAGCTGGCCGGCATCGATGGCCTGGGCCTCGGGCAGGCCGATCTGCTCCATCTGCAGCGCGTTGTTGCCGACGAACAGGGTCGGGGTGCGGATCTCGTGGACTTCGCGGATATCTGGGGTTTGGCCGCGCATCTCGATGCTCAGGCGCAGATTGCTGTGGCCCTGCATCAGGGTCAGTAATCCGGCAAGAAAGGCCACTGGCCGGCTGCGGCCGAGCTGCTTCTTCCAGTACTCGCGGTCCTCCAGCAGCTTGGGATACAGGCCCAGGCTGGCGTTGACGAGGAAGACCCGGTCGTTGACCAGGCCCACCTGGACCGGCTGCGGCTTGCCATGCAGCAGCAGCTGCAGCGCGGCCTCGAGCTCGGCCGGGATGCCATGGGTGCGGCTGAAGTAGTTGAAGGTGCCGCGCGGCAGCACGCCGAAGGCACAGCCGCTGCCCAGCACCGCCTGCGCCACCGCATTGATCGTGCCGTCGCCGCCGGCGGCCACGACGATGCCCCGCACCGCCTGCGCCCGCAGCACCGTCTCGCGGGCGATGCGGTGGATCTGGCGCGGGTCGGCTATGCCCTGCAGATGCAGCTCGCGGCCGGCTTCCCGGCAGGCCGTCGCGATGGCGGATTGCAGCTCGGCCGCCTCGCCATGGCCCGAGCCCCGGTTGAAGATGACGAAAAGGGCTGGGGCGGGTGTCGTCATCGGCTGCTCGTTGGGGTCAGGGCGTGCCGGACGGTCGGCGTCGGTAGCTGGCGAAATCGTAGGCCAGGCCCTGGGCACTGCGCTGCGGCTGGCGGGCCAGGCAGTCGAAGTGGCTGGTGTCCCAGGCGGGGAAGAAGGCATCGGCACCGTCGAAGCGCGCGGCGATCTCGGTCAGCTCCAGCCCGGTCGCCCGCGGCAGGGCCAGCGCATAGATCTCGGCGCCGCCCATCACGAAGACCGTCGCCGCGCCGGCGCAGGCCGCCAGCGCGGCGTCCAGCGAGGCATGGACCTCGGCGCCGTCCAGGGTCAGGTCTTGCTGGCGGCTCAGCACGATGTTGCGCCGGCCCACCAGCGGCCGGAAGCGCGGCGGGATCGAGTCCCAGGTCTTGCGGCCCATGATGACAGCATGCCCCATCGTCAAGGCCTTGAAGCGGGCCATGTCCTCGGGCAGGCGCACCAGCAGCTCGTTGTTTCTGCCGATGGCGCCGCCCTCGGCGACGGCGGCGATCAGGACGACATCGGTCATACGGCGACCGGTGCCTTGATCGCCGGATGGTGCTGATAGTCCAGCAGCTCGAAATCATCGAACTCGTAGTCGAAGATCGAGGCCGGGCGGCGCTTGATGCGCATCTGCGGGTAGGGGAAGGGCGTGCGCTCGAGCTGGGTGCGCACCTGCTCCTCGTGATTGCTGTAGATATGGCAGTCGCCGCCGGTCCAGACAAAGTCGCCCAGCGCCAGATCGCATTGCTGGGCCAGCATCTGGGTCAGCAGCGCATAGCTGGCGATATTGAAGGGCACGCCGAGGAAGATATCGGCGCTGCGCTGGTAGAGCTGGCAGGACAGCTTGCCCTCGGCGACATAGAACTGGAAGAAGGCATGACAGGGCATCAAGGCCATCTTGCCCAGATCGGCCACATTCCAGGCGCTGACGATGATGCGGCGCGAATCGGGATTGCTCTTGAGGGTCTTCACGACCTCGGCGATCTGGTCGATATGGCCGCCGTCCGGCGTCGGCCAGCTGCGCCACTGCACGCCGTAGACCGGGCCCAGGTCGCCGTCCTCGCGGGCCCACTCGTCCCAGATCGTGCAGCCGCGCTCCTGCAGCCATTTGACATTGGAGTCGCCGCGCAGAAACCACAGCAGCTCCAGGATGATGGACTTCAGGTGCACCTTCTTGCTCGTCACCAGCGGGAATCCCTGGCTCAGATCGAAGCGCATCTGGTGGCCGAACACGCTGCGCGTGCCGGTGCCGGTGCGGTCGGTCTTGTGCACGCCATGCTCGTGGACATGGCGCATGAAGTCTTCGAACTGGGAGCTGTTGGGCGTGGTCATGCCGGCATTTTAGGGGCCGTCCCCGTCAGCATTCGACGATGTTGACCGCCAGGCCGCCGCGCGCCGTTTCCTTGTACTTGGTCATCATGTCGGCGCCGGTGTCGCGCATGGTCTTGATGACCTTGTCGAGGCTGACGAAATGGGTGCCGTCGCCGCGCAGCGCCATGCGGGCCGCATTGATGGCCTTGACCGAGGCGATCGCATTGCGCTCGATGCAGGGGATCTGCACCAGGCCCCCGACCGGATCGCAGGTCAGGCCCAGATGGTGCTCCATGCCGATCTCGGCGGCGTTCTCGACCTGCTCGGGCGTGCCGCCCATCACCTGGCACAGCGCGCCGGCCGCCATCGAGCAGGCCACGCCGACCTCGCCCTGGCAGCCGACCTCGGCGCCCGAGATCGAGGCGTTTTCCTTGTAGAGGATGCCGATGGCCGCGGCCGTCAGCAGGAAGTCGACGATGCCGTCCTCGCTGGCATGGTGGACGAAGCGGGCGTAGTAGTGCAGCACCGCCGGCACGATGCCGGCCGCGCCATTGGTCGGGGCGGTGACGACCCGGCCGCCGGCAGCGTTTTCCTCGTTGACGGCCAGCGCGTAGAGATTGACCCAGTCCATCACCTGCAGCGGATCGCGCAGCGCGGCCTCCGGGTTGGCGGTCAGGTCGCGGTGCAGCTGGGCGGCGCGGCGCTTGACCTTGAAGCCGCCCGGCAGGATGCCCTCGGTCTTGCAGCCGCGCGTGACGCAGTCCTGCATCACCTGCCAGATCTTCAGGAGGCCGGCACGGGTTTCTTCATCGCTGCGCCAGTGACGCTCGTTGCGGCGCATGATCTCGGCGATGCTGATGCCGTGCTGCTGGGTCAGCGCCAGCAGATCGTCGCCGCTGTGGAAGGGGTAGGGCAGCACGGTGGCATCGGGCGCGATCACCTTTTGCTTGCTGCCGTCGGCCGCCACCTCGTCGCTGACGACAAAGCCGCCGCCGACCGAGTAGTAGATGCGGTTGGCGATCTCGGCACCGTCGGCATCGAAGGCCAGGCAGCGCATGCCGTTGGCATGGAAGGGCAGGGATTCGCGGCGCTTGAAGACCAGGTCCTTGGCCTCGTCGAAGCGCAGCCGGCGTTCGCCGATCAGGTTCAGATCGCCGGCGCGTATCGCCGCCAGCAGCTCGGGGATGGCCTCGATATCGACCGTGTCCGGCTCATGGCCGGCCAGGCCCAGCAGCACGGCCTTGTCGCTGCCATGGCCCTTGCCGGTGGCGCCCAGGCTGCCGTAGAGCACGACCTGGACACGGGCGCAGCGCTCGAGCAAACCCTCGTGCTTGAGGCGCAGGCCGAACAGCCGCGCCGCCCGCATCGGGCCGACGGTATGCGAGCTCGATGGCCCGATACCGATCTTGAAGAGGTCAAAAACGGAAACGGCCATCGGGCTCTACCTCGCTCAGGCTTGTTGCTCGTACTCGGACAGCGGCACGCAGCTGCAGAACAGATTGCGGTCGCCGTAAACATTGTCGACCCGGCCCACCGGCACCCAGTACTTCTGGCGGCGCAGTGTGGCGACCGGGTAGGCCGCTTCCTCGCGGGTGTAGCCATGGGTCCAGTCGGCCTTCAGCAGGCTCTCGGCGGTGTGCGGCGCGTTGACCAGCGGGTTGTCCTCGCGCGACCAGCTGCCGGCTTCCACCTTGGCGATCTCGGCGCGGATCGCCAGCATCGCGTCGCAGAAGCGGTCCAGCTCGGCCTTGGACTCGCTCTCGGTCGGCTCCACCATCAAGGTGCCGGCAACCGGGAAGGACAGCGTCGGCGCATGGAAGCCGTAGTCGATCAGGCGCTTGGCCACGTCCTCAGCGGACACGCCCGAGGTCTCCTTCAGCGGACGCAGGTCCAGGATGCACTCATGGGCGACGCCGCCGCCCTTGACGCTGGCGATATTGCCGCTGAAGTGGATGTCGTAGGCATCGGCCAGGCGGGCGGCCACATAGTTGGCCGACAGGATGGCGGTCTCGGTCGCGGCAGTCAGGCCGTCGGCGCCCATCATGCGCACATACATCCACGAGATCGGCAGCACGGCCGCATTGCCCAGCGGGGCTGCGGAGACGGCGCCGATATTGCTCTCGGCACCCAGTCCGGCCGAGCGGTGTGCCGGCAGGAAGGGCACCAGGTCCTCGACCACGCAGACCGGGCCGACGCCCGGGCCGCCACCGCCGTGCGGGATGCAGAAGGTCTTGTGCAGGTTCAGGTGCGAGACATCGCCGCCGAACTCGCCCGGTGCGGCCACGCCGACCAGCGCGTTCATGTTCGCGCCGTCCACATAGACGCGGCCGCCATGGCTCTTGACCAGGGCGCAGATCTCCTTGACATGGGTGTCGAACACGCCATAGGTCGAGGGGTAGGTGATCATGATGGCGGCCAGATTGGCGCTGTGCTGCTCGCACTTGGCCTTCAGGTCGGCCAGATCGATATTGCCCTCGGCGTCGCACTTGGTCACGACCACGCTCATGCCCACCATCTGGGCCGAGGCCGGGTTGGTGCCATGGGCCGACTCGGGAATCAGGCAGATCTTGCGATGGCCTTCGTTGCGGGATTCATGCCAGGCCTTGATGGCCAGCAGGCCGGCGTACTCGCCCTGCGAGCCGGCATTGGGCTGCAGGCTGATGCCGGCATAACCGGTGGCCTGGCACAGCCAGGCGGTCAGCTGCTCGTTGAGCAGCGCATAGCCGGCCAGCTGATCCTGCGGCGCGAAGGGGTGCACACCCGCGAACTCCGGCCAGGTGATCGGGATCATCTCGCTGGTGGCGTTGAGCTTCATCGTGCAGGAGCCCAGCGGGATCATGCTGCGGTCCAGCGCCAGGTCCTTGTCGGCCAGTGCGCGCAAGTAGCGCAGCATCTCGGTTTCCGAGTGGTGGGTGTTGAAGACCGGGTGAGTCAGGTAGGCGCTGGCACGCACCAGCTCGGCCGGGATCAGCGCAGCGATACCGGCGGTATCGAAGTCGGTGGCCCCCGCGCCGAACACCGCCAGGATGGCGGCCAGATCGGCCCGCGTGCTGGTCTCATCCAGCGAGATCGACAGGCTGGTGGCCGAGGCGCGGCGGAAGTTCATGCCGGCGGCGACGGCGCCGGCCAGCAGCGCGGCCGTCTTGTCCCCGCTCAGGACCTGCAGCGTGTCGAAGGCGCCGGCATTGGCGATCTCATAGCCCAGACCCTTCAGGCCCTTGGCCAGCAGTGCCGTGTAGCTGGCGACGCGCTGTGCGATGCGCTTCAGGCCATCCGGGCCGTGATAGACCGCATACATGCTGGCGACCACGGCCGGCAGCACCTGGGCCGTGCAGATGTTCGAAGTGGCCTTCTCGCGGCGGATGTGCTGCTCGCGGGTCTGCAGCGCCAGGCGATAGGCCTTGTTGCCATGCGCGTCGATGCTGACGCCCACCAGGCGGCCCGGCAGGCTGCGCTTGAATTCGTCCTTGCAGGCCATATAGGCGGCATGCGGGCCACCGGCGCCCATGGGCATGCCCAGGCGCTGGGTCGTGCCGATCGCGATGTCGGCGCCTTGCTCGCCGGGGGCCTTCAGCAGTGTCAGGGCCAGCAGGTCGGCTGCGGCGATCAGCAGCGCGCCCTGGGCATGCAGTGCGTCGGCGGCGGCCTGCAGGCCGCGGATCTCGCCGTTGACGCCCGGGTATTGCAGCAGCGCGGCAAAGCAGGGGCTCTTGCCGGCCTCGGCGGCCGGGCCGACCTGCACCGTGATGCCCAGCGGCGCGGCGCGGGTCTGGATCACTTCCAGGCTTTGCGGCAGCACGTCGTCGGCGACGAAGAAGACCTGGCTCTTGCTCTTGCCCACGCGGGCGGCCAGTGTCATCGCCTCGGCGGCGGCGGTGGCCTCATCGAGCATCGAGGCATTGGCGATGGCCATGCCGGTCAGGTCGGTGACCATGGTCTGGAAGTTGACCAGGGCCTCCATGCGGCCCTGCGAGATCTCGGCCTGGTAAGGCGTGTAGGCGGTGTACCAGGCGGGGTTCTCGAGGATGTTGCGCAGGATGACGCCCGGGGTCAGCGTGCCGTAATAGCCCTGGCCGATATAGCTCTTTAGCACCCGGTTCCTGGCGGCGACCGCCTTCAGCTCGGCCAGGGCCTGGGCCTCGCTGGCGGCGGCGGGCAGGTCCATGCCCACGGCGCGCTTGATGCTGGCGGGCACGATGGCCTCGATCAGCGCGCGGCGCGAGGCCGCGCCGATCACCGACAGCATGCCGGCCTCGTCGGCCGCATCGGGGCCGATATGGCGGGCGTGGAATTCGGCGGCGTTCTCGAGCTCGCCCAGGGGCTTCAGAGCAGACATCAACATGGCAACAATCCTTGCGGGGTACAACAACGGGCACCGGAGTGCCCGTTTTTCATCGGTTCAGGTCAGCAGCGATCAGCTGTTCTTGACCAGCTCGTCATAGGCCGTGCTGTCCATCAGCGCGTCCAGCTCGGCCGGCTTGCTGAGCTTGACCTTGAAGAACCAGCCGGCCTTCAGCGGGTCGCTATTGGCCAGCGAGGGGTCGTCGCGCAGCGCTTCGTTGACCTCGGTGATCTCACCCGACACCGGCATATAGACATCGGCCGCGGCCTTGACCGACTCGACCACACCGGCCACATCCTTCTCGGCAAAGCTCGCGCCGACGGCGGGCAGGTCGACAAAGACCACATCGCCCAGCGCGTCCTGCGCATGGACCGTGATGCCCACGATGACCGTGCCGTCGGCTTCGATCTGGACCCACTCGTGGTCGGCGGTGTACTTGATAGTGCTCATGGGGTGCTCCGTGAAGTAGGGTGGTGCGACTGATCAGCCGCGGTAGTAACCGTTGGGGGTGAAAGGGGTGGGGCTGACGGTCATCGGCGTGCGCTTGTCGCGCACGATGGCCCAGACCTGGGTGCCCTGGGCCGCATGACTGCTGTTCAGATAGGCCAGGGCCACCGGCTTGTTGACCGTCGGGCCCAGGGTGCCGCTGGTGACGACGCCGATCTCGACGCCGGCCTCATCCACCAGCTTTGCGCCTTCGCGCACCGGCATGCGCTCGCTGCCGACCAGGCCGACGCGCTTGCGCGCGGCGCCGCCGGCCAGCTGCGCGTCGACCACGGCCGCGCCCGGATAGCCGCCGGCGCGCGCACCGCCGGCGCGGCGCACCTTCTGGATCGCCCAGGTCAGCGAGGCCTCCACCGGCGTCGTGCCAGTGTCGATGTCATGGCCATACAGGCACAGGCCGGCTTCCAGGCGCAGCGAGTCGCGCGCGCCCAGGCCGATGGGCTTGACCTCGGGCTGGGCCAGCAGTTTGCGCGCCAGGGCCTCGGCCTGCGCACCGGCCACCGAGATCTCGAAGCCGTCCTCGCCGGTGTAGCCGGAGCGGGTCAGGAAGGTCGGGATGCCGTCCAGCTCGAAGAAGCCGCCGGTCATGAAGGTCAGCTTGGCGACCTCGGGGTTCAGGCGCGCGAGCGCGGTCACGGCCTGCGGGCCCTGCAGCGCGAGCAGCGCCTGCTCGGGCATGGGAATCACCTCGCACTTGGTGCCGATGGTGGCTTGCAGATGGGCGATGTCCTGCACTTTGCAGCCGGCATTGACGACGACGAACAGGTCGTCGGGGCGGCGGCAGATCATCAGGTCGTCGAGGATGCCGCCCTGCTCGTTGGTGAAGAGGGCGTAGCGCTGCTTGAACACGCCCAGGTCGATCACATCGACCGGCACGATGGTTTCAAGCGCGGCAGCGGCGCCGGCGCCGACCAGGCGCAGCTGGCCCATGTGCGAGACATCGAACAGGCCGGCCGCGGCGCGGGTGTGCTTGTGCTCGGCCATCACGCCCGACGGGTACTGCACCGGCATGTCATAGCCGCCGAAGGGCACCATCTTGGCGCCGAGTTCGAGATGCAGGGCGTGCAGGGGGGTCTTGAGGAGAGCGTCGGCGGACATGGGAAAACTCCGAGGGCATTCAAACAGCCCACGCCCATCGGGGGCGCGGGGGGATGCCCTCGCTGTCCGGCTTACCTGAGAGATTGACCGCTGACGGTTCGCCAACAGCTTGCCCCTTCGGTGGACGGACTCGGGGCCCGCCTCTCTCCAGTGAGGAACGCCCGGTTCTGGGCGTTTTGTCAGTCCTTTTGCCTGAGCGTTCGCAGCTTGGGATCACCATCGCCACTGCGCCTTCGGCGGCTTCCGCTAGGAAGCTCTCTCCTGACCGGCGGCATTGTAGCCATGGTTTGAGCTCGCCGAGCTCGCGGCTTGGGATTCAGCAAGTCTTCATGCAGGGTGCATGAAATCTTCAGCGTCGCTGCCGACACTGCGATCACCCGGGAGATACCCGGGGACGCCGTCGATCGGCGGGTTCACAAGCAAGAAGGGAAGGCTTGAGCATGAAGTACCGCTATCCACACCGCGCCGCGCCGGGCGACGCCTGCGCCGGGGTCCTGCCTTGAGCGGCCACGGCCTGCTGGCGATGCTAGGCCTGGTGCTGGCCCTGGCCGACGGCCGACCGGCCTGCGCCGCCAGCAATGCCCAGCTGCCGGCGCGCACCGTGTTCGAGATGGCGGCCGCGCTCGACCGGCTGGCACCCGAAGAGCGCGATGCGATCCGGCTGCAACACCGTCTGCGGGCGCTCACGCCGGGCGAGGACCTGCGGCTCTGGTATGTCGAGCAAGGTCGGCGTGTCGACGTCCCCTTGCTGGCCGATGGCCGCTTCGAGCGCCCGGCGGCGCTGGCCAGGGCCGACGTCGCCGCCACCATGCATGCCAACAGGCCGCTGGATGATCTCGATCTGAACATCGATCTGCTGGTGCAGTTGCCCGACGGCCGGGAATTCCGTTACGCCGACCTGACGCGTGCTGCGGCGCAGATGAACGGCTTTGCCAAGCGCCAGGCCGGCTTCGCCGGCGTCTTCGCCCCCAAGGTTCACAGCCTGCAGTTCCGTTGCGAGCAACGGCCCGATTGCGCACTCACCGTGCATCTGCCGGCCGGTGCCCGGACTTATCTGCCCGACGCCAAGGACCGCATCGTCTTGCGGCTCAGTGCCGCCTTGAAGGATGCCAACCCGCGCATCACCACCGTACAGCCCTTCGCCGAGATCGTCGGCGCTATGGATTGATTGCTCCCACCACTTTCCCTACTCGACCCACCACTCATGAACAAGCCATCCAAACTCATTGCCGGCCGTCAAACCGCTGCGGCCGCCGCCCTGCTGCTGAGCCTGGGCCTGGTGCCAGCACTGTCCCATGCCCAGGCCGGCGCCGAGCCTGCCGGGGGCAACACCCTGATGCTGGGCATCGGGGTGGGCTTCGATGCCAAGTACGCCGGTGCCAAGAAGATCGAGGGCGGCGTGCTGCCCGGGATCGACTACCAGATGAGCAATGGCTTCTTCGCCAGCACCATGCGCGGCATAGGCTGGGCCGGCGAAACCGGCCCGCTGGGCTATAGCGCCTCGCTGGGGCTGCGCGGCGGCCGCAACGACAAGGACAAGAAGGGCATCTCCGGCGGCGCTAAGGAGCTCAAGGGCATGGGCGAGATCAAGACCATAGGCACGCTCAATCTGGGCCTGAGCTACAGCCTGATGGACACCGTGCAGCTGAGCGCCGGCGTGGAGCTGCCGCTCAGCAAGGGCAAGGACAAGGACATCGCCCAACTGAAGGACGCTCGCCACGGCACCGTCTTCCGGCTCGGCGCCGAGGCTGGCGTCTGGTCCGACGAGCGCAACGAACTGTCCATCGGGCTCAGCGCCAGCGCCGGTGACAAGAAGTACACGCAGGCCTTTTTTGGCGTCAGCCCGGCCCAGGCGGCGGCGAGCAAGTACGGCATCTACACGCCCAAGTCCGGCTTCCATTCGCTGGATGCCAGCGTCAGCTGGAAGTACAAGATAGACAAAAAATGGGGCGTGATGAGCTCGCTGGGCGCGACCCGCCTGCTCGGCGACGCGGCCAAGAGCCCGCTGGTGCAGCGCAAGGCCAGCCCGACCGGCATGGTGATGCTGACCTATCTGTACTGAGGGCCACCCTAAGCCCGGCCTAAGCCGGGCGTGGACAATACCGGCATGCGTTTATTGCTGGTGGAAGACGATCAGATGATTGGCGAGCAGCTGCTGGACCTGCTGCGCGCCGAGGGCTATGCGGTCGACTGGGTGCGCGATGGCGAGCAGGCCGACACGGCGCTGCAGGCCCAGGACTACGACCTGCTGCTGCTCGACCTGGGCCTGCCCCGGCGCGACGGCATGAGCGTGCTGCGCGCCTTGCGCGCGCGCAAGCAGCGCCTGCCGGTGCTGATCGCCACCGCCCGCGACGCGCTGGCGCAGCGGGTCGAGGGGCTGGACGCCGGCGCCGACGACTATGTGCTCAAGCCCTTCGAGCTCGACGAGCTGCTGGCCCGCATCCGCGCACTGCTGCGCCGCGCCAGCGGCCGCGCCGAGCCGGTCTACGAGCATCTGGGCGTCAGCCTGAATCCTGCCACCCATGAGGCCACGGTCGGCGGCCAGCCGGTCACGCTGTCGGCGCGCGAATGGGCGGTGCTGGAACCGCTGCTGGCGCGGCCGGGCCTGGTGCTGTCGCGCCAGCAGCTGGAGGAGAAGCTCTACAGCTGGAAGGACGAGGTCACGAGCAATGCGGTCGAGGTCTATATCCACGGCCTACGCAAGAAGCTCGGGCCCGGCCTGATCCAGAATGTGCGCGGCCTGGGCTATATGGTGCCCAAGCAATGAGTACGGCAAGACCTGCCCCCTCGCTGCGGCGCCGGCTGATGCTGTTCCTGCTGGGTGCCGTCAGTCTGGCGGCGCTGCTGCAGGCCTGGAGCGCCTACCGCACGGCCTTGCAGGAGGCCGACGCGATCTTTGACTACCAGATGCAGCAGATGGCGCTGTCCATCGGCGGCGCCGCGCCGCCGCGCCATCTGCCCGAGGAGCTGGAGCTGATCATCCAGGCCTGGACCGACGACGGCCTGCAGCTGTTCGCACCGGCGCCGCGGGCGCGGCTGCCGCAGCGCGCGGTGCTGGGCTTCACCACTGTCGAGTCGGAGGGCAAGCAGTACCGCGTGCTGTCGATGCAGACCGGCGGCCGGGTGGTGCAGGTGGCCCAGGAGCTGGCGGTGCGCCAGCGCCTGGCCGGGCGGCTGGCCTGGCGCACGATCACGCCCATCGCCATCGTGCTGCCGCTGCTGATGGCGGTGGTGGGCTGGGTGGTGAGCCGCTCGCTGGCGCCGGTCGAGCGGGTGCGCAAGCAGCTGGCGGCGCGGGCGGCCGAGGATTTGTCGCCGGTGGGCGAGGGCGGCCTGCCGGCCGAGATCCAGCCCATGGTGCAGGAGCTGAACTCGCTGCTGGCGCGCATGCGCCAGGCCTTCGACGCGCAGCAGCATTTCGTCGCCGACGCCGCCCATGAGCTGCGCTCGCCGCTGACCGCGCTGAAGCTGCAGCTGCAGGCCCTGCAGCGCAGCGGCGGCGAGCCCGAGCGCGCGCTGATCCAGCAGCGCCTGGGCGCCGGCATCGAGCGAGCCGGCCATCTGGTCGAGCAGCTGCTGCTGCTGGCGCGCCAGCAGGCGGTGGGCAGCGTCGAGAGGCGGCCGGTCGCGCTGGAGCCGCTGACCCGTCAGCTGATGGGCGAGCTGGCCGCCAGCGCCCAGGCCCGGCACATCGACCTGGGCTTGCTGCGGGCCGACGCGGTCAGCGTCCCGGGCCAGGCCGATGCGCTGGCCGTGCTGCTGCGCAATCTGCTGGACAACGCGCTCAAGTACACGCCCGAGGGCGGGCGGGTCGATGTGCTGCTGCTCGACGAGGGCGGCACGGCGCGGCTGCGCATCGAGGACAGCGGCCCCGGCATCGCGCCCGAGGAGCGCGAGCGCGTGTTCGATCGCTTCTATCGCAGCAGCGAGCAGCAGGCCCAGGCCAGCGGCTCCGGCCTGGGTCTGGCCATCGTCAAGTCGATTGCCGAGCGCCACGGCGCCCGGCTCGCACTGGAGCGCTCCGAGGCGCTGGGCGGGCTGCGGGTGGATGTGTTGTTCGACAAGAGCGCGCCTTAAGTGCCACCTAAGTCTTGCTTGCCATAGTGAGCCCATCGACGCTCACTTTTAGCAGGAGGCTTTATGGCAGCAGCAGAAACGATGATCCCGGCCAAGCGTTTGGTATGGGCCCTGGCGACGGCCGGACTGATAGGCGTCGGCGGCGGCGCGATCGGCGCGGCGGCCTTGCAGAAGACGGCCACGCCGCCGGCCGCAGGCGTGCAGACGCCATCCGCCCAGCCTTTCTCACCCGTTCAGGCCGCCGCGCCCGGCGCAGCCACGGGGCTGCCCGACTTTGCCCAGATCACCCAGCAAAACGGTGCGGCCGTGGTCAATATCAGCGTCACCGGCAGCGTCAAGACCAGCCGCGCCGCGCCGCAGCTGGACCCCGATGATCCCTTCTACCAGTTCTTCCGGCGCTTTCAGGTGCCGGGCCAGCCGGGCCAGGCGCGCGAGATGCCCACGCGCGGCCAGGGCTCGGGCTTCATCGTCAGCGCCGACGGCCTGATACTGACCAATGCCCATGTGGTGCGCGACGCCCAGGAGGTGATGGTCAAGCTGACCGACCGGCGCGAGTTCCCGGCCAAGGTGCTGGGCAGCGATCCCAAGACCGATGTGGCGGTGCTGAAAATCGAGGCCAAGAACCTGCCGGCGCTGAAACTGGGCAGCAGCAAGGACCTGCGCGTCGGCGAATGGGTGCTGGCGATAGGCTCGCCCTTCGGTTTCGAGAACAGCGTCAGCGCCGGCGTCGTCAGCGCCAAGGGCCGGGCCCTGCCCGACGAGACCTTTGTGCCCTTCATCCAGACCGATGTGGCGGTCAACCCCGGCAACTCGGGCGGCCCGCTGTTCAACGCCCGCGGTGAGGTGGTCGGCATCAACTCGCAGATCTACAGCCAGTCGGGCGGCTACCAGGGCATCTCGTTTGCGATCCCTATCGAGGTGGCGACCCGGGTGCAGCAGCAGATCCAGGGCGGCGGCCGCGCCCGCCATGCGCGTCTGGGCGTGACCATCCAGGATGTGAACCAGAGCTTTGCCGACTCCTTCAGGCTCGAGCGCCCGGCCGGGGCCCTGGTGGCCGGGGTCGAGGCCGGCGGCCCGGCGGCCCAGGCCGGGCTGCGCTCCGGCGATGTGGTGCTGAAGTTCAACGATCAGCCCATCGTCGCCTCCAGCGATCTGCCGGCCCTGCTGGGCCAGGCCACGCCGGGCGAGACCGCCACGCTGGAAATCTGGCGCCAGGGCAAGCGCGAGCAGCTCAAGGCCAAGCTCGGCGAAGCCGGCGAGCCGCAGCAGGCCAGGGCCGAAGACGAGCAGGCCACGCCGGCCGGCAAGCTGGGGTTGGCGCTGCGCCCGCTGCAGCAGGGCGAGCGCCGCGGTGCCGAGGGCGGCCTGGTGGTGCAGGACGCCGGCGGTGCGGCGGCCCGCGCCGGCGTGCGGCCCGGCGATGTGCTGCTGGCGATCAACGGCACGCCGGTCAGCTCGGTCGAGCAGGTCCGCGAGGTGGTGGCCGCCGCCGATAAATCGGTGGCCCTGCTGGTGCAGCGCGGGCCGGAGAAGATCTTCGTGCCGGTGCGCATCGGCTGATTCCTGGTGCCCATGGGCGGCTTTGTGTGAACAAAGTCGCGCAGCGAAGCCCGCTTTGGCGGGTTTCGCTTTTTTTGCTTCAGCGATTTAAGTCCGCCGGCGCGGCTGCCGCCTTGTACCGGTGAGGGCAGAAGTTCCTGCCCGCCAACGAAGACACAACCCTTCTTCTGGAGTGAAAACATCATGTTGAGCCTGCACACCAACGCCGCCGCCCTGTCCACCCAAAGCTCGCTGGGCAGCACCCAACGCGCCCTGACCACCTCGATGAGCCGTCTGGGCACCGGCCTGCGCGTCAACTCCGCGATGGACGATGCCGCCGGCCTGCAGATCGCCACCCGCCTGAACGCCCAGACCCGCGGCATGGCCGTGGCCCAGCGCAACACGCAAAACGGCATCTCGATGCTGCAGACCGCCGAAGGCGCTCTGAATGAAGTCAGCAACATCGTGCTGCGCATGAAGGACCTGGCCACGGAAGCCTCGAACGCCACCTCCAACGCCGACGACAAGACCGCGATGGACAAGGAGTTCCAGGCGCTGAGCTCCGAGCTGAACAACATCATGTCCAACACCAAGTTCGGTGGCCAGGCTCTGTTCAGCGGCGCCGGTGCGACGCTGGCCGCAGCCGCCTCGTTCCAGATCGGTTCGGACGCTGCCGAGGTCTATGCCTTCAATTCGTCGGCCTCGCTGTCCGCCGCGACCGGCGCTCAAGCCACGCTGACCGGCGGCAATGTGTCGACCGCCGGCACCGCCACGACGGCCATCACCAATGCCAACACGATGCTGGACAAGATCGGTGCACTGCGCGCCGAGCTGGGCGCCGGTGCCAACCGCCTGGACCACGTCTACAACAACTTGCAGAACATGAAGACCAATGTGTCGCAAGCCAAGGGCCGCATCATGGACGTCGACTACGCGACGGAGACCTCCAACATGACGACCAAGCAGATGCTGATGCAAGCCTCGTCGTCGATGCTCAAGCAGAGCAACAGCATGTCCGGCATGGTCATGTCGCTGCTGCAGTAATTGCCGCAGTTGCCGTGACGGCGGCGGTCCGCGCACCGCCGCATCGAAAGCCAGGCTTGTGCCTGGCTTTTTTTATGGGGTCGGCGTGACAAGCCGCACGTCAGCAAGGCCTGCCTCGGCCGGAGTCGGTCCGGATCTTTCTAGAATTTCGCGTCAACAACGCGCACGCGCAGGACGGGATCGCATGAGCAGTTTCCAGCAGACCCTCAGGGCCAAGCAGTACCGTGAGGCCGGCCACCGCGCGATGACGCGCCAGCAGTGGAGCGATGCCGCGCGCGAGTTCGGGCGCGCCCTTCACCAGCTGCCCAAGGACAGCCAGCTGTGGCTGTCGATGGTGCAGGCCCAGATGGCGATGAACGATCTGGCCGGCGCCCAGCAAAGCGCCGAACGCCTGGTCGAGCTCGAGCCCCACAGCCTGGCCGCGGTCAAGCTGCTGGCCGAATGCCTGCGCAAGCGCGGCCGCAGCGACGAGCTGCTGGCGGCCTGTGCCCGCTTGCCCGCCCAGGTGCCGCGCGACGAGGAATTGCTGATGATGCAGGCCGAGGCGCTGCTGTTCACGCCGCGCATGGCCGAGGCCGTGCCGCTGCTGACCCAGGCCCTGCAGCTCAATATCAAGAACAGCCTGGCCCATTTCCAGCTGGGCCTGGTGCTCAAGGACCTGAACATGGCCAGCCAGGCCGCCGTCTGTTTCGAGACCGCGGTGCTGACGGCCCAGAACGTGCGTCCCGATGTGCGCGCGCTGGCGCTGTCGCGCCTGGTGTTCCAGCTCGCCCTGATCTGCGACTGGCCCCAGCTGCAGCGCCACAAGAACACCATGCTCGACGAGCTGTCCCAGGGCAGCGATGCGGCGGTGCTGGAGATTGCCCCGTTCACGCTGCTGGCGCTGGAGAGCAGCGCGCAGCAGCAGCTGCGGGTCGGGCAGCTGCGCTGCGCCGCGCTGGGCCGCTCGATCGAGCCGCTGGCGCCGCGCGGCGCGCGCCGGCCGGGGCGGCTGCGCATCGGCTATCTGTCGTCCGACTTCTTCATGCATGCGACGGCCATCCTGATGACCGAGCTGCTGGAGCTCCGTGATCGCGAGCGCTTCGAGGTCTTTCTGTACTGCCACAGCCCCGAGGACGGCTCACCCGAGCAGCTGCGCCTGCGTGCCGCGGCCGACCATTTCCGCAGCGTCAAGAGCCTGGCCGATGTCGAGGTCGCGCGCCTGATGCGCGAGGACGATATCGACATCGTCATTGACCTGAAGGGCCATACGCACAACAGCCGCATGCACATCCTGGGCTACCGCCCGGCGCCGGTGCAGGTGAGCTATCTGGGCTATCCGGGCTCGACCGGCGCGGCCTTCATCGACTATGTGGTCGGTGATGCGGCCGTCACGCCGCTGGCCCATGCGCCGAGCTATAGCGAGCGCATCGCCCAGATGCCGCACAGCTACCAGCCCAACGACAGCCGCCGCGCGCTGCCGACCAAGCCGCCGCGCGCGCTGCTGGGCCTGCCCGAGGACGCCCTGGTGCTGAGCTGCTTCAATCAGAGCTACAAGATCACGGCCGAGATGGCCGATCTGTGGGCCCAGATCCTGAAATCCGTGCCCCAGGCCGTGCTGTGGCTGCTGGCCTGGAACGAGGCCGCCCAGCGCAATCTGAGCAAGGAGATGGTCGCACGCGGCATCGATGCGAGCCGCTTGCTGTTCTCGCCGCTGATCGGCAGCAATGACAATCTGGCCCGGCTGCAATGTGCCGACCTGGTGCTCGACACCTGGCCTTGCAACGCCCACACCACGGCCAGCGAGGCCTTGTGGGCCGGCGTGCCGGTGCTGACCGTGCCGGGCGAGACCTTTGCTTCCCGCGTCGCCGCCAGCCTGGTGCAGGCCTGCGAGCTGCCGGACTTTGTCTGCGCCAGCCCGCAAGCCTATGTCGACAAGGCGGTCAGTCTGCTGACCGGGCTGGACGAGCTGCGCGCCGCCCAGGCCCATCTGCGCGAGCAGCGCATGCGCCTGCCGCTGTTCGACAGCCGCCGCTACACCCGTGACTTCGAGGCCTTGCTGCTGCGCATGTGGGAGCGCCACGAGGCCGGGCTGGCGCCCGCGCCGCTGAGCGCCGCCTGAACCGGACCGGGCCGCCCCGGCCGTCGCGTCCTCAGGCCATCGCCGCTGCGCCCAGCAGCGCCTCGAGCTGGCGGCGGAACTGCGGCCAGGAGAATTGCGCGTCGTAGTAGGCGCGCGCCTGCTGCGCCGGCGCTGCGGCGGCGGCGCTGTGCTCGCGCAGCAGCGCCGCCAGTTGCTCCGGGCCGGCCCAGCCCAGCTCGCGCCCGGCGTAGACGCTGAAGTTCTCGACCAGGGAGCCGGCCTCCATGCCGGAGAAGAACAGCACCGGCAGGCCGGCGCCCTGGGCCTCGATCGCCGCGCGTCCGCCGCCCACCGGCGCCGAGCCGATGTAGAAGGCGGCGTCCGGCAGCGCCAGCAGGGCTTGCCACAGCGAGGGCACCAGACCCAGCGGCACGAAGCGGGCCGGGTCGATGTGCTGCGCCCGCAGCTGGCTGCGCACAAAGGCAATCCAGCTGTCGTCCAGCGGGCCGATGAAATAGAACTCGCCGTCGACCGCGCTCAGCGCGGCAGTGACGATCTTGTGCAGCGCGAACTCGCCGGTCTGCACGAACTTGCCCGGCCGGCCCGAGGTGACCACCGAGCGGCGCTGGCCGGCGGCGGGCAGCGGGCGGCAGCCCTGGTCGGCGACATAGAGTGGCAGCAGCTGGACCGGCTGCTCGAGCTGGCCGCCGCAGGTCTGGGCCAGCATCTCGGACAGGTCGGCATGGGCCACGCCGGCCAGCGTGCAGCCCAGGCTGGGGTTGTGGTCGCAGTGGTGGATCAGGGTCTTGCCGGCGCTGGGGTGCCACAGCGTGCCGACAAAGGCGACCGGGTCCTGGTGATGCTGCAGATAGACGATCTGGGCCAGCGGCAGGCCGGCGGCGATGCGGGCCAGCGCGCGGCTCTTGTCCCAGAGCGTGGGCTCGGACAGGCAGATCACCTCGATGCCCTCGAAGCGCTCGCGTATCCAGCGCATCTTGGGTCCGTCATTCTGGTAGGTCGAGAACAGATCGGTCAGCACGATGACCGGCCGCTTGACCGCGCGGGCGATATCTTCCAGCACCTTGGTATGGCCGCCGACCTGGAACAGCTCGGTCGCGACGATCAGCGTCACATCGGCCGGCTCGGCGCGCGATGATGCAGCGCCGGGCTTGGTGCCCAGCGCGCGCGTCAGGCGCTCGATCTGGCGGTCGAAATCGGGGTAGTAGAGCCCATGGTGGGCCACGCCGGGCAGACAGAAATGCTGGTGCACGGCCAGCGCGATGATGTTCAGCGCCTCGTCGTGGCGGCCGGCGTCGATCTGGCGGCCGGCCTTGTCGGCGGCATCGTCCAGGTACTGGAACAGCGGTGCCGGCTTGCGGCCCGGGCGGTTCGGCAGCAGCGGGGCCGCACCGCCCGGCGCCGCGCCAAAACCCAGCGCCAGGTCCTGGGCGGTCTGGCCGATGGCGCCCTGGCTGTGCACCTGCCACAAGCCGGCCGCGAAGCCCAGCGCATCGGCATACTGCTCCACCGGGTCGGTCTGCCTGAAGCGCTCGAGCTGGGCGTAAAGCCTGGCGTAGAAGTCCGGCGTGCCGAAGTCCTGACCGAACAGGCGCTCGAGGTCCTGCTCGTCGAACCAGCCGATGCTGTCCTCATAGGCGGCCGGCGGCTGGCTTGCCGCACGCCGCTCGGACAGTACCGGCGTGCCCAGCGACTGGCACAGAAAGGCCCGCACCTGCTCGAAGCGGGCGCTCTCGTAGAAGGGCACATTGACGACGGCCTTGGCCTCGCGGATCAGCGCGTCGCGCTCGGCGCCGTAGAGCGGGAAGGGCGCCACCATCACCCGGCGGCCGCAGGCCTCGATGCGCTTGAGCAAGCCGGCGCGGCGCTCGTTCATGCTGCCGAAGAACAGCAGATCGATAGGCCGCTGTTCCAGCGGCGCGACATCGTCCTGCGCCATATAGGGCGCGTACTGGAAGGAGGTGATCGGGATGTCGTCCGGATAGTCGCTGCACTGCGGCGGATTGGCCGGGTCGTAGTCGATCACCGCCGAGTTGCGCAGCAGCTGCAGATAGGCGGCCGGCAGGCGCGCGCCCTCGCGGCCGAGCTGCTCCAGATTGACGAAGATGCAGCTGTAGGCCTGGCACAGCCGGATGTCAAAACCCAGATGGGCACCGAACACCAGGTTGACCGCGCCATGGCGCAGCTGGTTGCGTTCCATGCTGACCTCGGCACCGAAGCGCTGGAACTGGAACTGGAAGTAGATGGCCGGGTCCAGCAAGGCGTCGCCATGAGCATAGCCGGGTGGGTGGATCAGGCAGATATGGATGGCGGGCAGGGCGCTCATAGCGTCTCGACAGGGATGGGTTTGAGGTCCGGCGGGAGCCGGCGTTTAATTGTTTGGCGATCCAGGTCGCCTTTAATGGGGTACAGGACACCCAGATGACGCTGCCCAACTCCGCCATTGCCGCCGTCGCCGCCATCAGCACCATTCGCCCGGTGCTGAGCTGGCATGCCGACACGGCGATGCCGCCGCGCCAGGTCGGCGAGCTGCTGCGTCTGCTGGTCGAGCAGGACGCCCAAGGGCAGCTGCTGGGGCAGCACGGCAGCGGCTTGCTGCTGCGCCTGCCGCCAGGCACGGCGATGCCCGGTGACCAGCTGCTGTTGCGGGTGCTGTCCACCCAGCCCAAGCTGGAGCTGGCCCTGATCGAACACCGGCCGCAGCGCCCGGCCGGCGATAGCGCCACCGCCGAGGGCGAGATGGCCGCGCTGCGCAGCGATCAGGCCTGGCAGCTGCAGCTGCGCCTGCCCTCCTCGCTGAGCCCGGCGGCCTTGGCCATGCAGTGGCGCAGCCGGGTGCTGGCCGATGCCTCGCGCTTGGGTCTGCCCGGCCCGGTCGCCGAACCGGCGCAGACACAGGGCTTGCAGCTGCCGCCGACCCAGGTGCTGGGCTGGAATGCCCAGGCCTTGTTGCTGCGCCTGATCCAGGCGCCACCGCAGGGCTGGCTGCCGGACGGCGGCGACGAGGCCGGCGAGCCTGCGGAAGCCGGCGATGGCGTGCTGGCGCTGACGGTGCAGCTGAGCTTGCAGGGCGGCTGGGTTCAGCTGCTGCTGAAATGGCAGCAAGGCCTGTGGCTGCAGCTGTCGGCGGAGAAGCCGCCCACCCTTCAGGCCTTGCGCGCGCTGATGCCGCGCATCGCGGCGGCACTGGCGGGCGTGCCGCTGGCACTGCGCCACTGCCAGCTGAGCAGCCGGCTGATCGCGGTCAACGCGCCCCGCGCCGGCACCCAGACGCTCCATGGCGCGCAGGGCTCCAGCGGCCCGCTGTTCCGGGCCGCCGCCGAGATCGTCTGGGTGCTGCAGCATGCGGATGCGCCGAACAGCTCAGCCTAGCGAGCCGATCACCGCGATCTCGCGCTGCTCGGGCACTTCGTTGTAGGACAGCACGGCCAGGCCGGGCGCGAACAGCTTGGCATAGCGCGCCAGCAGCGGGCGGATCTGCGGCATCACCAGCAGCACCGGGGCGGCGCCCTGGCCCTTCATCTGGTCGCGCGCCATCGGCATGTGCTGCTGCAGCTGGCCCAGCAGCTGCGGGTCGACCGGATAGCTGTCGAGCTGCACCTTGGCGCCGCCCTGGCGGGCCTGGTTCAGCGCGCCCAGCAGCAGGTTCTCGAGCTCGGCGCCGATATTGAAGACGCGCATGGCCCCGACCGGGCCGCACAGCTGGGTCACGATCTGGCGCTTCAGCGCGCAGCGCACCTCGGCGGCCAGCAGGATAGCGTCCTTGGTGGCCTCGGCGTTCTCGACCAGGGTGCTGGCGATGCTGACGATGTCCTTGATCGACACGCTCTCGGCCAGCAGCAGGCGCAGGATCTTCAGCAGCTGGCTGTGGCCATAGGCCTTGTCCAGCGCGGCGGCCAGCTTCGGGCTCAGCGCGCTCAGGCGTTCCAGCAGCGCCGAGACATCGTCGAAGCGCAGCAGCTCGGGCAGTTGCTCGCGCACCAGCTTGGAGAGGTGGGTGGCAATCGTGCTGGGCACGTCGACCACCTGGTAGCCCAGGCCCAGCGCATGGGCCTTGTGCTGCGGCTCGATCCAGATCACCGGCAGGCCGTAGGCCGGGTCGGCACCGGGCACGCCGTCGAGTTCGCCATAGACCTGGGCCGAGGCGATCGCCATCAGCCGGTCGGGATGGACCTCGGCCTGGGCGATCACGCTGCCGCCCAGCAGCACCGCGTACTGGCTGGGCTTGAGCGAGAGATCGTCGCGCACCGAGATCGGCGGCAGCAGCAGGCCCAGGGTCTCGCTGAGGCTTTGGCGCATGCCCTTGACGCGCTGCTGCAGCGGGGCGCCGTTCTCGGGGTTGATCAGGCCGACCAGCTTGTAGCCCAGGCTGACCGACAGCGGCTCGACCACCGGCAGCGCGCGCCAGTCCAGCTCGGGTGGCGCACCGGTCAGCAGCGCCGCCTCGATGGGCGCGGCCGGTTTGATCGCCTCGCCGGCGCGTTGGGCCATGCGCCAGCCCACATAGGCCAGCGCGGCGGCAAAGCTCAGGAAGGCGAAGGTGGGCATGCCCGGGATCACGGCCAGGGCCACCATCACCGCGGCCGCGCTGTAGAGCACGGTCGGCGAGGCCAGCAGTTGCTCGCCGATCTGGTTTTCCATGTCGCCGGCGTCGCTGACGCGGGTGACGATGATGGCCGCCGCAGCCGACAGCAGCAGCGCCGGGATCTGGGAGACCAGGCCGTCGCCGATGGTCAGCAGCGCATAGGTGCGGAAGGCATCACCCAGGCTCAGATCGTGCATGAAGGCGCCGATCGCGACGCCGCCGACCATATTGATGATCAGGATCAGGATCGATGCGATCGCGTCGCCGCGCACGAACTTGCTGGCGCCGTCCATCGCGCCATAGAAGTCGGCCTCCGAGCCGACATCCTTGCGGCGCTTCTGCGCCTGCTCCTGGTTGATCAGGCCGGCGTTCAGGTCGGCGTCGATCGCCATCTGCTTGCCGGGCAGGGCGTCCAAGGTGAAGCGGGCCGAAACCTCGGAGATGCGCTCCGCACCCTTGGTGACGACGATGAAGTTCACCACCATCAGGATCACGAAGACGACGATGCCGACGACGAAGTTGCCGCCGATCACGACATTGCCGAAGCTCTCGATCACCTGGCCGGCCGCATGCGTGCCCTCGTGGCCATGCAGCAGCACGACGCGGGTCGAAGCCACGTTCAGCGACAGCCGCATCAGCGTGGTCGCCAGGATGATGCTGGGGAAGACCGCGAAGTCCAGCGGGCGCTTGCTGTTGACACTGACCAGTATCACGACGATGGCCAGCACAATGTTGAACGTGAACAGCACGTCCAGCAGCACCGGCGGCAGCGGCAGTATCACCATGGCCAGGATGGCCATCAGGAACAGCGGCGCGGCGACGCGGTACTCGCGCATCAGGGCGCTCAGGCGTTGCATGGGATTCATGAGGGGTCAGACAAATGAGTGGGCACCGCCAGGTCGGCGGGCAAATGGGGCGCGCTCTTGCGCGCGCCCGACCTGAAGGCCTTGAGCTGCATCACATAGCTCAGCACCTGGGCGACGGCCTGGTACAGCGAGGCGGGAATCTGCTGCTGCACCTGGGAACTGTTGTAGATCGCGCGGGCCAGCGGCGGCAAGGTCAGGATCTGCACCTGGTGCTGCTTGGCGATCTCGCGGATGTAGAAGGCCATCTCGTCGACGCCCTTGGCGAGCAGGAAGGGAGCCTCGGCGCGCTTGTCGTCGTAACGCAGCGCCACCGCGTAATGCTCGGGGTTGACGATCACGACATCGGCCTCGGGCACGGCCTGGCGCACGCCGCGCCGCGCCAGCTGCTGCTGCAGCTGGCGGATGCGCTGGCGCACCTCGGGCCGGCCCTCGTTCTGCTTGTGTTCTTCCTTCAGGTCCTGCTTGCTCATGCGCTGGCCCTTCAGGAAGAAGAAGAGCTGCAGCGGCGCGTCCAGCAGTGCGAACATGGCCAGCAGGGCGGCCATCACCATCAGGCTGTCCATGCTCAGCGCGGCGCCATGGATCAGGGCCTGATCCAGGCTCTGGCCCTGCAGCGCGACATAGGCGCCGGCCAGGCTGCGGCTCAGATAGACCAGGGCGCTGAGCAGGCAGATCACCTTCAGTATCGAGATGCCCAGATCGCTGTAGTGCTTGGCGCTGAAGAGCCGGCCCAGATTGCTGACCGGGCTGAGCCGGCTCAGCTTGGGCGCCCAGTTGGAGGTGGCGAAGATCAGGCCGCCGGGCATCAGCGAGGCCAGCATCAGCGTCAGCGGCAGCAGCAGCAGCGGGGCCACCATCTTCAGCAGCAGCAGCAGGCAGGCGCCGAAGGCGGCCGACCAGACATTGTCCTGCGCGCCGTCCAGGTCCAGCGGCGCGAAGGCCAGCTTGAACAGCATGTCGAAATCGTCCAGGTACATGGGCATGCACAGCAGCAGCAGCTTGAAGCTCAGCAGAATGCCCACCGCCATCGGCAGATCCTTGGAGCGTGCGACCTGGCCCTGCTCGCGAGCCTTCTTCAGCTTCTGTTCTGAGGGCTTTTCGCTCTTGTCGGCGCTGCTGGACTCAGACATGGCCGGCCCCCGACTTCAGGCCGCGGTCAATCATGTCCAGCACCTGCTGGGTCATGCGCAGATAGTGGGCCGGCACATGGGCCAGGATCTGGCTCAGCATGAAGAGGCCGAACAAGGTCACCAGCGAGAAGCCCAGTGAGAACAGGTTCAGGCTGGGCGCGACGCGGTTCAGCAGGCCCAGGCCCATCTGCACCACCAGGGTCGAGAAGATCACCGGCAGCGCCAGCAGCAGCGCGGCGGAGAACACCCAGGCCAGGTTGTAGGCCACCGTGTCCATATTGAGCCCGGCGATGCCGGAACCGACCGGCCAGACCTTGAAGCTGCCGCCCAGCACCTGGACGAAGAGCAGGTGGCCGTCGACGGTGAAGAACACCAGCATGCACAACATGCTCAGCAGCGCGGTGATGACATCGGAGGACGAGCCGTTCATCGGGTCGTTCATCACCGCCATCGACAGGCCCAGCTGCGAGGACAGCAAGAAGCCCAGCACGGTGATCACCGCCATCGCCAGATGGAAGGCCAGGCCCAGCACGAAACCCAGCAGCGCCTGCTCGGCGGCAGCCAGCACGCCGGCCATCGACCAGGGATCGACGCTCAGCGCGGTGGCCTGCGAGATCGGCATCAGCACGACGGCCAGCGCCAGCGACAGCAGCACCCGCGCGCTGATCGGCACCATGGCCTCACCGATCATCGGCGCCGCGCTGAGCATGGCCATGACCCGGCAGAACGGCCACCACAGCGCGCTCAGCAGGGTCACAAGCTGGGCAAACTCAAGCTCCATGGGACGCCCCCTCAGCCAACCAGGGTGGCCGCGCGCTCGAAGATCGAGACGCAGAAGTCCATCAGGTAGCCGACCATCCAGCGCCCGGCCAGGCCTATCACCAGCAGGGTCACGAGCATCTTGGGCAGAAAGCTCAGGGTCTGCTCATTGATCTGGGTGGCGGCCTGGAACAGGCTGACCAGCAGGCCGACGATCAGGCTGGGCACCACCGTCAGCGCGACCAGCAGCATCACCATGTTCAGGCATTCGTTGAGCAGGTCAACCGCGACTTCCGGTGTCATCCTATGACCCTCACGCTGGTCACCAAGGTGTTGACGGTCAGGGTCCAGCCATCCACCAGCACGAACAGCAGGAGCTTCAGCGGCAGCGAAATCACCAGCGGGCTGAGCATCATCATGCCCATGGCCATCAGCACCGAGGCCACGACCAGGTCGATCACGAGAAAGGGGATGAAGAGCATGCAGCCGATCTGGAAGGCGGTCTTCAGCTCGGACAGCACAAAGGCCGCCAGCTTGACGGTGAAGCCATGGTCCTCGGGCTTGGCCACGCCTTCTTCGCCGGCCAGCTTGGCGATCTGGGCCAGCGAACTCTTGTTGGTCTGCGCCAGCATGAAGCGCGACAGCGGGGCCTCGGCGATCTTCAGCGCCTGCATCAGGGTGATCTTCTCGGCGTCATAAGGCACCAGCGCCTTCTCCCAGATCTGCTCGCCGACCGGGCGCATCACCAGGATGGTCAGTATCAGCGCGACGCCGGTGATCAGGCGGTTCGGCAGGCCCTGCTGCAGGCCCAGGGCCTGGCGCAGCAGCGACAGCACGATGATGAAGCGGGTGAAGCTGGTCATCATCAGCACCAGCACGGGCAGCAGCCCGAGCAGTGTCATGATGATCAGGACCTGGGTCTTGACGGTGAACTCGTTGGCCGCCCCGCCGGGCGCGGCGCCGGTGATCTTCAGCGTCTGTGCCAGCGCGGGGTGGTGCAGCAGGGCCAGACCGGTGCCCAGGACCGAGGCGGCCAGGCCGCGCAGCAGCTTCATGAGCCGAGCTGGTCCAGATCCAGGCCGGCGATCTCGATGATCTTCAGCCCGTAGTTCTCGCCCGACACCACCACCTCGGCACGGCCGATGGCGGTGCCGTTGACCTTGATGGTCAGCGGCTCGCCGGCCAGCGTGTTCAGCTCGACCACGCTGTCGGCCTGCAGATGGGCCAGGTCGTGCAAGGAAAGCTTGGCCTCGCCGACCTCCAGGGTCAGCGTCACCGGGATCTTGCGCATCAGCTTGGGCAGATCCCGCGCCGGCCGGGCCGGTTCGGCCGGCACCTCGTTGGGCAGGGCCAGGTCTTGCTCGGGGAAATCGTTCAGCAAGGCGTCGATAGCTTGGTTGTCGTTCATGGTCATTCCGCGTCAACGAAAGAGGTCAGGCACAGCTTGCCCTGGTGTTCGGCCACCGAGGCCGTGAAGAGGAGGGCGCCGTCGACCAGCACATCGGTGCTCTTCAGCCGCACCGGGATCAGGTCGCCGGGGCGCAGGTCCAGCAGCTCGCCCAGCGGCAGGGTCTGCTCCAGCAGCCGGGCTTCGAGCTTGAGCTTGAGTTGCTTGGCGAGCTGCTGCGTGTCGGCCCTGGGGGGCTGCGGCAGGGTCTGGCCGAGCCGCTTCAGCAGCTTGCCGATATAGAGCGGGTCCAGTGCCAGCAGCAGCTGGCTCTGCAGCCCCTGGCCGAGCTCGCGCACGGTGATCTGGATGAACCAGGAGCCGGCACTGAGCTGGGGCTGCAGGCTGGGCTGCAAGGCCGGCGCAGCGACGGTTTCGGCGGGCTCGCCGATCAGACGCAGCGCGCACTGCAGCGATTGCAGGCACAGCCAGCTCAGCATGCGCTCCTCGGTGGCGGTTTCGGCCGGCGGCTCGCTGCTGCCGGCGCCGGCATTGCCGTAGCGATGCGCCATCAGGTTCAGCACCAGGGCGCGCTCGGCCAGACAGGCGACGCGGCCATGCTCGGCCTCGCCCACCATCCAGCGCCCGGCGACCGCTTCGGGGCCCATCGGCTTGATGCTGATCGCACCGATCTCGTACTGGGCGCGGTAACGGCGGTTATGGCCGAGGAACAGCTCGCCCAGCGCCTCGCCCAGCTGCTCGGCGAAGCGCGGCAGCAGGTGCACGGGGCGGCCCAGCGTGCGCGGGTCCAGCGGCTGGGGGCTGGGGCGCGGTGAGGCGCGCGGTGGTTGAGGATTCATCGCTGGGGCTTCGTATGGGGGTGGGCAACAGGGGTTGCGGCGAGCTTTTTGAGCTGACGAATGGCTAGGAGGCTGAGTCTGCCTAAATCGTAAATACTACTGGCGCGATTCTATTGAAACTGCCTGCCTGCAGCGCTTTCAAAGGTATGTCAAGAGCGCATATCGCGCCAAGAATTCACGCGAGCGACGCGCTATTTAAGTTTGCCATGGCGGCGGTCGCCTGAATCCGGAGCGCCGCTTGGAAATATGACGGCTGCGTGACAGGTCTGCAGTTCGCACCATACTAGTGCTGCGACGCAACATCGGTATTTTCGGCGCCGCGCTCGCTGGCTTGAGTCGGCCCGTTTCGTGCGCCTGGCGTGCACTTTGTCACGTGCCTTGCGCCGGCCTTGGCTCACCCCCCAGAAAACCCTTGTGGGCAGGTCGCCTGCCGGGATACAGTTTGTCTCATCAGGGCACACCCGAGCGAAAGCCGGGGTCGCAAAGCCTCCGGTCTACCACCCACGGGTTCTCCAACCCAGGGAAACGATAGCGGGGTTGCCAGACCTGAGTCTGCTCGCTCCACGCGCTGCGTGGAGCCGCCCCATGTGCTATGCATGGGGCAGGGCATGACTTCATGCCTGCCGGGCTGCCACCGCAGTCTGTTGTGACCTCGATGGCGTTCGCCAGGGCTTGCCTGCTAGACCTTCACGGGACGATGCAACCATGAGCAAGCGACACACCTCTTCTCCCCAGCTGCAGCACCAGGCACGGCGTCGCCGCGCCGGCTCGGCCGTGGTGCGAGCATTGGCTCAGGCATTTTCTCCAGTATTCGCACAAACCATCGATGGTTATCGGACCATAACCAGATGATGCGGACATCCAATGAATATGCCGGCGTGTCGACCCTTTATTTCCGGGTCGCGCGGCCGATATCAATCTAAGCTTTCGCTCCATAACAGGCAGCCCGATATGAATACCGGAAAGTGCCGAGCGAATGCCAACGCAGGGGGTATCAAAATTGTTTCATCTGAATCCTGACTGAGGCGTAGCCGGTTGCGGCATGCCGGTTTGATCCGGCCACTCGGTAATACCTGAATATTTTGCTGCCTTGGTTTTCGAGGCAAGGCCTGAACACGTCGGTAAGCGCCGCGCGCTTGCCGCATTGCCCAAGGATTGATCGATGTCTGTCACTTCAAGCGCCGCCAGCAGTCTGGGTTCGCTGCAGTCCGAACTGGCCCGCATCGAGCAGGACGCCCTGCGCCTGGCCTCGGGCCCGGGCGAGGCCGACGGCCAGGGCTTTGCCCACAGCATGGAACTGGCGCTGCGCCAGGTCGACAGCAAGGACCAGGATGCGGCGGCCCGCATGACGGCGGTCGAGAACGGCGAGAGCGATGACCTGGTCGGCGCGATGCTGGCCAGCCAGAACGCCAGCCTGTCCTTCTCGATGCTGATGCAGGTCCGCAACAAGGTGGTCGGCGCGGTCGACGAGCTGATCAAGCTGCAGCTCTGAACGCGCAGACCGCCACCGCCACCTGCCAAGAACAAACACGCACACCACCATGCTCAAACCCCTGATGGCCCGCCTGGGCCCGGCCTGGAACTCACGCCCCGCCTTGCCTGCCGGCCTGGCCAAGGGCATGGCGCCCGTGCTGGCCCTGGCCGTGGCCGGTACCGCCTTGGCGCTGATGCTGATGTGGCGCGATCAGGCCTCGTACAAGCCGGTGTTCGGCCAGCGCGAGCGCGTCGCCACCGCCGAGATGCTGGCGGTGCTGGATGCCGAGCAGATCGCCTACCGCCTGCATCCCGACACCGGCCAGGTGCTGGTGCCCGACAGCGCGCTGGGTCGGGTGCGCATGCTGCTGGCCGCCAAGGGCGTGGTCGCCAAGCTGCCGGCCGGCCTGGAGCTGATGGACCGCAACGATCCGCTGGGCGTCAGCCAGTTCGTCCAGGACGTGCGCTTTCGCCGCGGCCTCGAGGGCGAGCTGGCGCAGAGCATGCTGACACTGGACGGGGTCGACAGCGCGCGCGTGCACCTGTCGATCGCCAAGTCCTCCTCCTTTGTGCTGAGCGACGGCCAGAAGAGCTCGGCCTCGGTGGTGCTGGCGCTCAAGCCCGGCCGCACGCTCAGCAACGAGCAGATCGCCGCCGTCATCAATATGGTGTCGGGCAGTGTCGCCAGCCTGGACCCGGCGCGCGTCAGCCTGGTCGACCAGGCCGGCAATCTGCTGTCGGCCCGTGTCGATCTGAGCGAAGGCTTCGAGGCCAACCAGGGCAACGAGGCGGCCAAGCGCTACCAGGACGAGGTGCGCCGCAATGTGCGCGATCTGCTGGCGCCGGTGCTGGGCGAAGACAACTACCGCCTCTCGGTCACCGCCGAGGTTGACAACGACCGCATCCAGGAAACCCGCGAGCAGTATGGTGATGCACCCAAGCTGACCAACGAGGCGATGCGCGAGGAGCAGGACCGCGAGCGCATCGCGCTGGGCATTCCCGGCTCGCTGAGCAACCGGCCCGTCAACGCGGCGGACCCGGCCGCCTCGGAGCCCGAGGCCAATGTCGGCACCGCGCGCAAGAACGCCGCGACACGCCAGTACGCCTACGACCGCAACATCACCCAGATCAAGCGCAGCCGCGGCCGGCTGGCGCGCCTGAATGTGGCGGTGCTGCTGAACAATGCGGCCGCGCCCGGCCCGGCCGGTGCAGGCAAGACCTGGACCCCGGACGAGATCGCCAAGGTCGAGAAGCTGCTGGTCAGCGGCCTGGGCGTGAACACCGAGCGCGGCGACAAGCTGACCGTCTCGCCGATGAGCTTTCCGACCCCGGCGCTGCCCGAACCCTGGTATCAGCAGCGCGACACGATTCTGGACTTCAGTGGCTGGCTGGCCTACGCACTGGCCGCGCTGCTGGGCTATCTGCTGCTGGCGCGCCCGCTGCTGCGCCTGGCCCAGGCCCGGCTGGCGCCCGCCACCGCTGCCGCAGGCGGCACGACGGCGCTGACCCCGCTGGAGCCTGCCGCACTGGCCGCCACGGCCGAGCGCGCCGCTGGCGCTCTGCCGGCCCCGGATGCCGATACCGCTGCCGAGCCCAAGACCATGTCGGTCGTGCCGCTGCTGGAGAACTATGAACTGCCGCCCCCCGGCTCGCCGGTGGATGTGTTGGTGGACCACCTGAAGGTGCTGGCGGCCAAGGAGCCGGAGCGTGTTGCCGAGGTGGTGAAGCAATGGGTGCAAAAGAAGAATGTCCGCAATGACTGATTTCATCCCCGCCACCACGGCCGCCGGCCTGACCCCGGTCGAGCAGGCCGCCATCGTCTTGCTGAGCATGGGCGAGGAGCCGGCTTCGGCCGTGCTGCGCTGCCTGTCGCGCGAAGAACTGCTGGACGTCACCCAGGTGATGTCGCGCATGAGCGGCATCAAGGTCGACTGGGTCAAGACCGCGATCCAGCATTTCTTCGATGACTATCGCGAGCAAAGCGGTGTGCACGGCGCCTCGCGCAGCTATCTGAAGCGCTCGCTGGACCTGGCGCTGGGCGGCGATATCGCCACCAGCGTGCTCAACAGCATCTACGGCGAGGCGATCCGGCCCAAGATGCAGCGCCTGCAATGGGCCTCGCCGAAATGGCTGGCCGACCATATCGCCCGCGAGCATGTGCGCATGCAGGCCGTGTTCCTGGCTTTCCTGCCTTCGACCCAGGCCAGCGATGTGATCGCGGCGCTGCCCGAGCAGGGGCGCGATCTGGTGCTGCTGAATGTGGCGCGCCTGTCCGAGGTCGATGCCGAGTTGCTGGGTGAGCTCGAAGAGCTGGTCGAGCGCTGCCTGATGGGCCTGGGCCAGCAGGGCGCCAGCGTCGAGGGCGTCAAGCAGGCGGCCGAGATCCTGAACCGCCTGCCGAGCGAGCGCCAGCAGATGGTCGAGCTCTTGCGCGCCCATGACCCCGAGGTGGTCAACGAGATCGAGGTCAGCATGTATGACTTCTTCATCCTGTCGCGCCAGAGCGAGACGGTGCTGACCCGCGTGATCGAGGAAGTGCCGCTGGAGCTGTGGGCCGTGGCGCTGAAGGGGGCCGAGCCGGCCGTGCGCGATGCCATCCTGGCCGCGATGCCGCGCCGCCAGGCCCAGAGCTTCGAGGACCTGATACGCCGCAGCGGCCCGGTGCCGCGCTCGCGCGCCGAAGCCGCCCGCAACGAGGTGATGGCCCAGGTCAAGGCCCTGGTCGACGCCGGCGAGATCCAGGTCCAGCTGTTTGCCGAGGCCACCGTCGAATGAAGCCGGTCCTGCGTCCGCACCGCTTTCCGCCGCTGGCCCAGCTGCATGCGCGGCGCGAGGTCGAGCAGAGCTCGCCGGCGCAGCTGCAGGCCGCGCTGGCCGAGGGCTTCCAGGAGGGCCTGTCCAAGGGCTACGAGGAAGGCTATGCCAGCGGTTTGCAGGCCGGCAGCGAAGAGGCCCAGGCCCAGGGCCGCGAGCAGGGACTGGCCCAGGGACGGCGCGAGGTGACCGAGCGTTTCGAGCATCTGGCCGCGCCGGTCGATGCCTTGTTCAGCGAGCTGCAGGCGCTGCAGATCGAGCTGCAGGCGGCGGCCCGCAAGGAAGTGGTCGAGCTGGTCGAGAAGGTGGCCCGCCAGGTCATCCGCGCCGAGCTGACCCTGCAGCCTTCGCAGCTGCTGGCCCTGGTTGACGAAACCCTGGCCAGCATGCCGATCGCCCGCGACGGGGTCGAGGTGTTCCTGAACCCCGAAGACCTGCGCCGCATCAGCGAGCTGGCGCCCGAGCGCGCCCAGGCCTGGAGCCTGCTGCCCGACCCGAAGCTGGAAAGCGGCGAATGCCGTCTGCACGCCGGCGGCCGCGAGGCCGATGCCGGCTGCCGCCAGCGCCTGGCCGCCTGCATGGAGCAGGTCAAGACGCAGATGATCGAGCAGCCGCATGACGAATCACAGGAGCAGCGCGCATGATCGCCGCCGCGCTGCGCCGTGTCGAGCTGGACACCGTGCCGGTGGCCACGCCCACCGGCCGTCTGGTCGGCGCCTCCGGCCTGCTGCTGGAGAGCTCGGGCTGCGCGCTGCGCACCGGCCAGCGCTGCATGATCGAGGGCGCCGACGGCGAGTGGATCGCGGCCCAGGTGGTCGGTTTCCGCGACCAGGTCTCCTATCTGATGCCCTTCAAGAAGCCCGACGGCCTCTCCACCGGCGCCCGCGTGCTGCCGGCGCCCGAGAGCCGCAGCCTGATGATTGGCCCCTCGTGGCTGGGTCGCATCGTCAACGGCCTGGGCGAGCCTATCGACGGCCTCGGCCGGCTCGGCGGCGAACACCCGCTGCCGGCCCAGCCGCCCAAGGTCAACCCGCTGAAGAAGACACCGGTGCATGAGCCGCTGGACGTCGGCGTGCGCGCGATCAACAGCATGTTGACGCTGGGCCGCGGCCAGCGGGTCGGCCTGATGGCCGGCTCGGGCGTCGGCAAGAGCGTCTTGCTGGGCCTGATCACGCGCCAGACCGTCGCCGACGTGGTGGTGGTGGGCCTGATCGGCGAGCGCGGCCGCGAGGTGCGCGAGTTCATCGACATGTCGCTGGGCCCGGCCGGCCTGGCGCGCGCCGTGGTCGTCGTGGCACCCGCCGACGAGTCGCCGCTGATGCGGCTGCGTGCCACCGAGCTGTGCCACACGATTGCCGCCCACTACCGCGACCAGGGCCAGCATGTGCTGCTGCTGGTGGACTCGCTGACCCGCTATGCGATGGCCCGCCGCGAGGTGGCGCTGGCGCTGGGCGAGCCGCCGGCCACGCGCGGCTATCCGCCTTCGGTCTTCAGCCTGCTGCCCGAGCTGGTCGAGAGCGCCGGCAACGGCGAGCACGACCGCGGCAGCATGAGCGCGATCTACACGGTGCTGGCCGAGGGCGACGACCAGCAGGACCCGGTGGTCGACACGGCCCGCGCCATTCTCGACGGCCACATCGTGCTGTCGCGCGCGCTGGCCGAGCGCGGCCACTACCCGGCCATCGACATCTCGCAGTCGATCAGCCGCTGCATGGCCCTGGTGGCCGCCAAGCCTCACCAGCAGGCCGCCCGCCTGCTCAAGCAGCTGGCCGCCCGCTACGAGCAGGTGCGCGAGCTGATGCCGCTGGGCGCCTATGTGCCCGGCGCCGACCCGCTGACCGACCGGGCGGTGACGCTGTTCCCGCGCATCGAGGCCTTTCTGCACCAGGGTGTCAACGAGGCGGCGCCGCTGGCCGAGACCTTGCAGCAGCTGGAGGAGTTGCTGGCATGAGCAAGGCACCGATGCAAAACAGCCTGAGTCGCCTGATCGAGCTGCGCGAGCGCGAGCTGGAGCAGCACCAGGCCCAGCTGGCCGCCAAGCAGCAGCTGCGCGACCGCCAGGCGGCGATGGTGACGCGGCTGGAGCAGCTGAGCCAGCAGATCGGCCCGACCGGCGCGGCCGTGCCCAGCCTCGCGGCCAACAGCGCCGCCTACAAGCAGGCGGTGCTGCAATGGGCCGAACAGCAGCGCCAGGACCTGGCCCTGCACGAGGCCGATATGGCGGTGCAGCGCCAGGCCATGCTGGCCGTGGCGCGCAAGCAGGAGGCCTATGGCCAGCTGCTGGGCCGCGTCGTCTCGCGGGCCCAGCAGGCCGAGGAGCGCCAGCAGCAGAAGTTCCAGGACGATCTGGCCAGCCAGGTCTGGCAGCGGGGGCTGGCATGACAAACCCTCAGCAATTTAAGTGCCAGGGCGAAGGAGTCGCCCTGAAGCAAGGTAGTCCTACCCAACACCTTGCAGGAGCACGTCATGGCTAATTTCGACCCGTCCACCCTGGCCACCCAGCTGGCGACCGCCTACACCCAGCAGACCCAGAGCCTGCTGACGGCGCAGAACAAGACCAGCCAGGCCACGTCGACCGCGCTGAGCAAGCTGCAAAGCTCGCTGCAGGGCTTCGACACGGCGATGAAGGCCCTGACCACCGGCAAGAACGGCCTGGCCCAGCTCAGCGCCGGCTTTGCCAACACCGCCACCGGCACGGCCAAGGCGGATTCAACGGCGCTGCCGGGCAGCTACCAGATCTTCGTCGAGAAGCTGGCCAGCTCGCACCAACTGGCCTTCAAGGATGTGCCGGCCCAGGATGTGTCGGCCTGGCCCGCAGGGCCGCTGAATATGTCGGTCAATCTGGCCAACGGCAGCAATTTCGTCGTCAATCTGGCCAATGCCGATGCCGACAACGATGGCAGCCTGTCCCAGGTCGAGCTCGCGCGTGCGATCAACCAGGCCAGTGGCAATGCCGGCGCGGTGACGGCCCAGGTGATCACGGCCGGCGGCCAGTCGCAGCTGAGCCTGAGCTCGGGCGTCAGCGGCGAGGGCGGCGCCATCAGTCTGGACACCAGCGGCATCCCGGCCGGCGCGCTGCGCAGCGCGCTGGAAGACCCGGCCAAGAAGCTGCAGCTGACGGCCGCCCAGGATGCGGTGGTCTGGATGGGAGCCCAGGGCTCGGGCATCCAGATCAAGCAGGGCAGCAATGAGCTGACGGCCATCCCCGGCGTCAGCGTCACGCTGAAGGCCTTGAGCAGCGGCGCACCCGATGTGCTGACCGTGGCCAAGGACGAGAGCGCGACGACGGCCAAGGTGAAGAGCTTTGTCGATGCCTACAACGCGCTGGAGAAAAGCCTCAGCGAGCTGACCGCCGCCGGCAAGGACGGCGCCGCCTCGGCCGCTTTCGCCACCGATGCCGGCGTGCGATCGCTGCGCAACCGCTTGAACAACATCCTGCGCCAGGATTTCGGCGGCCTGGCCCTGCGCGACCTGGGCATCAGCGCCGACCGCAACGGTCAGCTGAGCCTGGACAGCGCCAAGCTGAACAAGACGCTGGCGACCAAGCCCGATGCGCTCGACCAGGTGTTCGGCAAGTCTTCGCTGAGCTCGGGCAGCGGCGTGCTGGGGGCTTTCAGCGTCGCGGTCGATCAGTGGACCAACAGCGTCTCGGGCCAGATCGCGCAGCGCAAGAGCTCGGTGCAGTCGCAGCAGAAGGCCATCGGCGAACGCCAGACCCGGCTCGACAACCAGTACGAGCAGTCCTACCAACGCTATCTGAAGCAGTTCACCGCCTTGCAGCAGGTGCAGGCGCAGATGGCCGATACCACCAGCCTGTTCAGCTCGCTGAGCTTACCGAACTCATAAACGATGACTTACGACGCCTACCAAAGCTACCAAGCCGTCAATCTCAAGGCCCAGACCGCCCAGGCTTCGCCGGTGCAGCTGGTGCTGGTCCTGATGGACGGCCTGATCGATGAACTGGCCCGCGCCCGCGGCCATATCGAGGCCCGCCGCTACGAGCTCAAGGCCAGCAGCCTGGAAAAATGCGTCAGCATCATCAACGGCCTGTCCAGCGCGCTGGACGTGGACGCCGGCAGCGAGGTGGTGCACAACCTCGCCCGTCTCTATGACTACTGCGCCGAGCGCCTGTACCGCGCCGGCGTCGAGCTCAATGTCGCCATCGTCGACGAGGTGAGCGGCCTGTTGGCCAATATCCGCAGCGGCTGGCAAGGCGTGCAGGCGAACAGCCATGGCTGAGCGCATGCCACTGATCGAACGCCTGGGTCGCGGCCTGAAGCAGGCCAGCGGCGCGCGCGACTGGCAGGCGCTGGCCCGCCTGGATCGCGAGCTGGCCCTGGCGCTGCGCGACTGGACCGATGTGGCCGGCTGGAGCGCGACCGAACGCGGCGCGCTGCAGGCCCTGCAGCGCCAGCACCAGGACGCCCGCCTGCATTGCGCGGCCGAGTTGCAGAACCTGGCCCAGACCCTGGAGCAGATGCGTGCCGGCCAAGGCCGCTGGCAGGCCTATGCCGAGAGCAGCAACTGGTCCGACAGCGCCCAGGACGAGGAGGCCCGCGCATGAACAGCAACACTCTTTTGCTCAACACCGGTGCCGGCGCCGCGCTATTGCCGGGTCTGAACGGTGGCGTGCTGCTCAACGCGGCCCAGCCGCTCGGCCAGAACTTGGGCCAGCCCGGTTTCGCCAACACGCTGGCGCTGCAGCAGGACGTTGCGCTGCTGCAGCAGCAGCCGGCAGCGCTGCCGACCACGGTAGAGCCTGCGACCCCGCCCGCCGCAGACAGCGCCGTGCTGGCAGCGGCCGGCGAACCGACAGCCGAAGCAGGGCAAGGAACTGAAACCGATCCGAGCGCGGCCGAGCCGGTTCTGGAGGCCCAGTCCAGCCATGTGCTGGCGGCCCTGGGCCTGTGGCAGCCTCCGATAGCGGCGCAGGCTGCGGCCATGCCGGCGGCCGGCATGCCGTCGCTGCCTGTCGCTCCGACCGCTGCCGCGGTGCCCGACAAGCTCTCCGCCGCCGCGGCCGAGTCGACACTGCTGACCGCGCTCCCGACCGTCGCCATCGGCGCCAAGTCCGGCAGCGCGGCGGACAGTGCGCCGTCGGCCGGCTTCGACGCGGCGCTCACACTGCCTGCGCCGAGCGGCATCGACGGCGTCAGGCCGGCGGCGGCCGTCGCCGCGGCGGCGCTGCCGACCGGCGACGCCGGCCCCACGCCGGCGCCTGCCCTGGTGCTGAAGGGCGAGCCCACCCAATGGCAGCAGCCCTTGCTGCAGGCCTTGGGCGACCGGCTGCAGCTGCAGATCGCTGCCCGCAGCGAGCAGGCCGTGATCAAGCTGGACCCGCCGATGCTGGGCCAGGTCGAGATCGCGATCCGCCAGCAGGCCGGCGAGCTGCAGGTGCGCATGAGCGCCAGCCATGGCGAGGTGGCGCGCCAGCTGCATCAGGTCAGCGACGGCCTGCGCCAGGACCTGGTGCAGCGCCACAGCGGCGAGGTGACGGTGCAGGTGATGCAGACCGCACGCGGCGGTGACGACGCGCGCCAGGCCGGTCGCGATGCGCAGCAGCAGCCCTCCCAGCAGCAGGCCCAGCAAAACGCCCAGGATCAGCGCGAACAACAACGCCGCCCGGGCCGCGGTCTGCATGAGGACGAGGCTGCCGCCCGTGGATTCGCGAGCTCGCTGAACGCCGCCGACACCCCGGCCTGAACCGACGGACAAGCCCATGAAAAATTTCAAACTGATTCTGATCGTGGCCCTGGTGGGCCTGCTGGCTGCGGCCGGCGCCGGCGCCGCCGTCTGGTGGAGCATGGCCAACAAGGCCCCGAGCCCGGACAAGTCCGGCAAGGCCGTCGCCGAAGCACCGGCCAAACCGGCGCCCGACTACAAATACGTAACCCTGGACAAGGTGCTGATCATGCTGCGCGGCCGTGCCGGCGAGACGGTCTCGCACTACATGGCCATCGATGTCGTGTTCAAGGCGCTGCCCGAGCAGGAGAAGCGCGCCAAGGAGCATCTGCCGCTGCTGCGCACGATCGCGGTCAAGGCGCTGTCCGAGTACACGGTCGAGACGGCGCAAGGCATGACGGTGGCGCAGTTCGCCGATGAGCTGAACAAGGCCTACCAGGCCAACTATGCGGCCGAGCAGCGCGAGCCGCCCTTTGCCGAAGCCCTGATCGGCAAGCTGATCATCGAGTAAGAGCAGCCGACCGCGCCATGCAAGCCACCGCCTACGCCGAGCTGAATCAGGCCGCCCATGCCGCGCATGCCGGCCTGGGGCCCGACTTCGAGCAGCGCCAGCTGCGCGCGTATGCCCCCTTGGTCAAGCGCATCGCACGCCAGCTCAATGCCCAGGCCAGCGCGGTGATGGACCGCGAGGACATGGAGCAGATCGGCCTGATGGGCCTGCTCGAAGCGCTGCGCCGCTATGGCGAGCCCGACGAGGCCTTCGGCGCGTTTGCCGCGTTGCGCGTGCGCGGCGCCATCCTCGACGAACTGCGGCGCCAGGACTGGCGGCCGCGCTCGGTGCGCCAGGACAGCCACAAGGTGCGCGACGCGCTGCGCGCGCTGACCCGCAAGCTGGGCCACGAGCCCAGCGAGGCCGAGATTCTCGCGCATCTGAAGCTGACGCCGCAGGCCTGGTCCGCCTACCAGCAGGCCGAGGTGGCCGAGGAGCTGGCCAGCTTCGACGAGCTGGTCCAGGAACTCAGCAATCTGCCCAGCGAGAGCCGCACGCCCGAGGCCCAGCTGATGATCAACCGCAGCATCGAGCAGGCACTGACCAGCCTGGACGAGCGCGAGCAGAAGGTCATCCAGCTTTACTACGAATTCGACGCCAGCCTGAAGGAAATCGCCGCGGTGCTGGACCTCACCGAGGCGCGCGTCTCGCAGATCAACAAGGGCGCGCTGCGGAAGATGAAAACCTTCCTGCAGCAAGCCTGATTCAAGAAAGTAGCAACAACCATGCAGCCGTTCATTGGAATCGTCATCGTGCTGGGCTGTGTCTTCGGCGGCTTCATGCTGCACGGCGGCAGCTTCAAGGTGATCTGGCAGCCGGTCGAGCTGCTGATCATCCTGGGCGCCGGCCTGGGCGCCATCGTGCTGGGCAACCCCAAGCATGTGCTGTCGGAGATGATGCTGCAGCTCAAGAAGGTGATGCTGCCGCGCAAGGCCGGCGAGGAATTCCAGCGCCAGCTGCTGCTGCTGATGTATGAGCTGCTGCAGACGGCGGCCGGTGGCCTGAAGGCGCTGGACGCCCACGTCGAGGCGCCGCACGAGAGCGCGCTGTTCAAGCGCTATCCGCTGATCCTGGACGAGCCCAAGCTGCTGCACTTCATCGTCGACAACTTCCGTCTGATGGCCATGGGCAAGATCAATGCCCACGAGCTCGAGGGCGTGCTGGAGCAGGAGCTGGAGGCCATTCATGACGAGCTGGCCCAGCCGGCCAAGTCGCTGCACAAGATCGGCGAGGCGATGCCGGGCTTCGGCATCCTGGCCGCCGTGCTGGGCATCGTGATGGCGATGAGCTCGGTGGCCGAGGGCGCCGACACCGGGCAGATCGCGCTGATGGTGGCCGCGGCCATGGTCGGCACCTTCATCGGCATCTTCTTCTGCTATGCCGTGCTGGACCCGCTGAGCAATATGATGAAGCAGCAGGTCAACGAAGAGATGGCTGCGATGGAATCGGTCAAGGTCGTGCTGGTCACCCATGTCTCGGGCAAGCCGCCGCTGCTGGCCATCGATGCCGGCCGCCGCCTGGTGCAGCTGAACATCAAGCCCAGCTTCGCGGTGCTGGAGGGCTGGATCGACAAGATGCAGGACGCCGGCGACGCCGAGGCGACGCCGCGCCGCCGTGCCACCGACCGCATGCCGGGAGAGCGCCGTGCTGCCTAGTAGCAAGGTCGGCGCCAAGGCCGATCATCACCAGACCGTCGTCAAGCGCGTGTCGCGCAAGCACGACGACGAAGGCCACGGCGGCGCCTGGAAGGTCGCCTTCGCCGACTTCTGCCTGGCCCTGCTGTGCCTGTTCCTGGTGCTGTGGCTGCTGGCCTCGCGCGAGACCGAGGCGATGCAGCAGGTGCTGCAGAGCAATGGCAGCAAGATGCTGGGCGAGGGCAGTGGCACCAGCAATGCGATCGCCGCCGGCATGAAGGGCAGCCTGATCGAGCGCCACCCGGTGCCGGCGCGCGAGCAGGAGCTGATGCGCGGCCGCAGCGAGAACCTCGACGACCCGCAGGCCGTCAAGCACTACGAGAGCCCGGCCGAGTTCCGCGATCTGGCGCGCCTGATCGAGCGCGCCAGCGCCGAGGAAGGGCTGCAAGGCAATCTGCAGACCGCGATCACGCCGCAAGGCCTGCGCCTGATGCTGCACGACACCGATGCCGAGGGCATGTTCGACCGTGGCAGCGCGATGCCCAACCAGCGCTTTCGCGCGCTGCTGCGCAAGCTCGGTGCGGTGTTCGCGAAGGTCGACAACCCGCTGCTGATCGTCGGCCATACCGATGCCTCGCAGTACCGCGGCCGCAGCATCGGCGCCTTCTCCAACACCGCGCTGTCCAGCCATCGTGCGATGGCGGCGCGCTTTCATCTGCTCGAAGGCGGCATGGTCGAGCGCAGCGTGATGCAGGTCAGCGGCATGGCCGACGCCGCGCCGCTGGACGAGCGCGATCCGAACGCGGCCATCAACCGCCGCATCGAGCTGATGGTGCTGACCCACCGCCAGTCGCAGCTGATGGCCGCGATGTTCGGTGCTCCGCGCCAGAGCTTGCCCGTTGCCGACGGCCTGAGCGCCGAAACCCCCGAGGCCATGCGCGAGCTGCGCCGGGTCCTGCAAAGCCAGCCGGCGAACTGAGGGCCGGCCATGCGTACCAAAGCAAGAGGTGATCGTATGAGAGTCACAGGACAGAACGGCCAGCCGGTCGACAAGCTGGCCGAGAAGAGCGAGATTGGCAAGACCCGCGAGGCCGCGCCGGCCGTGCTGGGCGCGGCCACGGCCGTCGACGCCGCACTGGAGTCCAGCACCTTGCAGCCGGCCAAGGCCGCGCTGGCCGAGATGCCCGAGATCGACCAGGCCAAGGTGGACATGCTGCGCGAGGCCCTGGCCCGCGGCGAGATCACCTTCGATGCCGGCCGCCTGGCCAAGCTGATCCAGCGCTTCCACGGGGGGCGGGGATGAGCAAGGTTGCCGAGGTGCTGGCGCGGCTGCTGCGCGATCTGCATGCGGACCGCTCGGCCTATGCCCGCCTGCGCGAGCTGCTCGAAGAACAGTTCCAGGCCGCGCTGCGCCACCGCAGCGAGCAGCTCGGCGCGCTGGCCGCCGACATCGTGGCCCTGGTCGAACAGCTCGACCAGCGCCGCGCGGTGCGCGGCGAGCTGCTGCTGGCCCTGCTGGGTCGCAACAGCAAGCCCAGTGTCGAGGCCTTGCTGCAGCGCCTGTCGGGCGCCAGCGCGCAGACGCTGGCGGCCGCCTGGCAAGGCCTGGAGCAGCAAGTCGTCGAGTGCAAGGCCCTGAACCTGCGCAACTGCCAGCTGATCACCGACCAGCATGCGCTGATGCAGCGGGTGCTGGGCGTCGAGGAGGCTTCCTATGCTGAATGCTGATTTCAAGATCGGCGCCGGCTTTCCGGCCCTGCCGGCCGGCGGGGCGGTGCGCGGCGGTGGCGAGTTCTCGGGCCTGTATCGGCAGCTGCATGGCGAGGTCAGCCAGTTCATCGAGAACGGCAGCGGCAGCACGGCGACCACGCCGCCACCGCGCGCCGCAGCGCTGAGCCCGGAGGGGCTGTGGCATCAGCTGCAGGCCGGCGGGGAGCCCGTCGAGAACAATGCCGCCGCACCCAGCCCGAGCCAGCAGGAGTTCCTGCGCGAGATCGCGCCGCTGGCCGAGCAGGCCGGCCAACGCCTGGGCGTCGCGCCCGAGGTGCTGGCCGCCCATGCGGCGCTGGAATCGGGCTGGGGCCAGAAGCCGATACGCCGCAGCGACGGCAGCGACAGCCACAATCTGTTCGCGCTGAAAGCCGGCGCGAGCTGGCGCGGCGAGGTCGCCGAGGTGCTGACCACCGAGTACGAGCAGGGCGCGCCGAGCAAGCGCCGCGAGGGTTTCCGCAGCTATGCCGGCCCGGCCCAGGCCTTCAACGACTTTGCCCAGCTGCTGCTGAACAGCCCGCGCTACCAGGCAGCGCTGCAGACCGGCGCCGACGCCCAGGCCTATGGCCGGGCGCTGCAGCAAGGCGGCTACGCGACCGACCCGGCCTATGCCGAAAAGCTGGCCGCGACGGCCCAGCGCATCAAGGCGGGTGGGCGATGACGCAGGCTTCAGCGCAGGGCCGGTTCGACCTGAGACTCGTCCAGCACGCGCGCACTGATGACGCGGCCGCTGGCCAGGTTGCGCACGCGGATCTGTGCGCCCAGCGCGCCGGCGTCCAGTGCCTCGCCGGCCGCCTGCACCTCGATGCCGCCATTGCGCGCGACGATGCTGACCTTCTGGCCGCGCTTGATCAGCAGCGCCGCCTGCAGCTGGCGTCTGAGCAGCAGCTGGCCCGGCCGCAGGCTGGTGCGCGGGCTCTGGCCCAGCACCGCATCGAACTGCGACAGCGCTTCGGGCGCGTTCGTGATGTCACGCCGCTCCAGCAGCACATCGCTCTCGGTGATCAGCTGGCCGGGGCGCAGCGCCTGGGCCGCCACCAGCACCTCGGCGCTGAGCTGGCCGCGCAGCAGCAGCACCTGGTGGGGCGCCGCAGCACGATCCGGGCAGTGCGCGGAGAAGCGCAGCCGGCTCAGATAGCGGGTGTCCAGCGCCTCGATCTGCCAGCCACTGGGGCAGGGCGGCGCGCTGCTTGGCTTGGCCGTCGGCGTCAGGCGCAGCTGCGGTTCCAGCCAGCCCTGGCGCTGGGCCTGCTCCAACACGAGCCGCTCGGCGAATTCGTTCACGCTGTCGCCGAGACCGTGTGTCACGGCGGCGCCGACATCGCCGATAGTCACGGCCAGCACGCTGGCCAGCATCAGATTTCTTGGGGAACAAAGCATGAGTATTGATTTCAGCAAGGCGATGGGCCAGCACGCCGACGCGCTCCGTGTGCGCGCCGAGCGCACCAAGGTGCTGGCCTCCAACATCGCCAATGAGAGCACACCCGGCTATCAGGCGCGAGACATTGATTTTGCCGCCACCCTGCGCCAGGCCCATCAGGACAACCGTGATGGCCTGCTGCTCGACACCGAGGGCGAGGACCTGCAGTATCGCGTGCCCTTCCATGCGGCCCAGGACGGCAACACGGTGGAGCTGGGCGTCGAGCAGGCGGCGTTCTCGCAGAACGCCTCGGATTTCCAGACCAGCCTGACCTTTCTGAACATGAAGCTCAGAGGCCTGGCCAAGGCCATCAACGGACAGTAAGGAGCGGCGATGTCATTCAAGCAGATCAGCCAGATCGCGGGCTCGGCCATGTCGGCCCAGACCACGCGTCTGAACACCATCGCCAGCAATCTGGCCAATGCGCAGTCGGCCTCGGGCTCCGAGGCCGATACCTACCGGGCCCGCAAGCCGGTGTTCGCCGCGCTGGCCGCCCGCGAGGGCCTGGGCGAGCAGCAGCTGGCCGGCAGCCGCGTCCAGGTGCTGGACGTCGTCGAGAGCGAGGAGCCGCTGCGCAAGGTCTACGAGCCCGAGCATCCGCTGGCCAACGAGGCCGGCGAGGTGTTCTATCCGAACGTCAATCCGGTCGCCGAGATGACCGACATGATGTCGGCCTCGCGCGCCTTCGAGACCAATGTCGAGGTGCTGGGCCGTGTCAAGGCGATGCAGCAGTCGCTGCTGCGCCTGGGAGAGGGCCAATGAGCGCGGTCACGAACGACACCAGCAGCAACAGCGCCGGCGCCGCCAGCAAGGCCGTCGGCAGCAATGGCGAGGTCTCGCAGCTGTTCACCACCTTGCTGGTGGCCCAGATCAAGAACCAGAACCCGCTGGAGCCGACCGACCCCAGCGAGTTCGTCAACCAGCTGACCCAGCTGAGCCAGATGGAGACCTTGCAGCAGCTGACCGCGCAGGGCGCCAGCAATGCCGGCATGCTGTCCAGCCTGCAGATGCTGACCCTGGGCGCCCAGGTCGGCTCCACCGTGCAGGCGCGCGTCGAGCAGCTCAAGCTCGACAAGCAGCCGGTCGACACCCACTTCACGCTGGACGGCAATGCCAACCCGGCCACGCTGGTGCTCAAGGGCGCCGATGGCGTCGAGAAGCGCGTCGATCTGGGCCCGCGCACCGCCGGCGCCAACAGCTACAAGCTGGACCCGGCCGCGCTGGGCCTGGCCAGCGGCAGCTACGAGGTGCGCATCGAGAACGAATCCAAGCAGGCCACGGCGGTCGAAGTCGTCGCCGAGCTGCGCAGCGTGCGCCTGACCGGCGACGGCGGCGCCTTGCTGCAGCTGGGCGCGCTGGGCGAGATCACGCCGGCCGCCATCACCCAGTTCAAGGGCCGCGCCGCGGCCAATTCCTAAATTCACGCGAAGGGCACATCATGAGTTTCGAAATCGCACGCTCGGGCATCAACGCGGTCAGCGGCAGCCTGGAAGCCATCAGCAACAACATCGCCAACTCCGGCACCTACGGCTTCAAGTCCAGCCGCGCCAATTTCTCGGCCATGTACTCGGGCACGCAGATGAACGGCGCCGAACTCAGCTCGATGTCGCAAAGCATCGAGAAGAGCGGCGGCCTGTTCAACACCGGCCGCGGCATGGACGCGATGATCCAGGGCCGCGGCTTCTTCGCCGTCAAGGACGATTCCGGCCAGCAGGTCTTCACCCGCGTGGGCATCTTCAATGTCGACAAGGACGGCTTCGTCGTCGATGCCAACGGCCGCAAGGCCCAGGGCTATGGCGTGGTGGTCGATGCCACCGGCAAGCCGGTCCCGGGCGCGGGCCTGGGGGCGCTGGGCGATCTGAAGGTGCCGACCGGCCAGATCGGCGCCGAAGCCAGCACCAAGCTGGCATTCAACGGCAATCTGTCGGCCGATTGGACCGTGCCCGGTGCGCCCGGCCCGCTGCCGGCCTTCAATGCCAATGATCCGACGACCTTCAACAGCTCGATCACCTCGGTCGTGCACGACTCGTTGGGCAGCGTGCACAAGGTGACCCAGTACTTTGTCAAGACCGCCGCCAATGCGGTGACGGTGCGCTACAGCTTCGACGGCGCGATGCAGCCGGCCACCCAGGCGCTGGGCTTTGACGGCAACGGCAAGCTGACCGGCCCGCTCGCTCCGGTGACCTTCGGCCCGGTAGCCATCGCCGGCGGCGCCGCGCCGCTGAGCTTCGATATCGACTACAAGGGCACGACCCAGTACGCCGGTGACACGACGACGCTGACCAACACCGCCGATGGCTATGCCGCCGGCACGCTGACCGGCACCGCGATCACCGACGACGGCAGCATCGTCGCCAGCTACAGCAACGGCAAGAAGCAGACCGTCGGCACCCTGGCACTGGCGACCTTCGCCAACGAGAACGCGCTGCAGGCCGTCAACGACACCAGCTGGGAGGCCAATGACGCCACCGGCGCCGCGCTGTTCTCGCGCCCCGGCTCGGCCACGGCCTCCAAGCTGACCGTCGCCGCGATCGAGCAGTCCAACGTCGACATGACCGGCGAGCTGGTCAATCTGATGTCGGCCCAGCGCAACTACCAGGCCAACACCAAGGTCATCTCGGCTGAGAACGAGATGATGCAGAACCTGATGCAGGCTGTCTGACGATGGATGCGCTGATCTACACCGTGATGAGCGGCGCCGAGCGCGTGCAGCGCGCTCAGCAGGTGCATGCCAACAATCTGGCCAATCTGGAGACGCCGGGCTTTCGCGCCAATATCGAGCAGTCCAACGCCCGCCAGGTCGAGGGCTACGGCTATGCGGCCCGGCATCTGAACGAGCTGGTCAGCGATGTGGTCAGCGCCCGCGAGGGCACGCAGCGCGAAACCGGGCGCGAGCTCGATGTCGCGCTGCAGGGCCAGGGCCTGTTCGCCGTGCAGTACGGCAATGGCGAGGCCTATACCCGCGCCGGCAACTTCACGCTGGATGCCGAGGGCAATCTGCTGCTGGGCAAGCATCCGGTGCTGGGCGACGGCGGGCCGATCAATCTGCCGCCGCACAGCAAGGTCGAGATCGGCGCCGACGGCACGATCTCGATCCAGACGCCCGGCACCGCCGAGCTGCAGCCGGTCGACAAGCTCAAGCTCGTCAAGCCCGAGTTCGCGCAGCTGATCAAGAACGAGGCCGGCCTGCTGGTCGGCCGCGACGGCGCGGCGCTGGCGGCCGACGAGACGGTGAGGGTCGGCAGCGGCCGGCTCGAGTCCAGCAATGTCTCGGCCGTCGAGGAGATGGTCACGACCATGAGCCTGGCGCGCGATTTCGAGCTGCAGATGAAATTGTTCAAGGCCGCCGACAGCATGGCCGACGCAGGCAACCGCCTGGTGCGTGAGTAAGAAACACAGGAGTACACGATGAACCCAGCAATGTGGATCAGCAAGACCGGCGTGCAGGCGCAAGACGCCAAGCTGCAGGCCATCGCCAACAACCTGGCCAATGTCAACACGGTGGGCTTCAAGCGCGACCGGGTGATGTTCGAGGACCTGTTCTACCAGGTCGAGCGCCAGCCCGGCGCCGCCGGCGAGGACGGTGCGGCCGCGCCGGCCGGCGTGCAGCTGGGCAATGGCACGCGCATGGTCGGCACGCAGAAGGTCTTCACCAGCGGCAGCCTGCAGACCACCGGCCAGAGCATGGATGTGGCCATCGTCGGCCAGGGCTTCCTGCAGGTCGAGGGCCCGAACGGCCGCCCGGCCTACACCCGCGCCGGCCAGCTGCAGGTCAACTCGGAAGGCCGCCTGACCAATGCCCAGGGCCTGCGCCTGCAGCCCGAGATCACCGTGCCGGCCAATGCCACCGCGATCACGATTGCCGAGAACGGCACCGTCAGCGCCACCGTGGCCGGCGCCGCCGCACCGACCGAGCTGGGCCAGCTGCGCCTGACGAGCTTCGTCAACCCGACCGGCCTGCTGGCCCTGGGCGACAACATCTACCAGGAAACCACCGCCAGCGGCGCGCCGACCGAGGGCGTGCCGGGGGCCGATGGTCTGGGCAAGCTCAAGCAGGGCGCGCTGGAAGGCTCGAATGTGCAGGTGGTCGAGGAGATGGTCGACATGATCGCCGCCCAGCGCACCTACGAGATGAACACCAAGGTGCTGTCGGCGGCCGACAATATGCTGCAGTACCTGTCGCAGGCGGTGCGCTGATGCGCGCGGTCGGCTCGCTCCTCATCGTCGCGGCCCTCCTGGGCGGCTGCGCCAGCCTGCAGCCGCCGGCCTTGCCCGAGGCCGAGCCGGCCCCGCTGCCGGCGCTGGCCCAGGCGCCTGCCAAGGCACGCGCCGGTGGCGTCTTCGTCGCCGGCCGCACCGCCAGTCTGACCGCCGACACGCGCGCCTTCCGCGCCGGTGACGTGCTGACCGTGGTGCTGATGGAAACCACCCAGGCCAGCAAGAGTGCCGGCACCCAGCTGGGCAAGAACAGCAGCGCCGGCTTCTCGGCCAGCCTGCGCGACAAGTCCTCGGACGGCTCGCTGGAAGCACAGCGCGATTTCAACGGCCGCTCATCGAGCAGCCAGCAGAACACCTTGCAGGGCGCGATCACCGTGGTTGTCCACGAGGTGCTGCCCAACGGCCTGCTGAAGGTGCAGGGCGAGAAGAGCGTCTACCTGAACCAGGGCGAGGAGCTGATACGGCTGGGCGGCTATGTGCGCGCCGCCGATGTCGACAACGACAACCGCGTCTCCTCGCAGCGTGTCGCCAATGCCCGCATCAGCTACAGCGGCACCGGCCATATGGCCGAGGCCAACACTCCCGGCTGGCTGACGCGCTGGTTCGTCAGCGCGCTGATGCCATTCTGAAGAAAGACAAGCGATGAAGAGCATCTGCATCCTGGCCCTGAGCCTGGCCGCCGGCCTGCTGAGCCTGCCCAGCCATGCCGCCCAGGCACTGGGCCAGCTGGTCAGCATCGAGGGCGTGCGCGACAACCAGCTGCTCGGCTATGGCCTGGTGGTCGGCCTGAACGGCAGCGGCGACAGCACCCAGGTCAAGTTCTCGGGCCAGTCGATCAACAATCTGCTCAAGCAGTTCGGCGTCAAGCAGCCCGATCGCACCGAGGCCAAGAGCAAGAACGTCGCCACCGTGATGGTCAGCGCCACCTTCCCGAGCGGCTACCGGCGCGGCCAGCCCATCGATGTGACCGTGTCCTCGCTGGGCGATGCCAAGAGCCTGCGCGGCGGCGTGCTGCTCTTGACCCAGCTGCATGCGGCCGATGGCGAGGTCTATGCGCTGGCCCAGGGCAATCTGGTGGTCGGTGGCCTCAATGCGCAGGGCCAGAGCGGCTCCAGCGTCACCGTCAACACGCCCACCACCGGCCGCATCCCGAACGGGGCGACGGTGGAGCGCGAGATCGAGAGCGATTTCGACAGCCGGCCCAGCGTGCAGCTGAGCCTGAAGCGCCCCAATTTCCAGACCGCCACCTCCATCGTCGAGACCATCAACCGCCGCTACGGCGAGATCGCCAGCACCCGCGACGCCACCAGCGTCGAGGTGCAGGCCCCCGCCAACCCGACCCAGCGCGTCGCCTTCATGGCCGGGCTGCAGGCGCTCAAGGTCGAGGTTGGCGCCGAGCTTCCCAAGGTCATCTTCAACTCGCGCACCGGCACCGTCGTGATCGCCGATGGCGTGCGCGTCAAGCCGGCGGCGGTCTCGCATGGTTCGCTGAAGGTCGTGATCAGCGAGCGGCCCCAGGTCAGCCAGCCCCAGCCCTTCAGCCAGGGCCAGACCCAGGTGACGCCGCAGTCGCGCGTCGCGGTCGACCAGGGCAACGGCCGCATGCTGCGCTGGCCGGCCGGCGCCAGCCTGCAGGCCATCGTCGACACCATCAACAGCATCGGCGCGAACCCGGACGATCTGATGGCCATCCTGCAGGCCCTTGACCAGGCCGGCGCGATCGAAGGCGAATTGCAGGTGATCTGATGCTGAAAATCGACACACCACTGAATCCCGCCGCGACTGGCGCCGCTGCGGAGGCCGACGCGGTCCGTCTGCAGGCGCGCGCCACCGAGGCGGCCGAGAAGTTCGAGGCCTTCTTCATCAAGCAGATGATGAGCCAGATGCGCTCGGCCACCCGCGCGCTGGCCGACGATGACAGCCCGCTGAAGAACAAGGTCAACGAGGACATGATGGACATGGCCGACGGCCTGGTGGCCGATGCGATGGCCGGCCAGCGTGCCTTCGGCATCGCCGACCTGATGCTCAAGCAGATCCTGCCGAAGGTCAATTTAAGTCCGGCCGGCGTGGCGTCGCCTTCCCGAGTTGACGAGTCCAACCAGGGCATCCAGCCATGAGCATGATTTTCAACGCGCTGTCGGGCGCGATCGCCGCCCAAGCGGCGCTCAGCACCAACAGCCAGAACATCGCCAACGCGATGACGCCGGGCTACACCCGCCAGGGCGTGCTGCTGGGCTCGGTCCAGCCGGGCAGCAGCGGCAGCAATGCGGCCGGTGCCGGCGTGGCCGTCTCGGGCCTGCTGCGCTTCAACGACGGCTACAAGTCGCTGCAGATGTGGCAAGCGGCCTCGAATCTGGGCCAGTACAAGGCCGGTCAGCCCTATCTGAACCAGTTGGAGCAGGTGATGTCGGACGACACCTCCAACATCAACCAGGGGCTCGATGCCTTCTTTGCCGCGCTCAATGCCGCCAGCGTGCAGCCCGATTCGGGCCCCCTGCGCGAGCAGGTGATCACCGCGGCCGACGGCCTGGTCAAGCGCGTCGGCAGCCTGCAAAGCCTGCTGAGCGGCCAGCAGACCGCACTGCTCGCGCAGCGCGGCGCGGCCATCGACCAGGTCAACAGCCATACCCAGAGCATCGCGCTGCTGAACAAGCAGATCGCCGCGGCCCAGGCCACCGGCATCAACACCTCGGGCCTGCTCGATGCGCGCGACCAGCAGGTCGATGCGCTGTCCTCGCTGGCCGGCCTGCAGGTCGTCAACCAGCCGGACGGCACGATCAGCGTCTCGCTGAAGAACGGCCAGCCGCTGGTGCTGGGCAGCGAAGCGGCGCTGATGAGCCAGAACGCCGGCGACCTGGAGCTGAGCTTCGCCAACAGCACCTTCAAGGTGCTGGGCCAGAACCTGGGCGGCCAGCTTGGCGGGCTGCAGGACTTCGAGACCCAGGTGCTCAAGCCGATGCAGAGCTCGATCGGCGAGCTGGCCCAGGGCATTGCGACGAGCTTCAACACCCAGCTCGCGGCCGGTGCCGCGCCACCGGTCGTCGGCCCGGGCCAGCCGCTGTTCGACTACAGCGGCGGCAAGCTCAAGCTGACCGGCCTCACCGCGATGCAGCTGGCCTTTGCCGCGCCGGGCGGTGCGATCGGCGACAGCAGCAATCTCAAGGCCCTGGTCGGGCTGAAGAGCCAGACCATCAGCGTCGACGGCAAGCTGACCGTGATGGGCGATGTCTACACCCAGCTGGTCGGCAAGCTGGGTGTGCAGAGCCAGCAGAACATCGCCGCGCAGAAGACCGCGATCACGGTGCGCGACCAGGCCGAGGAAAGCTGGAAGTCCACCAGCGGCGTCAACAACGACGAAGAGGCCATCAGCCTGATGCAGTACAAGCAGATGTACGAGGCCAATATGAAGGTCGTCGCGGTGGCCAATGCCTTGTTCGACAGCACGCTGGCGATGATTCGCTGACAGGAGAGACCGGACTATGCGTATCGCCAGCAACCAATACCACGCCACGATGAACAGCGCGCTGCAGGCGGCCAATAGCGGGCTGAGCCGCGTGATGCAGCAGATGGCCTCGGGCAACCGCGTCATGCTGCCCTCTGACGACACCATCGCGACGGTGCGCCTGGCCCGGCTGTCCCGCGAGGAGGCGGCGCTGGACCAGTACCGCAGCAATGCCGGTGCACTGAAGACCCGGCTGCAGGCCAACGAGGTCACGCTGGACTCGATGAAGAACGACTTGATGATGGCCCGCGATCTGCTCGTCTGGGCCGCCGACGGCGCCAACACGCCGGCCGATGTGGCCGCGATGGCGACCTCGCTGGAAGCGCTGCGCGACAGCCTGTTCTTCGCCGCCAACAGCCGCAATGCCGAGGGCAAGTACCTGTTCTCGGGCACCGCCACCGATGTCGCGACCGTGACCGATACCGGCGCCGCACCGCCGGCCCGCTATGCCCAGAATGCGGCCGTCAACGGCCTCACGCAGGACGTTGCGGTCGGCGACGGCGTGACCCTGGCCGCCAATGTCTCGCTGGGCAGCCTGGGCTTCGCCGCCTTCCTGAACAAGCTCGACGCGGCGGCCACCGCTTTCAAGACCGGCAGCTACACCGGCACCACCGCGCGCGACCAGCTGGTCGAGACCGATCTGATGCTGGACGGCATCAGCGGCCAGATCAGCGTGCTGGGCGGGCGCCAGAATGTGCTGCAGACCATGGCCGACAACCAGGCCGCGATCAGCCTGGCCAACAAGCAGGCCTATATCGACCTGGCCCAGCTCGACTATGGCGAGGCCTCGGTGCGCCTGAACAGCCACACGCTGGCGGTGCAGGCCACGCAGAAGGCCTATGCCAAGGTCAGCCAGCTGAGCCTGTTCAACGCTTTCTGAATCGGACCGGCTCTTGCAAATCCCCGTCGTTCATAGCCCCCAGCGTGCCAGCGAAGTGCTGCAGCGCAGCGGCGCCAGCAGCCCCAGCACAGGCATCGCGCTGGACACGCTGCCAGCACTGCGCCGCGTCGCGCCGCAAGACCTGGCCCCCGCCGGCGCTGCCACGCCCGGCACGAGCGGCAGTGCCGGCAAGCACCGGACCAGCCCGTTTCGCGAGCCCGGGCAGCAGCAGCGCCTGGGCGAGCTGCAGCAAGGCCTGGCCTATGCCGAGCGCCTGGGCCAGGCCCTGCAAGATCTGAAGAGCGGGCTCAGCCGCGCGCTGGCCCAGCCGCAGCTCGCCGGCCGGCAGGCCTTGCCCGCCAAGCTGGAAGCCGTCCAGCAAGCCTGGCAGGCCCGCGCCGGCGAGAGTGGCGGCCAGCTCGACGCGCGCTTGCAGCCGGTGGCCGAGGGCGAACAGCCGCGCCAGCTGTTCCGCGTGCGCGGCCTCGATGTCCAGGCGCTCAGCAGCGCCGGCGCCGAGACGCTGAGGCTGGCCATGCCCGGCCAGTCGCGCGCAACCCTGGTGCCGCTCGACGGCCAGGGTCTGCAGCGCGGCCTGCAGAGCCTGCAGCGTGCGCTGGCAGCGACCGATATGCGAGTGCACAGCCAGGGCGGCGAGCTGCTGTTCAGCGCGCCCGAATCGCAATGGCCGGCGTTCCGAGACGGCCTGAGCCTGCGCGGCGACGGCAAGCGCTTCCCCAGCGGCCAGATGGTGAGGGCCTTGCTGGATCCGCAGCCCGACGCGATCACCCCATCGGGCTGGCAGCTCGACGACAGCCAGGCCCAGCGCCACAGCCTGGTCCAGGTGCTGGACGCCCAGGCGAAGCTGGACCGTGCCCAGCAGCAGCTGAGCCAGCGCCTGGACAGCGCCGCCGCGCTGACGGCCCAAGCCAATACCATCACCAGTAGCGCCAGCTCGGCCGCGCAGCAAGCCCGTTTCGCGGCGGGCTTTCGCGCCGAGGCCAGCGAGCAGGTGCTGGACTTCGAGCGCCTGAGCGCGCTGGCGCCGGCCCTGCTGGGCCTGCATCGAAATCAGGTGCAACAGCTGCTGCTGCCGCCCGGCCAGGCCTGAGCGTCTCAGGGCCTGCGCTCGACGGCGTAGGCTCGCATCAGCTCCTCGATCGTGCCTTTGCTGCGCAGCCGCTCCAGCGCGCTTTGCAGGCGCTCGACCAGCGCCGGATCGCTGTGCCGGTTCATCGCAAAGTAGTAGCCGCCCTGCTCGCTGAGCGGCGCCAGCCTGAGCACCTCGCTGCTGGCCATGCCGGCCTGGCGCAGATTCCATGCCATGCCCAGCTCGGTGTCCACCATCGCGTCGATCCAGCCCAGGCGCAGCTGGCGCAGGATGGCGGCATTGCTCGCGTCGGCCACCAGGGCCGCAGGCGGCACGCCGGCGTCCAGCAGGTCCTGGGCCGCCGCCTCGCCGCGCACGACGCCGTAGCGGAGCAGGGGCAGGTCCTTGCGGTCCCGGATCGTGGCCGTGCCGCCGGCGCGTCCCCAGACCCAGGTGCTGCGCGACAGGATAGGGCCTATCCAGATGAAGTCGTGCTCGCGCGAGGGACGCCGCACCGTTGTATAGACCATCGCGTTGGGGCTCTTCAGCGCGGCGGCATAGGCGCGCGCCCAGGGCACGCTGTCGATCAGGCAGCGCAGCTCGGCTTCGGCGCACAGCGCGCGCAGGATGTCGGTCGCCACCCCCTTGAGCTCGCCGCGCTCGCTGTAGTTGTAGGGCGGCCATTCCTCGGTGTAGGCGTTCAGCACCGGCGTGCCGGCCTGGGCCCATGCGCCGGCACTGGCGATCCATAAGGGCAGGGCTGACAGCGCTGATCGAAGGAGTCGGTGCAGGGCAAACAAGGCAAAAGGGGTGGCGGCTGGCGATGCGCACAGCATGCCAGCTTTGCGTGGCACCGCGTTGACGGCAAGGACAAATCTGTCCATGCGCGTGGACAAATACGTCTTTGCCGCTGCGCGACGCGGCCGTCCCGCAGCGCGGCCACATCCGGCCTCGAATGCGGGAGGACAAAGCCGTCCACGCCCGCCTGCCGCAGTAAAGAAAAACATCCAGCACAACAAGCACTTAGCGAGTACCGGCGGGCTGGCATCTTCCGTGCATGCAACGTCGCCATCAAGCTGGGGGAGGCCCCGAGCATGGATCCCGACATCATGTCCGTCGTTCAGCATCTGGCGCGCTATCTGTGCGCCCACCCGCAAGCCTGCGACAGTGCCGAAGGCATCTCGCTTTGGTGGGGGGCTGCGGCCGAGCAGGGCGCGGCGGTCGGCGTGGTCGAGGCGGCGCTGCAGTGGATGGCGGCCTGCGGTGTGGTCGAGACCTGGCAGGCCGCCGATGGCCGGGTGCTCTATCGCGGCGCCCGCGGCGATGCGCATCTGCTGGCCCGGCTGCAGGCGCTGGCGGCCGATCCGCGCGCGCTGCTGCCCGGCGGCCCGGCGCCGAGGAGCTTGCACTGATGGCCGGCGTCACCGCCATCCATGCGCTGTGCAGCGGGCTGGCCCAGCATCTGTCGCGCGCCTATCAGCTGCGCCCGATCGCCGGCCTGAGCTGCAAGTTCGAGCCGGCCGGCGTGAGCGAGCTGAAGAAGCTCGATGACCAGGACAGCATGCTGACCCTGATGGTCTGGCGCATCGGCCACAACGAGCAGTTGCGCAACCGTCCGGCGCTGCAGCTGCCGCAGGGCCGCGTCGCAGCGCTGAGCCTGAACGTGCATCTGCTGCTGAGCGTCTGGGCCGATACCGCGATGAAGGAGCAATCGCTGCTGGGCTGGGTCCTGCGCGAGCTGCTGCAGCGGCCGGTGCTGGACGCCAGCGTGCTGGGTGAGGGCTTCGGCCCCGACGAGCAGGTGCCGCTGCTGGCCGAGGACCTGTCGCTCGACGAGCTCAGCAAGCTCTGGCAGGTGCTGCTGCCGCCGCTGCGGCCCTCGCTGGGCTTTGTCGCCCGCAATGTGATGCTGGAACTCGATCCCGAGCCGGACCACGGGCCGGTGCTGGCGCGCCGCATCGCGCTCGGTGCGGAGGTCCGGTCATGATGGAGCGCCTAGACCGCCGCATCTTCGGCGCCATCGAGTTCGTCGATGCGCTGAGCGATGCGCCGCTGCGGGCGCCGCTGCACATCGACGCCCCGGGTCTGCGCCTGCTGCCCAATCGCCGCGGGCTCTATGTGATCCATGCGGTCGACGCTGAAGACGATTACACCCGCGCCTTCGACGATCCGCCGGCCGTGCCGCCGCGCCGCGACTTCCGGCTGACTATCCACGACCCGCAGCAGCACTACCTGCCGCAGACCCTCACGCTGGCCCTGCCGCGCCTGCTGCCGCAGCCGGGCGTGCCGCTGGACGATGTCGACAATGCGCAGCGGCCACTGCGGGTCCGGCTCTATCCCTCGGCCGACCGGCCCCTGCGGGCGGCCTGGGCCGTGCTGCGCCTGGCCGTTCAGCTGCCGGGCGGGGTGGGCCTGGCCAATGTCGTGATCGAGGCCCAGCCCCGGCTGGCCGGCCAGCCGCTGCGCCACACGCTGACCGATGCCCATGGCGAGGCCTTGCTGGTGATTCCCGGCATGCCGGCCATCCTGCCGGACGCCGGTGGTCCGGCCGGCCTGAGCCGCGAGTTCAGGCTGGGCCTGCAGCTGCTGCTGGACCCGGCCGTGGTCGTGCGCAGCGATGCGGCGGCTGTTCCCGTGCCCGATCTGCGCGCGGTGCTGGCGCGGCGCGAGGCCGGCGTGCCAGCGCTGCGCGTCATCAGCCCCGCCGACCCCTTGCTGAGCGCGGGCAGCAGCCGGCGCCATGTGGAGACCGTGTCATGGCCCTGAACTGCGGCCACCCAGGAGGTGCATCGTGCCCGAATACCTAGCCCCAGGCGTCTATGTCGAGGAAGTCAGCTTCCGCTCCAAATCCATCGAGGGCGTGGGCACCAGCACCTGCGCCTTTGTCGGCCCGACCCGCAAGGGCCCGGTCGGCGGCGCGCCCGAGCTGCTGACCAGCTTTGCCGACTTCGAGCGCATCTATGGCGGCATCGACGATCTGGCCTTCGACGGCGACACCGTCGATGCGCACCGGCGCAACTACATCGCCCATGCGGCCCAGGCCTTCTTCAACAACGGCGGCGGCCGGCTTTATGTGGCGCGGGCCCAGTCCGGCGATGCCCGGGCGGCCGTGGCGCCGCCGCTGCTGGCCGCCGCCGATGCGGCCGATCCGCCACGCGCGGTCTTCGAGGCCCGCTTTGCCGGCACACATTTCAACGGCGCCGTCATCACGGTGCAGCAGGTGCTGACGCCGATCGGCAAGGCCGCGATCAGCGCCGTACCCGACGGCAGCCTGCTGCGCATCCACCGCAAGAATCCCGCCGCAACCCTGGAAGGCCTGTGGGGCAAGGCCGCCGACGCCTGGAGCCGCATCGGCGAGGCGCCAGCGGCGGTGGACCCGCCGCTGCCGGCGATCACCACGCTGCCGGCCGATTTCGACCCGGTCAACTTCTCGGCCTCTCTGCTGAGCTTCGACCTGACGGTGGCGACCAGCGACGGTGCCAGGGCCCAGTACGAAGGCGCCAGCCTGGGCAGCGGCCAGCCGCAGTTCATCGGCCGGCTGCTGTCGGCTGCGCCGGCCCGCCGGGCCGAGGCCCTGGTGCAGCCGATCGCGCTGAAGACCCGGGGTGCGATCGGCGCGCCCGAGCTGCTGGCGGTGCTGGGTGGCGGCCGTGCCGATGCCAATGGCATCGAACCCAGTGTGCGTTTCACGCTGGCCGGCGGCACCGACGGTGCCGCACCCGATGCCGGCGAATACCAGGCCGGGCTGGACCTGCTGATCGCGCTGGAGGATGTCTCGGTGGTTGCCGCGCCGGGCTACTCGGCCTTTGCCGATATCAGCCAGGGGGCGGTTTATCGTTCGATCCAGGAAGCGCTGCTGAGCCATGTGGCCGACGCGCGCCGCTACCGCATGGCGGTGCTCGATGCGCCGCCCGATGTCACGGCCACCGAGATGCGCGATCTGCGCGGCCTGGTCGATTCGACCCGGGGCGCGCTCTACTACCCCTGGGTCGTGCTGGCCAACCCGCTGGCCGGCCCCGGCAGCAGCCAGCCGGCCGAGATCCAGCTGCCGCCCTCGGGCTTTGTCTGCGGCATCTACGCACGCAATGATGTCGAGCGCGGCGTGCACAAGGCGCCGGCCAACGAGATCGTGCGCGGTGCCTTGCGCTTCCATCCCAATGTCAACTTCGGCCAGCAGGAGCTGCTGAACCCGATCGGCGTCAACTGCCTGCGCCAGCTCGACGGGCGCGGCCTGCGGGTCTGGGGCGCGCGCACGATCTCCAGCGACCCGGAATGGAAGTACGTCAATGTGCGGCGCTACTTCAACTACCTTGGCGCGTCGATTGATCGCGGCACGCAGTGGGCGGTGTTCGAGCCCAATGGCGAGATGCTGTGGGCCAATGTGCGCGGCACCATCGCCGACTTCCTCTACAACGAGTGGCGCAATGGCGCGCTCTTGGGCGCCAAGCCCGAGCAGGCCTTCTTCGTGCGCTGCGACCGCACGACGATGACGCAGAACGACCTCGACAACGGCCGGCTGATCTGCCTGGTCGGCGTGGCCGTGATCAAGCCCGCCGAGTTCGTGATCTTCCGCGTCGGCCAGAAGACGGCCGACGCCAAGTCCTGAGCCAGGAGCCGACGATGATTCAACGCGACACCCCTTACGGCGCCTTCAACTTCCAGGTCGATCTGGGCAATGGCGTGGCCGGCGGCTTCTCCGATGTCTCGGGCCTGGTGACCGAGATGACGGTGGCCGAATACCGCAACGGCAACGAGGCCGAGAACCATGTGCGCAAGATCCCGGGCGTGCACAAGGTCGGCGACGTCACGCTCAAGCGCGGCCTGATCGGCAGCGCCGATCTGTTCCAGTGGATCAAGCAGACCCGCACCGAGGGCTACAAGGCCAAGCGCACCGTGGTCATCCATCTGCAGGACGAGGCCCGCGACGGCCCGGTCGCGACCTGGCGGCTGCAGGGCGCCGTGCCGCTGAAGTACACCGGCCCCACGCTGGCCGGCAAGGGCGGCGGCGATGTCGCGATGGAAGAGCTGGTCCTGTCCTGCGAAGGCTACGAGATCGAGTAGGTCTCGCGACTGCACCATGTCCAGCCATCCCCAAGCCCTCACCGGATTGAGCTTCGAGCTGGCGCCGCCGCGCCCGTCCCATGCTCTGCGCAGCGATATCGCGCTCTTCGTCGGAACGCTCGCGCGGCGTCGGCGCGTGGCCAGCGATGCGCCGCAGGCGCTGCCGGTCGTGCTGAGCCGCTGGCTGGCCGGGCAGGGCATAGCCCGGGTCGGCGGCCTGCCGCTGGCGCGGCTGCGCCTGAGCCTGGCCTCGGCCGGCGCCTTCGTGGCAGACCTGCTGGCGCAGGCCGCCGATCTGGCGGAGCGGGCGCGACTGAGCACGCTGCTCGATCAGCGGCTGAACACGCCGGGCCGCCGCGCCGCCTTCGCTGCCTTGCTGGACGCCTGCCGCCAGCTGAGCGCCTTGCCCGAGAGCCTGGTCGAGGCGCTGCGGCTGCGCGGCCTGACACCGGATACACGGCCGGGCGCCTTGCCGGGCGATGATGTTCTGGAGGGCTGGCTGCGGGTGCAGACCCTGCTGAATCTGCCGGTCGCGGTCGAGAGCTTCGAGCAGGTTGATGCGCTGTTCGCCTGGGAGCAGCGCGGCGTGCGCGAGCGGGTGCTGCGCCCCGGCGACCCGATCGTGCCGACGCCCACCGGCGTGGCCTTGCGGGCCTTCTTCGGCGAGGGCGGGCGGCGCGCCTACATCGTGCGCAGCGGCGACCCGAGCTGCCTGTTCGAGTCGGCCGGCGAGCGCTTCAACAGCTGCTTCCCCGAGCCGGCCACGCGGGAGCGCTGCGCGCAGCTGCCCGGTGTGCAGGCCATCGTGCGGCGCGGTTTCCTCAGCGGCTTGCGGCCCGGCGGCCGGCCGGTCGCGCTGTCGGCGGCCGACTGGGTCGGGCTGGAGCATGTCTATGGCCTGAACGATGTCGCGTTCGCGCTGCTGCCCGATCTGGTCGATGCCTGCGCGCAGAGCCTGGGCGGCGAGCCGGCGCCGCCCGAAGTGATCGCCGCACCCGAGCGCTTCCGTGAATGCGCGGTCGAGGCGCCCGGCCCCGCGGCACCGGCCGGGCGGCGCCTGCCGGCGCCGCGTCTGAACAGCCTGGGCCTGGCGGTCTGGCGCCGCCTCTTGCTGCGGGCGCTGAATCTGCTGGACAACCCCGGCCGCCCCTTCCACCGCCGCGATGTGCAGCTGCTGGCCTCGCTGCCGCTGCTGGGCGAGGGCCGCGAGCTGCCGGCGCCCGATCAATGGCTGCTCTGGATGGCGCGGCAGCCCGGCTGGATGCGGCCGGCCGAGGATGGCGAGGGCGAGCTGCTCAGTGACCGGCTGCAGCTGGCCTATCCCTGGCTGCGTACCGACGCGAGCGCTGACGCGCAAGGCGGTGTCGAGGCGCCCGAGGGCAGCCTGGCCGGCCTGCTGGCCCGCAGCGCGCTGGAGCGCGGCAGCTACCGCTCGGCCGCGCGGCAGCGCATCTACCGCTACCAGGACAGCGAACCGCCTCTGGCCTGGACCCAGGCCCTGCATTACAGGCAGTGGACGCCGCTGGGCGAGCTGAGCCTGGCCCAGCGCGTTTGCCTGCTGGGCCCGAGCCCGCGCGGGCCGCAGCTGCTGTCGGATGTGTCCTGCGCGGCCGACCCGCGCACCCGCCAGGCGGCGGTGCGCCGGCTGATCAATGTCGTGATCCAGGCCGCCCGGCAGGCCGGCGAGGAACTGGTTTTCGAGGCCCATGGCGAGGCCTTGTGGGCGCGGGTGCGCGAGCGCCTGAGCGATCTGATGCGGGCACTGCTGAGCGCCGGCGCGCTGTCCGGCGACGCTCAGGCCTTCGCGGTGCGCTGCGGCCGCGACACGATGCGGCAGAGCGATATCGACGCCGGCCGCCTGCTGGCCGAGATCGAGATCCAGCCGGCCCAGCCGATCCAGCGCATCGTCGTCGTGCTGAATCTGCGCGACGCAGGTCTGGCCCGGCTGCTGGCCGAGGCCGCCTGAGGCCAATGATCATGAACAAGCAGCAAACGCCCTGGTTCGGCAGCCGCTTCCATGTGGCCTTCACGCGCGAGCCCATCGCCGCGCGCGGCGGTGGCAGCGGCGAAAGCCTGGCCGAAGACCTGTGCGAGGGCGGCTTCGCCGAGGTCAGCGGCCTGGAGGCTTCGATGGAAGCCAAGACCATACGCGAGGGCGGGGCCAATTACGCGGTGCACCAGCGTGCCGGCCAGGTCAGCTTCGCCACCGTGGTGATCAAGCGCGGCATGGCGCCGGCGCGCGATCTCTGGCATTGGTGGGCCTTGTTCGCCGGTGCCGGTGCGCAGGACGGCGCCAACGACAGCCGGCGCAACGGTGCCTTCGCGCACCGCCTGACGGTGCGCATCTGCCTGCTCGATATCGACGGCACGCCGCTGCTGAAGTGGCGGCTGGAGCGCGCCATGCCGGTCAAGTTCAAGGCCGCCGAGCTGAGCGCCCGGGCCGCCGAGATCGGCATCGAGGAAATCCATCTGGCCCATGAAGGCCTTTACTTCGAGGCCCCCTGATCATGCGCATTCCCGACGAACACAAGGCCAAGCTCTACCGGGTCGATCAGGCCCATCCGAGCCAGGAGCCCAATGCGGACAGCCCGGACGCGGTGCTGGTGCAGTTCAATCCGCTGTCGCTGTCCTACACGGCCCAGAACACCTTGGAGAAGAAGGGGCGCGATGCCAGCGCCCGCCAGTTCGTCGCCCAGACCACGGCCAAGCTGGAGTTCGATCTGCAGTTCGACAGCAGCCATGACGGCGGCGATGTGCGCGCCGAGACCGACCGCATCAAGCAATTTCTCCAGCCGCTTGAACAAGGCCCGGCCTGCGACCGGGCGCCGCCGCTGGTCGGCATGCGCTGGGGCAGCTTTGTCTTCAAGGGCGTGCTGGAGTCCTTCCAGGAAACCCTGGACTTCTTCTCTGCCGAGGGCGTGCCGCTGCGCTCCCTGCTGAAGATCGCGCTGGCCTCGCAGGATCCGAAAGACGTGTTCGCATCCCTGCCGCCCGGCCACCCCGATGCCCATGCGGCCGCCGCCGCCGATATCAGCCTGGTGGCGCTGTCGGCGCGCGGCTCGGCCCTCGGTGGCATGCCTGGGCGTGCGCTGGCCGCCGCCAATGGCTTCGAGAGCCTGCGCCATCCGGCCGCGGCCGTGGCCGTGCTGAGCGGCGGCGTCGGCCTTTCTGCCGGCCTCGGCCTGCAGCCGGACGCGGCGCGCTCGACCAGCCTCACCGGCCAGTTCGCGCTGGGAGGCCAGGCCGTCGGCGCGGGGTCCAGCGGCATGAAAGCCGATATGGGGGCCCAGGCCCGCATCAAGTTCGACTGAACCGGAGACACCCACCATGGCCGTCGTGATCAATGAGATGGAGGTGCTGGAGCAGCCAGTGGCGGCGCCGGCGCCACCGGCCGCTGCTGCTGAGAGCCCCGCACCGGACGAGCAGGCGCTGCTGGCGCTGCTGGCACGCGAAACCTGGCGCCTCGAGCGCCGGCAGACCGACTGAGGAGCGCTCAGCATGGGTGATATGGCACTGTCCCGTCTGGCGCTGTACTCGCCGCGTCCGAGCGTGCATGTCGACGGGGCGGACAACCGCCAGCTCGCCGGCGCGCTGCTGTCGATGGCGATGCGCGAGCAGGAGGGCGGCATGTCCTCGCTGGAGATGGCCATCAGCGCCCATGGCCCGCGTGACGATGGCTCGGTCGGCCTGCTCTACGAGGACGAACGGCTGATCAAGCTGGGCACCCGGCTGACGCTCTTGTTCGGCGATACCGCGATCTTTGAGGGTCTGGTCAGCGCCATCGAGCTGGCGATCGATTCCGAGGGGCCGCCGCGCCTGCTGCTGCAGGCCGAGGACGCGGCCCAGCGCGCCCGGTTGCGGCGCCGCAGTGTCGTCCATGAGCAGCTGTCGCTGGCCGAGATCGCGCGCCGTCTGGCCGCCGACCTGGGGCTGTCGCCGGTGATCAGCGGCTTCGAGCAGAACCGTGAACTCGAGGTGCAGTTCAACGAGAGCGATCTGGCCTTTCTGCGCCGCCTGCTGGCTCGCGAGGGCGGCGATGTGCAGGTGAGCGGCCGCGAGTTGCAGGTGGCGCCACGCGGCCAGCTGCCGCGCCATGCCGTCAGCCTGCAGATGCACAGCCAGCTGCGCAAGCTCAGCGCGGTGGCCGATCTGGCCGACCAGGTCAGCGAGCTGCGGGTGACGGGCTTTGACTTCGCCGCCGGCCAGACTATTGCCGCCAGCGGCAGCGTGGCTACGCTCGGGCCAGGCCGTGGGCGCACGGGCGCGCAGCTGCTGCAGCAGGTATTCGGCGCGCGTGAACAGCTCAGCTCGCACCGGCTGGCGCTGAGCCAGGCCGAGGCACAGGCACTGGCACGGGCCGAGTTCGAGCAGCGCGCACGCCGCTTCGTTCGTGTCGATGGCATCTGCGAGGGCCATCCGGCGCTGCGTGTCGGCTGCCGGCTGAGCCTCGTCGATGTGTCGCCGCGCTTTGACAACGACTACGAGATCAGCGCCTGCACCCACCGCTTCGACGCCCGGCGCGGCTACGAGACCGAGTTCCGCGCCGAGGGCGCTTATCTGGGTGAGCCGGCATGACGCGCGACGACCTGCCCCTCACCGACTTCGGCCGGCCCGCGCACGCCCAGGCCATGCCTTATCTGGGCCAGGTCGTCGACGTCAATGATCCGCTGGGCCTGGCCCGCGTCAAGGTCTGGTTCTACAGCCTGGACAGCGAGCCCGCTGCAGCGGTCTGGGCCCGCGTCGCCTGCCCCTTTGCCGGCGAGCGGCGCGGCGGTTTCTTCATCCCCGATGTCGGCGACGAGGTGCTGGTCGTGTTTGTGCACGGCGACGCGCGCCACCCCATCGTCGTGGGCGGGCTGTGGAACGGTGCCGCCGCGCCGCCAGAAACCCTAGGTACCAGCGTCGACCGCTGGACCATCACCGGCAAGGCCGGCACGCGCATTGCCATCGTCGAGGCGGCCGACGGCCAAGCGATGATCGAATGCACGACGCCCGGCGGCGTCAGCCTGCGCATGCAGGAGGAGGGCGGCGGCAGGGTCGAGATCGAATGCGCCGGCAACACCGTGACGCTGGACACCCAGGGCGTGTCGGTGCTGACCTCGGCCAAGGTCACCGTGCAGGCCTCCTCGGTCGAGGTCAGTGCCGGCATGGTCAAGGTCGATGCCGGCATCTCCAGGTTCTCCGGCGTGGTCCAGTGCGATGTGCTGATGGCCAACTCGGTGGTCTCCAGCGCCTACACGCCCGGTGCGGGCAATATCTGGTGAGGCCGGCATGAACCAACTGCAGAGCCCCCGGCATCCGCTGCCCCATCCGGTTCATCTGAGCGGCCTGCGCGCCGGCGGCACCCGGCAGCCGGCGCCACCGCTGATCAATGAGCGGCGCGACCAGGACTTCATCGACGGCCTGCTGGCCGAGCTGGCCGATCCGCAGCGCCATGCGGCGCTGGCCACGCCGGCCCTGCAGGACGGCGCACTGCGCCTGTTCCAGCCGCTGCAGCGGGTCTTCAATCTGCTGGTGCTGGAAGCGTTCTGCGAGCAGCCCGGCCAGCCCCGGCTGGACCCGCGCCAGATCGATAGCAGCGGCTTCGTGCTGCGTCGTCTGCAGGGCCAGCGCAAGCTGGCCTGGCTGAGGCAGGGCAGCCGCGTGTTCGGCTGGGAGGCGGTCGATGAGGCGCTGGACCCGGCCCAGGAGCGCCGCGGCTGGGCCGCCCGGCTGGGGCATCCGGCCCTGAACGCACGGGCGCCGAGCCAGCAGCGCCTGCGCAGCGCCGGCAGCGAGCGCCTGGCCCACAGCAGCGCGGCGGTCAGCGAGGATGTGCAGCCGCTCTTCATCGCGCCGCCCGAGGTCTGCGGCGGCGCCGGCAAGACCCTGCTTTACGGCATGCTGAGGGTGTCCTCGGGCGAGCTCAGCGAGGCCGGGCCCAGCCCGACCCGCTTTGGCAGCGACGCGGCCGAGCGCGCGCTGCTGCGTGCCGACCTGGCGCTGTTCCTGCAGGCCCATGAGGCGCTGGCCCTGCCGCTGGCCGGCCGCAGCTTCAGCAGCGAGGACGCGCTGCTGGCCGCGCGCGGCGCCTCGGCCACGCTGGGCAAGCCGCAGTTCGACACGCTGGCCGGCCTGCTGGCCCTGCTGCAGCAGCTGCACGGCGAGTTCGATGCCTTTGGCGACGGCGCGGCGGCGCAGGGGCTGCAGGCGGCGCTGCGGCCGCTGCGGGTCGAGACCGACATCGCTGCCGTTGGCGGCCAGCCGGCCCGCGTCGAGCGCCGCAGCGCCTGGGACTTCCTGATCGAGGCCAAGGCCGTGCTGCTCGATGCCGAGGCCGGCGCCCGCCTGACGATGCCGCAGCGCTGGGGTGCCGTCAGCGGCGCCGAAGCCGACGCGATCTTCGAGGCCACGCTGGCCTGCTTGCAGCAGCAATTCGCCGCCGTGCTGCCGGCGGCGGGCCGTTTCGACGCGCCGGGCAGCGGGCCGGCGCCGCAGTATGTGGTGCGCGCCTTTGTGCGCCTGAAGCCGGTCCGGCCCGGCTGCGACGGCCGCCTGGTCTGGTCGGACTACAGCGCGCCGTTTTGCATCGCGCCCTGGTTCGAGTCCTCCGGCGCGCCGGTGCCGCTGATCCCTCTGCCCGATCTGTTCGACCGCGCCCAGCTGCGCCGCATCAAGCCCAGCGTGGCCTTCGCGCTGAGCCCCAGGCTGGCCAAGCTGCTGCGCAGCAAGGCCGACGAGCTGATCGAAGGCAAGGGCGACGCCGGCGACGGTCTGGGCCTGGGCTGGATCTGCTCCTTCTCGCTGCCCATCATCACCTTGTGCGCCTTCATCGTGCTCAACATCTTCCTGATGTTGCTGAACCTGATCTTCTTCTGGCTGCCCTTCCTGAAGATCTGCATCCCTATCCCCAAGGCCAAGGAGTAGTGCGATGAAGCCCGCCCCCCACGCGCTGCCGCCGGCCCTGGCAGCCCGCTATGCCGAGCCGATCGGCTGGCCGCTGCTGCCGCTGCCGGATGCGCTGGGCCAGCTGCACTACCCCGACCTGTCGCTCAGCGTGCGACAGCAGATCGAGGTGCTGCTGTCGACCCGGCCCGGCGAGCAGCTGATGCGACCCGGCTTCGGCGCCGGGCTGGAGAATCTGCTGACCGAGCCCAACACGGTGGCGACCCGGGCCCGCATCAAGGACCTGGTCGAGGACGCGCTCAAGCGCTGGGAGCCGCGCATCGTGGTCGACGGCGTGGCGGTCGAACCGGTGCTGTCCGCCGGGGTCGCCAGCGGCGTGCGCGTCGAGATCGCCTACCGGCTCAAGCGCGACGGCTCGCCGGCCCGCATCGGCCTTAGCCTGGTGATGGAGGCCCGCCATGCCGATTAAGCCCCCGGCCCTGGACGACCGCAGCTATGAGGACCTGGTGGCCGAGCTGCTGGCGCGCATTCCGGCCCACACGCCGGAATGGACCCATCCGCGCCCCGGAGACCCGGGCCGCACCCTGATCGAGCTGTTCGCCTGGCTGGGCGACACCTTGCTGTACCGCGCCAACCTGATCCCCGAGCGCCAGCGCCTGGCCTGGCTGCGCCTGCTCGGGCTGACGATGAAGCCGGCCCGCGCGGCCACCGGCCTGGTGGCGCTGCAGGTGAAGAGCGACAAACAGCCGGCTGCGGTCCAGGTGCCGGCCGGCGCGCTGATCGACAAGCCGCTGCCCTTCTCGACCTTGCAGCACTGCACTGCCTATCCCGTCGTCGGCCGCGCCTTTGTGCGCCGCCGCCTGGACGCCGACGAGCAGCAGGACTTCAATGCGCTGCTGCCCGATCTGCAGGCGGTTTACCGCGGCCTGGAAGGGCAGCCGCAGGGCTATGTGACGACCGAGGTGTTCGCCCCCGGGCAAGACCTGGCCCCGGGCGTGGACCTGATGACGGCCACGGTCGACGGCGCGCTGTGGCTGGCCCTGATGGCGCCCGGCGCCGCCCAGCACGCGCAGGCCCGCCAGACCCTGGCGCCCGATGCGCAAGGCCTGGCCCGCGCGCTCAATATCGGTCTGGCGCTGGCGCCGACCCTGCCGGAGGATGGCCGGGGCCTCGGCACCCGCCGGCCCTTGCCGCTGATCTGGGAGATGAGCGGCCCCGCGGGCGTGTTGACGGCGCTGGAGATGCTGGAGGACGGCACGCAGGGCCTGAGCCGCTCGGGCGTGCTGCGCCTGGCGCTGCCGCCGCTGTCACGCATCGGCGCACCGTCCAATGACCCGCGCGAGAATCTGCTGGCCGGCGTCGGCGCCGATGCGCCGCCGCGGCTGGACAGCGAGGCCGATGCGGCCCGGCTGATCGCCTGGCTGCGGCTGCGCGTGGCCGCGGACTTCCCGCTGGCCAGCCTGCGCCTGGCCTGGGCCGGCCTGCATGCGGTCGAGGTCGAGCAGCGCCAGGCCCTGGCGGACCGGGTGCTGGGCGTCTCCGACGGTGGCTCCGACCAGCGCTTCGAGCTGGGACTGGGGGCCCAGGACGGCGCCGAGCCCGAGGCGCTGCAATGCCGGGTCCACGACACCGTGCTCGGCAGCCGGCTCTGGCAACAGATCGACGACCTGGGCCGCGCCGGTCCGCTGGACGAGGTCTACCGCTTCGATGCCGAGGCCGGCAGCCTGCGCTTCGGCGACGGCATCCAGGGCCGTGTGCCCAGCACTGGCAGCCGCATCGTCGCGGCCGGCCTGCGGGTCGGCGGCGGTGCGCGCGGCAATCTGCCGGCCGGCACGCTGAGCAAGCTGGCCAGCGTCAGCGACTTGCTCAGCGGCGCCCGGCGGGCGCCGCTGCCCGCGATCGATGTCTGGCAGCCGCTGGCGCTGCGCGGCGGGGCCGATGCCGAGACCCTGGACGCAGCCGAGCGCCGCATCCCGGCTCATTTCCAGCACCGCGACCGTGTCGTCACCGCCGAGGACTACCGGCTGCTGGCGCGCGAGGCCCCCGGTGCTGCCGTCGGCCGGGTCGAGGTCTTGCCGCGCTTCAAGCCGCATGAGCGCCAGTCCGGTGTGCCCGGCGCGGTCTCGGTGATGGTGCTGCCGCAACGCGACAGCGAGGACCAGGGCGCGCCGCTGCCGCGTGCCGACCGGCCGCTGCTGGAAGCCGTCCACGGCTTTCTGAACGAGCGCCGGCCGCTGGCCACCGAGCTCTATGTGATCGGCTGCGAGTACCGCGCGATCGGCCTGGCCGTCGCGGTGCAGATCCGCGCGGGCCATGCGCGCGAAGTCGTGCTGACCGAGGTGCGGCAGGCGCTGCGCCGCTATCTGTGGCCGCTGCCGCTGGAGGCCTCGCCCTGGCCGGCCACGCCCGGCCAGGATGGCGGCTACCCGCTGGGCCGGCGCCTCGGGGATCGCGAGCTGGAGGTGGTCGTCGCGCGGGTCAGCGGCGTCGCCGGCGTCTCGCCGCTGCGCCTGTTCGAGCAGGGCGCCGATGGCGGCTTCACCGAGCTGCCCGGCGCCGGCAAGATCCCGACGACCCTGCTGCTGCAGCCCTGGCAGCTGCCGGAGTTGGTGGCGTTGGCCGTCATCGAAGGTGTCGATGCACCGGCCTCGCCTGAGTTGCCGCACAGCCCATCCAGTGCCGCCGCCGCACTGTTCCTCCCCGTCGTACCGGAGCTGTGCTGATATGAGCCCCCAGGTTCACTTTGTTCACTGCCCCCCGAGGGGGCGCTCAGCGCCCTTCGGGCGGCCGGGCGGGCACTGAGATGGACATCAACGGCCTTCGCAGCTTCGGTCTCGGCTTCGAGCCTCATGGCTTGAAGCCCTGGGCCGTGCCGCAGGACGATGGCAGCGTCGCCGTGACGGTAGAGCCGGCGCCGCAGCATCGCCTCGGCGGCCTGCGCCTGGCCGGCCGTGCCAGCCCGCTGGCGTTGCAGGAGGACGCGGCCGATGTCGACGCGGTGCTGCTGCAGCCCTCGCTGGTGATCGACGCGGTCGGCAACCATCTGTGCTGGGACGGCGCGGCCCTGGTCTCGAACTCGCATCTGGCCGCCGCCCATGGGCTGGCGCCGCAGGCGCTGGCCTTGCCGCCCGAGGCCCTGCCGGTGACCGATATGACGCTGGGTGCCGACGATGTGCTGTACCTGCTTGCCAATGGGGCGCTGTGGCTGCTCGACCTGCGCGGCCGCTTTGCGCTGACCCGGCTGGCCGCGCCCGACGGGCTGCAGCCGCAGCGCCTGGCTTCGGCCGCCGAGGGCGGTGTCTGGGTGCTGGACGTCGCCCAGGGCCGGCTGGCCCATCTGCGCGGCCTGCCGCTGTTCACGCGGCCGGTTCATCTGGAGCGCAGGCAGGACGCGCGGCTGGCCGCCTGCGATGCCAATCCCGATCCGCCGCGGTGGCGGCTGCTGCCCGATGCGGTGCCGGCCGACGAGAAGGCGCTGGCCCTGGCCAGCCATCGCGAGGGCGGGCTCTTGCTGCTGAGCCTGCGGCGCGCTGGTGGGGGCGTGCGCCTGCGCCGGCTGCTGGACGACGGCCGCCTGTCGCTGCCGCTGAGCCTGGCCGGGCCGCGCTTTGCCCACACGCTCGCCTGGTTCGACGGCGAGCAGATCGCGCTGGCCACACGCGGCCAGCTGCTGGGCGCCGACGGCCGGCCGCGCGATCCCGGCGTCTGGCTCTACGCGCTGCCGGCCGCGCTGCGGCAGCGCTGGCAGCAGGCCAGCCGGGCCGGCGGGCTGAGCAGCGAGCTGCAGCGCCCGCTGCAGCCCCAGGGCGGCTACTACCCGCTGGCCGGCTGGACCGGCGGCCCTTTTGTCGCGGCGCGCCCCGGCGCCCGCCTGCACTACCCGGGCCGGGACGGACCCGTGCCGGTCGCCCGCGTGGCGGGCATCAGGCGCGCACGCTACGGCCTGGCGGCCAATAGCGAGCAGGCCCAGCTGCCCGGCGTCCGCGCCCGTGCCGCGGCCGGCCTGATCGACAGCGGCGACCCGGCCTGCGTCTGGCACCGCCTCTATCTGGAAGCCGCCGTGCCGCATGGCTGCGCGCTGCTGGTCTGGCTGGCGGCCGGCGAGCAGGGCGCGCCGGCTTTCACCGCGGGTCGTGCGGGCCAGGGGCCGCGCTGGGCGCCGCATCTGGTCGGCGAGCGCACGGCCTTGCCGGCGGCGCTGGCCGCCGCCCTGCCGGAGGACCTGCCGCGCGCCGCCTGGGTGGCCGCGCCGACCGAGCAGCCGCTGGGGCAGGGCGTGCTGTGCTGCGCGGCCGAGCCCGGCCGCACGGGGCTGTTCACGGTGCTGATCCAGCGCGCCGGCACCGCGGTGCGGGCCTTGCAGGGCGCACGGCTGTGGGTAGCGGTCGAGCTGTTCGGCGATGGCCGGGCCACGCCGGAACTGGCGGCGCTGCGCGCCTATGCCGGCCGCCTGTCCTACCGCGACCGCTATCTGCCGGCGCTCTATCACGAGCAGCTGTTCGGCAGCGATGCCGAGCAGCGCGGCCGCGCCAGCCCGGCGGATTTCCTGGAGCGCTTTCTGCTGCTGTTCGAGGGCATGTTCAGCGATATCGAGGCCCGCATCGCCGCCAGCGCGCTGCTGACCGATGCGATGGCCTGTCCGCCCGAGGCCTTGCCCTGGCTGGCCGGCTGGCTGGGCCTGGGCCTGGAGCCGGGCCTGCCGACCGAGCGCGCCCGCTGGATGCTGGCCAATGCGCCGGCGCTGGCTCGCCAGCACGGCACGCTGGCCGGCCTGCAGCGTGCGCTGGACATCGCTACCGATGGCGCGCTCACGCGCGGGCGTATCGTCGTCGTCGAGGACTTCCGGCTGCGGCGCAGCCTGGCCACGATACTGGGCGCGCGGCTGGAAGACCGCCTCGACCCCTTGACCAGCGGCCTGACGCAATCGGGCAACTCGGTGCTCGGCGACACGCTCTTCCTCGGCGACGCCCGCGTGCTGGCCGACGAAGGCTTCACCAAGACCTTTCTGGCCCTGTTTCGCGATCTGGGCAGCGAGACCGCCGCCGAGCAGGCCGAGAGCGCCGCCGCCCGGCGCGCGTTGTTCGATGCGCTGGCCTACCGGGTCACCGTGCTGGTGCACGAGGAACTGGCCAGCGACGAGCTGGGCCTGGTGCGGCGCCTGGCCGAGCAGGGTGCGCCGGCCCATGTGCAGCTGCGCGTCGTGCCGGCTACCCATCCCTTCATGGTGGGCGTGGCGGCCCTGGTCGGGGCCGACAGCTATCTGCGCAGCGCGCCGCCGTCGCGGCCGGTGCGTGCCGGCCCGGGCGCCGAGAGCTCGACGCTCGGCGGCGTGGACCGGCTGCGCGGCGAGGCCTCGCTGGACGCCCACGCCGGCGCCTTCGACGCTCTCTTGCCGCCGGTCGCATCGGCCGAGCCGCCGGTCGCGCGCATCCATCCGGCCGATTTCAGCAGCGACCCCGTCAGCGCCTTGCGTCTGGACGGCGGTGCCTCGAGCGCGGCCGACGGTTACTTCATCGCCAGCTACGACTGGCTGCATCGCCCACCTCTGTGAATCCACCCCCCGAAGGAGTCCACCATGGCCAAGTTCGTTCCCGGCACCGACACCAGCATCAAGTCCGATGAGCCCCTGCTTGATGTTGCCGCCTCGGCCAACACACCGCTGAAGCCGGGCAAGCATGTGTTCCAGCTGGTGGTCACCGACGACAGCGGCAACGCCTCGGCACCGGCCAATATCACCATCATCATCGTCGACAGCGCCCGGCCGACCGCCGTCATCGACATGCTGGACGCCACCGGCGGCCGCGTACCCGACCCCGAGGTCAAGGTGCCGTTCGGCCAGGCCTTCCGTCTCAGCGGCGACCGCTCCAGCGATGTCGGCGGCGCGGTCAAGGTCTGGAACTGGACCCTGGTGCGCGGTTGAGGGCCTGGCGATGGAAACGCTCAAGCTCGATGCCCCGCTGAGCACCCGGGAGCCCGAGGTGCTGCTCGATCCCCGCTTGCCGGTCGGGGCATATATCGTGCGCCTGGTCATCGAAGGGCCCAGCGGCAAGAGCGCGCCGGCCACGCTGCTGCTGCACGTGCAAAGAGGGTAGACAACCATGGCAATCGCTGACCCTGGCCTGCTCAAGGAGCAGGTGGACGATCTGGTGGCCGAGGCGCTGGCGCCGCGCGGCGTGCCCGAGCGCGTGCACTACGCAAACGGCGTGCTGCTGGGCGCCGAGGACTTCGCGGCCGAGCAGCTCTATCTGCGTGGCCGCAGCGGCCGGGCACTGGCCGCGCTCTACGGCCACGGCACGCTGGCCGGCCTGCGCGTGGGCTGCAGCGCGCTGGACAACCCCGAGCTGGAGCTGCAGGTGGCGCCCGGCCTGGCGCTGGACCGGCTGGGCCGGCTGATCGAGATCCGGCGCAAGCAGTGCATCCATATCGCGCGCTGGCTGGCCGAGCGCGAGGCCATCGCGGAGACGACCGAGGCCGCGCTAGAGCGGGCTGCCGTGATCGCTGCGGTGCGCGCCGGGGCGACGGGGCCGGTGCTGGTCTTCGATGTGTGGCTGCGTTTCGCGATCTGTCCGCATGGCAAGACCCCGGCCTTCGCCGCCGGCCCCTTCAATGCCAGTGACTATGTGGTGCCGGCCCGGCTGGCCGATGCCTTCGAGCTGAGCCTGCGCCTGGCCCATGTGATCGGCGGCGAGCTGGCCCGGCCCGAGCCGCGCTCGGTCAAGCTGGAGGCGATGCTGGCCGATCTGAACAGCCTTGTCGACCCAACCGAGCTGGAGGCCCGGCGGCGGGCCTGGTGCGTCGCGAGCGCACTGGACGCCTGGCCGCAGCCCTCGGTACTCGATCCGCAGCGCCTGCCGCGGCTGCGCGAGCAGGCCGGCGAGGCCGACTGGGACCAGCTGTTGCTGGCGCGGGTGACGGTGCCGGTGCGCCAGGCCGAGGCGGGCGCCTTTCCGCAGCCCGATACCGAGGCGATCGCCGCGATCGCCGCCGCGCCCGAGCCGCCACCCGAGCAGCGCTGGGCCGAGCCGGCCTGGCGCGAGCTGGCCGACAACAGCCTGCGCCCTTTGGTCTTCAATCCCTATTCATGGCGCGGCCGCCTTGCGGCCGAGCTCTAGGAGCCCCTGATGAACAGCCCCGCCGAACTGACCCTGCTGACCGTGCGTGATGCCCAGGACCAGGCGCGGCTGCGAACCCAGCTCGATGCCGGCGCCATTCTGGTCGACAGCGCCCGGCGCCGGCCCTTTTATTTCGATGGCCGCTTCCTCAGCGCCGATGACCTGACGGCCGATCAGAACTACATCCGCGCCCGCCAGTCCGACCTGGCCCAGGCCATAGGGGCCGGTGTGGTCCGCGGCCTGATGGTGGGCCTGGGCCGGCAGGCCGCGTCCCAGCAGCCGACCCTGCTGCTGGAGCCCGGCATCGGCCTGACGCCGGGTGGCGATATCGTCACGGTCGGCGCCCGGCAGGAGCTGGCGATCAGTGCGCTGGCCGGCCAAGCCGAGCTCGATGCGCAGCTGGGCATCAAGCAGCTGCCCGGCGCCGGCGCGAGCAATCGCAGCGGCCTGTTCGTGCTGGCGCTGCGGCCCATCGAGTTCAGCGCCAACCCGACCACCGCCTACCCGACCAGCCTGGACGGCCAGCGCCTGGTGCGCGACGGCGACATCGTCGAGGCCACCGCCGTCACGCTGATTCCCTATCCGGACCGTGCCGGCGTCGAGAATGCGGCGGCCAGGCGCGCGCGGGTGGCGCGCGAGATCTTCTTCGAAGGCCAGCGCCCCGGCGCACTGCAGGACGCCTTGCCGCTGGCGATGCTGTGCCTGGAGGGCGGGGCGCTGCGCTGGCTGGATGTCTTCATGGTCAGGCGCGAGGTCGGCGCCGAGTCGACTTTGGCGGCCGGCTTGGCACCGCGCCCGCGCGCGCTGCTGGAGGCCTGGCTCAAGCAGCACCAGGACCAGCTCGACGACATCGCCACGCCCGAGATCCAGGCCGGCTTCGCGGCGGCCCGGCAGTTCGAGGTGCTGCCGCCGGTCGGCCCGCTGCCGGCTGCCTGCCTGCGCTTCGAGACCCAGCTGGGCCAGCTGACCCTGCTGCAGTCCTACTTCCCGCCGCTGGTCGATTGTGAGTTCGCCTTCATCCCGGCCGACGAGCTGGCGACCCTGGTGCAGGAGGCGCTGGCCCTGCCGCCCATCGATCTGCGCGCAGCCGACGAGGACCTCGACCACCTCTCGGTGCTGATCGTCGCGCCGGTGACGCGCCAGCAGCTGGAGCAGCACAAGCGCAGCCTGCAAAGCCTGAGCCGGCCGGTCAAATCGGCCTCGGCCGGCCTGATCGCCAAGCGCTCGCCGCTGGAAGCCCTGCTGCAGATCGGCCGGGGCGATGGGTCCGGCCTGCTGGCGCCCGCGCCCGTCGACGCGGCCAAGGCCTGGCAGCGCGCCATCGAGGCTTGCCGCAGCGAGCTCGCCGCCAGCGATGGCCGGCCGATGTTCTGGTACCTGCGCCGCCGCCAGCTGCCCTACAGCAGCGAGCTGTCCAGCGCGACCTTGCGCCTGGCCGGCGATGCCGCCAGCATCGATGTCGAGCTCGACCTGCGCCTGCGTGCCGACAGAGTGCTGGAGCGCTTTGCCAGCATCAACAGCAAGATGCCGCTGCTGGCCCGTGCCGAGCTCGGCAATCTGCTGGCCGCGCCGCGGCTGGCGGTCTCCGAGGGTGTCGCCAACAAGCAGCTGCTGACCTCGGACCTGTTGCGCCGCAGCGCCTTCACGGCGGTGTCGGCACGCGCCGAGCTGCGCGCCAAGAACGAGGAGGCGCTGCGCCACGATGATGTGCTGGAGATCGCCCGCCAGTTCGGCGATCCGCGCCTGGGCGAGGGCTTTGATGCGCTGGCCCAGGCGGCCGATCCCGAGACGCGCGACAGCCTGCGCAGCCCGGCCCTGGTGCAGGCGGTGGCCGACAGCGGCGTCGCCCCGGCGCTGGACCGCGCCGCACGCGCGCTGCCGCCGCTCAAGCAGGCCGAGTTCGCGGCCCGGCTGCGCGAGGCCGCGCTGTCCGATGACGCCGTCCAACGCCTGGCCCAGCTGGCCGGCGAGATCGCCAGGGGCTGAATCATGAAACTGCTGCGCGGGATCTCCAAGCCTTTTGCCGGTGAACATGTGCTGGCCAGCCTGCCGCCGCTGGGCCCTTATGCCAGGGCCGGCGCGGGCGAAGCGCCGCTGCGCAAGCGCCTGAACTTCTTTGCCCAGCGTGCATTGACCCATGGCGCGCTGAGCGAGGAGCAGCGCGGCCGGGCCGCCGCGGCCGAACGACTGGCCCAGGCGGTGGCGCCGGGCGTGGTGCGCGGGCTGGAGCTGAGCCTGGAGGGGCGGGAGACGTTGCTCCTGCTGCCCGGCCAGGCCATCGCGGCGGATGGCCGCGATCTGGCGCTGGCCTATCCGCTGCGGGTGCGCGCCGACGCGATCAAGGTCTTGTCGCCGCGCGTCGAGGCCGCCCTGAGCGTCGGTGGTTCGCGCGGCGGCCTGCAGTCGCAGGCCAGTCTGGCCCAGGTGCTGGCCGAGCTGGGCGGCGCCGGCTTCCTGCCCCATGCGATGGTGCTGATCGCCCAGCCGCTGAGCATCGCACTCGATCGCAGCGAGGCCTCGGACAGCCCCTGTCCGAATGCGCTGGATCAGCTCGGCGACAGCCATGCCGCCTGGGAGGACGGTTTTCAGCTGGCCTGGGTGCCCTGGCCCGAGACGCTGAGCCTGCCGCCCTGGAGCGCCGACGGCTTGACGCCCGATCCGCGCTTTCGCAACCGCCTGGCGTATGCGGTCTTCAATGCCGAGCGCGAGCGCCTGTCGCCCAGCGGCTCGCGCTCGCTGCGTGCCTGGACCGAGCGCGCGGCGCTTGATGCACCCGATCTGCTGCCGGCCCAGCCCTGGCCCTGGGAGCGGCTCGGGGTGCCGCTGTCCATCGTCGCCTTCGATGCGGACTTCAGGCCGCTGTTTGCCGACCGCGCCAGCGTCGTGCGCCAGGGCGGCGGGCGGCGCAATCGCAGCAGCCTGGTGAGCGGCTCGGGCGACGATGTGCTGTGGCAGGCGCGGGTCGCGCAGCTGCTGGAGCAACTGGCCGAGCTGCCGGCCGCGCAGCGCCGGGCCGAGGTGCTGCAGCAGCAGTTCGACTGGCTGCCGCCGGCCGGCGTGCTGCCGCTGGAGCTGGTCGATCTGGTGGCCGGGCGCCAGCGCTTCTTCCCGCCGCAATTCGAGCTGCGGGCCGAGCCGGTGCCGCTGGACATGGTCGATGCGCTGATTGCCGAGTCGGCCTCGATGATGCCCTTCAATCTCTCGCTGCGTGACCAGGTTCAGCTGCTGGTGCCGGTGCCAGCGCGCTTCTTCGACGCCGACCTGCTAAAGCTCGACGAGCGCGTCCACCCGCTGTTCGATCTGGAGATCCAGCGCCTGACGGCCGAGCGCCTGAGCCTGCTGACGCGCCGCGACGGCCTGCGCCGGCGCTATGACCTGCTGACCCAGGCGATTGCCGGCGAGCTGCCGGCCTATCCTCAGGATGATTTGAATGCCTTGCCCGACGAGAGCGGCGCGCTGGATGCGCAGGCCTTCAAGCGCCTGCATGTCTCGCGCGTGGCGGCCGGCGGCGCCGAGATGCACCAGTTCAGCGGCGCCCATCTGAAGCTGGACCTGCAGGCCAGCGATGCGCTGATCGTCTTCGTGCGCCTGCTCGGCAGTCCCGCCGGCATCGCGCTGCGACCGCTGATCAGCGGCGATGCGCTGGAGAACCCGCCGGCGACCAGGCCGCTGAGCTGGGGCCAGGTGCCGGCCGAGGCCCAGGGCGAGCGCATCGGCGAGCTGCCGACTGCCGGCGTCTGGACCCGCCTGAGCGTGCCGGTTGCGCGCGCCGGCCTGGCCGGACAGCGCATCGACGGCCTGGCCTTCGCGCTGTTCGGCGGCGACGCGGCGGCCGAGCTGCACTGGGGCTATGCCGGCAAGCTGGGCCAGGGCCTGGAGACCTTCTGGCTCAGCGATGCGCTGCCGCCCGGCGCGACGCCGGCCGGCACCTGGTCATGGCTGACCCAGGGCGAGGCCGTCGATGCGGCGCTGGACCTGGCCTGGGGGCTGCCGATCGCCGAGACCCGCAGGCTCAGCGAGCTCGACCGGCTGCTGGCCGACTGGCGCGGCCTGCGCGGCGGCGTGCTGACGGTGGAGCTGGGCGAGCCGACCGGCAGCCCGCGCAAGGCGACAACGCCGCCGCGCACGGTGGACGGCGGGCTTGACGAGCTGATCCAGCGCCTGGAGGGCCGCATCAAGGCGGCCGGCGACCATGTCGACTTCGGCTTCCTGCGCTCGCGCATCGACATCTTCCGGATGCGCCAGAGCCTGCTGGGTGTCGACGATGCCGGCCGCTTCCTGACCTCGCCGGCGGCGGCCGAGCTGGTCAAGCGCAATGAGAACCCGGTCGCGACCGAGAAGGAGTTCGCCGACTATTTCAAGCGCCTGAACGACAAGGCGAGCAACCCGCCGGACTTCAAGGAACAGCGTGGCGTGGCGCCGGCCGGGCTGGATGTCGCGGCTGCCCCGGCCGCACTGAGCTCTCAGGCCCTGACGGACGGCGGACGCGCCGCCGCCGGCAGTGCGATCAACCGGCTGGCGCTGGACCGCCTGCCGAGCCGCATCGTGCCCATCGACAGCGGCGCCAAGCCCAGCGGCACGATCAAGCTGGGCAGCGCGCTGGGCAAGCAGAGTCTGGCGACGACGGCGACCGCCCGGCCGGCCCAGCTCAGCGTCGAGGTGCCGCCGGCGATCAAGGATGTGGTGGGCGCCAGCCTGATCGGCGCCACCTACAACACCGTGACGGTGGCCGAGCGCTTCACCTTGCCGGCCTCGGTGGTGTCCAGCAACACGGCGGCCAAGGGCAAGAACGACTTTGTGCAGGCCGGGCTGGCGGGCCTGCAGGCCAGCGGCCTGGCGGTGGCCGATCTGCCGGTCTATGGCTATCGCAAAGGGGAGGGCGAGGCCGGCAAGAAGGTCACGGCGGCCGAGCTGCTGGCCGGCGGCGTCAGCGATATCGACGCGGTCGAGGTCGGCAGCGATCTGCACGAGGCGGTCTATTTCCGCCGCGGTGTCGACGCGATCGACAACACGATACGCTTTCTGCGTGGCATCGAGCTGCGCGCCGAGGACTACCGCCGGCTGCAGTCCGACGCCAAGGCAGCACGCGAGCGCATGCTGGGCGTCTCGGCCGAGATCCAGAAGCGGCTGGCCGCGCTGGCGCTGAACCTGGCCGAGGTGCGGCACGATCTGTCGGTCGCGCGTGCGCTGCGCAGCGAGGAGCAGGCGCGCATCGCCGCGCTGATCGCGCGGCGCAAGGCGGTGCTGGCCGAGCAGGTGCCCTATCTGGTGTTCCGCCGGCCGCGCCTGGCCGCGACGCGGGTCGATGTGCCGGTGCTGGCGGCCCAGGCGGCCGAGTTCGAGGATCCGGTGCCGCGCTGCCGTGGCGAGGCCCATCGGGCGCCGCCCGAGCTGCTGGCGATGGTCGACAGCCTGCGCGAGGTACCGGTGCGCTGGCTGCGCCCGCTCGCGCAGAGTCTGCTGAAGCTCGACCGTGTCGATGATCTGCAGCGCCTGCTAGCCACCGCCCAGCAGCGCCTGCTGACGGGTCGCGAGGTCGGTGCTGCGCTGCGTGGCAAGAGCGAGGATTCGCTGACCGGTCGCCTGCTGCAGAGCGCCTTCGAGCGCCAGGACGAGCGCCTGCTGAAGAGCCGTGAGCAGGCCGTCGAGCAGCTGGTCCGCTTCGAGCCCGGCAGCAGCTGGCAGCAAGCGATCGCGCCGCTGCAGCAGATTGCCAGCGTTGCCGATCTGCTGCTGACGCCGGCTGCGCCGCGCGCCGTGACCTTGGCGGCGCTGGGTCTGCTGGACGATATCGCCGGCGTCGGCGCCTGTCTGCATGCGGGCTTTTGCACGGTGCCGGCGCTGCTGCGGCTGCGCTGGGCCGAGCTGATGTCGCAGCTCGACGAGGCCGCCTCGCTGCGCCAGCTCAGCGTGCTGCCCGGCTTCGGTAGCGCCGGCCTGGAGCACGCCGACTGGCGCCGGCTGCAGACCCTGGTGGACTGGCTGTTCGCCCAGGTCAGCGCCGAGGACCTGGCCCAGCAGGCGATCAACGATCTGGTGCGGGTCTGCCTGCTGCTGGCCGCCCACGCGCCGGTCAAGCGCATCCTGGCCGCGCGCATCAAGCGGGCGGTGCCGGCGCGTGTCGACGCCCGCTTCGAACTGGAGGTCGATGCGCAGCTGACCCGCATCGGCATGCAGGTGTTGGTGCAGGCCCCCGGCGACCCGCGCCTGCTGGCGCGCGCGGTGATCGAGGACCTGGCCGACGGTCTGGCCAGTGCGCGCGTCACCCATGTCGAGCCGGGCCCGGCCCTGAGCCTGGACGCCAGCCTGCGGGTGCAACTGCAGACCGGGCCGGCACTGACCACGACGAGCCGTCAGCTGGCCGAGGCCAGGCGGCGCTGACCGGCCATGGACGGCGCGCTGCCTTTGCCGCCGGCCGCACGCCTGGTGCGCCGGGCTCGGCTGGCGCCGGCCCGCGCCGGCGGCGGGCCGGCGCTGCGTTGGGCGCTGGAGGATGCGCTGCGCACGGCCGAGTTTCATGACTGCGGCCGGCTGCTGTTGGTGCGGCGCCTGCGTCTGCACGGCCTGCCGCCGCAGGCCAGCCCGGCGCAGCTGGCCCGCGCGCTGGAACAGGCCTGGCGCGAGCTGGCGGCCCAGGCCCTGCCGGCCAGCCACCCGCAAGCCGGCGCGGCGCCGGCGGTGTTCTTTAACTCGCGTTTCGACGCGCGCCTGGCCTGGCTGCGGCGCCTGGCCGACTGTGGCGGCGCGCCGGGCCAGGCCGCTGGCGCCGCGGGCGAGTGGTACTGGCGGGCCGCCTTGCCCGAGCTGGCGGCGCTGCCCGCAACTGCTGCGGCGAGCAGCGCGCCGGTCCTGCGGGTCTTGCTGCAAGAGCAGGAGGCCGCGCTGGTGCAAGCGCTGCGCCGCTGGACGGACGCGGCCCTGCTGCGCCTGGATTCGCAGCTGCCGCCGGCGCTGGCCGAGCGCTTGCTGAGCGCTGTCGACCGTGCGCAGACAGCAGCGGCGGATCGCATCGAGACGCAGGACGGCAGCGCCAGGCTCGGGCCCATGATGGTGCCAGCGAGCAGCAGGTGCTGGCCGCCGTGGCTGCAGCGCTTGCGTCAGCCCGGGCCTGGCACGCTGTGCTCGGCGAGCGACAGGGCCGGCGGCATCGCGGCGCCCTTGTCTGCGCAAGAACGCGAGGCTCAGCGTCCCGAGCCACCGGCCATGAAGACAGACGGCACGACGCCGAGGCGGCTCTCCACACCACCTCTTCATCCTGCGCCCACAGCGCCCGACGCCCGCAGGCGCCAGGGCGCCGGCTTGCCCTGGCTGGCCGAGGCCTCGTTCAGCGCCCGGGGGGGCCTGCTGCTGTTGTTGAACCTGCTGCAGACCCTGGGCTATGAGCGGCAGGCGCGAGCGGTGCCGGGCTGTGTCGATGCGCTGTTTCTGAGCCTGCTAGGTGCTTGCGAGCCGGATGGGCAGAGGGATGCACAGCGGGCGCTGTTCGAAGCGTGTCATGCCGGCAGCCACCCGCAGTTGACCCGGCTCTGGACCCTGCGCCTGCGCCGCGCGCTGCGCGGCCATGCGCGAATGGACCTGGCCGAGCTGCTGCAGCGGCCGGCCTGGGTGGGCACCAGCCCCACCCATATCGATGTGGTCTATGCGCTGGACAGCGTCGATCTGCGGCTGCGCCGACTTGGTCTGGACAGCGACCCCGGCTGGCTGCCCTGGTTCGGCCGCATCGTCGCCTTTCATTTCCTCGGTACCGAGCTGCTGCCGCCGGAGCCCGGCCATGGGTAGGGCGGCGGTGCCGTCTGGGCACGGATCTCTGCGCGAGCCTCTGCGGCTGGCCTTGGCCGCCCTCGTTTCTGCAGAGCGAGCTCTCCAAGATGGCACCGGGGCGGCTGCACATCACCTGGCTGGTGCTGGGCTGACATTGCCGGTCTAGGGGGATCGCACCCCTATGCTGCGGGATAGAGCATCCGCCTATCCGGACTACATTGGGCCGCAGCAAGAACCAAGGGGGACTGCCTTGCGCATCGAGCTGATCACGGCGGAGTCGGCCCGGCCCGGCGCCGCGATGCTGCAGCGGCGGCTGCGCCAGGCCTTGCTGGAGGGCGACGAGTGCGTGATGGCGCAGCCGGACGGCGCCGACGCGAGTGGCTCGGATCTGATGGTGCTGCTGGTGGACAGCGAGAGCTTCTCCGCCTGCGGTCGAGCCTGTGCCCGGGTGCGGCGCCAGTCACCGGGCTGCGCGGTGCTGGCGGTTGGCGAGGCCGGTGTGCATGAACGGCTCGAAACCCTGCTGTCGGCCGGGGCCACCGATCTGCTGTTCCTGCCGGTCAGCGATGCCGAGTTGCGCGCACGGGTGCGCCATATGTTGGGCCGCACGCTGCGCGGCGCCATCGGCGAGATCGCCGCGGTGCGGCCCGACCCGCGGCTCAAGCATATGGTGGGTGGCAGCCCGGCCTTCACCGAGCTGCTGAACAAGCTGCCGACCCTGGCGGGCTGCGATGCCGGCGTGCTGATACTCGGCGAGACCGGCACCGGCAAGGAGGTGTTTGCCCAGGCCTTGCACTATCTGTCGCCGCGAGCCGCCAAGCCCTGGGTGCCGATCAACTGCGGCGCGATTCCGACCGAGCTGATCGAGAGCGAGCTGTTCGGCCACGCGCGCGGCGCCTACACGACGGCCCACGCGGCGCGCGCCGGCCTGGTCGAGGAGGCCGCCGGTGGCAGCTTGTTTCTCGACGATGTCGACTGCCTGCCGCTGGCCGCCCAGACCAAACTGCTGCGCCTGCTGCAGGAGCGCGAGTACCGGCCGGTGGGCTCCAACAGCCTGCGCCATGCCGATATCCGCATCATCGCCGCCAGCAATCGTGATCTGGCCCAGCAGGCGCGCCAGGGCCTGTTCCGGCAGGATCTCTACTACCGGCTCAATGTGCTGTCGCTGAGTCTGGCGCCGCTGCGCGAGCGGCGGCCGGATGTGGTGCTGCTGGCCCAGCATTTCCTACAGCACTATGCGCGGCGCCAGCAGCGCAGCCTGCCGCAGCTGACGCCGCAGGCGCTCAGCAAGCTGCTGCAGTACGACTGGCCCGGCAATGTGCGCGAGCTCCAGCATGTGATCGAACGCGCGGTGCTGCTCGGCGGGCCGCAGCTGCTGGCCGAGGATCTGGACATCGATGCCCAGCCTTTGCCTGAGCTGCAGGCGAATTTCCAGGGCGCCAAGGCCCGCATGGTCGAGCGCTTCGAGCGCGATTACATCGAACGCCTGCTGCTGCATTGCCAGGGCAATATCACCCAGGCTGCGCGGCACGCCGGCAAGCACCGGCGCGCGTTCTTCGAGTTGATACGCAAGCACGGCATCGATATGGATCCGTTTCGCAAGCCACGCTGAAGAGCAGGGCAGGCCGGCGACTCAGGACTGTTTTTTGTCCTGCCCGACGAGCTTGGCCCAACGCAGCAGTTCCGCGTCATCCGCGAGCAGCGCACGCGTCGCAGCCGCGCCAGGGTGTTTGCGGATCTTCTGCAGCACGGTGTCCTCGTCCAGGCTGGCGATATAGGCGCCGATCTGCTGCTCGGACGGAATGAAGCCCTTGTTGGCCAGGCTGTAGCTGTGGGTCATGATGGCCTCGATGACGCCGGCCATCTGCTTGTCGATGAATCGTTGGTCGGGATTCGGTACGGGATAGTTACTGCTCATGGCCGGCATTGTGACCCGGCCCGCAGCCGCCAGCCGGGCGAATACGGTTGCCAAAAGTTTCTGGGCTGTAGATATGTGAGTTTACATAATATACATTGTCGCCTATTCAGGTGCCTCGACAGCCAGCAAAGCCAGCAGGCCTGCCTCGTCCAGCACCGCCACACCGAGCTCGCGGGCCTTGTCGAGTTTCGATCCGGCTTCCTCGCCGGCGATCACGTAATGGGTCTTCTTGGACACCGAGCCGCTGACCTTGCCGCCGGCGGCTTCGATCATGTCCTTGGCGGCGTCGCGGCTCAGCGTAGGCAAGGTGCCGGTCAGTACCAGGGTCTTGCCTAGCAGCGGCCGCGGGCCCTGGTCGGCGAAGGCGCCTTCGCCCTCGGCCCAGTGCACGCCGGCGGCGCGCAGCTGCTCGACCACCTCGCGGTTGTGCGGCTGCTGGAAAAAGGTGTGGATGCTTTGCGCGACGATGGGCCCGACATCGCGCACCTCCAGCAATTCCTCCGGCTTGGCGTCCATCAACCGGTCTATCGAGCCGAAATGCCGGGCCAGGTCCTTGGCCGTGGTCTCGCCGACCTGGCGTATGCCCAGCGCAAAGAGAAACCGCGCCAGCGTCGTGCTCTTGCTTTTCTCCAGCGCATCGACGAGGTTCTGCGCGCTCTTGTCGGCCATGCGCTCCAGCGCCGCCAGCTTGGCCACGCCCAGCTTGTACAGCCCCGGCAGGCTCAGCACCAGGCCGGCGTCGACCAGTTGATCGACCAGCTTGTCGCCCAGGCCCTCGATGTCCATCGCGCGGCGGCCGGCGAAATGCAGCATGGCCTGCTTGCGCTGGGCCGGACAGAACAGGCCGCCGCTGCAGCGGTGATCGATGCCGCCGCGCTCGCGCTGCACCGCGCTGCCGCAGATCGGGCAGGCCTTGGGCATGCGGAAATTGGGCACATAGGTCGCACGCAGCGCATCGACCTTGCCGACGATCTCCGGAATCACATCGCCGGCGCGCCGCACGATGACCTGGTCGCCGATGCGCACGCCCTTGCGGCGCAGCTCGAAGAGGTTGTGCAGGGTCGCATTGCTGACCGTCGTGCCGCCGACGAAGACCGGCTCCAGCTTGGCGACCGGCGTCAGCTTGCCGGTGCGGCCGACCTGGATGTCGATCGCATTGAGCCGCGTCACCTGCTCCTGGGCCGGGTATTTGTGGGCCACGGCCCAGCGCGGTTCGCGGGTCTTGAAGCCCAGTTGACGTTGCAGCGCCAGGCTGTTGACCTTGTAGACGATGCCGTCGATATCAAACGGCAGCCGGTCGCGCTTGGCCCCCATGGCCTGGTGGAACTCGACCAGGCCTTGAGCGCCCTGCACCACCGCACGATCGGCGCAGACCGGCAGGCCGAAGGCCTGCAGCGCGTCCAGCATCGCGCTGTGCGTGGCCGGCAGCTCCCAGCCCTGCACCTCGCCCAGGCCGTAGGCGAAAAAGCTCAGCGGCCGCTGCTTGGCCAGCGCCGGATCAAGCTGGCGCACCGCGCCGGCCGCGGTATTGCGCGGGTTGACAAAGGTTTTCTCGTTGGCGGCGCGCTGGCGCTCGTTGAGGGCCTCGAAATCATCGCGCCGCATATAGACCTCGCCGCGCACCTCGATCACCGGCGCACTCACGCCCCTGAGCCGCAAGGGGATCTGGCCGATGGTCCGGATGTTCTGCGTGACGTCCTCGCCGGTCTCGCCGTTGCCGCGGGTGGCCGCCTGGGTCAGCACGCCCTGCTCGTAGCGCAGATTGATGGCCAGGCCGTCGAACTTCAGCTCGGCGGCGTACTCGATGGCCGGAGCGTCCTCGGCCAGGCCCAGCTCGCGGCGCACCCGGCCGTCGAAGTTCATGGCGCCCGTCGGTTCGGTATCGGTCTCGGTCTGGATGCTCAGCATGGGTACGGCATGGCGCACCGGCGTGAAACCGGCCAGCACCTTGCCGATCACGCGCTGGGTCGGCGAATCGGGGCTCAGCAGCTCGGGATGGGTGGCCTCCAGCGCTTGCAGCTCCTGGAACAGCTTGTCGTACTCGGCATCGGGCAGGACCGGTGCATCGAGCACGTAGTACAGATGGGCGTGGTGGTTCAGGGTCGTGCGCAGCTCGGCGGCGCGCTGCGCATCGGAAGAAATATCGTCGATTCGGGAGCTCATGGCCCGGATTGTGGCCGAGCCGGCTGGGCGCTCCGCGCAGCGTGCGCGACCTGCAGGCCTAGGGTTTCTGCTAGGCCCGGCGACAATAGGCCCGATGATGAATTCGCGCTTTTTCAAGATTGCCCTGGTGCTGGGCCTGCTGTCGGCCATCGGGCCCTTTGCGATCGATATGTATCTGCCGGCCCTGCCGGCCATCGGCCAGAGTCTCGGCGCCGAGATCGGCGGCGTGCAGATGAGCCTGACGGCCTTCTTCATCACCCTGGGCCTGGGCCAGCTGCTGTACGGCCCGGTGTCCGATATGGTGGGACGCAAGCCGCCGCTGTATTTCGGCCTGGGTCTGTTTGCCGCCGCCAGCGTCGGCTGCGCGCTGGCCACCGATATCGAGACCCTGGTCGTGCTGCGCGCCCTGCAAGGGCTGGGAGCGGCGGCCGGCATGGCGGTGCCACGCGCGGTCGTGCGCGATCTGCACACCGGCACCGACGCGGCGCGGCTGATGTCGCTCTTGATGCTGGTATTCAGCGTCTCGCCGATTCTGGCGCCGCTGGCGGGCAGCGCGGTGATCGCGCTGACGGGCTGGCGCGGTGTGTTCTGGGCGGTGACGCTCGCGGCGCTGGCCGGCCTGGCGATGATTGCCAGCTTTCTGCAGGAGACGCGGCCGGCCGAGGAGCGGGTCGAGAGCAGCCTGGGCAGCGCCTGGCGGGCCTATGCCCTGCTGCTGCGCGACGGCCACTTCATGGGCCTGAGCCTGATCGGCAGCTTCGCGATGGGCGGCTTCTTCATCTATCTGGCCAACTCGCCGTTCGTGATGATCGATCACTACGGCCTGTCGCCGACCCTGTACAGCCTGGCCTTCTCGCTGAACGCGATCTCCTTCATTGGTGCCTCACAGCTGACCGGCAGCCTCGGCGAGCGTTACGGCCTGGCCCAGGTGGTGCGGGTGGCGGCGCCGGCGGCCACCGCCGTGATGCTGCTGATGCTGGCCTACTACCTGGCCGGCGGTGACCGCCTGCCGGTGCTGATCGTGCTCTACCTGATCTCCAGTGCCTTCATGGGCCTGGTGATCCCGACCACCTCGGTGCTGGCGCTGGAGGCGCATGGCGCGATCGCCGGCACCGCCTCGGCCCTGCTGGGCACGCTGCAGATGCTGACCGGCGCGGTGATGATGGGGCTGGCGGGCCTGTTCACCGATGGCCGGCCGCTGCCCATGGTGATAGGCATGACCGCCGGGCCGCTGATCGCGCTGGTGCTGACCTGGGGCACCCTGGGCCTGCGCCCTGCCCGGCCCTGCCCGGCCGCCTGATCACTGAGCGGCTTGCAGATGGGGGCCGAGAACCTCGACCAGCCAGTCCATCACGACCCGTACCCGAGTCGACAGATGGCGCCGGTTCGCATAGACCAGGTTCAGCGGCATCGGCGGCGCCGGATAGTCGGGCATCACCTCGACCAGGCGGCCGCTGGCCAGCAGCTCCGTCATCACCAGGGCCGGCACCTGGATCAGGCCCAGGCCGGCCAGGCAGGCGGCCTGGTAGGCGTCGGCATTGTTGACGGTCACCGCGCCGGCCATCGCCAGCTGGTGCTCCCGGCCGTCCTGCAGATACTCGAAGCCGCTCGACTTGGCGCCCAAGGTGTTGACGTAGTGCACCAGCCGGTGGCCGGCCAGATCGGCCGGCGTCCGCGGCAGGCCATGGGCCTGTAGATAGGCCGGGCTGGCGCAGCTGACCATGCGCAGCAGACCCAGCGGCCGTGCGACCAGGCTGTTGTCCAGCACCGCGCCGACCCGCAGCACGCAGTCAAAACCCTCGCGCACCAGATCGACCCGGCGCTCGGTGCTGCTGAACTCGATCTCCAGCCGCGGATGCCGCGCCAGCAGCTCGGGCAGGCGCGGGATCACCAGGTCGCGTGCCATGCCCGTCGTCATGTCCAGCCTTACCCGCCCGCTCAGGCCGGTGGCACCCTGCAGCTGGAACATCGATTCCAGTTCCTCCACATCGGCCAGCACATCCTTGCTGCGCTCGTAGAAGGCCTGGCCGTCCTGGCTCAGTTGCACGCGCCGCGTGGTGCGGTGCAGCAGGCGCACGCCCAGCTGGGCTTCCAGCTGCTGGACCGCGGTCGAGGCCGTGGCCTTGGGCAGGCCCAGGCTTTCGGCGGCCTGGGTGAAGCTGGCCAGCTCGGCCACGCGATGGAAGATCTGCATCCGTTCGATAGGGCTCATTGTTCAATTATTAGCGAACAGATAAATCAATCAGCCCAGATTTATCGGTTGCATCTCCGTCAATAGACTGCTGCTCATCCCTTCCACCTCTGACGGAGAACCCCATGAACCAGCAGTCCACCACCCCCATCGCACTGATCACCGGCGGCAGCCGCGGCCTCGGCAAGAGCGCCGCCCTGCATCTGGCCGTCCAGGGCAGCGACATCATCCTGACTTACCGCAGCCAGCGCGCCGAGGCCGAGGCCACCGTGGCGGCCATCCAGGCGCTGGGCCGCCGCGCGGTGGCGCTGCCGCTGGACGTCGGCAACAGCGCCAGCTTCGCCGGCTTCGCGGCCCAGGTCAGGCAGGTGCTGGCCGAGGTCTGGCAGCGCGATCGCTTCGATCATCTGGTCAACAACGCCGGCGTCGGCGTCCACGCCGGCCTGCTGGACACGAGCGAGGCCCAGTTCGATGAGCTGGTCAATGTGCACTTCAAGGGCGTGTTCTTCCTGACCCAGGCGCTGCTGCCGCTGCTCAATGACGGCGGCCGCATCGTCAACATCTCCAGCGGACTGACCCGCTTCGCCCTGCCCGGCTATGCGGCCTATGCCGCAATGAAGGGGGCCATCGAGGTCTTGAGCCGCTATATGGCCAAGGAGTTGGGGGCGCGCGGCATCGCCGTCAATGTGGTGGCGCCGGGCGCCATCGAAACCGATTTCGGCGGCGGCGCGGTGCGCGACAACGCCGAGCTGAACCGCTTCATCGCCGCGCAGACGGCGCTGGGTCGGGTCGGTCTGCCCGACGATATCGGCGGCGTGATCGCCTCCCTGCTGGCGCCGGCGAATCGCTGGGTCAATGCCCAGCGCATCGAGGCTTCCGGCGGCATGTTCCTCTGAACCAGGCTCAGGCGTCGCCCTCGGGCTCGCTGGCCGCCACCCGGGCGATCATCACCTGGTCGACCCGGTGGCTGTCCACATCGACCACCTCGAAGCGCCAGCCCTCCCAAACCACCTGGTCGGTGCGCTTCGGGATGCGGCGCAGCATCACCATCAGAAAGCCGGCCAGCGTGTCGTACTGGCCGGAGTGCGGCAGCGTCTCCAGCCCCAGCGCGCGCTGCACATCGGGGATGGGCGTGATGCCGTCGGCCAGGAAGCTGCCGTCCTCGCGGCGCACGATCTGCTCCTCGTCATGGCTGGCCACCAGGCTGCCCATCACCGTGCTCATCACATCGTTCAGCGTGATCACGCCGACCACCAGGCTGTACTCGTTGACGATCACGGCGAAGTCTTCCAGCGCCTGGCGGAACTGGGTCAGCACCTCGGACAGGGTCAGCCGGTCCGGCACGATCAGCACCTTCTTGACCAGGCCGACACAGGTGCGCAGGCTGATCGGCTCGTCGCGCAGCACACGCTGGAACAGGTCGGTGGCGTCGACATAGCCGACCACCTGATCGATCTCGCCGTCGCAGACCAGATAGGTCGAGTGCGGGTCGTCGGCGATGCGGGTGCGTATCAGCGCGTCGTCGTCGTCCAGCGAGAAGAACACGATGCGTTCACGCGTCGTCATCGCGCTCTCGACCCGGCGGGTGTCGAGCTCGAAGATGTTCTCGATCGCCTGCTGCTCGGCATCGGCCACCACGCCGGCCTGGTTGCCGGCCTCGGTCATCGCCAGGATGTCGTGATGGGTGATGGTGTTGTCGCGCTGCACCGGCCGGCCCGACAGGCGCAGCAGGCCCTCGGTGATCAGGCTGAAGATCCAGGCCAGCGGCTTCAGCAGGGTCACCAGCCCCAGCATCGGGCCGATCAGGGCCAAGGCGATGCGCTCGGGCTCATTCATCGACCAGCGCTTGGGCACCAGATCGGCCAGCACGATGAAGAGCGTCGTGATCGTGATGAAGGACAGCGCGAAGCCCAGGGTCTCGGCCCGCTCGGGCGCGACCAGATAGCCCAGCGCGGCCTGGAAATGCGGCGTGAATGCGCCCTCGCCGACGATGCCACCCAGGATGGCCACGGTGTTGACGCCGATCTGCACGACGGTGAAATAGTGGCCCGGATGCTCCTGCACGGCCAGCACCCGCGCGGCCCGCGCGTCGCCCTCCTCGGCCAGCTGCTGCAGCTTCAGGCGGCGCGAGGCCGCCAGCGACAGCTCGGCCATCGAGAAAAAGGCGCTGGCCGCAATCAAGGCGGCGATCAACAGCAGGCTGGTGCTCAACAAAGATTTCCCCCGCATCCGGGCATGAACAGACCTCAGTGTAGCGGTGCGGCAGACCGCCTCGGCGGCCAGGCAAGGCCTGGCCCTTGGCCCAATAAATAGCCCCATCGAGCCAGGCCCTGTGTTAATTTCTGCGCCTTGCCGAGTGTTTCTTTGAGGCGCCTGACGGTGCCAAGAGGGGCGATATGCAGCTATCGAATATGCGCGTGGGTTTGCGCTTGGGTCTGGGCTTCGGGCTCCTGCTCGCGCTGATGCTGGCGATGGGGATTTACGCGGTCAACCGGGTCAACCGGGTGCAGGCCAATGTCACCGATCTGGCCGGCAACTGGCTGCCCAGCACCCAGCAGCTGGCCGGGCTCAACGAGGCACTCAACCAGGTGCGACGGGCCGAGCTGCAGATGCTCTTGGGCGGCGGCGAGAAGGCCCTGCAGGAAGAGACTGCGCGGCTGAACAAGCAATGGGAGCTGGTGCCCCAGCTGCTGACCAGCTACGAGGCCAGCGTCGGCAGCGCGGCCGAGCGCCAGCTCTTCAAGGAGTTCTCCGACATTGTCGGCGCCTACAAGAACTCGCAGCCCCGGTTGATCGAGCTGCTGCGTGCCGGCAAGCAGGAGGAGGCCCTCAGTTATCTGCGCGGCGACTCGCGCAAGGTGTTTCGCGCCACCACCGAGGCCATCGCCAAGCTGATCGTGCTGAACGATCAGGGCGGCGCCCAGGCCCACCAGGACGCCAAGGCCAGCCATGAGGCCGTGCTGTGGGGCATCTGGCTGATGGTCGCGCTGGCCCTGGCCTTCGGCAGCGCGGTGGCCTGGCTCCTGACGCGCTCGCTGACCCAGCCGCTGGGCTATGCGGCGGCCAGCGCGGACCGCATCGCCGGCGGCGATCTGAGTGTGCGTCTGCAGTCGGAGCGGCATGACGAGCTGGGCGACCTGCTGCGCTCGCTGGCACGCATGCAGGAGGCGCTCAATCTGTCGATGGGCACGGTCAAGCACAGCGCCGACAGCATCGCCACGGCCAGCCAGGAGGTCTCGACCGGCAGTCTGGACCTGTCCTCGCGCACCGAGCAGGCCGCCTCCAGCCTGGAGCAGACCTCGGCGGCGATGCAGCAGGTCACCGACACCGTGCGACATAGCGCCGCCTCGGCGCGCGAGGCCAGCCAGCTGGCGGTCTCAGCCTCCGGCGTGGCGCGCCAGGGCGGCGATGTGGTGTCCCGGGTGGTCAGCACGATGGACGGCATCCAGCAGTCCTCGCGCAAGATTGCCGACATCATCGGTGTGATCGATGGCATCGCCTTTCAGACCAATATCCTGGCGCTGAATGCGGCGGTCGAGGCGGCCCGTGCGGGTGAGCAAGGCCGCGGCTTCGCCGTGGTGGCGGCCGAGGTGCGCACCCTGGCCCAGCGTAGCGCCCAGGCGGCCAAGGAGATCAAGACCCTGATCGGCAACTCGGTCGAGCAGGTCGAAGCCGGCTCGCGCCTGGTGGCTGATGCCGGCGGCACGATGCGCGAGGTCGTCACGGCGGTGGGCCGGGTCAGCGACATCATCGGCGAGATCGCCACCGCCGTTCAGCAGCAGACCCAGAGCCTCAGCGAGGTCAACACGGCCATCGGCCAGCTCGACGGCATGACGCAGCAGAACGCCGCCCTGGTCGAAGAGTCGGCTGCGGCCTCGGAGTCGCTGCGCGAACAGGCCGCGCGGCTGGCCGAGGTGGTGGCGCGCTTCCGACTGGCGGCTAGCTGAACAGGCGCCGCGCGGCCAGTGAGCCTGCCGCCAGATCGCGCGAGGCCAGGGCCTTGTAGAGGGTGGACAGCTCCTCGCCGATCGCGGCGAAGGCATGCAGATTCAAGACCTGACCCCGGTCGTCGCAGATATCGGCCTCGATGTCGCGCGACAGGCCGCGGGCGGCCTCCTGCCAGGCGGCGAAGGGCTCCAGGCCCTCGGGTGTCTGCGGCACATCCAGCGCCAGGGTCAGCTCGCGCAGCGAGCTCTGCTGCGGATCGTCGGCCAAGGCGGCCTGCGATTCGAAGCTCAGCACCAGCAGCGGCGGCGCGCCGCGCTCGGCGGCCGACATCACCAGCCGGCCGGGCATCGCGCCGGGCACGAAGCCATGGCGCTGCGCCATCTGCTGCACAAAGCCCAGGGTCCAGGCGGCGTTGCGGGCGCGCAGCACGATGGCCAGTTGCGCGTCGTGCTCGCTGGCGAACTGGTCCAACTCGCGGGCCCGGCCGACCACGTCCAGCATGTCGGGGAACTGCACGAAGGCGCCCAGACCGTCGGCAAAGGCCTGCAGCTTCTGCACGAACTCGGAATACTCGATCTCGTTGAGCGCACCGCTGCGGTTGGCCATCTGCACACCGGCCTGGAACTCGCCATAGCGCTGGCCCGGCGCCGGCAGCTCCCAGTCGCCGGTCTCGGCGTTCAGGCCTTCGATATGAAAAGGCTTGGTGCCGGCGCGGCGGCTGGGCGGCAGATGCGACAGCGCCATCTCGCCGCTGACCGGGGCTTCGAGCGTGACGGCGGCGATCGCGTCGATCAAGGCGTCGATGCGGGCCGAGGGCTTGCGCGGCTGACGCGCGACGGCGGGCACCGTCTCGTCCAGCGACGCATTCGGCTCGAACGCATCGCTCAGGCCGGAGCGGATCTCGTCAAGACCGGGTTCCTGGCGCACGGCGCCGCCGTCTGCCATCACCGGCTCGTTCTGCCGGTCCACGGTCGGCAGTGCGCGCCGCGGGCCGGCCTTGCGGGCAGTCCAGGCGCCGTGGGCAATGATGGCGGCCAGGATCAGACCGCCAAGGATGGCAAGCATCGTGGTTAAAGTCATAGTGCTTCCGCCATCGACAAGGCCTTGTCCATGTCCACCGCGACGATGCGCGAAACGCCCTGCTCCTGCATCGTCACCCCAATCAGTTGTTCAGCCATTTCCATTGCAATCTTGTTGTGCGAGATGAAGAGGAACTGGGTTCCGCTGCTCATCTGGGCCACCAGCTTGGCGTAGCGTTCGGTATTGGCATCGTCCAGCGGCGCATCGACCTCGTCGAGCAGGCAGAACGGTGCCGGGTTGAGCTGGAAGATCGCGAACACCAGCGCGATCGCGGTCAGTGCCTTCTCGCCGCCCGACAGCAGGTGGATGGTCGAGTTCTTCTTGCCCGGCGGCTGCGCCATCACCTGGATGCCGGCGTCGAGAATCTCGTCGCCGGTCATCACCAGCTTGGCCTGGCCGCCACCGAACAGCACCGGGAACATGCGGCCGAAATGCTCGTTGACCTGCGCAAAGGTCGCGCCGAGCAGATCACGGGTTTCCAGATCGATCTTGTGGATCGCGTCTTCCAGGGTCTTCATCGCCGACATCAGGTCGGCGTTCTGCGCATCGAGGAAGGTCTTGCGCTCGCGCGCCGCCGTCAGCTCGTCCAGCGCGGCCAGATTGACCGCGCCCAGCGCCGCGATATCGCGGTTGATGCGGTCGATCTCGCCTTGCAGGCCGTAGAGCTTGACCTGGCCTGCCTCGATGCTCGCGGCCAGCGCCTCCAGATCAACGGCCGCGGCGAGCAGCTGCTCCATATACTGCGCGCCGCCCAGCGCTGCGGCCTGCTCTTCGAGCTGCAGCTTGGTCAGGCGCTCGCGCAGCGGGTCCAGGCTGCGCTCGAATTCCAGACGCTGCTCGTCGGCGCGCTTCAGGCGCAGGGTCAGGTCGTCGTAGCCGCTGCGCACCGCGGCCAGTTCCTTCTCGCGCTCCAGCTTGATCGCCAGCGCGTCCTGCAGACCGGCCTGGGCGGCCGCATCGTTGAGCGTGTCCAGCTCGCCCTGCAAGGTGGCGGCCGACTGGGTGTTGACGAGCACCTGCTGCTGCGCGGTTTCGATGCTGCGCTGCAGCTCGCCACGGCGCGAGGCCAGGGTGCGGGCGCTGAACTGGGCCTCCTGGGCACGGCGCTCCAGGCCGCGCAGCTGCTCGCGCGCCTCGGCGAGCTTGCGCTCCGCGGTGATCACCGCGTCGTCGAGCTCGGCATGGCGCTCCTGCGTGCTCGCCAGCTGCATATCCAGCTCCTCGAAGCGGGCTTCGCCGGTGATGCGGCGCTCCTGCAGCTCCTCGGACTGGGCGTCGATCTCGAACAGCTCGTCTTCCAGCTGGCTGCGGCGGCTGCTGGCGGCCTCCGCCTGCTGGCTCAGGCGCAGCAGCTCGACATGCAGCTGGTGGGCGCGGGCCTGGGTCTCGCTGGCTTCGCGGCGCAGCCCCAGCAGGCGCTGCGAGGCCTCGGTATAGCCGGCCTCGGCACGCACCAGCTGGCTCTTCGATTCCTCGGCGATCAGCTGCTGGGCGCGCAGCTCCAGCACCAGATGCTCGATCTCCTGGGCCCGGGCCAGCATGCCGGCCTGTTCGGAGTCGGGCGCGTAGAAGCTGACCGCGAACTGGCTGACCGCATGGCCGGCGGCCGTCATGATGACCTCGCCGTGGGTCAGCTTGTCGCGCTTGGCCAGGGCCTCGTCCAGCGAGTCGGCGATGTAGACGCCTTCGAGCCAGTCGTTCAGCAGCGCTTTCAGCCCCGCATCATCGAGCCGCAGCAGGTCGCTGAGCCGCGCCAGGGTTTCATGTGTGTTGGCGATGCTGGCGGTGGGCGGCGAATAAAAAGCCAGCCGGGCCGGCGGCGCATCGGCCGCGAAGGCGCGCACCATCTCCAGCCGTCCCACCGAGAGCGCGCCCAGGCGCTCGCGCAGCGCCGCTTCGAGCGCGTTTTCCCAGCCGGTCTTGATGTGCAGCCGGGTCCACAGCCCTTGCAGACCGTCCAGCCCATGCCGGGCCAGCCAGGGCTTGAGCTTGCCCTCGGTCTGAACTTTTTCCTGCAGCGCGCGCAAGGCATCGAGCCGGGCCGACAGATCGGACTGGCGCGACTGCTGGGCATTCGCATCGGCCTGGGCCTTGCTGCGCATCTCGTCGAGCTGGGGGACCTGCTCCTGCAACTCGTGCAGGCGGGCGTCGGCCAGGTCACGCGCTTCGTCGGCGGCCTCGCTCTGACGCTTGAGTTCGGCCAGACGCTCGGCATCGGGGGCTACCAGGCCCTGGCGCTCGGTGGCCAGGCGCTCGCGGCGGCCACGCAACTGGCGCGACTGCTCGTCGATGCTGCGGCTCTCGGCCGCCAGCACCTGGATCTGCTGCTGCACCTGGACCACGGCCGTGCGCTGCTCATTGGCCTTGGCCTGGGCCGCGCGCACCGCGTCCTCGGCGTTCGGCAGATGGGCGCCCTGCTCCTCGGCCTGGGCGGCCAGGATCTCGCTTTGCTCCTCGGCCGTGGCGATCTGCTCGGCAATGGTCTCGAGCTCTGCCTCAGCCTGCTCGGAGCGTTCCTGCCACTGCTGGTTCTGCGCCTGCAGTTCGGCCAGGCGCGACTCGACGCGCGTGCGTCCCTCGACCACATAGCGGATGCGCTCCTCCAGCCGGCTGACCTCCAGCTGAGCCTCGGCCATGCGCCCCTGCGAGGCATGCAGCTCATCGCCGGCCGCGTAATGGGCCTGGCGCACCGTCTCCAGCTCGGCCTCGACCTGGCGCAGCTCGGCCACGCGCGACTCCAGCGCGTTGACCGCTTCCAGATGCTCGGTCTTGACGCGGGCCTGCTCGCCGGTGGCGTCGCGGTGCTTCAGGAACCAGAGCTGGTGCAGCTTCAGCGTGCCGCTGTCCTGCAGGCCGCGATAGCTGGCGGCGACCTCGGCCTGCTTCTCCAGCTTGTCGAGGTTGTTGTTGAGCTCGCGCAGGATGTCGTCGACCCGGGTCAGGTTCTCGCGCGTGTCCTTGAGCCGGTTCTCGGTTTCGCGACGGCGCTCCTTGTACTTGGAGACGCCGGCGGCTTCCTCCAGGAACATGCGCATCTCTTCGGGCTTGCTCTCGATGATGCGGGAGATCGTGCCCTGGCCGATGATGGCGTAGGCGCGTGGCCCTAAGCCGGTGCCGAGGAACACGTCCTGCACATCGCGGCGGCGCACCGGCTGGTTGTTGATGAAGTAGCTGCTGGTGCCGTCGCGGGTCAGCACGCGCTTGACGGCGATCTCCGCGAACTGGTTCCACTGCCCGCCGGCGCGCGCATCCTCGTTGCTGAAGACCAGTTCGACGCTGGCGCGGCTGGCGGGCTTGCGGTTGCCCGAGCCGTTGAAGATCACGTCCTGCATCGACTCGCCGCGCAGCTCGCTGGCCTTGCTCTCGCCCAGCACCCAGCGCACCGCATCCATGATGTTGGACTTGCCGCAGCCGTTCGGTCCGACCACACCCACCAGCTGGCCGGGCAACTGGAAGACGGTCGGCTCTGCGAAGGACTTGAAGCCCGAGAGCTTGATCGAATTCAGGCGCATGGATGCGGGGCTAAACCATTGATTTATTTACAGAAAAGCCCCTTCATCGGGGCTTCTGGCAGGGCCGGATGATACCATTCGGCCCTTCCCCTTTTCACTGCGCTCCCGGGTCACGGCCCGGGGCACGCTGCATCGATTCATTCCATGGCCAAGACCACCACCGCCGCCGCCAAGCCGGCCCGCAAGACCGCCACCAAGACTGCCGCGCCCAAGCAGCGCAAAGCTCTGGAACTCGCGCCCAAGCAGCGCGAGATGCCGCCCAACCCGCCCTCGGCCCCGTCGAAGGAACTGCACGTCTTCCCGAACCCGGCGCCGCAGCGCGACTATGTGATCCAGTTCCAGGTGCCGGAGTTCACCTGCCACTGCCCGCTGACCGGCCAACCGGACTTCGCGCACTTCACGATCGACATGATCGCGGACAAGCTCTGCATCGAGCTGAAGAGCCTGAAGATGTACTTCTGGAGCTACCGTCACGAAGGCGCGTTCCACGAGAAGGTGACCAACACCATCATGGAAGACATCATCAAGGTCACCGATCCGCGCTTCATTCGCATCACGGCCAAGTGGTATGTGCGCGGCGGCATCTACACCAACGTCGTCACCGAGCACCGCAAAAAGGGTTGGAAGCCGGCGCCTCGCGTCGACCTGCCGGCACACGGCTTCGAATCCGGCCTGCTGCGCTGAGCCTCGCTGCTTGAGCTTCGCGACCAGCTCGGCCAATCTGTCCGTCGCCGTGACGGTGCGGCGCAGCCGCATCGACGGCTATGGCGTGTTCGCCACCGATGCGGTGTCGGCGGCCGTGCGTATCGGTGCGCTGACCGGCGAGCCCGTCACGGTGGCCGAGGGCCGGCGCCGGGTGGCCGGGCGGCAACGCATCATGCTGGTGGAGCTCAGCGACAGCCGAGCGATCGACGCGACCCGATCCGACGACGCGCTGCGCTTCACCAATCACAGCTGCCGCCCGAACGCGCAGATCAGCCTGGAGCGGGGCAGCATCGAGTTCGTCGCGCTGCGCGATATCGCGCCCGGCGAAGAGATCACGGTGGCCTACGGCGCCACCCATCACGAAGGCCGGCTGGCCTGCCGCTGTGCCCAGAGCGGCTGCCTGGGCTGGCTATGATCCGCACCACCATGCACAACCCTTTGCTGGACAAGCTCCACCCCTACCCCTTCGAGCGCCTGCGCGCGCTGATGAAGGGCATCACGCCCAACCCGGCCTACCGGCCCATCAGCCTTGGCATCGGTGAGCCCAAGCACCCGGCGCCCCAGCTGATCGAGGACGCCTTGATGGCCAGCCTCAAGGGCCTGTCCGGCTACCCGGCCACTGCCGGCGAGCCGGCGCTGCGGGAGTCGATCTGCGCCTGGATCCAGCGCCGCTATGGGCTGAGCCTGGATCCGGCCAGCCAGGTGCTGCCGGTCAACGGTTCGCGCGAGGCCTTGTTCGCGCTGGCGCAGACCGTGATCGACCCGACGCAGCCCGGTGCCACCGTGGTGTGCCCGAATCCCTTCTATCAGATCTACGAGGGTGCGGCCCTGCTGGCCGGCGCCCAGACCGCCTTCGCCAACAGCGATCCGGCCCGCAATTTCGCCGCCAACTGGGCCGAAATCGACGAGGCGACCTGGGCCCGCACCCAGCTGCTCTATGTCTGCTCGCCCGGCAACCCGACCGGCGCGGTGATGCCGCTGGACGAGTGGAAGATGCTGTTCGAGCTCTCCGACCGTTACGGCTTCGTGATCGCCTCGGACGAGTGCTATTCGGAGATCTATTTCCGTGAGGAGGCGCCGCTGGGCGGCCTGGAGGCGGCGGCCAGGCTGGGCCGCAGCGACTTCCGCAATCTGATCGCCTTCACCAGCCTGTCGAAACGCTCGAACGTGCCCGGCATGCGCTCGGGCTTTGTCGCCGGCGACGCCGCCATCATCAAGAAATTCCTGCTCTACCGCACCTATCACGGCAGCGCGATGAGCCCGATCGTGCAGGCCGCCAGCATCGCCGCCTGGAACGACGAGGCCCATGTGGTCGCGAACCGCGAACAGTACCGCGCCAAGTTCGCGCAGGTGACGCCCATCCTGTCGGCCGTGCTGGACGTGGCCCTGCCGGACGCCGGCTTCTATCTGTGGGCGGCGATCCCTTCCCACTTCGCGGGCGGTGACGACATCGAGTTCGCCCGGCAACTGCTGGCTCAATACAATGTCGCGGTGCTGCCCGGCAGCCTGCTGGCCCGCGAGGCCCACGGCGTCAATCCCGGCGCCGGCCGCATCCGCATGGCCCTGGTGGCCGAAGTGTCCGAATGCGTTGAGGCCGCTCAGCGCATCGCCGAATTCACACCTCTCTTCAAGCAATCGCTCCGAACACCATGACGCAACTGCAGACCACCATCGAACAGGCCTGGGAAGACCGCGCCTCCCTGAACACCGGCAGCACCGGCGCTGTGCGCGAGGCCGTCGACCATGTGATCGCCGAGCTGGACGCGGGCCGCCTGCGCGTGGCCGAACGCCAGGCCGTGGGCCAGTGGACCGTGCACCAGTGGGTCAAGAAGGCCGTGCTGCTGTCCTTCCGTCTGAACGACAACCAGCTGATGGGCGATGGCGCCCTGACCTTCTTCGACAAGGTGCCCAGCAAGTATGGCCAGATGGACGAGGCCGCGATCCGCGCCAGCGGTGTGCGCGTCGTGCCGCCGGCCGTCGCGCGCCGCGGCAGCTTCCAGGCCAAGAACGTGATCCTGATGCCCAGCTACGTGAATATCGGCGCCTATGTCGACGAGGGCACGATGGTGGACACCTGGGCCACGGTGGGCTCCTGCGCGCAGATCGGCAAGAACGTGCACCTGAGCGGCGGTGTCGGCATCGGCGGCGTGCTGGAGCCGCTGCAGGCCAACCCGACCATCATCGAGGACAACTGCTTCATCGGCGCCCGCTCCGAGGTGGTCGAGGGCGTGATCGTCGAGGAAAACTCGGTGATCTCGATGGGCGTCTACATCGGCCAGAGCACGCCGATCTATGACCGCGAGACCGACACCGTGTCCTACGGCCGCGTGCCGGCCGGCTCGGTCGTGATCAGCGGCTCGCTGCCGAAGAACGATGGCAAGTACAGCCTGTACGCCGCCATCATCGTCAAGAAGGTCGACGCCGGCACCCGCGCCAAGACCAGCATCAACGATCTGCTGCGCGCCTGATCCGGCGACCACAGGGAGCACCGGCATGAGTGGAAACATGGAACGCATCCTCAGGCTGATGGCCGAGAAGGGTGCGTCCGACGCCTATCTCTCGGCCAATATGCCGGTGCTGATACGCATCAACGGCCAGATCCTGCAGCTCTCCGACCAGCTGCTGACGCCATCGCAGCCGCGTCAGCTGATCGCCGAGGTGGTCGACGCGAACCAGCTCGGCGAGCTCGACGCCACCGGCGAGCTGAATATGGCGGTGGCGATCTCCAAGGTCGGCAGCTTCCGGCTCTCAGGCTTTCGCCAGCGCGGCTCGATCGCGGCGGTGTTCCGCCACATCCCGCACGACATCCCGACCCTGGACAGCCTGAACCTGCCGCCCATCCTCGGCAAGCTGATCCAGGAAAAGCGCGGCCTGATCCTGATGGTGGGCGCCACCGGCACCGGCAAGAGCACCACGCTGGCGGCGATGCTGGAGCAGCGCAACCAGAATATGTCCGGCCATATCCTCACCATCGAGGACCCGCTGGAGTATCTGTTCACCAACAAGCGCTCGGTGGTCAACCAGCGCGAGGTCGGCCGCGACACGGCCTCGTTGCAGATCGCGCTGAAGAACGCGCTGCGCCAGTCACCGGACTGCATCCTGATCGGCGAGATCCGTGACCGCGAGACGATGACGGCGGCGATCTCCTATGCGCTGTCCGGCCATCTGGTGGTGGCGACCCTGCACGGCAACAACAGCTATCACGCGCTGAACCGCATCCTGTCCTTCTACACGCCCGAGTCGCGTCCGGCCCTGCTCAACGACCTGGGTGCCGGCCTGAAGGCCGTGGTCTCGCAGCGTCTGGTGCGCGCGGCGGCCGGCGGCCGGGTGCCGGTGACCGAGATCCTGCTGAACACCAAGCTGATCGCCGAGCTGATCGAGCAAGGCGACTTCGGTGGGGTCAAGGAGGCGATGGAGAAGTCCATCGCCGAGGGCTCGCAGACCTTCGAGGAGCATTTCGCCAAGCTGATCAAGGAAGGCACGATCACCCGCGAGGAAGGCCTGGCCTTCGCCGACTCGCCGACCAATCTGCTGTGGCGGCTGCAAAACGATGCCGGCCCGCCCAGCAGTCAGAACGGCAACAAGAAGGAGGAGCCGGCCAGCGACCACGCCAGCTTCACCGAAATCACCCTGGATGTGCGTACCGAATGAGCTCCACACTTGCCCTTCTTGAGGCCTTGATCGCCCGGCCTTCGGTCACACCCGCCGATGCCGGCTGCCAGGCGCTGATCGCCGAACGCCTGAGCGCCTGCGGCTTCGAGATCGAACGCATGGACAGCGGCCCGGAGAACGCGCGGGTCAGCAATCTGTGGGCCCTGAGGCGCGGCACGGCCGTCGACGGCCCGGTGCTGATGTTTGCCGGCCATACCGATGTGGTGCCGCCCGGATCGCTGGCGGCCTGGACCAGCGACCCCTTCGTACCCAGCTACCGCGAAGGCCGCATCTATGGCCGCGGCGCGGCCGATATGAAGGGCTCGGTGGCGGCCATGGTGGTCGCGGCCGAGGAGTTCGTCGCGGCGCATGCCGGTCACCAGGGCAGTGTCGCCTTCTTGCTGACCAGCGACGAGGAAGGCCCGGCCACCGATGGCACCGTGGTCTGCTGCGAGCTGCTGAAAGCGCGGGGCCAGAAGCTGGACTACTGCATCGTCGGCGAGCCGACCTCGGTCGAGACCCTGGGCGACATGATCAAGAACGGCCGCCGCGGCACGCTGAGCGGCAAGCTCAAGGTCAAGGGCGTGCAAGGCCATGTGGCCTACCCCCATCTGGCCCGCAACCCGGTGCATCAGGCCGCGCCCGCGCTGGCCGAACTGGCGGCCACCGAATGGGACCGCGGCAACGCCTACTTTCCGGCCACCACCTTCCAGATCTCGAACATCAACGCTGGCACCGGCGCGACCAATGTGATCCCGGGCGAACTGGTGATCGACTTCAATTTCCGCTTCTCGACCGAGGCCACGCCCGAGGGCCTGAAGTCCAAGGTCCATGCCTTGCTGGATCGCCATGGGCTGGAGTATTCGTTGAGCTGGACCCTGGGCGGTGAGCCCTTTCTGACGCCGGTGGGCAATCTCAGCGAGGCGCTGCGTGTGGCCATCCGGAGCGAGACCGGTCTGGAGCCGCAACTCTCGACCACCGGCGGTACCTCGGACGGCCGCTTCATCGCCAAGATCTGCCCCCAGGTGCTGGAGTTCGGCCCCATCAACGCCAGCATCCACAAGATCGACGAGTATGTGCCGGCCGATTGCGTCGAGCCGCTGAAGAATGTCTACCGACGCACGCTGGAGAACCTGCTGCTGTGAACCTGATCGCCTGTATCGAGGCCCAAGCCGCCCGCCTGACCGAGGCGGGCGTTTCTTTTGGGCATGGCACGAACAATGCCTTTGATGAAGCCGCCTGGCTGGTGCTGTGGCACCTCACGCTGCCGCTGGATTCGCTCGACGCGCATGCCGAACAGGCGCTGAGCCCGGCGCAGTTGGCCGAGATCGACACCCTGGTGGCCGAGCGCATCGCCAGCCGCAAGCCAGCCGCCTACCTGACCCGCGAAGCCTGGCTGCAGGGCGTGCCCTTCTACGTTGACGAGCGCGCCATCGTGCCGCGCAGCTTCATCGCCGAGCTGATCGCCGACGCCAGCATCGATGCCTGGTTGTCGGACCAGACGACACGCGTGCTGGATCTGTGCACGGGCAACGGCAGCCTGGCCGTGCTGGCCGCGCTGGCCTGGCCGGAGGTGAGCGTCGATGCGATCGACCTGAGCACCGAGGCGCTGGAAGTTGCCCGCATCAATGTCGACAAGCACGGCCTGCAGGAGCGCATCCGATTGTTGCAGGGCGATGGCTTGAAGCCGGCCGATGGCCGCTACGACCTGATTCTGTGCAACCCGCCTTACGTCAACAGCGCCTCTATGGCCAAGCTGCCCGCCGAATACCGTGCCGAGCCCGCGCTGGCGCTGGCGGGCGGTGCCGACGGCATGGACTTTGTGCGTCAGCTGCTGGCCGACGCGCCCGGCCATCTAAGCGAGCACGGCGTGCTGGTGCTGGAGATCGGCAACGAGCGCGAGTTTTTTGAGGCGGCATTCCCGCAGTTGGAAGTGGCCTGGATGGAGACATCGGCCGGAGAAGAGCAAGTGTTGTTGATTACCCAAGAAGCATTGACCCAAGGCCTGGCCGCATCATGATCACGCTGCGCAATATCACGCTGCGTCGCGGCACCAAGATCGTTCTCGATGACGCCAGCGTCACCTTGCAACCGGGCGAGAAGATCGGCCTGGTCGGCCGCAACGGCGCCGGCAAGTCCAGCCTGTTTGCGCTGCTGACCGACCGCCTGCAAAGCGACAAGGGCGAGGTCGACATCCCGCGCCAATGGGCCGTCGGCGAGGTCGCGCAGAACATGCCCGAGACCGAGATGCCGGCCACCGACTATGTGCTGGAAGGCGACATCCGCCTGATGGCGGCGCGCCAGGCGCTGGCCGATGCGGAGGCGGCCGAGGACGGTCATGCGATGGCCGACGCCCATGCGCTGTTGATGGATGCCGGTGCCTTTGATGCCAAGCCGCGCGCGCAAGCGCTGCTGATGGGCCTGGGCTTCAAGGGCGAACAGGTCGACGCGCCGGTCAACAGTTTCTCGGGCGGCTGGCGCATGCGCTTGCAGCTGGCCCGCGCGCTGATGTGCCCGGCCGATCTGATGCTGCTGGACGAGCCGACCAACCACCTGGACCTGGATGCCCTGGTCTGGCTGGAGGCCTGGCTGCAACGCTATGAAGGCACGCTGATCATCATCAGCCATGACCGCGAGTTCCTCGATGCGATCACCAAGGTGACCCTGCATCTGGACGAGGCCAAGCTGATGCGCTACGGCGGCAACTACACGGCCTTCGAGTCGATGCGGGCCGAGCGCATGGTCTTGCAGCAGGCCGCTTTCGGCAAGCAGCAGGACCGCATCGCCCACCTGCAGAAGTTCATCGACCGCTTCAAGGCCAAGGCCAGCAAGGCCAAGCAGGCGCAAAGCCGGGTCAAGGCGCTGGAGCGCATGGAGAAGCTGGCGCCGGTGCTGGCCTCGGCCGACTTCAGCTTCGAGTTCCGCGAGCCGGTCAGCCTGCCCAACCCGATGCTGATGTTCGACGAGGTGGCCTGCGGCTACGAGGTCGACGGCGTCGAGAACATCATCGTGCGCGGCATCAACCGCTCGGTGCTGGCCGGCCAGCGCATCGGCATCCTGGGTGCCAACGGCCAGGGCAAGTCCACCGTGGTGAAGACGGTGGCGCGCATGCAGCGCGCGATGGACGGCAAGATCACCGAGGGCAAGGGCCTGTCGATCGGCTACTTTGCCCAGCAGGAAATGGACGTGCTGCGGCCCGAAGAGGGTCCGCTGTCGCATATGGTGCGCTTGGCCAAGGAGGTCAGTCCGAGCGCGCGCGAGCAGGAGCTGCGCGACTTCCTGGGCCAGTTCCGTTTCGTCGGCGAGATGGTCAACCAGCAGGTCGGCAGCCTGTCGGGCGGTGAGAAGGCGCGGCTGGTGCTGGCGATGCTGGTCTGGCAGCGCCCCAATCTGCTGTTGCTGGACGAGCCGACCAACCATCTGGACCTGAACACCCGCGAGGCGCTGTCGATGGCACTCAACGAGTTCGAGGGCACGGTGATGCTGGTCAGCCATGACCGCGCGCTGCTGCGCGAGGTCTGCGACGAGTTCTGGCTGGTCAGCAAGGGCGTGGTCGGCCCGTTCGACGGCGATCTGGACGACTACCAGAAGTGGTTGCTGGACCAGTCCAAGGAAGCCGCAAAGGCTGCCAAAGAAGCGGCCAAGAAGGCAGCCAAGCTGCCCGCCGCTGCGGCCTCAGCGCCGGTACCGGTGGTCGCGGCGGCCCCCGCTCCCGCAAGCATTGCAGCTCGCGAGGACCGCAAGGCCAGCGGCCAGGCCCGCCAACGCCTGGCCGAGCAGACCAAACCGATGCGCAAGGAAATGGAAGGCATCGACGCCAAGCTCAACAAGCTGGCCGATGAGCGCACGGCGCTGGAAGCCCAGCTGGCGGCCGGCAGCACCACGCCGGCCCAGATCGCCGAGCTCGGCAAGCGGCTGAAAACCATCCATGATGAGTTGGAGGCTGCCGAGCTGCGCTGGCTGGAGCTGAGCGCCCAGGTCGACGCGATTCAGGCCGCCGCCTGAGTCTTCTCCCCTCTCAGCGCGCGGCCAGCACGGCAGCGATCGCCAGCGCCGCCGGCAAGGCCTGCACGAACAGGATCTTCTTGCCGACGGTGGCGGCGCCATAGACGCCCGCAGCCACGACGCAGCCCAGGAAGAAGAGCTGGTTCGCGGTGTTGCCGGCCACCAGGCCCCAGAGCAGGCCCGCACTCAGAAAGCCGTTGTAGAGGCCCTGGTTGGCGGCCAGGGTCTTGCTCGCCTCGGCGAACTCGGGCGTCAGTCTGAAGACCTTGCGGCCCAGCGGCTTGGTCCAGAAGAACATCTCCAGCACCAGAAAATACAGATGCAGGGCGGCCACCAGGGCCACCAGCAGGTTTGCCAACATCGTCATCTCATCCCCTAGCTTGAATAACCATTTAAGTTGTGTGCAATTTAATTGCGGAATACATTATCACCCATGCCACGCCACAAGACCACCGCAGCACCGAGCCAAGCCGAGCAATGGCTGCAGCTGGACCAGCAGCTGTGCTTTGCGCTGTACGCCAGCTCGCTGGCCATGACCAAGCTCTACAAGCCCCTGCTGGAGCCCATGGGCCTGACCTACCCTCAATACCTGGTGATGTTGGTGCTTTGGGAGGCAGACGGCATCAGCGTTTCCACCCTGGGCCAGCGCCTCTCGCTGGACTCCGGCACCCTGACGCCCTTGCTCAAACGCCTGGAGACTGGCGCGCTGATCACCCGCCGCCGCGCCCAGGACGACGAGCGCCGCGTCGACATTTTCCTCAGCGATGCCGGCCGCGCGCTGAAGGCGCAGGCCCTGAACATTCCGCCCCAGCTCGCCTGCGCCAGCGCCTGCTCGCTGGATGAACTCGTCTCCCTGACCCGGCGCCTGCATGAGCTGCGCAAGCAGCTCTCCAGCGCCGACCTTTCTTCGCCCACCCACCACTCCTGATAGGAAGAAACACCATGGCACTCGACAAAGTTCTCTACACCGCCACCGCCACCGCCACCGGCGGCCGTGAAGGCAAGGCCTCCTCGTCCGACGGCGCTCTGAGCGTCACGCTGAGCACGCCCAAGGAACTCGGCGGCGCCGGTGGCTCGGGCACCAACCCCGAGCAGATGTTCGCCGCCGGTTATTCGGCCTGCTTCATCGGCGCGATGAAGGCCGTGGCCGGCAAGATCAAGATCGCCGTGCCGGCCGATGTGTCCATCACCTCGGAAGTGGGCATCGGCCCGATTCCCGCCGGCTTCGGCATCCAGGTCGCGATGAAGATCAGCCTGCCGGGTCTGGAGCGCAGCCAGGCCGAGGCCCTGGTGGCCGCCGCCCACCAGGTCTGCCCTTACTCGAACGCCACGCGCGGCAATATCGATGTGAGCCTGACCATCGTCTAAGGACCTTGGCCGAGCCAGACAGGGGCTGCGGCCCCTGTTGTCGTTTCAGGCCAGCAATTCGAGCAAGAGTTCGATACGCGCCTTGACCGGGCTCAGCGCGCCGGCGCTGGGCAAAGCATCAGCCGAGGGCGTGACCGGACCGGCATCGCAGCGGCTGCTGCGCAGGATCCTGACGCCCTGCTGCTGGGCACTGCGCAAGGCCTGCTCCAGCGACAGCGACAGCGTGCCATTGCCGGTGCCGGCCACCACCAGGCCGTCGACCCCCTGGGCCAGCAAGGCCTGCACGAGCGCGCCGTCGGCGCCGACATGGTTCAACACGATCTGCACGCGCGGCCAGGCCGCAGCGGGCTTGCCGATACGCGCCAGACCGACGACGCCCTCCGCTGCCGGCCACGCACCCAAGGGGCGCAGCACGCCCTCCTCCACGACGGCGACCAGGCCGCCATCACTGGAAGCAAAGGCATCGACCTTGTAGCTGTGCACCTTGCGGATCTGCTCGGGCCCATGAACAGCGCCCGCAAACACGGTGAGCACCCCTTGCGCACCTTCATCGCTGGCAACGCTGACGGCATCGAGCAGGTTCTGCGGCCCATCGGTCTGCAAGGCCGTGGCCGGTCGCATCGCGGCGGTCAACACCACCGGCTTGCGCGGCGCCAGCACGCGGTGCAGGAAATAAGCCGTCTCTTCCAAGGTATCGGTGCCATGGGTGATCACAATCCCGGCCACCTCCTCGCGTGCCAGATGGTGGGCCACGCGCTCGGCCAGCCGCTGCCAGGTGGCGAAGTCCATGTCCTTGCTGTCGAGCTGGGCCACTTGCTCGGCCTCCAGCGCGCGCTGCGCCAGCGGCGGCACGGCCGAGACCAGATCGTCCACGCCCAGCTGGGCGGCGGTGTAGCCGACGTTGTCGGACGCCGTGCGGGCCTGGCCGGCAATCGTGCCGCCGGTGCCCAGGATCACGATAAGAGGCTTGTTCTTGCTGACCACGGTCACTTCCTGGATGAATGAACAGTTACTGGATATATACTCAGGCGCATCTTTCCCAGATGTCTGCGAGCCCAGCATGGACGATATCAGCCCCAGTGTTTCCACCGTCAAATTGACGGCACGCCAGCAGCAGATCCTTGACTTGGTGCGCCAGGCCATCGAGCAGACCGGAGCCCCTCCGACCCGCGCCGAGATCGCCAACGAGCTGGGTTTCCGCTCGGCCAATGCGGCCGAGGAGCATCTGCAGGCCTTGGCGCGCAAGGGGGTGATCGAACTGGTCGGCGGCACCTCGCGCGGCATCCGGCTGAAGTCGGACACCTTGAAAGCCATGCATCAGGAGCGCCGCGCCCGTGAGGACTTCCAGTTCTCGCTGCCGATTCCGAATCTGTCGCAGCTCACCCTGCCCCTGGTCGGGCGCGTTGCGGCCGGCCATCCCATCCTCGCGCAGGAGCATATCGAGCAGAGCTACACGGTCGAGAGCGGCATGTTCGCGCGCCGACCCGATTTCCTGCTGAAGGTGCGCGGCATGAGCATGAAGGACGTCGGCATCATGGACGGCGATCTGTTGGCGGTGCAGAAGGCCAGCGAAGCCAAGAATGGGCAGATCGTCGTCGCACGGCTGGGTGATGAGGTCACCGTCAAGCGCTTCAAACGCAGTCGCAGCGGCGGCATCGAGCTGCTGGCCGAGAACCCTGACTTCGAACCCATCCTGGTCGCGGCCGGCGATGAAAGCTTTGCACTGGAAGGTCTGGCCGTCGGTCTGATTCGCGGGCAAATGGCCTTCTGATACTGCGGCCGCAATCAGGTTTGCAGGGATGAAGTCTCTGCAAACATTTGATATGTCTCGGCGCATAAGAAAAAACCCTGGATGCTTGCGCTTCCAGGGCTTCAAATGTTGGCGGAGTGGACGGGACTCGAACCCGCGACCCCCGGCGTGACAGGCCGGTATTCTAACCAACTGAACTACCACTCCAGATACTCTTGCGAATATCAGATAAGTTCTGTAGTTTCTCGAAGCATGCGCTTCCAAAACTACCAAGCCTTATCAAACTTGGCGTCCCCTAGGGGATTCGAACCCCTGTAGTCACCGTGAAAGGGTGGTGTCCTAGGCCTCTAGACGAAGGGGACTAAACCTTCTATTTACTTCTTCTACCTTGCTGCCCGAGCCGCGCGCCACCGCCACCCTGAAGTGACTTGGTGGAGGTAAGCGGGATCGAACCGCTGACCTCTTGCATGCCATGCAAGCGCTCTCCCAGCTGAGCTATACCCCCAAATTTCGGGCTACACGCTGCTCAAGCAGTAATTTCTCTCAAAATACAAGCGGCCAACTGAATGGCCGCTTACCGATACGAATCGGGCAAACCTTGGCGGAGTGGACGGGACTCGAACCCGCGACCCCCGGCGTGACAGGCCGGTATTCTAACCAACTGAACTACCACTCCGCAGTGGGATAATTTCATAACTGCTGCAGTATACATTATATATCGCAGCAATTATCAAGTTTATCAAACTTGGCGTCCCCTAGGGGATTCGAACCCCTGTAGTCACCGTGAAAGGGTGGTGTCCTAGGCCTCTAGACGAAGGGGACTAAACCTTCTGAATTCTACTTCCTCATACTTGAACTGCGCGCCAACCAAATACCCAGTAACTGAACATTTGGTGGAGGTAAGCGGGATCGAACCGCTGACCTCTTGCATGCCATGCAAGCGCTCTCCCAGCTGAGCTATACCCCCTCAGATCATGCAAGCCGCTTCGATTACTCGTTGCTGCCTGCTGTTCTTTGTGTATCGCGCTGTTCAAGCGAGACATAGAGTATAGAACGATTTTTATGCGCAGCGCAAGCGTTCGACCACATTTTCTTTATCGAACAGTTCCAGCACGGCGTCGACCGACGGAGTTTGTGCACGACCACACACCAGCACCCGCACCGGTATCGCCAGTTGCGGCATCTTCAGACCGTGAGCCGTGATGGTTTCCTTGATCGCGGCCTGGATGCCGGCCTTGTTCCACTCGGCAGTGGCGAGCTTGTCGGCCAGCAATGCGAGCGCGGGCTTCACCGCGTCGCTGACATGGGTGGCCAGATCCTCGGCGCTGGGCTGCACCGGCGCGAAATACATGGCCAGCCAATCGGCCAGCGCCACCGTGGTCGCGCAGCGATCCTTGAACAGCGCGCACATGGCCGGCAGCCGGCCGAGATCGGCGCTGATGCCGCGCTTGGCCAGTTGCGCCGCGACGAGCGCCGACAGGCGCGTGTCATCGGCCTGCTTGATGTACTGGCTGTTGACCCACTCCAGCTTGGCCGGGTCCCATTGCGCCGGGCTCTTGGAGAGATGCGAACCGTCGAACCAGCTGACCAGCTGTTCGCGCGAGAACAGCTCGTCATCACCGTGGCTCCAGCCCAGGCGCGACAGATAGTTCAGCATCGCCTCGGGCAGATAGCCGTTCTCCTCATAGGCGGTGACGCTGACCGCGCCGCGGCGCTTGCTCAGCTTCTGGCCATCGTCGCCGAGGATCACCGGCACATGGCCGAAGGCCGGCAGCGGCGCGCCCAGCGCGTTGAAGATATTGATCTGCCAGGGCGTGTTGTTGACATGCTCGTCGCCACGGAACACATGGCTGATCTTCATGTCCCAGTCGTCGATGACCACGGCGAAGTTGTAGGTCGGCACGCCATCGGTGCGCTGGATGATCAGGTCGTCGATCTCGCGGTTGTTGATCGTGATCGGGCCCTTGCACAAGTCATCCCAAGTCACATCGCCGCCGATCGGGTTCTTGAAGCGCACAACCGGCTTGACCCCCTCGGGAACGGCGGGCAACACCTTGCCGGCTTCCGGACGCCAGGTGCCGTCATAGCGGCGCTTCTCGCCGCGCGCTTCCTGGCCGGCCTTCATCGCATCCAGCTCCTGGGGCGTGCAGTAGCAGCGGTAGGCGGTGCCGGCGGCGATCATCTGCTCGATCACCTCGTTGTAGCGCGCCAGGCGCTGCATCTGGTAGATCGGGCCTTCGTCGTATCCCAGCCCCAGCCACTGCATCGCGGCCAGGATCTGGTCGACCGAGTCCTGGGTCGAGCGCGCGACATCGGTGTCCTCGATGCGCAGCACGAACTGGCCACCGTGATGACGGGCATAGGCCCAGGAGAACAGCGCCGTACGGGCGGTGCCCAGGTGCAGAAAGCCGGTCGGCGATGGGGCAATGCGGGTGCGGACAGGGGTGCGGGTTTGTATCATGGCGAGATCAGGTATTCATGGTCTTCGGCAGCGGCACTCAGCCCTGCTCCGTGCCGCTTTGCAGGGCCAGCCGGGTGCGGGCCGGGCCGTCCTCTTCCTCGCCCTGCGACTTGCGCTGCTCCTGCATCGTCGCGAAATCTTCGGCCGAGACATCGCCGGTGATGTAGCTACCGTCGAAGCAGGAGGCCTCGAAGCCGTTCAAGCCCGGGCGCAGCGCTGCGACCACGCGCTTCATCGCATCGACGTCCTGGTAGATCAGCGCATCGGCGCCAATGTACTGGCGGATTTCCTCGATCGAGCGGTTGTGCGCGATCAGCTCTTCGCTGGTGGGCATGTCGATGCCGTAGACATTCGGGTAGCGCACCGGCGGCGCGGCCGAGGCCAGATAGACCTTGCGGGCGCCGGCCTCGCGGGCCATCTGGACGATCTCCTTCGAGGTAGTGCCGCGCACGATGGAGTCATCGACCAGCAGCACATTGCGGTTCTTGAACTCCAGGCCGATCGCATTGAGCTTCTGGCGCACCGACTTCTTGCGCGCGCCCTGCCCCGGCATGATGAAGGTGCGGCCGACATAGCGGTTCTTCACGAAGCCCTCGCGATAGGGCTTGCCGATGCGGTGCGCCAGCTGCATCGCCGAGGGCCGGCTCGACTCGGGGATCGGGATCACGACATCGATATCGCTGGGTGGCATCGTCGAGATCAGGCGCTGGGCCAGGGTCTCACCCATATTCAGCCGGGCCTGGTAGACCGAGATGCCGTCCATCACCGAGTCCGGGCGTGCCAGATAGACGAACTCGAACATGCAGGGGTTCAGCGTCGGGGTGTCGGCGCACTGCTGCGTGTGCATCTGGCCGTTCATGTCGATGAAGATCGCCTCGCCGGGCGCCACATCGCGGATCAGCTGATGGCCGGTGCCCTCCAGTGCGACGCTCTCGCTGGCCACCATGATCTCGCCGTCGGCCGCCTGGCCGAAGCACAGCGGGCGGATGCCGTAGGGGTCGCGGAAGGCCAGCAGGCCATGGCCGGCGATCAGCGCGATCACCGCGTAGGAGCCCTTGATGCGCTTGTGCACCGCCCGCACCGCCTTGAACACCTCCTCGGGCGTCACCGGCAGATCGCGCGCGGCCAGCTCCAGCTCGTGGGCGACGACATTGATCAGCACCTCGGTGTCGCTCTCGGTGTTGATATGGCGACGGTCGATGTCGAACAGTTCCTTCTTCAGTGCATGCGCATTGGTCAGATTGCCGTTGTGCACCAGCACCAGGCCGAAAGGCGCATTGACATAGAAGGGCTGGGCCTCTTCCTCGCTGTAGGCATTGCCGGCGGTCGGGTAGCGCACCTGGCCCAGGCCGATCGCGCCCGGCAGCGCCCGCATATTGCGGGTGCGGAACACATCACGCACCATGCCGCGCGCCTTGTGCATAAAGCACTTATTGCCTTGCATGGTGACGATGCCGGCAGCGTCCTGGCCACGATGCTGCAGCAGCAGCAAGGCGTCATAAATCAGCTGATTGACCGGCGAGCGAGAAATCACTCCGACGATGCCACACATGGGACTACTTCCTTGTCGTGAAAGATCTGAAGCCGCAGCTCAGACCGGGATGAACTTGAGCACTTCGGCCGGCAGCACCGGCGTCAACAGATGCAAGGCGGCCTGCAGCCAGGGCGCCACCTGAGATTCCTGCCAGGGCCCGGAACGCACGGCCGGCGTCATGCTGACCAGCACCACCGCCAGCAGGCCGATCAGCACGCCGCGCAACACACCAAAGCCCCCGCCCAGCACCCGGTCGATGATGCTCAGCGGCGTCGCATGGATCAGCGCCCGCAGCAGCCGCGCCGACAGGCCCCACAGCAGCAGTATCAGCATGAAGGCGAGCACCAGGCTCAGCGCATGCAATAAATTCGGCGCCAGCTGGTCCTGCGGCAGCCAGTTCGCAATGAAAGGAGCGACAAAGGGGCAGGCGAAGTAGGCCACCACCCAACCCAGGATAGACAGGACTTCGAAGACCAGCCCGCGCCACAGACCCAGCAGCACCGAGACGGCCAGAACACCCAGCAGTACCAGATCGACCCAGCCCATGGTGCATCAAAGCGTCAGCACGGCCGTCGACAAACCGCCGCCGCGCACCTTGGCCGCCACCTTGTCGGCCTCCTCGCGGCTGCCGAAGGGGCCGACCCGAACCCGGATGCGTTTGCCATCCGCCGTGTCCACGGCCTGCGTATACGTCTTCAAGCCCATGCGCTCGACCTTCATGCGCGCCTCCTGGGCGGCCTTGCCATCGGCATAGGCACCGACCTGGACAATGAAACGCCCATCGGACTTGCTGTCAGCCTTCTTCTCGACCGGCTTGCCTTCCAGCAAGGCCTGCACACGGGCCGACTCCTGCGTCTTCGGCTGAGCCGTCTCGACGGGCTTCTTCTCGACCGGCTTCTCCAGCGGCTTGGGCTTGTCTGCGGGCTTTTCGATGACTCGTTCCACCGGCTCGGGCTTGGGCTCGGTGACCACAGCCGGTGCTTCGGTGGGCGCCTGGGCCACCGGCGCTTCGCCCACAGCCGGCAAGGACGCGGGCAAGGCCGGCGGAATCACCACGGCCGGCATGGCTTCCTTGCGCGGAATGTCGATCGGCAGATCGACCGGGATGGGGCGCGGCTGGGTCTCGAAGATCAGCGGGAAGCCGATCACGCCAACGCCCACCAGCAGGGCCGCGCCAATCAGGCGGCGGCGCGCCCTGACCCGCAGCTGCTGCACCACAGTGTCCGAGACCGGTTTTGCCGCGGCTTGATCGGGCGAGCGTTTGAAAAAAGACAGCAAACCCATGAGCTGGAGAGTCGGACAGTGCGTGTTGGAGAGAGTGCTCAGGCGCCAGCGGCTGGCTTGCCGGCGACCAATCGGGGGACACCATGCTTGAGAACGCCGCCCACGGTGAAGAAGGAACCGAAGACCAGAATTCTATCAGCGGGGTCGGACTCGGCCGCCGCTGCGCTCAGGGCGTCCATGGGGTCCGCATGCCGCTGCACGGTCACGGCGGCCGGGGTCTTGATGGCGCCGGCGGCGCGCAAGGACTCGAACTGCACGGCCAGGGCCTCGGCCTTGGCCGCGCGCGGCAGGTCCAGGTCGGTAAAATGCCAGACATCGACCAGGTGCGAGATGCGCCCGATGATCTGGGCCAGATCCTTGTCGGCCATCGCACCGAACACCACCCGGGTGCAGGGGAAGAAGCCCATCTGATCGAGGTTCTGCGCCAGCGCCGCCACCGCGTGCGGGTTGTGCGCGACATCCAGCACCAGGGCCGGCTGGCCCGGCACCACCTGGAAACGCCCCGGCAGCTCGACCAGGGCCAGACCGGTGCGCACCGCCTGCGCGCTGATCGGCAGTCGCTCGTACAAGGCCTCGAACACCGCCAGCACGCCGGCCGCGTTCAGCAGCTGGTTGACGCCGCGCAGCGAGGGATAGGCCAGGCCGCTGAAGCGGCGCTCGCGGCCCACCCACTGCCATTGCTGGCGGTCGCCGCTATAGCTGAAATCCTGCCCCAGCTGGCGCAGATCGGCGCCGATCTTGCTCGCATAGGCCGCCAGCGAGGCCGGCGGCACCGGATCGCTGACCACCACGGGCCGGCCGGCTCGCATGATGTGCGCCTTCTCATGCCCGACCGACTCGCGGTCGGGGCCCAGATACTCGGTGTGGTCCAGGTCGATGCTGGTGATCACGCTGCAATCGGCGTCGATGCAGTTGACGGCGTCCAGCCGTCCGCCCAGCCCCACTTCCAGAATCACCAGATCCAGCGGCTCGGCCGCCAGCCGGCTCATGATGGCCAGGGTCGTGAACTCGAAGTAGGTCAGCGCCAGGTCAGCGCGCGCCTTCTCGACGGCCTCGAAATGCGGCAGCAGCGAATCCGCCTCGACCGGCGCGCCGGCCACCCGGCAGCGCTCCTGAAAATGCACCAGATGCGGCTTGATGTAGAGCCCGACCCGGTAGCCGGCCTGCAAGGCAATCGATTCCAGCATCGCGCAGGTCGAGCCCTTGCCATTGGTGCCGGCCACCATCACGACCGGCGCCTCGAACTTCAGCCCCATGGCCTCGCGCAGACGCTGCACCCGCGCAAGCGTCATGTCGATTTCCTTGGGATGCAGTCGCTCGCAGTGGGCCAGCCAGTCGTCCAGATTCTTCTTCATGCCATGTCCAAATGAAGACGGCCAGGCTGTCCAGCCTGGCCGCTGCGTCTACAGGGATTGACGGCGCTCAGGCCACCGCGTCGGTGCTCTGCCGCTGCAGCATCGCCAGCTGGCGCGCGATGGTCTCGCGCAGCTCGCGGCGGTCGACAATCATGTCCACCGCGCCCTTTTCCATCAGGAACTCGGCGCGCTGGAAGCCCGGCGGCAGCTTTTCGCGCACCGTGTTCTCGATCACGCGCGGGCCGGCAAAACCGATCAAGGCCTTGGGCTCGGCAATCACGATATCGCCCACAAAGGCGAAGCTGGCCGACACGCCACCCATGGTCGGATCGGTCAGCACGCTGATATAGGGCAATTTGGCCTTGGCCAGGCGGGTCAGCGCCGCATTGCTCTTGGCCATCTGCATCAGGCTCAGCAAGCCCTCCTGCATCCGCGCGCCGCCGGTGGCGGTGAAGCAGATGAAGGGGGTCTTCTGCTCGATGGCCGTCTCGACACCGCGCGCAAAGCGCTCGCCGACCACCGAGCCCATCGAGCCTCCCATGAAGTCGAACTCGAAGCAGGCCGCGACCACCGGCACGCTCATCACCGCGCCGCCCATCACGATCAGCGCATCGGTCTCGCCGGTGTTCTCCAGCGCTTCCTTGAGCCGGTCGGGATACTTCTTGCTGTCCTTGAACTTCAGCGCGTCGACCGGCAAGACCTCCTGGCCCACCTCGTAGCGGCCTTCGCCGTCGAGAAAGGCGTTCAGACGCGCACGCGCGCCGATGCGGTGGTGGTGGCTGCACTTGGGGCAGACATTGACGTTCTGCTCCAGATCGGTCTTGTAGAGCACCGTCTCGCAGGACGGGCACTTGATCCACAGCCCCTCGGGCACCGTGCGGCGCTCGTTCGGGTCGGTCTGCTGCATCTTGGGCGGCAGAAGTTTCTCAAGCCAACTCATGGTTGCAGGCTCCTTTATCAATCAGTGGGGCGCGTCGAGCGCCTGGCGGATGTCCCGGATGAACTGGGCGCCGGTTGCGGCGACATTATCGCGCGGCTGAACCTCCAGCAGCTCGACCAGACGCGAACCGATCACGACCGCATCGGAATGGTCGGCCACGGCCCTCGCGGTGACGCCGTCGCGGATGCCGAAACCCACGCCCACCGGCACCGTCACATGGCGGCGGATGCGCGGAATCATCTCGGCCACGGCCGCCGTGTTCAGATGGCCGGCCCCGGTCACGCCCTTCAGCGACACGTAGTAGACATAGCCGCTGGCCAACTGGCCGATGCGGGCCATGCGTTCCTCGGTCGAGGTCGGCGCCAGCAGGAAAATCGGGTCCAGGTCTTGCGCGCGCAGCGCGGCCGCGAAGATCTCGCACTCCTCGGGCGGGTAGTCGACGATCAACACACCGTCCACGCCCGCGGCCTTGGCATCGGTGACGAAACGCTCGACGCCATAGCGCTCGACCGGATTGGCATAGCCCATCAGCACCACCGGCGTGCTGTTGTTCTTCGCGCGGAAGCCGCGCACATAGTCCAGCACCTGGGTCAGGCCGATGCCGTGCTTCAGTGCGCGCTCGCCAGCGCGCTGGATCACCGGACCGTCGGCCATCGGGTCCGAGAAGGGCACACCCAGCTCGATCACGTCGGCGCCGGCCTGGCCAAGAGCCAGCATCAGCTCGACCGTCGCATCGGGAAAGGGATCGCCGGCGGTGACAAAGGGGATCAGCGCCTTGCGGCCCTGGGCCTGCAAAGCCGTGAAGGCAGCAGCGATGCGGCTCATTGCGCGCCTCCCTTCACGCTGTGGCCGGCCATCGAGGGGCGGTCAAAGTACTGCACGCCCGACAGGTCGGCGACGGTGCCGATGTCCTTGTCGCCACGGCCGGACAGGTTCACCAGCAAGGTCTTGTCCGGCGACAAGGTCGGCGCCAGTTTCATCGCATAAGCCAGCGCGTGGCTGGACTCCAGCGCCGGAATGATGCCCTCGGTGCGGCACAGGCGGTGGAAGGCCTCCAGCGCCTCCTTGTCGGTGATACCGACATACTCGGCCCGGCCGATGTCCTTCAGATAGGCATGCTCGGGGCCGACGCCCGGATAGTCCAGGCCGGCCGAGATCGAGTGCGTCTCGGTGATCTGGCCGTTGGCGTCCTGCAGCAGATAGGTGCGGTTGCCATGCAGCACACCGGGGCTGCCAGCGCTCAAGGTCGCCGCATGCTTGCCGCTGTCCACGCCCTCGCCCGCCGCCTCGACGCCGATCAGGCGCACGTCTTGATGCGGGATATAGGGGTAGAAAATGCCGATGGCGTTCGAGCCGCCGCCGACGCAGGCGATCACCGCATCCGGCTGGTGGCCGATCATCTCGGGCATCTGGGTCAGGCACTCATCGCCGATGACGCGCTGGAAGTCGCGCACCATCATCGGGTAGGGATGCGGTCCGGCCACGGTGCCGATGATGTAGAAGGTCGATTCGATGTTGGTGACCCAGTCGCGCATCGCCTCGTTGAGCGCGTCCTTCAGGGTCTTGGAGCCGGACTCGACCGGCACCACCCGCGCGCCCAGCAGATTCATCCGGTAGACATTGGGCGATTGGCGCTTGACGTCCTCGCTGCCCATATAGACCACGCATTCCATGCCGTAGCGGGCACAGATGGTCGCGGTGGCCACGCCGTGCTGGCCGGCGCCGGTCTCGGCGATCACGCGCTTCTTGCCCATGCGCTTGGCCAGCAGCGCCTGGCCGATGGTGTTGTTGACCTTGTGCGCGCCGGTGTGGTTCAGATCCTCGCGTTTCAGGTAGATCTGGGCACCGCCCAGTTCGCGACTGAGGCGGTCGGCGTAGTAGATCGGGCTGGGGCGGCCGACGAAATGGGCCAGTTCCTTCTTGTACTCGGCGATGAACTCGGGATCTTTGCTGTAGTGGGCATAGGCCTCGCTCAGCTCGTCCAGGGCATGGACCAGGGTTTCGGCGACGAAGCGCCCACCATAGGGTCCGAAATGCCCACGGGCATCGGGTTGGTCATAGGTCTGCATGACGGTTTTCTCTTCAGGTTTGCTGCAGTTGTCTGTCCGCCTCACGGACGGCGGCACAGAACTGCTGGATCAGGGCGGCGTCCTTCAGGCCCTTGGCCTGCTCGACGCCGGAACTCACGTCAACGGCCCAGGGCCGTACCTGAAGAACGCCTGTCAGCACATTTCCGGCATGCAACCCACCAGACAAAACGACTGGAGAGGGCACGTTTCTTGGAATGAGTGACCAATCGAAAACCTTTCCACCGCCGCCATAGCCGTCGACATGGGCGTCGAGCAGAATGGCCTGGGCACCTGAATACTGATGGGCGAAGTCTAGCAAATCAAAGCCGGGGTTGATGCGCGCGGCCCGCAGCCAGGGCCGCCCTGCCCGCTCGCAGTCCTGCGGGCTCTCGTCGCCATGGAATTGCAAGAGCATATTCGGCAGCGCGGCCAGGCCGGCCGCCAGCTGCTCGTCGCTGGCGTTGACGAACAGCCCCACCGGTGTCACGAAGGGCGGCAGGCGCCGCGCCAGCTCGGCCGCGCGCGCTGGCGTCACATAGCGCGGGCTCTTCGCGTAGAACACAAAGCCGATGGCATCGGCACCGGCCTCGACGGCGGCGTCGATATCGGCCTCGCGTGTCAGGCCGCAGATCTTGATACGGGTTCGGCTCATGCGCTTCGTTTCACTCAGGGCAGCCAGTCCAGCGCCGCCACATGCTCGGGGAGTTGCAGCTCGGCATCGTAGTACGGTCCGATGAAGTACAGGCCGTCGGGGGCAAAGGTCGGCGCCGCCACCTTGCGGTCGCGCGCTGCCAGCACCCCAGCCAGCCATTCCACCGAGCGCGTGCCGCTGCCGATCGCCAGCAGACAGCCCATGATGTTGCGCACCATATGGTGCAAAAAGGCCGAGGCATCGAACTCGAAGCGCCAGTAGGCGCCGCGCTTGCTGATCTGGATCGCACGAAGGGTCTTGATCGGCGACTTGGCCTGGCAGTCGACCGAGCGGAAAGAACTGAAGTCGTGCTCACCCAGCAGCACCTCGACGGCCGCGCGCATCGCATCGCCGTCCAGCGGGCGGAATACCCAGCCCACCGAGCCGCTCTCGATCGCCGGCCGCACCGCCGACTCCAGCAGCAGATAGGCATAGCGCCGGCCGCGCGCATGGTTGCGGGCATGGAAGTCGGCGCCGGGGAAGGCGCACCACTGGATCGCGATATCGGGGGGCAGATAGCGGTTCGTGCCGCGTATCCACGAGAACGGGTCGCGCTCCACCTGGGCATCGAAATGCACGACCTGGTTGAGTCCGTGCACGCCGGCATCGGTGCGGCCGGCGCAGATTGTGCGGATCGGATGCGCGGCAAACTGGGCCAGGGCTTTTTCCAGCTCATCCTGCACCGTGCCGCCGCCCGGCTGGCTTTGCCAGCCCTTGTAGCCGCGGCCGCGGTAGCTGACGCCCAGCGCCACCCTAGTTGTCATTCCTGCTCCAACAATGAAAAAGGCGCCCGGCCTGGCCGGGCGCCTCGGATTGTGCCTGCGTGTTCAGCGCAGCTCGTTGAGCATGGCCTGCGCCTTGTCGCGCAGCGGGCCGCTGGCCCGGGCCAGCAGTTCCTGCAGCACATCGCGTGCACCTTCGGTATCGCCGATCTGGCGGAACTCGTCGGCCAGCTCGAGCTGGCGCTGCAGCGGGTCACCGCCATCGTCGTCCAGCGCATCGAAGGCCTGGGACAGCGGATCGCTCGGGGCATCGTCTTGCAAGATGCTCTCGAACTCGGCCGGCAGACCGCCATCAATGGCTTCGGCGGAGGCGGTCGGGATCGCCTCTTCCTTGCGGGCCGGCTCGGGCAGGTCCAGATCGATGGACGAGAGATCAAAGTCCAGCGACTGGGGCTCGTCGGGCAGCTCGGACTGCAGGGTGGCGGCCTGGGTGACCTCCGGCGGCATATCCAGATTGCCCAGATCGAAGGCCAGCTCCTGGGGCTCGATCTCGCCGGGCTGCGTCGTCGGCGGGCCGTCGAGATCGAAGTCCATCGCCAGCGGTGCCTGCTCCACCGTGGTGGCCAGGGCTTGCGTGGCATCCATCGCAAACGGCGAGACCGAGGGCGGCGAGCCCAGGTCCAGGTCGAGGTCCAGATCCAGACCGCTGGGTGGGCCGGCGTCGCTGGCGCGGCCCAGCGGCTCGGTGGCCATCAGGGCGGCGCCGCCAAGCATGCTGTGCTGGGCCGTCTGCGGCAGCGTGCTGGCGTTCATCGGCTCGGGATGGCGCTCGTGACTGCCATCGTCGGGCAGCAGCTCGGGCGAGCCGCCCGGCTGGTACAGCGGATTGTCGGCGTCGATCTGGCGGCCCAGCTCCTGGGCCTTGGCCCAGTCCTCGCCCTGCCCTTGGGTCTCGGCATAGAGCTGCACGGCCAGTTGCTCGAAGCCCTTGGTGTCACGGCGCTTGGCATAGACCTCCAGCAGCTTGAGCCGGATCGCCAGCCGCTCGGGATTGGAGCGCAGCGCTTCCTTGAGAATCTCCTCGGCCTGCAGGTCACGGCCATAGGCCAGATAGACATCGGCCTCGGCGACCGGATCGACATCACCGATGGCATCGAGCTGGCTCAGCGAGTAGCTCATCGAGGACGCGGGGCCGTTGGCGTCACGGGTGTCAACGCGCTGGCCACCGGTATTGCCGAAGAAGGAGTCGGGCTGCAGCCGGCTTTCATGGAAGCCGGTGTCGGCCTTGGGCTTGCCACCCTTGCCGCGCAGGCGCATCAGACCCAGCCCGCCCAGCAAGAGCACCAGCACGCCAGCGATCGGCAGCACCAAGGGGCTCTCCATCAGCTCGGCCATCAGACCCGGGCCTTCGGCTTCGGCCGCCGGGGGCGGAACCGGTGTGGGGGCCGGCTTGGCAGCGACGGGGCTTGCGGCCGGCGCAGCCGCAACCACGGGCGCGGGTGCCGATGCGACCGGTGGCGCCGGCAGCGCCAGTGCGGGCGGTGCCGACGCGGCCGTTGTGCCGGTGTTCGCTGCGGGCGCGGCGCTCGCAGCCGGCTTGGCCGCGCTGGAGAGCTTCTTCAACTCCTCCACATTGCGGGTCAGTTCGGCCACACGGGCGGCATCCGCCTTCTTCTCGGTTTCTTTCGATACCTTGGCCTCGGCGGCCGCGCTGGCGGCTGCGGCCTTGCTGAGCGTCAGCTTGTCGGGGCTGGGCGCTGCGGCCGGCTTGCGGTCCTCGACCGCCGCCTGCACCTTGCCCTTGACCTGGCGCTGGCTTTCATCGAGCTTGAGCTCGGGGGCGGCACCGGCCAGGCGCTGCCGGTAGTTGCTGAAATCGGCGCTCTGCGCCTGAATGACTTCGCGCGCCTCGGTCGGAGTGATCGCGCTGAGGCTGTCGCTGCCCGGCACTTGCAGGACCACACCCGACTTCAGCCGGTTCATGTTCTCGCCGATGAAGGCATCCGGATTGCTGCGGAACAGGCCAACCAGCATCTGGTCCAGCGAGATTTCCCGGGGCTTGGTGCGGCCGGCGATGCGCGACAGCGAATCGCCCGCCTTGACCTTGTATTCGGATGCGGCGCTGGGGCTCGGTGCAGGCGCCGGCGCCGGACGTGGCGCGCGCGCCGGCTCGGCCGGGGCCGCCTCGACACGCGGCCGAGGCGCGGGCGCTGCGGCCAAAGGAGCCGAGGCCGGCGGACGCTGGGTCGGCACGGCCCGGGTTTCGGCCGGCGCGGTCGCAAAGGACGGGGCCGTCGTGACGGCCGGCGGTGCGCTCGGGCGGGCCAGGTTTGGCGGATCGAACAGCAGCGTGTATTCGCGCACCAGGCGGCCGCTGGACCAGGTCAGCTCCAGGATCACATCGACAAAGGGCTCCTGGACAGCCCGGTCGCTGTTGATGCGCAGCACCGGTCGGCCATCGCTGCGCCGCTCCAGCTGCACCTGGGTGCCGGTCAGCACGGCGTTGTACTCGACGCCGGTGGCGCGGTAGGAATCGGGAGGGGCGATGCGCACCTTGAGCGTGCCCGCCTCTTCGGCGGTCAGCGAACTGACGTCGATCTCGGCCTTGAGCGTTTCGCCCAGCGAAGACTGCACGGTCAGTTTGCCCAGTCCCAGGCTCCAGGCCGAGCCGCTGCCGGCAACGGCAAATGCCGCCATCGCCATATGGGCCAACGGGGTCAGGGCAAAGCGCCCCAAAGCGCTACGTTTTTGTTTCAAGGCGTCCCCCAAAGCAACAAGGCGGACACCGTCAGGTACCCGCCTGTTTCGACGATCTTTGTTCTCTTCTCAACAGCGCTAGGCGATGCTGTCCTCATGGCTCTTGCGATCCGAAATCACAACAGCATCAAGCATATACGCTGCAACCCTCATGCAAAGGCTGAATACGCCCCAGGACACCTGCCTGATTCACTGCCCGTTACAGGCTTGTCGTTTGCCGGCAACGGGCGGGGCTCGGAAACTGGGGAAATTACCGAGCCAGCAGGATGCGCAGCATGCGGCGCAGCGGCTCGGCCGCGCCCCACAGGAGCTGGTCGCCGATCGTGAAGGCGCCGACATACTCCGGGCCCATGGCCAGCTTGCGGATGCGGCCCACGGGGATGGTCATCGTGCCGGTCACCGCCACCGGGGTCAGGTCTTGAATCGTCGCCTCGCGGGTATTGGGCACGACCTTCACCCACTCGTTGTCAGCGGCGATCATCGCCTCGATGTCGGCCAGCGGCACGTCCTTCTTCAGCTTGAAGCTCAGAGCCTGGCTGTGGCAGCGCATCGCGCCGACGCGCACGCAGAAGCCGTCCACCGGAATCGGCGCCGAGCCGAAGCCCTCGCCGAGGCCGAGAATCTTGTTGGTCTCGGCCATGCCCTTCCACTCTTCCTTGGACTGGCCATTGCCCAGATCCTTGTCGATCCAGGGGATCAGCGAGCCGCCCAGCGGCACGCCGAAATTGGCGGTCTCGGCCGCGCTCAAGGCCCGCTGCGTGGCGATCACCTGACGGTCGATCTCGAGGATGGCGCTCTTCGGGTCATCCAGCAGCGAGCGCACCGAGGCATTCAGCGTACCGTACTGCGTCAGCAGCTCGCGCATATGTTGCGCGCCGCCGCCCGAGGCCGCCTGGTAGGTCTGGGTGCTCATCCATTCGACCAGGCCGGCCTTGTAGAGCGCGCCCACGCCCATCAGCATGCAGGAGACGGTGCAGTTGCCGCCGACCCAGTTCTTGCCGCCCTTGCTAAGCGCGTCCTTGATGACGGGCATGTTCACCGGGTCCAGCACGATGACGGCATCGCCGTTCATGCGCAGCGAGGAGGCGGCGTCGATCCAGTGGCCATTCCAGCCGGCCGCGCGCAGCTTCGGGAAGACCTCGTTGGTGTAGTCGCCGCCCTGGGCCGTGATGATGATCTCGCAGCGCTTGAGCTGCTCGATATCGAAGGCGTTCTGCAGCTTGGTTTCGTTCTTGGCCTGCGCCGGGGCGGCGCCGCCCGCGTTCGAGGTGCTGAAGAACAGCGGTTCGATCAGATCGAAATCACGCTCGGCCACCATGCGGTCCATCAGCACGGAGCCCACCATGCCGCGCCAGCCTACCAGTCCTACCAATGTCGTCATCTTGAATTCCTCTTGATCACAAACCCCAGTCTCTGTGCCCCGGCTCGCTTCGCCGGGGTTTGTGGGGGCGAGACGATCCGAGAGCTTCAGCTCTTGATGGTTTTGGTGGTGGTAATCGCGGCAACGACCGCATCACCCATCTCGCGCGTGCTCACCTTCTGGGTGCCCTCGCTCCAAATGTCCGCAGTGCGCAGACCTTGGGACAACACAGCGCTCACCGCCGCTTCGATACGAGCGGCAGCTTCGGGCTGGTTGAGGGTGAACTTGAGCATCATGGCAGCGGAGAGGATTGTAGCCAGAGGATTGGCGATTCCCTTGCCCGCGATGTCCGGTGCGCTGCCATGGCTGGGTTCGTACAGGCCTTTGTTGTGCTTGTCCAACGAGGCCGAGGGCAGCATGCCGATCGAGCCGGTCAGCATCGCGGCCTCGTCCGACAGGATGTCGCCGAACATATTGCCGGTGACGACCACGTCGAACTTCTTCGGCGCCTTGACCAGCTGCATCGCGGCGTTGTCCACATACATATGGTCCAGCTCGACATCCGGATATTCGGCGCTGACCTCGATCATCACGTCCTTCCAGAACTGGAAGGTTTCCAGCACATTGGCCTTGTCCACCGAGGTGACGCGCTTGCTGCGCTTGCGCGCCGCCTGGAAGGCCACATGGGCGATGCGCTCGATCTCAGGGCGCGAGTAGCGCATCGTGTCGAAGGCCTCCTCAGAACCCGGGAAGTGGCCGTCGACGGCGGTGCGGCGGCCGCGCGGCTGGCCGAAATAGATGTCGCCGGTCAGCTCGCGGATGATCAGGATGTCCAGGCCGGCGACCAGCTCGGGCTTCAGGCTCGATGCATGGGTCAGCTGCTCATAGCAGATCGCCGGGCGGAAGTTGGCGAACAGGCCCAGATGCTTGCGCAGGCCCAGGATGGCCTGCTCGGGGCGCAGCGGGCGGTCCAGCTTGTCGTACTTCCAGTCGCCGACGGCGCCGAACAGGATGGCGTCGGCGTCCTTGGCCAGCTGCAGCGTCGATTCAGGCAGCGGGTGGCCGGCGGCCTCATAGGCGGCGCCACCCACCGGGGCGCTTTCCAGCGTCAGCGGCAAGTCCAGCACCTTCAGGACCTTGACGGCCTCGGCGACGATTTCGGTCCCGATGCCATCACCGGGTAGCACTGCAATTTTCATGGTCATCCGATCAGACGGTTGTTGAGCCAGGGCTTGCTGGCGATACGTTCGGCCTCGAAGGCCTTGATCTTGTCGGCATGGCGCAGGGTCAGACCGATGTCATCGAAACCGTTGAGCAGGCAGAACTTGCGGAAGGGCTGGACCTCGAACGCCAACTCCCCCCCATCGGCCTTGATGACGAGCTGGCGCGCCAGATCGATGGTCAGCTGATAGCCCGGGAAGGCGAACACCTCGTCGAACAGCTGGGCCACCTGGGCCTCAGGCAGCACGATGGGCAGCACGCCGTTCTTGAAGCAGTTGTTGAAGAAGATGTCGGCAAAGCTCGGCGCGATCAGCGCGCGAAAGCCGTACTGCTCCAGCGCCCAGGGCGCGTGCTCGCGGCTGGAGCCGCAGCCGAAATTGCTGCGCGCGATCAGCACCGAGGCGCCCTGGTAGCGCAGCTGGTTCAGCACGAAATCGGGGTTGGGCTTGCGGCTGGCCGGATCCTGGCCGGGCTCGCCCGCATCCAGATAGCGCCATTCGTCGAACAGATTCGGGCCGAAGCCGCTGCGCTTGATCGATTTCAGGAACTGCTTGGGGATGATCGCGTCGGTGTCGACATTGTCGCGATCCATCGGGGCGACGAGGCCCTTGTGAACGGTGAACTTTTCCATCACGAAATCCTTCGAACATCAACGAAATGGCCTTGCATCGCGGCCGCTGCGGCCATCGCCGGGCTGACCAGATGGGTGCGGCCGCCGGCGCCCTGGCGTCCTTCGAAATTGCGATTGCTGGTCGAGGCACAGCGCTCGCCCGGCTCCAGCCGGTCGGCATTCATCGCCAGGCACATCGAGCAACCCGGCTCGCGCCACTCGAAGCCGGCCGCCTTGAAGACCTGGTCCAGGCCTTCGCGCTCGGCCTGCTCCTTCACCAGGCCCGAGCCCGGCACCACCATCGCCAGCTTCACATTGGCGGCGATCTTGCCGCCATTGCTTCCGGACATCCGGCGCACGACGGCCGCAGCCTCGCGCATGTCCTCGATGCGGCTGTTGGTGCAGGAGCCGATGAAGACCTTGTCGATCAGGATGTCGTTGATGGCCTTGTTCGGCTCCAGATTCATGTACTGCAACGCCCGCTCGATGGCGCCGCGCTTGACGGCATCCTTTTCCTTGTCCGGATCGGGCACACGGTCCTCGATCGACAAGACCATCTCGGGGCTGGTGCCCCAGGTGACTTGCGGGCGGATCTGGGCGGCGTCGAGCTCGACCACTTTGTCGAAGCTCGCACCCGGGTCCGAGTGCAGGGTGCGCCAGTAGGCCACCGCCTGCTCCCATTCGACACCGCTGGGCGAGAAGGGCCGGCCCTTGCAGTAGTTGATCGTGGTCTCGTCCACGGCAATCAGGCCGGCGCGGGCGCCCGCCTCGATGGCCATATTGCAGACCGTCATCCGCCCTTCCATGCTCAGCGCGCGGATTGCCGAGCCGCCGAATTCGATCGTGTAGCCGGTGCCGCCGGCCGTGCCGATCTTGCCGATGATGGCCAGCACGATGTCCTTGGCGCCGACGCCTTTCGGTGTCTGGCCCTCGACCTTGATCAGCAGGTTCTTGGCCTTCTTGGCCAGCAGGGTCTGGGTGGCCAGCACATGCTCGACCTCGGAGGTGCCGATGCCGTGGGCCAGCGCGCCGAAAGCGCCGTGGGTCGAGGTGTGGCTGTCGCCGCAGACCACGGTCATGCCCGGCAGGGTCGCGCCCTGCTCCGGGCCGATCACATGGACGATGCCCTGGCGCTTGTCGCTCATCTTGAACTGGGTGATGCCGAAGCGGTCGCAGTTCTGGTCCAGGGTGTCGACCTGCAGCTTGGAGATCGGGTCGGCGATGCCCTGGCTGCGGTCGGTGGTCGGCACATTGTGGTCGCTGACCGCCAGATTGGCCGACAGGCGCCAGATCTTGCGCCCGGCCAGATCCAGACCTTCGAAGGCCTGCGGGCTGGTCACCTCATGGACCAGATGGCGGTCGATATAGAGGGTGGCCGTGCCGTCCTCCTCGGTGTGGACGACATGCTCGTCCCAGAGCTTGTCGTAAAGCGTGCGAGCTGCAGTGGTCATGGCTGGCTTTCTACGGGGATGTTGGGGAGGGGACAGAGGGCATCGACAAAGCGTTGCACCACGGTGGGCAGGCGCTCCTGACGCTGCACACCCAGACAATAGTCGCGCGCGGCCCAGGCTTCATCGAGCACGAGATGACTGACCGCGAAGACACGCGAGAAACGTTCGGCCGGCACCGAAGGCAGCACCGCCACGCCCAGGCCGGCCTCGACCAGCTGGGCAATCGCATCGAAGCCGCGCACCTGCAGGCGCGCGTTCAGCGTGCGGCCGCGCGACAGCGCCTGCTCGCGCATCAGCTGCTGGGCGCTGGCGCCGGCATGCAGGCCGATCAGGTCGTAGTCCAGCAGGTCGGAGAAGCTGACCGACCGCTGCCGCGCCAGCCCATGATTCTTGGGCACCAGCACGGCCAGCCGGCTCTGGGCATAGACCCAGGCCTGGACCCGGTTGTCCAGCAGCGGCGGCGTGAACACGCCGATATCGGCGCGGCCCTCGGCCACCGCTGCCTGCACCTCGGCGCTGGTCTGGTCTTCCAGGCTGATGCGGATCTGCGGATGGGCCTGGCTGAAGGCGGCCAGATCGGCCGGCAGGCATTCGGCGATCGCGCCGCTATTGGCGGCGATGCGCAGATGGCCCTTGATGCCGCGCGCGAACTCGACCACCTCGCTCTCCAGCGCATGCAGCGAGGCATGCAGCGAGCGGATATGGCGCACCAGCGCGCGGCAGGCCTCGGTCGGCTCGACACCGCGGGCGCGGCGCTCGAACAGCTGCACGCCCAGCCGCGCCTCCAGGTCGGAAACCCGCTTGCTGGCCGCCGCCAGCGCCAGGTGCTCGCGCGCCGCCCCGGCGGTGATCGAGCGGGTCTGCTCGATCGCCAGCACGAGATTCAGCGTGGTCAGGTCCAGGCGCATGGCGGCGGCGGCTTTTATTACTCGGCGTTGATGCCGGCGGCCTGTACGGCCTTGGCCCACTTCAGCGTTTCCTTGGCCGCGAACAGGCCCAGCTCGGGCGGCGTGCTGGGCGTCAGCTCGAAGCCCGACAGCGCCAGCTTGGCCTGCACGCTCTTGTCGGTCAGCGCCGAGCGCACCCACTGGTTCATCTTCGCGAGCACCGGCTCGGGCGTGCCGGCCGGCGCATACATCGCGAACCAGGCCGTCATCTCGAAGCCGGGCACGACGCTCTTGGTCATCGTCGGCACGCCCGGCAGCATCGGATGCTCCTTGCCCGAGGTGACCGCCAGCGCGCGCAGCTTGCCGGCCTTGACCTGGGGCACGCCCGAGGCCAGATCGCCGAACACCAGCTGTATCGTGCCGCCCATCGTGTCCGTCATCGCCGGCTGCACGCCCTTGTAGGGAATATGGGCCATCACCAGCTTGTTGGCATGCACCAGCGCATGGCCGGGGATCAGGCTGCCGCTGGAGCCCGAGCCCCAGGCCAGCTTGTCCGGATTGGCCTTCACATAGGCGACGAACTTTTCGGCCGTGTCGGCCGGCACCGCCGGGTTGACCAGCATGATGAAGGGGATCTCGGCCAGGCGGCTGACCGGCGTGAAGTCCTTGATCGGGTCATAGGGCAGCTTGCGGTACAGCGAGGCATTGGCCGCGTGCGTGGTGCTGGTGGCGATCAGGAAGTTGTAGCCGTCGGGGGCGGCCTTGGCGGCTGCGCCCGTGCCCAAGGTACCGTTGGCCCCGGGCTTGTTGTCGACGACGACCGCCTGGCCGGCCGCCTTGCCCACATGTTCGGCCAGCACCCGGGCCAGCTGATCGGTGGCGCTGCCGGCTGGGAAGGGCACGATCCAGTTCAGGCCGCGCTGCGGATAGCCGGCCGGCAGCTCGCTCTTGGGTGCGGCCAGCAGCGTCGTGCTCGCCGCCAGCAGGCCCAGGCAGACGGCGAGGTGCCGGCGGGCGGCGGACGGGCTGGAAATCTTCGACACAGGCATGGCAGTCTCCGCGTTGGTATAGGGCATAGACCCGTCGCCGGGCCGGCAGCTCGCACGATAGCCTTCGCAGCTCCGCTTGATCTACTCAAGCTGCCAATTAAGACTTCGCGCCAAGCGAAGTCTCGCAGATTCCTGGCTGCTGCGGCAATGCGCGGATCAGTTTCGTCCCCGCTCCAACTCGCTCATTTGGTGCACTGGTTGCTGACCGCGACGGCGCAGCCGGGCATGGACGGGGTGAGCCTGCAGCAGGCCATGTGTGCGATGGCCAAGCTGAACCGACTAGCTCCTTCGGCCCACCGACGGCGAGCCGGCCACGGGGCGGCACGTCATCTCCCGCCCCTAAGCTGAGGCGCTTCGACCACCACCCGCCGAAGCGTCATGTCCACCTTTCTCGCCTGTGCTGCCCTGCTGCTGACCGCCGTCCTGCCGATTCGGGCTGCGGCCGATTGCAAGGCGCTCGACAACTCGCTGACCGTGCGGATTGGCGCTTATGACTCCGGCGTCGACAACCCTATGGTCGAGGGCAAGTGCACCATCGACGACCTGCTGGATGACGAGCGGACCTGGGGCAGCCAGAGGGAATTTCTGGACCATGCCGGCAAGGTCTTCAACGACCTGCTGAAGGATGGCCTGATCAGCCTGGATGAGCGCGACCGGCTGATGGCCGCGGCCCGCTCATCTGGCATCGGCAGCCAGCTGACGGTCAAGCTGATCGCCTTCAACGATCTCCACGGCGCGATCAAATCCGCTGAAGGTGCGCCCGGCAACCCCGGTGTGGCCCGACTTGCGAACCGCATCCAGGCCTTGAAGGCCACCAATCCCTTGCATGCGGTCGTCTCGGCAGGCGATATGGTCGGCGCCAGCCCGCTGAGCTCGGCCCTGTTCAAGGACGAACCGACCATCGAGGCGATGAACCGCATCGGCATCGACTTTGCCGCCACCGGCGTCCACGAGTTTGACGAGGGCCGCGACGAACTGCTGCGCCTGCAGCAGGGCGGCAATCACCCGAGCAGCGGCTTCTCCGGCCAGGGGCTCGCAGCGGACCGGCGTCAGGACGGCCAGTTTTCCGGCGCCGCCTTCCAGTTCCTGGCCGCCAATGTCATGGACGCCGCCAGCCTTCAAGCCCTGCTGCCGGCGCTAGGCTACAAGGAATTCATGGGCCACAGGATCGCCTTCATCGGCGTCGCGCGCCGCAGCACGCCGGCCCATGTCCCGGCTGCTGGCGTGGCCGGCCTGGAGTTCCGGGACGAGGCCGAGACCATCAACGCCCTGGTGCCCGGCATCCTGGCCCAGGGGGTCAAGAGCATCGTCGTGCTGGTGCATGAGGGCGGGCTGACGGCCGGGGGGACCAGCAATGGCTGCAGCGGCCTGTCCGGTCCCATCGTGGACCTCGTCGGTCGACTGGACCCGGAAATTGATCTGATCGTGTCCGGCGGCAGTCATCTGGCCTACAACTGCAGCGTCAACAACCGGGCCGGCATCCCGGTGCCCCTCACATCGGCCGGTCATCACGCCAGCCATCTGTCGGATATCGAACTGACTCTGGATACCAGTAGCGGCAATGTGGTGGCGGCATCTGCGACCAACTACCCGATCGGACCCGATGAACCGGAAGCCGCCGAGATCCAGGCCGTCGTCGCCCACTATGCAGCGCTGGCCTCGGCCACCCCGGCCGTGGGGCGCATCACGGCCGAAGCGCTGGGCCTGGTGATCAATCTCAACGATCCCTATTCGGTCGCCGTCGGGGAGTACTACGCAAGGCGCAGAGGCATACCCGAGAGCCATATCGTCCGCGTCAGCCTGCCAACCACGGCGTCGATCAGCAGGAGCAGTTTCGAAGCCCTGGCCGCCGAGTTGCGGAACCGCCTGCCCGAGACGGTCCAGGGCTTGGCGCTGGCCTGGGTCAAGCCCTATGCGGTCGAATGCAACTCGATCACCTCGGCCCTGACCATGGGCTTCCAGCCCGAGATCTGCAGCAGCCCCAACGTCTGCACGCCCAGCAAGGCATCGCCTTATTTCCGCTACATCGGCGCGCGGCCGTTCACCGACATGGGCCAACGGCCCAGCATGCTGATCGCGGCACGCAGCATCGACAGCGCCAAGGCGCTGATCGAGCGCGGCATCAGTGCCGACCAGAGCATGCCGGCCGACCACCGGTCATCGGCCAAGGCCTACTTCATCAAGACCTGGGATGGCTTTCGCAGTGTGCGACATGGCGATTTCCCGGCGGCCGGCCCCATCGGTCCCTGGGGCCTGACGGTGCAGCGCGAAAGCCTGAACAGCGGCTACACCCAGGTGCCGATTTCCGAGGTGCTGATCTACCAGACCGGGCTGACCCGCGTCGACGGCTTGAATCAGGTGCAGTGGCGGCCCGGCGCCTTGGCCGACCACCTGACCTCGTTCGGCGGCCGGCTCGATGCAGCACCGGGCAGCGCCCAGATGAGCGTGCTCGACTGGATCGAGTCCGGCGCCACCGCCAGCTACGGCACGGTCACCGAACCCTGCAACTACAACACCAAATTCCCCCACCCTCGCCTGCTGACGAAAAGCTATCTGCAGGGCGCCACGGCGCTGGAGGCCTATTGGAAGAGTGTCGAGTGGCCCGGCCAGGGGGTCTTTGTTGGCGAACCTTTGGCCGCGCCTTTCGCCCCTTTGCTGGAGTTGCCGCCGGGCCGGCCCTGAGCCCGGAACGGCATGGCGAATTAAGCCAGCGCTGCGATCACCTCGGCCGGCGCCTGCACCAGCTCGATCAGCACGCCCTCCCCGCCAATCGGGAACTCGGCGCTGCTCTTCGGGTGGATGAAGCAGATATCAAAGCCGGCCGCGCCCTTGCGGATACCGCCCGGGGCGAAGCGCACACCGTTGGCCGTCATCCACTCGACGGCCTGGGCCAGATCATCGACCCACAGGCCCACATGGTTCAGCGGCGTGGTGTGGACGGCCGGCTTCTTGTCGGGGTCCAGCGGCTGCATCAGATCGACCTCGACCTTGTACGGACCGCTGCCGATCGCGCAGATGTCCTCGTCGACGTTCTCGCGCTCGGAGACGAAGTTGCCGGTGACGGTCAGACCCAGCACATCGACCCAGAGCTTGCGCAAGGCCTGCTTGTCGGGGCCGCCGATGGCGATCTGCTGGATGCCAAGGATCTTGTAGGGTTTCTTGTCCATTACTCGAACCTCAAAATCGGCTGATCGACCGACAGACTTTCACCGGTCTTTGCCAGCACCTCGGCGATCTTCACATCGCGTTCGGCGACGAGGATGTTCTCCATCTTCATCGCCTCGATCACCGCCAGGCGCTCGCCGGCCTGCACGGTCTGCCCCGGCTCGGCGGCGATATGAACCAGCAGACCCGGCATCGGCGAGAGCAGGAATTTGCTGGTGTCGGGCGGAGCCTTGTAAGGCATCAGCGCCTGCAGCTCGGCGGCGCGCGGCGACAGCACGCTGACCTCGATGGCCAGGCCGTTGTGCTGGATGCGGTAGGCCAGCGGATTCTTGGCCGTGCCGCGCTCGGCCTGGGCCGTGAAGGGCCGGCCGTTGACGGTGCCGGCGATGCGGATGTCGTTCAGGCGCGAGGTGCTGACGATGCGGTAGCTGCGGTCGCCGACCCGCACATGGGCCTCGCCAAGATGACCGACGAACTCGTCGATATGCAGCGCATGGCGCTGATGCCGGCCGCCGCCCTCGTTGACCAGGGCCATATAGTCATGCTCGATCTTCACCTCATGGCCGGGCAGCTGGCCGGTGATGCCGGCCTCGCGCTCGCGCGCCTTGCGGCGGATGAAGCCGGCCAGCGCGTCCAGAAAGCCCGGATCCTCATGCACCACATCCTCGGCCTTGAAGCCGCCGCCGTAGTGCTGGGCGATGAAGCCGGTGTTGAAGTTGCCGCTGCCGAAATCGGGGTGGGCCAGCAGGGCGGACTGGAAGGGGATGTTGCTGCTGATGCCGCGGATCACAAAGCCGTTCAGGGCCTCGCGCATCTTCGCGATGGCCTCGGCGCGGTCCTTGCCGTGCACGATCAGCTTGGCAATCATCGAGTCATAGAACATCGGAATCTCGCCGCCCTCGTAGACGCCGGTGTCCACCCGCACGCCGAAGCGTTCGGGCGCCGCCTGCTCCATGCTGGTCTCGGGCGGCTGGTATTTCACCAGGCGGCCGGTCGAAGGCAGGAAGTTGCGGAAAGGATCCTCGGCATTGATGCGGCACTCGATGGCCCAGCCTTCGCGCTTGATCTCGTCCTGCTTGAAGGGCAGCGGCTCGCCGGCGGCCACGCGAATCATCTGCTCGACCAGATCGACACCGGTGATGCACTCGGTCACCGGATGCTCGACCTGCAGCCGGGTGTTCATCTCCAGAAAATAGAAGCTCTGGTCCTTGCCGACGACGAACTCCACCGTGCCGGCGCTCTGGTACCTGACGGCCTTGGCCAGCGCCACGGCCTGCTCGCCCATGGCCTTGCGCGTGGCCTCGGAAATAAAGGGCGACGGCGCCTCCTCGATCACCTTCTGGTGGCGGCGCTGGATCGAGCATTCGCGCTCATGCAGATAGACGACGTTGCCCTGGCTGTCGCCCAGCACCTGGATCTCGATATGACGCGGCTCCTCGACGAACTTCTCCATGAAGACACGGTCGTCGCCGAAGCTGTTGCGGGCCTCGTTGCGGCAGCTGGTGAAGCCCTCGAAGCAGTCCTTGTCGTTGAAGGCCACGCGCAGGCCCTTGCCGCCGCCACCGGCGCTGGCCTTGATCATCACCGGGTAGCCGATACCCTTGGCGATCTCGACGGCCGACTCGGCCGACAGGATGGGCTCGTTGTGGCCGGGGATGGTGTTGACATTCGCCTCCTTGGCCAGCTTCTTCGAGGCGATCTTGTCGCCCATCGCAGCGATCGAATAGTGCTTGGGGCCGATAAAGGTGATGCCCTCTTCCTCGACACGACGCGCGAAGTCCTCGTTCTCGCTCAGAAAACCGTAGCCGGGATGGATGGCCTGGGCGCCAGTAGCCTTGGCCGCTGCGATGATCTTGTCGGCCACCAGATAGGACTCGCGCGAGGGCGCGGGGCCGAGCAGCACCGCTTCATCGGCCAGCTCGACGTGGCGGGCGTCCTTGTCGGCCTCGGAGTAGACGGCTACCGTCTTGATGCCCAGCTTTTGCGCGGTCTTGATGACGCGGCAGGCGATCTCGCCACGATTTGCAATCAGGATCTTGGTAAACATTGTTCTTCTCCTAGGGCCTGATCACAGCGGGATATTGCCGTGCTTGCGCCACGGGTTCTCGAGCTTCTTGTCCTTGAGCATGGTCAGCGAGCGGCAGATGCGCTTGCGCGTCTCGTGCGGCTGTATCACGTCGTCGATGAAGCCGCGCGCGCCGGCCACGAAGGGGTTGGCGAAGCGGGCCTTGTACTCGGCCTCCTTGGCCGCCAGCTTCTCGGGGTCGCCCTTGTCCTCGCGGAAGATGATCTCGACCGCGCCCTTGGCACCCATCACCGCGATCTCGGCATTGGGCCAGGCAAAGTTGACGTCGCCGCGCAGATGCTTGGAGCTCATCACATCGTAGGCGCCGCCATAGGCTTTGCGGGTGATCACGGTGACCTTGGGCACCGTGCACTCGGCATAGGCATACAGCAGCTTGGCGCCGTGCTTGATGATGCCGCCGTACTCTTGAGAAGTTCCGGGCATGAAACCGGGCACATCGACAAAGGTAATCACCGGAATGTTGAAGGCGTCGCAGAAACGCACAAAGCGTGCCGCCTTGATGCTGCTCTTGATGTCCAGGCAGCCGGCCAGCACCAGTGGCTGGTTGGCCACGATGCCGACGGTCTGCCCCTCCATCCGCGCAAAGCCGGTCAGGATGTTCTTCGCATAGTCGGCCTGCAACTCGAAGAAGTCGCCATCGTCGACGACCTTCAGGATCAGCTCCTTCATGTCGTAAGGCTTGTTGGCGTTGTCCGGCACCAGGGTGTCGAGCGAATGGTCCAGGCGCTGGCCGGGATCGCCGCTGGGTCGCGTCGGCGCCTTCTCGCGGTTGTTCAGCGGCAGGTAGTTGAAGAAACGCCGCAACATCAGGATGGCCTCGACATCGTTGTCGAAGCTCAGATCGGCCACACCGCTCTTGCTGGTATGGGTGCCGGCGCCGCCCAGTTCCTCGGCCGTCACTTCCTCGTGCGTCACGGTCTTCACCACCTCGGGGCCGGTGACGAACATATAGGACGAGTCCTTCACCATGAAGATGAAGTCCGTCATCGCCGGCGAGTAGACCGCGCCGCCCGCGCAAGGACCCATGATCATGCTGATCTGCGGGATCACGCCCGAGGCCATCACATTGCGCTGAAACACATCGGCATAGCCGCCGAGGGACGCCACACCCTCCTGGATGCGCGCACCGCCCGAGTCGTTCAGGCCTATCACCGGGGCGCCGACCTTCATCGCCTGGTCCATCACCTTGCAGATCTTCTCGGCATGGGCCTCGGACAGCGCGCCGCCGAAGACAGTGAAGTCCTGGCTGAAGCTGAAGGCCAGCCGGCCGTTGATCATGCCGTAGCCGGTGACGACGCCGTCGCCGGGGATCTTGTTGTCCTGCATGCCGAAGTCGACGCAGCGGTGCTCGACAAACATATCCCATTCCTCGAACGTGCCATCGTCGAACAGCAGCTCCAGGCGCTCGCGGGCGGTCAGCTTGCCTTTCGCATGCTGGGCGGCGATGCGCTTCTCGCCGCCGCCCTTGCGCGCTTGCTCGCGCTTTTCTTCGAGCATTTGTTGGATGTCATGCATGGTGATCGTCTCCGGAAAACTTGGCTAACAGAATTCTCGCGGCCGTCGAGGCGGCCAGTTGGCCATTCAAGACTTGGGCGGTGGTGTCGGCCAGCGCCGCGCGCACGGCGCTGGCCTGGGCGAACTGCTGGCGCAGCCCCGCCTGGATGCGCTCCCACATCCAGGCCAGCGCCTGCTGGCGGCGCTTCTCGGCCAACAGGCCATTGGCGCCCTGCAGCTCGAGGTACTCGCTGACCGCCGCCCAGAAGCGGTCCAGCCCCTCGCTCTTCAGCGCGCTGAGTTGCAGCACCTGCGGGTGCCAGGTCTTGACATCGTGATGGGCATGGTCCGGATGGCCGTGCATGCCATACAGGCGCAGGCTGGAGACGATCTGCGCCCGCGCGCGGGTCGCCGCCGCATCGTCCAGATCGGCCTTGTTGATCACGACCAGATCGGCCAGCTCCATCACGCCCTTCTTGATCGCCTGCAGATCGTCGCCGGCATTGGGCAGCTGCAAGAGGCAGTACATATCGGTCATGCCCGCCACCGCCGTCTCGCTCTGGCCGACGCCGACGGTTTCGACGATGACGATGTCGTAACCGGCCGCCTCGCAGACCAGCATGGCCTCGCGGGTCTTCTCGGCCACGCCGCCCAGCGTGCCGCTGCTGGGGCTGGGGCGGATGTAGGCGCGCTCGTCCATCGACAGCCGCTCCATCCGGGTCTTGTCGCCGAGGATGGAGCCGCCGGACACGCTGCTCGATGGGTCGACCGTCAGCACCGCGACACGATGGCCCTGCTCGATCAGCATCAGGCCCAGCGCCTCGATGAAGGTGCTTTTGCCCACGCCGGGCACGCCGGAAATGCCCAGGCGGAAGGAGCTGCCGGTGTGCGGCAGCAGCTCGGTCAGCAAGGCGTCGGCCTGCGCCCGGTGGTCGCTGCGCGTCGATTCCAGCAGCGTGATGGCCTTGGCGATGGCCCGGCGCTGCGCGGGGCCGGGGCCGGCCAGCAGAGGGGGGGCCCAGCTCATGGCCGGACCTTCCAGCGGTATTCGATTTCCAACTCGTTCTCGCCGACCGGCTCGAAGCCATGGCGCCGGTAGAAGCGGTTGGCATCGCTGAGCTTCAAGGCGCTGAGGGTCACGTCTTGCCCATGCGCTCGTGCCACACTTTTGACCCAGTCCAGCACCCAGCCCCCCGCGCCGCAGCCCTGCGCGCCGGGGCGGATGAACAGTTGCTCGAGATGCAGATGATCGCCGGCCGGCCTCAGCAGCACGAAGCCGATACGTTCACCATCGCGCAGGATGGACCGGGTCCGCTGGGCGTCGAACTGGCTGGTGAAGCGATCGCGACTGCGCTGGACATCACCCAGACCGAGCCGAGCCAGGCTCTCGCGCATCGCGTCCATGCGCAACGCAAACAAGGCCTCGAAGTCCTCGGCCGCGATCGATGCCAACGACAGGCTGGCCATCAGGCGGCCACCGCCTGACGGATCTGCTCCAGCACATCCTTGGCACTGGCCGGGATCGGCGTGCCGGGGCCGTAGATGCCCTTGACGCCTGCTTCGTACAGCATGTCGTAGTCCTGCGCCGGGATCACCCCGCCGACGAAGACGATGATGTCGTCGGCGCCCTGGGCCTTCAGCGCCTGCAGGATGGCCGGCACCAGGGTCTTGTGGCCGGCGGCCAGCGTGCTGACGCCCACCGCATGGACATCGTTCTCGATCGCCTGGCGTGCGCACTCCTCCGGGGTCTGGAACAGCGGCCCCATGTCCACGTCGAAGCCCAGGTCGGCATAGGCGGTGGCCACCACCTTGGCGCCGCGGTCATGGCCGTCCTGGCCCAGCTTGGCGATCATCACGCGCGGGCGGCGGCCCTGCGCCTCGGCAAAGGCCTGGATCTCCTCCTGCAGCTTGGCCCAGCCCTCGGCGGAGTCGTAGGCAGCGGCGTAGACGCCGCTGACCTTCTGCGTGTCGGCGCGGTGGCGGCCGAACACCGCCTCCAGCGCGTCGGAGATCTCGCCGACGGTGGCGCGCAGCCGGCAGGCCTTGATCGCCAGGTCCAGCAGATTGCCCTGGCCCGAGCGGGCGGCCTCGGTCAGCGCCGCCAGTGCGGCCTGCACGCTGGCCGCGTCGCGCGTGGCCTTGATGGCCTTCAGCCGCTCGATCTGGCCGTCGCGCACCTTGACGTTGTCCACATCCAGGATCTCGATCGGGTCCTGCTTCGCGAGCTTGTATTTGTTGACGCCGACGATCACATCGCGACCCGAGTCGATGGCCGCCTGCTTCTCGGCCGCGCTGGCCTCGATCTTCAGCTTGGCCCAGCCGCTGTCCACCGCCTTGACCATGCCGCCCATGGCCTCGACCTCCTCGATGATGGACCAGGCCTTGTCGGCCATGTCCTGGGTCAGCTTCTCCATCATGTAGCTGCCGGCCCAGGGGTCGATCACGCTGGTGATGTGGGTCTCTTCCTGGATGATCAGCTGGGTGTTGCGGGCGATGCGGGCGCTGAACTCGGTCGGCAGCGCGATCGCCTCGTCCAGCGAATTGGTGTGCAGCGATTGCGTGCCGCCGAACACCGCCGCCATCGCCTCGATGGTGGTGCGCACGACGTTGTTGTACGGGTCCTGCTCGGTCAGGCTCCAGCCCGAGGTCTGGCAGTGGGTGCGCAGCATCAGGCTTTTCGGACTCTTGGCCTCGAAGCCCTTCATGATGCGGCACCACAGCAGGCGCGCGGCCCGCATCTTGGCGATCTCCAGATAGAAGTTCATGCCCACGGCCCAGAAGAAGGACAGGCGCGGCGCGAAGTCGTCGACATCCATGCCCTTGGCCATCGCGGTCTTCACATATTCCTTGCCGTCGGCCAAGGTGAAGGCCAGCTCCAGCGCCTGGTTGGCCCCGGCCTCCTGCATGTGATAGCCGCTGATGCTGATCGAGTTGAACTTGGGCATGTGCTGCGCCGTGTACTCGATGATGTCGCCGATGATCTTCATCGACGGCTCGGGCGGGTAGATATAGGTGTTGCGGACCATGAACTCCTTGAGGATGTCGTTCTGGATGGTGCCGCTCAGCTTGTCCTGCGAGACGCCCTGCTCCTCGGCCGCCACCACATAGCCGGCCAGCACCGGCAGCACCGCGCCGTTCATCGTCATCGACACCGAGACCTTGTCCAGCGGGATGCCGTCGAACAGGATCTTCATGTCCTCGACCGAATCGATCGCGACGCCGGCCTTGCCGACATCGCCGGTCACGCGCGGATGGTCGCTGTCATAGCCGCGGTGCGTGGCCAGATCGAAGGCCACCGACACGCCCTGCCCGCCGGCGGCCAGGGCCTTGCGGTAGAAGGCGTTCGATTCCTCGGCGGTCGAGAACCCGGCGTACTGGCGGATGGTCCAGGGCCGCACCGCATACATGGTGGCCTGCGGGCCGCGCAGAAAGGGCTCGAAACCGGGCAAGGTGTCGGCATAGGGCAGCTCGGCCGTGTCCGCCGCCGTGTACAGCGGCTTGACGGTCAGCCCCTCGGGGGTGATCCAGTTCAGCGCCTCGACATGGCCGCCCGGCGCCGACTTGGCGGCGGCCTTGTGCCATTGCGCCAGGCTGGCGGCGGCGAACTCGGACGGGGTGGGACGGGATTCAGACATTGACGGCTCCTGCGAACGCGGCATCATAGCGCTCTCGTTATTCATAATTATAAATTCGGAACTGACTAGAATCTGATGCCACGATGACTACCACCACCCTGCTCGCCCCCCGCGCCCTCTACCAGGAGGTGGCCGAGCGCCTGCGCCTGCAGATCTTTGGCCGCGAGCTGGAGCCCGGCGCCTGGATCGACGAACTGAAGCTCTGCAGCGAGATGGGCATCAGCCGCACGCCGCTGCGCGAAGCGCTGAAGGTGCTGGCGGCCGAGGGTCTGGTGACGATGAAGGTGCGGCGCGGCGCCTATGTGACCGAGATGAGCGAGCGCGATGTACGCGAGGCCTATCAGCTGCTGGCCTTGCTGGAGAGCGATGCGGCGGCGCGGGTGGCCGAGAGCGCGGCGCCGGCCGAGCTCGACGAGCTGCAGGCACTGCACGAGCTGCTGGAGCGCCAGGTCGGCCAGCGCGATGCCTTCTTCGCCGCCAACGAGCGCTTTCATCTGCGCCTGCTGGAGATCGAGGGCAATCGCTGGCGCCAGCAGATCGTCACCGATCTGCGCCGCGTGATGAAGCTCAACCGGCATCACTCGCTGTTCAAGCAGGGTCGCCTGAACGAGTCGCTGGACGAGCACCGGGCGCTGGTGGCCGCCATCGTCCGGCGCGACGCGGCAGCGGCGGCCCAGCTGATGCGCCGGCATTTCGAGAACGGACTCAGCGCGGCACGGCCGCAGGCCTGAGCCGATCAGCCGGGCGGGCTGTCATCGGGCAGCCAGCGCTTGTAGATGGTCTGGAAGCTGCCGTCGCGCTTCATCCGGTCGAGCTGCCGCTGCCAGGCCTTGATCACCGCATCGGGCGTCCCGCGCGAAAAGGCGATATAGCCCTCGGCGCTGGCATAGCTGTAGACGATCTCCAGCGCATCCTCGGCCAACCCGGCCTGGGCCAGGGTCTCGGGCATCGAGATGCGCTCGGTCGCAAACAGCGGCGCACGGCGGGCCAGCAGCATGCGTATGCCCTGGGTCGGATCGCTGACCCTGACCAGATTCCTGAAGCCCTGGGCGCTCAGATGCTCGCTGACATACCAGTCGCGCACGACCAGCACGCCCTCGGCCTTCTTCGCATCATCGAGGCTGCGCAAGCGCACGCCGCCGCCGGCCGGCGCATAGAGGGCGCTGTAGAACAGGACGATGGGGCCGACCCATTTGAACTGGCGCTCGCGCTCGGGCGTGCGCGCCATCGCGAACAGCGCGGCCGGCGCCGGCCCCTGCAGATCGCGGAAGGCACGCGCCCAGGGCATGAATTCGATGGCCTGCTGCTGGCCCAGGCGGCGCTGGATCTCGCGCACCATGTCCACCGCCAGCCCCCGGGCCTCGCCGTCCTGGCTGAAGTTGATCGGCGGGAACTCCTCGCTCATCAGCCGCAGCGCCGGCGCCTGGGCATGGGCAGCGCCCAGCAGCAGCGCCATGATCAAACCCACACATCGGCTGAGATACGCCATGGCACTGACTCCAGAACTTGGCTAGAGCCGATGCAGATCCGACTTCAGATACCACTCGGCCATGCGCTCGCCATTCCAGCGCAGTGTCACATGTTCGGCCTGGCGGGCCGGTGGCAGGGTCGCGCGTGGAGTGAACAGCGCCACGCATTGGCCGCCGGCATGGCGCACGCTGTCGTAGGCGATGCCGGCCAGGCCTTGCTCGCGCTGGCGGCGTCCGAAGGCCTGCGACGCGACATAGCTGTCGGGGTCATGCAGCGCGGCGCTGTCGGCGCTGCGGCCGTCGCGCAGTTCGACCAGGGCCGCGCTGATGGTCACGCGGTAGCAGCGCAGATCCAGATCGATGGGCGGCTCCTGCGTGCGCAGCAGAAAGCGCGTGCGGTGGTGGCTGACTTCGGCCACCGCCGTCTCCAGCTGGGCGGCCGCGTAATAGACGCCGTAGCTGCCGTCGCTGAAGCGCGAGCCTTCGGGGTTCAGATGGGTGAAGGCCGCCATGATGGGACTGCAACCGGGGCCGCTGATGCGCTGCTCGGCGGGCACCAGGCTCAGCTCGCCGACCGCGTCACGCAGCCTGGGGTTGCCCAGCGCCTCGATCGCGAACACCACCTCCAGATCGGCCGGGTCGGCCACCGCATCGAACAGCAGCACCGGCGGAAAACGGCTGGGTATCAGGCGGCAGCTGTCGGGCCACAGCAGCTGGACCACACCTTGCCCGCCGCTCAAGACCAGCCACCGCGCTGGGCATCCAGATACTGGCGCACGACGAAGAGATCGGCCACCTGCCCGCCCAGCATGCGCTCCAGCGCCGAGCGGCCACCGAACAGCGCGGCGCTATTGGGTTTCTTGATCCAGGCATCGGCGCGCTCCGCCACCGGCAGCAGGATCTGCAGCGCGGCATAGATGCCGAAGAGATGGGACAGGCGCTCCAGGGTCGCGCCGTCCAGCCCGGTCTTGATGCGGCCGGCCTTCCAGTCGTAGAAACTGGTGCGGCCGCAGCCCAAGAGGCGCTGCTGCTCTTCATTGCTCAGGCCCCAGGCCTTGGCGATATTGAAGAAGCTGCGCAGCGCCGCCGCCGCAGCGGCCGGCGAATGCAGATCGGGCGCGGTGGGTGCCGCTTCGCGGCTTGGAAGACTGAGGGCCATGACACACCTTGTGCTGGATTGCCTGATCCTCAGTGTAAGTTCGATTGCGAACTAAAGTCAAACTTTAGTCCGAAACAGAACTTACTTGCCGCCGCGGATCTTGGCCAGCTCGGCCTGGGTCTCGTTCCACAACTCCATGCCCACCTGGGTGGCGATGCCGGCATTGACCTTGGTCAGCTTGTCGCGCATGCGGCCGCTTTCGGCCGGGCTCAGCTCGGTGACCTGCATGCCCTTGGCCTTCAGATCGGCCAGGGCCTTGGCGGCCTCGGCACGGGTGTCCTTGCGCTCGAAGTCGCGGCTGATCACGGCGGCCTTCTGCAGCACGGCGCGCTCATCCTTGGACAGGCCGTCCCAGTATTTCTTGCTGACCAGCACGATCCACGGCGCGTAGACATGGTTGGTCACCGTCAGGTACTTCTGCACCTCGTAGAACTTGGCCGACAAGATGGTGTTGTAGGGGTTCTCCTGGCCGTCGACCGCCTTGGTCTCCAGCGCGGTGAACAGCTCGGAGTACGGCAGCGGCACGGCATTGGCGCCCAGGGTCTTGAAGCTGTCCAGGTAGACGTTGTTCTGCATCACGCGCAGCTTGATGCCGTCCAGGTCTTCCAGCTTGGCGACCGGCTTCTTGTTATTGGTCAGGTTGCGGAAGCCGTTTTCCCAATAGACCAGACCGACCAGGCCCTTTTCTTCGAGCTTGGCCATCACCTTCTGGCCGATCGGGCCGTCCAGCAGCGCATCGGCTTCCTTGGTGTTGTTGATCAGGAAGGGCGTGTCCCACAGCGCCATTTCCTTGGTGATGCCCACCAGCGTGGCGGTCGAGCCGACCATCATTTCCTGCGCGCCGCCGATCAAGGCCTGCTGCATCTGCGTATCGGGCCCCAAGGCCGCGCCGCCGATGGCGCGCAGCTTCATCTTGCCGCCGGACAGCTTCTCGACGTTCTCGGCCAGCACCTTGGCGGCGCGGCCCTGGTTGCTGGCCTCGGCCAGGCCGTAGCCGAAACGGATCAGGCGCGGCTTGATGTCCTGGGCCTGGGCCAGCGGGGCGACGCAGGCCAGCGCAACGGCGGCCAGCAGGGTACGGCGAAGGGTGTTTTTCACGGAAGTCTCCTTATGGATGATCAATCAATCTATCTATCAATCAGCGCATCCACGCCACCGGCGCGATCACGATCTGGGGGAACAACACAAACAGGATCAGGATCAGGGTGTAGGTGATCAGGAAGGGGTTCACGCCCTTGATCACCTGGTGCATCGACAGCCGCCCGACGCCAGCCACCACATTGAGCACCGTGCCCACCGGCGGCGTGATCAGGCCGATCGCACCGTTGAGCACGAACATCAGGCCGAAATACACCGGGTCGATGCCGGCCTTGACTGCGATCGGCAGCATCACCGGCGCGAAGATCAGGATGGTGGGCGTCAGGTCCAGCGCGGTGCCGATGACCACCAGCGTGATCATCATCACCGCCATCAGCAGGCGCGGCGACTCGATCAGCCCGCCCAGCCAGCCGCTCAAGGTGCCCGGCAGATCGGCCAGGGTGATCATGTAGCTGGCCACCTGGGCACCCGCGCAAAGGAACATCACGATGGCCGTGGTCTTGGCGGCGCGCACCAGCACCTGGTGCAGCTCGCCCATGCTGAGCTCGCGGTGGATGAAGAAGGCGATCAACAGCGCATAGAAGGCCGCCACCACGGCGGCTTCGGTGGGTGTGAACACACCGGTCTTCATGCCGCCGATGATGATGACGGGCATCAGGATGGCCCAGAAGGCCTTGGCCGTCGCGCGCAGGCGCTCGACCATCGGCAGCGCGACGCCGCCGGGCAGGTCAATCTTGCGCAGCTGCAGCTTCCAGGCCACCAGCAGGCCCGCGCCCATGATCAGTCCCGGCACGATGCCCGACAGAAAGAGCTGGGAGATCGAGGTATTGGTCGTCACGCCATAGATCACGAAGGGCATGGACGGCGGGATGATGGGCGCGATGATGCCGCCCGAGGCGATCAGGCCGGCCGATGTGTGCATCGGGTAGCCGTGGGCCCGCATCATCGGCAGCAGGATGGTGGCCAGCGCCGCAGTGTCGGCCAGCGCCGAGCCGCTCATGCTGGCCATCAGCACCGAGGCGCCGATCGCGACAAAGCCCAGGCCGCCGCGGATATGGCCGACCCAGGCCTGCGCCATCGTGATGATGCGCCGGCTAATGCCGCCGGCATTCATCAGCTCGCCGGCCAGGATGAAGAAGGGCACGGCCAGCAGCGGGAAGCTGTCGATGCCGGCCACCAGGTTCTGCGCCAGCAGCTGGGTATCCCAGAAGTCCAGCGCCCAGGCCATGCCGGCACCGGTCAGCACCAGCGCAAAAGCCATCGGCATGCCGATGCCCATCAGCACCAGCATGCCGGCAGAGAAAACCACAAAGGCGAGTGCCTCGTTGCTCATGACACTCACTCCACGTCAGCACCATGGCCGAGATCCAGCGGGCTGCCACGCAGCAGCTGGACCAGGGCCATCAGACCAATGAAAACCGCGCTCAGCAGCCCGGGCAGCGGCAGCAGGGCCGTCGGATAGCCCATCACCACCGAGTGGCTGTCCATGCCGACCACCACCTGCTGCCAGGCCCCCCAGCCCAGCAGCACGCAAGCCAGCACGACGGCCGCACGTATCAGCGCCGCCATCAGCTTCAGCGCCAGCGGCCGCTTGCGCAGCGGCAGCAGCAGGCTGGTAAAGGCCATGTGCTCGCCGCGCGGATAGGCGGCCGTCGCGCCGATGAAGACCATCCAGACAAAGAGCAGGCGCGACAGCTCCTCGCTGGCGGCGATGCCGCTGCCGAAACCGTAGCGCAGCACGACGTTGACAAAAACCGCGATGGCCATCACGGCCAGGCAGGCGGCCATCAGGCCGTCGCTGAGGCGCTGCCACAGCGGCAGCGGCCGGGTTTCGGGGGTCGGCGACTCGCTCATGCGCCCTCTCCTTGCAGCCAGGCCAGGGCCTCGCTGAGTTGTTGTTCGGGTGTGGCGGCGGCCGCGACGCGCAGCACGCCGGCCTCGCCGAGCGGCGATTCCAGCGCGGCGAACTGGCTGTCCACCAGGCTGGCCGGGAACAGATGTTCGGCCGCGCGCGCCGCCACGCGCTGCAGCGACAGCTCGCGGCTGATGTCCAGGAACACGAAGCGCAGGCCCGGCACCGCCGCACGCAGGCGTTCGCGGTAGCTCAGCTTCAACGCCGAGCAGGCCAGCACCGCGCCGCCGCGCTGGACCGCCAGCTCGCGACCCAGCAGGTCCAGCCAGCCCTCGCGGTCGGCATCGGTCAGCGCGATGCCGGCGCGCATCTTGGCCACCGAGGCCGGCGAATGATGGGCATCGCCCTCGATATAGGCCCAGCCCCGGGCCGCAGCGATGGCCTGGCCCAGGCTGGACTTGCCGCAACCGGCCACCCCCATCACGACTGCTTTTGACATTGGATAGCGCTATCCCACTGCATCAAACAAAAGGTGGCAGCGTCGGCGCTGACCACCACGGATTGCTCCAACCGGCGCCGATTTCGGGTATGCACGAAGCCTGCGACCGTCTGGATAGCGCTATCCTACGCCCGAGTTCATCGCACCGTATCAGGGATAACACGCACCCATGTCAGGCACAACGCCCCCCAACAAGGCACGCCGGCGCCGCTCCAGCGGCCGCGCCACGCTGCAGGATGTGGCCCAGGCGGCCGGCGTCAGCCCCATCACCGTGTCGCGCGCGCTGCGTGGCGAACGCGCCGTCGCGCCGGAGCTGGTGGCCCGGGTGCAGGCGGCGGCGGCGCAGCTGGGCTATGTGCCCGACCCGGCCGCCCGTGCGCTGGCTTCCAGCCGCAGCTCCCAGGTCGCGGTGCTGATTCCGCTGCTCAGCAATGCCTTGTTCGTCGATCTGCTGGACGCCGCGCAGCGCGCCCTGCTCGCGGCCGGCTACCAGACCCTGATCGGCGTCACCCATTACGAGCCGAGCGAAGAGGAAGCCCTGCTGCGCAGCTATCTGCTGCATCGGCCGGCCGGCCTGATCGTGACCGGCTTCGACCGCACCGACGAGGCACGTCGCCTGATCGAGGGCAGCGGCGTGCCCTGCGTGCATGTGATGGAGACGGTGGCGGCGGCCGGCACCTACAGCGTCGGCTTCTCGCAGGCCGATGCCGGCCGGGCGATGACCGAGGCCTTGCTGGCGCGCGGACGGCGCCAGATCGCGTTTGCCGCCGCCCAGCTCGACCCGCGCACGCTGCAGCGCAGCGAGGGCTATCGGCGCGCGCTGCAGGCGGCCGGCCGCTACCGGCCGGCGCTGGAATTCCTGAACCCGGAGCGCTCCTCGCTGGCGCTGGGCGGCGCGCTGCTGGAGCAGGTCTTGCGCGAGGCCCCCGAGGTCGACGCGATCTTCTTCAACAACGACGATCTGGCCCAGGGTGCGCTGCTGGCCGCGCTGCGGCTGGGCATCGAGGTGCCCGGCCGGATCGCGATCGCCGGCTTCAACGACCTGACCGGCAGCGAGCAGATGCTGCCGCCGCTGTCCACCGTGCGCACCCCGCGCAGCGAGATCGGCGCCGAAGCGGCGGCCATGCTGATCAAGCTGATGCGTGGCGAGGCAGTGGCCGCGCCGCAGCTGGACCTGGGCTACCAGGTGCTGCTGCGCGGCAGCTGCTGACGCGCCCTACTCGGCCGGTACCACCTGCGCCGCAGGCTCGGCCACATCGGCTGGCTTGGGCTTGCGATCCCGCACCAGATACGAGTACAGCACCGGCACCACCACCAGGGTCAAGAGGGTCGAGGTGATGACGCCGCCGATGATGGCCCGGCCCATCGGTGCCTGGATCTCGCCGCCATCGTTCAGCGCGATCGCCATCGGCAGCATGCCGAACACCATCGCGGCGGTGGTCATGATGATGGGCCGCATCCGTATCAGGCCGGCCTGCAGCAAGGCCTCGGCCACCGTGGCCCCGGCCTTGCGCGCATGGTTGGCGAAGTCCACCAGCAGGATGGCGTTCTTGGTCACCAGGCCCATCAGCATCACCAGACCGATCATCGAGAACACGTTCAGCGTGGTCTTGGTCAGCAGCAGGGCCAGCATCACGCCGATCAGCGACAGCGGCAGCGAGGCCATGATGGCGATGGGCTGCACAAAGCTGCCGAACTGGCTGGCCAGCACGATGTAGATGAAGATCACCGCCAGCGCCATCGCGCCCATCAGGCCGCCGAAGGCCTCGGCCTGCTCCTTGCCGGCGCCATCGACCATGAAGCTGGTGCCCGGCGGCAGCTGGGTCTGCTTCAGCAGCTTCTGCACATCGGCATTGACATCGCCCGAGGGCCGGCCCTGCACGCCGGCGTAGACGGCCTCGCGGCGCTGCAGGTTCTGGCGCCGAATCACCTCGGGATTGAAGACCTGCTCGATATCGGCCACCTGATCCAGCGCGATCGGTGAGCCGTCGCGGGCAAAGGCCACCGGCAGCTTGGCCATCTGCTCGACCCGCTCGCGCTGCTCGCGCGGCAGACGCAGCAGCACCTCGACCTGGTTGCCGTCCGGCGTGCTCCAGTGGGTCGCGACATCGCCGTTGACATAGGCGCGCAGCGAGGCCGCGACCTGGGGCGCGGTCAGGCCCAGCTCGCGGATCGCCGAGTCCTTCAAGCGCACCGCGAACGCCGGCAGGCCGGGCTTGACCGTGGTCTCGACATCGACCGCGCCGGGCACCTTCTTGATCGCCTCGACCAGGTCCTTGGCCGCCTGGGTCAGCACCTCAGGATCATTGCCGAGGATGGTGATCCAGACCGGGCGCTCGAAACCGACGCTGACCTCGATGCCGGGGATCTTGGCGATGTCGGCGCGGATCGCATCCTCGATCTCCTTTTGCGTGCGCTGACGGTCCTTGCGGTCCTTCAGCGTGATGTTCAGCACCGCCTGGTTGCGGCCGGTGGCCATGCCCTCGCCGGTGCTGCCGACCACGGTGGAGACCGTCTTGATGTCTGCATAGCCCATCAGGATCTCCTCGACCTGCTGCACCTTGGCCGAGCCGCGCTCCAGGCTGGTCGCGACCGGCATGCGCAGATTGATCGCGGTGAAGCCCTCGTCGGTCTGCGGAATGAACTCGCTGCCGACCAGCGGTGTCAGGCCCAGCGCCAGCACAAAGCTCAAGACCCCACCGCCCATCACCAGGCCGCGCGGCGTGATCGTCGCCATGCGCAGACGGCGCGGCTGGCCGCGGTCGCGCCGGCCCTCGGCATCGAAGGGCAGGGCAAACACCGGCAGCCAGGCGCGGTAGCGCCGCGCCGAGAAGGCCCAGCGGATCAGGCGCTCATAGGCGTCGTGCAGCCAGTCCATGCCACGGTCGGTGCCGTTGATCAGTTGGCGCAGCACGGGCAGCTGCTTCAGCCGGTTGCTGGGCGGGTCGGGCCAGATGCTGGACAGCATCGGATCGAGCGTGAAGCTGACGAACAGCGACACCAGCACGGCCACGACGACGGTGATGCCGAAGGGGTAGAAGAACTTGCCGATGATGCCGCCCATGAAGGCCACCGGCACGAACACCGCGCAGATCGCAAAAGTGGTCGCCATCACGGCCAGGCCGATCTCATTGGTGCCGTCCTCGGCCGCGCGGTGGTGGTCCTTGCCCATGCCGACATGGCGCACGATGTTCTCGCGCACCACGATGGCGTCATCGATCAGCAGGCCGATGCACAGGCTCAGCGCCATCATCGTCATGAAGTTCAGCGTGAAGCCGAAGGCATGGACCGCGATGAAGCTGGAGATCACCGCGATCGGCAGGGTCAGGCCGGTGATGATGGTCGAGCGCCAGCTGTGCAGGAACAGGAAGACGATGGCCACGGTCAAGAGCGCGCCCTCGATCAGCGTGTGCTGCAAGCCCTTCAGCGAGCCTTTGACGAAGTCGCTGCTCGCATAGATCAGGCTCAGCTCCACATCCTTGGGCAGGGTCTTGCGCAGTTCCTCGGCCGCCTCCTTCACCGCATCGCCGGTCTTGACGATATTGGCATCCTGCTGCTTGAAGACATTGAAGCTGACCGCCGGCACGCCGTTGATGCGGGCCACGCTGTCGGGCTCACGCTCGCGCTCGACCAGGGTGCCGAGATCGGCCAGGGTCAGCACCAGCGAGCCGCGGCGCGCCACGACGATCTGTGCGAACTGTTTCGGGTCCTTGACCCGGCCCTCGACGCGCAGGATGGCGTCCGACCGGCCGTCCGACAGCAGGCCCACCGGCTGGTCGGTATTGGCCTCGGCCAGGGCCTTGGCGATCTCGGCCGGCGTCACGCCATAGGCGCGCAGGCGCAGCGGGTCCAGATCGATGCGCACCTCGCGCGACACCAGGCCGCCGACATCGACCTTGGCCACGCCCTCGACCCGGCCCAGGCGCTTGGCCACGGTCAGCTCGCCCAGCATCGACAGCTCGCGCGCCGGCCGGGTCTTGCTCATCAGCGCCAGCACCACCACCGGCTCGGCGTTCTCGCCCTGGAAGCGCGAGACCGCCGGCGGTTTCACATCCTCGGGAAACACCGCCTGGGCCAGCGCGACGCGGTCACGCAGGTCCTGCATGGCCCGGCTCATATCGGTGTCGAGCGTGAACTCGGCACTGAGCTGGGCCCGGCCCTCGAAGCTGCGCGACTGGATGCGCTTGACGCCGGCGATGGTGTTGATCGTCTCCTCCAGCGGCTTGGCGACCTCGCGCTCCACCGCCTCGGGGCTGGCGCCCGGATAGCGCACATCGATCCAGGCGCCCGGCAGGCTGATGTCGGGCGTCTGCTCGACGCCCAGCTTGGCATAGGAAAACAGGCCCAGCACACACAGGGCCACCATCACCATGGTCGCGAAGACCGGGTTCTGGATCGAGATTCGGGTCATCCACATGGCCGACTCCTCTTTCTTTTTATGTTTTATTGAGCGGCTGCGCCGCTGGCGGCGCTGGCGACCTTGTTGGCCTTGCTCGCGACGATGCTGGCCTTGGCACCCTCACGCAGATTGTCGAAGCGCGCCGCCAGCACCTGGGCCTCGGGCGCCAGGCCTTGCAGGATCTCGATCCGGCCTTCGCGCGCGTCCTTGCGGCCGGTCGTCACGATGCGCCGCACCAGCGCCCCCTGCTCGATCATCCAGACCTGCTCCTGGCCGGAGTTGCTGCTGATCGCGCCCTGCGGCACGGTCAGGCGCCGGGTCTCGTCGGGCAGCTCGACCCGCGCCACCGCATACTGGCCGGCGCGGAACAGCTCCTTGGGATTGGCCAGCTCCAGCGTCACGACGATGGAGCGGGTGCCGGGCTCGGCGGCCGGCGCGATGCGGGCGATCTGGGCCTCGACGGTCTCGTCCACACCCTCGACCCGCACCTGCACCGTCATGCCGGGCTTGAGCCGGCTGACCTCGTGCGTGCCGACCAGACCGGCCAGTTCCAACTTGCTCAGATCGACGATGGACAGGATCTGCTGCTCTTCGGCGAGCTTTTCGCCCGGCAGCGCATGGCGCTTGGACACCAGGCCGTTGATCGGCGCGATCAACGCCGCCTGGCGAAGCAGCACCTGGCTGGTGTCGAGCTGGGCCTTGGCGGCCAAGGTCTGGGCGCGCGCGGCCTCCAGTGCGGCGCGCGAGGTTTCCAGCGCGGTCGGTGCGATGAAGTTCTGCGCCGCCAGGCCCTCGTTGGCCTGGTGCTGGCGCTCGGCCTGGGCCTGCTGGGCGCGCGCCGATTCCACCGTGGCGCTGCGCTCGGCCACGCGCAGCCTTTGTTCTTCCAGGTCCACCTGACCCAGCGCCTGGCCGGCGCGGACCCGGCTGCCCTCACCCACCGACAGGCTCAGCAAGGTGCCGCTGGCCTTGCTGCGCACGATCACCGTGCCCGGCGCCACCAACGGACCCGAAAACTCGATCAAGCCGGGCATCGCCGCCAGGCTGGGCTTGACCACCTCGGAGGGCACGAACTCCAGCGCCACCTGGGCCTTCTTGTCCTCGCCCTTCTTGTCATCCCCCTTGGACGCCCAGACCGCCACGCCCGCGCCGCCAGCCAGCACCACGGCCGCCAATCCCCCATAAAGCCATTGCTTGCGCATGGTCTACCCCACTTCTGTCTCTAGCCGAAAGTGGCCGCAGTGTAGGGAGATGATTCTGAACTTAAAGAGGCGCTGCGACGAACTGCAGATTGCTAGGCACGACTTGCGTTGGACACAGACAGGTCCAGTTGCTCGTGCCGGTGGCTGAGCCAGCAGCACCAGCCCCCCCCCAGCGCCGCGACGCTGGCGGCCCAGAACACCGCCGCATAGCCCCAGCGGGCCGCCAGCCAGGCCCCGCCCAGGCCGCCGATCACGCCCGAGAAGCCATAGCCCAGCACCGAATACAGGGCCTGGCCACGGCCGCGCAGTCGGCCCGGAAAGTAGCGCGTGATCAGGCTGATGCAGACCGTGTGCTGGGCCGCGAAGGTGATCGCATGCAGGCATTGCGCCAGCACCAGCACCCACAGGCTGGCGCCGAAGCCGGCCGTCAGCGCAAAGCGCAGCGCGCTCAGCAGCGCCGCCGCGAGCAGCCAGCGATGCGGCGCCGCGCGGTCCAGCAGCCGGCCCTGGAAGCCGAACCAGGCGATCTCGGCCAGCACCGAGGCCGCCCACAGCAGCCCCACCCATTGCTTGCCATAGCCCAGCGCGTCCAGATAGAGGCTGAAGAAGGCGTAGAGCGCGGCGTGGGCCAGCACGGTCAGGAACACGCCGGCAAAGAACCAGCGCACCGCCGGGCGGCGCAGCACCGCGCCGATCGGCTCGCCGGCCTCCTGCGCATGCACGGCCGCCGGCTGCTGCGGCAGCCGCCAGGCCGCCAGCACGATCAGGCCCAGCAACACCAGCGTGGTGGCCGCGAAGGCGCGCAGGCCGACCTGCTGATACCACCAGCCCGCCAGCACCACGCTGGCCAGAAAGCCCACCGAGCCCCAGACCCGCACCCGGCCGTAGCGGCGCACATCCATCGCCCCGTCGGCACGCATCAGCTGGGCCGCGACCACGGTCTCGGTCAGCGGCACGATGGCGGCGTTGAAGCTGAACATCAGGAAGACCGAGGCCGCCAGCAGCGCGAAATGCGGCGGCAGCACAAAGCCGATCGCGGCCACGAAGCTGGCCAGCGCGGCCCAGCGGATGATGGCCACGCGCTGGCCGGTGCGGTCGGCCAGCGCGCCCCACAAATAGGGTGCGAACAGCCGCGTCCAGCTCTGCAGCGAGACCAGCAGGCCGATCGCGAACACCGACAGCCCCAGCTCCTTGTACCAGAGCGGCGCATAGGGATTGAAGCCGCCGATGGCCGCGAAATAGGCGCAGGACAGCGCCGCGCTGGCCGCCAGGGTGCGGCGCGAGGCCGCTGCCTCGGCCATGCTCAGCGGCTGGCGGGGATGGGCGGGATCGGCAGCGTCACATCGCCGCACTGGGCGCGGTGGCGCAGCGCATGGTCCATCAGCACCAGGGCCAGCATGGCCTCGGCGATCGGCGTCGCGCGTATGCCCACGCAGGGGTCGTGGCGGCCGAAGGTCTCGACCTGGGTCGGGTTGCCGGCCCGGTCGATCGAGGCCTTGGGCGTGCGGATCGAGCTGGTCGGCTTGATCGCGATCGAGGCCCAGATGTCCTGGCCGGTCGAGATGCCGCCCACCATGCCGCCGCTGTGATTGCTGGCAAAGCCGGCCGGGCTCAGCTCGTCGCCATGGTGGCTGCCGCGCTGGCCCACCACCGCGAAGCCGTCGCCGATCTCGACGCCGCGCACCGCATTGATGCCCATCAGCGCATAGGCGATCTCGGCATCGAGCTTGTCGAACAGCGGCTCACCCAGGCCCACCGGCACGCCGGTGGCCTCGACCCGGATGCGCGCGCCGACCGAATCGCCGTCGCGGCGCAGCGCGTCCATATAGGCCTCGAGCTCGGCAATCTTGCTGCTATTGGCCGCGAAGAAGGGGTTGTTGCCCACATGCTCCCAGCCCTCGAACGGGATCTCCAGCTCGCCCAGCTGGGTCATGCAGCCACGGAATTCGCAACCGAACTTCTCCTTCAGCCATTTGCGCGCCACCGCGCCGGCACCGACCATCGGAGCGGTCAGCCGCGCCGAGGCCCGGCCGCCGCCGCGCGGGTCGCGCAGCCCGTACTTGCGCCAGTAGCTGTAGTCGGCATGGCCGGGGCGGAAGGTGTCGAGGATATTGCCGTAGTCCTTGCTGCGCTGATCGGTGTTGCGGATCAGCAGGCAGATCGGTGTGCCGGTGGTCAGGCCCTCATAGACGCCGGACAGGATCTCGACCGCATCGGGTTCGTTGCGCTGGGTCACATGGCGGCTGGTGCCGGGGCGGCGGCGGTCCAGCTCGGGCTGGATATCGGCCTCGCTCAAGGGCATCCCCGGCGGGCAGCCATCGATCACGCAGCCGATCGCAGGCCCATGGCTTTCGCCGAAATTGGTGACGCGGAACAACTCGCCGAAGGTGCTGCCTGACATGGATTGCGTGCCTAGATCTCGATGCGGGAGGCGCCGATTCTACGGGCGCGCTTGCGCGCCTTCACCCCTGCCCTTGAGCGAGTACCTGCCGCAATGCCTCGATCACCAAGGCCGGCTCCGACATCTGCGGGAAATGCCCGCTGCGCTCGGCCAGCAGCTGGACGCCTTGCGGTGACAGCGCCAGCAGGCCTTGCTGGTGGCGCCGGCGCAGCGCCAGCGCGGCGGCCGACGTCATCCAGCCGGGCAGGGTCTTGGCGCCGGTGATCACCCGCAGCGGCACGGCAGGGAACGGCGGCGCGGCGGCGATCTGGGCGACGGTCTGCTGCTCCTGGCTGACCTCCTCATTCGGGTCCGGGCGCGAGAACAGATTCAGCAGCCGGTTGACGGCCCGCTGGGCCGCCGTCTGATGCTCGCGCATCGAACCGACATCGGCCGGCGCCGTGGCTTCCAGCAGCACGACGCCCATCACCTCCTCGGGGTGCAGACGTGCAAACAGATTCGCATGCAGGCCGCCAAAGGAATGGCCCAGCAGCAGATAGGGGCCGGGCAAGGCCAGCGCGCCAAGCAGGCCGCGCAGCAGGGCCACGGCGGCCGTGCCGGTCTGCGGCGTGGTCGGCTTGGCGCTGCCGCCGACGCCGGGGCGGTCATAGGCCAGCACCCGGCTGCCCAGCTGAGCGATCTGCGGATAGAGCTTGTACCAGGCCTCCAGCGGGCCGCCCGAACCGTTGATCAACACGATGACCGGCGCCGTGCCCTCGCCGGCCAGCGTGTAGCACAGGCGCTGGCCGGCGATCGTCAGCTCTTGCTTGCTCGGGAGGTGTTTCATCGATAGGTTTTGCTCAACGGGCTCGCATCACCGCGAGCACCTCGGCCGCCATCCGGGCCGCCGCGCCGCCGTGCTGGGCGGCAAAAGCCTGGGCCTGTGCGCTGGCCTCGGCACGGCGCGCCGGCAGCAGGGCCAGATGCAGGGCCTGCACCAGGGCCTGCGGCATATCGACCACCCGACGCGCCGCGCCGGCCGCCTCGGCCAGCTCGGCCGCCTCGGCGAAATTGAAGGTGCTGGGGCCCATCACCAGCGGGCAGCCGCAGGCGGCCGCCTCGATCAGGTTCTGGCCGCCCAGCGGCGCGAAACTGCCGCCCAGCAGGGCCACATCGGCCAGGCCGTAGTACAGCGCCATCTCGCGCATGCTGTCGCCGAGCCAGGCATCGGCCTGCCAGGCCTCGGTCGGGGGCAGGTCTTGCCAGGCGCTGCGGCGCGCCAGGCTCAGGCCCTGCCCGGTGATCAGCGCAGCCACCTCGTCAAAGCGCTGCGGATGGCGCGGCACGATGAGCAGCAGGGGCCGGTCGGCGCCGCGCACCGCGCGCCAGGCCTGCAGCAGCAAGGCCTCCTCGCCCTCGCGGCTGACGGCCAGCAGCAGCACCGGCCGCGCCAGCTGCGTCCGCCAGGCCCGGCCACGCGCCAGCAGGGCGGCATCGGGCTGCAGGTCGAACTTCAGATTGCCGCAGACCTCGATACGCGGCGCACCGCTGGCGCGCAGACGCTGCGCATCGGCCTCGGTCTGGGCCAGCACCAGGGCCAGGCGCCGCGCCGCCGGGTGCAGCAGCCAGGCCAGGCGCCGGCCCTGGCGCTCGCTCTTGGCCGACAGTCGGGCATTGGCCAGCACCATGGGCAGCCCGGCGCGAGTAGCCTCGTGCAGCAGCACCGGCCAGATCTCGGTCTCCATCAGCACGCCCGCCGCAGGCCGCCAGTGGCGCAGAAAGCGCCGCACCGCGCCCGGTGTGTCATAGGGCAACCAGGTCTGGGCATCGCCGGCCTGCAACAGCTTGGCGCCGGCCGCCAGACCGGTGGCGGTGCTGTGGGTCAGCAGCAGGCGCAGGCCCGGGCGTTGCGCGCGCAAGGCCGCCAGCAGCGCCGCAGCGGCCAGCGTCTCGCCCAGCGACACCGCATGGATCCACAAACGCCCGGCCTCCCCGCGCCGCTCGTAGCAAAAACCCAGCCGCTCGCCCATGCGCTGCCGGTAGGCCGGCTCGGCGCCGCCACGCCGCCACAGGCGCAGCAGGTAGAGCGGCGTCAGCAGGCGCAACAGCACCGCATAGACCCAGCGCGCCAGGGTCTCGAGCGGACGTTCCCGAGCGATCAATGGCCGGCCGCGAACACCGCGTCGGGCTTGATGCGCTTGAGCTGGGCCAGCACATCGTGCTGGATGCGCTCCAGCGCCTCGGGCGTGTGGCCCTCGAAGCGCAGCACCAGCACCGGCGTGGTATTGGACGGGCGGATCAGGCCGAAGCCGTCCTCGTACTCGACGCGCAGGCCGTCGATCGTCACCAGCTCCTTGGCGCCGGGGAAGTCGGCCAGCGTGGCCAGGGCCTTGAGCTTGGTGACCACCTCGTGGTGCTCACCCTCGGCGCAGGGCACATTGATCTCGGGCGTGTTGAAGCTATTGGGCAGGGCCTTCAGCACCGCGCTCGGATCGGCCGAGCGCGACAGGATTTCCAGCAGGCGGCCGGCGGTGTACATCGCATCGTCGAAGCCGTACCAGCGCTCGGCGAAGAAGATATGGCCGCTGAGCTCGCCGGCCAGCGGCGCGCCGGTTTCCTTCAGCTTGGCCTTGGCCAGCGAGTGGCCGGTCATCCACATCAGCGGGCGGCCACCATGCTCGCGGATCCAGGGTGCCAGGCGCTGCGTGCACTTGACGTCGAAGATGATCTCGGCGCCGGGCTTGCGTGTCAGGATGTCGGCCGCGAACAGCATGATCTGGCGGTCCGGCATGATCATCTCGCCGTCCTTGGTGACCACGCCCAGGCGGTCGCCGTCGCCGTCGAAGGCAAGGCCCAGCTCGGCGTCGCAGGCATGGACGATGCGCTTCAGGTCTTCCAGATTCTCGGGGCGCGAGGGATCGGGATGGTGGTTGGGGAAGTCGCCATCGACCTTGGAGTAGATGTCGATCACCTCGCAGCCCAGCGCGCGCAGGATGGCCGGGGCGCTGGCGCCGGGGATGCCGTTGCCGCTGTCGACGACGATCTTCATCGGGCGCTTGAGCTTGCAGTCCTTGGCGATGCGGTGGGCGTATTCGGCGACGATGTCCATCTGGGCCGCGCGGCCCTTGCCGCTGGCGTAATCCTCAGCCTCGATGCGACGCTTCAGGCCCTGGATCTGCTCGCCATAAACGGCGGCGCCGGCCAGCACCATCTTGAAGCCGTTGTAGTCCTTGGGGTTGTGGCTACCGGTGACCATGATGCCGGACTTGCAGCCCTGCTTGGCGCGGGTCGCGGCCACGTAGTACAGCATCGGGGTCGTGACCGCGCCGAGGTCCACCACGTCCAGGCCGGTCGATTGCAGGCCGCGGATCAGCGCCGCCACCAGGCCGGGGCCGGAGAGGCGGCCGTCGCGCCCCACCGCCACCGCCTTCTCGCCAACGGCCTTGGCCTCGGTGCCGAAGGCACGGCCCAGGTGCTCGGCCAGCTCTTCGTTCAAGGTCTGACCGACCACGCCACGGATGTCGTAGGCCTTGAAGATGGAGGCGTGTACTTGCATGAGTTCCCTTTGTTGCGTTGCTTGTGATCGTCTTGCCCTGTACGGGCCCGGGCGGATTGTAGGCAAGCCCCGTGCCAGTTCTTGGCGGCGGCCCTGACAAACAAGGGACGCCGGCCGTCGATTCGTCGCCGCCGCTGTCCAGTCGTCGCCCGAGGGCTGCTGCGGCCGCGCCGCGCTTTCTACACTGGCGACATGACATTCCAACAAGAACTCGCGACCGCCTGGCGCCGGCAATGGCGCTTGAGCAAGCAGCGCGACGAGGCGCTGTGGGCCCGGCTGCTGATCACCGCCCTGCTGGCGCTTGGCTTTGCCCTGGCGGTCACCGGGCTGGCGCTGCTGCTCAATGCCCGGGTGCTGCAGTCCGGCGCCTGGGTCCATGTGCTGCAGGAGAACCTGATCATCTCCGGCTGCGTCAGCTTCACCATCATGGCCGGCTACCGGCTGCTGGAGCTCGCGCTCAGCGAGGCCTGGCTGGCCCGCATCAACAGCGACCGTGGCGGGCTGTCGGTGCTGGTGCATGCCGGCCTGGTCATCGTCTGCATGCTACTCGGTGGTGCGCTGGGCCTGACCCTGCTGGGCTGGCTGCTGCAGCTCGACAGCTGGGCCTTCATCGCGCGCCGGCCGCAGACGGTGCTGGAGTTCCTCGTCATCGGCCTGGTGCTCTCGCTGATCTCCAGCCTGTGCTGGCAATGGCGGCTGCGCGCCCAGGCCCGCCAGCTGCGCGCCACCGAAGCCCAGCTGAAGCTGCTGCAGGCGCAGATCGAGCCACATTTCCTGTTCAACACCCTGGCCACCGTGCACAGCCTGATGGAGCAGGACGCGCCGCGCGCCAAGCGCATGCTGGAATCCTTCACCGACTATCTGCGCGCCAGCCTGGGCCAGCTGCGCAGCGCCGATGCGACGCTGGCCACCGAGCTGGCGATGGCCGACAGCTATCTGCAGCTGATGCAGGCCCGCATGGACGAGCGGCTGCGCTTTGTCATCAGCGCCGAGCCGGCCGCCCGCGAGGCCTTGCTGCCGCCGCTGCTGCTGCAGCCGCTGATCGAGAACGCCATCCACCACGGGCTGGAGCCCAAGCTGGACGGCGGTCAGGTCACGGTCAGCGCGACACTCGCCGAGGGCCGCTTGCGCATCGAGATCGCCGATGATGGCCTCGGCCTGAACGCCGCTCCCCGCGCCCGGCGCGGCGGGCACGGCCTGGCGCTGGAGAATATCCACGCCCGTCTGCAGGCCCGCCATGGCGACGCCGCCGCCTTGCAGCTGCAGGCCGCCGCCGGCGGCGGCACCCTGGCCATCCTGACCCTGCCCTTCATCACCCAGACCCCATGAACCCAGTCCGCGCCCTGATTGCCGATGACGAACCCCATCTGGCCCAGTACCTGAAGACCCAGCTGACCCAGCTCTGGCCCGAGCTGGACATCGTCGCGGTGGTGAAGAACGGCGTCGAGGCCGCCGCCCAGATCGCCGCGCTGGCGCCCGACATCGCCTTTCTGGACATCCAGATGCCCGGCCTCAGCGGCCTGGAGGTAGCCCAGGGCATCGAGGGGGCGACCCGCGTGGTCTTCGTCACCGCCTATGACGAGTACGCGGTCGAGGCCTTCGAGCAGGCCGCGCTCGACTATGTCTGCAAGCCGGTCAAGACCGAGCGCCTGGCCAAGACGGTCGAGCGCGTCAAGGCCGCGCTGCGGGCCGCGCCGGCCGAGCCCGACGGCGCGCTGGCCGCGACGCTGCAGCGCCTGCTGCAAGAACAGCAACCGGCCCCGCCGCGCCTGCGCTATGTGCGGGCCAGCCAGGGCGAGCTGATGCACCAGATCGATCTGGCCGAGGTGCTGTTCTTCCATGCCGACGAGAAGTACACCGTCGTGCAGACCCAGGCCGCCGAGTACCTGATACGCACCGCCATCGTCGAGCTGATGCCCCAGCTCGACCCCGAGCAGTTCTGCCAGATCCACCGCTCCACCGTGGTCAATCTGGCCCATCTGGCCGGCACCCGCCGCGACGAGGCCAGCCGGCTGTTTGTGCGCATCAAAAACCACGCCCGTGAGCTGCCGGTCAGCCGCGCCTATGTCCATCTGTTCAAGGCCATGTGATCCATGTCTAGCCTGCAAACCCTGTTGAAGAACCCCGTCACCCTGGCCTGGGCGGCGCTGCTGCTGGCCGGCCTGCTGGAGATTGTCTGGGCCAGCGCGATGAAGGCCTCCGAAGGCTTCACCCGCACGGGCATGGCGGCCCTGTGCTTCGCCGCCGCCTCGGCCAGCTTCGCGCTGCTGGGCCTGGCGATGAAACAGCTGCCGCTGGGCACCGCCTACGCCGTCTGGACCGGCATCGGCGCCGTTGGCGCCGCACTCCTGGGCATCCTGGTGTTCAAGGAGCCGGCGACACCGGCCCGTATCGCCTGCATTGCGATGATTCTGGGCGGGATCGTGGGCTTGAAGGTGTTGAGTCGCTGAGACGCGCAGAGTGGCGGGGGCTTGGTGAGCGGGACGGGTCTCAATCCAGGCAGTTGGCCGCCTCGAATGCCGGCATGGCTCACAGCCTGGAAACCACGGCCTGCTCCCAGATGTGGGGGCTGCGATGAATGTACTGAAAGAGGGCTACAACGAATGGCACGCCGGTCAGCGTTAGCCCTAGAAGCAGCATCAGGACTTCTCCGCTGCCTGTTTTGAACAGCATAAAGAGCAAGATTCCGCTTGCGCCTACTTGTCCGCAGCCGGCAATGGCAAGCAGGACCCGCCACAACCACCGAGGATTCAATCGCCTTTGGCGCACATAGCCAAACAATGGCCACAGTGCCAATACACCAATGATCTGGCCGACGGCATTCTGGACTGAGCCCTTGCCGCCGATCGCTGCCACGAACGCAGCACCAGAACTGATGGCGACCATTGCAGCAGACACGACAAAGTAGATCAGCCAGAAGCGTGGGTATCGCAACGCATAGTTCATTCGTATCTCCGCAATCCATAGGCCTGTTTTAGCCGCTACGCGTCTACACGATCTCGCACGGGTTCATCGCGTGGTATCCGGCGGATTGATAGGTGGCCCGCAGGGCGAAGCAGTTCAGTTCGTAACTCTCAAGCGGGATGCGACCGATAGTGCTCGGCCAGAAATTCGGTCTTTGACATTCGCGGTGATCTTGTAATTACCAACGGGATCAGTCTTGTCAAAGACTACGGTCATGCTGGCCCGGCCGAGCTGCAATAGCCGGTGCTGCAACGGCTTTTCAGACCAGACCGCGCCTCCACCCGCTGGCGTTCTTTTCCCGTACGCATCTTCGAGAACGAATTCCGTAACCACATCGCAAACGCCCGTGACATTCGGCGAACACCCATGAAAGATCAGAAGCGCTGAAACAGAAGTACCGAGGCGCACGGTATTGGTCGTACTCAGCGTTGGCAGGGTCGTTGACGAGTTCCAGGCCTGGCGAAACTGACCTTCGTCCGCCGCAAGCACAATTTGCACGCCAAAGTCTCCGGCACTGCGCCTGCTCTCACTATCGGGGATCGCTGTGCCCGTCGTATCAATCCATGCGCTGTGAGCGACAAACGGCAAGAGCGCAGCGATGAGTGTCAAACACCATCTCATCAGGATGACTCCGATAGTAAGTGCCGAGTTCGAGTTGTGCGGCAGGGCCGTCGAACGCATGGTTTTCATGCTGCCCCTCGCTGAGAACGAAGTAGGGTTCGCATCGCAACCGCTCCTGGGGCAAGACATCATTCGATGTTCTGGCCAATACGCCACAGCACGCCCGAGGGATCGGTGAGGCAGAAGTCCCGCATCCGCCAGGGCTGAGTCTCGACATCCGAGACCTTGACGCCGTACTTGGTGCTCACGCCGCTCTGCTGGACCGCATCCCACCAGGCCTCAACATCCTCGACCAGGATGTGCATCATGAAATTCTCGGCCAGCCCCTCGGCACAGAAGTCTTGAAGCAGAAAGCTGACGTGACCCCAGTGAAAGTAGGCGACACCGCCGCCTTCCGAGGCCATGGTGAAGCCCAGGTCTTGGTAGAACTGCTTGGAAAGATTGAAGTCCTTCGACGGCACAAAGGCCTTGATCTCGGTGACGCGGAGATTGGGCATGGTGATTTCGTCCTTCGGCGCCTACATTGCTGTCGCCCAACTGCGGCGGGGATGTCGTCTCGCCAGCTGCTGCCCGGCGACGAGTCTGCGGCCGCGATTCTCACTTGGAATCCCGGGGTGACGGCCCCCTCTGAAGAGGGACGGCGTGGCAGGCCCGGGTGGATTCCAGCCGGCCGAGGATGCCTCCCCACCCAGATGTCCGTTTCCGGCCAGCCAACGCCCCGCATCTGCCTATCATCGCGGCCATGGATGCCACTTCCCCCGCCCGCGCTGCCGATCTGGACCCGGCCCACTGCTACCCCGCCCTGCTGGCCCGCGATGCGCGCTTTGACGGGCACTGGTTTGTCGGCGTCACCTCGACCGGCATCTACTGCCGCCCGGTCTGCCGGGTGCGAGCGCCCAAGCGCGAGAACTGCCGCTTCTATGCCTCGGCGGCCCAGGCCGAGGCCGCGAGCTTTCGGCCTTGCATGAAATGCCGGCCCGAGCTGGCGCCGGCCGCCGGCGGGCTGGCCTGGAGCGTGATGGACGCCTCGCGCACGCTGGCCCGGGCGGCGGCCCGCTGGCTGGACGACTGCAGCGACGAGCAGGCCTCGATGGAAGACCTGGCCGCCCATCTGGGCATCACCAGCCGCCATCTGCGCCGCATCTTCGCGGCCGAGCACGGGGTCACGCCGCTGCAATATCTGCAGACCCGCCGCCTGCTGCTGGCCAAGCACCTGCTCAGCGACACCACGTTGGCGATCACCGAGGTGGCCCATGCGGCCGGTTTTGCCAGCCTGCGGCGTTTCAACGCCGCCTTCATCGAGCACTACCGGCTGCAGCCCGGCGCGCTGCGCAAGCAGACCGGCGCCGCCGACACCAGCGACAGCGCAGCCGGCACCCTGCTGCGCCTGGGCTACCGCCCGCCCTATGCGGTGGACGCGCTGCTGGGCTTTCTGGCGCCGCGCGCGATCGGCGGCGTCGAGCATGTGGACCCGCTCAAGCGCCGCATCGAGCGCACGCTGAGCCTGATGCACCGGGGCCGGCTGCACAGCGGCTGGCTCAGCGTGAGCTTCGACACGCAGCGCCACCAAGCCCTGGTCAGCCTGTCGCCGGGGCTGTGGCCCGCCATCGCGAGCCTGCTACCGCGGCTGCGGCGCTGGCTGGACCTGGACGCCGAGCCCAGCCGCATTGACGAGGCGCTGGAGCCGGCCCTGGGCGAGCCGGCGGCCGAGGAGCTGGGCCTGCGCCTGCCCGGCTGCCTGGACCGCTACGAGCTGGCGGTGCGCGCCGTGCTGGGCCAGCAGGTCACGGTGGCGGCCGCCCGCACCCTGGCGGCGCGCCTGGTGTCCCGCTTCGGCACGCCGCTGGTCGGCGCACCCGATGAGCGCATCGCCCGGCTGTTCCCAGGCCCGGAACGGATGGCCAGGGCCGAGGTCGGCGAGATTGCCGAGCTGGGCATCATCCGCCGCCGTGCCGAGACCCTGATCGCGCTGGCCCAGGCCTGGCCGGGGCTGGCCTATGCGCGCCAGCAGGGCACGGTGGACGAGGCGCTGGCCGAGCTCTGCGCCCTGCCCGGCATCGGTCCCTGGACCGCCCACTACATGCTGATGCGCGGCTGGAGCTGGCCCGATGCCTTCCCGCCGGGCGATGTGGTGTTGAAAAAAGCCCTGAGCCCCGATCCCGAACGGCCGCTGAGCCCGGGCGCCTATGCACAGGCCGCGCTGGCCTTCCAGCCCTATCGCAGCTATGCGGTGCTGCGCCTGTGGCGCGCCGCCGCGATCAAGGACAAGAAGTCATGAGCATCCGATCCACGCACCATATCCTGCAATGCCGGATCGACACGCCTTTGGGTGCGATGACGGCCACGCGCAGCGCGCGCGGCCTGTCGGGCCTGTGGTTCGATGCGCAGAAGCACCATCCCGGCGCGCTGGACCTGCCGAGCGCACCGGATGATGCGCTGTTCGCACAACTGAGGACCGCCCTGCGGGCCTATTTCGAGGGCCAGGGTCTGCCGCAAGACCTGGCGCTGGACCCGCAAGGCACGCCCTTCCAGCAGCAGGTCTGGCAGGCGCTGCTGGCGATACCGGCCGGCGCCAGCCGCAGCTACGGCGAGCTGGCGCGTCAGCTGGGCCGGCCACTGGCGGTGCGGGCGCTGGGCGCGGCGGTGGGGCGCAATCCGCTCTCCATCCTGATACCCTGCCACCGCGCGCTCGGGGCCAGCGGGGCCCTGACCGGCTATGCCGGCGGCCTGGCGCGCAAGACCGCCTTGCTGCGCCTGGAAGGTGCGGCCTTCAAAGAAGCCGCCTGAGTCCTCGATGAAACCTTTTGATATCGCCGAACTGCTGCTGCTGGCCGCCATCTGGGGCGCGTCCTTTCTGTTCATGCGCCTGGGCGCGCATGAGTTTGGCCCGATCGCGATGGCGGCGGTGCGCGTCGGCGGTGCCAGCCTGATGCTGCTGCCGCTGCTGGCAGCGCGCCAGGGACTGAGCGAGCTCAGGCGCGAATGGCGACCGCTGCTGGCCGTGGGCCTGCTCAACAGCGCCCTGCCTTTTGCGCTGTTCAGCTTCGCCGCGCTGTCGATCACGGCCGGCCTGTCCAGCATCCTGAACGCGACCACGCCGCTCTGGGGCGCCATCGTCGCCTGGATCTGGCTCGCCCAGCGCCTGAGCCTGCTTCGCTGCGCCGGCCTGGCGCTGGGTTTTGCGGGCGTCTTGTTCCTGGCCTGGGACCAGGCCTCGTTCAAGCCCGGCGGCAGCGGCTGGGCCATCCTGGCCTGTCTGGGCGCGGCGCTGAGCTACGGTGTGGCGGCCAATTACACCAAGCGATTCCTCGCACATGTGAGCCCGCTGAGCGTGGCCACCGGCAGCCAGGTGTTTGCGGCGCTGCTGCTGGCGCTGCCGGCCTTCTGGCTGTGGCCGGTCCAGCCACCGAGCCTGCAGGCCTGGATCGGCGTGCTGCTGCTGGCGCTGCTGTGCTCGGGCATCGCCTACATCCTGTTTTTCCGCCTGATGTCGCGCATCGGCGCGACCAACACGATCGCCGTGACCTTTTTGATCCCGGTGTTCGCGGTGCTGTGGGGCTGGCTGTTCCTGGCCGAGGCCTTCACGGCCCGCATGGCCCTGGGCTGCGCCGTCGTGCTGCTGGGCACGGCGCTGGCGGTCGGCCTGCTCGGCAAGCCGAACAAGGCCTGAATCGTTCAGAGCAGGTCTTCGGGCTCGGGTTCGGGCAGCGCGTCGATCAGGCGATCGAAGTCGGCCGCGTCGCCCGGCGCCTTGGCAAGCAGCGGCTTGTCCAGCGGACGGTAGATGCGGCTGTGCAGGCGGTTCAGTCGCTCCGAGCTTTCGACGGCGCGCGCCACCTGCTGCGGGTCCAGCATCATCGCGAAGGGGTTGGCGGCAGCGGTGATGTGAGAGGCAAGGCGCATAGGTAACTCCGGTTGGCAGGGGCTATGGATCAGCCTTGGAGTCACTGTAGGGCTGCGCCGCTGCGCGCGGCAGTGGGCCGGGCGCCAAAGCGCGTGTCAGGCAAAGTCCTAGGGCTTGTCAGCCTGGGCGCGCAGCAGCTTGGCAAAGCGGTCGCGCCCGGCACGCTCGGCGAAGTCGGCCGCGCGCAGGCCCTGCTCGTTCTGCAGCTGGGCCTTGGCACCGGCCTTCAGCAGCAGCTCGGCCGTGCTGAGCCCGCCATAGCCGGCCGCCATCATCAGCGGCGTGCTGCCATTGGGCGAGCGCGCATCGATCTCGGCACCCTGGCTCAGCAGCCAGGCCGCTACCCCTTCGTCGGGGCCGCTGCAGGCATAGTGCAAGGGGCTCCAGCCCTCGCGATTGATCTGCGCGCCGCGCTGCACCAGCAGCCGGGCGGTGTCGAGCCGGCCGCGCAGCGCCGCCAGCATCAGCGGCGTCTCGCCAGCGGCATTGACCGCGTTGACATCCAGCGCCGGATGGCTCAGCAGGCTTTTGACGGCCTTGTCGCCATCGTCCTTCAAGGCGATGTGCAAGGGCGTCTGGCCGTGCTCGTCGCGCACATTGGGATCGCCCCCGCGCAGCAGCAGCACGCCGATGCGGTAGCCGTCATCGCGCATCGCCGCGTTCAGCAGGTCCTCGGCCGGCCCGGCCATGGCCAGTCCAGCACCGGCCAGCAGCACCAGCGCGACCAGGCGCGGGACGCTCTTCATGGCAGACCGAACAGGCGCCGGCAATTGGCCGAGGTCCGGGCCGCGACCTCGTCGACGCTCAGCCCACGCAGCTCGGCCAGCTGCTGGGCCACATAAGGCACATAGGCCGGGCTGTTGGTCTTGCCACGATAGGGCGCCGGCGCCAGATAGGGGCTGTCGGTCTCGATCAGGATGCGGTCCAGCGGCAGCGCGGCAGCCACATCGCGCAGGTCCTGCGCGTTCTTGAAGGTCAGGATGCCGGAGAAGGAGATGTAGAACCCCAGCTCCACGGCCGCCCAGGCCACCTCGGCGGTCTCGGTGAAGCAGTGGAACACGCCGGGGCGCTCACCCAGCGAACCGCCCGCGGCGATCTCCTCGCGCAGCAGGCGCAAGGTGTCGGCCGAGCTGCTACGCGTGTGGATGACCAGCGGCTTGGCCGTGGCCCGCGCGGCACGGATATGGCTGCGAAAACGCTCGCGCTGCCATTCCATCTCGTCGATGCTGCGACCGTTCAGGCGGTAGTAGTCCAGCCCGGTCTCGCCGATCGCGACCACCTTGGGGTGCTGGGCCGCGGCCACCAGTTCGTCGACCGTGGGCTCATGCACCTCCTCGTTATCGGGATGCACGCCCACCGTGGCCCAGAGCTGGCTGTGGGCGGCCGCGATCTCGCGGACGGCGGGGAACTCCTCCATCGTCGTGCAGATGCAGATGGCCTGCTCGACGCGGGCGGTGGCCATCTCGGCCAGGATCTGCGGCAGATTGGCGCGCAGTTCGGGGAAACTCAGATGGCAGTGCGAATCGATGAACATCTAGATAGTCTGGGTCGGCTTGGCCGAGGAGATCGAAGTACCCAGCTGCTCCTCGATCCGGATCTTGATCAGCCGGTGCTTCTCGTCACCGGGAAAGCGCACGCCCACCCCCTGGGTGCGGCCGCCCGAGGCATTGGGCGGCGTGATCCAGGCCACCTTGCCGGCCACCGGATAGCGCTGCGCATCATCGGGCAGGGACAGCAGCAGATAGATGTCCTCGCCAAGCTTGTAGTCGCGCGTGGTCGGCACGAACAGGCCGCCATCGGTGAACAGCGGGATGTAGGCGGCGTAGAGCGCGCCCTTCTCCTTGAACACCAGCTGGATCACGCTGGGCCTGGCGCCGGCGGCGGCTGGGGTCACGGGAGGTTTGGCGGGCGCGGCGTCACTCATGTTCGGCAGTGTAGCGAATGGCTTGCTCGTGGCTTGGTTCAAGCCCGAGCCGCACGGCGGCGGCCCTGCAAGGCCGACTGGCCCTGCAGTACCAGCGACTCCATCAGGAGCCCGGCATTGAGCGGATGGTCTTCATGGCGTGCGGCCTGCTGCAGCGCCAGGGCCCATTGCTGCAGCGGCGCGGACGGCCCCGGCGCCGGCAAGGCCTCGGGCGCGAAATAGCGTGGCGGCGCGCCATGGCTGGTGCGCAGCAGGTCATGGCACAGGCGCTGCATCGCGTCGATCGCGCGCGGCACCGGCCAGTCCGAGATCGCCGCGACCTCGCCGCGCGCCAGCCGCGCCGGCAGCTGGGCCCAGGCGGCCGCCTTCAGCCCCTCCTCGCTCCAGCGCAAGGCCTCCTGCGGCCGCCCGCCGGCCGCCGCCAGCAAGACCTCGGCGCCGTCGACGCCCTGGGCCTGCAGCCAGGCCAGCGCCGGCCCCGGGGCCGGCAGGCCCAGCGGCACCGGCTGGCAGCGGCTGCGGATGGTCGGCAGCAGGCTTTCGGGCGCCGCGCTGGCCAGCGCGAAGCGCAGCACGCCGGCCGGCTCTTCCAGGGTCTTCAGCAGCGCATTGGCGGCCACCGTGTTCAAGGCCTCGGCCGGATAGACCACCACCACCTTGGCGCGGCCACGTGCCGAGGTGGCCTGAGCAAAGCTCAGCATCTGGCGCACCGCCTCGACCTTGATCTCGCGGCTGGGCTTGGTCTTGCTTTCCTTGCTGCTCTCGCCCTCGTCGGCGGCCCAGCCCAGCGGCTCGCGCAAGGCCTCGGGGATCAGCAGCTGGAAATCCGGGTGGGTGCGCGACTGGAACAGCTTGCAACTGCCGCACTGGCCGCAGGCCCAGCCCGAGCCGGGGACCGGCGTCTCGCACAGCCAGGCCTGGGCCAGCAGCAGGGCCAGATCGAACTGGCCGACACCGGCCGGCCCCTGTATCAGCAGGGCGTGCGAGCGCGCGCGTGCGAGGGCCTCGGTCAGCGGCTCGGCCAGCCAAGGCAGGGCCAGGGTGTCCGTCACCATCCGCGCGACTCCAGCACGGCCGTGATCTGGGCCGCGACGCTGGCGATCGAGCCGCTGGCATCGATGCGGGCAAAGCGCTCGGGCGCGGCCGCAGCGCGCGCCGCATAGCCGGCGCGCACCCGCTCGAAGAAGTCCAGGTCCTGCTGCTCGAAGCGGTCTGCCTCGCGTGCGGCGGCGCGGCGCTGCGCGGCGATCTCGGCCGGCAGGTCGAACCACAGGGTCAGGTCGGGCTGGCGGCCCTGCAGCACCCACTGCTCCAGGCTGCCCAGCACCGCCAGATCCATGCCGCGTCCATAGCCCTGATAGGCAAAGCTGGCGTCGGCAAAGCGGTCGCAGACGACGGTCTTGCCGGCGGCCAGCGCCGGCTCGATGACCTTGACCAGATGGTCGCGGCGGCCGGCAAACACCAGCAGCGCCTCGGTCAGCTCATCCATGCCGCTGTGCAGGAACAGGCCGCGCAGGGTCTCGGCCAGCGGCGTGCCGCCGGGCTCGCGGGTGTTGACCAGCTCGGCGCCGCGCTCGCGCAGGCGCTGGCTCAGGGCCTCGATATGGGTGGACTTGCCGGCACCGTCGATGCCTTCGAAGCTGATGAAACGGGCGCTGCGGCCCAGGGCACTGTTCACGAAACTATTGACCACGCTGGTATTTGTTGACGGCGCGATTATGCGCGGCCAGGTCCTCGCTGAACTCGCTGCTGCCGTCGCCCCGGGCGACGAAGTACAGCGCTTTGCTGGCCGGCGGATGCAGGGTCGCCTGCAACGAGGCCACGCCGGGCATCGCAATCGGCGTCGGCGGCAGGCCGCCGCGGGTGTAGGTGTTGAAAGGGGTGTCCGTCTGCAGGTCGCGGCGGCGCAGATTGCCGTCGAAAGCCTCGCCGAGGCCGTAGATCACGGTCGGGTCGGTCTGCAGCGGCATGCCGATGCGCAAGCGGTTGATGAAGACCGAGGCCACCAGGCCTCGGTCGGCCGCCGCGCCGGTCTCCTTCTCGACGATGGAGGCCAGGATCAGGGCCTCGTCGAGGCTCTTCAGCGGCAGGCCGTCGGCCCGGCCGGCCCAGGCCGATTCCAACCGGCGGGCCATCGCCGCATGGGCGCGCTTGAGCACGGTCAGGTCGCTGACGCCGCGGCTGTAGGCATAGGTATCGGGGAAGAAGCGGCCTTCGGCCGGCATGCCGGGCGCGCCCAGCGCCGCCATGATCTGGGCCTCGCTCATGCCGGCCGTGGCCGGTTTGAGCGCCGGCGCCTTGGCCAGCGCGGCGCGGAACTGGCGGAAGGTCCAGCCCTCGATCAGGCGCACCACCTCCAGCACCTCGTCGCCGCGCACCATCTTGTTCAGCAGATCGCGCGGCGTCGCGCCCTGGTGGATCTCATAGCTGCCGGCGCGGATCTGGCGCGCCTGGCCCGACCAGCGGAACCACTGATAGAGCAGCCGCGCATCGGTGGCGACACCCGCCGCCACCCAGGCCTGGGCCACCTGCTGCGGTGTGCTGCCCGGCTCGACGGACAGCTCCACCGCCGGCTTGTCCAGCGCCAGCGGCTGGTCCAGCCACCACCAGGCCGCGCCGGCGCCCGCCCCGGCCAGACCCAGGGCCAGCAGCAGCAGGCTCAGCAGCCAGCCCACGGCGCCGAGACCGGCGGAGCGTTTTCTTCTGTTGCGATGGCGGGCCAAGACCTGAGCTTTCCGAAGGTGATGTGGGCGCTGATGATAATCGGGGCCATGAGCGAACCCACCCACACCACTTCCACCATCACCGGCGGCGCGCTGCGCCTGGCCGACTGGGGCCTGATGCGCGCCCAGGGCGAGGAAGCCGCCAAGTTTCTACACGGCCAACTGACCCAGGACATCGCGCTGCAGCCCCCCGAGCAGGCCCGGCTGGCCGGCTACTGCTCGGCCAAGGGCCGGCTGCTGGCCACCTTGCTGGCCGTCAAGAACACCGGCGATGAGCTGCTGCTGGCCCTGCCGGCCGAGCTGCTGGCGCCGACCCTGAAGCGGCTCTCGATGTTTGTGCTGCGCGCCAAGTGCAAGCTCAGCGACGCCAGTGCCGACTGGGCGCTGTGGGGCCTGGCCGGCCCAGCCGCCAGCGCCTGGCTGGGCACGGCCGCGCCGGCCGAGGTCTGGGGCGTGGCCCGCATCGGCGTGGCCCTGGTGGTGAAACTGCCCGAGGCCGGGTTGGCGCGCTACGCGCTGCTGCAGCCGGCGCAGGCCCCGGCCCCCGCCCTGCCCGCGCTGGCCGAGGCCGACTGGCAATGGCTGGAGGTGCAGGCCGGCCTGGCCTGGGTGCGCGGCGCGACGGTCGAACAGTTCGTGCCGCAGATGCTCAATCTGGAGCTGCTGGGCGGGGTGAACTTCCAGAAGGGCTGCTATCCCGGCCAGGAGGTGGTGGCGCGCAGCCAGTACCGCGGCACGGTCAAGCGGCGCACCCTGATGTTCGCCGCCGAGGGCGCTGCCCAGGCGGCGGTCGGCCAGGAGCTGTTCCACAGCGCGGACCCGGCCCAGCCGGCCGGACTGGTGGCCGCGGCGGCGCGGCGCGGAGACCGGACCCTGCTGCTGGCCGAGGTCAAGCTGGCGGCGCTGGAGGCCGGCAGCCTGCATCTGGGCAGCGCCGAGGGCCCGGTCCTGAGCCCGCGCGCGCTGCCTTATCCGGTGGGCGAACCGCAGTGAGCAGTACCGCCCAGGCCGAGCTCTATATTTACTACAAGCTCGGCCCGGCGCAGGCCGAGGCCGCGCTGGCGGCCTTCGAGCAGGCCCGGGGCGAGGCGCCGGTGCGGCTGCTGCAGCGCCGCGATGGCGATGCAGCCCTGCTGACCTGGATGGAGGTCTACGGCCCGGATGTGGCCCAGGCCCAGCTTGTGGAACAGCGTATCGCCGCCGTGATGGCGCCGTTCGCTGTCGGGGCCCGGCACCGCGAGGCCTTTGAGGCACTGAGCCCGGCGGCCAGCCCGGCGAAGTAACAAATAGTCAGCCAAAGCGGCTGTTTTTGGGGCGATCAGCGCCCGCCCAGGCCCTCTAGCATGCGGACGATGGAAAGATCGCGGCCATGTGCCGGTAGCGCCAGCAGCCCAGTTCCCCCGGCCTTTGTGTCCGGCGGATCTGTCGTCACGCTCAAGTTTGCCGGTGCCTGTCCGAAATCCGACCATAGGCCATCGTAGGTAGATCACCTGCAAGGCGTTCTCAAGCGACTCGCGTCACTGCCGCGAGCCGGAACGCCGTCGCATCCCTGATCGACCTGCCGTGCTGCCGGAATTTCTGCCCCGCGCAAGCCATCGTGATGCGGGGGGCTCAACTTACATGCTCCTGGAGCTGACCATGGCCTCTCTCATCGAGAACCTCAGTACTGCACAAATCGCCGGCTTGTCCACCAGCACCCTGGCTAAGCTGGGGAGCGCCGATTGGGCGGCGTTCAGTACCGAACAGATCCAGGCGCTGACCACCAGCCAGTTCAATTACCTGACGACCAACGCGGTCGCCCAGCTGTCGACCGCCCAGTTCGCGGTGATACAGACCGAAGACCTGCGCATGCTCAGCACGCAGGCGGTCAAGGTCATCAGCAGCGCCCAGATCGATGCGATGGGCTCCGAGCAGTTCGGCGCACTGAAGACCCAGCAGGTCAGCGCCTTCTCGACAGCCCAGCTCGGCAGCTTCGGCAGCGAGGACATCAGCGCGCTGGCCAGCGAGCAGATCCGCGCGCTGACCAGCAACCAGGTCTCCAATCTGTCGACCCACCAGGTCGCCAACCTGACCAGCGAGGACTTGCAGGCCCTGAAAACCGACCAGGTGCGCGCGCTGAACTCGGCCCAGGTCGGCGGCCTGAGCAGCGAGAACATCGTCGCTTTGCAAAGCCAGCAGGTCGCGGCGCTGGGCTCGACCCAGGTCGGCGGCCTGGGCACGGCGCAGCTGGCCGCGATGGAATCGGCCGATCTGCGAGCCCTGGGCACGGCCGCCCTGCGGGCGCTGAGCACGGCTCAGCTTGACAGTCTGGGCACCGATCAGATCGCGGCACTGGCCACCCAGCAGGTGGCCGCCCTGACGACCAGCCAGCTGAGCAATCTGAGCAGCGAAGACCTGGCCGCCTTGGGCAGCGAGCAGATACGCGCACTGAGCACCGGCCAGATCGCCGGTCTGGGCAGCGCACAGCTCGCCAACCTGACCAGCGAGGACTTGCAGGCCTTGAAGACCGAGCAGGTGCGCGCGCTGGGTTCGGCCCAGCTGGGCGCGCTGAGCACGGAAAACATCGTGGCGCTGCAGACCCAGCAGGTCGCGGCCCTGGGCTCGGCCCAGGTCGGTGGCCTGGAGACCGAGCAGCTGGCGGCGATGGAATCGGCCGATCTGCGCGCGATCAGCACCGCCGCGCTGCGCGCCTTCTCCAGCGCCCAGCTCGACAGCCTGGCCTCCGAACAGATTGCCGGCCTGGCCACCCAGCAGGTGGCCGGGCTGTCCACCTCGCAGCTGGCCAATCTGGCCAGCGAGGACTTGAGCGCGCTGAGCAGTGAACAGCTGCGTGCGCTGAGCACCGGCCAGATCGCCGGCCTGACGACCGGCCAGCTCGCCAACCTGACCAGCGAGGACTTGCAGGCCCTGAAGACCGAGCAGGTGCGTGCGCTGGGCTCGGCCCAGCTCGGCGCGCTGAGCACCGAGAACATCGCCGCGCTGCAAAGTCAGCAGGTCGCGGCACTGGGTTCGGCCCAGGTCGGCGGTCTGGAAACCGAGCAACTGGCCGCGCTGGAGTCGGCCGATCTGCGCGCGCTGAACACCGCCGCGTTGCGCGCCCTGTCCACCGCCCAGCTTGACAGCCTGGCCTCCGAGCAGATCGCGGCGCTGGCCACGGGCCAGGTCGCCGCCTTGTCGACCAGCCAGCTGGCCGCCATGAGCAGCGAGGATCTGGCCGCGCTGACCAGCGACCAGATCCGCGCGCTGGGCACCGGCCAGATTGCCGGGCTCACGACGGCCCAGCTGGCCACGCTCACCAGCGAGGATCTGCAGGCGCTGAAGACCGAACAGATCCGCGCGCTGGGCTCGGCCCAGCTGGGTGCGCTGTCCAGCGAGAACATCGTCGCCTTGCAAAGCCAGCAAGTCGCAGCCCTGGGCTCGGCCCAGGTCGGCGGCCTTGAAACCGATCAACTGGCCGCGATGGAATCGGCCGACCTGCGTGCGATGAACACGGCCGCCTTGCGCGCCCTCTCCACCGCCCAGATCGACGGCCTGGGCACGGAGCAGCTGGCCGGCCTGGCCACGGCCCAAGTGGCCGCCCTGTCCACCAACCAGCTGGCCAATCTCAGCAGCGAGGATCTCGCCGCTTTGACCAGCGACCAGATCCGGGCCCTGGGTACCGGCCAGATCGCCGGCCTGAGCACGGCCCAGCTGGCCACGATCACCAGCGAAGACCTGCAGGCGCTGAAGACCGATCAGATTCGCGCCCTGGGTNACCAGCTGGCCAATCTCAGCAGCGAGGATCTCGCCGCTTTGACCAGCGACCAGATCCGGGCCCTGGGTACCGGCCAGATCGCCGGCCTGAGCACGGCCCAGCTGGCCACGATCACCAGCGAAGACCTGCAGGCGCTGAAGACCGATCAGATTCGCGCCCTGGGTTCGGCCCAGCTGGGCGCACTGTCCACCGAGAACATCGAAGACCTGCAAACCCAGCAGGTCGCGGCACTGAGCTCGTCCCAGGTCGCCGGCCTTGGCACCGAGCAGCTGGTGGCCATGGAATCGGACGATCTGCGCGCGCTGAGCACCGCCGCCCTGCGCGCCCTCTCCACGGCCCAGCTCGACGCCCTGGGCACGGACCAGATCGCCGCACTGAGCTCGGCCCAGATCGCTGCGCTGAGCTCTGCACCGCAGCTGGGCAACCTCAGCAGCGAAGACCTGAGCGCGCTGACCAGCGACCAGATCCGCGCCCTGAGCACCAGCCAGATCGCCGGGCTCACGACGGCCCAGGTTTCGACCCTGGCCAGCGATGATCTGCAGGCCCTGAAGACCGAGCAAATCCGCGCGCTGGGCTCGGCCCAGCTCGGCGCCCTCTCCTCGGAAAACATCGTCGCGCTGCAGAGCCAGCAGGTCGCGGCCCTGGGTTCCGCCCAGGTCGGCGGTCTT
>NZ_JBDPLH010000044.1:0-570 GCF_040187885.1 Roseateles cavernae
ACGTTAGGCGTCACACACCGGCCCTGTCTTATGCCTAGCATCGTTAGTCGGCTCGTTCATCCATCCAAGCGTTCCTACTGGCGTGGGCTCGCGGCTGGCATGGTGGCTCACTATCTCGCGTTGGCCTTCCTCATCTCGGCGTTGTTCCTGCTCCGTCTGCCGCCCTCCGGCCCAGTCGATCCGAATTCGAGCGAAGGAACCCTACTTCAAGTTCTTGGCCTGGTTAGTTGGGTTCCCGGGGGAGCAGCTGCCATGCACTGGTCTCAGGCTCGAAGTCCGTGGAGCGCACTAACGCTCACCGCATATGTTCTGGGTCTTCTGCTCATCGGAGTTGCGCAAGACATGCTGCCCGCCATGCCTCTCGGTCGTGCAGTTTGGTATTGGCTGTCTGCCCCTCTTGGTATCGTCATTGGCGCTCTTGCCTACGCCGCTTGGTCGGGCACCGGACCTGGAGTCAAACGCGAGTCTCAGGCGACCACACGAGCGCAAAGTGACGCCTAACCTTTCCATCGAGCGGACAGCTTCCGGCAGGCTTCGCCTGCCTCCAGCCGCCGCTCACGTCGAACGTTA
>NZ_JBDPLH010000045.1:0-524 GCF_040187885.1 Roseateles cavernae
GGCGCCGAGCCATGCACCGGCTCGAACAGCGAGGGAAACTGGCGCTCCGGGTTCAGATTGGCCGAGGGCGCCAGGCCGATGGTGCCGGTGGTCGCCGGCCCCAGGTCCGACAGGATGTCGCCGAACAGATTGCTGGCCACCACCACATCGAAGCGCCCCGGCTGCAGCACAAAGCGCGCGCTGAGGATGTCGATGTGCTGCTTGTCCACCGTGACCGCCGGATAGCCCTGGGCCACCGCATCGGCGCGGCCGTCCCACCAGGGCATGCTGATCGCGATGCCATTGCTCTTGGTCGCCACCGTCAGGTGCTTGCGCGCACGGCTGTCGGCCAGCTCGAAGGCGTACTTCAGCACCCGGTCGGTGCCGTGGCGCGAGTAGACCGACTCCTGGATCACGATCTCGCGCTCGGTGCCGGCATACATGATGCCGCCCAGATTGGTGTACTCGCCCTCGGTGTTCTCGCGCACGACGAAGTAGTCGATCTCGCCGGCCTTGCGGCCCGCCAGGGGACAGGGCACGCCGTC
>NZ_JBDPLH010000046.1:0-503 GCF_040187885.1 Roseateles cavernae
CTCGGTTCGGGCTTGGGCTCGCCGATGGCCTTCAGCGTGGTCATGTTCCCCTCGACGATGTACTTGTCGCCATCGGGGCCGATCTCGGGCATGTCTTCCAGCCGGCACCAGTCGTTGGCATTGATGACACCGTTTCGGCGCTGGATCTGCAGGCCTTCCTGGCGGCTCTTGAAGTCGCCGCGCAGCAGGCCCTTCAGATCCATCTTGTTATAGCAATTGGTCGCGCGGCGGCCGAATAGCTTGAAGTCGCCTTCTTGCTCCATGCGCAGCACCCAGGGCGTGACGCTGTCGACGACGACTTCGATGGACTGGTGCTCGATGTTCGTGAAGGTGGCGCGCAGCAGGTGCATGACTTTGTGGGGCGGCACGCCAAACCAGCGGCAGATTTCCTCCACCTGGTGCTGGCGGGTCTCGATGAACTGGGCCGCGTCGGGCTCGACGCTGACCTTCTGCGCCTTCATGCCGGCGTCCAGGATGGCGATGCGGCTGGACTTGGCGGGGCC
>NZ_JBDPLH010000047.1:0-489 GCF_040187885.1 Roseateles cavernae
TCACCCCCCCCTGCCTGCTGGCCTCCGGTGCCGGGTGCACCACGGGTGGGTGCGCCCGGCCCGGAGGGCTTGCTGGCTTCGGCTGCGGTGGGTGTATCGGTGGGCACGATGCCGCGCGCAGCGGCGGCCTCAGCCAGGGTCTTGATGCGATGGCAGTCGCGGTTGATCCACTGCAGGTTCGCGTCGTCGTCGACGCCAGCGAGCGAGCCGTAGTTGCGCTGCCAGACCGCCTTGCTGACCTTGTGGTCGCACTCATGGCCGTCGTGCACGATGCCAAGCGGGAGGCAGGGCTCGCACAGGCCAGCAGCGCGCTGCTTGATGCGCTCGCGCTTCGTGTCCCACTCCGAGCCATAGCCGCGCTTGTGCCTGCTGCCGCGCCGGCTGTCGGCGAAGCTGCCGTCCTTGACCTTGTGGTCAATGCAGCGGCTTGACCCGTCATAGACGAGCGCCCTGCATTTGATGCAGGGCTTAGGAGCTGCGGATGGCATT